>NZ_NQKQ01000023.1 GCF_002269505.1 Pseudomonas fragi | reverse complement strand
TCAAGATTAAATTCCAAACCCCCTGTCTGCTAACGCAGACAGGGGGTTTGTTTTTGCGCCGAGAAAAGTTTCGGCGCATTCTGTGGCCATTTATCCGCTGCCCTTGCTTTCATCAGGGCAAAAAAAACCACCTCGCAAGGTGGTTTTTTAGAGCCTGGGACTCAATCGCCGTAGTAAATACAGCCACTGGTGCAGGTTTCATGAATACGAATTGCCGACAGTTCTGCAAGCAAAGGCTTGAGCTGTTGCCAGATCCACTTGGCCAGAACTTCGCTGGTCGGGTTTTCCAGGCCAGGAATGTCGTTGAGGTAGTTGTGATCAAGCAGCTCATAAAGCGGTTTGAAAATCGCTTTGATTTCCGAAAAGTCACGGATCCAGCCCGTTGCCGGGTCAATGTCGCCGCTTAGATGAATAGCAACCTTGAAGGAGTGACCGTGCAGGCGGCCGCATTTATGGCCTTCAGGAACGTAAGGCAGGCGGTGCGCAGATTCGAAGGTAAACTCTTTGAAAATTTCCACAATATTTATAGCTCTGAAAAGGTGACTATCGCCTGAGCGATAAATGCAGGGGCGCAGTTTAACAGTTAACGCCCGCAGCAGGTGTATACCTCCAGCCATGCGGTATCGTGACAGCCAATTCAGTTTCAATTAAGCCAGTGGCGTTATGCTCCGACCTTTTGATATCGCAAGAATGACGCGCAACGGAGGCTATAGAGGTAAGTGATGACAGTGAACCTTCGAGTTGGCGGATTTGTCGTACTTGTGCTCTGTGCTTTCTGCTCCCTGGCCATTGCGCGAGACCTGGGGCAAGACGAGGCATTACGTTTGCGGGAGCAAGGACTTATTCAGCCCCTGGAGCAACTGCTGCAAAAAGCCCTGGAGCGACACCCTGGCGCAAAGTTGCTGGAGGTAGAACTGGAGGAAGATGACGATATTTATGTCTACGAGGTTGAGTTGCTGACGACCAGTGGCGTAGTGCGCGAGATCAAGCTAAACGCCAGTAATGGCCAGTTGCTCAAAGACGAGGTGGATGATTAATGCGGTTGCTGCTGGTTGAAGATCACGTTCCTTTGGCAGATGAGTTGATGGCCGGTTTGACGCGTCTGGGCTACGCAGTTGATTGGCTGGCCGATGGCCGTGATGCCCTTTATCAGGGGCAGAGTGAGCCGTATGACCTGATTATTCTTGATCTGGGCTTGCCCGGAATGCCTGGTATCGAAGTACTCAAGCAGTGGCGAGCACAAGGCCTGGCCACGCCTGTACTGATTCTGACTGCACGCAGTTCATGGTCAGAGCGCATAGACGGGCTTAAAGCCGGCGCTGATGATTACGTGACCAAACCCTTTCATCCTGAAGAGCTGCAGTTACGGGTGCAGGCGTTGTTGCGTCGCTCCCACGGGCAGTCGAATCAGCCTTTATTGCAGTCTGCCGGGCTGCAACTGGATGAGGGTCGTCAATGTGTCATTCAGGACGGGGCAGAGGTGCAGCTGACCGCTGCCGAGTTTCGGCTGTTGCGCTATTTCATGTTGCACCCGCAACAGATCCTTTCCAAAAGCCACCTGGCTGAACATCTCTATGACGGCGAGACCGAACGTGACTCCAATGTGCTTGAGGTTCATGTGAACCATCTGCGTCGTAAACTTGGGCGCACAGTCATCGAAACCCGCCGTGGTCAGGGGTATATGTTCGGCGCGGTCAGTCAGTGAAATCCATTCAGAGGCGCTTGAGCCTGGGGTTGGTCAGCGTGCTTTTGATTGCCGGCCTGGTGGTAGGTCAGGTCAGTCTCTGGTTGTTTGAAAATGGCCTTCAACGTTATCTGGAGTCAGGCCTGCAAAACGACAGCGAGAACTTGCTGATTGCCTTGAGCCGTGGCCCCCAAGGCTTGCAGCTGGATGAGCGGCGTTTGTCGCCAGCCTATCAACGGCCTTTTTCGGGGCACTATTTCAGTATTGAATTCGGTGACACTCACTGGCGTTCACGCTCGCTGTGGGACGCGCAATTGCCGCGCCCCGATCAGCCGGGCTTGAACCGAGAGTTACAACCTGGCCCGGAAGGGCAGATGCTGCTGGTTTTGCGCAGTGACTATCAGCGACTTGGCCAGGCAGTTTCAATTACGGTGGCTCAGGACTACACGCCGATACGAGAAAGCTTTCGTCAAGTTCAGAGGATCGGCCTTGGCATGGGGGTTTTGGCCCTGATCGTGATTTTGCTGCTGCAGCGTGTCACTGTCCGTCGTGCCTTGCGCCCATTGGAAAGGGCACGCCAACAAATCTCTCAACTTCAGTCTGGACAGCGTTCACAGCTGGATGCACGGGTGCCCATTGAGCTTGAGCCGCTGGTGACGCAGATCAACCACTTGCTGGCCCATACCGAAGACAACCTCAAGCGCTCGCGCAACGCGCTGGGCAACCTGGGGCATGCACTTAAAACGCCGCTAGCGGTGTTGATCAGCTTGGTCAACGATCCGCGGCTTGCAGCTTATCCTCAGATACAAACCACATTGCGTGAGCAGTTGGAGCAGATACAGCAACGCATGAGCCGCGAGCTCAACCGTGCGCGACTTGCGGGTGATGCCTTGCCGGGTGCGCAATTCGATGCGGATGCAGAGTTGCCGGGGCTGCTGTCGACCCTGGGGATGATTCACGGCGAGCATCTGCAACTGACGCACAACGTTGCGCCGGGGCTGCTGTTGCCCTGGGATCGGGAAGACATGCTCGAGTTGCTCGGCAATCTTCTGGATAACGCCTGTAAATGGGCGGACTCCCGGGTTGAACTGAGTATTTGCCAAACCATCGACGGGTTTTTGATTGAAGTACAGGATGATGGCCCGGGCATCCCTGAAGCGGAGCGAGCTCAGGTGTTCAGCCGTGGGACGCGCCTGGACGAGCAAGCCAGCGGTCACGGTCTGGGTCTTGGGATCGTGCGCGACATTGTCGATGCGTGGGGTGGGGCGTTACAGCTTGAGACGGGTGAGTTGGGCGGGTTGCTGGTGAGAATCAAGCTACCGGCGCATAAGCAAAGGGCGACGACGGCGTAAAGCCGGCATCGCCCTGACAATCAAACGCGGAACTGATCCATCAATTTTTGCTGCTGGTTGGCCAGCGAGTTGAGGGACTGGCTGACCCGCGCAGATTCATTGGCCTGTTCCGACAAAGACTCCGTTACATCGCGAATGGTGGCTACGTTGTTGTTGATCTCTTCGGCGACGGCACTCTGTTCCTCTGCCGCACTGGCAATTTGCAGATTCATGTCGGTAATTACGGTCACCGCATCACCGATTTGCTGCAAGGCCGTGACCGCTTGCCCCACCTGCTCGACACTGTCTTGGGCCTGGCGATGGCTGTTGCTCATGGAGCTGACCACCTCCTGAGTGCCGGCTTGCAGTTGTTCGATGACCTGACGGGTTTCTTCAACCGATTCCTGAGTGCGACGTGCCAGGTTGCGAACTTCATCTGCTACCACCGCAAAACCACGTCCGGCTTCCCCTGCACGTGCGGCTTCGATGGCCGCGTTGAGGGCGAGGAGGTTGGTCTGCTCGGCGATTGCACGAATAACTTCCAGCACCGAACCGATTTTTTCGCTGTTGGCGGCCAGCCCTTCGACTTGAGTCATGGCCACGCTCATGTCGGCAGCCAGGTGGTCAATGCTACTGGTGGTGCGATCGATGATGGTCAAACCCTGGCGTGTAGCCTGGTCGGCATCACGGGCCGCCTGGGCCGCCTGGGCAGCGCTGCGGGCGACATCCTGGGCCGTTGCGCTCATCTCATGGGAAGCTGTAGCGGCCTGGTCGACCTGGCGGTATTGCTGCTCCATACCGGCGCTGGTCTGGGTGGCAATGGCTGCCGACTGGTCGGCTGTGCTGCGTGCGTCCTGTACCGAGCGTTTCACTTCGGCAATGGTCGGTTGCAGTTTGTCGAGGAAACGGTTGAACCAGCTGGCCAGTTGTCCCAATTCATCTTTCTTATCGTAGGCCAGGCGGCGGGTCAGATCGCCTTCACCGCTGGCAATGTCTTCCAGCATATTGGCCACGCCGAGGATTGGCCGGGTAACACTGCGAGCCAGCATCCACACCAGCAGCAAGCCGATAATTGCGGCCAGTGAGCCCCAGGCCAGCTCGGTCAAGGCCCCGGCTTTGTTGCGCTCGTCCAGTTCGGCTTGCAACGCCCGGGCCGGGCCGACCAGAACCTTCTCAGGTACGTCGAGCAGCACGCCCCACGGCTTGCTGCCCGGAATTGGCAGGAAGGGCGTGAGCACCTTCAGGCGTTGCTGGCTGCGGATGCTTTGTACCTGATCACCGCTGGCCATCATCCGGATCAGGGCCGTGCCATCGTTGCTGTCGACCTGATCGAGACGTTGGGCAAGTTTACTGGCATCGGCGCTGAAACCGGCCAGAATGCCGGCCGAGCTGATAATGCCCACCCGAGTTTCGCCGTTGTAGAGTTTCTGGCTGGCGTGCAGGCTGATAGCCTGCAAGCTGTTGAGGTTGATATCTACCGACAGCGAGGCGATGACTTTACCATCGACGATCAGCGGGAAAACGATGCTGGTCAGCAGTACGTTCTGCCCGTCGATTTGATAAAAGTAAGGCTCGATAATGCACGGTTTGCGCGTGACGCGGGGGCAGGTGAACCATGTGTTGTTGGCCTGACCGCTGGGCCCGGTGCTGGTATCGGCCATGTCTGACTCGGGGAGTGCCATCGAGGTCAGTTTGCCTGGCGTCGGTTGCGACCAGTACAAGGCAAAACGGCCCTTGTCGTTGCTGCCCAGCTCTTTTTGATGGTCGAACAGTTGGTCCTTGCCATCCAGCGCGTTGGCTTCAAACACCAGCGACAGGCCCAGCAAGTCCGGATTGGCTTGCAGCGCGGCCTTGACCTGGCGGGTCAGGTCTTCACGCAGGTCGAAAGCATCCAGAAAGCGTTTTTCCGATTGCTCACGCAAAAACAGGACTTGGCGGGCGAAGCCGTTTCCGTACTGGTAGGCGTCCATAAACTGGCGGCTGATTGCCAGTGCCTGGGCTTCACCCTGCGCTTCAATGCGGGCCTGTGCAGCCTCATTGAGCATCTGTGAGCTGGATGCCTCCACCAGATCGGCAGTGTGATTCATGCGATAGAGAGAAAGCCCCACCAGCAGCGTGACAACGCCGATCAGGCTGAGTCCGGCAAGAAGGGTGATTTTCCATTGAATGGAAAGCTGTCTGAGCGACATGGAGACATCCTAAAAAGAGGCTTTGTCTGTTAGCGGCTGCTATGGAATTTTCTTTACGCCAAAACCACAGTTTTTAACGTTTTACCCGGACTTTAAAAAATCGATTTAGCCCTTTAAATACTAGGGTTAAGGCCGTTTCAAACAGATTGCCCGGTGGCCTTTGGCATGCGCTTTGACAAGGCGCTGATGGTGCTGCAAAGTGTGCGCCCCCAAATATGTCCACCTTTCCAGATCCTGCGATTGGAACAGTCTTCTTTTGCCCGAAATTTTCCGCTTTACGGTGTTTTTATCGTGGCGCGCGCTATGAGGTTGTAATGATGAATGCAGTAATTGCCGCGGTCGGCATCATGCTGGTGCTCAGTTTGTCCCGTGTGCATGTGGTTATCGCACTGATTGTGGGTGCCCTTGTGGGTGGCCTTGTCGGCGGGCTGGGTATCGAGGCGACGCTCAATGCGTTTAATGGCGGCTTGGGTGGTGGTGCTCAGGTCGCTTTGTCCTACGCGATGCTGGGCGCTTTCGCTGTAGCCATTGCTAAGTCGGGCCTGGCACATGCCATGGCCGACAAAGCACTGCGCATGGTCAACAAGCAGCAGGCCGTGGGTGGCAATCGGGTCAAGTGGTTGTTGATCGGCTTGCTGCTGGTGGTGGCTATTTCATCGCAGAATATTCTGCCGATCCATATCGCCTTTATCCCGCTGTTGGTTCCGCCGCTGTTGTATGTGCTGACCAAACTGAAAATCGACCGTCGCCTGATCGCCTGCGTCATGACCTTCGGTTTGATCACGCCGTACATGTTCTTGCCGGTGGGTTTTGGCAATATCTTCCTTAACCAGATCCTGCTCGCCAACGTCAGTAAAAGTGGCGTGGATATCAGCGCTGTCAACGTGACCCACGCGATGGCAATCCCGGCTTTGGGGATGTTGTTCGGCTTGCTGGTGGCAGTATTTATCAGCTATCGGAAAAAGCGCGAGTATGACCTGGGCAAGATCGAGCAGGTCGAGCAGGTTGCCATCAGCTATAACCCGCGCACCCTGCTCGTGGCCGGTGTGGCCATTGCCGCGGCGTTTATCATTCAGCTGTGGCTGGGTTCCATGATCATCGGTGCACTGGCAGGCTTTCTGATTTTTTCGGCGTCGGGGATCGTCCGTTGGCGCGAAACTGACGACCTGTTTACCGAAGGCATGAAAATGATGGCCATGATCGGTTTCATCATGATCGCGGCTTCGGGTTTTGCCGAGGTCCTGAAGGCCACAGGCGAGGTCAAGTCGCTGGTAGAGGCCTCTGCCGGCTGGATCAACCACAGCAAGGGGGTAGGCGCGCTACTGATGTTGCTGGTGGGTTTGCTGGTGACCATGGGCATCGGTTCGTCGTTTTCGACGGTGCCGATCCTGGCGGCGATTTTTGTGCCGCTGTGTGTGCAACTGGGCTTCAGCCCCATGGCCATCGTTTGTATCGTCGGTACGGCAGGCGCTCTGGGCGATGCCGGTTCGCCAGCGTCGGACTCTACCCTGGGCCCGACCTCCGGTCTGAACATTGACGGTCAGCATCACCACATCTGGGACACCGTGGTGCCCACATTCCTGCATTACAACCTGCCACTGCTGGCCTTTGGCTGGGTAGCAGCGATGGTTTTGTAAGGCTCGGGTTTCAAGGCAGTTCGATCCGGCCGATTTCTCCGGGAACGGTCGGCCAGTCGCCTGCCGCCCAGCGAGCTCTGGCCTGTTCGATCAGGGCCGGGTCGCTGGCGACGAAGTTCCAGTTCATGCGTCGCGGGCCATCCAGCGGTGCTCCTCCGATCAGCACCAGGTGGCAGTCACTGTCTGCGCTCAGCGTCACCTCTTCGCCTGCTTCCAGCACCACAAGGCTGTGGGGCTCCAGGGCCAGGCCATCCAGTTGCACGTCACCTTCCAGTACATACAGCGCGCGCTCCGGGTGGTCAGTCGGGACCAGCAGCGTGGTGGCCGTTTGCATGTGCACGTCGGCATACAGGGTAGGCGTGAGCACCGGCACCGGTGATGTCAGGCAAAAGCCTGTCCCGGCTATCAGGCGGATCTGTACGCCGAGGTTGTCGCTGACCGGCAGGGTGTGGGCGGGATGATGGCTGTAATGGCCCGCACCTTGTTCATGGGCCTTGGGCGAGGCCAGCCACACTTGCAGCCCGTGTAATGCCGAACCTTGTCCCAGCAACTGGGTGGGTGTGCGTTCAATGTGGGCAATGGCTGCACCGGCTGTCATCCAGCTGACATCACCGGGCCCCACCAGTTGGTCAGATCCCAGGCTGTCTTTGTGTTGAATATGGCCTTCAAACAAGTATGTCAGCGTAGACAGACCGATATGCGGATGCTGTCGGATATTCATCCCGCTGCCGGGTGGATATTGCGTCAGCAGCATGTGGTCGAAAAACACAAATGGCCCCACGCTGCGGCATTTTGCCGAGGGCAGGGGGCGCAAAATCGGTTGGCCTTCTACGTCCTCGGCCCGAGGTCGGATCACAGTCAGTGTGCGCATGGTGCTGGCCCTGCAATGGAGGAGCGCCGAGCATAACCCGGCGCTGCTCCAGACTGCAGACCGTTATTGGCTGAAAGCGCCTTCAGACAGGTGGGTCTCGATGGTGACCTCGGCGGTGGTCATCAGTTTATGCACGGGGCATTTGTCTGCCACATTGTGCAGTTCGTCGCGCTGGGCATCGGTCAATACGCCTTTAAGGGTCAGTTTGACGTGCAGGGCGTACTTGCCCTTTTGCTCTTCGCTGGCGTCGTGCTTGACCTCAACCGTTACGCCGGTGAGGGGGATTTCTTTCTTTTGCGCGTAGAGTTTCAGGGTCAGCGCCTTGCAGGCACCCAGGGCGGCATCGAAATAGTCATGGGGGGTAGGCGCGCTGCCTTCGCCGCCCATTGTTTTGGGCAGATCGGTGAACACTTCGTAATCGTCGATCTTGATGCTGTGACGAAAACCTTCGTGTGACACGGTATTAACGGTAACAGTCATGGCAAACCTCAGCGTGGAGTGATTAAACATCCTGATCTTTATAGAGCATGCTGGAGCTTGTACGTTCCCTCAGGCAAAAAAATGCCCCGAACCAGTCGGGGCATTTTTCATGTCGCGAGCGGGTGGCTTATTTGCCAGTCCAGCGCTTGAGGACCAGAGTGGCGTTGGTGCCACCGAAGCCGAAGCTGTTGCTCATCACGTTGTTGAGCGTGACGTTCTCGCGGGTTTTGGTCAGGATCGGCATGTCAGCAACGACCGGATCGATCTCTTCGATGTTAGCCGAGCCAGCGATGAAATTGCCTTCCATCATCAGCAGGCAGTAGATCGCTTCGTGAACGCCTGCGGCGCCCAGGGAGTGACCCGACAGGCTTTTGGTCGAGCTGATGGCTGGGGCCTTGTCGCCGAATACCGCACGCACACCTTCCATTTCCTTGGCATCGCCTACCGGAGTAGAGGTGCCATGGGTGTTCAGGTAGTCGATCGGGCCGTCAACGGTGGACATTGCCATCTGCATGCAGCGGATGGCGCCTTCACCGCTTGGTGCAACCATGTCATAGCCGTCAGAGGTCGCGCCGTAGCCGACGATTTCGGCGTAGATCTTGGCGCCACGGGCCAGGGCGTGTTCCAGTTCTTCAACAACAACCATGCCGCCGCCGCCAGCGATGACGAAGCCATCACGGTTTTTGTCGTAGGCACGGGACGCTTTTTCAGGCGTGTCGTTGTATTGAGTGGACAGGGCGCCCATGGCGTCGAACAGGAACGACTGGCTCCAGTGTTCTTCTTCGCCGCCGCCGGCAAAGACGATGTCCTGCTTGCCCAGCTGGATCTGCTCGACGGCAGTACCGATGCAGTGAGCACTGGTGGCGCAGGCAGAGGAGATCGAGTAGTTCACACCCTTGATCTTGAAGGGAGTGGCCAGGCAGGCAGAAACGGTGCTACCCATAGTCCGCGTAACGCGGTACGGGCCAACACGCTTGACGCCTTTTTCACGCAGGATATCCAGCGCTTCCATCTGGTTCAGGGTCGACGCGCCGCCGGAGCCGGCGATCAGGCCGGTACGCGGGTTGGAGACTTGCTCCTCGGTCAGGCCCGAATCAGTGATGGCGTCTTTCATGGCCAGGTAGGCGTAAGCCGCTGCGTGGCCGACGAAGCGATAGATCTTGCGATCGATCAGCTCTTCGAGAGGCAGGTCAATGGAGCCGGAAACCTGGCTACGCAGACCCATTTCGGCATATTCCGGGTTGAATCGGATGCCAGGGCGACTTGCACGCAGGTTAGCGGAGACGGTCTCTTTGTCATTGCCCAGGCACGAAACGATGCCCAGACCAGTGATAACGACGCGGCGCATGCGGATAACCCTTAAAAGTTGTCAGTGGAAGTGAATACGCCGACCCGAAGGCCTTCGGCAGTATAAATCTCGCGACCGTCGACAGTGACCGAACCATCGGCAATGGCCAGGTTCAGCTTGCCCTTGAGGACGCGCTTGATTTGAATGTTGTAAGTGACTTTTTTGGCGGTCGGCAAGACCTGGCCAAAGAACTTCACTTCGCCCGAACCCAGGGCGCGACCGCGGCCCGGCAGACCCTGCCAGCCCAAGTAGAAGCCGACCAGCTGCCACATGGCGTCAAGGCCCAGGCAACCTGGCATTACCGGATCACCTTCGAAATGGCAGGCGAAGAACCACAGGTCCGGGGTGATATCCAGCTCGGCGACCAATTCACCTTTGCCGTACTTGCCACCCTCTTCACTGATATGGGTGATGCGATCCACCATCAGCATGTTAGGGGCGGGCAGTTGCGCGTTACCCGGGCCGAACAGTTCGCCGCGGCTACAGCGCAGCAGATCTTCCCGAGTAAAGGCGTTTTGTTTGGTCATGCGAGCTCCTCAATAATCCCATGCGGCGGGTGGGGCAAATCTTCCCGACCAACTGAAACACAGGTGTTTCAGTTCGCCAGCCTACACATAGACTATTGCGTTGTAGTGAAAGTCACAGCGCAAAGGACAAGAATGTACACTTGTGCACTGAAAATTTAAATCGGGCCGGTTCAGTGGCCCATTCGGGTGCCTAAGACTGCCGCACTTTTGTCTTTTACGCCAGTCGCAGGTGGCCTTTTAGCCATAAGTTACTGGACCCAGCGCAGCAGAATTTGTTCCAGATCCGCGCGTTTGAACGGCTTTGCCAGATAATCGTTCATTCCGGCCTGCAGGCAGGTCTCCCGGTCGCCCTGCAGGGCGTTGGCGGTCAGGGCAATGATGGGCAGGGCCCGGCAACCGGGCAACTGGCGGATTTGCCGGGTGGCTTCATAGCCGTTGATGATCGGCAGCCGGCAGTCCATCAAGATCGCGGCGAAGCGCTCCGTGTTGGCAAAGTGAATGGCCTGTGCACCGTCACTGACCATCGTCACTTCATACCCCAGGCTGCTCAGCATGGCCTCGATGACGGTCTGGTTGACCTGATTGTCTTCCACCAGCAGCACTTTGCGCCCGGGCGCACAGCTGGCTTCGGGCTCCAGCAGCGGCCTCTGGCTGAGCGTGACGGGTTGGTGCAGTTCCAGGGGGATCTCCAGGGTAAAGACCGAACCCTGCGCCTCTTCACTCTTGCCGTGCAACGTACCGCCCATGCGCTCCGCCAGTGTGCGGGCGATGGGCAGACCCAGGCCGGTACCGCCATAACGTCGGGAAATCGAACTGTCGGCCTGCTGGAAGGCAGTGAACATGGCGTCGAGTTTTTCGTTGTTGATGCCTATGCCGCTGTCGCGCACGGCGCAGGTAAACCAGATCAGTTCGTGGTCCAGTTGTTGCCAGTGCGGTTCGATACTGACCTGGCCGCGCTCAGTGAATTTCAGGGCGTTGCCGATCAGATTGACCAGGATCTGCCTGATGCGGGTCGGGTCGCCCAGCACATGCAAGTCCTGCATGCCCTCGGGGATTGTCAGATGCAGTTGCAAGCCTCGTTGCACGGCGCTGTGCTGGAATGCCTGGGCGCAATTGCTGACCAGTTCGGCGAGGTTGAAAGGGATATGCTCCAGCTCCAGTGCGGAACGCTCGATGCGCGAGAAGTCGAGGATGTCGTTGATGACCTTGAGCAGGTGCTCGGTGGATTCCGACGCCAGGGCGGCATATTCGGCCTGTTCCTCGGTCATCTGCGTGGTTTCCAGTAGCTGCAGCATGCCCAGTACACCATTCATGGGCGTGCGCAGTTCATGGCTCATCATGGCCAGAAAGTCGGTTTTCGCGCGGTTGGCACGCTCGGCCTCTTCGCGGGTCTGGATCAGTTGGGCAATGGCTGATTGTTGCTCGCGGCTGGCTTGTTCCAGGCCGGTGGCCAGGTTGTTGATGTGTTGGGCAAGGGTGCCCAGTTCGCCATCGTCGACCACGGGCAGGGGCGTTTTAAAATCGCCGTGCTGGATGGCCTTGACCGCCTTGCTCATGTCGCTGATGGGTCTGGACAGGTTGGACGCCAGGCGCCTGGCCAGCAGATAAGTGAAGCCCAGGGCAAACAAGGCAAGAATGACGGCCTTGAGCAGGATTTCCTGTTGGCGGGTGCTGAACGCTTCTCCGGACATGCCGACCAGCACCCGGCCCAGATAGTCTTCGGTGAGTGCTGGTGGCTGCTTATTGCTACTGAGCAACAAATAATCCCCGGAAGGGCTTTTTTGCAACCTGACCGGCGCCTGGAACACTTCAACCTGCGAGCCTTTGTCCGTATCGGTGGTCGGGTGCTCGGCGTGGGCCAGGATATCGTTGGCACGGTTCTGCACCTGTACGAATTGAACATGGGGGATGTTCAGCGAGGCATTGATCAGGGTTTCTAGCACATCGCCGTTACCCGTCACGATTCCGTACTCGGTGGCGGGGGCCAACTGATTGGCGATCAACTGGCCGGTGTGCTTGAGTTCCTGGCGCAAATCCTGAATGCGTACGAAGGTAAAAAAGCTGATCAGCAACAGCGTCAACAGCAAGGCCGGGCCCAGGCTCATCATCTGCGTGCGGGTGTGGATGTCCCACCGGCTGCGAGTCATCATGGCAACGCGGCTCCCTCAGCAAGGCGCCAGTGCGTCAGTCCATCTCCCCTGTCCATTGTCATCCTTGACCTGCAGTTGTTCATTTGAAGTGCAGCAATGCTGCCTCTTGGGTGTGAGTACCAGAGCGGCATGGTAACCGAGGTCATGTTCTTTTTCAGTCATGGCCATCTATATGCTGTGGGGCTGGTCGCGGGGGATGCGCTCCGTATAATGCCGGTATTGCCACTGCTAGATGGATAACGGGATTGCATATGACTGAACAGCACGCTATTGCGGTCTTGGGAGGCGGAAGCTTTGGCACCGCCGTGGCCAACTTGCTGGCAGAAAACGGTCATCGAGTGCATCAGTGGATGCGCGACCCCGAGCAAGCCGAGGCCATTCGCCTCAATCGTGAAAACCCTCGTTACCTTAAAGGTATCAAGATTCATCCCGGGGTCGAGCCGGTCACTGATCTGCAGGCGACGCTCGATGCCTGCCAATTGTGCTTTGTGGCCTTGCCATCCAGCGCCTTGCGCAGCGTGCTGGCGGAGCATGCCGGGCGCCTGAGCGGCAAGATGCTGGTGAGCCTGACCAAAGGCATTGAGGCCCACAGTTTCAAGCTGATGAGCGAAATCCTTGAGGAAATCGCCCCGCAGGCGCGTATCGGTGTGCTGTCCGGGCCCAACCTTGCCCGCGAAGTGGCCGAACATGCGCTGACCGCCACGGTGGTCGCCAGCGCCGACGAAGAGCTTTGCAGCCGCGTGCAGGCGGCGTTGCATGGCCGCACGTTCCGTGTCTACGCCAGTGCCGACCGCTTCGGGGTTGAGCTGGGCGGGGCCCTGAAAAACGTCTACGCGATCATCGCCGGCATGGCCGTGGCGCTGGGCATGGGCGAGAACACCAAGAGCATGCTGATTACCCGGGCCCTGGCAGAAATGACCCGCTTTGCCGTCAGCCAGGGTGCCAACCCCATGACCTTTCTCGGACTGGCAGGGGTAGGCGACTTGATCGTTACCTGCTCATCGCCCAAAAGCCGCAACTATCAGGTCGGCTTTGCGCTGGGCCAGGGGTTGAGCCTCGAAGATGCGGTCACCCGGCTGGGTGAAGTGGCCGAAGGCGTGAATACGCTCAAGGTACTCAAGGCCAAGGCGCAGGAACTGAACGTTTACATGCCATTGGTTGCCGGCTTGCACGCGATCCTGTTCGAGGGCTACACCCTGGAGCAGGTGATCGGGCAATTGATGCGCGGCGAGCCCAAGACCGATGTCGACTTTATCTCCACCAGCGGTTTTAACTGAGCACCACAGGAGCAGCACATGAACGACACTAAAAACGCACCCAAGTACGAGTCGCTTGTTTTGCGCGTGCTGTGGATGCTGGTTTTCCTGCTGGTCTGGCAGGTCGCGCAACTGGTGCTGGGCGGGCTGGTGCTGGTGCAGTTGATTTACCGTCTGGTTTACGGGGCGCCCAATGGCGGCTTGATGAACTTTGGTGACAGCCTGAGCCTTTACCTGGCGCAGATCGGTCGTTTCGGCAGTTTCCACACTGAACAAAAGCCCTGGCCGTTTGCCGACTGGCCAACGCCTCGGGCACCTGAAGGCGAAGCGCCCTACACGCCAGGCGCCAAGGGCGAAGAGACCAAGCCATGAAAATATGGATTCTGCGTCATGGCGAAGCCGAGCCCCATGCCCGCCGTGATGCCGAGCGTGAACTGACTGCCCACGGACGTGAGCAGGTGCTGCGTAGCGCTGCGTATTTGATCGGCCAGCCGCTGGACTGCATCCTGGTCAGCCCTTATGTGCGCGCCCAGCAAACTGCCGCGCTGGTTTGCCAGGCCCTGGGCTTTTCATCCCCGCCGATCACCGTTCCGTGGCTGACGCCCGAGAGTGAACCCAAGTATGCGCTCAGCCAATTGCCGGACAGCGGCAATGTGCTGTTGGTCAGCCATCAGCCGTTTGTGGGCGACTTGATCAGCCTGTTGCTGCACGGTCACATGCGTCAACCGCAGCCCATGCATACGGCCAGTCTGGTGGAGCTTGAAGGTGAGTGGCCGCTGGCGGGCAGCATGACATTGCTCAATGCACATCACCCCTGACCATTACGCCCGTTGCACAGTCCGGGTGTAGTGAAAGATAGTTGGGGGCGAGTTACTGGCTTTTTAATCTCAAGGTTGAAGGCCAATGGCTCAGCCACCCACATTCACTGACCAAGGAATGACCACATGAGCTTGTGGACGACCCACCCAGATCTGGCACGCCTCAATGAAATGCGCAAAAACACCATTTGCGATGTGCTGGACATCACGTTCGATGCTTTTGACGACAACTCCATCACCGCAAGCATGGTAGTGGACCATCGTACCCACCAGCCCTTCGGCTTGCTGCATGGCGGTGCGTCGGTGGTGCTGGCGGAAACACTGGGCTCGATGGCCAGCTTCATGTGCATCGATACGCAAAAATTCTATTGCGTGGGCCTTGAGGTCAACGCCAATCACTTGCGTGGTGTACGCAGCGGCCGGGTGAGTGCAGTGGCACGCCCGGTTCATATCGGTCGCACCACCCATGTGTGGGATATCCGCCTGAGCGATGACAGCGGCAAAATCAACTGCATATCCCGCCTGACCATCGCCGTTGTGCCTCTGGGTGAAACACCGCCAGTGCGGTGATCAAATGGTCAGATAATGGCCGTAGTGTCGTCACTCATGGCGCATACGGTCATTGATATGGGGAATCTTCCTGCAGACAATAAGGCATATTTCCTATTTCTGGACGCCTTGTATGTCTCGGCAGATTTTTTTCGCCCATGCCAACGGCTTCCCTTCGGCCACGTACGGTAAGTTGTTCAGTGCCCTGGCGCCGGATTTTCATGTGACCCACTTGTCACAGCACGGGCATGACCCGCGTTACCCGGTGGACAATAACTGGCACAACCTGGTCGATGAACTGATCCATCACCTGCAGCAGCAAGCCGAACCCGTGCTGGGCGTGGGGCACTCCCTGGGCGGCATGTTGCACCTGCATGCAGCGATCCGCTGCCCGCAACTGTATCGCGGCGTGGTCATGCTGGACTCGCCGGTGCTGACGCGTGCGGATCAGTGGGTGATCCGTGCGGCCAAACGGTTTGGCCTGATTGACCGGTTGACTCCGGCCGGTCGCACGTTAGGGCGCCGGGAAGAGTTTGCCGACCGTGAAGCTGCACGTGCCTACTTTGCCGGTAAATCACTGTTTCGCAGCTTTGACCCCGATTGCTTCGAGGCCTATCTGGAGCACGGTTTGCAGCCTGTGAATGAGCGCTTGCGCTTGAGTTTCGACCCGGCCACCGAAATCGATATCTATCGCAGCGTGCCGCATACCAGTCCCGGGCATGCTTTCAAATTGCAGGTGCCGCTGACCGTGGTGCGTGGGCGCGACAGCCGCGTGGTCATGAACCATCATGCCAGGGCGGTTGCGCGCATGCCCAACGGTGAGGCACTGAGTGTGCCGGGCGGGCACATGTTCCCGCTCGAACAGCCGCAGGATACCGCCAGCCTGCTGAAACAGATTTTTGCCCGCTGGGAACTGCGTCATCCCGGCCTTTAACGAGCATTTTGCATGAGCCCTGTGGTTGAAGAAATTCGTCTGAGCCTGCCGCATATTGAACTGGCTGCTCATCTGTTCGGTCCCGAGGACGGTCTGCCCGTGATCGCCCTGCATGGCTGGCTGGATAACGCCAACAGCTTCGCCAGGCTGGCGCCAAAGCTTGCGGGCTTGCGTATCGTGGCCCTGGATTTTGCCGGGCATGGCCATTCCGATCACCGCCCGCGCGGGGCCGGGTACGCATTGGCCGACTACGCCTTTGATGTGCTGCGCGTGGCCGAGCAACTGGGTTGGCAGCGCTTTGCCCTGCTCGGTCACTCGTTGGGGGCAATTGTGTCAGTGGTCATTGCCGGGTCGTTCCCGGAGCGCGTGACGCGTATGGCTTTGATTGATGGCATTGTCGCGCGCAGCGGCCCCGATGGTGATGCGGCCGAGCGCATGGGCCAGGCCCTGCAGGCGCAACTGGATCTTGAGCACAAGCGCAAGTCGGTGCATCCGACACTCGACCGGGCTGTCGAAGCGCGGATGAAAGGTCTGGTCGCGGTCAGCCGCGAGGCCGCCGAACTGCTTGCCCAGCGCGGCCTGATGCCGGTGCCCGGAGGCTACAGCTGGCGCAGCGACAGTCGGCTGACCTTGCCATCGCCCTTGCGCCTGAGTGATGAGCAGGCGATGGCCTTTGTTCACCGGGTGAGTTGCCCGACGACGCTGGTGGTGGCGGAGCAGGGCATGCTGGCAAGCCACCCCGAGCTGCTGGATCGGCTACCCTTCAACCTGGAACGGTTGCCAGGTGGCCATCATTTGCACCTGAATGACGAGGCGGGAGCAATCCTTGTTGCAGACTGTTTCAATCGGTTCTTCGCTGTTCCTTGACTTGCGGCTACCAACTGTCGAGGCTTGGCGGGTTGAAATGGGAGACAACCATGATAGATCTCTACACCGCTGCGACCCCGAAAGGCCACCCGGTCTCTATCGTGAGGATGCTGAGCCACACGTCATCACCCGGTGAAGTACGCCGATGAATATACCCAGCCGATTTATCCTGGCTCTGGGCCTGGGCTGTCTGAGCCCGTTACTCTGGGCCAGCGATGTGCCTGGCAGCAGTGATTTGCCGGATGTACCGCGCCTTGCCGACGCGCAGATTGTCGATTACAGCGTGCGGCCTGATGTTGAACGTATCTACCCGATGGGCTCGATCCGCAAGATCAGCGGCCGCTTGCGATTTGAGGGGCAGGTTACTGCCCGTGGCCAGACCACGGCTGTCACCTATGAGTTGCCTGCCGAACATTCGGCCACCGAAGCCTTTACCGCAGCCCGTGAGGCCCTGCAGAAACAGGGTGCCGAGCTGCTGTTCTGGTGCCAGGCCCGTGACTGCGGCGAAAGCAGCCTGTGGGCCAATGAAGTGTTCGGCAACTCCAAGCTGGTAGGCTCCGACGAACAGCAGTCGTACTTGTTGCTGCGCCGTGCCGCCCCGGACCAGAACCAGCTGGTTGCCCTGTATGGGATCAATCGGGGCAATCGCAAAGCCTACCTGCAGGTTGAACAGATGCAGGCGAGCGCCGACCTGGGTGAACTATTGCCAACCCCGGCCACCCTGCAACGCCAGCTCAAAAGCACGGGCGAGCTGGATTTCCCCAAGCTTGTAGGTGAGCCGGACGCACAGTGGCTGCCATTGATTTCCCGGGCGCTGAACCTTGACGCGACCTCCAGGGTCAGTTTGACCGGGGCCAAGGCTGGCGCCTGGCGCGATGCGCTGATCGCTAACGGTGTACGGGCATCGCGCCTGGAACTGGGTGACGGCCAGGCCAAAGGGTTGCGCATCGAACTGTTGCGTTAAACCTGTGCAAACGACGACTACACTCTGCGTAGTCGTCGTCCTTCTTTGATTTCTGAATTTTCTGTGGAACACACATGCTCAATAACGATCGCCTGCTGGTGCAGATTTTGCTCCTGGTGTTGTTCGGTGCCAGCCTGTGGGTGATGGCCCCTTTCTGGTCGGCCTTGTTCTGGGGCGCGGTGCTGGCATTTGCCAGTTGGCCCCTGATGCGTTTGCTGACACGTTTGCTCGGCGGTCGCGAGTCGCTCGCTGCCAGCATCCTGACCCTGGGCTGGATGCTGCTGGTGGCCGGGCCGCTGGTGTGGCTGGGGTTGAACCTGGCAGATCATGTGCGCGATGCCACTACCTTCGTCAAGGATGTACAGCTTGAGGGGTTGCCCGAGGCTCCGGCCTGGCTGGCCGGTCTGCCGCTGGTGGGGGAGCGTCTGGTGGGTATCTGGAACACTATCGACGAGCAGGGCGCTGCCATGCTGGTGGCCATCAAGCCTTACCTGGGCCAGGTCGGCAACTGGCTGCTGGCGCGCAGTGCGCAGATCGGCAGCGGTATTCTGGAACTGACGCTGAGCATTGTCTTTGTGTTCTTTTTCTATCGTGACGGGCCGCGGCTGGCGAGTTTTGTTCACGGGCTGCTGGAGCGCCTGATCGGTGAGCGCGCGGATTATTATCAGGAGCTGGTGGCGGGCACGGTACAGCGCGTGGTCAACGGTGTGATTGGCACCGCAGCGGCGCAGGCATTACTGGCGCTGATCGGCTTTCTGATTGCCGGTGTGCCGGGGGCGCTGGTGTTGGGGCTGGCCACGTTCCTGCTCAGCCTGATCCCGATGGGGCCGCCGCTGATCTGGGTGCCGGCCACAGCCTGGCTGGCCTGGAAGGGTGACTACGGGATGGCGATCTTTCTCGGTATATGGGGCACGCTGATCATCAGCGGTGTCGATAACGTGCTCAAGCCTTACCTGATCAGCCGGGGCGGTAACCTGCCACTGGTGATCGTGCTGCTGGGCGTATTCGGCGGGTTGATCGCTTTTGGCTTTATCGGCCTGTTTATTGGCCCCACCTTGCTCGCCATCGCCTACAGCCTGCTGGTGGACTGGAGTGCCAGCCAGCAGAACAGAGGCAAGGTCTGACCTAGCCGAACTTGGGTCCGGAACGGGTATTGTTGCCCTTGGCCAAGCGGTCGTAGAGCACCACGTTGACTGTTGCTGCCAGGTTCATGCAGCCGGTGGTGGGGATGTAGATCACGTCCTCACACCATTCGAGTACATCCTTGCCCAGCGATCCGTCTTCCGGGCCAAAGATATAAATTGCCCTGTCGGGGTGGGTGTACTCGGGCAAAGGGCGTGCGCCCTCGACCATTTCTACGGCGACGGGAATGCAGCCCAGCGGGATGATTTTTTTCAGATCGTCGATACCGATCAACGGGATGTCCTGATGGACCTTCTTGGTATCGGTGATGAAGTCGCGGGCGCGTTCATAGCGCTTGCCAGTGTAAAACACTGACGCCACGTTGTAGCAACCAGCCGCACGCATCACCGAGCCGACGTTTTCCGGTGATTTGGGGTTATACAAACCAATGCAGCTGTACCGTTTGTTTGCCACGTGCCCGAGCCCTTGCGAAAAAAGACGCGAGTATACGGCATTGGTACAGGGTGGGCTGCTATCTGTAGTCGCTGCCGCAGGCTGCGAAGGGATCTGTGGGGGCTCCAAGAAACGGGTTGCTCCGCAACCATTCGCAGCCTGCGCCAGCGACTACAGCACAAGGCTACTCGTCTTTCTTCATCAGCCCGGCCAGTGCGGCGAACGGGTTGTGGGTGGCCTTGGCGATTTTCGGGCTGCTGGTGGAGCTGTCCGAGAAGTACTGCTGGTCGGTATAGCGCGAGTGTTCGTTGTCGTGGCAGTACAGGCACAACAGCTCCCAGTTGGAGCCGTCCTGCGGGTTGTTGTCGTGGTTGTGGTCGCGGTGGTGAACGGTCAGCTCGCTCAGGCGCTTGCCGGCAAATTCACGGGCGCAGCGGCCGCACACGTGGGGGTACATTTTCAGGGCCTTGTCGCGGTAGCCCATTTCGCGGTCACGCTGGGCATCGGCCAGGATACGGTCCAGCTTGGCGGTGTTGGAGGGTGGATTCGCCGAACTCATGGGTTCACCTTGTAAGACTAATGACGGTTATGTCGTTAAGTTTAGCTGTTGATCAGCCTTTGATTTTTTCTGCAATCCAGATGGTGTGTCGGGTGCCCTTGTTGCCGTGGGCAAACACCTGGACTTCTTCAGCCTTGAAACCGGCTTTGCGCAGTTTGTCCGAAAACTGTTTGTCGGCGCTGGCAGACCATACCGCCAGTACGCCTTTGGGGCGTAAGGCCTTGGCGCAGACACTCAGGCCGCCGGCCGAATACAGCCAGCTATTGGCTTTTTGGGTCAGGCCTTCGGGGCCGTTGTCGACGTCGAGCATGATTGCGTCAAAGCCGTTGGGTTCGGCTTGCAGCACCTTGGCCACGTCTTCCAAGCGAATCACGGTGCGCGGGTCTTGCAATGGATTGCCTGATTTTTCGCCCAGCGGGCCGCGGTTCCATTCCACAACGCCGGGTACCAGCTCGGCAACTACTACTTCAGCCGTTTTGCCCAGGTGCTTGAGCGCCGAGGCCAGGGTAAAGCCCATGCCCAGGCCGCCGATCAGTACCCGCGATTGCGGGCGACCGGCGACTTTGCGGCAGGGGATTTCTGCCAGCGCGTCTTCGGAACCGTGCATGCGGGTGTTCATCAGCTGGCCGCCATCGCCGCCCTGAATCTTGATCACGAAGTCTTCGCCATACTCGAACAGGCACAAGGCACCGCCGTTTTCGGGGATCGGGGTGGTGTCGAGCAAAACAAAACGTTTCATGGAAATCTCATTGAAGGGGGCAAAAACCGCAGGTTACGAGTAGCCTGAGGGCAGACAAGCCGGTCTGGCAACGGAGTGATTGATGAAACGCACTATTCTAACGGCCATTGCAGGGTACGCGCTCTTGATAAGTGCAGCCCAGGCAGCGGAATTAACTACAGTCCCGAGTACCCCCGTGACGCCCGCACCGGGTTCGCCGGGCACCGCCACGCCAACCCCGTACCCGCAAATCACCCCGCGCGCCGTGCCCAAGCCTGTGGCCGGCAGCAGCCTGATACCACTGCCACCGATCGACTTGCCGCAGCCGCCCAAGGATCAGCCGCTGCCGGGGCTTGAAATCAAGGACGTAAAAGCCAGGCCAGCCCAGGATTGAGGCCCGTGGCTCTGTAATCGCTGACGAGCGGAGCGAGGCTGCGTTGGGCTTGCGACCTTCAGACCTTATCGCAGCCTCGCTCCGCTCGTCAGCGACTACAGGGCCGCAGGCGGGTGGTCGGACGTTACTGAATCTCCAGTACCTTGAACACAAATGCGTACTCCAGCGCCACGTCGCGCAAACCCTGATAGCGCCCGCTCATGCCGCCATGGCCCGCCTCCAGCTCGGTCTTGAGCAGCAGCAGGTTGTTGTCAGTTTTGCTGGCGCGCAGTTTGGCCACCCATTTGGCCGCTTCCCAATATTGCACGCGACTGTCGTTGTAGCCGGCAATCACCAGCATCGCCGGGTAGGCCTGGGCAGTGACGTTTTCGTACGGCGCGTAGGCCTTGATGCGTTCATACACCTGCGGCTCTTGCGGGTTGCCCCACTCGTCGTATTCGGTAACGGTCAAGGGCAAGTCCGGGTCGAGCATGGTGTTGAGCACATCCACAAACGGCACTTCGGCAATGGCTGCCTTGAACAGCTCTGGCCGCTGGTTGAGGACCGCGCCAATCAGCAGGCCGCCCGCGCTGCCACCACTGATGACCAACTGTTCGCTGCGGGTCAGCCCTTGGTCGATAAGGTGTTCGGCACAGGCGATAAAGTCGCTGAAGGTGTTGTGTTTGTGTTCCTGCTTGCCGGCGCGATACCAGGCTTCACCCAGCTCGCCACCGCCGCGCACATGGGCAATGGCAAATGCCACACCGCGGTCGAGCAGGCTCAGGCGGGCATGGGAAAACCACGGATCGAGGCATTCACCATAAGCGCCGTAGCCATACAGGTAGAGCGGCACGGGCTTGCCCAGCACGTCGCGTTTGACCACCAGGCTGATCGGCACCTGAGTGCCGTCAGGTGCGGTAGCCCACAGGCGATGGCTGACGTAGTCATCGGCATTGAACGCCCCCAATACCGGAGTTTCCTTCAGCACGCTTTGTTTGCCGGTGCTCAGTGTCAGTTGGCGTACTTGCGCCGGACGATTCAGCGCCTCGTAGCGCAGGCGAATGTGCTTGCTGTCAAATTCCAGGCTGTCTTGCACATACAGGCTGTAGGCCGCGTCCGGCAGTTGCACGCGATATGGCGCCAGGCCTTCAGGACGGATTTCGATAATGGGCAAGCCGCCCTCGCGCAGACTCAGGCACAAGGCTTGGGCGTTGAGGGTCATGCCTTCCAGCATCACGCTGTCGCTATGGGCGATCAGTGGCTGCCAGTCATTGCGTGACGGCACCTCGCCGAAGGCGTAATACAGGGCAAAGTTGATGCCATCCTGATTGGTGCGGATAAACCACGCCCACTGGCCTTCAAACAGACCGTGATCGACGCTGTAGTCGTGGTTTTCAACCCGTGGTGCCAGACAGCTGAAGGGTTGGCGCGGCTGGTTGGCGTCCAGTACCCAGGTTTCGCTGGTGGTTTTACTGTTAAGCAACAAAATCAGTTGTTGCTCGGAGCTTGAGCGGTAGCAGTGCAGGAAAAACCGCCCGTCCGCTTCATGGAAGACTTCATGGGCAGCTGTTTCGCCGAGGGTGTGGCGAAATAACTTGTGCGGACGATGGGTGTCGTCCAGCCCGGCGAAAAACAGGGTCTGGCTGTCATTCGCCCAGGTCATGCTTCCATCGCAGTCTTCAAACGGCAGCTCGGTGACCGTGCCGCTGCCCAGCTCTTTGACAAACAGGCGGTAGGTTTCTTCGCCGCTGGTATCCAGGCTGTAGGCCAGGCGCTGGTGATCTGGGCTGATGCTGAACGCCCCCAGAGAAATAAAGCCACCATCGGCCAATGCATTGGGGTCCAGCAACAAATGTTCGGCGTTCTCGTCCACCTGCTGGCTGTCATCGGCCGGGCGCGGGCAACGGTAGTGGCGGGCGTATTCATCGCCGGCGTTGGTGCGCGTGTAATACAGATACGGGCCCCAAGGGGAGGGCAGCGACAGATCAGTTTCGCGAATCCGCCCCTTGATCTCTTGAAACAGCGTCTCACGCAATGCGGCCTGGTCGGCGAGCTGTGCCTCCTGATAGCTGTTTTCGGCTTTCAGGTAGTCCAAAACCTCATCACTGTCGCGGTTTTGCAGCCACGAGTAAGGGTCTGAACCCTCAGTCTTGTGTGCGATAGGTGCGCTGTTTGGGTAGGCTGATTCGGTCATTGAGTGTGCTCTGAAATCTGCATTAAAAAGAAGTGACGCTGACGGCGTTGCAGCCGCACTGCCTAAAAGTCGTTATCATAGCGTCTCATTGCCTGCCGACCATGGATACCATGACCGAGAACGACTATCTGATCGCCTGGGGCCTTTACGCCTTTGCTGCCTTGGGCTGCCTGCTCGTGTGGTGCCGCCTGACCCGCTTCATGTGGCGCTGGTTGCGTGAACCGCTGCGTGTATTGATGGCCGTGTTGCTGTTTAGCCCCACTATTATTGACCCGGTCAAAGAGAAATTTGCTCCGGCAGTGGCGATTGCCGCGCTGGATCTGGCCTTCAAAGTGGGCGACAACGCCTGGCGCGCGGTCTCTGACCTGCTGATGTACGCCATTATTGCGCTCTGCGTTTATGCCGTATTTGTGCTGATCCGCTGGCCGATCGAGCGTGCCGGCAAGGCTCGCAAGGCGCAAGCAGACGCGGTCGCCAAGGCGCGTAGTCTTGATCCTGAAGACGACCAGCCGTTTGGCTCGGCCGGTGATGATCGTTACGCGCCAAAGAGTGCGCCGCGTGCATCGGGCCCATCCCGGGTCGAGCCGCGGTTGTAATGTTGTTTCGTCCAGCCCGAATGCGAGAGTGCGAGCGTGTGTGAATTATTGGGCATGAGCGCCAACGTCCCGACTGATATTGTGTTCAGCTTTACCGGCTTGATGCAGCGCGGCGGGCGTACTGGCCCGCATCGCGATGGCTGGGGCATTGCCTTCTATGAAGGCCGTGGCCTGCGTCTGTTCCAGGACCCTGCCGCCAGTTGCGACTCCGAAGTCGCCCTGCTGGTACAGCGTTATCCGATCAAAAGCGAAGTGGTGATTGGCCATATCCGCCAGGCCAACGTGGGCAAGGTGTGCCTGTCCAATACCCACCCGTTTGTTCGCGAACTGTGGGGGCGCAACTGGTGTTTTGCGCACAACGGCCAGTTGGCCGACTTTTCTCCGAGCACGAGTTTTTACCGCCCTGTTGGTGACACTGACAGCGAAGCGGCGTTCTGTGACCTGCTCAACCGGGTCCGCGAAGCCTTCCCGGAGCCGGTTGACGTCGAACGCATTCTGCCGGTGCTGGTTGAGGCCTGCGCCGAGTTTCGCAGCAAAGGCGTGTTCAATTGCCTGCTCAGTGATGGCGACTGGTTATTTTGCTATTGCTCGACAAAGCTGGCGCAAATTACCCGGCGAGCCCCGTTTGGCCCGGCGCGCCTGAAAGATGTCGACGTTATCGTCGATTTTCAGGCAGAAACCACGCCCAACGATGTAGTCACCGTGATTGCCACCGAGCCTCTGACTGAAAACGAAACCTGGACGCGCTACGAGCCGGGCCAATGGAGCCTGTGGCGACGTGGTGAATGCGTCAGCCAGGGCACAACCGAATAAGGAAGGGCGTGTATGTTCTTGAGCTACCTGCGGTTGGTGCTGTTTACCCTGGGCCTGTTGATCGGTGTGCAAGTGCCGGGGTTTATCAATGATTACGCCAATCGCGTCGAAGCTCATCTGATCGAGGCGCAAACCGGACTGGCGGGTTTCCAGAACACCGCCAACCAGTTTTTCAAGGGCGACCTGCAAGCCCTGGTCGCCCATTATCAGGCCAGTGACGACCCGGTGTTTCGCAGTGATGCCGGCAGCCTCGGTACCTTGCTCAGCCGTCAGCGCCTGCTCGATGAGCAGTTCCAGGCCATGCAGGGCCCGTGGTACATGCGCGCCCTGCAGGTAGCCTATGCGGCTGACCCGGCCATTCGCGAAGAAACCCTGAACGCCTATACCTACCAGGTATTGCTGTCGCCGAGTGCTATTGGCTGGGCCATGGCGGGCGCCTTGTTGTTCTCCTTTATCATCGAGGGGTTCGTGCGGCTGGTGGACTGGGTCGTGCTTGGCGGCAAACGCCAGCGCGAACGGATTGCCCGCCGCGAGCGCAGTTACTGACCCACCTCTGAACTGTGGGTGCGAGCAAGTTCGCTCCCACAGAAGCAATCAAATTTTTCTTATGTGCGTGTCCGGCTTTTATTAGTTGGACGAATGACCTGTGCTTGTCGAAAAATGCCTCACCTCTAATTTATAAAAAGACCACAGGAGCATCATCGTGAGCCGCCTGTTATTGAATTGCGACATTGGTGAGAGTTTCGGCATCTGGACCATGGGCCTGGATGCCGAAGTCATGCCGTTTATCGATTGCGCCAACATCGCCTGCGGCTTCCACGCCGGCGACCCGGGCATCATGCGCAAAACCGTGGCACTGGCCGTGGCGCAAAACGTAAAAATCGGCGCGCACCCGGCGTATCAGGACCTGGCCGGCTTTGGCCGCCGCTCCATGAGCTATTCGGCGCAAGAGCTGCAAGACCTGTTGCACTATCAAATCGGCGCGCTGGACGGTATTTGCTGTGCTCAGGGCACGCAGGTCAGTTACGTCAAACCCCACGGCGCGATGTACAACGACATGATGGCCAACCCGGCACAGTTGCGGGCAGTAATACAGGCCGTGGCGGCTTACGATGCGAGCTTGCCGCTGATGCTGATGGCCACTCGCGACAACCGTGCTGCCCAGGCGATCGGCGATGAGTTCGGTGTCACCCTGTGGTTTGAAGCCTTTGCCGACCGCGCCTACGACAGCGCCGGGCGGTTGGTCTCGCGACAATTGCCGGGTGCCGTGCACCATGAGGCAGACGTTATCGTGCAGCAGGCCCTGACCATTGCATCGGGCAAGGCCCTGGTAGCCAGTGATGGCAGCGCCTTGCATCTGCACGCCAATACCCTGTGCGTGCATGGCGACAACGCCAGTTCGGTCGCTGCCGTGCAGCGTATACGCGAGGCTCTGGACCAGCAGGCCCATGCATGAAGCCGCGTATCGAAGTGGTCGCTATCGACTGCCTGATGCTGCGTCTGTTCGATGAAATTGCCGAAAGCAACATGCCGTGGATGCTGGCTGCGAGTGAACGGCTACGGGCCAGCTTTGCCGGACAGTTAATCGATCTGGTGCCGTCCTACACGACGCTTATGGTGCATTACGACGGGCTGGTGCTAAGCCCGGCCCAGGCCCGTGAGCTGATCGCCGAGGCTCTGACCGACTTGCGCCCGGGAACTCGAAACAGTGGCCAGTGCCATGTGCTGCCGGTGTGGTACGACTTGAGCGTTGGCCCGGAACTCAGCTTGCTGGCCACGCGTGCGGGCTGCTCGGTGAGCGAGGTCATACGCCGTCACAGCGAACACGAATACCAGGTGTTTGCCCTGGGTTTTGCTCCGGGCTTCGCCTTTATGGGGCTGGTTGAAGAGTCTTTGGCCGCACCGCGGCTGAACACCCCGCGCAAGCGCGTTGCCAGCGGCAGCGTCGGGATTGCGGAGCGTCAGACGGCTGCTTACCCGGCGCAATCCCCCGGCGGCTGGAACCTGATCGGCCGCACTCCAAGTGCGCTGTTTGATCGCGAGCGCGAGGGCTACAGCCTGATGCAGCCCGGCGATACCGTGCGTTTTGCACCCATTACCCACGCTGAATTCATCCGTCTGGGCGGTGATGACACGCCTCAGGAGGCCCTGGCATGAGCCATTTATTGATTCAGGCCAGCACCCCGTTGTGCCTGCTGCAAGACGCCGGACGCTTTGGTGTGCGCCATCTGGGCGTGACCCAGGGCGGTGCCGCGGACTGGCTGTCGATGGCATGGGCCAACTGGCTGCTGGGTAATTCGCCGGATGCGGCGGTTATCGAAGTCACTCTGGGTGGCCTGAGCGTGGTTGCCAAGGCCGATTGCTCTCTGGCACTGGCGGGCGCGGACCTGGCGGCCACCATCGACGGGCAACCGCTCAAGCCCTGGCGCAGTTTTGCCCTGAAGCAAGGCCAGACCCTGGCATTTACCCGGCCGCTGAGCGGTGCCCGGGCTTATCTGGCTGCGCCCGCAGGCTTTGTTGCGCCGCAAGTACTGGGCAGTTGCGCGACTGTCGCCCGCGAGCAGCTCGGTGGGCCGGATGGTTTTGGTCGCGGATTGGTTGCCGGCGACGAGCTGCGTTATCACGGCATTGTTCAAGCGCTGCGTGACATACCTCGCGAACATGTTCCTGTGTTTGCGGCGAACCCGCGGCTGGACGTGATCCTTGGGGCGCAAATCGGTGATTTCACGGGGCAGAGTACCTTCGATGCCTTCAACCTGCCGTGGACTCTCGATAGTCGTGCAGATCGCATGGGCATTCGTTTGCTTGGGCCGGAGCTGGTTTATCAGGGAGCCCCGATGATTTCTGAAGGGATACCGCTGGGTGCCATTCAGGTGCCACCCGATGGCCAGCCGATCGTGCTGCTCAATGATCGCCAGACTATTGGCGGCTACCCGCGGCTGGGGGCTCTGACACCGCTGGCAATGGCGCGCCTGGCACAGTCTTTACCAGGTGAAGCTGTGCGTATGGTGCCCGTAATGCAAGAAATGGCTCATGAACAGCATCTGCGCTACATGAAGAGATTCGTCTGCTTAAAGTAAGGATTCTCACACTTCGCGGATTATTTGTTGACTCGATTGACACTGGGGAAATATCTATCGTGACAGCTCTTTCTGCGGAGCCTTGCCAATGCGCTATTTGAAAATACATGCCCAAGACGTTCTGGACGATAATGCACCCGATACGATTTATCTGGATTTTTATGACGACAGCAGCTCCCCGCACACGCGAGTAAAGCGAGCCGTTGCTTTCGACATTACCGAAGATGGAAAGCTCGACTGGGTGATCGCGGACGATATGAACGGTGATGGCGTTATCGATAGAAAGGACGATAACCTGGCGATTGAATTGGCACAGATGTTCCTTCTATTCAATTGGTATAGCGTTGATGCTCCCTTCGACAAGTACTTGAAGATCAGCGCAGAGGATTTTGATGCCGATGGCAACCCGGATACAGTGCGCATGCATTTTCATCAGGGCGAAGGTGACCCCCGTGATGAGACCATCGCCTACGGGGCTTCGTTTTATACCAACGGCGATGGTACTGGTGAAGGCGAAGCCATCAACTTTGATGTGAACAATAACAATAAGGTGGACCGGGAAGATTCAGATCTGGTCAAAGCCTTTGCCCGTTGTTTTCTCAAATTCGGTTGGTTCGGGAAGTAGCTCCCGAAAAGCTTTAGCCGGAACAATCGGGCGCTTGCTGAATTTAACGCCTTGCGCGGCGTGTAAGTTCAGGCAGCGCCATCACTTCGCCAAAAAGCGCATTCCTTCTTCCAGCCCGTCCAGGGTCAGGGGATACATGCGGTCTTCGATCAGGTCACGCACAATTCCCGTCGAGGCCGTGTAGTGCCAGGTGTCCTTGGGGTAGGGGTTAATCCAGATCAGCTTTTTGTACTTTTCCATAAAGCGCTGCATCCACTTGTAGCCCGGCTCTTCGTTCCAGTGCTCAACGCTGCCACCGGCATGGGTGATCTCGTAGGGCCCCATTGCCGCGTCACCGATAAAAATCACTTTGTAATCGGCACCGTATTTGTTCAGCAAATCCTGGGTCGAGATGCGTTCAACCTGGCGCCGCTGGTTGTTCTTCCACACCGACTCATAAATGAAGTTGTGAAAGTAGTAGTACTCAAGATGCTTGAACTCGGTGCGACAGGCCGAAAACAGTTCTTCGCAAATTTTGATGTGGGAATCCATCGAACCGCCGATATCGAACAGCAACAGCAGCTTGATGTTATTGCGCCGTTCCGGGCGCATCTGGATATTCAGCAGGCCGCCATCGCGGGCGGTGTGGTCGATGGTGCCATCGATATCCAGCTCGTCCGCCGCGCCCTGGCGAGCGAATTTACGCAGGCGGCGCAGCGCGACCTTGATATTGCGCGTGCCCAGTTCAACCTGATCATCCAGGTTTTTGTATTCCCGTTGCTCCCAGACCTTGGCCGCCTTGCCCTGGCGCGCCCCGGCATCGCCCACGCGGATGCCTTCCGGGTGATAGCCGCCCGAGCCGAACGGGCTGGTGCCGCCGGTGCCGATCCATTTGTTGCCCCCGGCATGGCGTTCCTTTTGCTCTTCAAGACGTTGTTTGAACGCCTCGATCAGCTTGTCCAGCCCACCCAGTGATTGCAACTGGGCGCGGTCTTCGTCGCTCAGCGAGCGTTCGAATTCCTTGCGCAACCAGTCTTCGGGGATCAGGGCCTCAAGGTGCTCGTTGAGGTTTTGCAGACCATTGAAATAGGCGCCAAACGCCCGGTCGAACTTGTCGAAGTGACGCTCGTCCTTCACTAGAATCGTTCGGGCCAGGTAATAGAACTCGTCCATGTCGGCGAAGGTCACGCGGTTTTTCAGGGCGTTGATCAGGTCCAGCAGTTCACGCACCGAGACCGGCACCTTGGCCGCACGCATTTCATTGAACAGATTAAGCAGCATGCTTATCGCCTTCCGGAAAAATCAGCGATTGGGACGACGGCTCATAAACGCCAGGCGTTCAAGCAATTGCACGTCTTGCTCGTTTTTCACCAGGGCACCCGCTAGCGGCGGTATGGCCTTAGTGGGGTCGCGTTCGCGTAAAACCGCTTCGCCGATATTGTCGGCCATCAGCAGCTTGAGCCAGTCCACCAGCTCGGAAGTCGAGGGCTTTTTCTTCAGGCCCGGAACCTTGCGTACGTCGAAAAACACGTCCAGCGCCTCGCTGACAAGCTCTTTCTTGATGTCGGGGAAGTGCACATCGACGATTTTCTGCAGCGTGGTGCGGTCCGGGAAGCTGATGTAGTGGAAGAAACAGCGGCGCAGGAAGGCGTCCGGCAGCTCTTTCTCGTTATTGGAGGTAATGATGATGATCGGACGCACCTTAGCCTTGATCGTCTCATCGGTCTCGTAAACGTAGAACTCCATCTTGTCGAGTTCTTGCAGCAAGTCATTGGGGAACTCGATGTCTGCCTTGTCGATTTCGTCGATCAGCAGGATGACGCGTTCTTCGGCCTCGAAGGCTTCCCACAACTTGCCCTTTTTAAGGTAGTTGCGCACATCGTGAACCTTGTCGACACCCAGTTGCGAGTCACGCAGGCGGCTCACCGCGTCGTACTCGTAGAGGCCCTGGTGGGCCTTGGTGGTGGACTTGATGTGCCAGGTGATCAGCTTGCAGCCAAAGGACTCGGCCAGTTGCTCGGCAAGCATGGTTTTGCCGGTGCCGGGCTCGCCCTTGACCAGCAACGGACGCTCCAGGGTAATGGCCGCGTTGACCGCCAGCTTCAGGTCATCGGTGGCCACATAGGCGCGTGTGCCTTCAAACTTCATCTGCAATTCCTCAAACCATGACCCGGGCCCTGCAAAGGGCAGGGCGGGAGAACTGAAAAGTATGTCCGACTATAACGCGCTGCCCGCCCGAGGTGAACGCAGACGCGCCATTCAGTCCCTGAATGAGGCGTCACGCCATGACTGGACGCATGTCAGCGTGAGGCCTACCCTTGGGATCTTCCCAAAAGGTGCACAAGGACCCCGCCATGAGCCGCATTTATGCAGACAACGCCCAATCCATCGGCAATACGCCTTTAGTCCAGATCAACAGCATTGCGCCGCGTGGCGTGACCATCCTGGCCAAGATCGAGGGCCGTAACCCCGGTTATTCGGTTAAATGCCGGATTGGCGCCAACATGATCTGGGATGCCGAAAGCCGCGGCGTGCTCAAGCCGGGCATGACCATTATCGAACCCACGTCGGGGAACACGGGGATCGGCCTGGCTTTTGTCGCAGCAGCGCGCGGATACAAATTGATGCTGACCATGCCCTCATCGATGAGCATCGAGCGTCGCAAGGTACTCAAGGCGCTGGGCGCCGAACTGGTTCTCACCGAGCCGGCCAAGGGCATGAAGGGTGCGATAGACAAGGCCGCAGAAATTCAGGCCAGTGACCCGGCCAAGTATTTCATGCCGCAGCAGTTTGAGAACCCGGCCAACCCCGCGATCCACGAAAAAACCACCGGCCCGGAAATCTGGAACGACACCGATGGTGGCGTTGACGTACTGGTTTCTGGCGTCGGCACCGGCGGTACGATTACCGGGGTTTCGCGTTATATCAAGCACACCCAGGGCAAGCCGATCCTGTCGGTGGCCGTCGAGCCCATCACTTCGCCAGTAATCACCCAGGCCTTGGCAGGCGAAGAAATCAAGCCATCACCGCACAAGATCCAGGGTATCGGCGCCGGTTTCGTACCGAAAAACCTTGATCTGTCGATTGTCGACAAGGTTGAACTGGTCAGCGATGACGAATCCAAAGCCATGGCCCTGCGCCTGATGCAGGAAGAAGGCATCTTGTGCGGGATCTCCTGCGGGGCTGCGATGGCCGTGGCCGTGCGCCTGGCAGAAACCCCGGAAATGCAGGGCAAGACCATCGTCGTGATCCTCCCTGATTCGGGTGAGCGTTACCTGTCGAGCTTCCTGTTCAGCGACCTGTTCAGCGAGCAGGAACTGCACCAGTAACAGGGTGGGGCGGGAGCTGGTGCGCCGGCTCTCGTCGAATCTGTGCAACTGACTCAAATCAAGCGGCTAATGCCCTTGTTTCTGCATAATCAGCCTGTTGTTACGTACGACTTAATACTGATTGTTTAGACACGCGGGTTTTGTCCTGCGCCGGTAGTGTTTATCATGGCTGGCTGCCACGTCGGGCTATTGGTGCCGCACGGTATTTTCGAGGAGTTGTTGCATGACCTTATCCTTCGCCATCAAGGCAGGGCTCATACTGCTGTTTGTCGGCAGCATCCTTTACGTGCACTTGCGTGGCAAGGCGCGGTTGCCGGTGTTGCGCCAGTTCGTCAACCACTCTGCGTTCTTTGCGCCCTACAACGCCTTGATGTACCTGTTTTCCGGTGTGCCGTCCAAGCCGTACCTGGACCGCAGCAAGTTCCCCGAGCTGGATGTGCTCAAGGACAACTGGCAGGTGATCCGCGAAGAAGCCATGCACTTGTTCGACGAGGGCTATATTCGCGCCGCAGAAAAGAATAACGACGCAGGTTTTGGTTCGTTCTTCAAAAAAGGCTGGAAGCGTTTTTACCTCAAGTGGTACGACAAGGCGCTGCCATCGGCCGAATTGCTATGCCCCAAGACCGTAGAGCTGGTCAACAGCATCCCCAACGTCAAGGGTGCGATGTTTGCCCTGTTGCCTGGCGGTAGCCACCTCAACCCGCACCGCGACCCGTTTGCCGGTTCCCTGCGTTACCACCTCGGCCTGTCTACCCCCAACTCCGATGCTTGTCGCATCTTCGTCGATGGCGAGGAATACGCCTGGCGTGATGGTGAAGACGTGATGTTCGACGAGACTTACGTCCACTGGGTCAAAAACGAAACCGACATCACCCGCGTGATCCTGTTCTGCGATATCGAGCGGCCACTGACCAGCCCGTTGATGACCCGGATCAATCGCTGGGTCAGCGCGCAACTGGGCAAGGCCACTGCGCCGCAGAACCTGGACGACGAACGCGTTGGCGGGATCAACAAGGCCTATGCCTGGAGCAAAAGCTTCAGCGACCGCTTCAGTGGCGTGGTCAAGCAATGGAAACGTCGCAATCCCAAACTGTACCGTATTGCCCGGCCGATATTGGCGGTGCTGGTGCTAATAGTGCTGTGGCGCTGGTTGTTCGGCTGATTGCAACAGACACAAAAAACCGCTCTGTCGAGAGCGGTTTTTTTTTGAATTTTTTTATCAGTTACCCGCTAAAACACCGGCAGGTTCAACGGCTTTACTGCCATTGAGTGCAACGCTCAAAAAGCGTTGCTGAGAGGCCGAAACAGGCGAGCACAGACGTTTGCTTTCGCTGTTGGGCTTGGCGCTGGAGGGGGCAGGTGTGGTGATCACAATCGGCATTTTGCCACCGTTTTGGTTGTTAATTGAGCACTGAAACCGATGCTAGCTCTTCTTTAAAGCGATAACAAGGCGGCCAAATGCATCAAATTGAAACCCGAGTTCCTGGTAGACCTTCATGGCTCCCGGAGCCGGCTCTTGAATTTCCAGCCACTGGCTCCCCACCTGGCGTGCGTATTGTTCGACTGCAAACATGGCAAGGGCGGCTATGCGGTTTTTCAAAGGGTGCCGGCTGTCAGGTTTGCCTTCGAGCCTGACAATTCTGGTACGCAAGCGGCTCTGGTTCGGATTGGCGAAACACAGCCCACAGAGCTGCGGGCCGCACCAGATCGATACGTCAAATGACCAAGGCTCTTTGGCCTTCCAGATGGGCACCTCTTCCCATAAAGAATGAACGTCATCTCCCCAGTCATTCAGTGCTTCAAGGGCTTGGCTATCAATGGACTTGAACGCTACCGGGGTTGGCAGCGCATTGGCCAATACTGAGCTGGCAGATGCTCTGGCACGAGATTTCAGCAGTTGGTGTTTGAGCCCGGTTCTGGGTTTTGGCATGGCGTTGACTAAGTGGGCATGAAGCCCACTGTTTTACTCGACTCTGGCGTGTTTTTAATCTGTTGAGTCGTTGCATTTAATGTCGTGCGCGGGTTGTGGGAACCGTTATTTGGCTACCGCCCCGGGCTTAAGCACCAGCCACAACGCAACGGCAATCAGCAGACCGCCGTACAGGTGCGCCATCGACAGCGGTTCGCCCAGAAACAACGCACCCCACAGCACGCCAAACGGTGGGATCATAAAGGTCACGGTCATGGATTTGACCGGGCCAATGCTGGTCAGCAAACGGAAATACAGGATGTAGGCAAACGCCGTACACACCAGCCCCAGACCCAGCAACGACAGCCAGACACTCATCCCGCCCCAGTTGGCCGGTGGCTGATTGATCACGCTCAGCCCGAACAGCGGCAACAGGAACAAAGTGGCCCCGAACATGCTCCCCAGCGCCGAAAGACGAGGGTCGAGACCGCCTTGCTGATCCAGCCAACGGCGCGCCAAAAAGCCTGCAAAGCCATAAAAGGTGGTGGCCAGCAAACAGGCGAGGGCACCCATCAGCAAGTCCAGATTGAAAGCGACCGGCCCGGCTCGGGTCAAAATGCCTACACCGAGCAGCCCGAGAAACACCCCGGCCATTTTGGTCAGGGTCAGTTTTTCACTGAAAAACAGACCGCCGATCAACACGCCCATCAACGGCGTGGTGGCGTTGAAGATCGATGAGTAGCCGGCAGGCAACACCTGGGCCGCTACCGAATACAGCGTGGCCGGAACCCCTGAGTTGATAACCCCCAGAATCAGTATCACCTTGAGTTTGCCGCCGAAATCCCAGCGCACGCGCATCAACGTCAATATCACCACCAGGCCGGTGGCGGCGATGGAAACCCGAAAAAAAGCCGTCGGAATGGTCCCAAGTACCGGTGCAATGATCCGCATAAACAGAAAGCTGGCGCCCCAAATGCCTGCCAGCGACAGCATGCGCAGCAAATCGACAAGTCTCACGGGATTTTCCTTACAAGTTTCAAGGCGGGCAGTGTAGGGGATGCAGCGGACAAGACAACGCGCAAATTCCTACAGATTCGTGCATGAGCGCCCAAATCTGCGACAATCCGCCCCCTGCATTTACGAAGAATTCTGCGCACCTGATGACTGACGAATCGCCTGCTATCGACCAACTGTTGAAAAACCTCGATCAAGCCATGATTGCCGACCGCCATAAGCTGCGCCGGCAGTTGCATGAGCTGCGCAAAAAGCCTGACGACGCCAAGCTGGCAGCCTGGGCCGAACGGGTGCAGGCGTCGTGTGCGCAGGTGGTAGCGCGGGCGGCCAGTGTGCCGCAGGTTCGCTATGACGAAAATCTGCCGATCGCCGCCAAGCGGGACGAGATCAAGGCCGCGCTGCTCAAGCATCAGGTGCTGATCCTGGCCGGTGAAACCGGTTCGGGCAAAACCACCCAGTTACCCAAGATCTGCCTTGAAATCGGCCGTGGGCAGCACGGCCTGATTGGCCACACCCAACCGCGCCGCATCGCGGCCCGCAGTGTTGCCAGCCGGGTGGCAGAAGAGCTAGGCACGCCGCTGGGAGCGCTGGTCGGCTATCAGGTGCGGTTTGAGGATCAGAGCGATTCCAATACCCTGATCAAGCTGATGACCGACGGTATATTGCTGGCCGAAACCCAGCACGACCGCTATCTCGAACGCTATGACACGATCATCGTCGACGAAGCCCACGAGCGCAGCCTGAACATCGACTTTCTGCTCGGTTATCTGAAGATCCTTCTGCCGCGTCGCCCCGACCTGAAAGTCATCATCACGTCGGCGACCATCGATCTGGAGCGTTTTTCCAAACACTTCAATGACGCGCCTATCGTCGAAGTGTCGGGCCGCACCTTCCCGGTCGAGACCTGGTACAGGCCGTTGACTTCCGAGCAGGACGAAGAGGGCAATCACGTCGAGGAAGACCTGAGCGTCGATCAGGCCATTATTGCGACCCTGGACGAGATTGCGGCGTTCGAGCGCAGTGAGCGTAAAAGCCCCGGTGACGTGCTGGTGTTTTTACCTGGCGAGCGGGAAATCCGCGATGCCGCCGACATGCTGCGCAAAGCGCAGCTCAAGCACACCGAAATCCTGCCGTTGTATGCGCGGTTGTCGCCTGCCGAGCAGCAGCGGATTTTCCAGTCGCACCCGGGCCGCCGTGTGGTGCTGGCCACCAACGTGGCGGAAACCTCGTTGACTGTGCCAGGCATTCGTTATGTGATCGACAGCGGCACTGCGCGCATCAGTCGCTACAGCTACCGGGCCAAGGTCCAGCGCCTGCCGATCGAGGCGATTTCCCAGGCCAGTGCGAACCAGCGCAAGGGCCGCTGTGGCCGGGTCGAGCCGGGTATCTGCGTGCGCCTGTATGCCGAAGAAGACTTTAACGGTCGCCCGGAGTTTACCGATCCCGAGATTTTGCGTACCAACCTTGCGGCAGTAATCTTGCAGATGCTGCACCTGCGTCTGGGTGAAATCACCGCGTTTCCGTTTATTGAACCGCCAGATGGCAAGGCCATTACCGACGGTTTCAACCTCTTGCAAGAGTTGTCTGCGGTTAACCGCGAGAACCAGCTTACGCCGCTGGGTCGCCAGCTGGCGCGTTTGCCGGTGGACCCGCGCATGGGCCGCATGCTCCTTGAAGCCGCCAAGCTCGGCAGTTTGCAGGAAGTATTGATAGTCGCCAGTGCGATGTCGGTGCAAGACCCGCGTGAACGTCCGCCCGAGCGTCAACAAGCGGCGGACCAGGCCCACGCGCAATGGAAGGATGTCGACTCCGACTTTGCCGGTCTGATCAACGTTTGGCGCGGTTTCGAGGAGCAGCGCCAGGCGCTGACAGCCAGCCCGCTTCGCAACTGGTGCCGCAAGAACTTCCTCAACTATCTGCGGTTGCGCGAGTGGCGCGATTCCCACCGCCAATTGAGCCTGATCTGTCGCGATATGCAGCTTACGGTCAATCAGGAACCGGCCGACTACCCGAAACTGCACAAGGCGGTGTTGTCGGGCTTGCTGAGCCAGATCGGGCAAAAAACCGAGGAGGGCGACTACCTGGGCGCGCGCCAGCGCCGGTTCTGGATCCATCCTTCCTCGGGGCTTGGCAAAAAGCGCCCACAATGGCTGATGACTGCCGAACTGGTAGAAACGACCAAGCTGTATGCGCGGATGGTGGCCAAGATCGAGCCGGACTGGATCGAACCGCTGGCCGGGCATCTGGTGAAAAAGAACTACTTCGAGCCCCATTGGGAGAAGAAGCGCGGCCAGGTAGTGGCTTATGAGCAGATCACCCTGTTCGGTCTGATCGTAGTCGGGCGCCGTGCCGTGCATTATGGGCCGATTGACCCGGTGCTGGCACGCGAGCTGTTTATCCGCGAAGGCCTGGTGCGTGGCGAAATTCAGTCGCGGGCCAAGTGCCTGACGGCCAATGCGCAGTTGCTGGAACAACTCGACGAGCTTGAGGCCAAGGCTCGGCGCCGTGACATTCTGGCGGATGAAGAAACCCTTTACGCGTTTTATGACGCCCGCCTGCCAGCCGAGATTCACCAAACCGCGACATTTGACAGCTGGTATCGGGTCAACAGCCAGAAAGATCCGCAGTTGCTGATCATGCGCGAAGAAGACGTGCTGGCCCGCGAAGCGACCGAAATCACGGCCAAACATTACCCCGATACGCTGCACTTGGGGGATTTGACCCTGGAGCTGAGCTATCACTTTGAACCCAACCATCCCCGTGATGGCGTGACAGTCAAAGTGCCTGCGCCGCTGCTGCCGGTGTTGCCGCCCGAGCGTCTGGAATGGCTGGTGCCTGGCATGATCGAAGCCAAGTGCATCGCTCTGGTGCGCAGCCTGCCTAAAGCGTTACGCAAAAACTTCGTGCCGGTGCCGGACTTCGTCAAGGCCGCTTTGCAGCGCATGGAGTTTGCTCAAGGTTCGTTGCCACAAACACTGGGCCGCGAATTGCTGCGCATGACCGGCGCCAGGGTCAGAGATGAGGCGTGGGCAGAAGCGGCCCAGCAGGTTGAAAGTCACCTGAAGATGAATATCGAGGTGGTCGACGCAGACGGCAAGTTCCTCGGCGAGGGACGTGATCTTGCCGAGCTGACGGCACGCTTTGCCCAGGCCAGCCAGGCAGCACTGGCCGTGCCGCAAACGGCGAAAAACCAGCAGCCGGTCGAAGCCAAGGTGTTTGCCCCGGTCGCCGAGAAAACCCAGCAGAAGATCGCCGGGCTGTCGATGACGGTTTACCCGGCGCTGGTGGAAGAGGGCAATACGGTCAAGGAGGGTCGTTTCTCGACCCCGGCCGAGGCCGAGTACCAGCATCGCCGTGCATTGCAGCGTTTGCTGATGCAGCAACTGGCGGAGCCGGCGAAATTCCTGCGCGGCAAGTTGCCAGGGCTGACTGAGCTTGGCCTTTTGTACCGCGAGCTGGGCCGGGTCGAGAGTCTGGTGGAGGACATTCTGCTGGCCAGCCTGGACAGCTGCATCCTGGAAGGCGAGGCGGTACTGCCCCGTGATGGCGCCGGGCTGGCCTCGCTTGCCGAGCGCAAGCGCGGAGCCTGGACCGAGCACGCCGAAAAGCTGGCCAGGCTGACCCTGGACATCCTCAAGCTGTGGCATGGTCTGCAAAAACGCTTCAAGGGCAAGATCGATCTGGCTCAGGCGGTGGCCTTGAATGACATCAAGCAGCAGTTAAGCCATATGGTGTACCCGGGTTTTGTCCGTGAAACCCCGGCTGTGTGGCTTAAAGAGCTGCCGCGCTACCTCAAGGCGATAGAAATGCGCCTTGAAAAACTGCCGGGCCAGGTGCAAAAAGACCGGGTCTGGAGTGGTGAGTTGAGTGGTTTGTGGACGCAGTACCAGGCGCGTGCGACCAAACATGCGCAGGAAGGCAAGCGCGATCCGCAACTTGAGTTGTACCGCTGGTGGCTGGAAGAATATCGCGTGTCGTTGTTCGGCCAGCAATTGGGGACCAAGGTGCCGATTTCGGACAAACGCCTGAGTAAGCAGTGGAGTTTGGTAGACGCTTGAGCCTGCAGTTCTGTGAGCGTGGGCTTGCTCGCGATGCAGGTGACGCGGTCCTTCATTTGCACCGTGTTGCTGCAATCGCGAGCAAGCCCGCTCCCACGGGGGATCACTGCAAGATCCGTAAATAACGCCAAATGCTGCCTTTTATGGCAAACTTCGCGGCTATCAGTACCTGAAACGATTTCAATTTCTTCTGCTTGAACAGAATAGAGGAACGACCGTGCATAACGTCGTCATCAGCGGCACCGGCCTGTATACCCCGGCCAACAGCATCTCCAACGAAGAGCTGGTGCAGTCTTTCAATACCTATGTGCAACAGTTCAACGCGGACCACGCTGCGGCTATCGAGGCAGGTGACATCCAGCCTCTGGCCGAGTCCAGTGCAGCCTTTATCGAAAAGGCTTCGGGCATCAAAAGCCGCTTTGTGATGGACAAGGACGGCATCCTTGACCCTCAGCGCATGCGTCCGCGCTTGCCTGAACGTAGCAACGACGAAATGTCGGTGCTCTGCGAAATGGCCGTAGGCGCTGCCAACCAGGCGCTGGAGCGTGCGGGTAAAAGCGCCGCTGACATCGACGGGGTGATCGTGGCCTGCTCCAACCTGCAGCGCCCGTACCCTGCCATTGCTATCGAAGTGCAGCACGCGCTGGGCATCCAGGGCTTTGGCTTTGACATGAACGTAGCCTGCTCCTCGGCGACTTTCGGTATTCAGACCGCCAGTAACAGTGTGCAGTTGGGCCAGGCCCGCGCAGTGCTGTTGATCAGCCCTGAAGTGTGCACCGGCCACCTGAACTTTCGTGACCGTGACAGCCACTTCATCTTTGGCGATGCGGCAACCGCGGTAGTGGTTGAACGTGCTGATCTGGCAACGTCCGAACACCAGTTCGACATCGTCAGCACCAAACTGCTGACCACTTACTCGAACAATATCCGCAACAACTTCGGCTTCCTCAACCGCGCGTCTGACGAGCCGGCTGACAGCCCGGACAAACTGTTCGTACAAGAAGGGCGCAAAGTCTTCCGTGACGTATGCCCGATGGTGGCTGAGTTGATCGGCCAGCATTTGCAGGAAAGCCAGCTGGACGTGGCCCAGGTCAAGCGTTTCTGGCTGCACCAGGCCAACTTGAGCATGAACCATCTGATCGTGCGCAAGTTGTTGGGCCGCGAAGCCTCGATCGAAGAAGCCCCGGTGATTCTCGACACTTATGCCAATACCAGTTCGGCCGGTTCGGTGATCGCCTTCCATAAGTACCAGGACGACTTGCCAAGCGGTTCGCTGGCAGTGCTCAGTTCGTTCGGTGCCGGCTACTCGATTGGCAGCGTGATTTTGCGTAAGCGCTAAGGTCATAGCTGGCCCGCTCTCACACAGAAAAATCACTTTCCGGTTGCGGAGACCTGCATGGCAACTGCCGACGACTCAGAACTGCTCAAGCGTCTGTTGGCCGGCGATCAGCAGGCTTTTCGCGAGCTGGTCACCACCTACCAGAGTGCCATGCGCGCCGTGGCCTATGCGATCGTCGGCAATCGCCATGCCGACGAAATCGTGCAGGACGCCTGGCTGTCAGTGGTGCGTAACCTGTCCGGATTTGAGGGCCGCTCGAGCCTGAAAACCTGGCTGCTGACCATCACCGCCAATTCGGCCAAAAACCGCTACAAGCAAAATCGTCGTGAAGTGCTGCTCGACGATTTACCCTCGCCTCACGGTACTGTCGACGATGACCGGTTTTCCAGCGATGGCCACTGGTTGCTGGCGCCTTTTGCCTGGCATCAGGACACCCCCGACGCCTTGCTCACCGAAGAAGAACTGCGCGAGTGCCTTGAGCACACGCTCCTCAGCCTGCCGCAGTTGCAGAGCAGTGTGCTGGTGTTGCGCGAGCGCCAGGGGCTGGAGCTTGAAGAAATTTGTAATATTCTTGAGATATCGCTCTCTAATGTCAGGGTGCTGATACATCGCGCCCGACTTAAAGTCTTTGCGACCGTGGAGCATTTCGAGGAAACCGGCGAATGTTGAGCTGTAAACAGCAAGTAGCGCGTTCAAGTGATTATCTGGATGGCCAGCTGAGTTTTCGTCAGCGCCTGCTAGTGCGCCATCATTTGCTGTTTTGTCCGAACTGCCGACGTTTTATCAAGCAAATGCGTGTGCTGAGCGCCACCTTGAGAAAGCTTCCCGAGCCGCCACCGGCGGATCTGGAGCAAACGGTCGAGTGGATGATGCGCGAGCGGTCGCGCTAAAGGCGGGGCATGAGCGAGGAGGCGGCGGTGGATGTGATGGGGGCCGACGCCATCCTCGCTGTGCTTTTGAGATACAAAACGCTGGACGACTCCAGCGTGTTGTCTGTTGCATGAAACCTGCTTTTAGAACTTGGCTTCCAGGTCCAGTTGCAAGGTGTTGGCCTTGGCATCTTTCTGGGTGGAGGTCGCGTAGTCGGCCTTGGTCAGGAAGTACGTCACGCCGACACCGAAGTTCTTGTCGATTTCGTAACCCACTTTGAACTTGTGACCGCGAGAACCGGTAGTACCGTTGGCGAAGTCAGAGTCGGTGAACGCGCCGACCACGGCGTTACGCTGAATATCGCGGTAGTTGTAGTCCAGGCTGAAGGCGTTGAGCTTGGATTTGAAACCCACCAGCCAGGCATCGTCCTGATCGCTGTCGGTGGCAGCGTTGTGCACGTATTGGCCGTACAGCGACAGCGGCAATGGCAGGTTGGCGATATCGACCTGACCGAAGCCTTCGTACAGACGGAACTCGTCGGTGCTGTTGCCGTTGACGGCGAGCGCGCAAGGAGTGGTCTTGGTCCCGGTAGTCGGGCACTTGCTGTCCTTGTCGTTGTTGTAGCTGTAAACGCTACCGCCCAAGGTCACTTTCAGGCTGTCGGTTGGTGCGAAACGTGCACCCAACTGGCCGGCATACAGGCTCAGGTCGTGTTTGAATTGCACGCCTTCACCGTCAACGTTGTCCTTGAGGGTGTAGTAACCGGCGCTACCAAACATCTCGACGCCGCTGTTGCCCAGGTTGTGCTTGTAAGTGGCGGCCAGACCTTCCGGGTTGATATCGCTATCCCAGATCACATCGCCCATGTTGACCCACGGTTGTGGCATCTTGCCGGCAATCAGGTGCAGGTCCTTGACGGCGGTCGGGTGGTAGTCGATGAAGGCCATGTCCAGCCACAGCTGCTTCTTGTCGAAGTAGTTGTCCAGGTCCTGGTTGGTGGAGCGTGCATCATCGCCGCCACCAGTAGCGATACGGATACCGGTGTTCACCTGCGGGTTGATTTCGGTGTAGGCGCCCAGACGGGCACGAATACGCTGACGGTCCTTGTTCTTGCCGTCGGATTCGCCGTCGATTTTGACGGTTTCCTGACGAACCCGGACATCGCCCTTGAGTTCGGTTTTGGCGGCCCAGGCGACTTTCTGTTCGAAGGCACTGAGATCGGATTTCTTCACCTGATCGGCGGCAGCTTCTTGCTTGGCTTGATTCTCACTGGCGAGTTCAGTTTGCAGCTCGGAGTATTGTGCAGGCGAAATGGAGCCGTTGGCTTTAAGCATTTCGAGCAGTTTGGCATCGACCGCAGCGCTGGCCGGAACGCTCATGGCCAATACCAGGCCGCCACACAGTCCCGCAGCAACCCGTGTAGATACAAGACGCATTATGAATCTCCCAGTGCTGAGATGGCCCTAGCCACCCCAAGAAAAATCGGCCCTTTACGGGCTCACGTTAACGAGGCTTGGTGTGTCATGAGCGTGTTGGCAAACAGGTCGCTCATAACCCCGTGTTCTAAGAAGCGGCGTCAGTATCGCGGGTGGATATGACAGAAAAGTGGCAGAGTGATAGCAAGTCTGTGACAGTGAAGCGATTCACTGGTTGGGTGATACCATCGCGTCTACGCCGCGCCTTGAGGACTATTAATGCCGCTTGAACGACTCGACAGCCTGTCCGCCATCCCCGCCCATGAATGGGATGCGCTGGTGCCGGTGGCCCAGCCTTTTTTGCGGCATGCCTTTCTCAGTGCCCTGGAAGACAGTGCCAGCCTTGGGCCTCATTCCGGCTGGCAGCCCGAGCATTTGCTGCATTACGAAAATGGGCAGTTGCAGGCGGCGCTGCCCAGTTATCGCAAATGGCATTCCTACGGAGAGTACGTGTTTGATCATGAGTGGGCGCAGGCCTGCGAGCGGGCAGGCATCGAGTACTACCCCAAGTTGCTCACGGCGGTACCGTTCAGCCCGGTCAGCGGCCCACGGCTGTTGGCCGCCCGTGCCGAGGATGGGCTCGAGCTGCTGGCAGCCTTGCCCGGTTATCTGCAGATCGAAGGGCTGTCCAGCGCCCACATCAATTTTACCGATCCGCTGGCCGATAGGGCGTTGGCGCAACAGCCCGGCTGGATGCAACGGCTGGGCTGTCAGTTTCATTGGCAGAACCGCGGGTATCGGGATTTTCAGGATTTCCTCGATGCCTTGAGTTCACGCAAGCGCAAACAGATGCGCAAAGAGCGCGAGCAAGTGGCGGGGCAGGGGTTTGAGTTTGAATGGCTGGAAGGCCAGCAAGTCAGCGAAGCGCAATGGGATTTTGTCTACGCTTGCTATGCCAACACCTACGCTGTGCGTCGGCAAACGCCATATCTGACGCGGGATTTTTTCAGCCTGCTGGCCGAGCGTATGCCGGAATCGATTCGCGTCGTGCTGGCCAAACAGGGGGCAACTCCGGTTGCTATGGCCTTTAGCCTGATCGGTGGCGACAGTTTCTATGGTCGGTATTGGGGATGCCTTGGCGAGTTTGACCGCCTGCATTTCGAGGCGTGTTTCTACCAGGGCATGGATTACGCCATCGCCCACGGTATCCGGCGTTTTGATGCAGGGGCTCAAGGCGAACACAAGTTGATCCGCGGTTTTGAGCCGGTGATCACTCATTCTTGGCATTACCTGCGCCATCAGGGCCTGAAGGCGGCCGTGAGTGACTTTTTGCAGCGTGAGCGGGTTGGGGTGCTGGCGTATGCCGAAGAGGCGAGGTCGGCGCTGCCTTATCGGCAGGCCTGACCCCTGACTCTGGCTGTTCAGCTGTCTTCTTTGCCCAGCCAGCGATAGACCACTGCACCAATGGCCGCGCCCACCATCGGCGCCAACCAGAACATCCACAACTGCTGAAGTGCCCAGCCGCCCACGATCAGCGCCGGGCCTGTGCTGCGCGCCGGGTTGACCGAGGTGTTGGTTACCGGGATCGAGATCAGGTGGATCAACGTCAGCGCCAGGCCGATGGCGAGAGGCGCGTGCCCAGCAGGCACCCGTTTGTCAGTGACGCCCATGATGATCAGGATAAACATGGCGCTCATGGTGATTTCACAGATGAGCCCCGAAACCATCGAATAGCCGCCTGGGGAGTGCGCGCCATAACCGTTGGCTGCGAGCCCGCTTGCCGCCAGGTCAAAGCCGGGCTTGCCGCTGGCAATCATGTACAGGAGCCCGGCCGCAATCACGCCGCCCAGAACTTGGGCAATGATATACGCAGGCAGTTCTTTGGCAGGAAAACGCCCGCCCACCCACAAGCCGAACGACACGGCCGGGTTGAGATGGCAGCCACTGATATGGCCGATGGCGAAGGCCATGGTCACCACGGTCAGGCCAAATGCCAGCGCGACCCCCAGCAGGCCGATGCCGACATCAGGAAACGCGGCAGCGAGTACGGCACTACCACAACCGCCCAGCACTAACCAGAAAGTACCCAGCAACTCAGTTACAGAACGTTTGAATAAGGTCATGGAAGCGATCCCGGATAGATAAATCTATCGTGCAATTGAAGCAGCGTCGCTTCCTGCGGTTCACAGCAGAATTCTCCCGAATCCTATTTTCAGTACAGCACTCTCCGGATTTTTAGCCAGTGCCATAAAAAACGCCAGACCCTTTTAAAACCGGGCGCTGGCGTTGAGTTTCACTGGCGTTACAGGCGCTCAGTCAATGCCGACAAAACCTCCAGTCTGGTGCTGCCACAACCGCGAGTACAAACCGCCTTTGGCGAGCAGTTCGTTGTGGGTGCCGGTTTCGGCGATATGGCCGTTTTCCAGGACCACCAGGCGGTCCATGCGTGCGATGGTGGAAAGGCGGTGGGCGATGGCAATCACGGTTTTACCCTGCATCAGGGTTTCCAGGCTTTCCTGGATCGCGGCCTCTACTTCGGAGTCCAGTGCCGAGGTGGCCTCGTCCATGATCAGGATCGGAGCGTTCTTGAGCAGCACGCGAGCAATGGCAATACGCTGGCGTTGCCCGCCGGACAGCTTGACGCCGCGCTCGCCCACGTGGGCATCGAAGCCGGTGCGGCCCTGTGCGTCAGACAGTAGCGGGATAAACTCATCGGCACGGGCCTTGCGCACGGCTTCCCAGAGTTCTTCGTCGGTGGCGTCCGGTTTGCCATAGAGCAAATTGTCGCGGATCGAACGATGCAGCAACGAGGTGTCCTGGGTAATCATTCCGATCTGTTCGCGCAGGCTTTCCTGCGTCACTTCGGCTATGTTCTGATTGTCGATCAGGATGCGACCGCCCTGCAGGTCATACAGACGCAGCAGCAGGTTCACCAGGGTTGACTTGCCGGCACCCGAGGGGCCGATCAGGCCGATTTTTTCACCGGGTTCAATCACCAGGTTAAGGTCGCTGATGATCCCGCTGCGCTTGCCGTAGTGGAAGTCGACGTGTTCAAAGCGCACTTCGCCACAGTTGACGATCAGGCGCGGGGCCTGATCGCGGTCGGTTACGGCGACAGGTTGGGCGATGGTCTCCAGGCCATCCTGGACCATGCCGATGTTTTCGAATATGCCGTTGACCACCCACATGATCCAGCCGGACATGTTGACGATACGGATCACCAGGCCGGTGGCGAGGGCAATGGCGCCGACGCTGATCAGCGACTGGCTCCACAGCCAGAGGGCCAGGCCGCTGGTGCTGACGATCAGCAGGCCATTCAAGCTGGTGATTGTCACGTCCATGCTGGTGACGACGCGACTGGCCAGGCGGGTTTTTTCGGTTTGCTCGATAATGGCTTCGCGCGCGTACTGCTGCTCGAAGTTGGTGTGGGCGAACAATTTGAGGGTGGTGATGTTGGTGTAGCCGTCGACGATGCGCCCCATCAGTTTGGAGCGCGCATCGGAAGACACCACCGAGCGCTCCTTGACCCTTGGCACGAAGTAATACAAGGCGCCGATGTAGCACAGGATCCAGGTCAGCAGAGGGATCATCAGGCGCCAGTCGGCTTCGGCAAACAGCACCAGCGAACTGATGGCATAGATCAGGACGTGCCACAGCGCGTCGACGGCCTGAACTGCCGAATCTCGCAGGGAGTTGCCTGTTTGCATGATGCGCTGGGCGATGCGCCCGGCAAAATCGTTCTGGAAAAAGTTGAGGCTTTGCTTGAGCACATAACTGTGGTTTTGCCAGCGGATCATGCTGGTCATGCTTGGGCTCAGGGTCTGGTGCACCAGCAGGTCATGGAGGCCGAAGAACACCGGGCGTATGATCAGCGCGACCACGGCCATCCAGATCAGCTCACCGCTGTGGACCTTGAAAAAGTCAGTGTTGGGCGTGCCCTGGGTCAGGTCGATCAGCGTGCTCAAGTAGCTGAACAACGATACTTCGATCAGTGCCGCGATCAGCCCGACCACCAGCAAGGCGGCGAACACGGGCCACACCTGGCGCAGGTAGTAGAGATAAAACGCCCAGACAGTGCTTGGAGGGGCCGGAGTCGGGGCTTCACGAAAAATATCGATCAGTTTTTCGAAACGACGATAAAGCATTGGCACTGACGCCCGCAATGCGGGCTCTCCTTTAGTGGTGTGACCGGTGCAGCGGAGCAGCCTCGTTCCTTCGGCAGCTGCTACGGGGCGCCGGTCAAGGCTCCCTGCAGTCTGCTAACTGTCAGTCGACGCGCTTGGCCGACTTGATCAATACCGGATCGATTGGCACATTTTGCATGCCTTGTTTGGTGGTGGTTTGCGAGTTGACGATCTGGTCAACCACATCCATGCCATTTACCACCTTGGCGAATACGGCGTAACCGGCATCACGGCCCGGGTCCAGAAACGCATTGTCCGCCACGTTGATAAAGAATTGGCTGGTGGCCGAGTTCGGGTTCGAGGTGCGTGCCATCGACAGGGTCCCGCGAACGTTATGCAAGCCGTTGCTGGCTTCGTTCTTGATCGGGTCGCGGGTCTGCTTTTGCACCATCTGCGAGGTAAAACCGCCACCCTGCACCATGAAGCCCGGGATCACACGGTGAAAAATGGTGTTGCTGTAAAAACCGCTGTCGACATACTTGAGAAAGTTTTCAGTGCTGATTGGAGCCTTGACCGGATCCAGTTCGATTTCGATCTTGCCAAAGCTGGTTTCCAGCACCACATGAGGCGCTTTGGCAGCGTCAGCCGCCATAAGGTTGGCAGCGAACAGCAGGGCGCCAGCGGCAAGAGCAATTTTTTTAAGCATGGTTCAGTGATCCTGAAAAGTTGGGTGACCGTTCAATGCCACACCGGCAGTGACACCGGGGGCATTGAACCAGTGCCCGTGCCACATCTTGCAATGGCAGATGTTCACGGGCGGCGGGTGTTGGACAGGATATTCTCGAATCAGGTTCCTGCCCACTGCTGTTCACGCTTGCTGCGGCGCGGCGAAAGGCGCATCCAGCGGCGCCGTGTCGAAAGTTTGCAACAATTCGACAAGAATCTGTGTCGCCGGGCCCAATGGTTTGTCCTTGTTGGCGTACAGGAAAAACACCGGGTGGCGGTTGCCGCCCTGGTTGAGGGGGAGTGGCTTGAGCACGCCTTCCTTGAGCTCCCGCTCGATCATGTGCCGCGGCAACCAGGCAAACCCCAGCCCGCTGCTCACGAAGGCGGCCGCCGTGGCCAGGCTGCCCACGGTCCAGCGCTGTTCGGAGCCCAGCCAGCCGACGTCGCGTGGCTGCTGGCGCCCGGAATCACGAATCACCACTTGTAACTGGCTTTCGAGATCCTGGAAGTGCAACTCGCGCTGCAGGCGATGCAGCGGGTGGTCGGGGTGGGCCACGGCGACAAATTCCACGGTGCTCAATTCGGTACCCAGATAGCCGGGAATATTGAAGCTGCTGATGGCCAGATCTGCCACGCCTTCGAGCAGCACCTCCTCGACGCCGGACAACACTTCTTCACGCAGACGCACGCGACAGCCCCGGCTTTGCGGCATAAAGGCTGTCAGGGCACGCACCAGCCGGGCGTTGGGGTAGGCAGCGTCGACGACCAGGCGCACCTCGGCCTCCCAGCCTTGCTCCATATGATGGGCGAGGTCTTCAAGCTGGCTGGCCTGCTTGACCAGTTGCCGCGAACGGCGCAGCAACACGCCGCCCGCTTCGGTCAGCACCGCCTTGCGCCCGTCGATGCGTAGCAGCGGCACGCCGAGCTGATCCTGCATGCGGGCCACGGTGTAGCTGACAGACGACTGCGAGCGGTGGAGTACTTCAGCGGCTTGGGCGAAGCCACCGTGGTCAACCACCGCCTGCAAGGTGCGCCATTGATCAAGGGTCACGCGGGGCGCTTTCACGATGAATTCCTCTGGTGTTGGAGTGGCTACAGGATACCGCTAAACAAACAGGTTTATAGATAGGTTGTAGCAGGTAATTGCGCTTTTTTATCGAAGCAATGCTCTCTAACCTTGGCTCCATCGTCTTACAGCATTTACAGATGGAGCTTATCCGCCATGTCCAATGTTCTGATCATTGAAAGCAGTGCCCGCCAACAAGGCTCTTTTTCCCGTCAGTTGACCCGGCAGTTCATCAGCCAGTGGCAAGCGGCCCGTCCAGCTGATCAGGTCACCGTACGTGACCTTGCATTGAACCCGGTGCCGCACCTTGATGCCAACCTGTTGGGTGGCTGGATGAAGCCCGAAGCGCAACGCAGTGCAGACGAACAAGCTTCCCTGAAGCGTTCCGACGAGTTGACCGATGAGGTACTCGGCGCTGATGTGCTGGTGCTGGCGGCGCCCATGTACAACTTCGCGATACCGAGCACGCTCAAAGCCTGGCTGGATCACGTGTTGCGGGCCGGCGTAACCTTCAAGTACACCGAAACCGGGCCGCAGGGGCTTTTGACCGGCAAGAAAGCATACGTGCTGACCGCACGCGGCGGGCTATATGCGGGTAGCACCTCGGACCATCAGGAACCCTATCTACGGCAAGTCCTGGCTTTTATCGGCATTCACGATGTGACCTTTATCCATGCCGAAGGCCTGAACCTGGGCGGTGACTTCCAGGAGAAAGGCTTGAATCAGGCCAAGGCCAGGCTGACTGCCATCGCTTAGTCTGTTAATCGACAGATAATCGCCCGATGGCTTAATTGTTTTATTGCTCCTTCAAGCAAGCGGTTCGCGCATCGAACCTCCCTTTGCACTTTTTTGAGTGCTCATGCCCGATCAGCCCGTGCGCTAGATCGGGTTTTTTTTGCCCGGCTATTTTGTACAGGCACCAAGCATTTCGAGATGGCTCGGGTGCCTTACATATCTATCTTTTTATCCCGCCGCGCTCTGCTAGTTTGCTCATCGGTTGTTTTGTGCGGGGACTTATCCCATGGCAAAACGTCACTGATTGAGGCAGATGCACCATGTCCATTGTTTCGTCCCGGCCTGAAGAGCAACTGTATAAAGAGGAGGCCGCCATTGCTGGCCACCTCGACAGGCAGCCGACGTTTCTGGCTGCCGCCAGAGATCTGTTTCGCACAACGTTACACCGGCGATTTGCGTTTGTTTCGCAAGCGTTTGATCTGGATGCGATGCATGTCACCGATTATCGGCTTGCGTGGAACCAGAATCAGACAGAGCAGATTGCCAGGCCCGCCAGTTCCCGGAGTCTGAGTGAGGAATTGAATCGATATCTGGCGAGCCGTGAACTGCCGGTTTATCAGGGGATGGTCGGGATTTTCGACAAGGCAGGAAGCGATGGGGATCTAGGCGCACGCATTGTTGGCGACGACAACACCGCCAGTCAGCTTACAGCCTTGCTGAAGGAAGTGGCGGCGCGGGCTTACACGCACTGCCAGCGTCAGATCGTGGCTTATTACAGCGGGAATCCGCTGGATGGGCTCAAGTCTGCCATGGCCCTGGCCTCGCCCCATGAGCTGGCAGGTGTCGATCCGCAGCGACTCGTATTCGGTGTTCTTGGGGCATCCGGGCATGAGTGGGAGAGCCGCAGCATTACCCAGCTGTTCACGACCTACAGGGAGAGCGGTAAGTTGGCCGCGCATCCGGGAGACATGAACACGGACGGGCAAATGACTACCTGGACATACCCTTCGGCCACTGCGGGCCATCCTTATCGCAGTCACTCCGGTCTGGAGAAACCGGGTGCTCTGCGCAGGCTGCTGCAGGACGCCGACAATCGCTACGCCCGTGACTTGCCGATGAACCAGCCGCTCAAGGTGTGGCTGGTACAAGCAATGGCCAGACAAAGGAACGCTGAAGCCAATATGCGGATGCGCGATGGCACCTTGACGGCTGAAGGAGGGGCCATGCTCAAGCAGATAACCAGAGTCTCAGGTGATGTGGTTGATACGCACAGCCCCGGTGTTTATGAACTGATTCTGCGGGTGCCTGGAATCGAGGCCCGGGTGGCGGGATGTCTGATTCTTACCAGTAGCCCCTGGGACTCGCCCGTTCACAGTTCTGCGGGTGTCATCCTGCTGATTCCTGGTCAGGGGCTGATCGAGTTTTCCTCGGGCAGTGAGTTCAATCAGTCCATGACCCTGTGGCTGGATCAGCCGCAAAACCATCCCTGGTTGCTGGCCGGGGTCGCCTTGAATCATCGGGAAGCTGTTGTTGCCCATAGCCCCCGGGCTCTAGCGGACTATCCGGCCGTTGCCAGCGAAGCTGCCTTTACCCACTGCATGTCAACGCTGTTGGCCTGGCAGCAAGACAGTTGTGCACACCTGATCCGTTCTGGCGCGGTAGAGCCCTTATATCTGGAGCAGGCAATTGATCTGAAAGCCAGATTCCGTGTCGGACATGTGTTGCAGGTGCGTGAGGCGGCACTGCAGGGAAAACACGCCGCGCAACCGTTGAGGGATGCCGCCTTGATTGAAGGACTGCTGCAGACATTCCCCCGGATCCAGTCGCTGGTTTCTCCCCTGGATCTGGACAGCCTGAGCCTCAATGGTTACCGCGATGACAGCCATATCACCGATTTGTCAGCCGGGAAGATCAATCCCGAGCATCTGCAACTGGTCAGTTCCAGACCGTTCGGCGATGTGCTGCGCGAGATGGCCGCTGATCGCGAGGCATTCAGCGTTTCTGCTCAAGTAGATCTGCTCTACATATGTGCAGGCGAGAAGTGCATCGAATTGGCAGTGCCGGAGTTTCTTCAAAGCATGGAGGCCGTTGTCCGGCCATTGAGATACATCGCTGTTGAGTACCAATTGCCTACAAAATCCGAGCCGGTGCCCGATGCGCCCATAAATACGTTCAAACAGCAGGCGGAAGCTACCCTGGCGGACTTGCAGGCAATGTCCGAAATGTTGAAGCAGGCTGACGTGCCTACTTCGCGCAGGCTGCGGCCAGCCATGCATTCAGCACTGCAGTGCGCCATCAGCGAGGTATGCCGCCAGTTTCAGTTGTTCAAGGATGAGTGGCGTGGTGAGGCCGTGCAGGTGCTGTATCAGCGCTTGCCGCTTGCCGGAACACTTCCTGGCAGGCTGCGCAGACATCTGGAAACTTATTTGCAGAATGACAGGCCAACCTATCTTTTTGATTACGGCGAGTCCGTAACCCTCCCGGAAATGCTGAAGTACTACCGTATCATGCCGCCTGACCCGACTACGGCGGCTGACAGGCTGCATGCACTGAGCGATCTTGAAGAACAGTATGCAGTCCGGTATTTGAGCATGGAGCGGGGCACTCCCTTGATTGACAGCCTGCTCAATGCCGCTCAGGAGCGAAAGCTCCTGAATGCCGTCAAGGCATTTATATCGGCCCGGCAGCCCTCACAAGGTGTTAACGCTCTGCCGCCGCTGGAAGTACTGGCGCATTATTTTCCCGGTTTTGACCCTGCCCGTTTCGCAGGCACCCAACCTGCAGTCGCGTTGCAACAGTTACTCTCTTCAGAAGGCGGTCAGTGGCTGGGCCGTGAATTGATTAAGACCCTGGGGTGGTATGGCGCCGGCGATGGCGAGTCCAGTCTGGTGACGCTTAGTACCCAACTGGTCTGGAAGGCTCTTGTGCTTCGTTACTCACAGGCTGGTGAAGTCGCCGGTTACGATATGCACTCGGAACGTCTATGGGGCAGGACTTACCCATGGATCCTCAGCGATTTTGAGAGCTATTTGCTCTCTTCACGACAAGCCACTTCGCCAGCATTTGCAGCGCTGCTTGCGCGGTTATTGCAAACGGCCATGCCAGCGGAATTCAGTGTGCGCGATATTCCCGCCGAACTGACTTACGGCTCGGCCAGTTGGGTCAACTTGCGCCATGGTGCCGAACTGGCGCATGCCATCGAGCCAGGCTCGACACAGCGCATGACCTTTCAGGAAGTTATCTTGTTGCCTGGCCAGCAAGGGCCGGGGCTGATTTTTCCCGCCAAGGCAACCGGGCAGGAGCAGGCCGGGGTTCGCGAAAAGTCTGCCGCCATTCTTGCCTTGCGCCTGCCACCACTGTTGGCCTGGGCTGCTCTGCATGGCGTTGTGCCAAAAATGGCACTGGGTGCCTATTCCAGTGTGGAGATTCAGCAAGCAGTAAAGGCTCTGGATGCGTATGAACACGCAATTCTTAAAGCAACCAATGACCTGTTCAAACCAGCTCCCGAAAGGCTTGAAATTGCAAAAAAAGAGCTGGTCAAACACGGCCTGAACCCCGATATCAGCAAGTTCACGGCTGCGAGGGGCAGCGTTCCGCTGTTTGAACTTTACGCAGCCGGCAAGCATCTGCAGCTTGATTTCCCCCCGCACACGTCAACAACCATGCCAAGTGCCGAAGAGATCCGTGCAAGTGCCGAGCTGTTCTCACGGCTAAAGAAGTTGCCGGTGGATATCGAGCACGAGTTCAACCGGCAGTACGATGCTCATGAGGCTGCGCTTATAGCAGCACAACAGACAGTGGTCAGGTTTTTACTGGACAGTCTGCCCACGCAACAGCGCCAGGACATCGAGTGCTGTCCTATCAGGGTGTTGCGCGTCAGAGCGGAAAGTATGGGCAGTGTCAGGGAGGACTCCCCCAAAATCACGGACTCACTGATGTTGCGTCAGGGGTTTATTCTCGAAGTATGCAAAGCGCAAACCTGTGATATTTACGAGATTTTCCCGAGGGCGCTTCACATACATGAGAGCCCAAGGCTCAAGCCGTTGCTGGTAGGGGGAGTAATAGCTCCAAAAAAAATCGGTATTCATACCTGGATTCACAACTTCCGGCATGGCACGGTTTTGAATCTTGATGAAAATGCTTACCGGACCGGGCAGAAGCCCGTGCCCAATGGTATCTCCCGATCCAGGTTAATTGTCGAGGAGCTTGGCAGTTTGCTTGCGTTAGACGAGACGAGCCGTCTTCTGCCCGATACGTTCAATTCCTCGCGCAGCAAACAGATCGCCAGACTGATTCCGCTTTATGTCGACAAGGATCAAGCCCGTGCGGCTGCCCGAGGAGTAACAGCTTTCGACTATGAGCATCCCGGGCTGTCATTTTTGAAGGCAATTACGCCTTTTTGGGGTTCTATCGACGACTTGCTCTCCGATGATCAGGTGCGCCGAGCATCGGGGAAATTTGGAGTACTTCTGGATCTGTTGTTTTTCTTGCCCGTCGTACGATTTGCCGGGGGCGCAGCACGTGTGATTAACACGGCCGGGAAGATCGGTTTCAAAGCGGTATTGCCCCGGCTGGGGAAACTGGCCAGAACGCTGGTGGTGTCACTGATCCAGGAGCTTAACCCCCTGGATGGCCTGCCCCAGTTGCTCAAGTGGACTAGCGGCAAAGTGTTCAAGGGCGGTGCTAATCTGGCGGATAAAGGGCTCGAGCACTTGAGGCAAACGGCCAGGCTCTCAAGCGTGGCGCGCCATGAAATCAAGCATGGGCTGGCGACTGTCACGGATACGGAGATCTGGAAACCGATGGTTCAAGGCGATGAGCTTCGCAGGGTCAACGACGTCCAGGGTGTACAGGTCCGTAATATGGGTAGCGCCACTGCCAATGACTACCGCCTGCTTGATCCTGTATCCAATCTCCCCTACGGGCCGCGTTTGACTTCTGGTGCCCGGGCCGTACATTTCAATCGGCAACAATTCTTCGTTTCTGCCAGCCCTGATCTCCCTGATGGCTACTATTTGTTGCGAGTCAAAAATCCTCACAATCCTTCGCAACTGCTCAGCAGCGGGATAATCGCCAGGCCTGAAGCAGATGAGGCGGGGTTATGGAAACGAAGAGGGATCAAGGGCGGGGGAAATGAAGTGTTTGAAACGGCCAGCCTGCAAACCTGGAATCTGCATGGCGAAGGGAAGCTGGCGGTGTTGGAGGACATGACTGTTTATCGGCGCAGCGACGTGTCATTGCAAGGGCGGCAGCCCGACACGACAGCTGGCGTCCATACCTTCGACAACAGATCCTATATCGCGGCTGGGGATCCGCCTGAGCTTTATGAGGTAGTAAGGGTCAGAAACAGATTCTGGCAGTTGCATGCAGATGGCGAACAGGCTGGCCCTTTTGTTGCCTACAGGCCCGTTCAGGGCCAGAACACGGGTGTTTGGGAACTGGCCCCGGAGATCACCCTGCAACCCAAGCCAAGATCGAAATGGGAGACCGCCCCTGAAATCCTGTTCACTCCGGAACCGGACGGACCGCAGCTTTACCGCAACCTGAACAACCTGCCAGCGAGCACTCCCTGGAAAGTTGCGAGTGGCATCGATTTCAAGCGAATTGAGCAGGAAATTCGCACCCGGTTCAACGTCGAACTGGAAGGGGTTGAGGTTATATCGACAACGGCCAGTGATCTGGCGGTCAAAATGGGCATTCCCTACGATGCCACTTCTGCAAAATCCAGCCCGGTTGCCTGGACCTCGCCACAAGGCAAGATTCACATCGCCACGGATCATCCGGATTATGTGGTAAACGGTCTTGTGGATGCCGACAAGGTGCGCTCGACGGTAGTGCATGAGTATGTCCATGCCGCTTCCCACCGCAGGGCCGGTCTGCAGGCCATATCGGGCGCGGAGGTCAATTATGACGAAAGTGTGGTGGATTATTTTGCCGAGAAAATCTACGCGCAGATTTACCCCGGACGGCCCTACAAAAGTGGTTATTTCACCCCGGACGGAGCCCTGTGGCACGGGCAGTTGGTGCCATTTATGGGGCAAAGCGCAACCATGAGCGAAGTCGATATCCAGCAGGCGCTCTTTCACGATCCCGCGTTGTTCAGGCCGCTGGGCCCGGATGCGTTGCAGGAATGGAAGCGCCTGACTGATTTCTAGCGCGATGCATACCAAGCCTTCAATCCCGCTTACACAGACAAGATTACAAAACCAGCATTTTACTTCCAGGACAAACCCGCTAAGGTCGCGCATTCCATCGGGCTCGCCGCGGCGTGAACGAGCAAGCGACTAAGGTTTTCTGAGCGAGAGATACATGGGCTATCTGTTATTTGTCACCCTGATCCAGGCGTTCTCTTTCAGCCTGATCGGCGAGTATCTGGCGGGGCACGTCGACAGCTATTTCGCGGTGCTGGTGCGTGTGGTGCTGGCGGGGCTGGTGTTTATTCCACTGACGCGCTGGCGCCAGGTCGAACCCGGTTTCATGCGTGGCATGCTGTTGATCGGGGCGCTGCAGTTCGGCATCACTTACGTCTGCCTGTACTTGAGTTTTCGTGTGCTTACGGTGCCGGAGGTGTTGCTGTTCACCATCCTGACGCCGCTGCACGTGACACTGATCGAAGATGCAATCAACCGTCGCTTCAACCCCTGGGCGCTGGTGGCGGCGCTGGTGGCTGTAATGGGCGCCGCGGTGATTCGCTTTGACAGCATCAGCCCAGACTTTTTCAAGGGTTTCCTGCTCCTGCAACTGGGCAACTTCACTTATGCCGCCGGTCAGGTCATGTACCGACATCTGGTTGCACGCTACCCAAGCGACTTGCCGCATTACCGGCGCTTTGGCTACTTTTATCTCGGTGCGCTGGCTGTGGTATTGCCTGCTTTTGTGCTGTTCGGCAAAGCCGATTTCTGGCCTGAAGCCCCCTTGCAGTGGGGTGTACTGGTGTTTCTGGGGCTGGTTTCCACTGCGCTTGGCTTGTACTGGTGGAACAAGGGGGCGTGCATGGTCAGTGGCGCTACCCTGGCGGTCATGAACAACGTGCATGTGCCGGTGGGGCTGTTTTTCAGCCTGTTGATCTGGAATCAGCACGAGCCTCTGGGGCGGTTGTTCCTGGGCGGGCTGGTGATATTGATTGCCGTCTGGATAAGCCGGCTAGACCGCAGGGCTGTGACGGTCTAAGGTCAACCTCAGTCCATCTATCGCCTTAAGGGAGAGTCGGAATGACAGTCAGGGTGTTGATCTTGCCGGGCCTGTTCAACTCAGGAACAGAGCATTGGCAATCTCACTGGGAGCAGCGCTACAGCGGTTTGCACCGGGTCAGGCAGGATGATTGGGAAACCCCGGTCTGTATTGACTGGGTGCAGAACCTGCATAAAAAGATCACCAAGAGCGAGCGCCCTGTGGTGCTGGTGGGGCATAGCCTGGCGTGCACGCTGATAGCCCGCTGGGCCCAGCAGCACCCCAAGGAGGCAAGGCGCGTACGTGGGGCGCTGCTGGTGGCGCCAAGTGATACCGAGGCCGAAAGTTACCCGGCCGGCACCACTGGCTTTAGCCCCATGCCGCTCAATCCCCTGCCTTTTGATGCGATCACCGTAGCCAGTACCAACGATCCTTACGTAAGCCGCGAGCGTGCCGAGGCGTTCAGCCAGGCCTGGGGCAGTGAACTGGTGTGGCTGGAGAATGCCGGGCATATCAATGGCGATGGTGGCTACGGCGCCTGGCCGCAGGGCATCGAGTTGCTGTTCAAACTCACTGGCGACCCGCAGTTCAAGCAGGCTTGAGCCTGTAGCCGCCCGTAGCAGCTGCCGTATGAACGAGGCTGCGTCCGGCGGCGAAGCCGTCGTCAAACCAGAGCACTCAATATCGCGGATACACCGAGTCGCTTGATTTGACGACGGCTTCGTCGGGGTGCCGCACCACGCCGAACGCAGCCTTCGGCAGCTTGCTACGCATCCCGTACCCTTCAGCCGCCGACTAGGCACATCACTCTTCGATCGGTATCCTGCTCAACAACCCCTTGCGCAGGTCGTTGCCGCTGGGTTGCTGGTACACGCTTAAACCGAACTCGGGCAGCACTGACAGCAGATAGTCAAAGATATCGCCCTGAATGCGCTCGTATTCGTCCCACACCGTGGTCCGGGTAAAGCAGTACACCTCCAGTGGTACGCCTTGAGGCGTGGTTTGCATCTGGCGCACCATGCAGGTCATGTTTGGCTGGATATCGGCATGGCTTTTCAGGTAGGCGAGGGCATAGGCGCGGAAAGTACCGATGTTGGTCATGCGCCGACGGTTGGCTGACATGGCTGCCACGTTGCCCTGGGCTTCATTCCAGCTTTTGAGTTCGGCTTTCTTGCGATGCAGGTAATCGCTCAGCAAGCGCACGCCTTCCAGACGCTGCTCCTGCTCATCGGTCAGGAACGCAACATCGCTTGCGTCAATAAACAAGCTGCGTTTGATCCGGCGGCCGCCGGACTGCTGCATGCCGCGCCAGTTCTTGAACGACTCGGACATCAAGCGCCAGGTCGGGATTGAAACAATGGTCTTGTCGAAATTCTGCACCTTGACGGTGTGCAGGGTGATATCGATTACATCGCCATCGGCGCCTACCTGAGGCATCTCGATCCAGTCGCCGACCCGCAGCAAGTCGTTGCTGGTCAACTGCACGCTGGCCACGAACGACAGCAGAGTGTCCTTGTAGACCAACAGGATCACCGCCGACATCGCCCCCAGCCCTGACAGCAGCAACATCGGTGAACGGTCGATCAGCGTGGCGACAATGATGATGGCTGAAAACACATACAGCAGCATTTTGGTCAGCTGGATGTAGCCCTTGATCGGCCGGGTCTTGGCGTAATTGGTGCGCGAATAGATATCGAGCAAGGCGTCCAGCAGCGAGCTGATGACGCGGGTAAGGACAAAAATGGTAATGGCCAGCGCCAGGTTACCGAGGAAGTGGCGACCGTTGTCACTCATGTCCGGCACCAGATTGCGCCCGAACTGCACCATCAGTGAGGGAGTCAGTTGCGCCAGGCGATGGAACACCTTGTGTTCGCGTAAATCATTGATCCAGTGCAGGGCCGGTTGGCGACCGAGCATTTTGGTCACGCGCAGGACAATAATGCGTGCAATGTGACCGGCCAGCAGGGCTACGCCCACCAGAACGATCAGGCCCAGCATGGCCGAGACCCACGGATGTTGATCCAGGTTGGCCCACAGGTCCTGGATTTGGCTCCAGAGAGGTTGAGTATCCATAAGCTAAAACGTTATCCAAGTGATAAATGGCCATGGGATTAGAGCACTTCAGGGCGATTTGTGGGCCTTGATTGGACTAAAGACCCTAAAAAACCATTTGTTTCATGCCGTTCGTGCAAAGTATCTCGGCCTTGGCGCTCGAAACCGTTACTCTATGCCGCTGATTTTTTGTATTTCTTCGAGGTAGCACCCGTGTTTTCCGATTTCGCCCTGCACGAACGCCTGCTTAAAGCTGTGGCCGAGCTTAAATTTGTCGAGCCTACGCCTGTGCAAGCAGCGGCCATCCCGCTCGCGCTCGAAGGGCGTGACCTGCGGGTTACAGCTCAAACCGGGAGTGGCAAGACTGCCGCTTTCGTACTGCCGATTCTGAATCGTCTGATTGGTCCAGCTAAAATCCGCGTCAGCATCAAAGCGTTGATTTTGCTGCCGACCCGCGAGCTGGCACAGCAAACGCTGAAAGAAGTTGAGCGTTTTTCGCAGTTCACGTTCATCAAGTCCGGTCTGATCACCGGCGGTGAAGACTTCAAGGTCCAGGCCGCCATGCTGCGCAAGGTTCCGGACATTCTGATCGGCACCCCCGGCCGTTTGCTGGAGCAACTGAACGCTGGCAACCTGGACTTGAAAGAAGTTGAAGTGCTGGTGCTCGACGAAGCCGACCGCATGCTCGACATGGGGTTCTCCGAAGACGTCCAGCGTCTGGTCGACGAGTGTCCTAATCGCCAGCAGACCATGCTGTTCTCGGCCACCACCGGTGGTTCGGGTCTGCGCGAGATGATCGGCAAGGTGTTGAACAATGCCGAGCACTTGCAGCTCAATCAGGTCAGCCAGCTGAACGCTACCACGCGTCAGCAAATCATCACCGCTGACCACAACCAGCACAAAGAGCAAATAGTTAACTGGCTGCTGGCAAACGAGACGTATCAAAAAGCGATCGTTTTCACCAATACCCGCGCTATGGCTGACCGTATCTACGGTCGTCTGGTGGCTCAGGACTACAAAGCGTTTGTCTTGCACGGTGAAAAAGACCAGAAGGACCGTAAGCTGGCCATTGATCGGCTGAAGCAGGGCGGCGTCAAGATTCTGGTAGCTACCGACGTGGCGGCCCGTGGCCTGGACGTTGACGGCCTGGATCTGGTGATCAACTTCGATATGCCACGCAGCGGCGACGAATACGTTCACCGTATTGGCCGTACTGGCCGCGCGGGCAATGATGGCCTGGCCATCTCGTTGATCTGCCACGGCGACTGGAACCTGATGTCCAGCGTCGAGCGCTACCTGAAGCAAAGCTTCGAGCGCCGTACCATCAAGGAAGTCAAAGGTACCTACGGCGGCCCGAAAAACGTCAAGGCTTCGGGTAAGGCTGTTGGCGTGAAGAAGAAAAAGACCGACGCCAAGGGCGTCAAGAAGAAGTCGGCTGCCAAGGCACCGACCAAGCGCAAGATTGCCAACCGCCCGAAGACCGACGCCCTGTCGCTGGTCAGCAAAGACGGCATGGCGCCGCTCAAGCGCCGCAAGCCAGAAGCACCAGCGGCTGAGTAAATCGCTGGCATGGCTCACAAAAAACCCGGCCTGCGCCGGGTTTTTTGTTGCCTCAAATTCGATGCGCCGGGGGAGCGGGACGTTCAATAGAACGTCCGCTCGGCTTTAAATGTCAGCAACCCATCACACTGGGTGTTTTGCCCTGAATAGGCGGAACAGTCGGTGCCGTCCAGGCTGGAGTCGCTGTAGATCAGGTTCAGGTCGATGCCCATCCAGGGGCGCGAGAACTTGATCGACCAGTCATTGAATGCACGCACGCTGCCGCCCTCGGCAATCGACACCGGTGTGCCCAATTGGTGGGTGGTGTATTTCATGCTCACGCCGATACCGAACGGCTGGTTGACGCCAAGGTCGGCAAACAGGGTGCTGTCGCGGCGGTTCGGGTCATTGCTGAAAGCAGCGCCAAAGCGCGTGCCCAGCACGGTGAGGCCGGCAAAGATCTGCTGGCTGTCCAGTGAATCGACTTTGGGGTAGCTGTAATGGATGACTCCCAGCTCATAGCTCAGGGTCTGGTCGAAGGGGTGCTTGTAGCCCAGGTACGAATCCACTTCAAGATTGCTGCCTGGCTTGATGCCCATGGTGGGCGCCCATTGGCCGACATACCAGCCACTGTCGTGGGTCAGGTCCAGGCCGCCATGAAAGGTCGAGCCTGCACTTGTGGGTTTGACCAGGCCCTGGGCCATGCTACGGCTGGGCTGGGTGGCCAGCTTGAGGTCGAAGTCGCCCAGTTCGCGGGAGAACACCTGTGCGTCCGCAATGGTGCTGGTCAGCAGCGTGCCGGCCAGCAAAACCGCCCGTGTCAGCATGATCGGCTCCCTATTTGGGCTCAAAGGCTTGATTCAGAGCCTTCGGAGCATACGCAGGAAAATCGGCAATAAAATTCCGTTCGTCGATTTATCGATTCGAGTCAGGGGAGCAGCAGGGGAACAAAGGGGATAAATCGATAGTCCTAGCGCCTTGAAGGGCAAAGCGCATAAGGACCAGATGACGCGAGGGGGTGTTACTTTTTGCCGAGCGTGATTTGCTTGGACGGGCCAAAAGTTTGGCCGCTAACGCCTTTGTTGATTTGCTGAATCTCGCCGCCGGATTTCAGGAATGCTTCGATTTGAGCATTGATGGAATCACTGGTTTCAACAGCGGGAGCTGGCTTTGCTTTGCTGGCGGATGCTTTTACACGCATGGCGGCTATTGACCTGTAGAAAATAACTTGGCCAGCGATAGTACCTGAAATACTTGACAATTGCTTGTTAAATATCTTCGTAAAATAATAGGGCCGCTTTGCAATACGGCTCGGCCAGTTGCATAAAGATCCGCTAACTCGCTGTTTTAATTCATAACAGCGTAGGGTTTTGAAGTGAATTCAGAGGTTCGCAGGTGGGCGATCTACCCCCGGCAGGCTGACGAATGGCACCCTAGGGGTAACGGAAAATCCTGATAAATCAAACCTTTCGCAGATTTTTTGGATACCGGGCTGCGGCGCTCCAATTTGCCCCCCTAAACTCGGGTAGAATGCCGCCTACGTAATGAGGGTATTGGACATGGCTTTAATCGGTCGCTACAACAGTTTGCAAGTGGTTAAACATACAAACTTCGGTTTGTATCTGGACGGCGGGGCCGACGGTGAAATCCTGTTGCCCAATCGTTATATTCCCAAAGATATTCCCAGCGAAGATGAAGACTGGCTCAACGTCTTTGTTTATTTGGACAGTGCTGACAAGTTAATTGCCACCACCGAAAAACCAAAAGTTCAAGTTGGCGAATTCGCCAGCCTGAAAGTGGTTGAAGTTAATAGCATTGGTGTATTCCTCGATTGGGGCTTGCCAAAAGATTTGCTGTTGCCGTATTCCGAAGAAAAACGTCAGATGACTGCCGGCGAGTATGTCGTGGTGCACGTCTACCTGGACAAGCACACGCGTCGCATCACCGCGACTGCCCGTCTGGACCGCTACCTGGACAAAACCCCGGCCAATTACCAGGTCGGCCAGGAAGTTGATCTGTTGGTGGCCGAGGCCACGGACATGGGCTTTAAAGCCGTGATCAACAACAAGCATTGGGGCTTGATCCACAAGAATGAAATCTTCAAGTTCATGCGTGCGGGCAAGCAGGAAAAAGGCTACATCAAGGAAATCCGTGCTGACGGCAAGATCAGCCTCAGCCTGCAACCGGTCGGTCAGGAAGCTGCCAGCAGCCTGAACTCCAAGATCCTCAGCAAGTTGCGCGACAACAACGGTGTGCTCGCGGTCAGCGACAAAAGTGCCCCTGAAGTCATCAGCAATCATTTTGGCGTGAGCAAGGGCAACTTCAAAAAAGCCATTGGCGCGCTGTACAAGGAAGGCAAGATTGCGATCCACGCGGACCGCATCGAACTGATCTGATCCAACACGAGGGGCTGGCGACATGAGCAAGGCAGTGTGGGCGTATATCGGTGCGTTACTGGCTTTTCTGGTGCTCGACGGCCTGTGGCTTGGCGTGCTCATGAGTTCTACTTACAAAGAACTGCTGGGTACGCTGATGCTGGCTCAACCCAAGTGGGGGCCTGCCATCGTGTTTTATCTGTTGTACGTGCTGGGCGTGGTGTTTTTTGTAGTGTTGCCGGCACTGGCCCGTGGCAGTGCGCGCAGAGCGGCATTGAGCGGCGCGTTCTTCGGGCTGGTGGCCTACGGCACCTATGACATGACCAACTGGGCGACCCTGCAAGGCTGGTCGGCCCAGTTGGCGTTGATGGACATGGCGTGGGGCGGGTTATTGACCTGCCTTGCCGCGCTGTCAGGCTACTGGACGGCACGCAAGCGGGCGTCCTGACTCTTTCTGCAACACGTCAATCTCTGTGCTGTTCCTGACCGTTTCTGGCATGGCTTTTTTTCGGGTGAACTATGAGTGTTTCGCGGCGAGCAACGGATGCTTTCGCTCTGCAAGTCATGTTGGGGCTGTGCCTGATCTGGGGTGTACAACAGGTCATCATCAAGCTTGCGGCGCCAGATATTGCACCCGTTATGCAGGCCGCCATGCGCTCCGGCATTTCAGCTCTGTTGGTTGGGTTGCTGATCTGCTGGAAGGGTGGCTGGAGCCAGGTGCCTGCCACCTGGCGTGGCGGTTTGTTGGCGGGTAGCCTGTTCGGCCTGGAGTTTTTCTTTATCTCCGAAGGCCTGCAATTGACGAGCGCGGCGCATATGTCGGTATTTCTCTATACCGCACCCATTTTTACCGCGCTGGGGATTAACTGGCTGTTGCCCAGCGAGCGCTTGCGGCCTTTGCAATGGCTGGGGATATTGCTCGCGTTTGCCGGGATCGCTTTCTCATTCGCGGGCGGCATGTCATTTGCCGATATGGATCGCAACGTGCTGCTGGGCGATGCCTACGCCATTCTGGCCGGTATGGCCTGGGGCGCGACCACGGTGGTGGTGCGCGGCTCGCGGTTGTCAGAAGCACCGGTGACCCTGACCCTGTTCTATCAATTGATTGTCGGTTTTGTCGGCCTGCTGTTGATAGCCGCTTTCAGCGGCCAGATCGGCCACGTCAGCCTGACCACCGTGGCGGTCGCCAGCGTGCTGTTTCAGGGGCTGGTGGTGTCGTTTTTCAGTTATCTGGTGTGGTTCTGGCTGCTCAAGCGCTATATGGCTTCCAACCTGGCGGTGTTCTCGTTCATGACCCCGCTCTTCGGGGTGACCTTTGGCGTGCTGGTGCTGCATGAGCCGCTGAGCATCAACTTTGTGGTGGGCGCGGTGCTGGTGCTGTGCGGCATTACCTTTGTCAGCGCCGAGCAGTGGGTGCGGCGCAAAGTTCGCGCTCTGCTGGGGAACTGACCGACTGCCACGCCAGTACCCCGGCCAGCAGCAGCCCGCTGGCCGCGATGATCAATGCCGGTTGCAAGCCGCCGCTGAAATGGCTGCTCAATGCTGCCAGCAATGGGCCGCAGAGCTGGCCCACGGCGAAGCAGGCGGTCAGCAAGGCTGCGTTGCGCGCTGTAGCGTGGGGCGCGAGGTCCCGTGAGCGCTGCATGACCAGCGGCATGCAGGCCAGAAACGGCGTGCCGCACAGGATCACCCCCAGAGCCAGCCCGGTACCGCCGGGCAGCAGGCAGGCCAGTACACCAAGCGCTTGAATCCACAACCCGCCCATCAGCCAGAAGCCTGTGGTGGTGGGCCGGGGGCGGCGAAAGCTGATCAATACCACGCCCGTCGCCGCGCACAGCCCGAATGCAGGCCAGAAAAGGTCCGCTTGCCACTGACCGTGGAAGCGTGCGCTGGCCATCTGTGACAAAAACGTCGCCGGGATGATGTAGCCCAGGCCATACAGGCCATAAATCGCTCCCAGGCGGGCAATACCGGGTTGGCGGCCTTCGGCCTGGTTCCCTGCGGGCCGGGTGGCTGGCGGGGCAGGTTGCGGCAGGGCAGGCAGAATCACCAGCAGCATCAGCAGTGCCGCCACAGCATAGATCATCCACAGTGTGGCGGAACCCTGCCCGCTGATATTGGCTGCCAGGGCCAGTAGCCCGGTCAGCATCACCCCTGCTCCGGGGCCAGCAAACACCAGGGCGCCCAGACGTGGGCGATTGGCCGTAATGGCTATGTGCTGACTGAGTGCGGTAATCATCACCATCACCCAGGCACTGGCGATACCCGCACCAAAGCGCAGCAGCAGGTGCGGCCAGAACCCGTAGGCCCAATACGAAATCAGGGTCAGTACAACGCACAGCCACAGGCCGGTGTGCAAGCGGGCGCGCACCTGCTCGGGGCGTCTGGCGCGCATGGCGTCCAGTGCGCCTAGTAGATAACCCAGATAGTTGGCGGCGGCGATCAGGCCGGCACCCGTCAGGTCGATCTGGCCTTCGCTGATCAAGTGCGGCAGTTGCGGGGTCAGGGAGAAACGACCTATGCCCATTGCCATCATGAGCGCGATAAAGCTGGCGAGAATGCGGATCAGGGGCGACATGTTGCGGATTCCTGAGGGAGAACAATGACCGTCAGGCTAGAGTGAATTGACTTTCCTTAAAAATGAATAATAGTGAGCTACTTGTTCTGTTTTGGAGAATGTTGTGGAGTTCAGTCAGTTGCGTATTTTTCAGGCCGTGGCCGAAGAGGGTTCGATTACCCGTGCGGCTGAACGTTTGCATCGCGTGCCCTCCAACTTGTCGACCCGCCTGAAACAGCTGGAAGAGCAGATGGGAGTTGAGTTGTTTATGCGCGAGCGCCAGCGCTTGCAGCTATCTCCGGCAGGGCAGGTGCTGCTGGACTACACCGCACGTCTATTCGCCCTGCATGATGAAGCGCTGGGCGCAGTGCAAGGCGGGGTACCTGCGGGCAAGTTCACGCTGGGGACGATGTACAGCACAGCGGCGATTCATTTGCCGAGTCTGTTGGCTCGCTATCACCGCGCTTATCCGGCAGTGAATCTGCATGTGCAATCGGCCCCCAGTGGGGAACTGCTCGAAGGCCTGTTGACCGGGCGCCTGGACGCTGCGCTGGTGGATGGCCCGCTGGAGCTGGCCGGACTGGATGGCGTGGAGTTCTGCGAAGAGCGTCTGGTGCTGATCAGTGATCTGGATCATCCACCGATAACCCGCGCCAGGGATGTTCAGGGTCGTGAAGTGTTCACCTTTCGTCAGGGCTGTTCATACCGGGCGCGGCTGGAAGCCTGGTACGCCAGTGATCGGGCGGCTATGGGGCGGGTGATGGAGATCGAGTCCTATCAAGGGATGCTGGCGTGTGTGGTGGCCGGTTCGGGGGTCGCGTTGATGCCTGCGTCGATGTTGGCCAGTTTGCCGGGGCGAGAAAATGTAAGCGTACACCCCTTGAAACAACCTTTTGCCAGTGCCACAACATGGTTGATGTGGCGAAAAGGCATGACGGGGGCAAACCTGAATGCCTGGATAGAGCTGCAACAGGCCCATTCGCCGCACATTTCTGAATTATCGCTGCAACTTCCAGTGCCGGCCTGAATCATACAGGTGCAGGGCTTAGCCTAAAGTTCATTGACCTTAAGCAAGCATCTTGTAGGAGTTAGGACTATTATCTGTACGAAGCGACCACTGAATTCCCGTCGCCAGAGTGACCCCAAGGGGGATATATGAAAGACAAACTGCAAACCTGGCTCCATGACCTTGGTGTGGCTCTCGGCCTGATCGAGCCGCCAATGCAACCCGTGCCGATTCCCGTCGAGGATCCGCGCCGCCGTCCGCAACGCCGCCGCTAAGGGCGCGTCAGTACTGCTGGCAGGTTGATTGCCTTGTGCTTGCGGTTCGCCCGGCACAGGGCCAAGGGCTGCAAGTATGCAAAGGGCAGTGTGAGCTGCCCCCTCCCTTCAGGGCTTTTCAGCCCATGGTAAAGCGCACGCTGTAATCCAGCGGCGCTTCGTCTGTTTTGGCTGTGACCCGCGCTTCACATTTCACATCATCCATACCCGTTGAGGTTGCACTGGCTGAACGCGTGGCTTCGAGCGTTGGCCTGAATACGCCGAATGACTGGGTAACCCGCAGCACTGTAGTAAAGGTGCACTCCCGATTGCCATTGGCATATGAAATGACTTCGCGCAGTGTCGCAGGGGTTTTGCGTGGGTAACCGAAGTTGGTTTTATAGTTCGCTTCATATGAGTGTTTGCTATACGCATCCACATCAAAGAACCCCGGCTCGGCCAGTGCCAGGTTCCAGTTCGAACGGTTGAGTTTGAGTGGTCCCGAGGTGTTGTTGACGATTTCGAATGTCAGTGTGGTGACATCTGCGTGAGCGTTTACGCCGGTTAGCGTCGCGGTGACGGCCGCAATGGCGGTGATCAGGTACTTGCTGAAGAGGGTCATGATGTTAAGTCCATTTAATCAGTCACGGATTGCATGAAGTTGTGCGGCAACATCCCGTGTCGCCGCTTTTCAAGCGTAGTTGGGCTGATTCATGGGCTGGCAGCGACAAGGCGCTGTATCGGCGGGGTATTGGTGTTCGCTATCGTAGGAAAATGGATCGGAAGAAAAAGCGGGCACGACCTGCGACGTCGTACCCGCTGAAGACAACCTTTGTCAGGCGACGCTGGCTACCGCAACCGGGCGTCGGTCGAGCAGGCTGACCACAACAAAGCTGACCAGTGCCACACCCAGGCTGTAGTAGATCGGCGTGTTGGCATCCAGGCCGTCCTTGATCATAAATGCCAGTGCAGTGACAAACCCCAGGCTCATGCTGGTTATGGCGCCCGCAGTGGTGGCGCGTTTCCAGAAAATCGCCCCGATCAATGGCACCAGCATGCCCCCCACCAGCAGGTTATAGGCCAGGGTCAGGGCGCTGATTACATCAGACACCACCAGTGCGATGCCCAGTACGGCAATGCCCGTCAGCAGGGTAAACAGGCGGTTGATCCGCAGGCTCGACTGCTTGCCGCCGCGCAGCCTTGGCAGCAGGTCTTCGGTCAGTACGGTGGAGGCTGCCAGCAAGCCGGCACTGGCGGTGGACATCATGGCTGCCAGCGCTGCGGCAATCACCAGCCCGCGAATACCATCTGGCAACGACACTTTGACGATGGCGGCAAAGGCGTTGTTGACGTTGTCCAGGTCAGGAATCAGCACATGGGCGGCCATGCCGATCAATGCACAGGTCAGACCGTAGAGGATGCAGTAGAACCCGGCGAAGGTGCCGGCATACTTGGCCACTTTGGCGGTTTTAGCGGTGAACACCCGTTGCCAGATGTCCTGGCCGATGAGGATGCCGAAGAAGTAGATCATGAAGTAGGTAATGATCGTGTCCCAGCCAATGCTGGTGAAACTGAAGTTCGAGGCCGGCAATTTGCTCACCAGTTCGTCCCAGCCACCTACGCGGTACAGGCAGATGGGCAGCAACACGAACATCAGGCCGACGGTCTTGATCACGAACTGCACGATATCGGTCAGGGTCAGCGACCACATGCCGCCTACGGTGGAGTAGATCACTACCACGCCGCCGCCGACCAGTACCGAGATCCAGAACGGCAGGCCGAACAGCACTTCCAGAACGGTGCCGATGGCCAGGATCGAGGTCACGCCGATCATCAGCGCGTAGGCCAACATGATCACCGCACTGGCCTGGCGGGCCATCGGGTTGTAGCGCTTTTCCAGCACCTGAGTGACGGTGAAAATTTTCAGCTTGAGTAGCGGCTTGGCCAAAAACAGGTTTAGCGCGATGATTCCGCAACCCAGTGCGGCACACAGCCAGAAGCCGGAAATCCCGTGCACATAGCCCAGGCGGACGGTGCCCACGGTGGATGCGCCGCCCAGTACGGTGGCGGCCATTGTGCCCATGTACAACGTGGGGCCCAGGTTGCGCCCGGCAACCAGATAGTCTTCGTGGGTTTTGGCCTTGCGCATGCCGTAGTAACCGAGCACCAGCATTGCCGCTGCGTAGATAAGGACGACCAGTAGATCTAGAGCCATGATGGCGAATCTCCGATTATTTTTTTTATGGATGCAGCTAAAGCACGGTGGCTTGGTGCCATAAGCACAAGGCTTGCTGGCACCGCAGAGATGTCCTTATCGGTGTACAACACCGGGCAGCACGCACAGCATTTCGTACAGCAGGTTCGCGCCCAGCAACGAGGTGTTGCCGGTGGTGTCGTACGGCGGCGAGACTTCTACCAGATCGCAGCCGACCAGGTCGAGACCCTGGCAGCCGCGGATCACTTCCATGGCCTGGATGGTGGTCAGGCCGCCGATTTCCGGGGTGCCGGTGCCCGGCGCCCAGGCCGGGTCGATGCCGTCGATATCAAAGCTCAGGTACACCGGGCCGTTACCGACTTTCTCGCGCACTTCGGCCATCAAGGGCGTCAGGGATTTATGCCAGCACTCTTCGGCCTGCACCACTCGAAACCCCTGCTTGCGGCTCCAGTTGAAGTCTTCGGCGGTGTAACCCTGGGCGCGCAGACCGATCTGCACCACGCGATCACAGTCCAGCAGGCCTTCTTCGACGGCACGGCGGAAGGTGGTGCCGTGGGCGATTTTCTCACCGAACATATGATCGTTTACATCGGCATGGGCATCGATATGCACCAGGCCGACCTTGCCGTGCTTTTTGTGGATGGCCCGCAGGATCGGCAGGGTGATGGTGTGATCACCGCCCAGAGTCATGGGGATCACGTTGTGTTCGAGGATTTCATCGTAGGCCTCTTCGATGATGCGCACGGCGTCCAGCAGGTTGAAGGTGTTGATCGCCACATCGCCGATATCGGCAACCGACAGTGAATCAAAGGGCGCGGCGCCGGTGGCCATGTTGTAAGGGCGGATCATCACCGATTCGGCGCGAATCTCGCGGGGCCCGAAACGGGTGCCGGCCCGCAGCGAGGTGCCGATGTCCAGGGGTACGCCGACAAAAGCGGCGTCCAGGCCAGCGGCCGATTGCAGGTGCGGCAGGCGCATCATGGTGGCGATGCCGGCGAAGCGCGGCATTTCATTACCGCCCAGTGGTTGATGAAGAATTTTGTCCACGGGTAAGGCCTCGTCGTTTGTTGTGGTTATGGCGCTCGATTCTGCGAAAGGTGCGAGGCGGGAAGAATCGCTGCGGGCAAATACTTAGTTCAGGTTTTTCTAAACTAATGGGCGGGCTAGAGATAGACTGTGCCCCCAGGCCCTCACCCTGGCCATGGACCGTGCGGGAACTTGAAATCTGCGCAGATCAGCTCCCTCTCCCTCCGGGAGAGGGTTGGGGTGAGGGCTCGCGCCACCATCGACCGACCAGAAACTCGGAACCCTCATGGCCAACGCTTTACCCGACCTGAAACTATTGCGAATCTTTGCCAGTGTGGTCAGACACCAGGGGTTCGCCAATGCCCAGCAGGCGCTTAACCTCTCGACCTCGGCCATCAGCACCTATATGAGCCAGCTCGAAGCCAATCTGGGGTTGGTGCTGTGCCATCGCGGTCGTGGCGGATTCAGCCTGACCAGCAAGGGTGAGTTGTTCCATCAGGAAACCTTGCGCCTGTTGGGCGAACTGGAGGGTTTCGAACAATACGCGGCGGCGCTCAAGGGTGAGCTGCGCGGTACCCTGAACCTGGGCGTGATCGACTCGACGGTCAACGACAAGGCTTTGCCCTTTGCCGAGGCCATTGGTGCCTATAGCCAGGAGCACCCGGCGGTGCACCTGCATTTATCGGTGATGAGCCCGTATGAACTGCAGCTCGGGGTGCAGGACAACCGCCTGGACCTGGCCATCGGTGCGTTTTCCACGCGTATGAGCGGGCTGGTCTATCAGCCGTTGTACCGCGAGCAGCACTGGCTGTATTGCAGCAGCCGCCATCCGTTGTTTAGCGAGCGGCGCATCCCCGGGCCGGTGATTACCCAGCAACGCATGGTCGGGCGCGGTTACTGGAGCCAGGCCGAGCTGGCGCGCCACGGCTTCAAGCACAGCGCGGCGACGGTGGACAGCATGGAGGCACAACTGATTCTGGTGCTATCGGGTGCCTATATCGGTTACTTGCCCGAGCACTATGCCGAGCCCTGGGTGGAGAAGGGCGACCTGCGCGTGCTGCTGCCCGCGACCTTTGGTTATCAGGCGCCGTTCTCGATGATCGTGCGCCGTGGTCGCAGCCGCGAACCCTTGATCCAGACTTTTCGCGACCTGCTCAAAGCACAGCTTCATAAACCTTGAACGAGCCTGTTTACTCTATGTCCCGAGCCCAATGCTCGCGCTGCATGCGCCCGCAAACCCACTGCCTGTGCGAACTTATCCCGCAACTTGCAAGCCATACCCGCGTGTTGCTGTTGCAGCACCCCAGTGAGGTCAATCACGCACTGAACACCGCTCGTCTTGCAGCCCTGGGGCTGACCAATGCCCAATTGGTGGTGGGCGAGGTGTTCGAAGATTTGGCGACCTTGCTCAACCCGCCGGGGTATCGGGCGCGGTTGCTGTTTCCCGGTGACGATGCGCAATTGATCGAGGCTGACACTGTTGGCGATCAACAGCTGCCGTTGCTGTTGGTGGTGCCGGACGGTACCTGGCGCAAGGCGCGCAAGTTGCTGCACCTTAATCCGTTGCTGGCGCAATTGCCGCGGGTGACGTTGCCCGAGGGGGCAGTGTCACGTTACCGGTTGCGCAAGGCGCCGGGGCCGGGAGCCCTGTCTACTTTGGAAGCGATTGTGCAGGCGCTGGAAATTCTGGAGCCTGCGACTTCGTTCACGGCGCTGCTGCGCCCGTTCGAGGCGTTGATCGAAGGGCAGATCGAAGCGATGGGCGCCGATACCTATCTGAAAAATCACGGGGACAAGTCGTAATCTGTGGGAGCGGGCTTGCTCGTGATGCAGTCGGCGGGGTATGTCAGGGAAACCGAGTTGATGCGATCGCGAGCGAGCCCGCTCCCACAAGGGGTTCAGGGTTTTTCGAGGGTTTTTTGCCGCAGGATGTAAATGCTCACCAGCACGGCACTGGTCAGCATAAAGCCCCTGGCCCACGGCAAAGGCACCAGGTAACAGGACACGCCAATGCTCAGCCACATCAGGCCAATGGCGTAGACCTTGCCCTTGAGCGGAATGCCATTACCGTCCAGATAGTCGCGTATCCACGGCCCGAGCTGCGGGTGCTCGACCAGCCATTGATAAAAACGCGGCGAACTGCGCGCAAAGCATGCGCCAGCCAATAGCAGAAAGGGGGTTGTAGGCAGTACCGGCAGGAATATGCCGACCACCCCCAGCGCTACGCTCAGCCAGCCGATGGCAAACAGTGCGTAGCGCAGCAACCGCGGGCGGTTGCCGAGAGAGGGCGGAACCACTAAAGGATCAGTGGTGGCGCGGCTTGAGGATCGCAGGCTTCTCGTCCGGTGCCTGGCACAGCAGGTACAGGGCAGTCAGCGCTTCCGGGATCTGAACGATCATGTCGTCCATCAGGTTGGCATCTTTAGCGATGTCTTCGAACTCAGGCTGATCATCAAACAGACCCGAACCCACCATGATTGGCAGGAGCATTTCGCTGACTTCTTCTTCTGCGGTTTCGAACCAGGCAGCTTCGCGCATGAATACGCCTTCCATAAAGCCTACACACCAGCCGCGCAGGTCGGAATCATCCGGCTCGTCACCCAGGTCCAGGTCGCATGGCAGTTCGAACTCTTCATCGGACGCCAGTTGACGGGCGATGTGAGCCTTGAGCTGGATCAGCGTGCCTTCGATTTCGGCACGTTGTGCGTCATCCTTGTAATGCGGAGCTTCAGAGAAGATCGCGTCGATCCACTCGCGCTCAGGCACTTCCTCGGAGCAGATGGACAGGGCCGTCAGATAACCGTGGGTGGCCACGTAGTCCAGCGCCTCGTCATGCAGCTCGTCGGCGTCGAGGAAGGCTTGCAGGCGGGTTAGTTGCTCAGCGAAGGACATTAAGTGTTACCTAGTAAATAAACGATAGTGAATTCTAGGCTTTCTTGAGCTTCCAAGCCAGTCGCAGGGCACATTTGCCATCAGTTCCCGGTTATCGGTGTTGCAATTACACCCCCCGCAGCAGGGGAGTGCTCGGGTATACTGCCGCGTTTTGTGATGCCCTGCGTTAATTGTAGCGTACCGGTGGCCTGTGCCCGAGCCTGTGAAAGGCTTGCGGGCGCGGCGGATCGCGCTGGCGCAGGGGTGTTTCGGCGATTTCTGGAGTTTCTATGCTCGAACAGGCTCAACGCGTACTCAAAGACATCTTCGGCTACGACAGTTTCCGTGGCCGCCAGGGTGACATTATTGAGCGCGTGGCCAGTGGTGGCGACGCCCTGGTGCTGATGCCCACCGGCGGCGGCAAGTCCCTGTGCTTCCAGGTGCCGGCATTGCTGCGCGATGGCCTGGCCGTAGTGGTGTCACCGCTGATTGCCTTGATGGACGATCAGGTTGCGACCCTTGAAGAGCTCGGGGTTGCCGCAGCGGCGTTGAACTCGACCCTCAGCGCCGAGCAGCAGCGTGATCTGGCCAACCGCATCAAGCGCGGTGAGGTCAAAATGCTCTATCTGGCCCCCGAGCGTCTGGTGCAGCCGCGCATGATGGCGTTTTTGCAGAGCCTGGATATCGCCCTGTTTGCCATCGACGAAGCTCACTGCGTATCGCAATGGGGCCACGACTTCCGCCCGGAATACCTGCAACTGGGCCAGTTGGCCGAAGTGTTTCCCAATGTGCCGCGTATCGCCCTGACGGCCACGGCTGACAAGCGCACCCGCGAAGAAATCGTTACGCGCCTGCATTTGCAGAACGCCGAGCGCTTTTTGTCGAGCTTCGACCGTCCCAATATCTTTTATCGCATCGTGCCCAAAGAGCAGCCACGCAAGCAGTTGCTGGCGTTCTTGTCGGAGCGGCGCAGCGACGCAGGCATCGTGTATTGCCTGTCGCGTAAAAAAGTCGATGAAGTGGCGCAGTTCCTTTGCGACCAGGGCTTCCCGGCCTTGCCGTATCACGCCGGTTTGCCAAGCGACACCCGGGCCGCCAACCAGAAGCGCTTCCTCAACGAGGAAGGCCTGATCATGGTGGCCACCATCGCCTTCGGCATGGGCATCGACAAGTCCAACGTGCGCTTCGTTGCGCATCTGGATTTGCCCAAATCCCTTGAGGCGTATTACCAGGAAACCGGCCGCGCAGGCCGTGACGGTCTGCCGGCGGACGCCTGGATGGCCTACGGCCTGCAAGATGTGGTGATGCTCAAGCAAATGCTGCAAAACTCCGAAGGCGATGAGCGACACAAGCGTCTGGAGCACCACAAGCTCGACGCCATGCTGTCGCTGTGCGAAGAAACTCGCTGCCGCCGTCAGACGCTTCTCGCTTACTTCGATGAAGAAATGCCGCAACCTTGCGGGCATTGCGACAACTGCGTGGACGGCGTGCAGACCTGGGACGCCACCGAACCGGCCCGCCAGGCGCTGTCAGCCATTTATCGTACGGGGCAGCGTTATGGCACCGGGCACTTGATCGACGTGTTGCTGGGCCGCGAAAACGAAAAGGTCCGCAGCTTTGGCCATCAACATCTGTCCGTTTTTGGTGTGGGTAAAGCTCGCGCCGAAGGTGAGTGGCGCACGCTGTTCCGCCAACTGGTGGCCCGTGGTCTGGCTGACATCGATATCGAAGGCTACGGCGGCCTGCGCCTGAGCGACAGCTGCCGGCCGTTGTTGCGCGGCGAAGTGACGCTGGAACTGCGCCGCGAGCTCAAGCCGCAGACCTCGGTGAAGAGCAGCTCCGCAAGCCCGGCCAGCCAATTGGTGCGCGGCGAAGAGCGCGAACAGTGGGAAGCCCTGCGTGCCCTGCGGCGCAAACTGGCCGAAGAGCACGGTGTGCCGCCATATGTCATCTTCCCCGATTCCACCTTGCTCGAAATGCTGCGCAGCCAACCCACCTCGATGTCCGAGATGGCCAAGGTCAGCGGTGTCGGCGCGCGCAAGCTGGAGCGTTACGGCGAAGCCTTCCTCGAAGTGCTGGGCGGGCAGGGCGAAACCCCGAAAGTGGTGGCCGATATCCGTCACGAGCTGATCAGTCTGGCCCGTGCCGGCATGACCCCGCTGCAGATCAGCGGGCAATTGCAATGCTCGGAAAAGAACGTCTACACCATGCTTGCCGAAGCCATAGGTCGCCAGGAACTGTCGCTGGAGCAGGCGCTGGACTTGCCTGAAGAGCTGATGGAAGAAGTGCAGGACGCTTTCCTGGATGGTGAAGGCGAGCTGCCGAGCGTGGCCAGCATCGCTGAACAGTTCAAGGGCCGGGTGCCTGAAGGTGTGCTGTATTGCGTACGCGCGGCGTTGCAGTCGGAGTTTGAAATCTAGCCAGGTCGGGGATTATGTAACGATTGATTGACTTATAGGCCTTGCCTATGAGCAAGCGGCATGCTTAGCTGACTAATAATTGGTTGCACTCTATTTTCAGTCTAAACATTGAGTTTTTTATGCCGTTAACCGATCAACACCGTTTTGGTATGCAACTGGCCCAAATGTCGCGTGGCTGGCGTGCCGAGCTGGATCGTCGTCTTGCGGGTCTGGGGTTGTCCCAGGCGCGCTGGCTGGTGCTGTTGCATCTGGCCCGTTTTGACGAAGCGCCCACACAGCGCGAACTGGCGCAAAGCGTTGGCGTTGAAGGTCCGACCCTGGCCCGTCTGCTTGACAGCCTTGAGGCTCAGGGACTGGTGCAGCGTCATTCGGTGGTCGAAGACCGGCGCGCCAAAAAGATCGTGCTGAGTGATTCCGCCCGCCCCCTGATTGAACAGATTGAAGCCATCGCCACTGCGTTGCGCCAGGAGCTGTTTGTAGGCATTGACGAAGAAGAAGCGCGTATTTGCCTGCGGGTGCACAAGCTTATTCTGGATAACCTCGAAAAGAACTGATCTCACACATCCCTGTTGTGGGAGCGAGCCTGCTCGCGATGGCATCACTGCGGCCTGTCTAAAAGACCACGCTGCCAGCATCGCGAGCAGGCTCGCTCCCACAGTAGTCTGTTTTTAGCCGTCAGAACGTCTGGCCCAGGTTCAGGTACAGCGCCTTCTGGTCATCATCGTTGAAGCCGTAACTGAAGTTCAGCGGGCCTAGCGGGGTGTCAAAGCCGATAAAAATGCTCGCCGCATTGATATAGCCGCTGTCGAATTCGTTGTCGTTGTTCCACGCCCGCCCTCGTTCCAGCGAGGCGCCGGCATACAGCGGGAAGTCAAATGGCAGGTACGAGCGCGGGGTCAGTCGGCGGTAGTACACGGCGCGCATCAGGCTGATGTTCTGCCCCGAAATCGCGTCTTCCCGGAACCCCGACAACTGCCGTGCGCCGCCCAGCAGGAAGCTCGATGTCACCACATTGGCCGTGTCCAGCGTGCGCCCGTAGCGTCCGCCCAGAATCCAGGTGTCGGGGCCCGAACTCAGGGCCTTGTCCAGTTTGAATTCCCATTGACGATAGCGCTCGTCCGAGCCCAGCCCTGGTTCGAACTGACGCACGCTCAGGGCGATGTCCTCGCCCGAATGGGGGAAGTACACATTATCCAGTGAGTCGAACGAGTATTTGATGTCGTAGAAGCCTTCATTGAAGCTGGTGCTTGGCAGATTCTGATCGCCAATTCTTACATTGGCCTCACCCCAGGCCTCACCAACGCCTACACGAATCTCACCACTGTTACCGATTTGACGACCAAAATTGAGGCCAAAACCGTAACGTTCCAGGCGGTACTCCGCAATCGGATCGTTATCGAGAATGGCTTCCACGTTTTGTGAACGGGCATTGATATAGGGCGCGACGAAGTAGCGCGAGCCGGCATCCAGTGGCTGGTAAAACTCGCTGTACAGCTCTTGCTTGTCGCCCAGTTGCACCCGCGTCAACCACTCGGCGCCCAGTTGGTTGATGCCGTTGATGCGATAACTGGCGCCGATGTTGAATGCGCTGTCGCCGCGCATGTCGTCCGACAGGTTCAGCCCCAGGCGCAGGTAGTCGGTACCACTGCGCTTGCCCCGGGCGCTGATCACCAGCGTGCGCTCCTTGCCTTTGTGTGCCACGCGGTATTGCACCTGGTCGAAGTAATCCAGGCCGTACAGGGTGCCCATGTCCCGTTGCAGGCGGCCCAGATCCAGGGGCTCGCCGATAGGTTGGCGAATGTAGTAGCGGATCACCGAATCGCCGATTTTGGAGTCGTTTTCGATCTTGATCGCGGTAATCACCGGGGTTCGTTCTTCGGCGGTGCGGGCTTCGGCCAACTGCACATCCGTAGGCTGGCGCAGGACGGCCAGGCGTTTTTCAAGCACTTGGGTGGCCCGGTAGCCGGCATTGATGATGTCGAGTGAGCGGCCAAAATCGGCCGCGCCATAACTGGCCAGGGCGGGCTGGATCAAGATATCGTCAGGCTTTAACGACGCCAGTTGCACCTCGGAGTTGCTGCGGGTCATCAGGGTGATTGACTGGTTGAGGATGTCGAACACGGTATTGAGTTGCTTGCGCCCGCGCAGCGGCGTGCCGATGTCCACCACGATGACGATGTCCACGCCCATTTCGCGGGCCACATCTACCGGAATGTTGTCGACCATACCGCCATCGACCAACAGTTGGCCGTTGATCTCGACCGGGGCGAATACCGCCGGGATCGACATGCTGGCGCGGATCACCTGGGGCAGGTGGCCCTTGCGAAACACCACTTTTTCGCCGTTGACGATATCGGTGGCCACGGCGCGGAACGGGATTGGCAGTTTGTCGAAGTCGCGGATATCGCTGCTGTGGGCCAGCAGGCTTTCGAGCAACAATGCCAGGTTCTGGCCCTGAATAACGCCCAATGGCAGGCCCAGGCTGCCATCGTCGCGGAAACTGAGTTGTTGCTTGACCAGAAAGTCGCGGTCATCCTGCTTGCGCCGGAACGGTACGTCTTCACGCTCCGGCGCGTCGGACAAGGCCTCTTGCCAGTCGATGCCCAGCGCGAGTTTTTCCAGCTCATCGATCTTGTAGCCGGAGGCATACAGGCCGCCAATCACCGCACCCATGCTGGTGCCTGCAATGGCATCGATATGGATGCCCTGTTCTTCCAGGGCCTTGAGTACGCCCACATGGGCCAGGCCACGGGCCGCACCGCCGGACAGCACCAGGCCGACTTTGGGTTTGGCGGCTTCGGCGGCAAACAGCATCAGGGGGCAAAGACACAGGAACAAACAACTGAGCAGGCGGCGCATCATGAATCTCTGGGCAAGCGAGAAAGGCGGCTATTATAGCGGCGCCTTCCTTTCAAGAGCCTTTGAAATCATGTCGTCCAGCAAACCAGAAATTGTCATCACTTATTGCACTCAATGCCAGTGGCTGCTGCGCGCCGCCTGGCTGGCCCAGGAGCTGCTCAGTACTTTTGCCGAAGACCTGGGTCGGGTCGCGCTGGAGCCGGGTACCGGCGGGGTGTTTCGCATCACCTGTAACGGTGTGCAGATCTGGGAGCGCAAGGCTGATGGCGGTTTTCCCGAGGCCAAGGTGCTCAAGCAGCGGGTTCGCGACCAGATCGACCCGCAGCGTGATCTGGGGCACAACGACCGGGTTCAGTGAGCGGCGGCGTCCAGTGTCGTCTTGCGCGGTGTCGGGCCGCTGGCCATGCGGCTCGACACCACAATGGCGACAATGATCAGTACACCGCCCAGCAACATGCGCAGCGACGGCGTTTCGTGAAACAGCAGCCAGGCCAGGGTGATGCCGTAGACCGGCTCCAGGGCAAACACCACCGCAGCCGTGCGCGCCTTGATCACGGCCAGGCTGGCGACAAACAGGCTGTGCGCCACGCCGGTGCAAAATACCCCGAGCAGGCCGATCCACAGCCAGTCCAGCGGGCGCACCGAGACAAGCCCAGGTGCGGCAAACGGCAGCAGGCACAATGCGACCACGGTGTTTTGCCACATGGCCGCCTGCACCGCAGGCACCCGGCCCGAGTTGGCGCGGTTGTTCAGCGACAGCAGCGAAAACAGCAACCCGGAAGCAACTGACCACAACAGCCCTTCGGTGGCCTGGCTGGCCAGATCAAAGCTTGGGGTGACCAGGATCAGTCCGACACTGACCAGAACCACCAGGACGATTTCGTTGAGGCGAATGCGCTCGCGAAAAATCAGCCCCTCTAGAATGACCGTGAACGCCGGAAAGCTGGCAAAACCCAGGGTTGCGATCGCGACCCCGGCGATTTTTACCGAGACAAAAAAACTCACCCAGTGCCCGGCCAGCAGCAAGCCGCTCATCAGCAGGTTGCGGGCGTCGCGCAGGGTCAAGCGGTACCAGCTGCTGCGTTTGGCCAGCCCCGCGAAGCACAGCAGTGCCAGTACCGCGAAGGCGGCACGGCCAAACACGATGATTGAGGCCGAAGCGGCTGCGAGCTTGCCGAACACTCCGGTCAGGCCAAACATTAAAGCGCCAATATGCAGGGCGCCCAAAGCGGTACGCGGAGTCATTGCAATCCTTGAGTCAATACGGGCAAGGGATGCAGTCTACGGGGCTTGAGTCGGGGTTGTCTGTCGAGAGGCTGGCGTCAATTGTCGCCAGGCTCGCGGCGCAATACCGACGGTGAGGCGCCGAATTCGCGCAACATGGCTGCGGCAAATGCGCTTTGCGAACTGTAGCCAACGCGGCTGGCGATTTCGCCGATGGGCAGACGGCTGTTGCGCAACAGCCTCAGGGCACTGCGCAAACGCCGTTGGCGGATGTAGTCCATCGGTGTTTGCGCACACTCACTGATAAACCGGCTGTGCAGGCGGGCGCAGGACAAACCAGCAATTTGCGCCAGATCCGCAACCTGCAAAGGGTAGGCAGCGTTGCGATCGATATGGGTATCCATCGCGGCATAAGGCAGGCGCCGGGGTTGAGTGCGTTCCGGGCTTATGTTGTTCAGGCTGGCCAGCAGCAGAATCGCACCCTGGCGGGCAATCAGCGGGTCACTCACCGGGCTGGTCGCCAGCCAGTTCACCAATTGCTGCTGTTTCGGATCAAGGGGCACGTGCCCGGCGCTGTCCAGCAGTCGGCGGCTGGCATCGGCATGCTCGCCCAAGGACTGCCCCAGCCAGTTGTCACCGGGCACATCCAGCACCAGGCAGTGGCTGCCTTGCGGGCTGCCGCAGGTGTGGTGCGCGCCTGCGGGCACAACCATCAACTGTTGCTGGCGCAGCAGGCTGGGCCGGCCCTCGACTTCGAAATCGAGCTTGCCCGACAGGCTGATCACCACTTGCGCATGCTCATGGCTATGGGCAATCAGGTCGTGGCGGTAATGGCGCAGTGACAGAATTTGCTCCATGAGGCTCCCGCAGTTGATTAGAGGTGTGCCTGGATCAGTGGCGCCAGAATGCCGGAATGCACAGTACGAACACGGTAATGATCTCCAGGCGCCCAAGCAACATACCCAATGACAAAATCCACTTGGCCGCATCCGGCAGGCTGGCGAAGTTGCCGGACGGCCCGATGGTCTCGCCCAGGCCCGGCCCAACGCCGGACACCGTACTGGCAGCGCCGGTGAGGGCGGTCATCCAGTCCAGCCCCAGCAGCGACAGGGCCAGCGCGATCACGCAGATGGTGATGGCGAAGAAGAACGAAAAGGTCAGGATTGAACGTACGATTTCTTCATCAAGGCGGTGGCCGTTGTACTTCTGCTTGATCACCGCTCGCGGGTGGATCAGTTGATTAAGGTTGGCCTTGAGCAGGATATAGGCAACCTGAAAGCGGAAAATCTTGATCCCGCCTGCAGTCGAGCCCGAGCAGCCGCCGATAAAGCCCAGATAGAAGAACAGCATCAGCGAGAAGTTGCCCCACAAGCTGTAGTCACCCAGGGCAAAGCCCGTGGTCGTGACCACTGAGGTCACGTTGAGCGCGACATGGCGAAAGGCGTCCCACCACGGCATGTTGGTGGTCCACCACAGCCAGATGCTGAGCACGAACCAGGTGACGACCAGCAACCCGAGCAATCCTTGCACCTGCTGATCCTTGATCAGGGCTTTGCGATGGCCGCGCAGGGTGGCTACATACAGGGTGAATGGCAGGCTGCCCATGATCATCACGGCAATGGCGACCCAGTGCACCGCCGGTTGCGACCACTTGGCCAGCGACTGGTCGGAGGTCGAGAAACCGCCAGTGGAAATGGCTGACATGGCATGGTTGATCGCATCAAACACGCTCATGCCCGCCCACCAGAATGCCAGGCTGCCCAGAATGGTGATGCCGACGTAAGTGGCGACAATCAGGCGGGCCACCATGTGCGAGCGCGGCATGACTTTTTCGGAGCGGTCGGAAGACTCGGTCTGGAACAGGCGCATGCCACCGATGCGCAGCAAGGGCAAAATCGCCACCGCCATACCGATAAAGCCGATGCCGCCTAGCCAGTGCAGCATCGAGCGCCACATCAGAATGCCGGGGGACATGGTGTCCAGGCCGCTCAGCACGGTGGAGCCGGTGGCGGTAATGCCGGACATGCTTTCGAAAAACGAATCGGTGTAGCTGATGTGCTGGGTCAGCAAGAACGGCAGGGCTGCGAAGATGCACACCACCACCCAGCTGGACACGGTCAGCAGATACATGTCCCGGGGGCGCAGGTGTACCTGCTCGGGGCGGCCCGGGATGACCAGCGCCAGGCCGGCGATAAAGGTAATCAGGCTGGCCCACAAAAAGGACGGCAGGTCGCCCAGGTGGTCGTAAATCACCAGGGTCAGCATGGGCACGGCCATGCTGATCGCGAGCGTAATCAGGAAGATGCCGATAATAAAACCGATGATGCGTAAGGTCGGCAACGCCATGAAGTCAGCTCGGGGATGAAAGAGGGGCGCCATTCTACCTGTGGTCCGGGTTATGTAAACCGCCAGGTCTTCGGGAGATACCGTTAGAATAGCCGCACATTTTCTTCAGGAGGTGGCCAATGGAGGCTCTCGACGCTTTGCTCAACCGTGTTTCTGCCCCGCGCCTGCTCGATCCGGCGCCAACGGCTGAGCAACGTGAAGTACTTTTCGCCGCCGCCTTGCGTGCGCCGGACCACGGCCAACTGCGCCCTTATCGGTTTTTGACGGTCGAAGGCGAAGCGCGTAACCAACTGGGCGAAATCCTCGCCGAGGCCGTGCAGGCCCAGGGCGGCGATGTGACCCAGGCAGCCCTGGACAAGGCCCGCGCCATGCCTTTGCGTGCCCCTTTGGTGGTGGTAGTGATTGCCCGTTTGCAGGACCACTTCAAGGTGCCGAAGGCTGAGCAGCTGATTACCGCAGGTTGCGCGGCCCATGCCATTGAACTGGCGGCTTATGCCCAGGGCATTGGTGCGGTATGGCGCACAGGTGAGCTGTCGTATGCGCCGCATGTGGCCAAGGGTTTGGGGCTGGGTGAGGGTGAAGAGGTCGTGGCGTTTTTGTACCTGGGCACGGCGCAGAACGAATTGCGGGTCGCACCCAAGGTTGATAGCGCCGAGTTTGTGCAGGCGTGGCCGGTTAACTGAGTACGTCTGTAGCCGCCGATCGCAGCCTCGCTTCGCTCCTCAGCGGCCATAAGGTCTGAAGGAAACATCGACTGTGGGAGCGAGCCTGCTCGCGAAGGTTGTTCGCGAGCAGGCTCGCTCCCACAGGGAGGGGTGACCGGCAAAAGAGTATCTACAGCGCTCCATTGGGCTCCAGCGGCAACTCCAGGGTGGCAACAAATCCGCCATCCGGGTGGTTGCCCAGCACCAGCCGGCCGCCATGGCGCTCTGCCGCCCGGCGGGCAATGGCCAACCCCAGCCCATGCCCGGCCGCTGTTTGGCCCGGTGCGCGGAAAAACGGCTCCCCCAGTTGCGCCAGGTACTCTTCAGCGACCCCGGGGCCGTGGTCGCGAACCTTGATGGTGATGTGTTCGCCTTCGCGCACCGCGCTCAGCTCGATCGGTTCACCCGCCGGGTTGAAGCGCTGCGCGTTGCGCAACAGGTTGTCCACGGCGCGCTCGATCATCGTCGGCCAGCCATTGAGGCTCAGCCCCGGTTCATCTTGCAAGACTACAGGCTGTTCGGGGGCTGCCAGCGAGGCGTCTTTTTGCACGGTGTTGAGCAGCGCATTGAGATTGACCTGTTCAGCGCTGGCCTGATCAGCATCGACCCGGGCCAGGGCCAGGATCTCGCTGATCAGCGATTCCAGCCGGTCACACTCACGGGTCAGGCGTGGCCACAATTTTTCACGCTCTTCAGGTCCGGCGCGTTCAGCCAGGGCCAGGGCGATCTTGAGGCGGGCGAGGGGCGAGCGCAGCTCGTGGGACACATCGCGCAGTAACTGGCGCTGGCTGCCGATCAAGCTTTGCAGGCGTGCGCCCATGCGGTTGAAGTCGGTGGCCAGCACGCCAAATTCATCACGCCGCGACGCCAGCCGCGCCAGGCTGTTTTGTTGATAAGTGGTTTGACCCAGATCATGCACCGCGACCCGCAGGCGCTTGAGCGGACGGGTAATCGAGAGTGTCACCAGCAAGCTGAACAGCGTCAGCACCACCAGCGCAATCCCCAGTGCACTCAGCGGCCAGATCAGGCTCTGGCGGTGCCAGGCCTCCAGCTCGGGGTTAGGGATGCGGTAGATCAGCAAATAGGTTTCGGCGGTTTTCGGGCTGGTGTATTCGACCGTCAGGCGGCGCCAGGGCAGGTCCTGCTGGCCGGGTTGCTGGCGGGCCTCCCAGGCGGCGGCGCGGCGCGGGAAGGTGCCGCGTACCAGCGGGTCGCCACTTTCGTTGAGCACTTGCACGTCGATGTGATAACGGCGCTTGCGCCGTTCAAGGAAATCCTGCGCCGCATCGGCGCCCTGGGTTTCGTAGCGTTCGGTCCACTGCTGCGCCAGATTGGCGATGCCGGGATGACGGCTGAGAATCCATGCGTCCTGATTGAGCATGTGCCCCAGCAGGATCGACAGCCCTGCGACCAAGGCTATGGCCAGCCAGAAGCTGGCCAGAATGCGCCAAAACAGTGATCGCACGGTAATTCCTCGCTGGTAATGAAGAGAAACGAGCCAAGCCCAACGGCGTTAACCGTTGGGCTTGGCGGGTGCGCAGATTATTGCGCTTTTGGCGCTTGCTGTGCTTTCCAGTCTTTGAACTCTTTCATCTCGGCCTGACGCTCGGCGCGTTTCTTTTGCATTTCGTCGAAGCGTTTTTGCTGATCAGGTTTGAGCAAGGCACGGATATCGCTCTGGGTTTTGTCGTGCTTGGCCTTCATCTCGTCTTTCAGCGCTTTCTGATCGGCTGCTGGCAGTTTTTCCAGGTATTTCTCGACCAGTTGCTTGCGATCATGCATTTGCTCGCCCATCAGCTTGCCGATCTGCTGGCGCTGCTCGCGGGTGAGGTCCAGCTGGCTATAAGGGGCGTCGCCGCGACCGTGGTGCTCGCCGCCGTGACGAGGGCCCATCTGGCCGTCACCACCAGGCATGGCCATTGCGACGGTTGGCAGTGCTGCAGCAAACATCAAAGCAATAAGAGTCTTACGCATGGTGTGTCTCCTTTGAATTTGGATTCCGGTAATTCCGGATGCGCCCAGTTTAGGGAGATCAAGGTCAATCGCTGTCAATCGTGGGTAAAGGTTTGGTAAAGACGGTTTTGCCCGGGATTTACATAGGGTGTCTGGCCTGGCCCTTACCCCAACCCTCCCCCTATGGGGGAGGGCCAGGGTGGGTAGAAACCGGGTACATCGTTTACGTTTAAGACCGGGTACATCGTTTACAGGTATTAATCATG
>NZ_NQKQ01000022.1 GCF_002269505.1 Pseudomonas fragi | reverse complement strand
TCGGTACTCAAGTGTTTGTATTGGGTAGACATGGCAACACCTTACATCAGGTGTTGCACTTGTTCCTTGAGACCGCCCTCCCCAGACATTGTCCACGTGCATTCTTCAAAAGCCGGGATTATTGGAAGACTTGCTGCCAGAAGCCTTTCGTTACCGGTGGTTTTTACAGTTCATGGCTGGGCATTTACAGAAGGTGTCTCTTCCAAGCGACGCTTTTTATACAGGTGGATCGAGAGGATCATGTCCAGGTTTGCCAGTATGATTATCACGGTTTCGGATTATGATCGTAAGCTGGCCATTGATAATAAAGTTTCTGATCCTGAACGGATGATTACTGTTCATAATGGCATGCCAGAATCACATGAACATGCTGTTTTAGAGTTACATCCACCTCTTCTGAAGCTGATAATGGTTGCTCGTTTTGAAAAGCCAAAAAATCAGGCGTCTGTATTGCGCGCGGTGGCGGCATTAAAGCCTGAGAGTTGGAGCTTGGAACTTGTAGGTGATGGTCCTGAATTACAAGAAAATAAAAAACTGGCTGAGCAATTAAATATTCAGGATCGCGTTTTTTTTCCTGGTGCCTGTACACAGATTGCACACAGACTGGCTAACGCTGATGTATTCATCCTTGCATCCGACTGGGAAGGACTTCCATTGACTATTCTTGAAGCAATGCGGGCGGGCCTGCCTGTCGTGGCCTCTAATGTGGGAGGGGTGTCAGAAGCGGTTATAAATAATGTAACGGGCTTATTGGTTGAACGCGGTGATGACGCCGGCTTGACCAAGGCGATTGCCAGACTTATGGCGTCCCCGGAAACAAGAGTACAGATGGGAGCTGAAGCTCGTTCGAAATTTGAAAGCGAATTTACTTTCGATCTGATGCTCAGAAAAACGCTGAATGTTTATCACTCTGTCTTAGATGATGCGCTATGAGAGTTTTAGTCACAGGGTCCAGTGGTTTTGTAGGTGCAGCGCTCTGCAAAGAATTATGCTCTCTATCGGATGTTTTTGTTGTCGGCTCCAGTCGAAGTGAATGCATATTGTCAGTCGACAATTTTACATTCTTCAAATTTGATGATTCCTCTGAACCCTCGAACTGGGAAGATGCACTGCGTGGGGTAGATGTTGTTGTACATCTCGCCGCTCGTGCCCATGTGTTATCTGAAACCGGTCATGATCCTGCCGCACAGTTTCGAAAGGCTAATGTGATCAATACATTGGCTCTGGCAGAACAAGCCTTGGCTGCGGGTGTTCAAAGATTTATTTTTATAAGTTCCATCGGGGTCAATGGTGCATGCACTCATGAGCGTGCGTTCACTGAACTCAGTGTTCCTGATCCGCATGCGTTATACGCGGCGTCAAAATGGGAAGCTGAACAAGGACTCACGGCATTGTTAGAGGGCACTTCAATGGAGCTGGTAATTATTCGGCCACCCTTGGTCTATGCTGCCAATGCCCCAGGCAACTTTCGTCGTCTGCTGAAAATAGTGTCGTCTGGTTTGCCTTGCCCTTTGTCAATGGTAAATAATCGGCGTAGCTTAATCGCTCTCGAAAATCTGGTTGACTTTATTGTTACATGTCTTAAGCATCCGCTTGCTGCAAACCAGACATTCTTGGTTGCGGATAAACAGGCTGTATCCACTGCACAAATAGTTCAACGCCTGGCTTCGGGTATGGGGAGCAGGACGCGCTTGTTTCCGGTCCCTCCATTCATTTTGAAACTCGGGGCAGCCGCGGTTGGGCAAAAGTCGGCTTACCTGCAACTGTGTGAATCTTTGGAGGTCGACGCTACCAAGGCCTATTCAATGTTGTGCTGGACGCCTCCTGTGGACATTGAGTGCGCTCTAGAAAAAGCAGGGTATCAATTCAAGAATGGAATCGGTTAATCAAATCAAGTTGCAATGTTGAGCAGCAAAATTTGTTAACCATAAATGCGAGTGTTTTATCATGGAACTGTGGCTGTTGCTGCCCTTGGCTTTTGTTTTTAGTTTGTATATGACTGCTGTGATCAGGCGTTATGCACTGGCAAAAAATATTATCGATATCCCTAACTCAAGAAGTTCTCATTCAACCCCTACACCCCGTGGTGGAGGGGTGGCAATTGTTTTGACCTTTTTATTGGGATGCCCTGTTTTGGCGTTCTATGACACTATTTCCATGTCAGTTGCATTCACGCTTATTATTGCGGCTGGTGGCGTGGCGTTGCTCGGTTTTCTAGACGATCATGGGCATGTTGCCGCGAGATGGCGACTTCTCGGGCATTTTTCTGCAGCCATACTCTGTGTCTATTCATTGGGTGGACTGCCCCCGATGTTTTTCTTTGGTTTTAAGATTGATTTAGGCTGGGCTGGTGCACTGGCTGCAGTGTTATATCTGGTCTGGATGCTGAATTTATACAACTTTATGGATGGCATAGATGGTTTGGCCAGTGTTGAGGCCGTGTGTGCAAGTTGCGGTGCAGCCATCATATTCTGGCTGCTGGGCTACCATGATTTGGTCTGGCCTCCATTGCTGTTGTCTGCAACAGTGATGGGTTTTTTATACTGGAACTTTCCTCCGGCTCGAATATTCATGGGTGACGCAGGCAGTGGTTTCCTTGGGGTGGTACTTGGGTTTTTAAGTTTAATCTCAGCCTGGTCGGATTCGAAATTTCTATGGGTGTGGCTAATCCTTTTAGGCGTTTTTATAGTCGATGCTACGCTCACACTCTTCAGACGATTCTTGAGAGGGGAAAAAGTCTATGAGGCTCATCGAAGTCATGCTTACCAGTTTGCGGCTCGTCATTTCAACTCTCATCGGGTTGTGACATTGGCTGTAATTGGTATAAATGTTTTTTGGCTTTTTCCAATAGCCCTGTCTGTTGCTTTACTTGACCTGGACGGGTTGACAGGGATGCTTATTGCATATGCGCCAATATGTGTTCTTGCTTTCAAGTTTGGTGCGGGGCAAGCTGAGCTCAAGGGTTAGCATTAAAAATGTCTGCAAGGTGGTGTGTGGGATTTACTATTTGGGCGAGGTCAGTATGAATAATATTCGAACATTTTTGCTACGCTTGTCTCGACGGCAAAAACGCTTCATACAAGTTGCTACAGATATCTTGTTGGTGTGGTCGGCTTTATGGTTTGCCTTTGTCGTTCGTCTCGGCATCGACGACATGATCAACCCAGTAAAAATGCATTTTTGGCTGTTTATTGCTGCCCCTTTAATCGCCATCCCCCTGTTTATCCGCTTTGGCATGTATCGCGCCGTAATGCGCTACTTCGGCAACGATGCCCTTATCGCGATTATCAAGGCAGTCAGTCTCTCATCGCTGATCTTGGCGGTTGTCGTTTATTGGTACAGCAACCATGACAACGTTGTCCCCCGTTCGATCATCTTCAACTACTGGTGGCTGAGCCTGATCATGCTCGGTGGTTTGCGCCTGGCCATGCGTCAATACTTCCTGGGTGACTGGTTTGCGGCAGCTCAGCATGTGCCATTCACCAGTCGCGATGACGGCCTGCCTCGCGTCGCCATTTACGGCGCCGGTGCCGCGGGTAACCAGCTGGTTGCTGCCTTGCGTATGGGCCGAGTCATGCGCCCTGTTGCGTTTATTGACGATGATGAAAGTATTGCAGATCGCATCATTTCCGGCTTGCAGGTTTACAAACCCGAACATATTCAGCAGATGATCGAACGTACCGGCGCCCAGGAACTGCTGTTGGCAGTCCCTTCTTCGTCCCGTGCACGTCGCCGCGAGATTTTGGGTTTGCTGGAAGGTTTCCCTCTGCACGTTCGTAGTGTCCCCGGTTTTATGGACCTGGCCAGTGGTCGGGTCAAGGTGGACGATATCCAGGAGGTGGATATCGCCGATTTGCTCGGGCGCGACCCGGTGCCCGCGCAAGGTGAGTTGCAGGAGCGTTGTATCAAGGGCCTGTGTGTCATGGTTACAGGTGCCGGTGGCTCGATTGGCTCGGAGCTGTGCCGGCAGATCCTGGCCTTGAAGCCGACCACGTTGCTGCTGTACGAACACAGCGAATTCAACCTGTACAACATATTTGGCGAGCTGGAGCGGCGGGTCGGTCTGAAGTCGCTTTCGGTGAAGGTGCTGCCGATCCTGGGTTCTGTGCGTAATTCGCACAAATTGCTGGATGTAATGAAGACCTGGCATGTCGATACGGTGTATCACGCTGCGGCCTATAAACATGTGCCAATGGTTGAGCACAATATTGCCGAAGGTGTGCTGAATAACGTCATCGGTACGCTCAACACCGCTCAGGCGGCCTTGCAGTCGGGTGTGTCGAACTTCGTTCTGATTTCCACCGACAAGGCTGTGCGGCCGACCAATGTGATGGGCAGCACCAAGCGTCTGGCCGAGATGACGCTACAAGCGCTCAGTCGTGAAGTTGCGCCTGTGTTGTTTGGCGACTCGGCCAATGTGTCAAGGGTGAATAAAACCCGTTTCACCATGGTGCGTTTTGGCAATGTGCTGGGATCTTCCGGCTCGGTGATTCCGCTGTTTCACAAGCAGATCAAGGCAGGTGGCCCGCTGACAGTGACTCACCCCAAGATCACCCGCTACTTCATGACCATACCCGAGGCGGCTCAATTGGTGATACAGGCCGGCTCAATGGGGCAGGGGGGCGATGTATTTGTGCTTGATATGGGTGAGCCGGTGCGCATTGTGGAACTGGCCGAGAAAATGATCCATCTCTCCGGTTTCAGCGTTCGCTCGGATAAAAACCTGCATGGCGACATTGAGATCGAGTTCACCGGCTTGCGCCCTGGTGAAAAGCTTTACGAAGAATTACTGATTGGCGATAACGTAGTCGCGACCCGGCACCCCATGATCATGTGTGCCAACGAGGACATGTTGCCCTGGGATGAGCTCAAGCAGCGACTGTCGCAGCTACTTGATGCTGTTGATCAGGATGACTATGTGCGCGTGCGCCAGCTGTTGCGCGAGACGGTCAGTGGTTATGCGCCTGAAGGTGAAATCGTTGACTGGATTCATCAGCAACGCCGTGCTGAGCCGTCCTGAGTACATACCCTGCAACGCTCTGATTTTTGACACTCTATAACCAGCGGCTAAGTTTGAAATACAGCTCAGGAAAGCTGTTTTCAACTTAACGATGTTATGGAGTGTCAATTATGCGTACTGCTTTTCTCTCGTCGATTTTCTTTGCCTTGATGGTCGGTGTTTCCAGTGTGGCCCATGCTGCACCTGCGGCCGGTGCAGTTGAACCGGTTGTTGCTGCGCCAGTAGTGCTGGATGCCAAAGTGGTGACGATCAACATCAATACCGCAGATGAGGCGACCCTGCAGCGTGAGCTTTCTGGTGTAGGTGCTGTTAAAGCCAAGGCGATTGTGGCTTATCGCGAGGCCAATGGTGACTTTACTTCGGTTGATGAGTTGCTTGAGGTCAAAGGGATAGGCAAGGTTATTTTAGAGAGAAACCGCGACAAGATCGTAATCAGCTAAGCCAGGTAACTGAACGAAAAAAGCCAGTCATTGACTGGCTTTTTTGTGCCTGACTGCAAGCATTCAGGCATGTGGCGCTGATTGTTTCAATGCACTGCGCGTGACTTCGAGAATCTTCTGTTTCAGTGTGTCGCTCTCTGCGCCGCGAGCGAGAACCAGTGCACCTACCAGTGTGGCGAAAATCACAATGCTTTTGTCTTCGGTGTCTGACCCTTGCAGGGTTGCTTGTATCTGTTCGAGCCTGGCACTGATGACATGGTCGGTGGTTGCACTTGCCTGGCCCTGTTGTGCCATTTCTGCGGACATGGTCGGTAACGGGCAGCCCTCATGAGGTGAGGTCAGATGCCATTCAGACAAGTAAGCATCAATAAACGCGTGCAGGGGGTGGGGCTGGCTGAACAGTTCGGCGCAAATGCCGTCAACCTGGGTGGCTGCATGCTGCAAGGCTTTTTCTACCAAATCGTTTTTGGATGAAAAATGGGCATAGAAACCACCGTGAGTGAGACCCAGTGATTTCATGAGGGGTTGCAGGCCAGTTGCACCAATACCGTGTCGTCGAAAAAGCCCGGATGCTTCTTTAACGATGCGCAGATGAGTTTGGGCTTTATGATCTTGTGAGTAGCGCATGGCAGGTGTCTCTTTATGCAATGGATCATCATAGCGTCGACTTTCAAACAGATGCAGTGGGCAATCATGCAACTATTTGTAGGGTTTTCCCTACCCGATGCTCATTCCTTGGCATTCAGGCCCTGAGCGCTTGCCTGACTATCTGTCTTTTGATTCCTTGGCGTCCATTTCAGCATTGCGTTCGGCAACACGTTTACGTTGCTCATCGGTCAGTTCCACTTTATTGGCGGTTTCACGCAGCGTCATCAGGGCGCCTACGATAACACCGATGGCGACGACGAGAATTAACCAGGCATACCAAGGCATAGAGTGTTCTCCGTGTTGAATGCAGCGCAGGGAATGGTTTGCGCTGTCAGCTGCTGTTTATTCTGTTTAGTGAGTGGGTGTTTATAGCTTTCAGTGTAGGCCGGTTATTCCGTCATGTGCGGTATAACCTTGGTAAAGACTAAAAACGTGAATTTACGATCATCGGGTGCCTGTGAGCGGCTGGTTCCGCTACAATGCGCGCCGATTTCGACCAGCCTGAGAACCCGCTAATGTCCGACTGCCAGACTCCTATTATCGTCGCCCTGGATTTCCCAACGCGTGACGCCGCACTGAAACTGGCTGATCAGTTGGACCCCAAGCTGTGCCGCGTCAAGGTGGGCAAAGAGCTGTTCACCAGTTGCGCTTCGGAAATTGTCGGCACTTTGCGTGACAAGGGTTTTGAAGTGTTCCTGGACCTGAAGTTCCACGATATCCCCAATACCACGGCAATGGCGGTCAAGGCCGCAGCTGAAATGGGCGTATGGATGGTTAACGTTCATTGTTCGGGCGGTTTGCGGATGATGGCCGCTTGCCGCGAGATACTCGACAAACGCACCGGCCCGCAACCTTTGCTGATCGGCGTGACAGTATTGACCAGCATGGAGCGTGAAGACCTGGCCGGTATTGGCCTGGATATTGAGCCGCAGGAGCAAGTGTTGCGTCTGGCCGCCCTGGCCGAGAAGGCCGGTATGGACGGTCTGGTATGTTCTGCCCTGGAGGCGCAAGCGCTGAAGGCCGCGCACCCGGGCCTGCAACTGGTAACCCCGGGGATTCGCCCTGCGGGCAGTGCGCAGGACGATCAGCGTCGTATCCTGACTCCTCGCCAGGCACTGGATGCAGGTTCTGATTATCTGGTGATCGGGCGTCCTATCAGCCAGGCTGCTGATCCGGCCATGGCTCTCGCCGCTGTGGTAGCTGAGCTGGCCTGATGAGGCTGTGTGCGGGAGCTGGCCAGCCAGCTCCCGCAGTTATGCTTTGTTTCAGACCTTTAGTACAAGCTTGCCGTGATTTTCCCCGCTGAATAGCTTCGCCAGGCTCTCCGGGAAGCTTTCCAGGCCTTCAACAATATGCTCTTTGCTTTTCAACTGGCCTTTGAGCAGCCATCCCGCCATTTCCTGCCCGGCCACTGCATAGCGATCGGCGTAGTCCATCACCACAAAGCCTTCCATACGCGCGCGATTGACCAGCAGTGACAAGTAGTTGGCCGGACCTTTTACGGCTTCCTTGTTGTTGTACTGGCTTATTGCACCGCAGATGATGACTCGTGCCTTGAAATTTAAACGGCTCAGTACCGCGTCGAGTATTTCGCCGCCCACATTGTCGAAAAATACGTCCACGCCTTTGGGGCATTCACGCTTGAGGCCTGCGAGTACATCTTCGCTCTTGTAGTCGATGGTGCCGTCGAAGCCGAACTCATCGACCAGCCGCGCGCATTTTTCCTGTCCACCGGCGATGCCCACTACGCGGCAGCCCTTCAACTTGGCGATTTGCCCGGCAATGCTGCCAACAGCACCCGCTGCGCCGGAGATCACCACGGTGTCTCCTGCTTTGGGTGCGCCGACGTCCAGCAATGCGAAGTAGGCGGTCATGCCGGTCATGCCCAGTGCGGACAGATACACCGGCAGCGGTACCAATTTCGGGGCGACCTTGTAGAAACCGCGGGGCTCACCGACGAAGTAATCCTGTACGCCCAGGGCACCGTTGACGTAATCCCCTACAGCAAAGCCCGGGTGCGCCGAGGCTATGACCTTGCCCACACCCAGGGCGCGCATCACGTCGCCAAGTGCGACCGGCGGGATATAGGACTTGCCTTCATTCATCCAGCCGCGCATGGCCGGGTCGAGGGACAGGTATTCGTTTTTGACCAGTATCTGGCCATCCTTGGGCTGTACCACGGGCACTTGCTGGAAGGTGAAGGTGTCACGGGTTGCTGCACCGACTGGACGTTTGGCGAGCAGGAATTGGCGGTTTGTCTGGTCAGTCATTGCTATAACTCATTGGAGATTGATCACTGTAGATAGACCTTCTCAAGCTACACGGCAAGTGAATGCGTGCTAGCGAATAGGCTTTTATCAGTGGTGGTGATGGTTGTAGGCAGGGTTTTATCACTCGGATAAATAAGTAGATGACTGTGCCTGAGCGTTTCGGGACACAGATGCATTCTGCTGAGGGTTACAACAATGGGCATGACGTTTACGGGGCAAGTGGCGTTGGTGACGGGCGCCGGTGCAGGAATTGGCCGGGCTACCGCCCTTGCGTTTGCTGGTGAAGGCCTGAAGGTGGTGGTGGCTGATCGCGATGTGGCTGGCGGCGAAGAGACTGTGGCGCAGATAAAGGCTGCAGGTGGCAATGCAATATTCGCAGGCTGCGATGTGACTGTGGAAGCGCAGGTCAAGCAACTGATGGAGCAGGCAATCAGCACCTACGGTCGTCTGGACTATGCCTTCAACAATGCGGGGATCGAGATCGAGCAAGGGCGTCTGGCTGACGGCACCCTGGACGAGTTCGACGCGATCATGGGGGTGAACGTCAAGGGCGTGTGGTTGTGCATGAAATATCAGTTGCCATTGATGCTGGCCCAGGGCGGTGGGGCGATCGTCAATACCGCCTCGGTGGCCGGGCTGGGCGCTGCGCCGAAAATGAGCATCTACTCGGCGTCCAAGCATGCGGTGATCGGATTAACCAAATCTGCAGCCATTGAGTATGCGAAAAAGCATATTCGGGTCAACGCCGTGTGCCCTGCGGTGATCGATACCGATATGTTTCGCCGCGCTTATGAGGCCGACCCCCGCAAGGCTGAATTTGCCGCAGCGATGCACCCGGTGGGGCGTATCGGCAAGGTCGAAGAAGTGGCCAGCGCCGTCTTGTACCTGTGCTCGGACGGCGCAGCGTTTACTACCGGCCATGCGCTGGCGGTCGATGGCGGGGCACTGGCAATCTGATCGCTCAGCGTGATTTTACATTCAGGATCATGAGGGTCAGCACACCCGCGACAATACCCCAGAAAGCCGAGCCGATTGAAAACAGGGTCATACCCGATGCGGTCACCATAAAGGTGACCAGGGCAGCCTCACGCTCCCTGGCTTCGCCCATGGCAATGCTCAGGCCGTTCATGATCGAGCCGAACAGTGCCAGTGCGGCAATTGACAGCACCAGTTCCTTGGGCAATGAGGCGAACAGGGCGGCCAGGGTGGCACCGAATATGCCGGCGATGCCATAGAAAATTCCGCACCATACGGCTGCGGTATAGCGTTTTTTCGGGTCTTCGTGGGCATGGGGGCCGGTGCAGATGGCCGCACTTATTGCCGCCAGGTTGATGCCGTGGGAGCCGAATGGGGCGAGCAGCAAGGAAGCTACCCCGGTGGTGGTGATCAGCGGCGAGGCGGGCACGTCATAGCCATCGGCCCGCAGTACGGCAATGCCCGGCATGTTTTGCGAGGTCATGGCCACTACAAACAGGGGAATGCCGATGCTGATGGTTGCCGCCAGCGAGAATGACGGTGTGGTCCACACCGGGACGGCCACTTCAAGGGCAAAACCGCTGAAGTCCAGCAGCCCGAGCATGCCCGAGAGCAGGGTGCCGATCAGCAGCGCTGCCAGCACGGCGTAGCGCGGCGACAGACGCTTGACGATCAGGTAGGTGAAAAACATGCCGATCACCAGGCCGGTGCGATGTTGCGCGGCGACGAAAATTTCGCTGCCGATCTTGAACAGGATGCCCGCCAGCAATGCGGCGGCCAGGGATGAGGGGATGCGCTTGACCAGGCGCTCAAAACTGCCGGTGATGCCACAGATAATCACCAGTACCGCGCAGGTGATATAGGCTCCGATGGCTTCACCGTAACTGACGCCGCCCAGGCTGGTGATCAGCAGGGCCGCGCCCGGAGTGGACCAGGCGATGGTGATCGGTGTGCGATAACGCAAAGACAAGCCTATGCTGCAAACAGCCATGCCGATCGACAGTGCCCAGATCCATGATGAAATCTGCCCGCTGGTAAGTCCCGCTGCCTGACCCGCCTGGAACATCAGGACCAGGGAGCTGGTGTAGCCGGTCATCATGGCGATAAAGCCTGCGACCACCGCCGAGGGCGAGGTATCTGCCAGTGGGTGTAAGCGCGGCTGCGGGGTGTCGGTCATGGAACGGTCTTCCTTGTGTGCTATAGGAGTTCGGGCAGGCGACAAGCCTAAACGTAAAGGTTGCATTCGGTTGCGATACAGCAGGGTTCGTAAACGACCGTACAGTCGTACTGGCACTCTGCTTTGTGTACAATGCGCCCTGTTTTTTGCATTAATTTCTGGTCGGTGACACCCGTTTACGTACTAACGTAATCCCTTATTCGCCGCCGCTTCCCACACGAGTGCCCATGAACGAACAGTTGCAGCCTCTCAAGAAACAACCCCGCGCCGGCAAGGCCGGCCGCAGTGGAACCCAGGACGATATCGTCTACGCGCATATTTTCGAGGCGATCCTTGAACAGCGTCTGGCGCCTGGCACCAAGTTGAGTGAAGAGGCTCTGGGCGAAATCTTCGGCGTGAGCCGCACCATTATTCGTCGCGCTTTGTCGCGTCTGGCCCATGAAGGGGTTGTATTGCTGCGCCCCAATCGCGGTGCAGTTGTGGCGAGTCCGAGCGTTGAAGAAGCTCGTCAGGTGTTTCTGGCCCGGCGACTGGTTGAAAAGGCCATTACCGAGCTGGCGGTGGTGCATGCCACGGCGGATGATTTGGCGCAGTTGCGCAAGATGGTGCAGGACGAGCGCGACAGTTTTTCGCGGGGCGATCGCGGTGCCGGTATTCGCCTGTCGGGCGAGTTCCACCTTAAGTTGGCCGAAGCAGCGAAGAATGCGCCGCTGATCAGCTTTCAGCGCAGTCTGGTGTCGCAAACGTCGTTGATCATTGCCCAATACGAAAGCGGTACCCGTTCGCACTGTTCTTACGATGAGCACATGCAGTTGATTGATGCCATTGAAGCCCGTGATGCCGACCAGGCCGTGCACCTGATGATGCACCATATGGATCACATTGATAGCAAGCTCAACCTTGACGAAGAAAGCGCCTCGGATGACTTGCACGCGGTGTTTTCGCACTTGCTGCAAACCAAGGGCAAAAGCCCTCGGCCTGCTGCCAAGCTCTGAACTGCGTGTAGCCGTGTACATCCGTTGTAGCCGCTGAAGAGCGAAGCTAGGCTACAAGCTGGGGAAAAGTGATGGCTGACAGCCCCTCACCCTAGCCCTCTCCCGGAGGGAGAGGGGACTGACCGTACGCTGCCTCAAGATCTCCACTGATCAGCTCCCTCTCCCTCCGGGAGAGGGTTGGGGTGAGGGGCTTTTGATTACGCTGGGGCTCTGAATCGTCGCACCCTCGCTCCCGCTGGGAGGTGGGCTTGACCTGCCACAGAGTATCTTCAAGGTTTCAAGGATTCACCGCTGATGCACCAGGCGGCCTGCTGCATAGGTTTGCTGCACGGTACGGTCGTCGCCCAAGGTCATCAATACAAACAACGTTTCGGCGATGTTTTTTGACTGTTTCAGGCGATAGCTCATCAGTGGTGTAGCGTTGTAGTCCAGTACCAGGAAGTCAGCGTCGCTGCCCGGTTGCAGATTGCCGATCTTGTCTTCCAGGCGCAGTGCCCGCGCCCCGCCCAACGTAGCCAGATACAACGATTTGAACGGATTGAGGCGTGCACCCTGCAGTTGCATGACCTTGTAGGCTTCGTTCAGGGTGTTGAGCAGCGAGAAGCTGGTCCCCGCGCCGACATCCGTGCCCAGGCCCACATTGAGTTTGTGTTTCTCGGCCATCGGCAGGTTGAACAGGCCGCTGCCCAGGAACAGGTTGGAAGTCGGGCAGAACGCTACTGCTGAACCGGTCTCGGCCAGCCGCGCACATTCCTCGTCACACAGATGCACACCGTGGGCAAACACCGAGCGTTCACCCAGCAACTGGTAGTGGTCGTACACATCCAGATAGCCTTTGCGCTCAGGGAACAGCGACTTCACCCACTCGATTTCCTGAAGGTTCTCGCTGATATGGGTGTGCAGATACACATCCGGGTATTCGCCCAGCAACTTGCCCGCCAGGGTCAATTGTTCCGGGGTACTGGTCGGCGCGAAGCGCGGGGTGACGGCATAGTGCAGGCGGCCCTTGCCGTGCCAGCGTTCGATCAGCGCCTTGCTTTCGCTGTAGCCGGTTTCGGCGGTGTCGGTCAGATAATCCGGGGCGTTGCGGTCCATCATCACCTTGCCAGCGATCAGGCGCAGGTCCAGACGCTGTGCAGCCTCGAACAAAGCGTCTACCGATTGCGGGTGTACGCTGCCAAAGACCAGGGCCGTGGTGGTGCCGTTGCGCAGCAGTTCCTTGAGGAAAACATCCGCCACTTCGTCAGCATGGGCCTTGTCAGCGAACTGGTTTTCGCACGGGAAGGTATAGGTGTTGAGCCAATCAAGCAGTTGCTCGCCATAGGCGCCAATCATTCCGGTTTGCGGGAAATGGATATGGGTATCGATAAAACCGGGGGTGATCAGTGCGTCTTGGTATTCGGTCACTGCAACGTCGTCGGCCAGTGTGCCAAGCAGTTCGCTGGCCGGGCCGACGGCCTTGATTCGGCCGTTGTCGACGATCAGCAGGCCGTCTTCGAAATACTCATAGGAGGCCTCGATCCCGACTTCGGCAGGGTCGGCGATGCTGTGCAAAATGGCGGCGCGGTAGGCTTTACAGGTCATGACAATTCTCGGTTTGTGGCATGGCTGCGTCGTGAAGACGGCAGCAATTGTTTAATGGATTCCGTTGACGCGCTGTCGGCGCTCGCAGTGTGCTGGCCGAAATGGGTGTTGTAGGTGGCGATGATTTCGCCGGCGATGGAAATCGCGATTTCAACAGGCAATTTGCCTTTGACTTCGCTCAAGCCCATCGGGCAGCGCATGCGCTGCAAAGGTGAGGCAGCGATACCGCGCTCACGCAGGCGATGTTCGAACTTCACGCGTTTGGTTTTGGAACCAATCAAGCCGAAGTAGGTAAAGTCGTTGCGTTTGAGCAGGGCAGCGCTGAGTTCCAGGTCCAGGGCGTGATTATGCGTCATGACGATGCAGTAGCAACCCGTTGGCAGTGCATCGACCTCGTCAACCGGCTCATCGGTGACGATTTTTTCCACGCCCGGGGGGATGACTGACGGGAATTCCTGTTCTCGTGAGTCGATCCAGCGTACCCGGCACGGCAGGCTGGCGAGCAGGGGCACCAGGGCCCGGGCCACATGGCCGGCGCCAAATACCGCAATGTGCGCCTGTACCTTGCCCATGGGCTCGAACAGCAGTACGGCCACCCCTCCGCAACACTGGCCAAGGCTGGCGCCGAGGCTGAACCGTTGCAGATGGGTATCGTGCTTGCCGCTGCTGAGCATCTGGCGGGCAATTTCCATGGCCTTGTACTCCAGATGACCGCCGCCAATGGTGTCGAAGATTTTATCAGCACAAATAACCATCTTCGAACCGGCATTGCGCGGGGTAGAGCCCTGCTCTTCGATGATGGTCACCAGCACGCAAGGTTCGCCTTGCTGCTGCAGCTCGGCCAGGGCGCTGATCCAGTTATTCATGCTGATCTCCCGACAGGCTTTTGCGCATTTGCTCACAACCCCACAGCACCCGTTCCGGGGTGGCAGGGGCGTCAATCGCAGGTTGCACGCGATAGTCGGCCAGGCTTGCCACTGCGTCCTTGATCGCGCACCACGCGGCGATGCCGAGCATGAACGGTGGCTCACCGACGGCCTTGGAATGGAACACGGTGTCTTCGGGGTTCTTGCGGTTTTCCACCAGGGTCACGCGCAGGTCCAGCGGCATGTCGGCAACCGCCGGGATCTTGTAGCTGGCCGGGCCGTTGGTCATCAGCTTGCCCTTGGCATTCCATACCAGCTCCTCCATGGTCAGCCAGCCCGCGCCCTGGATATAGCCGCCTTCGACCTGGCCGATGTCGATGGCCGGGTTCAGCGAGGCGCCGACATCATGCAAGATATCGGTACGCAACATTTTGTATTCGCCGGTCAGGGTGTCGACGATGACTTCGGCGCAGGCGGCGCCAAAGGCAAAGTAGTAAAACGGACGACCGCGAGCCTGGCTGCGGTCGTAAAAAATCTTCGGGGTTTTGTAGTACCCGGTGCTTGAGAGCGACACCTGGCCGAAGTAGGCCTGCTGGATCAGGTCTTCAAAACTGAGGATCTGCTCGCCAATACGCACCTGGCCGTTGTGAAAGATCACCGCCTGTTCGTCTACCTGATACTTGCCGGCTGCAAACTCGATCAGCCGCTGCTTGATGGTTTCGGCTGCGTTTTGCGCGGCCTTGCCATTGAGGTCGGCGCCGCTGGATGCTGCTGTAGGTGAGGTGTTGGGGACTTTGTCGGTGTTGGTTGCGGTAATCTGGATGCGGCTGATATCCACCTGGAACACCTCGGCCACCACTTGCGCAACTTTGATATTCAAGCCCTGGCCCATCTCTGTGCCGCCGTGGTTGAGATGGATGCTGCCGTCGGTATAGATGTGGATCAGCGCGCCGGCCTGATTGAGGAAGCTGGCGGTAAAGGAGATACCGAACTTGACCGGGGTCAGTGCCAGGCCTTTTTTCAGGAACGGGCTGGCGGCATTGAACGCCTTGATCGCTTCGCGGCGTTCGGCGTACTGGCTGCTGGCCTCCAGGTCGGCGGTCATTTCTTCCAGCAGGTTGTGTTCCACGGTCTGGTAGTAGTGGGTCACGTTGCGTTCGGTCTTGCCGTAGTAGTTGGCCTTGCGCACCGCCAGCGGGTCGAGGCCCAAGTGGCGGGCGATGCGGTCCATGACTTCTTCGATCGCAACCATGCCCTGCGGGCCACCGAAACCGCGATAGGCGGTGTTTGAAGCCGTGTTGGTTTTACAGCGATAGCCATTGATCGTCGCATCGCCCAGGTAGTAGGCGTTGTCGGCATGGAACATGGCTCGGTCGACGATGGAGTTGGACAAGTCCGGCGAACAGCCGCAGTTGCCCGCCAGGTCCAGCACGATGCCCTGCAAGCGGCCGCTGGCGTCGAAACCAACGTCATATTCGATATAAAACGGGTGGCGCTTGCCGGTCATCAGCATGTCTTCGACCCGTGGCAGGCGCATCTTGGTCGGTTGCCCGGTGAGGCGTGCCACCACGGCGCACAGGCAGGCGGGGCTTGCGGCCTGGGTCTCCTTGCCGCCAAAACCGCCGCCCATGCGGCGCATGTCGACGACGATCTTGTTCATTGATACATCAAGGACCTCTGCCACCAGTTTCTGCACTTCAGTGGGGTTCTGGGTGGAGCAGTAAACGATCATCCCGCCGTCTTCGGTAGGCATGACCGATGAAATCTGGGTTTCGAGGTAAAAGTGCTCCTGCCCGCCGATATGCAGATTGCCCTGCAGGCGATGTTCGGCCCCGGTCAGCGCGCCGGCAGAGTCGCCGCGCTGATGGGTGTGGGTATCGAGCACAAAGTGCTTCTGGCGCAGGGCCTGCACCACATCCAGCACCGGCTCCAGGTCTTCATATTCGATAATGGCGGCCATTGCCGCCCTGCGCGCCGTGTCCAGATCGCATGCCGCCACGGCCAGGACGGGCTGGCCGACAAACTCCACCTTGTCGATGGCCAGCAGCGGATCGCCTGGCAGCAGCGGGCCAATGTCCTTCAGGCCGGGGATATCTTCGTGGGTGATTACCAGGCGCACGCCTTCGAAGGCGTAACAGGGCGTGGTGTCGACACGCAGGATTCTGGCGTGGGCGCGGTCGGACAGGCGTGCGAAAAGGTGCAACTGGTTGGGGAATTCTAAGCGGTCATCGATGTACTGCGCCTCGCCGCTGACATGTTTTTCGGCGCTGTCATGCTTGACGCTGCGACCTACGCCGGTTTTCAAATCCTGCTGGAAGAGGGCGGCCAGCTCGGCCTGGGTCGGGGCAACCTTGTGATGGTTAGACATAAGCTGTTACCCGCGTCTCAAGATGTGGCGTTTGCAGTTCGATGAAGTACTTGCGCAGCAGGTTTTGTGCGCTTAACAGCCGGTATTCCTTGCTGGCGCGAAAGTCCGAGAGCGGGGTGAAGTCGGTGGCCAATGCGCTGCAGGCGCGTTCGATGCTGGCGCTGTTCCAGTCGGCACCGAGCAGGGCGGCTTCGCAGGCTCCGGCACGTTTGGCGATGGCGGCCATGCCGCCGAATGCCACGCGGGCGCCGGTTACCACGCCATTGTCGATTTGCAGGTTGAAGGCTGCGCAGACGGCGCTGATGTCATCGTCCAGGCGCTTGGAGATTTTGTAGGCGCGAAATGTCTGGCTGGGATCGGCGCGGGGGATGATGATCTTTTCGATAAATTCACCCTCCTGGCGCGCGGTAACCCGGTAATCAATGAAGTAGTCTTCAATCGCCAGCGTGCGCTGGCTTTGGCCCTTGCGCAGCAACAGCTGAGCGCCGAGGGCAATCAGCAGCGGAGGTGAGTCGCCAATCGGCGAAGCATTGCCGATATTGCCGCCCAAGGTGCCCTGATTGCGGATTTGCAGTGAGGCAAAACGCTGCAGCAGTTCGCCAAAGTCCGGGTGCTCGGCATTGAGCGTGGCATAGGCATCAGTCAGCGAAACGGCGGCGCCGATTTCAATGCGATCGACAAAGTGCTCGATGCGCTTCATTTCGGCGACGTTGCCGACGTAGATCATGACCGGCAGCGGGCGATGAAACTGGGTCACCTCCAGTGCCAGGTCGGTACCGCCTGCCAGCAGTCGGGCCTGGGGCTGGGACTCGTACAGCTCGGCCAGGTCGCTGACGGTCAAGGGCAGCAGGCAACGCTTGTCACCGCTGTTGAGTTCACCTGTCTGGGTCGGGGCAATGCGCTTGAGCAGGGCGATGGTCGCGTCTTGCCCGGCATCGAACTGATCCTGCTGCCCGGCGTCACAGGCTTGTGCGGCCGCGGCCAGGATGGGCCGGTAACCGGTACAGCGGCACAGGTTGCCTGCAAGCGCTTCGTGGGCTTGATGGCCATCAGCCTGGCCGCTACTGTTTTTTTGCAAGGCAAACAGCGACATGACAAACCCCGGGGTGCAAAAGCCGCACTGCGAGCCGTGGCAGTCAACCATCGCCTGTTGCACGCTGTGCAGTTGGCCCTGGTGCTTCAAGTCTTCGACGCTGATCAATTGTTTGCCGTGCAGTGCCGACACAAAGGTCAGGCACGAATTCAGGCTGCGATAGCGCAGCCGCTCAAGGCCCTTGTCGTCCGTGTGCAGTTCGCCGACCACCACTGTGCAGGCGCCGCAGTCACCGCTGGCGCAGCCTTCTTTGGTGCCGGGTTTGTGCAGGTGCTCGCGCAAGTAGTTGAGCACAGTCAAGTTGGGGTCTAGCGTGTGCTCGGTGCGCAGCGTCTGATTGAGTAGGAACTGGATCACGGAAGGCCTCGCATAATCATTATTGTTGTAACGCGGGATAAGCTGAAATCTAGCTAAAGTTGACCTGCGGGTCAAGAAATAGCGCTCGCTCATCCCTGTGATTGATATCCGGGGGATTTATTTGCTTATTTCGTGCCATATTCGGCCTCCGGGGCTCTGCGCGAGGGCCCACCAAGTGCGTTACACTTCGCCCCTGCACTGATAAAAGATTTTGAAGGTAAAACATGACGTTCAAGGCGCCGGACAGCCTCGCCGAGCAAATCGCTCACCACCTCGCCGAACGCATCATTCGCGGCGAGTTAAAGCCTGGGGAACGCATTCAGGAACAGAAAGTGACGCTGGCACTCAATGTCAGTCGTGGCTCTGTGCGCGAAGCCTTGCTGATCCTGGAGCGGCGACATCTGATCGCCATCCTGCCGCGTCGTGGCGCTCATGTGACCGAGCTCACGGCGCACAAGGTGCAGAGCCTGTGCACGCTCATGAGCGAGATGTACATCCTGCTCGGCAATGCCGTCGCCCAGCGTTGGGCGGTGCCGGCTGATCTGGGGCCGTTCCTGCAGATCCAGCAGCGCCTTGCCGCCAGCTATGAGCGCCAGGACATCAGCGCCTTCGTTGAAGACAGCTTCAATGTGATGCGTGCGGCGTACCCGTTTGCCGACAACCCGTACCTGCAGGAAACCGTCGAGAACCTGCACCCGGCCATGAGCCGCGCCTATTACCTGGCGCTGGATCAGCGCAAGGCGGAGATGAGCGAGTTTCTGGCATTGTTCGCACAGTTGCTCGAAGCCGTTCTGGCGCGTGACCTGGCGCAGATTCGCGTGGTGCTGAGCAGCTATGCCCAGCGCAGCTGCAACCTGGTGCTGTCTGCCTTGACGGTTGCCTGAGCGTGCGCCTGACGTGCATCAAGCTGGCCGGCTTCAAGTCTTTCGTTGACCCGACAACCGTGACCTTCCCGAGCAATATGGCGGCGGTGGTAGGCCCTAACGGTTGCGGAAAGTCCAATATTATCGATGCCGTGCGCTGGGTAATGGGCGAAAGCTCGGCCAAAAACCTGCGCGGCGAGTCGATGACTGACGTCATCTTCAACGGTTCAACCACGCGCAAACCGGTGAGCCAGGCCAGCATCGAGCTGGTGTTCGACAACTCCGACGGCACTTTGCTGGGCGAGTACGCGGCCTACGCCGAGATTTCCATTCGCCGCAAGGTGACCCGCGACAGCCAGACCACTTACTACCTCAATGGCACCAAGTGCCGTCGACGTGACATTACCGATATTTTCCTCGGCACGGGCTTGGGGCCGCGCAGCTATTCGATCATCGAGCAGGGCATGATCTCCAAGCTGATCGAGTCCAAGCCCGAAGACCTGCGCAACTTTATCGAAGAAGCGGCGGGCATCTCCAAGTACAAGGAGCGCCGCCGCGAGACTGAAAACCGTATCCGCCGCACCCACGAAAACCTTGCTCGTCTGACTGACTTGCGCGACGAGTTGGGCCGTCAGCTGGAGCGTTTGCACCGTCAGGCTCAGGCCGCCGAGAAGTACCAGGAATACAAGGCCGAGGAGCGTCAGCTCAAGGCTCAGCTGTCGGCCCTGCGCTGGCAGGACCTGAATGAGCAGGTGGGGCAGCGCGAAGCGATCATCGGCACTCAGGAAGTCAGCTTCGAAGCCCTGGTGGCCGAGCAGCGCAATGCCGATGCCAGCATCGAACGCCTGCGTGACGGGCACCATGATCTGTCAGAGCGCTTCAATCTGGTGCAAGGACGCTTCTATTCGGTGGGGGGCGATATTGCCCGCGTCGAGCAGAGCATTCAGCATGGCCAGCAACGTTTGCGCCAGTTGCAGGATGATCTGCGCGAAGCCGAACGCTCGCGCCTGGAGACCGAGTCTCACCTGGGGCATGACCGCACCCTGCTGGCGACCTTGGCTGAAGAGCTACAAATGCTTGATCCCGAGCAGGAGCTCACCAGCGCCGCCGCCGAAGAGGCTGGCGCTGCGCTGGAAGCTGCCGAGCACACCATGCATGGCTGGCAGGAGCAGTGGGACAGCTTCAACCTGCGCTCGGCCGAGCCACAGCGCCAGTCCGAAGTGCTGCAAGCACGCATCCAGCAGCTGGAAACCAGCATGGAACGTGTGGCGGAGCGTCAGCGCCGTCTGACTGAAGAGCGTGCCTTGCTGGCAGCGGACCCGGAAGACGCGGCGATTCTTGAGCTGTCTGAGCAACTGGCCACTAGCGAGCTGACTCACGAAGAACTGCAGGCCAGCGAAGAGCAGTTGGCGCAGCGGCTTGAGCAGGTGCGTCATGACTTGCAACAGGCCACACGCAATCAGCAGCAGGCTCAGGGTGATTTGCAACGGCTGAACGGTCGTCTGGCCTCACTTGAAGCCTTGCAGCAGGCGGCACTGGATCCGGGCACCGGGGCCAGTGAGTGGTTGCGTGAACAGCAACTGGCCGAGCAGCCGCGACTGGCCGAGGGCCTGCGCGTCGAAGCGGGCTGGGAGCTGGCTGTCGAGACCGTGCTGGGTGCGGATCTGCAGGCCGTGCTGGTCGACGATTTTGCCCGCCTGGATCTGGCAGGCTTTGCCCAGGGTGATTTGCGCCTGATCAGTGGTGCAGGGCAGTCGCCTCGTTTGGCGGGCAGCCTGCTGGACAAGGTGGAGGCTGATTTTGATCTGGCGCCGTGGCTGGGCCAGGTCAAGCCGGTTGAAACCCTCGAACAGGCGCTGGCCATGCGCGCGCAACTGGCCGATGGTCAAAGCCTGATCAGTCGTGATGGTTATTGGCTTGGCCGCAACTTTTTGCGGGTGCGCCGCGCCAGCGAAGCTGAAAGCGGCGTACTGGCCCGTGGTCAGGAAATCCAGCGGCTGGGGCTTGAGCGCGAAGAGCGTGAGGCAACGCTGGCGACGCTGGAAGAACAACTGCAACACTTGCGTGAGCAGCAGTTGGTGCAAGAGGAATCCCGCGAGCAGGTTCGCCGCCGCTTGCAGGACGAAGCACGCCAGCAGGGTGAGATCAAAGCCAAGCTCTCCGCCAGCAAAGCCAAGGTCGAGCAATTGACCCTGCGCCGTCGTCGACTTGACGAAGAACTGGCCGAGTTGGCAGAGCAGCGCGCGCTTGAGCACGAACAAGTGGGCGAAGCGCGCCTGCTGTTGCAAGAAGCTCTCGATGCAATGGCTGCCGACACCGAACAGCGCGAGCTGTTGCTGGCGCAGCGTGACAGCCTGCGCGAGCAACTCGACCGGGTGCGTCAGGATGCCCGTCAGCACAAGGATCACGCCCACCAGCTGGCGGTTCGACTGGGTTCGCTCAAGGCGCAGCATGACTCCACCCGTCAGGCGCTTGAGCGCCTTGAAATGCAGTCCGAGCGTCTGGCTGAAAAACGCGAGCAGCTCAACCTCAACCTGGAGGAGGGTGAAGCCCCTCTGGAAGAGCTGCGCCTGAAGCTTGAAGAATTGCTCGACAAGCGCCTGAGCGTGGATGAAGAGCTGAAGATTGCGCAAACCGCCCTCGAAGACGCCGACCGCGAATTGCGCGATGCCGAAAAGCGCCGCAACCAGGCTGAGCAACAGTCGCAGCTGATTCGTGGCCAGCTCGAACAGCAGCGTATGGAATGGCAAGCCCTGACTGTGCGCCGTACGGCGTTACAGGATCAATTGTTGGCAGACGGCTATGACTTGCACGGGGTGCTTGCCACTCTCGATGCCGAGATCAACGAACAGCAGGCCGAAGAAGAACTGGAACGTATTGCTGCACGCATTCAGCGTCTGGGCGCGATCAACCTCGCGGCCATCGATGAGTATCAGCAGCAGTCGGAGCGCAAGCGCTATCTCGATGCCCAGGATGCCGATCTGGTCGAAGCACTCGATACCCTCGAAAACGTCATCCGCAAGATCGACAAAGAGACCCGCAGTCGCTTCAAAGACACCTTTGATCAGATAAATGGTGGATTACAGGCACTTTTCCCAAAAGTTTTCGGTGGCGGCAGCGCTTATTTGGAACTGACGGGCGAAGATTTACTCGATACAGGGGTGACAATCATGGCGCGCCCGCCGGGCAAGAAGAACAGCACGATCCATTTGCTGTCCGGTGGCGAGAAAGCCTTGACGGCCCTGGCGCTGGTTTTTGCCATTTTCAAGCTCAACCCGGCGCCGTTTTGCATGCTCGACGAAGTCGATGCACCGCTTGATGACGCTAACGTAGGCCGCTATGCGCGCTTGGTCAAAGAGATGTCGCAGACGGTGCAATTCATCTACATCACCCACAACAAAATCGCCATGGAGATGGCGGATCAATTGATGGGTGTGACGATGCATGAGCCTGGCTGTTCGCGTCTGGTAGCGGTTGATGTTGAGGAGGCAATGGCAATGGTCGATGCTTGAGCTATAAGCATGTAGGACGATTTTTTTCTTTATGTAAGAAAAATTTCATGTATTTGACCGGAATGACGTGCAGGTCGAAAGCTACATGGGCCTAGCTCAATGCGACAGACGGTGTAAAGTTATCTTTGGTCGTGTTAATTTAACGTCTAATTTTTTTGTACGTGGGTAAAACGCCATTCAGAACATAGAGTTGGCGCCACGTTTTAAAGGGCTTTAGGCTCTTCTTCATAGAATCATTTTTTAGGGGCAAGGGATTACATGGAAATCGGTCTGCGCGAATGGCTGATAGTCATCGGCATAGTGGTAATCGCCGGTATTCTTTTTGATGGCTGGCGCCGCATGCGTGGTGGCAAAGGCAAGCTCAAGTTTCGACTTGATCGCAGTTTTTCCAACGCCCCTGACGACGAGCACAGCCCTGAGTTACTGGGCCCAGCACGGGTTCTGGATACGCCAACGCATAAAGAGCCACAGCTCGATGAGCATGACCTGCCATCGGTGAGCATGCCGGCGCGTGATAAAGGCGCCAAGCGCGGCAAGCGTGGCGGTGAGCCGAGCCAGGGTGACCTGAACCTTGATCTTGAACTGGATGAAGGCCCGAGCATCAGCGCCCGTGATGATGACCATGCAGCCCCGGTCAAGCCTGCGCGTGGCCGTGCCAAGCCGAGCGTAGCGGAAGTTGAAGTCAAGGAGCCTGCTGCTGCGCAGCAAGCGGCCGAAGAAGTGCTGGTGATCAGCGTGATCAGCCGTGACCCGGCAGGTTTCAAAGGCCCGGCACTGTTGCAGAACATTTTGGAAAGCGGTTTGCGGTTTGGCGAGATGGATATTTTCCACCGTCACGAAAGCATGGCCGGTAATGGCGAAGTGCTGTTCTCGATGGCTAACGCAGTCAAGCCGGGTGTCTTCGACCTGGATGATATCGACCTGTTCAGCACGCCGGCGGTCAGCTTCTTCCTCGGTTTGCCGGGCCCGCGCCATCCCAAGCAGGCTTTTGATGTGATGGTTGCCGCTGCACGCAAGCTGTCCCAGGAGCTCAATGGCGAGCTCAAGGACGATCAGCGCAGTGTTTTGACGGCTCAGACCATTGAGCATTATCGCCAGCGCATCGTTGAATTCGAGCGCCGTGCCCTGACTCAAAAACGCTGAACATGTGGGGGCTGGCTTGCCTGCTCCCCCCACATGCACCATGAATACTACAAGGAGCAGCCTCGGCTGCTCTTTTGCTTTGTGAGAGAACACCCCATGACCGCCGCCAATACCCGCATTCTAGAACTGCGCGCTGAACTGGATCAGCATAATTACCGCTACCACGTGCTCGACGAGCCGAGCATCCCGGACGCCGAGTACGACCGCCTGTTCCGCGAGTTGAAGGCGCTGGAAGCCGAGCATCCTGAGCTGGTGACTGCCGACTCGCCGACCCAGCGCGTAGGCAGCGCAGCGTTGTCCGCCTTTACCCAGGTGCGTCACGAAGTGCCCATGTTAAGCCTGGGTAACGCGTTCGACGAAACCGATATGCGCGAATTTGATCGCCGTGTCAGTGAAGGCCTGGATCTGCCGGCAGGCGATCTGTTTGGTGGTGGCGCTGAAGTTGAATACAGCTGTGAGCCCAAGCTGGACGGGCTGGCGGTCAGCTTGCTGTACCGGGATGGCAATCTGGTAAGAGGTGCCACCCGGGGTGATGGCACCACGGGGGAAGACATCAGCGTCAACGTGCGCACCGTGCGCAATATTCCGCTCAAGCTACATGGCAGCGGTTGGCCAGCCGTGCTGGAAGTGCGTGGCGAAGTGTTTATGTCCAAGGCCGGCTTTGAGCGTCTCAATGAGACTCAGCTGGCCGCTGGCGCCAAGACCTTCGCCAACCCGCGTAACGCGGCGGCAGGCAGCTTGCGCCAGCTGGATTCGAAAATCACCGCCAGCCGCCCGCTGGAATTCTGCTGCTACGGTTTGGGGCAGGTCTCTGAAGAATTTTCTGATACCCATATCGGCAATCTCAAGCAGTTGCAGCAATGGGGTATGCCTGTCAGCCACGAGCTGAAGCTGGCTCATGGTATTGCCGAGTGCCTGGATTACTACCGCGACATTGGCGAGCGCCGCGCATCGCTGCCTTATGAAATCGATGGCGTGGTGTTCAAGGTCAATAGCCTGGCTTCACAACGTGAGCTGGGTTTTCGCGCCCGCGAGCCGCGCTGGGCCATTGCCCACAAGTTTCCGGCCATGGAAGAGCTGACCGAGCTGCTCGATGTTGAGTTTCAGGTCGGGCGTACCGGTGCGGTAACGCCCGTGGCACGTCTCAAACCGGTCAAGGTGGCCGGTGTGACAGTGTCCAATGCAACCCTGCACAACATGGATGAAGTGGCGCGGCTGGGGCTGATGATTGGCGATACGGTGATTATTCGCCGTGCTGGCGATGTCATCCCGCAAGTCGTTCAGGTGGTGCTGGAGCGCCGTCCTGAAGATGCCCGCCCGGTGCAGATTCCTGAAAGCTGCCCGGTGTGCGGCTCCCATGTCGAGCGCACGCAGCTGATCAAGCGCAGCAAGGGTCGCGAGACCGTCAGTGAAGGCGCGGTGTATCGCTGCGTCGGCCGGCTGGCGTGTGGTGCCCAGCTTAAACAGGCGATTATTCATTTTGTCTCGCGCCGGGCGATGGACATCGAAGGTCTGGGCGAAAAAAGTGTCGAGCAGTTGGTCGATGAAGGCCTGGTGAGTTCCCCGGCAGACCTCTATACCCTGCAGTTCGAGCAGATCGTCGATCTCGAAGGCTTTGCCGAACTGTCGAGTAAAAACCTGCTGCAGGCCATTGCCGACAGCAAGCGTCCGACCCTGGCGCGCTTTATCTACGCCTTGGGCATACCCGATGTAGGCGAGGAGACGGCCAAAGTCCTTGCGCGGTCACTGGCTTCCCTGGAGCGGGTGCAGCAGGCCTTGCCGCAAGTGCTTACCTATCTGCCGGATGTGGGGTTGGAAGTGGCGCATGAGATCCACAGTTTCTTCAGTGATGCACACAACCAACAAGTGATTGCCCAGTTGCTGGAGCGTGGGCTGGAGTTGCAGGACCAGGGCGATCTGGGGGCTGAGTTTGCTGCCAGCACCACATTAGGCGGGTTGATCGACAAGCTGCATATTCCTTCGGTAGGCCCGGGCGGCGCACAGAAGTTGGCCGAGAAATTCGGCTCGCTGGAAGGGGTGATCAATGCCGACTGGCTCGACATGCGCCAGGCGTTGCCGGAAAAGCAGGCCAAGGCAGTGCGCGATTTTTTCGATAATTCTGAAAATGCGCGCATGGCGCTGGAAATCGAAACGCAGTTGCGTGATTTCGGTATGCACTGGCACAGTGAGAAAAAGGCCGTAGAAGGCTTGCCGCTGGCGGGCCAGACCTGGGTACTGACCGGTTCGCTGGAATTGATGAGCCGCGACGTGGCGAAAGACAAGCTCGAGAGTCTGGGCGCCAAGGTATCGGGTTCGGTATCCGGCAAGACCCATTGCGTGGTGGCGGGGCCGGGGGCGGGCTCCAAGCTGGTCAAGGCCAACGAGCTGGGGCTCAAGGTCCTGGATGAAGAAGCCTTTGTCGCGTTTTTGGCCGGGCAGGGTATTTCGCTTCAGTAATGGTTGTGGGAGCGGGCTTGCTCGCGATGCAGGCGACGCGGTGTCTGAGTTGAACCGTGCAGAAGCCATCGCGAGCAAGCCCGCTCCCACAAATGACCTGTGCCGGGTTGCAAGGCGGTGTTTCAACCCGAATCCAAGTACTTGAGCCCATTCATTTTTTTATTCTTGCCACAGCGGTTGTAAGTTTTTCTCAGACAGGTACAATGGCGCCGTTCGCTGCTAGGCGGATGTTGTTATGGTGACCCTATCGGTCCCCCCGCAACGATTACCCGTGAACCTGGTCAGATCCGGAAGGAAGCAGCCACAGCGGGAACATTGTGTGCCGGGGTGTGGCTGGTGGGGTTGCCTCCATTTTTAAAATCCTCAGTTCTGCAGGGTTTTAGCCAAAAAATCCAATTGTGTGCTCATGCCTGTCGGCGTTCAACTGAACGGTCGTGGTGTTTTCGTGCGTGGGTAAAACTGCTCGCGCACCGGCCGCACACAGTTAAACGTGCGCATCGGATGCAATTTCGGCCTTGCTCCGCTAGCATTAGCCCCCTCCGCTTTTCAGACGCGACGGTTATCAATGAGTTATCAGGTTCTTGCACGTAAATGGCGTCCGCGCTCGTTCCGCGAAATGGTCGGCCAGACCCATGTGCTCAAGGCTCTGATCAATGCCCTGGACAGTCAGCGCCTGCACCACGCCTACCTTTTTACCGGTACCCGTGGCGTCGGCAAGACCACCATTGCGCGGATCATCGCCAAATGCCTGAACTGTGAGACAGGTATCACCTCGACGCCGTGCGGCGAGTGCTCGGTATGCCGCGAAATCGACGAGGGGCGCTTTGTCGACCTGATCGAAATCGACGCCGCCAGCCGTACCAAGGTCGAAGACACCCGTGAGCTGCTCGACAACGTGCAGTACGCACCGAGTCGCGGGCGCTTCAAGGTCTATCTGATCGACGAAGTGCACATGCTCTCCAGCCATTCGTTCAATGCGCTGCTCAAGACCCTTGAAGAACCGCCGCCCTACGTCAAGTTCATTCTCGCGACCACCGATCCGCAGAAATTGCCTGCCACGATCCTGTCGCGCTGCCTGCAGTTTTCGCTGAAAAACATGACGCCGGAGCGCGTGGTCGAGCATTTGAGCCATGTGCTCAGTGTCGAGAACGTGCCGTTTGAAGACGATGCGCTGTGGTTGCTGGGGCGCGCGGCCGATGGCTCGATGCGCGACGCCATGAGCCTTACCGATCAGGCCATTGCTTTCGGTGAAGGCAAGGTGCTGGCAGGCGATGTGCGGGCGATGCTCGGCACGCTTGATCACGGTCAGGTCTTCGATCTGCTGCACGCCTTGATCGAAGGTGATGCCAAGGCAATGCTTGAAGCTGTGCGTCATCTGGCCGAGCAGGGCCCGGACTGGAATGGCGTGCTGTCCGAAATCCTCAACGTTTTCCACCGTGTCGCCATTGCCCAGGCGTTGCCTGAGGGGGTCGATAACGGTCATGGCGACCGCGACCGCGTGCTCGCCCTGGCTCAGGCGTTGCCTGCTGAAGATGTGCAGTTTTACTACCAGATGGGCCTGATTGGCCGGCGTGACTTGCCGCTGGCGCCAGACCCGCGGGGTGGCTTTGAGATGGTCCTGCTGCGAATGCTGGCATTTCGCCCGGCAGACACCGGCAACGCGCCGAGTCAGCCGCTAAAGCCAGTGGGGATCAGCCAGGCCACAGTTGATTCCGCCCAAACAGTGGCTGGCACGACCCCTGTTGCGCCAGCCGTTGCCGCTCCGGCAGCAGTTGTTGCGCAACCTGTTGCACCCGTGGTCGAGGTGGTTACCGAGCCTGTGCAGGCGCCCAAGGCCCCGCCAGTGCCCGAAAAGGACTTGCCCTGGAACGAGCCGTCCGCCCCCGTGGTCGAAATCGAGGCAGCGCCTGAGTCGGTGCTGGATACCGTTGGCGAGCCACCTGAATTGCCGCCGATGCCGCTGCCAACGCCAGACAGCGTGGTGCCGGATGCGCCAGAGTGGATCGCCGCAGCGATTCCCGAGCCGACCGCCGAACAGGTGGATGCAGCGGTGTCGGGTATGGATCGCGACGACGAGCCGCCGCTGGACGAAGACTATATCGAGCCGGATATGGATTCGGCTGCCTACAGCTACCTGGATGAGCTGGCCAGTGAGCACGCCGCTGAGCCTGCTCCTGAACCCGAGCCTTTGCCTGCGGCCATGCCGGCAACCGGCCTGGCCCTTGAATGGCTGGAGATGTTCCCCAAATTACCGGTATCGGGCATGACTGCCAGTATCGGCGCCAACTGCACCCTGATCGCGGTTGACGGTGATGACTGGTTGTTGCATCTGGATCCGGCTCACAGCGCGTTGTTCAACCTGACCCAGCAGCGCCGGCTCAACGATGCACTGAACCAGTTCACTCAGCGTACACTCAAAGTCACCATTGAGCTGGTCAAGCCGGAGCAGGAAACCCCGGCCCAGGCGGCTTCGCGTTTTCGTGCAGAGCGTCAGCGTCTGGCTGAAGAGTCGATTTATGCCGACCCGCTGGTGCAGCAGATGGTAGAGCAGTTCGGTGCGGTCGTGCGTGAAGATACGATTCAACCTGTAGAGGTTGCGCAGGCTCAAGCGTCGTAACGCCAGAGCATAAACTTACAGCCCGCAGTCGTTTTGATTGCGGGCGCATTGTCCAAATAACGTTTGAGGTGATTCCCATGATGAAAGGTGGCATGGCCGGCCTGATGAAGCAGGCGCAGCAGATGCAGGAAAAAATGGCCAAGATGCAGGAAGAACTGGCCAATGCAGAAGTCACCGGCAAGGCGGGTGGCGATATGGTCACTGTGGTCATGACGGGTCGTCACGACATCAAGCGTGTGAGCATTGATCCGGCCCTGCTCGAAGGCGTCAGTGAAGATGACCGCGAAGTACTGGAAGACCTGTTCGCCGCAGCGGTGAACGACGCCGTGCGCAAGATCGAAGCCAATAGCCAGGACAAAATGTCTGGCGTGACTGCCGGCATGCAACTGCCGCCGGGCATGAAGCTGCCGTTCTAAGGTGCGCTGAAATGCCAGGCCATGAGCCTGGCATTTTTTTGCCTGTTTTACGGGTATTTGACGCTGGCCCACACCGCAGGTATAAACCGCGTCTCGTTGTTTTGTCGGACCTTTCCCTATGAGCTTTAGCCCCCTGATTCGCCAACTGATCGATGCCTTGCGTACCCTGCCGGGCGTAGGTCAAAAGACCGCGCAGCGCATGGCTCTGCAATTGCTGGAGCGTGATCGCAGTGGCGGCTCGCGCCTGGCCCTGGCCCTGACCCAGGCAATGGAAGGTGTGGGGCACTGCCGTCTCTGCAGAACCCTGACCGAAGACGATCTGTGCCCGCAGTGTGCCGATGTGCGCCGGGATGACACCTTGCTGTGCGTGGTCGAGGGGCCGATGGATGTGTATGCCGTCGAGCAGACCGGTTATCGCGGCCGTTACTTTGTGCTCAAGGGGCATTTGTCGCCTCTGGACGGACTGGGGCCGGAGGCAATTGGCATTCCGCAATTGATGGCGCGTATTGCCGAGCAGGGCACGTTTGCGGAGGTGATCCTGGCGACCAACCCTACGGTCGAGGGTGAAGCCACTGCGCATTACATCGCCCAGTTGCTGAGCAACAAAGGCCTGATTGCGTCGCGTATTGCCCACGGCGTGCCACTGGGTGGAGAGCTGGAACTGGTCGATGGCGGCACATTGGCGCATTCGTTCTCGGGGCGTCGGCCGATTACGTTGTAACGTTGATCAAAAGCCCCCTCTCCCGGAGGGAGAGGGGACTGACCGCGCACGAATTCAAGAACGCCACAAATCAGCTCCCTCTCACTTTGGGAGAGGGCTGGGGTGAGGGTGCTCTTGATCCCGGCGCTATTACTCGGTCAACGAAAATTCCGTCAGGCAGAATGTAGGCACACCCAGATCCTGCAGGCGCTGCGAACCGCCCAGCTCTGGCAGGTCAATGATGGCCGCTGCTTCAAATACCTGCGCACCCATGCGTCGCACCAGATTGGCTGCCGCAATCAGCGTGCCGCCTGTAGCGATCAGGTCATCGACGATCAGCAGCGAGTCACCCTCGCACAGGCTGTCGGCGTGAACCTCCAGAAACGCTTCGCCATATTCCGTCTGATAGCCTTCGGCCAAAACATCAGCGGGCAATTTGCCTTGTTTGCGAAACAGGATCAGCGGTTTGTTGAGCTGGTGGGCCAGTACCGAGCCGATCAGGAAGCCACGGGCATCCATGGCGCCGATATGGCTGAAGTCAGCCTCGACGTAGCGCTCGATGAAACGATCGGCAATAACGCGCATGGCACGGGGCGACTGGTACAGCGGAGTGATGTCGCGAAAGATGACGCCCGGCTTGGGGAAATCAATAACCGGGCGAATCAGGGTTTTGAGGCAAAAATCGTCGGAGACCATATCGGGCTGTCCTGGGGAGCGTTAAGCGCGCCAGTATAACCCGTCAAGCCGTGTCAAACCTCCAGCGAACCACCGGCCAGGGCACACAGCTTGATCGGGTCAAGAATATGCACTTCTTTGCCTTCGGCGGTGATCAACTGGTTTTCCTGCAGGCGGGTAAACACGCGGGATACGGTTTCTACGGCCAGGCCCAGATAGTTGCCGATTTCGTTGCGCGACATGCTCAGGCGGAACTGATTGGCCGAGAAGCCGCGAGCGCGGAAGCGCGCTGACAGGTTGACCAGAAACGTGGCGATACGTTCGTCAGCGGTTTTTTTCGACAGCAGCAACATCATTTGCTGATCGTCACGGATCTCGCGGCTCATCACGCGCATCAGCTGGCGACGCAGCTGTGGCAGTTGTACGGAGAGTTCGTCGAGACGTTCGAAAGGGATTTCGCATACCGGTGTAGTTTCCAGCGCCTGGGCCGATACCGGGTAGGTTTCGGTATCCATGCCGGAGAGGCCTACCAGTTCGCTGGGCAGGTGAAAGCCGGTAATTTGTTCTTCGCCGTTGTCGCTCAGGCTGAAGGTTTTCAATGCGCCAGAACGTACGGCGTAAACCGAGCCAAAGGTGTCGCCCTGGCGGAACAGGAATTCGCCTTTTTTCAGTGGGCGGCCGCGCTTGACGATTTCTTCCAGCGCATCCATGTCTTCCAGGTTCAACGAAAGTGGCAAGCAGAGAGGGGCCAGGCTGCAATCCTTGCACTGGGCCTGATTATGAGCTCGCACTTTTACTGGCTCGGACATTTCTTAAATCCTTGTAGGAAAACACACATAAGATGCAAGGGTACCCCAGCGTGGGGGGGCTAGGCCAGCCGCACCATGCCAGGGCATGCATCTCATGCTGTAGAGGTCGTGTTTGCGACCTTAAATCACCCGCGAATAGCGCTGGCGGGTTTGTTGCTCAAGGTAAGCGTCGAACACCATGCACACAGAACGTACCAGCAGCCGCCCAGCTGGCAGTACGGTCAGTTGCTCGTCATCGAGGGCGATCAGGCCGTCGGCAGCCATGGTCTTGAGCGCCGGCCACAGGGGGGCAAAATAGCCGCGAAAGTCGATATTGAACGCCTGCTCCACAGGCGCGAAAGGCAGATGCAGATTGCAGATGATCTGCTGGATGACCTCGCGACGGATACGGTCATCCTGATTGCATATCAGGCCGCGGCTGGTGGCGAGCTGGCCGCTGGCCAGGGTGTGCTGGTAATTGGCCAGGTCGCTGTCGTTCTGACAGTACAGGTCACCGATCTGGCTGATGGCCGAGACGCCAAGCCCGATCAGGTCGCAATGGCCATGGGTGGTATAGCCCTGGAAGTTGCGTTGCAGGGTTGATTCTTCCTGGGCGATGGCCAGTTCGTCGTCCGGCAGAGCGAAATGATCCATGCCGATATAACGATAGCCGGCGCCGGTCAGTTGCTCGATGGTGCGCTCCAGCATCTGCAGCTTGGCGGCAGGCGAGGGCAGGTCGCTGGTGTTGATGCGGCGTTGGGGCATGAAGCGTTCAGGCAAGTGCGCGTAGTTGAACACCGACAGGCGATCGGGCTGCAGGCTGATCACTTCTTCAACGGTGCGGGCAAAGGCTTCGGGGGTCTGCTTGGGCAGGCCGTAGATCAGGTCGATATTGATCGAGCGAAATTGCAGTGTGCGCGCAGCGTCGATCACGGCCCGGGTCTCTTCCAGGCTTTGCAGGCGATTGACCGCCCGCTGCACGTCCGGGTCGAGGTCTTGCAGGCCGATGCTGACGCGGTTGAAGCCCAGTTCGCGCAACAGGCCCATGGTCGACCAGTCGGCTTCGCGGGGGTCGATTTCGATGCCGTAGTCGCCAGAGTCGTCGTCCAGCAAATTAAATTGCTGGCGCAGCTTGGCCATCAGTTGGCGCAATTCGTCGTGGCTGAGAAACGTCGGGGTGCCGCCGCCAAAGTGCAGTTGCTCGACCTTCTGTTTGGGGTCGAGGTGGCAGGCGATCATCTGGATTTCCTGCTCAAGCTTCTGCAGATAGGGCTGGGCCCGGCCACGGTCTTTGGTAATGACCTTGTTGCAGGCGCAGTAATAGCAAATATTGGCGCAAAACGGCACGTGCACATACAGCGACAGCGGGCGCAGTGCCTTGCGGCTTTCGCGCAGGGCGTGCAGCAGGTCGAACGGGCTGACCTGGTTGTTGAACTGCATGGCTGTCGGGTATGAGGTGTAACGCGGTCCGGCCAGATCGTAGCGGCGGATCAATTCTGGGTCCCAACGAATGGCGTCGAGCATGCGGGCATTCCCCTGGGATGGCTGGCAATGCTCCGGAGTCTAGGGGGTGAGTCGATGTTGCATCTTGATTTGCATCAAGGGCTGTGATTTGGCTTATTCCCTGTAGTCGCTGCCGCAGGCTGCGATAAGGACCGCAGGGCCTTCAAAAACCAGGCCTGCTACGCAGTCCATCGCAGCCTGCGGCAGCGACTACAAGGTGCTTTATCTAATGCCCCATCAACCAATGCTGATGGGGGCCGGGAAGGGTCCAGATACCGAACAGAATCACCAGCAGCCCGCCAGTCATGCGCACGCTGCGTTTGCGTAGCAGTGCGCTCACACGTTCGGCAGCCAGCCCGGTGGCCAGCAAGACCGGCCAGGTGCCAAGGCCAAATGCAAGCATCAGCAGTGCGCTGTCGGTTGCGCTGCCTTGGCTGGCTGACCAGATCAGTGTGCTGTACACCAGCCCGCAGGGCAGCCAGCCCCACAGCGCGCCCAGCAGCAAGGCGCGCGGCAGGCTGGACACCGGCAGCAAGCGGGTGGCCAAGGGCTGGATATGCCGCCACAGGCCGCGGCCCAGGCTTTCGATACGGGTCAGGCCGCTCCACCAGCCAGCCAGGTACAGGCCCATGCAAATCAGCAACAGGCCGGCGAGGATGCGCATGAACATGGCCGCCGGGCTATTGGCCACTGCCCAGCCTGCAAGGCCCAGCAGTAAACCCGCAGTGGCATAGCTGAGAATTCGCCCAAGATTGTAGGCCAAAAGCAGCCTGAAGCGTCGGCTGCGTTGCTCCTTGGGGATGGCCAGGGTCAGCGCGCCCATCAGACCGCCGCACATGCCCAGGCAGTGTCCGCCGCCGAGCAGGCCCAGGATCACGGCCGAAACCAGCAGGGGAGCCAATTCAAGCATGGGGTGGCGACTTGCTGTCGGTGTCGCTGGCCGATTCCCCGTGCTGGTTCCTGGCTTCTTCGACGGCAGCGGTGTGCTGCGGATCCTGGTCGTCGAACAGGATACTGTGGGCCGGGCTGTCCAGGTCGTCGTACTGACCGCTGTCGACCGCCCAGAAGAATATAAAGATGCAGATGGCGACAATCAGCAATGCCGCCGGAATCATGATGTAAAGCGCTGGCATAAAGGCTCCAGGCGACCGGTTCAGGCCGGTAGCGGGCGGTTGTGTGGCATGGCTGGAGTATGCGCCACCGCAGGCATGCGCGTCAGGCGCAAGGCGTTGAGTACCACGGTCAGTGAGCTGAGCGACATGCCGATTGCAGCCCAGATCGGCGTGATCCAGCCCAGCGCGGCAAATGGCAACATAAGGCCATTGTAGAGGCCGGCCCACAGCAGGTTCTCGATGATCACCCGTCGGGTCCGGCGCGCCAGGCTGAACGCTTGCACCAGCGCATCGAGGCGGTTGGACAGCAGCACCGCGTCGGCACTGGTTTTCGCCAGGTCCGTGGCCGAGCCCATGGCCACGCTGATATCGGCAGCGGCCAGTACCGGCACATCGTTGACGCCGTCCCCCAGCATCAGCACCTTGCGCCCCTGGGCGTGCAACTGCTGCAAAACCTGCAGCTTGTCATCCGGGCGCAAGCCGCCCTGCGCTTCATCTATTCCCAGTTCGGCGGCCACGCTGGCGACCATCGGCGAACTGTCCCCCGAGAGCAGCAGCGTGTGCCAGCCGCGGGCCTTGCACGCCGCCAGCAATGCCGGGGCATCGTCGCGCAGGCGGTCGTCCAGGACAAACCAGGCCAACGCGCCGTGAGTGTCACCCAATAGCAGCCATTGGCCGGGTTCTTCCGGCATCGGCACAGCCGGGCACTGGCTTAACTGGCAGACAAAGCCCGGTTGGCCAATGCGCAAGCGCTGTTCGCCGACCCGTCCTTCAAGGCCCAGTCCCGGAGTGCTGTGCACTTCCTCGGCTGCTTGTGGGGCACGGCCAAAGGCGCGGGCTATGGGGTGCTCGGAGCGATTTTCGAGGGCCGCGGCCAGGGCCAGGCACTGGTCGCTGTCCAGGTCGCGCAAGGGGCGGATGGCGCGCAGGGCCAGACGGCCTTCGGTCAGGGTGCCGGTTTTGTCGAAAATCACTGTATCAATCTGATTCAGGCCTTCGATCACGTGGCCGCGGGTCATCAACAAACCCAGCTTGTGCAGCGTGCCGGTGGCAGCAGTGAGTGCGGTCGGCGTTGCCAGCGACAATGCGCAAGGGCAGGTGGCCACCAGCATCGCCAGGACAATCCAGAAGGCCCGTGATGGATCAAGTTGCCACCACCACAGGCCGATCCCGGCAGCGGCGATTAACGAGAACAGCAGGAACCACTGCGCGGCCTTGTCGGCTATTTCCGCCAGGCGTGGTTTTTCGCTTTGCGCACGATCCAGCAGGCGCACGATGGCGGACAGGCGAGTGTCCTGGCCCAGCGCCATGACCTCGACGGTCAACGCGCCTTCCACATTCAGGGTGCCCGCAGTGACAGCATCGCCACTGCGGCGCGGCTGCGGCAGGTACTCGCCGGTCAGCAGGGATTCGTCGATGCTGGACTGGCCATCGAGGATCTTGCCGTCAGCCGGCAGGATCGCCCCCGGATGTACAAGTACTCGGTCGCCGACTTTCAGTTCGCTGAGCAAGATACGCTCGCTTTGTCCGTCGGCGCTCAGACGCAGGCATGAGGCGGGCAGCAGGTTGACCAGTTGCGCAGTGGCGGCGGCGGTGCGTTCCCGGGCGCGGCGTTCCAGATAGCGTCCGGCCAGCAAAAACAGGGCAAACATGCCCACGGCATCGAAATACAGTTCACCAACACCGGTGATGGCGGTCCAGATCCCGGCGATATACGCCCCGCCAATGGCCAGGGACACCGATACATCCATGGTCAGGTGGCGGGTGCGCAGGTCGCGCATGGCGCCTTTGAAAAAGGGGGCGCAACTGTAAAACACGATGGGTGTTGTCAGAAACAACGCAACCCAGCGCAGGATGGTGTGCATTTCGGGACTTAGATCGATATTGAACTCTGGCCAGGTGGCCATGGTAGCCATCATGGCCTGGAACCACAGCAGCCCGGCGACGCCGAGCTGGCGCAAGGCCAGGCGGTTTTCGCTGGCCAGTTGTTCGGTGGCGCGATCGGCCTGGTACGGGTGCGCGGCATAACCGATGTGGCGCAGTTCGCTGAGGATTTCACTCAACGGTACCTGGCTATCGTCCCAGCGTACCTGCAGGCGATGGTTGGACAAGTTGAGTCGCGCTTCACTGACGGCAGGCAGATGGCGCAGGTGCTTTTCGATCAGCCAGCCACAGGCGGCGCAGCTGATGCCTTCGATCAGCAGGGTGGTTTCGGCCTGCTCGCCTTCATGTCGGACAAAGGGCTTTTGCACGTCAGGTCGGTCATACAGGGCCAGCTCTTCGACCAGTTGCACGGGCAGTGCCTGCGGATTGGCGGAGGCTTCACTGCGGTGCTGGTAGTAGCTTTCGAGGCCGCCGGCGACGATGGCTTCGGCCACCGCCTGGCAGCCCGGGCAGCAGAATTCGCGAAGTTCGCCCAGTACAAGGGCGGTAAACCGGCTGCCGGGCGGGACGGGCAGGGCGCAGTGAAAGCAGGGAACGGGAGTGGTCATGGTGTGTTGAGCGCGCCTGGCCTTGGTATTTGAGTGGGCTGCTTGCCCTCACCCCAACCCTCTCCCGGAGTGAGCTGATCAGGGTGCTTTTGCTTAACGCTTACTTGTCGTGAACTTCTGCGCCCTGGATAGGCTCGTCGCCCAGCAGCAGGTCCTTGTCGTGGCCGACCAGTTCTTCTTCAAACAGGCGCCAGGTCTTGCCGTCTTCAACACCCAGCAGCTCAACAAAGCGCCGACCTTCGATCTTGTCATCCAGTTGGCCGATGTAGCGACCCGGTTCCGTTGCGCTCTGGCTCAGGCTGATCTTGCGGTCTTTTTCCGGCTGGGTTGGCGAAATCAGGTTCAGTTCCAGCACTTGCGGCTTGCTGTTGCCCTCAAGCAGCAGCACGACTTCGCCGGTCATCTCGTCCAGGCGCAACTTGGCTTTGAGCTGCAGGGTCTGGCCCAGAAGCTCACGGTCCAGAGCCCGGTTGATGCCTTTGCCAGCCTCGTAGTAATTGTCGTTAACCAGGTTATCTGGGTTGTTCACGGCAATGGTCACCATCGACAAGGTCAGGGTCACCGAGCAGGCCAGGATGGCAATGATGATCCATGGCCAAATGTGCTTGTACCAGGGGCTGGAAGCGTTTGCTGCGGGCATGTCGAGTTCTCTTATCTGATTTGAGGGCCGATGAATCGGCTCTTGGCTTTAACGGTGACGTCGTTGTTGTCGGCGTCCTTGAGGATAAAGAACACCTCGTTGGTGCTTGACGGCAGTTTCTCGGGAGCAATTGACAGCTCGACCGGCAGGCTGACGATATCGCCCGCTGCGACCTTGATTTCACGTTTGCCCTGCAGCTTGAGATCCGGCAAGCCGGCGGCGTCTAGCACATAGGTGTGGTCTTGCTGGTCCTTGTTCATGATTTTCAGGCTGTAGACGTTTTCGATCCGCCCTTCGGCGTTTTCACGGTACAGCACGCGGTCTTTGCTGACATCGAAGCCTACCAGCGTACGAGTAAAGAACGCAGCCGCCAGCAGTCCCATCATGGTCAGCAACACCAGCGCATAGCCGATCAGGCGCGGGCGCAGCTTATGGGTTTTCTGGCCTGAGAGATTGTGCTCGGTGGTGTAGCTGATCAGGCCGCGGGGGTAGTTCATCTTGTCCATGATGCTGTCGCAGGCATCGATACAGGCCGCGCAGCCGATGCACTCGATTTGCAGGCCATCGCGTATATCAATCCCGGTAGGGCATACCTGCACGCACATGGTGCAGTCGATGCAGTCGCCCAGGCCCATGGCCTTGTAGTCGGCGTCCTTTTTGCGCGGGCCACGGACTTCGCCGCGACGTGGGTCGTAGGAAACGATCAGGGTGTCTTTATCGAACATCACGCTCTGGAAGCGTGCATACGGGCACATATAAATGCACACCTGCTCGCGCAGCCAGCCGGCGTTGCCGTAGGTGGCGAGGGTGAAGAAGCCGACCCAGAAATACGCCCAGCCATCGGCCTGGCCGGTGAAGAAGTCGATCACCAGTTCGCGGATGGGCGAGAAGTAGCCGACAAAGGTCATGCCGGTGACAAAGCCGATCAACAGCCAGAGTGTGTGTTTGCTGAACTTGCGCACAAACTTGTTGGCGCTCATCGGTGCTTTGTCGAGCTTGATGCGCTGGTTGCGGTCGCCTTCAGTGACCTTCTCGCACCACATGAACACCCACGTCCACACGCTTTGCGGGCAGGTATAGCCACACCACACGCGCCCGGCGTAAACCGTAATAAAGAACAGGCCAAAGGCCGCGACGATCAGCAGTCCAGAGAGCAGGATGAAATCCTGTGGCCAGAAGGTGGCGCCAAAAATAAAGAATTTGCGTTCGGGCAGGTTCCACCACACAGCCTGGTGACCGCCCCAGTTGAGCCACACCGTACCGAAGTACAGGAGGAACAACACCGCTCCGCCGCCGATGCGCAGGTTACGGAAAAGCCCGGTAAAGGCACGGGTGTAGATTTTCTCCCGGGCCGCATAAAGATCGGTGCTTTCAGCGGGTTTTTTGGCAGGTGGAGTGACGTTGTGTACAGGAATCTGATTGCTCATTAGTGCGTCCCACGGCAGTGGAAAATGCCTCGGTCAGTACGTGCCGACCGCGGTCAGAAGGTGTTGCGATAGCGTAATGATACCCCTGTGACTCTAGCTCAAGGGTGCGACCTTTGGTCGCGTTCCTGAAAAGATCAAGTTGGTATAGGAGTTGTAACAAGTCATGACATGGATCAATTGACTTAAGCCTGTACCTGGGTTGCGCGAAGCCCTGAAACGGGGTTGCACAGGTTGATCTCGTTGATGCCAAAGGTGAGGGGCGGCAGCCTGAAACAAAACGGCCCCGCCAACTCTCGTTGGCGGGGCCGTTTTTTGCAGCACTCAAACGCTTGTATTACTCGTCTGCCTTGGCCTCATCGCCATGGGACAAGCTGTAAACATAGGCGGCCAGCAAGTGAACCTTGTCGTTCCCTTGCAAGTCAGCCTGGGCAGGCATCTGACCCTGACGGCCATAACGGATGGTCTGCTGCAGTTGAGCAAAGCTCGAACCGTAGATAAACGCCCCGGGGTGAGTCAGGTTGGGTGCGCCCATCAGCGGGTTGCCCTTGCCTTCAGGTCCGTGGCAAACCGCACAGTTGGTCGCGTAGATTTCCTTGCCTTTGGCAGGGTCGGCTTTCGCGCCTTCCGGCAGTTTGCGCCCGTCGAGACTGGTCAGCACATAGGCGGCCACATCGCTGACACCTTGCTCGCCGATCACTTCAGACCAGCCCGGCATGACCGCGTGACGGCCGGCCATGATGGTGGTCTTGATGTCGGCAGGCGTACCGCCCCAACGCCAGTCGGCGTCGGTCAGGTTGGGGAAGCCGTAGGCGCCTTTGGCGTCGGAGCCGTGGCACACCGAACAGTTGGAGGCGAACAGACGGCCACCCATTTTCAGTGCTTGCGGGTCCTTGGCCACTTCTTCAATGGGCATGGCTGCGAATTTGGCGAAGATCGGCCCAAACTTGGCGTCCGATTTGGCCATTTCCTTTTCCCACTCGTGCACGCCGGTCCAGCCGGTCTGACCATTGGCAAACGGTGTTTGCTCTTTGGTATCCAGGTACTGATAGCCCGGCAGCAGGCCTTTCCAGTTACCCAGACCCGGGTACAACACGAGGTAGCCGAGGGCGAAAATGACGGTGCCCACAAAGAGCATGAACCACCATTTTGGCATCGGGTTGTCGTACTCTTCGATCCCGTCGAACGCGTGACCGACTTTCTCGTCGGTCTGCTCGCTGCGCTGGCCCTTGCGGGTGGCCAGCAACAGCCAGGTCAGGGCGAAGATGGTACCCAGAGTGAGGACTGTAACGTACAGACTCCAGAACGTAGTCATTCTTTGTTACTCCTAGAAGCTTGCTCTTGCTCGACGTGCTTGATGGCTTCGGGATCATCCTTGAACGGCAACAGGGTCGCGTCGTCAAATTCTGACTTGCGCCGCGGGCTGAATACCCACAATGCCAAACCGATAAAAGCCACCATCACGACGACAGTGCCCAGGCCACGAATCATCCCGATATCCATTCAGATCACCGTTTGCTTTTGATGATGGTGCCCAAGCCCTGGAGGTAAGCCACCAGTGCGTCCATTTCAGTTTTGCCCTTCACTGCATCCTTGGCGCCGGCGATGTCTTCGTCGGTGTAAGGGACGCCGAGCGTGCGCAAGACTTCCATTTTTTTCGCGGTGTCCTTGCCGTCCAGCTTGCGCTCTACGAGGAACGGGTAAGCCGGCATGATCGACTCAGGCACAACGTTGCGCGGGTTGTACAAGTGCGCACGCTGCCAGTCATCGGAGTAACGCCCGCCGACTCGCGCCAGGTCCGGCCCGGTACGTTTGGAACCCCACAGGAACGGGTGGTCCCATACGCTTTCACCGGCTACCGAGTAGTGACCATAACGCTCGGTCTCGGCGCGGAACGGACGGATCATCTGCGAGTGGCAGCCGACACAGCCGTTGGCGATGTAGATATCGCGGCCTTCAAGCTCCAGCGCGGTGCGTGGCTTCATGCCCTCGACCGGAGTGTTGGTCACGTCCTGGAAGAACAGCGGAACGATTTGCGTCAGGCCGCCGATGCTCACGGCAATGACCATGAAGAAGGCCATCAGGCCGATATTCTTCTCGATTGTTTCGTGCTTGATCATCAGTGGGCTCCAACTACAGCGATCTTGCTCGCTGCTTCAGCTTCTGCCGGGTTCGAGGCACGAACGGTACGGAACACGTTGTAGGCCATGAACAGCATGCCGCTGGCGAAAATGGCACCGCCAAGGGCGCGAACGATAAAGCCCGGGTGGCTGGCTTGCAGCGCTTCCACGAACGAGTAGGTCAGCGTGCCGTCGTCGTTGATCGCACGCCACATCAGGCCCTGGGTGATGCCGTTGACCCACATCGAGGCGATGTAAAGCACGGTACCGATAGTTGCCAGCCAGAAGTGCACGTTGATTAGGCCGGTGCTGTACATCTGTTTCTGGCCGTAAACTTTGGGGATCATGTGGTACATGGCGCCGATCGAGATCATCGCTACCCAGCCCAAAGCGCCGGCGTGTACGTGACCGATGGTCCAGTCGGTGTAGTGCGACAGCGCGTTGACGGTCTTGATTGCCATCATCGGGCCTTCGAAGGTCGACATGCCGTAGAAGGCCAGGGACACCACGAGGAAGCGCAGGATCGGGTCGGTGCGCAGCTTATGCCAGGCGCCCGAGAGGGTCATCATGCCGTTGATCATGCCGCCCCAGCTTGGAGCCAGCAGGATGATCGACATTGCCATGCCCAGCGACTGGGCCCAGTCCGGCAGCGCGGTGTAGTGCAAGTGGTGCGGACCTGCCCAGATATAGAGGGTGATCAGCGCCCAGAAGTGCACGATGGACAGGCGGTATGAGTAGATTGGGCGCTCGGCCTGTTTCGGCACGAAGTAGTACATCATGCCCAGGAAGCCGGTGGTCAGGAAGAAACCTACGGCGTTGTGGCCGTACCACCACTGAATCATGGCGTCAGTCGCCCCGGCGTAAGCCGAGTAGGACTTGAAGAAGCTCACTGGCAGAGAGGCGTGGTTGACGATGTGCAGCATTGCCGTCACGACAATAAAGGCACCGTAGAACCAGTTACCGACATAGATGTGCTTGGTTTTGCGCTTGGTAATGGTGCCGAAGAACACAATGCCGTAGGTCACCCAGACAATGGCCAGCAAGATAGCCAAAGGCAATTCCAGCTCGGCGTATTCTTTGCTGGTGGTGTAACCCAGTGGCAGGGTGATGATCGCGCCGACGATAACCGCTTGCCAACCCCAGAAGGTAAACGAGGCCAGCGTATCGGAGATCAGTCGTGTCTGGCAGGTTCGCTGCACGACGTAGTAAGAAGTGCCAAACAATGCACAGCCACCAAAGGCAAAGATCACAAGGTTGGTATGCAGGGGGCGCAGACGGCCGAAGGTCGTCCACTCGAGGCCAAGGTTCAATTCAGGCCACACAAGCTGTGACGCGATGAAAACCCCGAGCCCCATGCCAAGGATCCCCCAGACCACCGTCATGATGGCGAACTGGCGGACTACCTTATAGTTATAAGCAGTCGGGCTGATTGCTGTGCTCATTCTAAGGTTCCACGGTTTAGGTATTTTATTAGGATAAAAATCGGTCGCAAGTATGTATAAAGCGTAGGGCTATTGCAACGAACCATGACCCCGGTCAATGCTTTCCAAGGCTTGTTCTGCGGCCTTTCCATGCGGGAAGTAAGGTCAAAGTGACCTCGCCAAAAACGCCGCATGCAGGGCAAAAGTGAAGGGGTCGAGGCGGGCTGGTTGAGGTGGGGGCAAGGCGCGGCAAAAATCGTAATGCACGATAGCCGGTGCAAACCCACCATTGTGGCCCGTAACGCTGCCCTTCAACTTACCGGTTAGTTTCACTTGACGTGACGCTGCATAGATCCGGCTCACACAAGCGTTGAGCTTAGTCTTGAATGGCGGGAGAGCAATGGCGGGGCATAAAGAGGTGCGACACTTGGTCGCGCTTTGAGGCGGGAACTGCCGCACCAAAATGATGCGGCAGGAAATGTCCGGTAATTATTCGGCAGTTTTTTCCTCTTGATTACCGTGTGACAAGCTGAACACATAAGCCGCCAGCAACTGCACCTTGTCGTTGCCCAGCAACTCGTTTTGCGCCGGCATATGGCCCTGGCGACCGTGGCGAATGGTTTGCTGCAATTGCGCCAGGCTGGTGCCGTAGATAAAGCCGGCTGGTTGAGTCAGGTCGGGCGCGCCCATCATCGGCATGCCTTTACCGTTTGCCCCGTGGCAGGCCACGCAAGTGGTATCAAACGCTTGCTTGCCAGCAGCCAGATCGACAGTGGCGCCTTCAGGCAACGGCAGACCTGCCAGGTCGTGGCGTACATAGGCGGCGACGTTTTTCACCCCGTCTTCACCCAGGACTTCACCCCAAGCTGGCATTGCCGCGATGCGACCGCCCATGATGGTGGTTTTGATCGTGTCGGCATCGCCGCCCCAGCGCCAGGTGTTGTCGGCCAGATTGGGAAAGCCGAAAGCACCCTTGGCATCCGAGCCGTGGCACACCGAGCAGTTGGAAGCAAACAGGCGCCCGCCCATTTTCAGTGCTGCCGGATCCTGAGCGACTTGTTCAACGGGCATGGAGGCGTATTTGGCGTAGATGGGCCCAAATTTGGCGTCCGCCTTGTCCATTTCCTTTTCCCACTCATGTACACCGGTCCAGCCATTCTCATAGCCGGGCAGCAGGCCTTTCCAGTTGCCCAGGCCCGGGTACAGGATCAGGTAGCCCACGGCAAATACCAGCGTGCCGACGAACAACATGAACCACCATTGTGGCAGCGGGTTGTCGTATTCCTCGATGCCGTCAAAGCTGTGGCCCATGGTCTCGACGGTATCGCTTTTGGTCTCGCCCTTGCGCGTACTGACCAGCAGCCAGGTCAGGCCGATCAGCGTGCCGATAGTCAGCACGCATATGTACAGACTCCAGAAGGTGGTCATGCTTTGTTACTCCTAGACGCTTGTTCTTTCTCTACGTGTTGAATCGCCTCTGGATCGTCCTTGAATGGCAGTAAGGTCGCGTCTTCAAACTCCGATTTGCGTCGTGGGCTGAACACCCACAGCGCCAGACCGATAAACGCCACGGCCACCACCACGGTGCCCAGGCCGCGAATCATTCCACTACTCATCTCCAAGACCATGACTCACCTCTTGCTCTTAATGGCAGTGCCCAGCACTTGCAGGTAGGCGACCAGAGCGTCCATCTCGGTCTTGCCCTGCACGGACTGCTTGGCGTTGGCGATGTCTTCGTCGGTATAAGGCACGCCCAGGGTGCGCATCACTTCGAGTTTTTTCTCGGTGTGGCTGCTGTCTACCGGGGCTTCCACCAGCCATGGGTAGGCAGGCATTTTCGACTCGGGCACGACGTTGCGCGGGTTGTACAAGTGCGCACGGTGCCAGTCATCCGAGTAGCGCCCGCCGACGCGGGCCAGATCCGGCCCGGTGCGCTTGGAGCCCCACAGGAACGGGTGATCCCACACGCTTTCCCCGGCGACCGAGTAGTGACCATAACGCTCGGTCTCGGCACGGAACGGACGGATCATCTGCGAGTGGCACTGCACGCAGCCTTCACGGATGTAGATGTCGCGACCTTCCAGTTGCAGTGCGGTGTAAGGCTTCATGCCTTCCACCGGGGTGTTGGTCACGTCTTCAAAGAACAGCGGGACGATTTGCGTCAGGCCGCCCACGCTTACGCACAGGATCATCAGCAACAGCATCAGGCCGATATTTTTTTCAACGACTTCGTGTTTCATTGCCAACTCCTCAGGCCATCTGCGCGGCGGCTACGACTTCAGCGGGCTCGGCGTTACGCACGGTGCGCCAAGTGTTGTAAGCCATCAGCAACATGCCGCTGAAGAAGATCGCACCACCGACCAGTCGCACGACATAGCCCGGGTGGCTGGCCACCAGGGTTTCGACGAAGGAGTAAGTCAGCGTGCCGTCTTCGTTGACTGCGCGCCACATCAGGCCCTGGGCGATGCCGTTGACCCACATCGAGGCGATGTAGAGCACGGTGCCGATGGTGGCCAGCCAGAAGTGCGCGTTGATCAGGCCCAGGCTGTACATCTGCGGGCGGCCGAAGATTTTCGGGATCATGTGGTACAGCGCGCCGATCGAAATCATCGCCACCCAGCCCAGCGCGCCGGCGTGAACGTGGCCGATGGTCCAGTCGGTGTAGTGGGAGAGGGCGTTGACGGTCTTGATTGCCATCATCGGGCCTTCGAATGTCGACATGCCGTAGAAGGCCAGGGACACCACCAGGAAGCGCAGGATCGGGTCGCTGCGCAGCTTATGCCAGGCGCCCGAGAGGGTCATCATGCCGTTGATCATGCCGCCCCAGCTCGGAGCCAGCAGAATAAGTGACATCACCATGCCCAGCGACTGTGCCCAGTCCGGCAGCGCGGTGTAGTGCAAGTGGTGCGGACCTGCCCAGATGTACAGGGTGATCAGCGCCCAGAAATGCACGATGGACAGGCGATAGGAGTAGATCGGACGTTCGGCCTGTTTCGGCACGAAGTAGTACATCATCCCCAAAAAGCCCGCCGTCAGGAAAAAGCCCACAGCGTTATGCCCGTACCACCACTGCACCATGGCGTCAGTGGCGCCACCGTAGAGTGAGTAGGACTTGGTGAAGCTGACCGGGATTTCCAGGTTATTGACGATGTGCAAAATCGCCACAGTCACGATAAAAGCGCCGAAGAACCAGTTGCCCACGTAAATGTGCTTGGTCTTGCGCTTCATGATCGTGCCGAAGAACACGATGGCGTAGGCCACCCAGACGATGGTGATCAAGATGTCGATCGGCCATTCCAGCTCGGCGTATTCCTTGGAACTGGTGTAACCCAGTGGCAGGCTGATGGCCGCCAGGACGATGACCAGTTGCCAGCCCCAGAAGGTAAACGCCGCGATTTTCGGCGAAAACAGGGTGGCCTGGCAGGTGCGTTGCACCGAGTAGAACGAGGCGGCGAACAGTGCGCAGCCGCCGAAGGCGAAAATCACGGCGTTGGTGTGCAATGGGCGCAGGCGCCCGAAACTGGTCCAAGGCAAATTGAAGTTGAGTTCTGGCCAAACCAACTGCGCGGCGAGAAAAACCCCGAGCCCCATACCGACGATGCCCCAAACCACCGTCATAATGGCAAATTGGCGGACCACCTTGTAGTTGTAGGCGGTACTTGTAGAAGTGTTCATGGTTCCCCATCCACGGTTCAGGCGCGTCAAACGCACGCCTGGAGTTATAAGCAGACTAAAAGCGAGGCAAGCATGGTCGTAGCAGGCAAGGCCGGTATTGACGGGGATCAATGGGCGCAGTGCGTGCAAGAGCGGGGCTGGCTGTGGAATGGCGCCTGCGGGAAGCCATCCGCGACCCTGATCCTGGCCCACGGCGCGGGTGCGCCGATGGACAGCAACTGGATGGACGGCATGGCTGAACGCCTTGCTGCACGCGGGGTGAGCGTGTTGCGGTTCGAGTTCCCGTACATGGCCCAGCGCCGCCTTGATGGTGGCAAAAGGCCTCCTAATCAGCAGGCGAAATTGCTCGAATGCTGGCGTGAAGTTTTTTTCGAGGTGCGACGGCATGTCGCTGGGCGATTGGCGATTGGCGGCAAGTCAATGGGCGGGCGCATGGCCAGTCTGCTGGCGGATGAGCTCAATGCCGACGCGCTGGTGTGCCTGGGTTACCCGTTCTATGCCGCCGGCAAGCCGGAAAAGCCGCGGGTGGCGCACCTGGCCGACCTGCAGGCGCCGACCCTGATCGTGCAGGGCGAACGTGATGCATTGGGCAACCGTGCGGCGGTAGAGGCCTACACACTGGCGCCGGGTATTGAATTGATGTGGCTGGAGGCGGCTGATCATGACCTCAAGCCGCTGAAGGCCTCGGGGTTTACCCATGAACAGCATCTGGATGCGGCGGCGGACAAGATTTCGCAGTGGCTGAAGTCGCCCAGTTCCCTGTAGTCGCTGCCGCAGGCTGCGAAGGGTTGCGGAGCAACCCGTTTGCTTGAATGCACCGCCGCCCCAATCGCCGCCTGCGGCAGCCATTACAGAGTTTCCTGCTTATCGGTTAAACCGCTCCACCAGCGAATACTGGGTATTCACGGTCTGCGACAGCTCCTCGCTGAGCAAGGCCGAATGTTGCGCCTGCTCTGAGGTCTGGTCAGCCAGGTCGGCAATGGTGCTGATGTTGCGGCTGATTTCCTCAGCCACGGCACTTTGCTCCTCGGTCGCAGCCGCGATCTGGGTGGTCATGTCAGTGATATTGGCCACCGCTTCGCTGATGCCCACCAGTGCCTGGTCGGCTTCCAGTACCCGCGCCACACCTTCTTCGGCCTGACGATGACCGGCGTCCATGGTTTGCACCGCAGTGGCGGCGGTCTGCTGCAGTTTGGCGATCAGGCTGTGAATCTGCCCGGTCGAAGCACTGGTACGTTGAGCCAGCTGACGCACTTCGTCAGCCACCACGGCAAAGCCACGGCCCATTTCACCGGCCCGTGCTGCTTCGATGGCTGCGTTCAGGGCCAGCAGGTTGGTCTGATCGGCAATGCCCTTGATCACGTCGACGACGCCACCAATCTCGTCACTGTCCTTGGCCAGTTGTGTAACCGTGGCCCCGGTTTCACCCACTACCACCGAAAGGCGCTGGATCGCTTCGCGGGTTTCACCGGCAATATCACGACCGCGGCTGGTCAGGCGGTTGGCTTCCTGGGTGGCGTCGGCAGTGCGTTGCACATGGCTGGCCACTTCCTGGGTGGTGGCGGCCATCTGGTTCACGGCCGTGGCCACTTGCTCGGTCTCGACGCGCTGGCGCTCCAGGCCTGTCGAACTCTTGTGCGCGAGGATGTCGGACTGGCGAGCCTGGCCGCTGAGGTGCTCGGCGGTGTCCTGCAGACGTGTCAGGCAGGTCTTCAGCCGTGCTTCCTGGCTCAGGATGGACATTTCCAGACGCGCTTGCGGGCCGCGGCTGTCGGTGTACATCTGCGCAATCAACGGGTCAGAGGTGGTTTGCTCGGCCAGACGCAGCAGGCGTTTGACCCCGCGTTGCTGCCAGGTCAAACCCAGCAGGCCCAGCGGAATCGACAACAGGGCTGCCAGGGCAAAACCCCAGCTGGAATTGAGCGTGGCGCCAATCATGAAGCTCAACTGGCTGACCAGAATGAACGGTAGCCAGTCCTGCAGCACCGGCAGCCACTTGTCGCGCTGGGGTACCGCCGACTTGCCACGATTGAGGCGCAAGTACAGGGCTTCAGCGCGGCGGATCTGCTCTGCCGTCGGCTTGACCCGCACCGACTCGTAGCCCACCACCTGCTCGTTTTCGAAAACCGGCGTTACATAGGCGTTGACCCAATAATGGTCGCCGTTCTTGCAGCGGTTTTTGACGATACCCATCCATGGCGAACCCTTTTTCAGGGTGCTCCACATATGTTCGAAGACTGCGGACGGCACGTCCGGGTGGCGCACCAGATTGTGCGGCGCGCGTATCAGCTCCTCACGCGAAAACCCGCTGATTTCCCTGAAAGCATCGTTGCAGTAGGTGATGACGCCTTTGGCATCGGTCGTGGAAATCAACCGTTGTTGCGCGGGGAATGTACGTTCGCGTTGAGTGATGGGCTGGTTGTTACGCATGTCGTTTCAATCCGCAAGACTTTGACAGGCTGTCGGCATGCTCAAGCAATTGTTTAATTTATATTTCAGACGCCGGGCCTTCAGGGGGCGAGCATTGGGTAAGTGAAAAACACGAAGTGCAGCGCGTTAAGCCCAAAGTGCGTGGCGATCGCAGCACTCAGCCCGCCAAAGCGGTAGGCCAGACCGTAGCCAATGCCTGCCAGCCCTGCCAGCAACATCCATTGCCAGCCTGCTGGCGCATGCGCCAGGCCAAACAGCACCGACGCCACGACAAGCGCTACGGTCTGGCCGTAGGGCAGCAACTTGAGCTTGCGGCTCAGTCCGCCCTGAATGTAGCCGCGAAACAGAGCTTCTTCGACCAGGGTAACCAATAGCAGATTATTCAACAGCCAGAGGGTGCCCTGATGAGGCCATTTTGGTGCCCAGGCCACCATGCCCAACAGCATTGCGCCGCCCAGCGCGGCAATGGCAGCCAGTGCCAGACCCATCGCGATGGCGCGCAAAGACACACGCCAGGCAAACCGTGGCGCGATCCACGGGCATACCAGCAGCAGCCAAAAGCCAATCAGCGGCTTGTCCAGGTTGAAGTACATCGAAAACGGCACGGCATCTGGTGTCAGGCGCACCGGGCTGATGGCCCTGCCGTTATGGAAGCCGGGTAGCCAGTGCAGGGCCAGTGCGACAGCCAGCAGGGCAAACAGACCGTGGCCAGCATAGCGCAGGTAATGGCTTTTGTTTTGCAGTACGGCGAGCCCGCTGAGCGTCAGCAGGGCCAGTGTGATGAGGGTTTGAATGGCCAGTTGCCCGTAGCTGAGGGCAAGGCCGTAGCCCAGGGTGAGAAGTGCCAGATAAGGCCATGGCAAAGCAATCATGAAAATCCTTGGAGTCGTTAAAAAACACCCCGGATCCAGTCCGGGGTGCGCAAGTATAACGATTCAGGCACCAGTGCGAGCGAGCCTGCTCGCGATGCATACAACTCGGTCATGTTTATGCAATCGCGAGCAGGCTCGCTCCCACAAGGCTCAGGTGTGGCTATGAAGCAATCAACTGACGTAGCACGTAGTGCAATATCCCTCCGGCCTTGAAGTATTCCACTTCGTTAAGCGTGTCGATCCTGCACAGCACTTCAACTTTTTCCTGGCTGCCATCCTCGCGGGTGATCACCAGGGTCAGGTTCATCCGTGGCTGTAACTGGGCTCCGGTCAGACCGAGGATGTCGAGGGTCTCCTTGCCTGTCAGGCCCAGGCTCTTGCGGTTCTGGTCGAGCTTGAACTGCAACGGCAGCACACCCATGCCCACCAGGTTGGAGCGGTGAATGCGTTCGAAACTCTCGGCAATCACCGCCTTGACTCCCAACAGGTTGGTGCCTTTGGCCGCCCAGTCACGGCTTGAGCCGGTACCGTATTCCTGGCCGGCAATCACCACCAGCGGCGTGCCGCAAGCCTGATAGCGCATGGCTGCATCGTAGATTGGCAGTTTTACGCCGGTAGGAATATAGATCGTATTGCCACCTTCTTCGCCACCGAGCATTTCGTTACGAATTCGAATATTGGCAAAGGTGCCGCGCATCATCACTTCATGGTTACCACGACGCGAACCGTAGGAGTTGAAGTCCCGTGGTTCTACGCCTTTTTCCCGCAGGTAGCGCCCGGCGGGGCTGTCTGCCTTGATATTGCCGGCAGGGGAAATATGGTCGGTGGTGACCGAATCGCCGAGCAATGCCAGAATATTCGCACCCTTGACGTCAGCAATTACCGGCAACGGCCCGCTGATCTGGTCAAAGAAGGGTGGATGCTGGATGTAGGTCGAATCCTCTTGCCAGACATACGTCGCGGCTTGCGGTACTTCGATGGCTTGCCACTGCGCGTCGCCGGCAAAGACTTCGGCGTATTCCTTGTGGAACATGCCGGTAGTCACCTGGGCCACAGCATCGGCGATTTCTTTCTGGCTAGGCCAGATATCGCGCAGGTACACAGGCTGGCCATCTTTACCGGTGCCCAGCGGGTCACGGCTGATATCAATCCGGACTGTGCCGGCAAGGGCATAAGCGACAACCAGTGGTGGCGAGGCCAGCCAGTTGGTTTTCACCAGCGGATGCACGCGCCCTTCAAAGTTGCGGTTGCCGGACAGGACCGAGGCCACGGTCAGGTCGGACTGGGTAATGGCCTTTTCAATCGGCTCGGGCAGGGGCCCGGAGTTGCCGATGCAGGTGGTGCAGCCATAGCCCACCAGGGCAAAGCCCAACTGGTCGAGGTACTGAGTCAGACCGGCGGCCTTGTAGTAAACGGTGACTACCTTAGAGCCCGGTGCCAGCGAGGTCTTGACCCACGGCTGGCGCGTCAGGCCTTTTTCCACGGCTTTTTTCGCCACCAGTCCTGCAGCCATCATTACGCTGGGGTTGGAGGTGTTGGTGCAAGAGGTGATTGCGGCAATCACCACTGCGCCGTTTTTCAGGCGATAGGTGTGGCCTTCAAAGCTGTAGTCCGCTTCGCCGATCAGGTCGGCATTGCCCACGGCCACGCCGCCACCGCCTTCGCTTTCAAGGCGGCCTTCTTCTTTTTTCGTGGCAGGCTTGAATTGCAGGCTCATGAAATCGTCGAAAGCCTGGCCCACATCGGGCAGTGCAACCCGGTCTTGCGGACGTTTAGGCCCGGCCAGGCTGGCCTCGACAGTGCCCATGTCCAGGGCCAGGGTTTCGCTGAAAACCGGTTCCTGCCCTGCGATCCTCCATAGCCCTTGAGCCTTGCAGTAAGCCTCGACCAGTTTGACCGTGGCATCAGGGCGACCTGAAAGGCGCAGGTAGTCCAGGGTGATCTCATCCACCGGGAAGAACCCGCAGGTGGCACCGTATTCCGGGGCCATATTGGCGATGGTGGCACGGTCGGCCAGGGGCAAGTCCGCCAGGCCATCACCATAAAATTCGACGAACTTGCCGACCACGCCCTTGCTGCGCAGCATTTGCGTGACGGTCAGCACCAGGTCTGTGGCGGTGATGCCTTCCTTGAGCTTGCCGCTGAGTTTGAAGCCCACTACTTCGGGGATCAGCATCGACACCGGCTGACCGAGCATGGCAGCTTCGGCCTCAATGCCACCTACGCCCCAGCCCAGCACGCCAAGTCCATTGATCATGGTGGTGTGGGAGTCGGTGCCGACCAGCGTGTCGGGGAACGCGTAAGTGCGGCCGTCTTCGTCCTTGGTCCACACGGTACGCCCCAGATATTCGAGGTTTACCTGGTGGCAAATCCCGGTGCCGGGTGGCACCACGCTGAAATTATCAAAGGCATTTTGCCCCCAGCGCAAAAACGCATAACGTTCGCCATTGCGCTCCATCTCGATGTCGACGTTTTGCTCGAAGGCGCTTGCGCTGGCGAACCGGTCAACCATCACCGAGTGGTCAATCACCAGGTCCACGGGGGACAGCGGGTTGATACGTTGCGGGTCGCCGCCGGCCTTGGCCATGGCGGCGCGCATGGCGGCCAGGTCGACCACTGCCGGCACGCCGGTAAAATCCTGCATCAGCACCCGGGCAGGGCGGTACTGGATTTCCCGGTCGCTGCGCCGCGCCTTGAGCCAGGCGGCCAGCGCCTTGAGATCGGGCTCGGTGACGGTCTTGCCGTCTTCCCAGCGCAGCAGGTTTTCCAGCAGTACTTTGAGCGACATGGGTAACTGGCTCAAATCGCCCATAGAGTTGGCGGCGAGCGCAAGGCTGTAATAGTGATAAGTCTTATCGTCGACTTTTAGTGTAGCGAGGGTGTTCAGGCTATCGAGGGAGGACATGAAATGACTCCTTTAGACGGATCACATGGCACAAGCAGAGCTTCTAACCTAGCCCTGATTGTGGGTGCTGGCTAATAACTGGACTGTCTATACGGGCTCCAGGTTCCGAACTCAGTTATCATGCCCGCCTTTTCGTGACACACCTTGCTCCAAAGCAAGGTTGCGCAGCCGGCCAATTCCCGCCAGTTGCCCAGGAGTAATTCAATGAACACCGTTTTTATGCACTGCCGACCCGGGTTTGAGGGTGAAGTCTGCTCGGAAATCGCCGAGCACGCCGCCCGCCTTAATGTGTCTGGCTACGCCAAGGCCAAGCCGAGCACTGCCTGTGCCGAGTTTGTGTGCACTGAAGAGGGCGGCGCCGAACGCCTGATGAACAGTCTGCGTTTTGCCGAACTGATTTTCCCGCGCCAATGGGCCCGTGGCGGCTTTGTCGAGCTACCGGAAACCGACCGGATCAGCGTGATCCTCGAACACATGGCCGATTTCCCGGTATGCGGTAGCCTGTGGCTGGAAATCGTCGACACCAACGACGGCAAAGAACTGTCCAATTTCTGTAAAAAGTTCGACAGCCACCTGCGCAAGGCGCTGATCAAAGCCGGCAAACTGACTGAAGAGGAAGATGCCAGCAAGCCGCGCCTGCTGCTGACCTTTAAAAGTGGCCGTGAAGTGTTCCTGGGCCTGGCGTCGGCCAGCAACTCGGCCATGTGGCCGATGGGCATTCCGCGCCTTAAGTTTCCGCGTGAGGCGCCGAGCCGTTCGACCCTCAAGCTGGAAGAGGCCTGGCACCACTTTATCCCGCGCGACCAATGGGATGAGCGTCTGCACAGCGACATGACCGGCGTTGATCTGGGCGCTGCACCGGGCGGCTGGACCTGGCAGTTGGTCAACCGTGGCATGATCGTGACTGCCATCGACAATGGCCCGATGGCTGAAAGCCTGATGGACACCGGTCTGGTGCAGCATCTGATGGCTGACGGTTTTACCTTCAAGCCCAAGCAGCCCGTGGACTGGATGGTCTGCGACATCGTTGAGAAACCGGCGCGCAATGCCGCCATGCTTGAAGAGTGGATCGGTGAAGGTCATTGCCGTGAGGCGGTTGTCAACTTGAAATTGCCGATGAAGCAGCGTTATGCCGAAGTGCGCCGTTTGCTCGACCGTATTGCGGACGGCTTCAAGGCGCGGGGCATTCAGGTTGAAATCGGCTGCAAGCAGCTGTACCACGACCGTGAAGAAGTGACCTGCCATTTGCGTCGACTGGACGTCAAAAAGCCTAAATCTCGCTGATTGGGGAGTAAATGATGAGTTTTACCGACCTGCCGGTTGACGGCACCCTGGACGCTACCGGGCTGAACTGCCCGGAGCCGGTGATGATGCTGCACCAATACATTCGCGACCTGGCGCCGGGCGGCTTGTTGAAAGTCATTGCGACGGATCCTTCGACCCGCCGTGACATTCCCAAGTTCTGCGTGTTTCTGGACCATGAACTGGTGGGCCAGCAGGAAGAGGCGGGCACTTACCTGTACTGGATCCGCAAGAAGCAGGATTGAGATGATCCTGCTGAAACTGTAGTCGCTGCCGAAGGCTGCGAAGGGTTGCGAGGCAACCCGTTATATTGAAGGCCCAGGGGTCCTTCTCGCAGCCTTCGGCAGCGACTACAGGTTACGCGGTACGGCGAATATGCTTTTTCGCACTGCGCGCCAAGCGCACGCCCAGCATCAGCGCAGCGCAAGTCAGGCCGACGATCAAGCCCTGCCACAGCCCGCTCGGGCCATTGGCCGGGCCGAACCAGTCGGTCAGCCCTAGCGCGTAGCCCACCGGCAAGCCAATCCCCCAGTAAGCAAACAAGGTCAGGATCATCGTCACACGGGTGTCCTGATAACCGCGCAGCGCACCGGCCGCGGTCACCTGGATCACGTCCGAGAACTGATACAGCGCAGCAAACATCAGCAGCATGGTCGCGACCTCGATCACCATTGGATCGGCGGTATAGACGGTGGCAATCTGCTCGCGCAACAGCAGGATCAGACTGGCGGAAATCGCCGCCCAGACCAGTGCGGTGCCCATGCCCACACCCGCTACAAAGCGGGCTTCGCGGGGTTGCTGACGGCCCAGGGCCTGGCCCACGCGCACGGTAATCGCCATGCCCAGTGAGTACGGAATCATAAATACCAGCGAGCTGAAGTTCAGGGCTATCTGATGCCCTGCCACCACGGTGGCCCCCAGGCTGCCGATCAACAGCGCAATCACCGCAAAAATGCTCGACTCGGCAAAAACCGCGATTCCGATCGGCAGGCCGACGCTGAGCAAACGCTTGAGGATTGCCCAGTTTGGCCATTCAAAATGGCTGTAAACCTTGCTCGACTGGTAGATGGCGCCCTTGTAGGTCCAGGCCACCATGCCCAGGGCCATAAACCACATCACAATGGCCGTGGCCCAGCCGCAGCCCACGCCGCCCATGGCCGGCACGCCAAAATGGCCATAAATGAAGATGTAGTTGATCGGGATATTCAACGCCAGGGCGCTGAGCCCCAGGATCATGCTCGGGCGCGTCTTGCCCAGGCCGTCACTGAAGTTGCGCAACACGCAATACAGGCCTACGGCGGGCATGCCGCTGGCGATCCCGTGCAAGTAACCCATGCTCGGTGTGATCAGTTCAGGATCGACCTTCATCATATGCAGCAGCGGTTCTGCACCGATCAGGATCAGGGCTGCACACAAGCCGGTTATCAGGGCCAGCCACAGAGCCTGGCGCACGATCGGGCCGATTTCGCCGTGGCTGTTGGCGCCAAAACGCTGGGCCACCTTGGGCGTGGTCGCCAGTAAAATGCCTGACATCAGCAAAAACACCGGCACCCAGATCGAGTTGCCCAGTGCCACGGCTGCCAGGTCGCGTGGCCCGACGCGCCCGGCCATCACCGCATCGACAAAGCCCATGGCCGTGGTGGCGATTTGCGAAATGATGATCGGGAAGGCGAGTGCCAGGAGTGCGCGCACTTCGGTACGCACCCTGGCCGGACGGCTGACGGTGAGGCTGGAGGGTGTTTGAGTGACAGAGTTCACAAGCGTGCATCCACAATGTTTAACGCGCAAAGCCGGCAATTGTACGCCTGACCAAGTGGTCAGAAAACATCGAGTTGTAGGTGCTTTGTAAACGTGCTCGCAAGTAGCTGCACACCCGGCTGGCCCATTGCGCGTAACAACGCCTACACTGCCACTCCGCGAAAGGAGCCTGCCATGTTGATTGTTGCTGACGAAAATATTCCGCTGATCGAAGAATTTTTTGCTGACTTCGGTGAAATACGCCGCTTGCCGGGGCGCCAGATCAACCGCGCAGACGTACATGACGCCGACATTTTGCTGGTGCGCTCGGTGACCAAAGTGGATCGCGAGCTGCTCGAAGGTAGCGCGGTACGGTTTGTGGGAACCTGCACCATCGGCACCGATCACCTGGCGCTGGACTACTTTCAGCAGGCCGGTATCCAGTGGTCCAGCGCACCGGGTTGTAATGCCCGTGGCGTAGTGGATTACGTGCTTGGCAGCCTGCTGACACTGGCCGAAATAGAAGGCGCCGATTTGACCCAGCGCACCTATGGCGTAGTTGGCGCCGGGGAAGTGGGCGGGCGGCTGGTCAATGTCCTGCGTTCACTGGGTTTCAACGTGCTGGTTTGCGACCCGGTGCGTGAAGCGGCCGAGGGCGCTGGTTACGTCGGTCTGGAGCAGATCATCGAACAGTGTGACGTGCTTAGCCTGCACACTCCGCTGGACAAGAGCGGCGATTACCCGACCTGGCACCTGCTCGATCAGCAGCGTCTTGAGCAGCTCAAACCGGGTACCTGGTTGATCAACGCCAGCCGCGGCCCAGTGGTGGACAATGCTGCGCTGCGTGAAGTGCTGACCCGCCGCGAGGATCTGCAAGCGGTGCTGGATGTATGGGAAGGCGAGCCGCAAGTAGACCGCGAACTGGCGGATCTGTGCGTGCTGGCGACCCCGCACATTGCCGGCTACAGCCTTGATGGCAAGCAGCGGGGCACGGCGCAGGTTTATCAGGCGCTGTGCGAGTTCCTTGGCCAACCGCTTCAGGTCAAACTCGCCGATTTGCTGCCTGCGCCCTGGCTGGCCAAGGTTGAGTTGAGCGCTGACAGCGACCCGGCATGGGCCCTGGGCATGCTGTGTCGTGGTGTTTACGACCCGCGCCGTGACGATGCAGACTTTCGCCGCAGCCTGATCGGTACTGTCCAAGAGCAAAAGCTGGCATTTGACGGTTTGCGCAAGCAGTACCCGATTCGTCGTGAAATCGAAGGCTTGCCGGTGCATATTGCAGGCGATTCGATGGCCTTGAAGCAGTTGGTCAAAGCCCTTGGCGCCGTACTGGTCTGATAACCCCGGGCATAAAAAAACCGGCCTTACGCAGTAGGGCCGGTCAGTGATGCGAATGCTGTTTATTCATGAACTAGGTCTTGTAGGCAAGGATCAGCCCTTGCGCGATGGCTTGACCAGGCGTTGCTCCAGCTCGTGGCAGGCGTCCTGAATCATCGCCTCGGTGATCAGAATTTCCTGACCATTCTCGTCGATAAATGCGCACCCCAAGGATTGCTGTGGTTGGGTGCGAATCACCGGTACGGCTTGAGCGTTCTGTTGCAAATCCATGGCCTGTCTCCTCATCAGGGTGTAGCGCTACTGTAGATCCGTTTAATGACCAAGCTGTTACAAACTTGGCGACCACCCCAGTCCAACAGAAATATCCTGAAACTTCCAGTGCGACTTTAGAACATTACTGTCTAGGCTTTGTGGTTGCGGGTCATATTCAAAACGAGTGAGAAAGGTTTACCAGTCTTAGGCGAACTTCGTTGTAGGCTGTGTAAGGCTTTTTACGCTGATCCTCACTGCGGATACCCTCCCATGCTTTCTTCCCGTCATCGCCGCGCCATTCGTCTGGCAATTCATTTTATTGCGCCTTATCGCTGGCAGGCCTTTGGCGCCCTGCTGGCGCTGATTGTTACGGCGGGTATTACCTTGTCGATGGGGCAGGGTATTCGTCTATTGGTCGACAAGGGTTTCATGACCCAGTCGCCGCAGTTGCTTAACCAGTCAATCGGCTTTTTTCTGTTGCTGGTGCTGGGCTTGTCAGTGGGCACTTTCGTGCGTTTTTATCTGGTGTCATGGATCGGCGAGCGGGTGGTCGCCGATATTCGGCGTCAGGTGTTCAACCATCTGATCGGCTTGCATCCGGGCTTTTATGAAAACAACCGCAGCTCGGAAATCCAGTCGCGTTTGACCACCGACACCACGTTGCTGCAGTCGGTGATTGGTTCGTCGCTGTCCTTGTTCTTGCGCAACAGCCTGATGGTGATCGGCGGCGTGGTGCTGTTGTTTGTCACCAACCCCAAGCTCACCAGTATTGTGGTGGTCGCCTTGCCACTGGTTCTGGTGCCGATTCTGTTTTTTGGTCGTCGGGTACGCAGCCTGTCGCGCCAGAGTCAGGACCGGATTGCCGATGTCGGCAGCTATGTGGCCGAGGCTCTGGGTCAGATCAAGACGGTGCAGGCCTACAACCACCAACAGCAAGACCAGCAGCGTTTTGCTAGTACCGTTGAGCATGCGTTTGCCACTGCACGTAAACGTATCCTGCAACGGGCGTGGTTGATCACTCTGGTGATCTTGCTGGTGCTGGGGGCTGTAGGGGTCATGCTGTGGGTCGGCGGCATGGACGTGATCGCGGGGCGCATCACTGGCGGCGAGCTGGCCGCCTTTGTGTTTTACAGCTTGGTGGTGGGCAGTGCATTCGGCACGCTGAGTGAGGTGATTGGCGAGTTGCAGCAGGCGGCGGGCGCAGCCGAGCGGATTGCCGAGCTGCTGCAAGCCAAAAGCCTGATTTTGCCACCGAGCACGGGTTTACGCGTTTTGCCCGCACGGGTAGAAGGTAACCTTCAGCTGGAAAACCTGCGTTTTGCCTACCCGTCACGGCCCGAAAGTCATGCAATTGATGGTCTGAGCCTGACGGTTAATGCGGGAGAAACCCTGGCACTGGTCGGCCCTTCCGGGGCGGGCAAGTCGACATTGTTCGACTTGTTGCTGCGCTTTTACGATCCGCAGCAGGGGCAAATCCTGCTTGAAGGGCAGCCGATCACCCAGCTTGATCCGCATGACCTGCGTCGTTGTTTTGCCCTGGTGGCGCAAACACCTGCGCTGTTTTTTGGCACGATTGAAGACAACATCCGTTATGGCAATGCTGCTGCCAGCGATGAGCAGGTCGAAGCGGCGGCGCGAATTGCCCACGCCCACGACTTTATTCTGCAGATGCCTGAGGGCTATAAAACTCACCTGGGTGATGGTGGCCTGGGGCTGTCGGGCGGTCAGCGCCAACGTCTGGCGATTGCCCGGGCGTTGCTGGTGGATGCGCCGATCCTGTTGCTGGACGAGGCTACCAGTGCACTTGATGCCCAGAGCGAGCATTTGATCCAGCAGGCCTTGCCGAGCCTGATGCAAGGCCGCACCACGCTGGTGATTGCCCATCGTCTGGCCACTGTACAGAATGCTGATCGTATTGCGGTGATGGATCAGGGCAAGCTGGTCGCCATTGGCACCCATGCCCAATTGATCGCCGCCAACCCGCTGTATGCACGGCTGGCGGCGTTGCAGTTCAATGCAGGCAACTGACGCGGTATTGCTTAGCGGTACTCACACAGGTAGGCGGTGTCCACTGCGACCTTGAGCTGGAACTTGCTGTTGGCCGGCACGTTGAACTGGCTGCCGGTCTTGAAGGTTTCATAATCGCTGCTGCCCGGCAGCTTGACGCTCAGCTCGCCCGAAACCACGTGCATGATTTCTCGCTCGGCAGTGCCAAACTCGTATTCACCCGCAGCCATGACGCCAATGGTGGCCTTGCCTTCGGTTTGGGCGAAGGCAATCGACTTGACGGTGCCGTCGAAGTATTCGTTGACTTTAAACATGGCGATTCCTCGGAATGGGCTAAAAAAGGGCTGGCCAGTATGCAGAAGCGGTTTTATCCCGTCACGCCCTTTTATGGTCGTTATCCCTTGAGCACCAAGGGCAATAAACGCGCAGTATTGCGGGCATCTTCCAGGGCCCGGTGCTGTTGACCATTGAATTGCATTCCGGCCAGTTGCAGCGCGCTGTTAAGGCCCAGCGGCTGCTTTAGCTGGCGGGCCCTGGCAAATTGCTGCTTGAGGTTCATGTGCGGCAATTGCAGCAGGGCACTGTGCAGTTGCTTGTGGTGCCATTCCTGCTCCAGTTGTTTGCGGTCGTACTCGCCCCAGCTGGCCCAGCCTTCAAGTTTGGGCAGGTGCTGGCCGAGCCAGCGTTCAAATTGCTCCCAAACCGTCGTCATCGACGCAGCGGCATCAATATTGGCCTGGGTGATGCGGGTCAGCTGTCGACAGAAAGGGGTCAACAGGGGGCGACGTTGCGGGCGAATAAAACGCTGAAAATGATCCACCTCACGGCCTGCGCGGGTGACCACGCTGGCGCCGATCTCGATCACTTCCATTTCCACCAGGGGCCAGCCGCCATCATCGGTAGTGGCTTCCAGGTCAATTACCAGCCAGTGAGGCATGTGCAGCTTCCTTTAACAGCATCGGCGTTGAAGTTGGAGCGTAGCTAAAACACTGAGTCCGGCGCTTATTTTGTAGTGGGCCAGTCGAGCACTTGCTAGTCTATAGGCGCTTTAATGGTGTACGTGCTCGATCTCAGGTCGTGTGTCGATCAATAAGTTCCAGCCATGGGCGGCGTCAGGTGTGTATGGTTTTGAAGTGTTCGCCAATTCAGTTGGCCCACAGCCTGTTGCTGACCCTGGGAATGGGCTGGCTGACACCGGTTTGGGCCGCTCAGGAAATCAGGGTTGGAGCTGCGCACTTCCCGCCTTACATCGTACGTCCCGAGCGCGGCACCGACGCGGGCCTGTTGTCGCAATTGCTCGCAGCCCTCAACCAGTTGCAAGGCGACTTCCGTTTTGTCCTGGTACCCAGTTCCATTGCGCGGCGCGTGCGTGACTTCGAGCGCGGGCGGGTGGACATGTTAATGTTCGAGAACCCGGCCTGGGGCTGGCAGGCGTTCCCCTATGTTGCAGTTGATATGGGCCTGGAAGACGCTGAAGTGTTTGTTGCTCGGCAGCATCCGGACCGTGAACAAGGCTATTTTGAAGACCTCAAGGGCAAGCGCCTCGCCCTGTATAGCGGCTATCACTATGCCTTTGCCGGGTTCAACGCCTCGCCGAAGTTTCTCACCGAGAGCTTCGGCGCAACCCTGACCTACTCCCACGAAAGCAATTTATTGATGGTCTTGAGGGGGCGGGCGGATATTGCCTTGATGACACGTTCCAACCTGATCGACATGTTGGGCTGCGACCCGCAGATCAAGGACCGGGTCATGGTGTCCGAGCGTATCGACCAGACTTATCGGCATTTCGCGCTTTTGCGCCCGCAAGCACCGATCCAGAGTCAGCAGTTTGCTCAAATGATGCAAAAACTGCGCGACAACGGCCAGTTGCAGGCGATTTTTGCACCTTACAAAATTGCTGTGGTTGAGATGTAGGAGGGAAGCCTTGTAGCAGGTCGGTAGCTGCTACGGTTGTATCAACGTCGTGCGTAGGTATCAGCGTGGGTACCTGACACTGCGCGGCAATGGATCAGGGCATCGCGGATCATGAAGTTGACCAGGGTAGGCGATACGCCCAGTTCCTTGGCAATGTCCTTTTGCTGCACGCCGTGCAGGCGGTACATTTCGAAGGCATAACGGGTACGGCTTGGCAGCTCGGTGAGTGCTACCGCGATATGTTCCAGAGTCGAGAAATTGATCAGCGAGGTTTCCGGAGAGGCGCCATGGATCACTACGTTCATGCCTTCTTCTTCGGTGCCGGAGTATTTTTGCTCCAGCGCCTGCTTGCGGTAATGGTCGATTGCCAGGTTACGCACGATCTGGAACAGGTAGCTGAGTTGTGCCTTGAACGATGAGGTAATTTGCGGCGCGGACTGCAAACGGAAAAACGCATCCTGCACGACATCTTCTGCCCGGTATCGACAGCCAGTGATACGGGCTGCGATTTTGACCAGAACCAGTCGGTTATCAACAAAGGCTTGAAGTAGGGGTGAGTCGCACTTGCCTGTGGACATTTGTTCCGTCATGGAGATCACCTGCTGCGAATGAGTGAGTGAGGACCTCTTCGTGGGAGGCGTCCTACACAGCTGTTCACAAGCTAGGCTTAATGATAATGATTGTCAATTGAGAAACAGAATTAATAGCGTGCGAAAAGGCAGACTGAGACATGGCTCACGCCAGCATCGGCGCGGGCTGCGAACGGTTTGTAGCGCGATCGCAGCCCGCAGGTTTTACTTAGGTCCCAGAATCTGCACCAGTTTGTCTGGCGACGGTGCGCCTTGCTGCTGTTGCAGGTTGCCTTGAGCGTCCTGGTAGAAAATGGCCGGGGTGGCTGCCACGTCCAGCTCTTCCATCAACTTTGCATTGGCATCGAGCTTGGCCTGAACATCAGCCGGAATTTTGGCCAGGGGCTTGAGGGTACTGGCCTTGCCGGCTTTCTCGTGTTCGTGCAGGGCTTGCTGCGGGTCTTTGGCTGCGAGCAGGGCGGCCGATTTGGCCGGACTGTCCTCGCGGATGATGCCCACCATGATGTGGCGTAATTGCACCTTGCCCGAGTCAACCCAAGGACGGGCCTGTTCCCAGAACATGTTGCAGTAGGGGCAGTTCGGGTCACTGAACAGGTACACGATGCGCGGCGCATCAGATTTGCCGTCGGCGATCCAGTTGCTTTTCTCCATTTCGCCCCATACCTGCTTGGCCATCGGCTCGTAGACCAGCTTTTGCAGCGGCGCCAGGCTCAGGTCTTTGCCGTCGGCATCATACAAATTACCCACCAAAACGTTTCCGTCCGGGGTCAGGTACAGCGCCATGCCACGGTTCTGGTACTGGGCGGCATAGCCACGCAAGCCGCCGGGAGCATCAAAGCTGCCAATGATTTTTGCGCCCTTGGCTTCAATCTTCTTGATCGCCGGCGGCAGCTCTTCTGCCTGCAGCACAGGTGATTGCAGGAGTGCAGCACCCAGCAGGGTGGCCATGCTCAGGGTCAGCAGTTTGCGGTTAAACATTTTTGCTCATTCCTTGCAGGGTCGACCTGTTGGGCCGACATTGAATTGTTCAGATTGAAGGGCTCCATGGCCCGAGCCAGGCTGGCTTTTGACAGCTCGCCCAGATGACTGCCCAGAAGACGACCATCAGCGCTGTAGAACAGGGTAGTCGGCAGGGCCATCGAGCCGACTTTTTGTGCCAACTGGCCGCCGCTGTCGAACAGCACGTTGCTCAGGTTCAGACCCTGGGTTTCAAGGAAGGTGCTGACGCTCTGCATGCTCTCGCCCTGATTGACGAACAAGAAAGTCACGTTTTGATGTTGATGCTGGGCGTCTTGCAGGACCGGCATTTCGCGCCGGCACGGCGGGCACCATGTGGCCCACAGGTTGATCACCAGCGGGCCGCCCTGATAGCTGCTCAACTGCACCGACTCGCCGTTGGCATTGCGCAACACCAATTCGGGCAGGCGCGTGCCTTTTTCGTAGAGGCTTGATGACAGGCTGGCCAGCAGCCAGAACGCCAGCCCGCTGGCCAGCCCCCAGCCCAAAGGGCGGCGCAGGCCGGCGCGGCGCCAGCCCCAGATGAGCGCACCGACCAGCACTGCCAGCAGCCCCGGCCACAACAAAAAACCGCCATCGCGCAGGTCGAGCATTTGCAGCGGGTCGTCCTTGAAGTAGCGCCAGTAGCTGAGTACAAAGCCGATGCGTGCGCTGAGTAAACCTAGTAAAAACAGGCTGAACAGCACGGATTCGGGGTTTTCGCCACCGCGTTTGGCCACACGCCACCCCACCAGTGTCGCCAGGGCAAGGGCCAGGATCAGCAGCAAGTGGTTGATGGCCAGCGCAAACGAACCGATGGTCAGGGTGAGCATTTAGAGGAGTTCCCGAGTGGCGTTCCAGTTATTCAAAAAGGTCTGGGCGTTGACTTCGCCAGTGATGCGTTGCCCGCGACGCTCAACGCCATTGGGGCCGATCCAGACGAAACTGGGCGGGCCGGGGACTTGATAGCGGCTGAGCAGCTCGCGGCTGGCGACATTATCGGCGGTTACGTCAAGACGCAACAGGCGCACGCCTTGCAAGGCATCCATCACCTGGGGTTTGGCAAATACCTGTTTCTCCATGACCTTGCACGACACGCACCAGTCAGCGTAATAATCGAGCATCACCCACTGGCCTTCAGCCTTGGCGCTAGCCAGTTCGCGGTCCAGGCTGGCCGGGTCCTTGATGGTGACAAAGGCGTCATGGGCGGTGCTTATCGTGCTGCCGGCCACCGTGTTGGCGGTATACACCTGCAACGGTTGCCAGAGGTCGGTGCCGCCCCCGGCGGCGCCCACCAGCAACAGGCTGCCCCACAGGCCTGCGAGCAGGCTCAGCGGGCTGAACAGTGGTCTGGCGCGAAGGAATGCCTGTTCCTGTTGCCACAGGCTATATGCCAGAACAATCAGCAGCGCACCCCACAAGCCGACCCAAAGGGATTCGTCGAGCACCGGGCGCACCAGCAGTAGCGCAGTGCCCAGGAACAGGAAGCCGAACAGGCCCTTCATCAGGTTCATCCACGCGCCGGGCTTGGGCAGGAAACGACTGCCCACGGTGACCAGCAGCAACAGCGGTACGCCGATGCCCAGGCCCATCACAAACAACACCAGCCCGCCTTCCACCGCGTTGCCGCTTTGCGCGATATACAGCAGCGCACCGGCCAGCGGCGCGGTCATGCACGGGCCTACCAGCAGGCCGGAGAGGGCACCCAAAATGCCTGCACCCAGCAGGCTGCCGCCTTTGCGGCCGCGCCCGGCTGTTTCCAGGCGATCACGCAGGCCGGCGGGCAATTGCAGTTCAAAAAAACCGAACATCGGCAGTGCCAGGACCACGAACAATGCAGCAAAGCTGCCCAACAACCAGGGTTGTTGCAGCAGCGCCTGCAAGTTGGCGCCCAGCAAGGCTGCCAGTACGCCCAGCCCGGCATAGACCAGTGCCATGCTGATCACATAACTGCCGGCCACGGCAAAACCGCGTCCGGCCGTGGCTCCGCTACCCACTACCAGCCCGGCCAGAATCGGCAGCATGGGCAGCGAGCAGGGCGTAAAGGCCAGCAGCAGGCCCAAGCCGAAGAACAGCAGCAGGCTCCAGCCCAATGAACGCTGTTGCAAGGTGCTCGCCAGTGACTGGTCCTGGGCCTGACCCTGCACGGGAGCTGCCAAGGTGCCGCCCAAATCGACAGTCTGGCTTTGTGGCGGGTAGCACAGGCCGGCATCGGCGCAGCCTTGCCAACTGACCTTGACCTGACCGCTGGCTCCCGCCGGGATCACAATTGCGACGCTGTCGCGATAAACCTGGGTGGCACCAAAAAACTCATCGCTGTGTTCCAGCCCTTGTGGCAGAACAGGTGTGTGCGCGGCGTCGAGGCCGTCAAACTTGAAGCGTTTTTGATACAGATAGTAGGTGTCGGCTATTTTCCACTGCAGGCGGGTTTCGCCGGAGGGCAATGGCTCGACACTCAGTGCAAACGCCTTGGAGACCGGCAAAAAGTCGTCTTTTTGTGAAAACGGGTCTTCGCTGGCATAAGCCTGGCTAAAACCCGTGACCATCAGCAGGAAAAAGATAAACAAACGAGACATGCGCCAGACCTTGGTGTTTACAGATAGAGCACACCTTGGCGGGTATCGATTAACCGAGTGTTAATGCTTGGTCGGCCGAGGTTGTTGCAGGGTCAGCGTAAACAGGCGCGCAAGCGGAACTCGGATAGCAGCGGGTATTGTTCGCGCCAGTACCGGGCCCAATTTATGCCTTCGTTGATTTGTACCTGTGTGAGTTCGCGCTCCAGTTGGGCCAGGATATTTTTAAAATCAACTGGCGCTGATTCTCGACCTTTCACCTGGTTGACGAGCCAAAGTAATCCATAGCCTTTGACATAATCGGCATCAAATCCGCTATCGGTATCGTTGTATTGCTCATCGCTGTAAAAGCCGGAAAGTGCCAGGCCGTAGCGAGCAACAGCATCAATGCTGCCGGCTTTTGCTTCATCGATCCGCAGGTGCTGGATAAAAATAAAGTTGCCACGCAGTTTGAGACGGTTGGCGTACCAGTACATCGCGGGCGGGTAACCCCCGATGACAGCGCTGCGCAAGACCGCGTCGATGTGGGTTTCGAGCGATAAATTGATGTGAGCCGGGACGTAAAGTTCAGGATTCTCGTTATAGCGCAGGGCCAATAAATAGTGGGCTACTGCATTCCCGGCGCCTGATGCCTTTTTCAGCCACTCCAGCTCCCTGGTCAATGCGTACATGTTCAGCAGCGCTTCACTCTCGTTGCTCTGCACGCCGGGAGCCAGTTGAAGGCGCACCTTCTCGGCCCACTCATCGCCTCCCAGGCGCAGCATTGCGTCAATATGACCTTGTTCGGCTGCTGCCTGGTAAAGCGCCAGATATCGGGCCTTGAACGCGTTTTCAATGTCGCTGATTTGTTGGCCCACCTGCTGGATGTAAGTAGCCCTGACATCTTCAGGCAGGCTGATGGTTTCAGCCTGCGCCAGCGCCTGCTTGAGGGGCGCTATTGTGGACAGGGTTTCGGACGGGTCACGTTCAATGATACTGGCCAGAGCAAATTGAGCCTCGGCGTCGCCAACGGCCGCAGGCAATTGCAGGAATTGCTGCGCGTATTTGAACGCGCCAAGGTCATACAGGCGCATGCCTTTTTCATGGAGCGTGGTATAGGTACTCAGCCCTTCGAAGAGCCAGGAAAATTCATCAGTGAATGCCAGCATACAAGTTCCTTTTGCGTGTGGATGGACAGGCGCTCAGGGTAGGGAGGGATCTGCAGTACTGTGCACTACATATGTAACGCCAGATCGCGTATTCAGGGGGGCATGATGTCTGGCTACACGGCATAATCCGCCCTTAATCCCACCGCTTTTTAATCGGCTCATTTACGCGGGTATCAGCATGCATGTACTGGTTTGCGAAGACGACGAACTGATTGCCAGCGGCATCAAGGCCGGGCTGACGGCCCAGGGCCTGACGGTCGAGCATGTCGCCAGTGCCGGTGCAGCACGGGCCATGCTCAAGGCTGCCGAGTTCGATGTGATGGTGCTCGACCTGGGCCTGCCCGACGAAGATGGCCTCAAGCTGCTGCAGCAGTTGCGTCAGCAAGGCCTTGAACTGCCGGTGCTGATCCTCACCGCCCGTGACTCGGTCACCGACCGTGTCGACGGCCTGCAGGCCGGTGCCGATGACTACCTGCTTAAACCTTTCGATCTGCGCGAACTCGCCGCCCGCCTGCATACATTGCTGCGCCGGGTGGCCGGGCGCAGCGTCAACCTGATCGAACATGGCCGCCTGAGCTACGACCCCAGCAGCCGCGTGACCTTGCTGGCGGGCCAGCCGGTCGATTTATCCCGCCGCGAGCAGGCGCTGCTGCAAGCCTTGCTGCATAACCGTGGCCGAGTCTTGTCCAGCGAGCAGCTCAAGGACAGCATCTATGGCTTTGGCGATGAGCTGGAGAGCAATGCCCTGAACGTGCATATCCACCATCTGCGGCGCAAATTGGGCAACAGCATCGTCGAGACTGTGCGCGGCCTGGGCTATCGCCTGGGCCCGGCCGATGACGCAGAGCCCCAAGCTTGATGAGCTTGCGCCTGCGTTTGAGCCTGACCATCGGCTCGGCGTTTGTGCTGGTCTGGGCCCTGGCTGCGGCCTGGATGCTCAGCGACCTGCGTCAGCAGATGATGTTTTCCCTCGACCAGCGCCTGGTGGCCTCGGCTCGCATGGTCGCCGGGTTGCTGGAGCAACTGCCGCAATTGCCGGTCAAAGGCGAGGGCACCCATTTCAGTGCCGAACAACTGACCATCCCCGGCGGTATGGCCTGCCAGGTCAGTTCGCTGCGCGGCGAGGTTCTGGCCCGCAGCCACAACAACCCGGACCAGCCGATGCAATCCCAGGCGGCGGGTTTTCATGACCAGGTCATCGATGGCGCTACCTGGCGCACCTTTACCCTGGACCGTGGCGATGTGCGCATCACCACGGCCGATCGCCAGGTCGAGCGCGAGGCCTTGAACCTGTCGGTGCTGCTGGCGGCTTCGGTCCCGGTGGGCATGGCGCTGATCGTCTGTTTGCTGCTGCTGTGGCTGGGGATCGGCCAAGGGCTTGCGCCACTCAACCGCATGCGCGATGCCCTGATGCGCCGCGATGCCGACTCCTTGCAGCCGTTGCACATTTCACCGTTGCCCGGCGAACTGAAACCGCTGCTCGATTCCCAGAACCAGCTGTTTGCCCGTATCGCCAAGACCATAGAGCGTGAGCGGCGCCTTACCGGTGATGCGGCCCACGAACTGCGCAGCCCGCTGACCGCGATCAAGACCCACCTGCAAGTGGCGCGCATGACCGACGGCGAAGCTCGCGAACAGTCACTGGCCCATGCCGAGGCGGGCGCCGACCGCCTGCACCGAACCCTGGAGCAATTGCTGCTGCTGGCGCGGGTCGAGGGCAGCCTGTCGTTTGACGACGGGGTCAATTGTTCGGCCGAGCAAGTGGCACACTTGGCGGTTCACGATGCAGCAGCAGGTGAGGGCGAACGTATCCGCCTGCACTTTGCGCCCGACCTGCCAGCCACGGTGCTTGCAGTGCCGTCGGTGTTGGCCATCGCTGCGCTGCGCAACTTGCTGGACAACGCCTTGCGCCATACCCCGGCGGGCACCCAGGTGGAATTGACCGTGGCTGTTGACGGTTCACAGGTCAAATACCAGGTGCGCGACCATGGCCCCGGTATCCCCGCCGAAACCCTGCAACATATGACCCAGCGCTTCTGGCGCAATGGCAACAGCAACGGCTGTGGCTTGGGCCTGGCGATCGTGCAGGCGATTGTCGAGCGTTGTCGCTGTGAACTGAGCTTCGACAGCCAGCCCGATGGTTTGCGGGTTGAATTGCGCATGCCGTTGAAAAGGAGCGCTTGAGGCGCATCGTCTGTGGGAGCGGGCTTGCTCGCGATACAGGCAACGGGGTCTTGCAGGTCGTTTGAGGTGATGCCATCGCGAGCAAGCCCGCTCCCACAATAAAAGAGACTTTCGGCCGCCCACGGTACGAATACGCTCCAGTGGACTGATTTCGTTACAACTTCAGCTGGGCCATGGTTTACAGTACCCGCGCTCCACCGAATCACCCGCAAACGTGTTTTTGTGGAGTGATTCCATTACAGACAAACAGACTCCACGGCCCATAAACGGCCCGCTTGACCGCTTGTACGGGGCTGGCACAGAACGTGCTCATGTCCCTTTGTCCGCTCTGGATAAACATGATGTTTATCTGGTCCAGGGACCCCGTACAAGAACAATAAAAGAGGATGATTCATGCAAAATCACCGACCTGATACCCAAGAGCCGAAATCGGAACCGGAGCTGCAACGCAGCCTGTCCAATCGCCATATCCAGCTGATCGCCATTGGCGGTGCCATTGGTACCGGACTGTTCATGGGCTCGGGCAAGACAATCAGCCTCGCAGGTCCCTCGATCATCTTCGTTTATATGATCATCGGTTTTATGTTGTTTTTCGTGATGCGTGCCATGGGCGAGCTGTTGTTGTCCAACCTCAAGTACAAATCCTTTATCGACTTCTCCGCAGACTTGCTGGGCCCCATGGCCGGGTACTTTACCGGCTGGACTTACTGGTTCTGCTGGATCGTGACCGGCATTGCCGATGTGATCGCCATCTCCGGCTATACCCATTTCTGGTTCCCCGATATCCCCTTGTGGCTGCCTGCCATCGGCTGCGTTGCGCTGCTGCTGTCGCTGAACCTGATCACGGTGAAGATGTTCGGCGAGCTGGAGTTCTGGTTTGCCATGATCAAGATCGTGGCCATTTGCGCGCTGGTCTGCACCGGGCTGTATATGGTGACCACGGCGTTTCAGTCACCCACCGGCAATTCTGCATCGCTGGCTAACCTGTGGAATGACGGCGGCATGTTCCCCCATGGCCTGATGGGCTTCTTCGCCGGTTTCCAGATTGCCGTGTTTGCTTTCGTGGGCATCGAGTTGGTGGGCACCACTGCGGCGGAGACCAAAAACCCGGAGCGCAACCTGCCGCGGGCGATCAACTCGATTCCGCTGCGTATCATCATGTTCTACGTGTTCGCACTGATTGCGATCCTGGCGGTCACCCCGTGGCGTGATGTGGTGGCTGACAAGAGCCCTTTCGTTGAACTGTTTATGCTCGCCGGTTTGCCCGCAGCCGCAGGCATCATCAATTTCGTCGTGCTGACCTCAGCGGCGTCTTCGGCCAACAGTGGCGTGTTCTCCACCAGCCGCATGCTGTTCGGTCTGGCGATGGACGGCGACGCACCGAGCAAGTTCAAGAACCTGTCGCGCCGTGCGGTACCGTCCAATGGCCTGATTTTCTCCTGCATCTGCCTGCTGGCGGGCGCGCTGGTGATTTATGTGGTGCCCAACCTCATGGAGGCATTCACCCTGATCACCACGGTATCGGCCACCTTGTTTATGTTTGTGTGGACAATGATTCTGCTGTCCTACCTGGCCTATCGCAAAAAGCGCGATCACCTGCACCGTGCCTCGAAGTACAAAATGCCGGGTGGCAAGGTCATGGTCTGGGTGTGCCTGACCTTCTTCGTGTTTATCCTGACTTTGCTGGCGCTGGAAGATGACACTCGCCAGGCGCTGTACATGGTGCCGGTGTGGTTTGTGGTGCTGGGCCTGGGCTATCGCTCGGTTCTGCGCAACAAGCAGGAGGTTGCGGACCTGGCTTGCCAGACCGACTGAGGGCTGCTTCACGACATTGATTCTGCCCGGGGGGCGGCACAGGGTGTGCCGCCCCTCGTTGTTAGCTGTCAGGGAGCGCCAGAGCATGCGAATTCACGTCACGTTCAAAGACCGCGTCGGCATCACCCAGGAAATCCTGATGCTGCTGGGCGCGCGCAATCTCAACCTGGACGCGGTGGAGATGAGCCCGCCGAATGTCTATATCGATGCACCCACCCTGTCGCAAAAGGTGCTGGACGAACTCCACCACGCCTTGCTTGGGGTAACAGGGGTGCAGGCTGTTGATCTGGTGGACATCCTCCCGGGCCAGCGCCGCCGCCTGCAACTGGAGGCCTTGCTGGCCGCCATGAGCGATCCGGTGATGGCGGTGGATCCCGATGGCTGCGTGCTGCTGGCCAACCCCGGGCTGACGGACCTTTATGGCAGCGATCCCACCGGTGAGCCGCTGTCGAATCTGTTCGCGGCCCCTGACCTGGCCCACACCCTGATCGATAAAGGCTTTCGTCTGCCTATGTGCGAAGTGAGCTTCAAGGGTCGCGACCTGCTGCTCGACGCCACACCCATCAGCGGCGGTACGGATGTTCTGGTCGGCGGGCTGCTGACCTTGTACCCGCCAAGCCGTATCGGTGAGCGGCTGGCGTCCCTGTTGCGCGATCCGGCTGAAGGGCTTGAGGCATTGCTGGGCAAGTCGCTTGTACTGGAAGAACTCAAGACGCGGCTGCACAAAGTGGCGAGCCTGGATGCGCCGCTGCTGATCCAGGGCGAAACCGGCACCGGCAAGGAACTGGTTGCCCACGCCTGTCATGCCATGAGTGCCCGCCGCGATGCGTCGTTCCTGGCCTTGAACTGTGCAGCGTTGCCTGAAAGCCTGGCCGAAAGCGAGTTGTTCGGTTATGCCGCCGGGGCCTTTACCGGTGCCCAGCGTGGCGGCAAGCCGGGGCTTCTGGAATTGGCAGACCGTGGCACCGTGTTTCTGGATGAAGTGGGGGAGATGTCACCGTACCTGCAAGCCAAACTGTTGCGGTTTCTCAGCGACGGGTGCTTTCGGCGCATCGGCGGTGAGCGCGAAGTCCGGGTGAATGTGCGGGTGCTCTGTGCGACCCATCGGGACCTGGAGCGCATGGTGAGGGAGGGCACTTTCCGTGAGGATCTGTATTACCGCCTCAACGTCCTCAACCTGCTGGTGCCGCCGTTGCGCGAGCGCGGCATGGACATTCTGCTGCTGGCCGAGCACTTTCTGCGCCAGGCCTGCGAACAGATCCACCGTTCGCCCTGTCAACTGGCTGTGGCGACCCATCCGCTGTTGCTGGGCAATCGCTGGGCGGGCAATGTGCGGCAACTGCAAAACGTCATCTTCCGCGCAGCAGCCACCACCGAGGGCGACGTGATTGATTGCGGTGATCTGGAACTGGCGGGTACCGAGCTGACCGGCCACAAGACGGTCAGCGAAGAAGTGACCAGCCTGGAAGCGGCGATGCAGGGTTTTGAAAAAACCTTGCTGGAGCGTTACTACGTGGCCTATCCATCGACCCGGCAGTTGGCCTCGCGCTTGCAAACGTCCCATACCGCCATCGGGCAGCGGTTGCGCAAGTACGGGATAGCCTCGCGTTCGTAACCCGCACCGCTGAACTGTAGCCGCTGAGGAGCGCAGCGAGGCTGCGATGGCGTGGTGCGGCACTCCGACGTAGCCGTCGTAAAACCATTCAGCGCGGCGTATCAGGTACATCGCGATTGCACGCTTTGCGAAGACTGCGTCTTCGATCGCAGCCTCGCTTCGCTCCTCAGCGGCTACATTCAGTTCGCGTTGGTGCGAGTGGTGTGATTGCGCTCCAGCGGAATGATTTCGCTCCGGGCCCGCCTTGACCCCGCCCTTGTGGGATCAACCAGCCAGACCCTCTCCAGGGCTGGAGCAGTTTCGCTCCACTGCCTTCGTCATAATGGCTTCGTTTTTATTTAAACTATTGATATTAATGGTTTTTTAAAACTTGGCATCGCCCTTGCTCTGGTCTTCTCAGTAACGCCTGTCCGTCCTGCATCAGGACACACTGATAACAAGAGAAAAGTCCATGAGCACTCTGCGCTTTACCCCTGAACACGAATGGCTGCGTCTGGAAGCGTCCGGCGAGTTGACCGTCGGTATTACCGACTTTGCCCAGCAGGCACTGGGCGATGTGGTGTTTGTGCAGGTGCCCGAGCTGGGGGTGTTCGAGGCCGGTCACGAAGTGGCCGTGCTGGAGTCGGTCAAGGCCGCCAGCAATATCACCATGCCGCTGACCGGTGAGGTGGTGGCTGTTAACCAGGCTCTGGCCGATGACCCTGCACTGGTCAATGCCTCACCCCTGGGCGAAGGCTGGTTCTTTCGCATTCGCATCGAAGACATGTCGGCTTTCAACGATCTGCTGGACCAGCAGGCTTATGACGCCTTTGTTGCCGAAAACGGCTGATAGCGCTCTGAGACATTGCTTGAATCTCTAATAAAAAGGAAAACCCCATGTTCCATAAAAGCCTGACCCTGTCCGATTTCGACCCCGCCCTGTTCGACGCCATTAGCCGCGAGGCGCAACGTCAGGAAGAGCATATTGAGCTGATCGCCTCGGAGAACTACACCAGCCCGCAAGTGATGCAGGCCCAGGGTACCGAGCTGACCAACAAGTACGCCGAAGGCTACCCGGGCAAGCGTTATTACGGTGGCTGTGAGTACGTTGATGTGGTTGAGCAGTTGGCCATCGACCGCGCCAAACAACTGTTCGGCGCAGGCTATGCCAACGTTCAGCCGCACTCCGGCTCCCAGGCCAACTCGGCGGTGTACCTGGCGTTGCTGCAAGCGGGCGACACCATTCTGGGCATGAGCCTGGCCCACGGCGGCCACCTGACCCACGGTGCCAGGGTCAGCTCCTCGGGCAAACTGTACAACGCGGTGCAATACGGCATCGATGCCAATGGCCTGATCGACTATGACGAGGTCGAGCGCCTGGCCCTGGAGCATCGGCCAAAAATGATCGTGGCCGGTTTCTCGGCCTACTCCAAGACCCTGGACTTTGCGCGTTTTCGTGCCATTGCCGACAAGGTCGGGGCGTATCTGTTTGTGGACATGGCCCATGTCGCCGGGTTGGTCGCGGTCGGTTTGTACCCGGACCCGCTGCCTTACGCCGATGTGGTCACCACCACCACCCACAAGACCCTGCGCGGTCCGCGTGGCGGTCTGATTCTGGCCAAAGCCGACGCCGATCTGGAGAAAAAACTCAACTCGGCGGTGTTCCCCGGCGGCCAGGGCGGGCCGCTTATGCATGTGATCGCAGCCAAGGCGGTGTGCTTCAAGGAGGCGCTGGAGCCGGGCTTCAGGGACTACCAGTTCCAGGTGATCAAGAATGCCCAGGCGATGGCCGAAGTGTTCAAGCAGCGCGGCTATGACGTGGTTTCCGGCGGCACCGACAACCATCTGTTTCTGGTCAGCCTGATCCGCCAGGGCATTACCGGCAAGGAGGCCGACGCGGCACTGGGCCGTGCCCATATCACCGTGAACAAAAACGCCGTGCCCAATGATCCGCAGTCGCCGTTCGTGACCTCGGGCCTGCGTATCGGTACCCCGGCGGTGACCACCCGTGGCTTGCAGATTCCCGAGTGCCGCGCGCTGGCCACCTGGATCTGCGACATCCTTGACCATCCGGGCGATGGGGCGATCGAGGCCCGGGTTGCCCGTCAGGTCGGCGAACTGTGCGCACTGTTTCCGGTGTATTCGGCCTGAATGCATACCCGTGTGGAGCCAAGCCATGAATGCACAATTGCCTGTTGCCAGCCGCCCGCAGCCCTTGCAGGCCGGGGTAAAACTGCGTGGAGCCGAGAAGGTGGCACGTATCCCGGTGAAGATCCTGCCCACCGAAGAAATCCCGCGCAAGCCCGAGTGGATCCGCGTGCCCATTGCCACCTCGCCCGAGGTGGCACGGGTCAAGGCGCTGCTGCGTAAGCACAAGCTGCACAGTGTGTGCGAAGAAGCCGCCTGCCCAAACCTGGGCGAGTGTTTTTCTGGCGGTACTGCGACCTTTATGATCATGGGTGATATCTGCACCCGGCGCTGCCCGTTCTGCGACGTGGGGCACGGCCGGCCCAAACCTCTGGACAGGGACGAGCCGAAAAATCTGGCGATTGCCATTGCCGACCTGGGCCTCAAGTATGTGGTGATCACTTCGGTAGACCGTGATGACTTGCGCGACGGTGGCGCGCAGCACTTTGTCGACTGCCTGCGTGAAATCCGCAAGTTGTCGCCCGGTGTGCAACTGGAAACCCTGGTGCCCGACTATCGCGGGCGCATGGATGTGGCGCTGGCGATCACTGCGCAGGAACCCCCCGATGTGTTCAACCACAACCTGGAAACCGTGCCTCGACTGTATAAAGCTGCGCGGCCGGGGTCGGATTTCGAGTGGTCACTGGACTTGCTGCAGCACTTCAAACACCGGGTGCCCCATGTGCCGACCAAATCAGGGTTGATGCTGGGGTTGGGTGAAACGGACGAAGAGGTGCTCGAAGTCATGCGGCGCCTGCGCGAGCATGAGGTCGACATGCTGACCCTGGGCCAGTACCTGCAACCTTCGCGCAGTCACCTGGCGGTGCAGAGGTTTGTGCACCCTGACACCTTCGCCTGGTTTGCCGAAGAAGGGTTGCGCATGGGATTTAAAAACGTCGCCTCGGGGCCGTTGGTGCGCTCGTCTTATCATGCGGACAAGCAGGTGCTCAACATCCGGTAGTCGCTGCCTCAGGCTGCGATGGGAGTTGTGGGGTTTTCAAGAAAACGGGTTGCTACGCAACCCTTCGCAGCCTCCGGCAGCGACTACAAGCTGCCAAGTACTTTCACGACAGCCTCAATATTGCCCTGCAACTGCGCCACGGGATCGGTGCCATCGGCACCGATCACCACCAGCTTGCCGCCGCCCTCGGCAATGGCTTTTTTTACCTCGGCTGAAGGCTCGCGGTGATCCAGTACCAGCGCCACATCCTGCTCTTTCAAGGTTCGGCTCAGTGCTTGTAACGACTCGGCTGTCCAGGGCTCGTCCGCCTTGTGATCCACCTCGACCCGTTCCAGGTTCAACCCGCCAATCAGGTAATCGAGACGATCCGACAGGCTGACCACGCTCAAGTTGTCCGCTTGGGCCAGCTGCGCTTCGCTGTCGGCGCTGAGTTTGAGCAGGCGCTGTTTAAGGCTCGCCAGATTGGTTTCGATGGCTGGCTTGGCATCCGGCGCCAAACGTACCAGGTCAGCTGCAATCACATCCGCCATGCGCCCCATATTGTTGCTGGTCAGCCACGGCTGGCTATTCAGCCCATCGACATGCACACCCGGCTGCACGGCAATGCCCGGCAGGCTGCCGTCCACCGGCCGCGCCGCGTCGATTTCAACAATGCGGATATTGCTGCGCCGTGCCATCGGGTACAGCGGATCGTCGCTCCACACCGAGCGCAGGCCGATCACCGCATCGGCTTCTGTGGCCAGGGTGTGCAGGGCCGGGGCACCACGGCTGCTGAAATAGGCACTCTGGCGGCTGCCCGGCAGGTTGGCCGGTGCTGCCCGTTGCAGTTTTACGCCGCTGTCCTTGAGCAGCAGTTCGCTCAACCCAAAGGTAATCGGCAGGCTGGCCAGTACGGTGGTTTCGGCCAGCACCGGGGTGCTCAACAGGCCGGTGAGGGCCAGGGCGAGGGTCAGTTTGCGCAGAGTGAACATTTATCCAATATTCCCTTTTAGGCTGGGCACCACACCCCGGGCGATGGCGGCGAGGGCGAAGGCGATGCCGGCCATCAGAATGATCGCGGCACCGGACGGGATCGGCAGGTCAAACACGATGGGCAGCAGGATGCCGCACAGGGTGCTGACGGTGGCGATCAGCACCGAGATCCAGAAAAACCCCTTCAGCGACTGGCTGAGCAATCGTGCCGCCGCCGCAGGAATCACAAGCAGGGCGCCGACCAGAATCGCGCCGATAACTTTAACGGCGGCTACGGTGATCAGCGTCACCAGAATCACGAACAAGTAGTCCAGTGCCTTCACTGCCACTCCGCGTACCGCAGCCAGTTGCGGGTTGAAGCTGGCCAGCATTATGCGGTTGTACAGCGGCAGGCTCAGCCCCAGCACCAGCGCGCCGACCACAGCCAGTACCAGCAGGTCGTTGCCGTTGACCGTCAGTACCGAACCAAACAGCACGTTCTCAAGGATATGCACGTTGATCTTGCCCGCCAGAATCAGCAGCAGGCTGGCACCCAGGGCCAATGACACCGACAGGAACACGCCGATCAGCGTATCCGGTGCCAGGCCTGTGCGGTTGCGCAGGTAATTGAGCGAGATGCCGAACAGCAGGCAGTAGCCGAACAGGCTGCCATAGGGGCCGGTGTAGGGTTCGCCGAGCAGGATGCCGATGGCCACGCCGGTCAGTGCGGCATGGCCCACGGCTTCGGAGAAAAAGGCGAAACGCTTGACCACCACCAGGGTGCCCAGGCCGCCCAGCACGGGGCCGATCAGCAAGCCTGCGAGCAGGGCGTTGACCACAAAGCCATACGCCAGTACTTCTGGTAGATAACCGGCAGACGCCCAGCCCTGGACTAGCAAGCGGAAGGCTTCGTAACTCATGAAAGGGCGCTCCCGTGAGCCTTGGGATGGGTCGAAAACAGCGTGAGCAAGCGTTCCGGGCTCAGGGTTTGCTCCGGCGGCCCGTCAAACAGCACCTGGCGGTTGAGCCCGGTGACACGTTCGGCCAGGCGCTTGACGGCGGCCAGGTCGTGTTCGATCCACACCACCGTGACCCCGGCCTGACGCCAGTCCTTCAGCAGCCGCTCAAACACCTGGGCACCGGCTTCGTCCAGGGCCGACATGGGTTCATCCAGCACCAGCAACTGCGGTGCAGGAATCAGCCCCTGGGCCAGCAGTACCCGCTGGCGTTCACCGCCGGACAGCGCGCCCATGCGCCGCTTGCGTTTGTCCTGCATGCCCACCCGTTCCAGCGCTTCGCCGATGGCCGGGGCAACCTTGCGCGACAACCCCATAAAGGCCGGGCGGCGCTGGCACATGGCGGCCATAAAATCATCGACGGTCATCGGCAAGCCGCGGTCGAACTCCAGCGCCTGGGGTACATAACCGATCAACCCCGGCTCACCGGGCCAGTTCAAGCACAGGCGGCCCTGATGGGGCATTTGCCCCAGCAGTGTCTTGATCAGCGAGCTTTTGCCGCCGCCATTGGGCCCCACCAGTGCATGCACGCTGCCGGGGCGGATGCTGAAGCTGACGTGATCGAGAATGGGCGTGCGCCCCAGCGTCAACGACACCTGGTCAAATTCGACGCCCGGCCCGCAAGCCGTAACGGACAGGCGTTCGACGGCGGTCATGCTCCGGCCTCCTGGATTGCCCGAACCACGGTATTGAGGTTGCCGGTCATTTCTTTTTCGTACTTGTCGGCGCTGTAGTCACCGTAGGAAATGTGCGACAACGGGTACAACTTGACCCCGGACTCACGCTGGATGGTGTCGACGTAAGTGGACGGGAAATCCATCTCGGAGAAGATCACCTTCACGTCCAGCTCGCGCAGTTGATCGATGGTTTTTTTCAGTTGGCTGGGGCTGGGCTCGATGCCGTGGGCAGGTTCGACCACAGCCGTCACTTCCAGGCCAAACTCGCGCAGCAGATAGTCGTAAGCCGCGTGCACCGTGGCGACGCGCAGGTCGGCGTTGGGTGCCTGGGTGAGTTTGGCCAGGGCATCGGCGCGCATCTGGCGTAGGCGTTTGCCGTAAGCGCGGGCATTGGCGGTGTAAGCCTTGGCGTTGGCCGGGTCGAGCTTGCCCAGTTCGCGGGCTATGTTGTTGACCTGGGCAATCGAGGCGCTGATCGACAGAAAGGTATGCGGGTTGACCACCTTGCCCGCACCCCGTGCCGCGTTACCCGTGGCTGCCAGCAAGGGTACGTTCTGGTTGGCTTCGATCACCGGGATCTGCGGTTTTTCGCTGGCCTCGATCATGCGGTCGGCGAAGTCATCATGGCCCACGCCATTGAGCACGATCACATCCAGGGTGCCGATGCGCTTGATGTCTTCAGCGCGGGGCTCGTAGGCGTGCGGGTTGAACCCGGCCGGAATCAGCGGCACCACTTCAGCCCTGTCACCCACGATGTTTTTTACATAGCTGTAGTAAGGGTGCAGGGTGATGCCGATACGCAGCGGTTTGGCCAGGGGCGCGGGCGCGCTGTCGGCGCTGACCAGGGGAGACAGGCAAAGGGCGAACAGGCTGGCCAGCAACAGGGTGCGGCGGCGCAATACAGATGAAATCGACATGGCGAGCAGTCTTCTCTCAGGGCAAACGGTGGGTTCAGTGGCGGTGCTGACGGGTCACACCGGCATCGAATTGCGCGACCACTTGTTGCCAGCCACTCTGGTTGAGAGCGGCATCGTCAAGGTCGGCAGGGACGCTGGCGCCGGGATTGCGGTTAAGCCACACGTCCGGTTGATCGCCAATGCGCAGCAGAAACGAACCGGCCACATCAGGGTTGGGGCTCAGGCCCAGGTAGGCCTGCTCGCCGAGCAACTGCCAGGCGTGATTGCCACGGCTGACCGAACTGGCGTCGTGGGCAAAGGGCGCGAAGCCGTCTTCGGCCAGCTGCGCGGGTCGGGGCAGGTTGCCGGACTCTTCGCGCAGCAGCAGAATTTCGTCCAGGGTGACCCGCAGGTCGGCGTAGATGCCTTGTTCGGCGGCATTCAGGTCGCGGCGCGCATCCAGTTGATGGGCCGCCACCGACGTCACCTCGGCAGACTCATGTCGCCAGGCCACCACCGAGCCGGCTACGGTCACAATCAGCAGGCACAACAGCAGCACATAAAGGGTTTCATGCCCCGCCCCGGCCGGGCGTACGACTTGAGTACTCATGGGGCCTCGATATCGGCTTGGTCGATTTCAACGATATGCCCGGGGCCTGCGTCGAAGAGCACATAAAACTCGGAATCCGGGCGCTTGAAGGTCAGGGTCGAATCGGCCCCCAGCTTGCCGGGGACCAGGATGGTTTCGTCGTAGCCGATCACGTCCAGGGTTACCCCCGGTGCGCCACTGCCATCGGAAAACCCGCCGGTGCAGCGGATTTGTCCGTCTTCAATGGCCTTGCATTCGCACATCGGGTTGTGGGCCTGTGCCTGGCTGCAAACGCCGATCAAGGCGATCAGGGCCGCTGCCAGGGCAGGTGTTTTAAACAGGCGCGGGTGCATTATTTGGCTCCTCGTTGGGCCAGCCAGGCGATGGTTGCCGGTGAGGCCTGGCTCAGGGGAATGGCGGCCTGGTGCATGGAACCGTCCCACCCTTCGAGGGTGATCCACAGCTCGGCGTCGGCCTTGGTGCGTTCCGGGATGGGCAGGGTGGCGCCCATGCGGTAGGGCGTGCCGAAGAAAATCACCCCGGCGGCGCGCAGGCTGCGCGGCTTGCCGATACGCAGGTAGGCGGCCTTGACCTGATCGATGCAGGTGTCACACAGGGCCGCGTTAAAACTCTTCATATAACCTGCCGGGCCATCGGGGCGCGGGGCTTCATTGCGCAACTCGGCCAGTTGCAGGCTCCAGGGGCCAACCTGCACGGTGCCGATGTCGCGCTCGCCCAGGCCGCTGTCGCCGCGAAACAGGGAAGCGTCGGCAAAGTACTTGGGCATAAAGCCCAGCGGCACCAGCAACAGCAGGATATTGATGTGAAAGCGCCATTTGTGCCACAGCCGGCTCAGGGTGGACGTGGGCTGTGCAGCCACTGCCTTGCTCATACATTGGCCTCTTCGGGCTGCTGGCTATGCGCCGTGACGGCGACTGCCCGCCGGGGTTTTTCGCTGCGCTTGAGGGCATTGGCGGTGGCCAGGGCCGTACGTTTGGTCCAAATCAACAGGCCGCTCAACACCATCATGCTGAGAATCAGGCCGAAGAAGAACCAGATCAGCTTGACCCACAACCCGCCAAAATCGCCGGTGTGCAGCGGGCGCATGGACTCGGTTACCAGCTCCAGCCCGGAGCGGTCGGCGATCATCCGCGAGCCTTCGATTGCGCCGTTGTACGGGTTGATGTCGGCAGTCTGGAACAACAGCGGGTACCAGCCCGGGCCGCCCACCTCGATATGCCCGTAGGCATTGCTTGGCAAGCTGACAAAGCTGGCTTCCAGCCCGGGGATATTGTCGGCGGCAATCTTGACCGCCTGATCGAGGCTGATCTGCGGTGCTGGCTTGCCGTCAGGCATGATCGGCACGTCCTGGCGGGCCACAACCGGCGGGTTGCCTGCGGTCGAGATGGAAATCTGATTGTCGAACATAAATGCCTGGATCAGGAACCACAGGCCGGTGATGGAAATCACCGCAATAAACCAGATCGACCAGATGCCGCACAGGCGATGAAAGTCACCCCAGAAAATCCGTGCCCCGTGCTTGAAACGCAGGTTGGGTTTGAAGAAGCCCTTCCAGAATTTCTTGTAGACCACCAGTCCGGTAATCAACGAGCCCAGCAACGGCAGGCCGAGGAACGACACCAGGTACCAGCCCCAGCTATAGCCGTTGGTAAAGGGCACCAGCCACCAGCCGTGGAGGGCGCGGGTAAAGGCCTTGAAGTCAAAGCTGGGGCTTTCGCCCTGGATCACCCCGGTATAGGGACTGATATACAACGATGGCGAGCGGCCGTCCGGGTACACCACGCTGGCCACCAGGGCAAAGTGCGACTCGTCGGGGCGGCTGATGGACTGCACGGCCAGCGCCGGTTCGGCCTTGTGAATGGCGCTCAGCACCTGCTCGTAAGTCAGCAGCGGGGCGTCATCCGACGGTTGCGTGGCGCGGGCCTCGGGGGTGGCCAGCCAGACGATCTCCTGGCTGACAACGGCCAATGTGCCGGTCACACAGACAATCAGCACAAAGAACCAGATGGGCAGGGTCAACCAGCTGTGAACCAGAAACCAGAGTTTTGAACGGGACTTTTTGGACATGGGAAACGGCAAACTCGCGGCAGGGCGGGTGTGTAATCGCCATTGAGAAGCGACTGCTTATCCATGTAGGACGGATGAGATGTTGAAAACCCGAAGCCTGACTTGTAAAAAAATGTTTCAAGCTGCTGTGGGTAGTCGCTGCCGAGGCACGACGGCTGCGAGCCTTTGAGCTTGCAGCGATTTGAATAAAAAAAGCTCGCAGCCTTCGTTCCTCGTCAGCGACTACCAGCAGTATTAGCCCAGCGACCGCCCCAGTTTCCAGTACCCCATCAAGGTCAGGCCCTTGCGGTCCATGCCGCACTCATGGACGAAAAACCTTCTGATCGCCATCACTGCCATCGATTCCCCGGCCACCCAGGCATAAAACTCGTTGTGCTTGGCACTGGCCCGGTCCCACAGGCGCTGATTGTCCAGATCCAGTTCTTGCAGGTCGGCGCAGGCCCGGGCCTGCATGCGTCTTGGCGGCAGGCTGGCCAGTTCACGGGCGGCCAGGAGCATACCGGCGCCGTGCTGTTTGCCCAGGCTGGCGCGGGGCAGCCAGTGCACCTTGGTGTTCGGGCCACAGAGCAAGGGCTGGCAGTCTGCCTCTTCGGGAACTTCGATAAAGGCTTGTACCTGGGGGGTATCGGGATGCAGGGCAAGTTCTTCAAGAATCCCGGCAATGGCCGGCAGGGCGGTTTCGTCGCCGATCAGCAACACGTTGCGCATACCCTGCGGTGGCTGCCATTCATAGCCGCCGGGGTCGTCGGCATAAGCGGCATTGGGCGCCGCGATCTGCAGGCGATCACCCGCCTTAGCCTGGCTGGCCCAGCGTGTAGCGGGGCCGGTGACACCGTGCAGGACAAAGTCAATGTCCAGCTCACCGGCATCCACCCGCAGGTTGCGAATGGTGTAGGAGCGCATGGGCGGCACCAGCTCCGGGCTCATGTCACGCAGGGGCGCCCGCCAGTCGCCCTGTTTGGGCAGGTTGGCGGCGGCGCCATTGGCGCTGGGGAATAGCAGCTTGACCCGTTGATCGGGTGCCAGGGTGCGCATCAGCGCCACATCGTTGCCGCTGAACACAAAACGCGTCAGTGACGGGCTCAAGGTGATGCGGTGCTTGAGCCGGATATCGAACAGGCGATAGGCCGTAGGCTTGCTCAGACGATTGCGCAGGTTTTGCACCAGGGTGGCAGCGGCGGACATAACAGCACCTCAATTGCAGGAGTCGTCTTGTATAACGAGGCCCCAGGTGCTGAATTTAAGGGGCAGGGGCGGTTATGCCCCGAACCCGATCTGAGCAATCAGCCACACATTGGCGCAACTGATGACTGCAAACAGAAACCACGCCAGCAGCCGTGTTGGCAGGCGGTTGGCGAACGGGCCCATCAGGCCTTTGTCGCTGGTCATGCGGATCAACGGGTACAGGGCAAACGGCAATTGCAGACTGAGTACCACCTGGCTGAGGATCAGCAGTTTGCCGACCGCATCGTCGCCCATCAACCACACGCCCAGGAAAGCAGGCACCAGCGCCAGCCCGCGGGTGATCAGGCGCCGTTGCCAGCAGGGAATCTTCAGGTCCAGATAGCCTTCCATGATCACCTGCCCGGCAATAGTGCCGGTGAACGTCGAGCTTTGCCCCGAGGCGAGCAACGCCACGCCGAACAGGATGCTGGCCATGGCGCCGCCCACCAGCGGGTCGAGCATGCGGTAGGCGTCCTGAATTTCGACCACGTCGCTGTTGCCGGTCTGGTGAAAGGCGGCCGCAGCGAGGATCAGAATGGCGGCGTTGACCAGCAAGGCCAGGGCCAGCGAGCCGATGGTGTCGATGCGCGACAGGCGTACGGCATCCAGTTTGCTGGCGTAGTCGCTGCCGGTCAGGCGGGTCTGCACGATGGAACTGTGCAGGTACAGGTTGTGCGGCATCACGGTAGCGCCAATGATGCCGATGGCGATGTACAGCGGGGCCGCGTCGCTGATGGCCGACAGTGACGGTTTAAAGCCGTCGAACACATCCGGCCAATACGGCTTAATCAGTACCAGTTCGACGAAAAAACACCCGACGATGGTCATTACCAGCGCCAGCATGATGGCTTCAAGCCGGCGGAATCCACGCCCTTGCAAGGCCAGCACCAGCAAGGTGTCGAAGGCGGTGAGGGCGATGCCGGTGGTCAGCGAGCAGCCCAGCAACAGATGGAACGCCAGCGCGCAGCCGAGCACTTCGGCCAGGTCGGTGGCGATAATCGAGATTTCCGCCAGCAGCCATTGCACCCGCGCCGAGCGCTTGCTGTAGCGCTCGCGGCACAGTTGCGCCAGATCGCGGCCGGTGGCGATGCCCAGGCGCGAACACAGGCATTGCACGGCCATGCCCGCGAGGCTGGCGAGCAGCACCACAAACAGCAGGTTGTAGCCGTAACGTGAGCCGGCTTCGATGGCGGTAGCCCAGTTGCCGGGGTCCATGTAACCGATGCTGATCAGCAGGCCGGGCCCGGCAAAGCGCAGCACGCGCTTGAAAAACGGCGCGCTGGCGTCGACGGGCACGCTGCCACTGACTTCGGAGGGGCAGAAGGGCGCAGTGGCGGTTGTTGGCAGGCGAAATTTCAAGCGCAGGCTCCGGGTCAGGCAGGCTGGGGCAATGGCACCGGGGTGAGTACGGGCTTGCCGGCAAAAAACGCCTGCAGGTTATCGACAACCAGTTGCACCGTGGCTTCCACCGCATCGGGTGACTGGCCGGCCACGTGCGGGGTCATGACCACGTTGCCCAGGGTTTTCAGCGGGTCCGGCACGCGGGGTTCATCTTCAAACACATCGAGCCCGGCACCGGCGATTGTGCCGGCGGTCAGGGCGCTGATCAGCGCCTGGGTATCGACCACGCTGCCGCGGGCGATATTGATCAGGTAGCCCTCGGTGCCCAGGGCGTCCAGCACGCGGGCGTTGACCAGATGATGAGTGGCGCTGCCACCGGGGGTGGCGATCATCAGGAAATCCACCGCAGCGGCCAGTTCAGGCACGCTGGCACAGTAGGTGTAGGGCGAGTCGGGGTGCGGCTGACGGCTGTGGTAGCTGATGCTCATGTCAAAGCCGTGGGCCGCACGTTTGGCGATGGCAGCGCCGATGGCGCCGAGGCCGATAATGCCCATGCGTTTGCCCGACAGCGATGGCTGGCGCACCTTGGTCCACTCGTTGCGACGGATGCTGGCGTCGGCCTGGGGGATGCCGCGGACCACGGACAGCAGCAGCGCCATGGCATGGTCGGCCACTGACGAGGCATTGGCGCCGGCCCCGAACGTAACGGTAATACCCAGGTTGCTCGCGGCTTGCAGATCGACCTGTTCGAAGCCGGCGCCGATCACGCAGATGATTCTGAGCAGAGGCAGGGCGGCCATTTCATCGGCATGCAGGCCCAGCGGGCCGCGGGTCAGCACGGCGTCGATACGGGCGCCGTGCAGGGCTATGGCTTCGGCGCGGCTGGCGGGGGTGGGCGCTAGGATCAGCTCGTAGCCCTGGTTTTCCAGCATGTGCAGATAATCATTAACGCTCTCTACCAGCACCAGCACAACGTGGGACATGGGTCTCTCCAGCCAGGGGATGTCGGGAATGAGCCGAGATTAACACCGGTATCGGACGCTTTTCCCTGTATCAATTCGATACAAACTCTCTATCAAGGCTTTTTTCGGCCGTGCGGCGGGTGGGTCGAGTCCTGTGCTGGAGCCAAGCCGGGTCGGCCTGTTACCATTCGCCCTTTGTTTTATCTTCACTTCGAGACCGCCCATGACCACCGTTCGCACGCGCATTGCGCCATCGCCTACCGGCGACCCCCACGTCGGCACCGCTTACATCGCTTTGTTCAACTACTGCTTTGCCAAGCAGCATGGCGGCGAATTTATCCTGCGCATCGAAGATACCGATCAACTGCGTTCGACCCGCGAGTCCGAGCAGCAGATCTACGATGCCCTGCGCTGGCTGGGTATCACCTGGAGCGAAGGCCCGGACGTTGGCGGCCCGCACGGCCCGTACCGTCAAAGCGAACGCAGCGAGATCTACAAGAAATACACCCAGCAACTGGTCGATATGGGCCACGCCTTCCCGTGCTTCTGCACGAGCGAAGAACTGGACCAGATGCGCGCCGAGCAAATGGCCAAGGGCGAGACCCCGCGCTACGACGGTCGTGCGCTGTTGTTGTCCAAGGAAGAAGTTGACCGGCGCCTGGCCGCTGGCGAGCCTCACGTGATCCGCATGAAAGTGCCGACCGAAGGCGTATGCGTAGTGCCGGACCTGCTGCGCGGCGACGTTGAAATCCCGTGGGACCGCATGGACATGCAAGTCCTGATGAAAACCGACGGCCTGCCAACCTACTTCCTGGCCAACGTGGTCGATGATCACCTGATGGGCATCACCCACGTACTGCGTGGCGAAGAGTGGCTGCCATCGGCACCCAAGCTGATCCTGCTGTACGAGTACTTCGGCTGGGAACAACCGCAGTTGTGCTACATGCCGCTGTTGCGCAACCCGGACAAGAGCAAGCTGTCCAAGCGCAAGAACCCGACCTCGGTGACGTTCTACGAGCGCATGGGCTTTATGCCTGAAGCGATGCTCAACTACCTGGGCCGCATGGGCTGGTCGATGCCCGACGAGCGCGAGAAGTTCTCGCTGCAGGAAATGGTCGACAACTTCGATCTGAGCCGGGTGTCCCTGGGCGGGCCGATTTTCGACGTTGAGAAGCTGTCCTGGCTCAACGGTCAGTGGCTGCGTGACCTGCCGCTGGACGAGTTTGCCAGCCGTGTGCAGCAGTGGGCGTTGAACCCCGAGTACATGATGAAGATCGCGCCGCTGGTACAGGGCCGCGTCGAGACCTTCAGCCAGATCGCACCCCTGGCCGGGTTCTTCTTCTCGGGCGGCTTGCAGCTGGATGCCAAGCTGTTTGAGCACAAGAAACTGTCCAACGAGCAAGTGCGTCAACTGATGCAGTTGATCCTGTGGAAGCTTGAGAGTCTGCGTCAGTGGGAAAAAGACGCCATCACCGGCTGCATTCAGGCCGTGGTTGAAAGCCTGGAGCTGAAGCTGCGTGATGCCATGCCGCTGATGTTCGCCTCGATCACGGGGCAGGCCAGCTCTGTGTCCGTGCTGGACGCGATGGAGATCCTGGGGCCGGACCTGACCCGTTTCCGTCTGCGTCAGGCGCTGGACCTGCTGGGCGGCGTGTCCAAGAAAGAAAACAAAGAGTGGGAAAAGCTGTTTAACGCGATGAATTAACAGCTTTTATTTGTAGTCGCTGGCGCAGGCTGCGAGGGGTTCTGTGGCGTTTCCAGGAAAACGGGTTGCTTCGCAACCCTTCACAGCCTTTGGCAGCGACTACAGGTTTTGTGGGTTTTGCCCCGTATTTACGGGGCGGGAAGGGTAAGTGGTTGTTCTCACGGCAAATTTTTTTAAAAAAGTTTAAAAATAAGTTTGACAGCCTACCCAACCAGTCTTAATATGCGCCCCGTCAACACAGCAACACGAAACAAGCAGAACGCAACACAGCAACACCCAATACTGAAAGTTTGGGGCTATAGCTCAGCTGGGAGAGCGCTTGCATGGCATGCAAGAGGTCAACGGTTCGATCCCGTTTAGCTCCACCAA
>NZ_NQKQ01000021.1 GCF_002269505.1 Pseudomonas fragi | reverse complement strand
CCGCGACGGGCCATCCTTGGCCCATCGCGGCTGGCGCGGCGTCCTGCCGCGCCACCCCCATAACAGCACCTGCGTTCGGCCTTCTGTGAGGGGCATTCACGTCGCCTGGCTAATTGAGTGGCCGCAGCAAAGGCAAAGGCAAAGGCAAAGGCAAAGGCAAAGGCCAAAGCAAAAGCCAAACCTTGTCGTAGCGAGCAGGCTGGATGTTGAAGTTCTCTTGCTGGCGCCAAAGCGGCCCACAAAAAAGGCGACCCGAAGGTCGCCTCATTACTCAGTCACTCAGCGCCGCAGATCAGAAATCGTGATCGGCGTTGTCCGGGTTCAGGTCGCTGATGCCCAGCTTGCCGGCGGCTTGTTCGATGGCACCGGTCTGTTTGACCAGGGCGGCGATGGCATCACGTACAACCTGGTTGCCCGCAGCGTTGTCCGCAGCGATCAACTGGTCGTAGTGCTCGCCCTTGTTGGCGCGGTCAACCATGACCTGGATCTTGGCTTCAGTGTCGGCCAGATCGGACTTGAGCGTGGCGTCGGTAGCCGGGTCAATGACCACGACCAGGGACGACAGGCTAGGGCCGGTCATTTTGGTGCCGTCAGCACGCACGTACTCGCCCAGATACACGTTGCGGATGCCCTTGGCATCGTAGAAGTGCGAGTTGTGGGTGTTGTCGCTGAAGCAGTCCTGCTCGTCTTCAGGCGAGTTGGCTTCCAGGGACACTTTCATGCGCTCGCCAGCCAGTTCGCCCAGCGACAGGCTGCCCATGCCGAACAGCATTTTGCGCAGGCCGTTTTGTACCGGCTCAGCTTCCAGCGTGGCGCGGTAGTTGTCGGCAACGTTCGGTGCCCAGTTGCCGACCATTTCGTTGAGGTCATTGACCAGCAGTTGGGTAACGGCTTTCAGGTAAGCGCGACGGCGATCGTTATGACCGCCGGTGGCGCCTTCGCCTTCCAGGTAGTCAGAGGCAGGACGGTTGCCTGCACCTGGACCGGTGCCGTTGAGGTCCTGGCCCCACAGGAGGAATTCGATTGCATGGTAGCCGGTGGCCACGTTGGCTTCGGATCCGCCCAGCTCATTGAGGCTGGCCAGGGTTTCCGGAGTGATTTCGGTCACGTCAATCTTGTCTTCGCCGACCTGGATCTGGGTGTTGGCGATGATGTTGGCGTTGGCACCCGGGTTGCCCAGTGCGCCGGCGTAGTTGGCGTCAACGTAGTCGATCAGGCCTTCGTCCAGCGGCCAGGCGTTCACTTGGCCTTCCCAGTCATCGATGATGGTGTTGCCGAAGCGGAACACTTCGCTCTGCAGGTAAGGCACACGGGCTTCAACCCAGGCCGCACGGGCAGCTTTCAGGGTGTCGTCGTTGGGCTTGGCGAGGAATGCATCGATGGCGGTTTGCAGTTTCTTGGCAGTGCTTTCGGCGTCGCTGTACACGGCGTGAACCATGTCGGCGTAATGCGCCACGACGGCCTTGGCGGCAGCTTCGTCGACTTTTGCCGCCGTGATGTCAGTGGCAGGCGTCGCGGTGCTGGTGGCTGCTGCTGGCGCAGGGGTTGCTGCGGTTTTTTCCTTGTCGCCACAACCGGCGAGTGAGATAGCAATGGCCAGCAGACTGGCGGTGGCCAGGGGCATACGAATCATGGCGAAAATCCTGCTTCGAGAGGTGGGACAAGCGTGCGGCTGCACGCGAAACTGCCACATGATGCGAAAGATATGCATTTTCTGTAAAGGGCTACTGTTGGAAATATTTCTTATTTACTTCAGCCTTGCACCGGGTCTTGGGTGAATCTCGAAATATGGAATTACATAATGACTGTCCTGTTACGCTTCGCCTGCTTCAGATAAGCGACTAACTCCCGTGCGCCAAGGGGTTTGCTGTACAGGTAACCCTGGCCTTCATGGCAGCCTTCGGCGATGACATAGGCTTCCTGTTCGACGGTTTCGACGCCCTCGGCAATGACCTGCATGCCCAGGCTTTTGCCAAGCTGGATGATGGCCCGCACGATGGTGGCGTCGTCACCGTCATCGATAAGGTCCTGGACAAAGCTTTTGTCGATCTTGATTTTGTCCAGCGGCAGGCTCTTGAGGTAGCTCAGGGACGAATAACCGGTACCGAAATCGTCAATCGCAATCAGTGCACCGGAGCGGCGCAGGCTCAGCAGGTGCTGGGCAGCGGTGCTGATGTCTTTCATCAGGCTGGTCTCGGTCACTTCCAGCTCAAGGCTGCGCGGGGCCAGGCGATGGCGCTGCAGCAGGTTGTTGACCAGCCGCGGCAGATCGACGTGGTGCAATTGCACCGTCGACAGGTTGACGGCCATGCGTAATTCTGTGAAACCCAGGTCGTGCCATTCACGAAGTTGCCGGCAGGCCTGGTCCAGCGCCCATTCGCCAATGGCGATGATGCTGCCGTTTTTTTCCGCCAGCGGGATGAACAGGTCGGGCGGCACCATGCCGTGCTCGGGGTGCTGCCAGCGCAACAGGGCCTCGACGCCGACTACGTGGTGGTCGCTGTAGCGAATCTGCGGTTGATAGACCAGGTGCAGCTGATTGCACAGCAGGGCTTCGCGCAGGTCTTTTTCCAGCTCGCGCATGCGCCGCATCTCGCGGTCCACACTGGCGATGTAAAACTGATAACGGCTGCGCGAATAGCTTTTGGCCAGGGTCATGGTCTGTTCGGCTTTTTGCAGCAACTGCTCGGTAGTGTCGCCGTCTTCAGGGAACAGGGTGATGCCGATGGTGGCGCGCAGGCGGATGTTTTGCTGATCAAGGCTGAATGGCGATTCGAGGTCATCGAGGATGCTCTGGGCCAGCTCGGCAGCCTCGTAGGGCTGTTCGATATGAGCCTGCACCAGGGCAAACTGATCGCCGCCCAGGCGGCCAAGCGCACCGAGGCTGCCGCTGTGGGCGCGCAAGCGGTCGGCCAGGGTCTGGAGCAACTGGTCGCCGGTTTGATAGCCAAACTGCTCGTTGACCCCCTTGAAGTCGTCCAGGCCCACGCACAACACGGCTACACGGCGTTGCAGGCGGCCGGCATCGGTGAGGATCTTGCCCAGTTGCCCCTGGAGTTGCTGGCGGTTGGGCAGGCCGGTCAGAAAGTCGTACTGGGCCATGCGCAGCAACGAGCTTTCGGCTTCGTGGCGCAAACGGTTATTGCGCTCGATCGAGGCCAGCAACTGGTTGGAAGTATTGACCCACACCCCCAGCTCATTGTGCTCGTGGCCCTTGAGCAGAGGGATGACATGTTCACTGGGGCGATCGGGGTTGATGCTGGTCAGGTGGCCGATAATTTTTGACAGCGGTTTGGTCAGCAGCCAGTGATAGACCAGATACAACACCAGCCCCATGAGCAGGGCGCGCAACAGGCCGGAAAACAGCATCACCGCCGAATCGGTCAACAGGCCCTGGCCATAAGTTGCAGTGTCGAGGGTGATGCTCAGGTCGCCGTAGTACTCGCTGTATGGCCCCTGGCCAACCAGCGGGATACGGAACGTGTGCTCCTGACCCAATATCAGGTCGGTCACCCAGCGGTTCGATGAGGTTTGTAACTCGCGTTTTTTTTCGGCAAGCGGCGCTTCACCGGGATGGCCGATGGAGGCCTGGCGCACCGCCGGGTCCTGGAACAGGCCCTCGATGACCTGCATGGCCATATCGCGGTCCAGGCTGTACAGCGCCTGGGTCGAAGGGTCGCGAAACATGTCGAGGATGCGTTTGGCATCCACCGTCACGGCTTGCCGGACTTTGTAGGCGTCGAACACGATTTGGGCACAGCTCAGCACCCCTCCGACGACGACCGCGCTGAGCAGCACGATCCGGAGCAACTTGAGTGACAAGCTGTTTTTGAATTGCCGCTTCAAAGCGCTATTCCCTGTTCCTTGCCATTGATGCCTGTGGCCTTGTATGTGAACGATTTTATGCCAGTGTGCAAGTAACAAATACGCTGCGCTACTGTGTCGGTATCTTCACCTCGAACTTGAGGCGCGGCCTAAAAATACCCGCCGCTTTCATACTAGCTACCGCGGATTTGATGGGCTTTTGACCAAGCCAAAAAAAACCCGGCAATGCCGGGTTTTTTTATCTGGAGCGAGGCTTAGGCAGTGAAGGTTTTGCCTTCGAACTGCTCAGCAACGAACTTCCAGTTAACGAGGTTCCAGAACGCTTCAACATACTTCGGACGTACGTTGCGGTAGTCGATGTAGTAAGCGTGTTCCCAGACGTCGCAGGTCAGCAGCGGGGTGTCGCCGCTGGTCAGCGGGTTGCCGGCGCCGATGGTGCTGGCCAGGGCCAGGGAGCCGTCAGCTTTCTTCACCAGCCAGCCCCAGCCGGAGCCGAAGGTGCCGATGGAGGTTTTGCTGAATTCTTCTTTGAACTTGTCGAACGAACCGAAGGCAGCGTTGATGGCATCAGCCAGCGCGCCAGTCGGTTGGCCGCCGGCGTTTGGTGCCAGGCAGTTCCAGTAGAAGGTGTGGTTCCAGACCTGAGCGGCGTTGTTGAAGATACCGCCCGAAGAGGTTTTAACGATTTCTTCCAGGATTTTGCCTTCGAACTCGGTGCCTGGCACCAGGTTGTTCAGGTTCACGACGTAGGTGTTGTGGTGCTTGTCGTGGTGAAACTCCAGGGTTTCTTTGGAGATGTGCGGCTGCAGGGCATCGTGTGCGTACGGCAGCGGCGGCAATTCGAAAGCCATGATGATTCTCCTAATCAGGTCAGTTGCGATGAGCGCAAGGCCGATCACGGGCGGCCAAACACGCGCCGATGAGTTTTTACTCTTTGCGGCGCAGGGTCAGGATCATAGCACCGGGGTGACGGCTTAACCACGCGACAACTGTGTGGAATAGACGTTTCAGCAGGTGCAGCACTATTTTTTTCCGCTGTGGGAGCGGGCTTTTGCGCTCAGCCCGAAACAATCAGTTGTATCGCCACCGCATACATCATTACCGCCACCAGTAAATCGAGGATCCGCCAGGTGTTTGGCCGGGCCAGCCACGGTGCAAGCCAGGCTGCGCCCAGGGCCAGGGTGAAAAACCACATCAGCGATGCACTGGCTGCGCCCACGACATAGGCGCCCGGCACGCTTTGTTGCGCTCCGAGCGAGCCGATCAGCAAAACGGTATCCAGATAGACATGAGGGTTGAGCAGGGTGACGGCCAGCGCACTGAGCATCACCGCCTTGAGCGAGCGCGCAGTCTGGCCGGCAGATTGCTCAAGGCTCGACTGGGAGAACGCACGGCGCAACGCCTGTGTGCCATACCACAGCAAAAATACCGCGCCGCCCCAGCGAGCCACGCTGAGCAATAACGGGTTTTGTGCCAGAAGGGTCGCCAGGCCAAACACCCCGGCGGCCACCAGCAAGGCATCGCACACTACGCAAAATGCCGCCACGGGTAGATGGTGTTCACGCCGCAGGCTTTGTGCCAGGACGAAGGCATTCTGGGTGCCGATGGCCATGATCAGGCCGAACGCGACCAACAGGCCATTAAGGTAGCTTTGCCACATAAGTGTTACTCGTTGTACTGCTGGCGGGGTTGCTGCTGGCTATTGTCCTGCGCTTGGTTGTATAAGAAAAACCAATATTGCTGATCGCTCATTAGGAAAACTGATGTTCGACTATAAATTACTTTCCGCTCTCGCCGCGGTCGTAGAGCAAGCCGGATTTGAACGGGCCGCACAGGTGCTAGGCCTGTCACAATCGGCCATCTCCCAGCGCATCAAATTGCTTGAGGCCCGTATTGGCCAGCCGGTGCTGGTGCGTGCCACGCCACCGAGCCCGACCGAGATCGGCCGACGCCTGCTCAACCATGTACAGCAAGTGCGTTTGCTTGAGCGTGATTTGCAGAGTGCGGTGCCGGCACTGGACGAAGACGGTCTGCCGGAACGGTTGCGGATCGCCTTGAATGCCGACAGCCTGGCCACCTGGTGGGCGCAGGCCGTGGGTGACTTTTGCGCAGAGCAACACCTGCTGCTGGATATGGTGGTCGAGGACCAGAACGTTGGCCTCAAGCGCATGCGTGCCGGTGAGGTGGCCGCCTGCCTGTGCGCCAGTGAACGACCCGTTGCCGGAGCCCGCAGCGTATTGCTGGGGGCCATGCGCTACCGTGCGCTGGCCAGCCCGGCCTTTATCGCGCGGCATTTTCCGCTAGGGGTGAGCGCCGCGCAGTTGTCAAAAACGCCAGCCTTGGTGTTCGGTCCGGATGATTTTCTGCAGCATCGCTACCTCGCCTCTCTGGGCGTCGAAGAAGGTTTCGAGCACCATTTGTGCCCGTCCTCCGAAGGCTTTATCCGCTTGACCGAGGCCGGGCTTGGGTGGGGGCTGGTGCCGGAGTTGCAAGTTCGAGAGCAGCTTGAAAGTGGAGCACTGGTAGAGCTTTTGCCAGATAAACCCATCGACGTGCCACTGTACTGGCATCATTGGCGCAATGGCGGACAACTGCTGGGGCAACTGACCGAACATTTATCTCGTTCGGCAGCCCGCTGGTTAGTGCCTTTGGCGTGATAACCGGCGTTTAAAAGAGCAAGCAGCAAGAATTACAGCATTTGGAGTGATTGATGAAGATTCTGGTCACCGGCGCAAGCGGCTTTATTGGCGGACGCTTTGCGCGTTTTGCCCTGGAGCAGGGCTTTGACGTACGGGTCAGCGGGCGTCGGGCCGAAGGTGTCGAACACCTGGTGCGACGCGGGGCTGAATTTATCCCCGGTGATTTGACCGATGGCCTGCTGGTGCGCGACTTGTGCGTCGATGTCGATGCGGTGGTGCATTGTGCGGGGCACGTGGGCGCCTGGGGGCGTTATCAGGACTTCCACCGCGACAACGTGCTGGTGACTGAAAACGTAGTTGAAGCCTGCCTGAAACAGCGGGTACGGCGCCTGGTGCATTTGTCTTCGGCAGCGTTGTACTTCGATGGCCGCGACCACACCGACCTGACCGAGGAACAGGTGCCCAAGCGCTTCAGGCACCCCTATGCCGCCACTAAAAACCTGGCGGAGCAGAAGGTGTTTGGTGCCCAGGAATTTGGCCTTGAAGTGATTGCCCTGCGCCCGAGTTTTGTTACGGGGGCAGGTGACATGAGCCTCTTCCCGCGATTGATCAAACAGCAACGCAAAGGCCGTCTGGCCATTGTCGGCAACGGTCTGAACAAAGTCGACTTCACCAGCATGCAAAACCTCAACGAGGCGCTGATGAGCAGCCTGCTAAGCAGCGCTGCGGCGTTGGGCAGGGCCTACAATGTCAGTAATGGCACGCCGATACCGTATTGGGATGTGGTCAATTACGTGATGCGCCAGATGAACGTGGCGCAAGTGACCCGTTATCGTGGTTACGGCCTGGCCTACAGTCGTGGAGCGCTTAACGAAGCTGCCTGCAAGTTGTGGCCGGGGCAGCCTGAGCCGTCACTCTCGCGTTTGGGGGTGCAGATCATGGCTAAAGACTTTACCCTCGACATCAGCCGCGCCCGGCACTACCTCGACTACGACCCCAAGGTGAGTCTGTGGGCCGCACTTGATGAATTCTGCGGCTGGTGGAAAGCTCAGGAATCCCCTTACCGCTAACCGCTGCCGCCATTTTTTTAAGGTTTACGATGCGTAACGATGCCCGCGACGACTTTGACAATGTGCCGACTTTGCGCGCCGATGCCGATGACCATGATGAACTGGCGTCCAGCCCGGGTGCCCGTGAGCGCACCACGGTGTATTCGCGCAATACTCCGGTGATCAAGGTCAAGGGCCCGAGTACCGGGCCTTTATGGACCTTGATCTGCGCCTTGCTGGTGGCCGTTGGCGGATTGGCCTGGTGGAGCTTTCAGCAGATTTCGCTGATGGAGCAGCAGTTGGTGGCCACCCAGGAAAGTTTTGCCCGCATCAGCGAAGAAGCAGCGGGGCGCCTGCAGGCCATTTCCGGCAAGGTGGTCGCCAGTGAGTCGACGATCAACACCGGTAGCGAAGCCTTGAAGTTGCAGATCAAGCAGCTTGAAGAGCAGTTGCTTGAGCAAAGCAAACGCCAGCAAGGGCTGGTGGCGGGGCAGCAGGGGGATCTGGATCAGCGCTTTGAGCAAATCAATGCGGCAATGTTGCTGCAAGTGACAGCGCAGAAAGAAAACCAGACCAAACTCGAAACCGAGATCAAGAACCTGGGCACTGAGCTGGCCACGCTCAAGGCGGGTGTCGCCCAGCAGGCCACGGATGTGGCGGCCTTGAAGAAACAGGGCAACCCGAGCGCGGCCGTGGAACGTCTGGAGCAGGACATGATCGTGCTCAAAAGCGAACTTGAGAACCGCCCGGCGCCGACTCAAGGTGCCAATGCTGCTGAGTTCGACGTATTCCGTGCCCAGATGACGCGCAACATCAACACCCTGCAGAGCCAGATGCAGAACCTGCAGAAGCAGATCAGCGCTCGACCTTGACGGTTTGCCCCTCTCCCGCAGGGAGAGGGGGCTGATGTGTAGGGACAGGCAATTTAATTTTTCCTGTCGGCGGATTTCCGCTTATGGCCACGCCGTATATCAGCGGATTCCCGCTTATCCATCCCCCTAAAGCCTTGTAAACCGTGGCCTCAAGCATTGGCACAAGTCCTGCTATAGCCCTGCAAGCTCGCGTTTTGACGCGCTATAAAAAAACAAATAAAAGAAGGATCCATTCAATGGATAACTCCAGCACCCTGCCTGCCGGGGCCGTGTCTGCGGCGCCTAAAGAAAAGACCACCTCCAGCCGTATCAAATCGATTTTCAGTGGTTCCGTCGGCAACATGGTCGAATGGTACGACTGGTACGTTTACGCCGCGTTTTCGCTGTACTTCGCCAAAGCCTTCTTCCCCAAGGGCGATACCACCGCACAACTGCTCAACACCGCTGCGATCTTCGCCGTGGGCTTTTTGATGCGCCCGATCGGCGGCTGGCTGATGGGCCTGTACGCAGACCGCAAAGGCCGTAAAGCAGCATTGATGGCTTCGGTACTGCTGATGTGCTTCGGCTCGCTGGTGATTGCCCTGTCGCCAGGTTACGAAACCATCGGTGTGTGGGCACCGGTCCTGCTGGTCTTCGCCCGTTTGCTGCAAGGCTTGTCAGTGGGTGGCGAATACGGCACATCGGCCACTTACCTGAGTGAAATGGCGACCAAGGAACGTCGCGGTTTCTTCTCCAGCTTCCAGTATGTGACCCTGATCTCGGGCCAGCTCATCGCCCTGGGCGTACTGATCGTGCTGCAACAAACCCTGACCGAAGAGCAGCTGTATAGCTGGGGCTGGCGTGTACCCTTCGTGATCGGTGCATTGTGTGCCGTGGTCGCGCTGTATCTGCGTCGTGGCATGGAAGAAACCGAGTCGTTCAAGAAGACCAGGGTCAAGCCTAAAGAAAGTGCCATGCGCACCTTGCTGCGTCATCCCAAAGAGCTGATGACCGTAGTTGGCCTGACCATGGGCGGTACGCTGGCGTTCTACACCTACACCACGTACATGCAGAAATACCTGGTGAACACGGTGGGCATGAGCATCTCGGACTCCACCACCATTTCGGCCGCCACACTGTTTCTGTTCATGTGCATTCAGCCGCTGGTGGGCGCGCTGTCGGACAAGATCGGCCGTCGTCCGATCCTGATCGCCTTCGGTGTACTGGGTACCCTGTTCACCGTACCGATCCTGACCACCCTGCACACCATTACCACCTGGTGGGGGGCGTTCTTCCTGATCATGGCCGCGTTGATCATTGTCAGTGGCTATACCTCGATCAACGCCGTGGTCAAAGCTGAATTGTTCCCCACCGAAATTCGCGCACTGGGCGTAGGCTTGCCTTACGCACTGACCGTGTCGATCTTCGGCGGTACGGCTGAATACATCGCGCTGTGGTTCAAGAGCGCAGGCATGGAAACCGGTTATTACTGGTACGTGACAGCTTGTATTGCCTGCTCGCTGGCGGTGTACGCAACCATGAAAGACACCCGCAAGCACTCGCGCATCGAGACTGACTGATCGCGCAGTAACACTCGTGGGAGCGAGCCTGCTCGCGAATAAACTTCGCGAGCAGGCTCGCTCCCACCATACCGGTTTACGGTCAGGACAGCTCAGCCACCCCAGGCTGGGCCTGTTTGTTTTTCAGATACGCCGCCCCGGCGATCATGGCCACCAATATCCCCGCCAATACCAGCGAAGAGCCGATGGTGCCGAAGTCCAGCCCGCCCTTGTCCAGGGGTTTGGTCAGGAAGTCGCCCAAGGTCGCGCCAAACGGGCGTGTCAGCACAAATGCGAGCCAGAACAGCAGCACCGACGAGATTTTGCTGAAGTAGCGTGCCAGCACCACCACCCCGATGGTCGCCCCGATAAACAGTGCGCCGCCAGCAAAGCCCAGCCCCGAATCATCCGCCAGGTAGTCACCTAGGGCGGTGCCCAGGGTGTTGGAAAACAGAATCGCCATCCAGTAGAACATCTCCCCACGCCGGCTCTGCACCTGGCTGACATTCAGTGACTCACCGCTCCATTTCCACAGCGCGAAGATCGCAACCAGTATCGACACCAGAATCAGCGAGCCCGTGGCATAACCCAGGCCAAGCGTGCGGTCCATAAAGTCAGACATGGTGGTGCCGGCGGTGCTGGTGGACAGAATCACCAGCCAATACAGCACAGGGTTGTAGGTTTTGGAGAACAACTGAGTCAGCAAGGTCAGCACAAACACGCTGATAAGCAGCATCGAGCTGACGGCATAGCCCACATTGAGGGTCATCGACAGCAAGTCGCCCGCGGTTTCGCCCAGGGTCGTGGCGCAAATTTTCATCACCCAAAACGCAAGGGTGATTTGTGGAAGTTTGTTCATTCGGTCGAGGCTCCAGTTTTCGGGGGGTGCAAAGCCGTTTTGATATCGGCTTTTTTGCCGGCTGAAGACTGGTGCTCGCGCAGTGAAAAATTGGTAATGGACAGATGAAAAGCCTGTCTGTGAATGCGATTTATTCGAATTAATAGTCAGTTAATTCTGTTAGCCCACTATCAATCTCAGCGACACCTCTATGGCCGGCAGTACAGGTATGCCGCCACACGAGGAGTCGGACAACGTTTGAACCCTGGCTTTACGTGGGCGTACACATCGAATTAATCGATTCTTTAGCGCTATTTTTTGCGCTTTTTAATCAAATTAATCGGCGTAGTCTTAAACCCATACCCACTGAACACCCCAAACACGAAACAAGGAGCTTCATCATGAAAACCAAACTTATTCTCGCCGCTGCCTTCTCTGCCCTGGCCTTCAACGCGTTTGCCGCCGATGGTTTCGATAAAACCCATTCGTCGAGCTTTGCTGAAGATGGATACAGCCGCACAGGTTCTGCTGCCGTGGCTGCCGACGGTTACGACCGCACAAATTCCGCGACTTTCGCAGAAGACGGCTACGACAAAACCGGTTCCGCCACCTTTGCAGAAGACGGCTTCAGCCGGACCAAATCGGATACCTTCGCTGCTGATGGCTACGATCGCACTCACGGCGCCCACTTCAGCTAACACCTGAAGCAGGCACTCCAGCCCGGCCTTGGCCGGGCTTAGTCGTTTTTGGGGGAAAGAAAATGGCCAACCGTCTGTAGCCGCTGAGGAGCGAAGCGAGGCTGCGATCGGTTGCCTAGCAACTGTAAATTCAGATGATGAGGTGGACCAGAAAGTCCTGACACTCAGGTTTTGCGATTGCTACGCACTCGATCGCAGCCTCGCTTCGCTCCTCAGCGGCTACAAAGATCGCTGGCCGCTGCTTAAGCTTTTGTAATCAAGCCAAATGCCTTGCACTATATGGGCCCTCTATCTCAGCCGTTTGCGGACTCTTCCCATGCATGACGATATCCATTTCTATGAACCATCCCAGGGCCACGGCCTGCCCCACGATCCGTTCAATGCGATTGTCGGTCCGCGCCCGATCGGCTGGATTTCATCACAGGATGCTCAAGGCCGGCTGAACCTTGCGCCCTACAGCTTTTTCAACGCATTCAACTACATCCCGCCGATCATCGGGTTTTGCAGTGTGGGCCGTAAAGACAGCCTCAATAACATCGAGCAAACCGGCGAGTTCGTCTGGAACCTCGCTACCCGGCCGCTGGCTGAAGCCATGAACCAGAGCTGCGCCATGGTCGCGCCCGAGGTCAATGAATTCGAGCTGGCCGGGCTGACCACTGTGCCTTCACGGGTGATCAGTGTGCCGCGCGTGGCCGAAACACCGGTGTCGTTTGAATGCAAGGTCACGCAAATCATCCAGCTGCAACGGGCAGACCAGGAGCTGGTGCCAAGCTGGCTGATTCTGGGGGAGGTGGTGGCGGTGCATATCGCCAGGCACCTGCTCAAGGACGGGATTTATGACACCGCGGCCGCCGAGCCTATCTTGCGCGGCGGCGGCCCGGCGGATTACTTCCAGCTGGGCCCTGAAGCTCTGTTCAAGATGCATCGCCCACGCTGATTACCAGACCAGCTCGGCGTCTTCTGTGACGCCTTGCAGGGCTTCAAGTTGCTCGGCTGCAGCGGCATCGGCGGCGGTCGCAGTTTTGAACGTCTGCTCGATGAGGATTTTGTGAAAACGCGGCGCTCCACCTTCGTACAAGGCTTTGACCGCAATCGCTGCGTGATAAACACCGGGCTCAACCGGAACTACAGCGGATACCGCTTCAAACTGTGCAAATTCTTTACGCGCCATGCTTCAACTCCCGGCCTGTGGAAAAACCGGCATTCTACCTGTTCAGCCCGCCCACATCGCTGAAGGTCTGAAAATCGAGACTATCCACCACTTGCTGGTGCACCAGCGCGCCGTAGATATCCATCAGCGATGAGTTGAAGTACGCAAGCATCGAGATTTCATTCTGCCAGTAGCCGGCAACCTGCCACAGCAGCGGGTCGTTATCGCAATGCTGCAAGGCAAAGTGCAGGCAACCTGGGGTCTGCAGGGTCGGTTCGATCAATTGGCTCAGGCAAGCCTCGACCCGGGCCGAACACCCGGCGCGGGCGCGAACCAGTGTCATGTGACTGACGGCATTGGACTGGGGCATGCTGGCCTCCACAAAGGAAAGTGGTGTTGGGGGGAGGTTCAAATCTTAAGGGGCGGAGCAAGTGATGGTTAGTCGATTCCTGCCCCAGGCTTGCACGATTCTGCAAAACCTTGCCCGCCCACCCACTCACCGCGCACTTGCACCGCGGACCAGCCCACCAGGATTTCGAGCAAGCGTGCACGTCTGCCACGCGTTAAGCAGGCACCTGGCCCGGGCACATGACAGGATCAGGCAAGACAATGACAGAAATCAGCTACCCCTGGGCCTTGCACAAACTTAAGCTGTGTCATCACTGCAAGAAGGATGCACCTCATGTCCCTGCTGGAACCGCCGCGGCCCGCGCTCGACCCCGCCTTTGAAAAACAGCGGTTGGAACTGGCCGACCTGATTTTTCGTCACGCTCCGCAAGATGGCTCGTTCACCACCGGCGTCGAGTCGCTGTTCGTGTCGCGCTACAGCCAGCCCAGCGATTTTTCCCCGAGCTTGCCCAAACCCGCTTTGTGCATCATGGCCCAGGGGCGCAAAGAGGTGCGCCTGGCAGACGAATACTTCGCCTATGACCCGCTAAATTACCTGGTAGTGTCGGTGTCGATGCCGATCAGTGGCCGGGTGCTGGAAATTTCCCCCGAGCACCCGGTACTGGCTTTGCGCCTGGACATTGACCCGGCCGAGATCGCCACGCTGATCAGCGAGGCTGGCCCCATGGGTGTGCCATCACGACCTACTGGGCGCGGCCTGTATGTCGAACCCATCGATCAGTTGATGCTCGATGCCCTGTTGCGCCTGACACGTCTGCTCGATACCCCGAAAGACATCGCCATGCTCGCGCCATTGATTCGCCGCGAGATTCTCTACCGACTGCTGCGCAGCCCGCAGGGCCACCGGCTATATCAGATCGCCAGCGAGAACAGCCAGAATCACCGCGTCAGCCGGGCGATTTCCTGGCTTAACGGTAACTTCGAGCAACCGTTGCGCATCGACAGCCTGGCACGCGAAGCCAATCTCAGCGTGTCGACCCTGCACCATCGGTTCAAGGCCATGACCGCCATGAGCCCGCTGCAATACCAAAAACAACTGCGACTCAACGAAGCCCGCAGGCTGATGCTCAGCGAAGGCCTGGATGCATCGGCCGCGGGCTATCGCGTGGGCTATGAGAGCCCGTCGCAATTCAGCCGCGAGTACAGCCGCCAGTTTGGTGCGCCGCCGGTGCGGGATCTGGCGCGCCTGCGCATGAGCCTATAGGCCCAGTGATTGCTGCCAGCGCAGCTCATCGATTTCAATCACGCTGGGCCCTTGGCGATCGCTGGCGCTGGCCAGCGCTGCGCGCAATTGCGCTTCGTCCCCGACTGCCTGAGCGGCACACCCCAGCGCCTTGGCTACACCGATAAAATCCGGGGTGTAGATATCCACGCCAACGGGTTCGATGGCGCGGTTGAGCATGTACTTCTTGATCTCGCCGTAGCCCTGGTTGTTCCACAGCAGCACGATGATCGGCGTTTGCGCTTCAACCGCGCTGGCCAGTTCGGCGAGGGTAAATTGCAGACCGCCATCACCGATCAGGCACAGCACCGGGCCACCGGGTTTGCCTGCGGCACGACGCCCCAGCCAGGCCCCGACTGCCGCGGGCAGGGCGTAGCCGAGCGTGCCGTAGCCCGTCGATGAGTTGAACCAGCGCCGCGGCTGATCGGGGTTGAGGGTCAGGTTGCCGGTGTACACCGGCTGGGTCGAGTCGCCCACGCACACGGCATCCGGCAGCACATCGAAAACAGCCTGCAAAAATCGCGTCTGGGCACGGGTCGGGGCATCCCATTCGGTGGCCAACTGTGCCTGCAGACGGCTGACCCGCACAGCTCCCCACTGCGCGTCCCGTGCTGGCAACTGCGCAAGACTTGCCAGTAATGCCTCGCTCGCCAAGTTGGCATCGGCTACCAGCGCCAGGGTTGGCGGGTAATTGCGTACGGTCTGGTCGGGGTCGATATCAATGCGCAGCAGCGCGCCGGGGATCTCGAAGCCGCCGGCAAACGTCACGTCGTAATCGGTCTCGGCCAGCTCGGTGCCGATCGCCAGCACCACATCGGCCTCGGCCACCAGCGCCCGGGTGGCGACCAGACTTTGGGTCGAGCCGATCAGCAGGGGGTGAGAGGAGGGCAACATACCCTTGGCGTTGATGGTCAGAGCCACCGGCGCGCCGAGGCTTTCGGCCAGTTGCGTCAGTGCCGGCGCCGCATCGATCGCACCGCCGCCAGCCAGAATCAGTGGTCGTTTGGCCTGGGCCAGACGCTGGCTCATCTGCTCAATCGCAGCAGGCGCGGGGCCGGGGCGGGCAATGCTGACGGGCAGGCTGGCAAGCAGCGCATCGGCGTTTTCCACCAGCACGTCCAGGGGGATTTCGATATGCACCGGGCGAGGGCGGCCGGCCTGAAACAGCGCAAAGGCCCGCGCCAGCACGACCGGCAACTCTGCTGCCGACATCAGGGTATGGGAAAACGCCGCGACGCCAGCCATCATCGCGCTCTGGTTCGGTAACTCGTGCAACTTGCCGCGCCCGCCGCCCAGTTGGCTACGTGACTGCACACTGGAAATCACCAGCATCGGGATCGAGTCGCCATAGGCCTGGCCCATCGCCGTGGTGATATTGGTCATGCCCGGCCCGGTGATGATAAAGCACACCCCCGGTTTGCCACTGGTGCGGGCATAGCCGTCGGCCATAAAGCCTGCACCCTGCTCATGTCGCGGGGTGATGTGGTTGATCGTCGAGCCCGCCAGCCCGCGATACAGCTCAACTGTGTGCACACCCGGAATGCCGAACACTTGCTCAACCCCGTAGGCCTCCAGCAACTTGACCAATACCTCGCCGCACGTCGCCATGTGTCCCGCTCCTGTTTTTGTTCTGGAATGAACCATTGAAGCGGTCGGGTGTGGTGCGCACAACGTAAACATGCTCATACTAGCCATGTCCTGAGCTCATGGCTGACCACTGATGAAACGCCTTCCGCCCCTTCCCGCGCTGCATACTTTTCTGATCACGGCCCAATGTTGCAACTTCACCCGTGCCGGTGAGCAGTTGCATATCACCCAGGGGGCGGTGAGCCGGCAAATAGCCGGGCTTGAGGAGCATCTGGGTTACCCGCTGTTCCATCGCCAGGCCCGCGGGTTGAGCCTGACCGAGCAAGGTCAGGCACTGTATCCGCGTATCGAACAGGTGTTCGACTTGATCGGCGAGGCCGTCGAACATGCGAGCGTTCGCCGCAGCCCGCTGCAAATCAAGGCGCCGACCTGCATGCTGCGCTGGTTATTGCCCAAGTTGCTGCACTGGCAAGAACTGCGCCCTGACGTGCCGGTTGAGCTGACCAGCAGCGTGCAGCACGGGGTGGATTTTCGTCGCGAGGCGTTTGATGCCGCGGTGGTCTACAGCCCGCAACCGGGGCCCAAGCGTCAGGGGCGCCACCTGTTTGACGAACAACTGACCCCGGTGTGTGCCCCGCATCTGCTGGAGGGTCGCGATGCCATCAACCAGCTAGGCGATCTGACTCAACATACCCTGCTACATCCCAGCCGAGACCAGCAGGACTGGACCCAGTGGCTGAAGGCCGTGGGGGGCGATGTGTCGGCGATCCGCAAGAGCCAGTACTTCGACACCCTGGATCTGGCCATGACCGTAGCGGCCCAGGGCAATGGTGTGGCCATAGGTGACTGGTCGCTGATTGGCGATGACCTGAAGGCCGGCCGCCTGGCCATGCCTTTCGATTTCAAAGTAACTACCGGCGCCGCCTACCTGCTGGTGTGCTCACCGCGCAACGAAGCGTCGGCGCCGTTGCGCGAGTTGCTGGACTGGCTGGTGGAGCAGACGCACTGCACGGATTAACCCTGTATCGATACAGCCAGTTTGTCCTGGTGCGGGAAAAATCGCTGTAACAGTTTAAATGGGGTATTCCTTGTATAAATGGGGTAAAAACAATCAATAAAACCCCATTTGATCTTTTGTATTACCCTATTAAAGGACGTTTATGCACTCGCTTACCGTCGAACAACTGACCCAACTTCGCTTTGACGGCCTGCAGCTTTCAACTCTGAGGGCGTTGGGCGAGTACAGGGGCAAGCAAAAGCTGTTTGTCGCCCAATCGGCAGAAGCGCTCGCAGATCTCAAGCAGCAGGCAGTGATTGAGTCCGCAGAGTCATCCAGCCGTCTGGAGGGCGTGGTCGTTTCGCCCAGTCGCCTTAAATCCTTGATGATCAAAAATGCCCAGCCTAAAAGTCGCTCCGAGCAGGAAGTTGCCGGCTATCGGGATGCGCTGTCGCTGATACACGAAGCCTGCGATGCCATGCCTTTCTCGGAAGGTACGGTACGCCAGTTACATACGATTCTTTATCGATACCTGCCACAAGAGGGAGGCAGCTGGAAATCAACCAACAACGACATCATCGAACGTCATCCTGATGGGAGTCTCAGGGTGAGATTAACACCCACTCCCGCTCATCTGACGCCGATGGCCATGAGTGATCTGCTAAGCCGCTACTACAGCGCAAATCAGCAAAAACTTGCCGATCCACTGGTTCTGGTTCCGTTGTGTATTTTGGACTTTTTGTGTATCCACCCCTTTGCAGACGGCAACGGTCGCGTTGCACGCCTGCTGACTCTCTTGCTGCTCTATCAGTTTGATTACGTCGTAGGCCGTTTCATCAGTCTTGAGCGGATTTTTGAAGACAGCAAGGAGAGCTATTACGAAACCCTGGAGGCCAGCTCTGTTAATTGGCATTCAGGCACTCACGATGTAGGGCCTTGGCTCAATTACTTTTGGGGCGCGCTGATCAAAGCCTATAAAGAGTTTGAAGCGCGGGTTGGAACCATCGAGAAAAAATACGGCAACAAAAGCAGCCGCGTTCGCATAGCCGTACTGAACCGCTCACTGCCCTTTTCAATCAGCGAGATTGAGCAGGCATGCCCCGGTACGAGCCGAGACACGGTGCGCCTGGTTTTACGCGCGTTGAAATCCGAAGGTTTGATTGAGTCCACCGGCAAGGGGCGAAGTGCGAAATGGCGCAATCGCCCCGTACCCTGAAACTCAATACCCCACAGTAAACCGCTGGCGGGAATGCTTGGGTTGCTCGACCTCATCAAGCATGGCGATGGCGAAGTCGGCGAAGCTGATCCAGCTTTTACCTTCTGTGTTGATCAGTAGGCGGTCCGTACCCAGGCGGAACTTGCCTGTGCGCTCGCCTTCGACAAACTCGGCCGAGGGTGAGAGAAAGGTCCAGTCCAGGTCTTTTTCGGCGCGCAAGGTGTCGAGGTAAACGCCACCCGCTGTTGCTTCGGCACGGTATTCGTCCGGAAAGCCCGGGCTGTCGATGACTTTGGTGTCACCCGGCAGCAAGAGTGAGCCCGCACCGCCCACTACCAGCAGGCGTTTGACCCCAGCCTTTTTTACCGGCTCGATAATGGCCGAGGCCGGCAGGGTCGAGAAATGCGCGGCGCTGAGCACCACGTCATGGCCTGCCACGGCGTCTTGCAGAGCCTGGGCATCGTTGACGTCAACGTCCTTGACCACCACTCCCGCCCGCTCACCCAGTTTTTTCGATGCATTGCGGGCAATGGCTGTAACGCTATGTCCACGACGCAGGGCTTCTTCCAGCAGTTGGCTGCCAGCACGGCCGGTAGCCCCGATGATTGCGATTTTGCTCATGATGTTCTCCAGTGAGTAGGTAGTAGCATTCACCACTTCATTTCGCCTTTGGCCACCTTGGCACTTAGCTCCAATGAAGATTCTTCGCCCAGATCTGGGTAGCGTTTTTTCATGGCCGCTATCAATTCGCCCGAGTTGCGGGCCTTTAGCGCCTCTTCGTCGAACGCCTTGATGTAATCACGGGTGAAGTACACCGCTTTCAACGAGCGGTCGCTGTCACCCAGGTAATGGCCCGGTACCACGACTTTGGGCTGCAGGCTGTCGATACGTTTAAGGGTGGCCAGCCATTGCTTGTGCGATTGCGGGGTCTGGGTGTCAGCCATCCATACGTGCAGGTTGTCGGCCACTACTACCCCACCCACAACGGCCTTGATGGAAGGGATCCACACGAAGGTACGGTCCGGCTGACGTCCGCTCAGGCCGACGATATCCAGTTCATGCCCTTCAAGGTCCAGGGTGTTGCCCTTGAGCACCTGCGGCACGATCAACTTTTGCGGCATGTCGGCGCCCATCTGCGGGCCCCAGAACGCCAGCTTGGCGTCTTTGGTCTGGTTGATATGCTCAACCACCGGCCCAGGGGCCACGACCTTGGCGTCCGGGAACGCCTGGGTCAGGGTCTCCAGGCCGAAATAGTAGTCCGGGTCGCCGTGGCTGATGTAGATGGTGGTCAGGTGCTTGCCACTGGCGCGAATCTTGTCGACCACTTGCTGTGCCTGGGCCTTGCCAAATTGGGCGTCGACCAGGATGGCGTCCTTGTCGCCACTGACCAGCACTGAAGACACCGGGAAAATCGCAGCCGTGCCCGGGTTGTAAATGTCCAGGGTCAAGGGCGCCGGAGCCGCCGAAGCATGGGCTGCAAAGCCCAGCATGACAGCGCTGAGGGCAAAACGGCGAAGGGTGGTAAATCCGCTCATGGGTGATTCCTGAGTCAATGGCCAAGATCGGCGATGGACAGAGCTTAGTTGCCCGATCGAGAACTAAAAATGCGATGCTTGAACATAGTTTGTTTCAGATATCGGGCAGATCATGGATCGTCTTATTGCAATGCGGGTGTTTGTCACCGTCGTCGACCTCGGCAGCCAGTCAGCCGCTGCTGATCATCTGGACCTGTCGCGCCCCGTGGTTTCGCGCTATCTGGCGGAGCTTGAAGAATGGGTGGGGGCACGCTTGATGCACCGCACAACGCGCAAGCTGAGCCTGACCGCCGCCGGCAATGAAACCCTGCCGCGCTGCCGGCAGTTGCTGGAACTGGCCGACGACATGCAGGCCGCCGTCGACGTACCCAGTGATGCACCACGGGGGCTGTTGCGCATCAGCGTCAGCACCTCGTTCGGCCAGGCGCAATTGGCGGCGGCAGTCACCGACTATGTACGGCTTTACCCGCAGGTCAGCATCGACCTGCAGATGCTCGATCGCACGGTCAATCTGGTGGATGAACGCATCGACCTGGCAATTCGCACCAGCAATGACCTGGACCCGAGTCTGATCGCCCGCAAGCTCACCGTTTGTCGCTCAGTGCTTTGCGCATCCCCGGCCTATTTGCGTGAACACTCGGCGCTGCAGCAGGTCGATGACCTCAGTGGGCACAACTGCCTGACCCATTCCTACTACGGCAAAAGCATGTGGCATTTCACCTGCGAGGGTGAGGAAGTCTCGGTGCCGGTGCAGGGTAATATCAGCGCCAACGAAGCCAGCACTCTGCTAAGCGCTACGTTGGCGGGTGCGGGAATTTCGCTGCTGCCTAGCTACCAGGCGGGGGTTTTTGTGCAACGCGGTGAACTGGTACGCCTGCTGCCCGAAGCAGAACCGCGCCTGATGAACATCTACGCGGTGTACGCGTCGCGCAAGCACATGCCGGCCAGCTTGCGCAGCATGCTCGACTTCCTCGCCGAGCGCTTTACCGACGAACCGGTGTGGGATAAATATCTATAGATACGCTGTTGCAGATCAAGCCCTATGGTGGGAGCGAGCCTGCTCGCGTACGACCTTCGCGAGCAGTTTTCCCTCGCTGCAGCGGCTACAGGATTTACATGCATAGTCCATTTGAAGGATGAAATCGGGCGCAACCACTCGTACAACTGATATGGCAAGAACCTGTGTCTGAACTAGCCTCAAAGCTGTGACGTCAAGGGAGCCAATGCCATGACTACCAAAACAAAAACAACATGCATGACCGTTTTTATCGTTTTCGCTGCCGCTGTCCTGTTTGCAAGCGCTTGCTACCGCGCCGAGCAAACCCGCCAGGCAGCCGGATTGATCGCCAGTTGCAATGGCGCGCACTGCAATGCCATGTTCAGCGCTCTGAGGTAGGAAGCCCCGGAGTGTCAGGGCGGGCTGATACTGTCAGTCCGCCCACTTCGAAAAACACTGGGCGATGTCCCGCTCAGGCGTCGGAAAAACCGTGCAAAATATGCCGGATCTGCAAAGCCCAAACTGTCAGCCACTTCGCTGATGGTCATCGGTGTGTAAATCAAATGTCGCTTGGCCTCCAATAACAGTCGCTGATGGATGATCTGCAACGCCGACTGTCCCGCCAGCTCGCGGCAGATGCTGTTCAAATGCGCCACTGAAATGCCCACCTGATGCGCCAGCTGTTCAACATTTGGCTGCTGGCGAAACTGCGCCTCGACCCGTTGATTGAACAGCCCCAGATACTCGCGGCCCCGTGCCGGTAATTGCCGGGCCTCACGACGCTGGATCACCTGGCGCGCCACCCACACCAGCAGCACACTGATCAGCGACTGCAGCAGCATCTCGCGGGCAGGTTGTGCGCTGTCATATTCGCCTTGCAGCTCACTGAACAGGTTGTTGAGGTAATCACTGTCCTTGCCTGCGGGGTAACTGGCGACCCGCTGCAACAGACTGATGTTGCCGCCCAGCTGGGCTTGCAACTGCGCCACCAACGGCGCGGCCAGGGTCAGAACAAAGCCCTCTACGTTCGGCGAAAACTGAAACCCGTGGACGCACAGAGGCGGGATGACCTGAATCGCCGATTGCTCCAGAACATGGCGCTGCCCTTCGACCTCAACTTGCGCTCGCCCCTTGTGCACATAGAGCAACTGGCACAGGTCAGCATGCCGATGGGGTCGGATCTCCCAATCGTGGACGCGGCTGCGCAGCGAGATGGTTTCACAGTGCAACAGGTCAGGGCTGAGCCAGTCCTGCTGTTCACCATAAAGCTTGAACACCGGAATTGAAGGATTCATGGCCACCGGCCTGTCGTGTTTATTGAAAACCGATAATCGCACCGATTGGCGAAAAGTACCGATAATGGCGTGGTTATCACCTTCTATTGCCCATCTCGCAAGCGAAAAATACAGACACAAACTTATAAGAACCCACTCGCCCCACGGGGTCGAGGCTGCGCGAGAGAACAATAATGAGAACTCAAGTCGCTATTATCGGTGCCGGTCCATCAGGGCTGCTGCTCGGTCAACTGCTGCACAACGCCGGGATTGATAACGTCATCATCGAGCGCCAGACCGGCGAGTACGTGCTCGGACGAATTCGCGCCGGAGTGCTGGAGCAGGGCATGGTTGATCTGTTGCGCCAGGCCGGTGTCAGCCAGCGCATGGACGCCGAAGGGTTGGTACATACCGGTTTTGAGCTGGCACTGGATGATCGCCAGGTGCATATCGACCTCAAGGGCCTGACCGGCGGCAAGACCGTGATGGTCTACGGCCAGACCGAAGTCACCCGCGACCTGATGGCCGCCCGCGAAGCTGTCGGTGCGCAAACCCTGTACAGCGCCAGCAACGTCCAGCCCCACGGCATGAAAACCGATGCGCCTTACGTCACCTTCGATAAAGAGGGCGAAAGCTGGCGCCTTGACTGCGATTACATTGCGGGCTGCGATGGTTTTCACGGTGTGGCGCGCCAGTCGATTCCGAGTGATGTACTGAAAATTTTCGAACGCGTGTATCCCTTCGGCTGGCTCGGGGTACTGGCCGACACCCCTCCGGTGAATGATGAACTGGTGTATGCCCGCCACGAGCGTGGTTTTGCCCTGTGCAGCCAGCGCTCGGCCAGCCGTAGCCGTTATTACCTGCAGGTGCCGGCAGAAGAGAAAGTCGAGGACTGGTCTGATCAGCGCTTCTGGGCCGAATTGAAAACCCGGCTGCCAAAGGCGCTGGCCGAGCGATTGGTGACGGGGCCCTCCATCGAAAAAAGTATCGCGCCCTTGCGCAGTTTTGTCGTTGAGCCTATGCAGTACGGGCGCCTGTTTCTGCTGGGGGATGCCGCCCATATCGTACCGCCGACCGGGGCCAAGGGCCTGAACCTGGCGGCCAGCGATGTCAGCACCCTGTTCAATATGTTGTGCAAGGTCTACACCGAGGGTCGCACCGACTTGCTGGAACGCTATTCCGAGGTGTGCCTGCGACGAATCTGGAAGGCCGAGCGCTTTTCGTGGTGGATGACCTCGATGCTGCACCGCTTCCCGGACAGCGACGGTTTCAGCCAGCGCATTGCCGACAGCGAATTGGCGTATTTCGTCGACTCCGAGGCGGGCCGTACCACCATTGCAGAAAATTACGTCGGGCTCCCTTACGAAGCTATCGAATAGGATCCTATCGAGTACACTGAGGGCCATCCGATACAAGCTCCGCGCCTACAGGTGTCCCCGTGACCAGTCTGAACCAGCCTCCCCAGGCCAAACCGGCCATTCGCAGCATTCTGATCGCCCTGATGCTGGCGATTTTTCTGGGGGCGCTGGATCAGACCATCGTCGCCGTCTCCATGCCCGCCATTTCTGCCCAGTTCAAGGATGTCAGCCAACTGGCCTGGGTGATTTCCGGCTATATGGTGGCCATGACGGTGGCGGTGCCGATCTACGGCAAGCTGGGTGACCTGTACGGGCGCCGCCGCCTGATGCTGTTCGGCATGGGCCTGTTTACCCTGGCCTCGCTGTTTTGCGGGCTGGCGCAAAACATGGAGCAGTTGGTACTGGCGCGGATCATTCAGGGGATTGGTGCCGGCGGGATGATTTCGGTCAGCCAGGCGATCATTGGCGATGTCGTGCCACCACGCGAACGCGGCCGCTATCAGGGTTACTTCAGCAGCATGTATGCCCTGGCCAGCGTCGCCGGGCCGGTGCTGGGCGGCTATATGACCGAGTACCTGTCATGGCGCTGGGTGTTTTTGATCAATTTGCCGCTGGGGCTGGCGGCCTGGTGGATCTCCCATCGCACTCTGGTAGGGCTGCCCGTACCACAGCGCAAACCGATTATTGATTACCTGGGCACGATGCTGATGATCGTTGGCCTGACATCACTGCTGCTGAGTATCACGTTTATCGGCCAAGGCCAAAGCTGGCGTGACCAGCAGGTGGCAGGCTTTCTGGCGGTGGCGCTGATCGCCCTGGCACTGTTTGTCTGGCATGAACGACGCACGCCAGAGCCGCTGCTGCCCATGCATCTGTTTGCCAACCGCAATGCGGTGCTGTGCTGGTGCACAGTGTTTTTCACCAGTTTCCAGGCCATTTCGCTGATTGTACTGATGCCGTTGCGCTATCAAAGCATCACCGGCGCCGGTGCTGACAGCGCGGCCTTGCACCTGCTGCCGCTGGCCATAGGGCTGCCGATAGGCGCCTACTTCGCCGGGCGCATGACCTCGGTGACCGGACGCTACAAACCGATGATTCTGGGCGGTGCGGTGCTGATGCCGTTGTCCATTCTCGGCATGGCATTCAGCCCGCCGAGCGCCGAACTGTTGAGTGGCGTGTTTATGCTGTTGAGCGGAATCGCTAGCGGCATGCAGTTTCCGACGTCGCTGGTGGGCGCGCAAAACTCGGTTCAACAGCACGACATTGGCGTGGCGACCAGTACCACCAACCTGTTTCGCGCGCTGGGCGGAGCGATGGGGGTGGCGTTGATGTCGGCCCTGTTGCTGGCATTGCTGCACGATACGTTACCGGCACCGGTCATGGGCCAGCCGCTGATTGGCGAAGGCAGTTCGGGCAATGTGCTGCTCGACAGCCTGAGCGCGGTTCAGGGCCCGGCGCTGCAAAGCCTGCGGGCAGAGCTGCTGGTGACCTTCCGTCACTTGTTGAGTATCAGCGCGGCGGTATCGTTGCTGGGGCTGGCGGCGGCGCTGGCGATGCCCAACCAGGTACTGCGCGGGCGGGAGGACAAGGCGGGCTAGGGCATACCCAAAACCTCTCGGCCCTCTCCCCATAGGGCCGGGGGAGTGGTTTATTCGGTACTCAAAAATGTTTCACGCACCAACCCGTGGCGTTGCATTTTTTCATTCAGGGTACGCCGCGGCAGTTGCAGCTCATTGAGCACGGCCTTGATATCGCCTTTATGCCGGGTCAGCGCTGCGCGCAGGCACTGCGCTTCGAAGGCTTCCTGTTGTGCCACCAGCGATTGCCCCGCGTCGGTGTCGGGCAGTTCTGTTTCGCCCAAGCCCAGCACATCCCGCTCGGCAACGTTGGCCAGCTCGCGTACGTTGCCTGGCCAGGCGTGGCTGAGCAAACGCGACAGCTGCGGGCCGCTCGGTACTTGTGCGCTGCGCCCCAGGCGTTCAGCGGCATGGCGTGAAAAGGCGTCGTAGAGCAAGGCAATATCTTCGCGCCGCTCACGCAGCGGCGCCAGACGTAACTCGGCCACGGTCAGGCGATAGGCCAGGTCCTCACGAAAACGTCCGGCGCGGGCCTCTTCGAGCAGATCGGGTTTGGTGGCGGCAACCACCCGCAAATTCACGCTGATACTCTGGTTGGAGCCCAGGCGCTCGAGTTTTTGCTCCTGCAGCACTCGTAACAGTTTGGCTTGCTGGGCCAGTGGCATGCTTTCGATTTCATCCAGAAACAAGGTGCCACCATCGGCGTATTCCAGCTTGCCGATGCGCTTGCCCTGGGCGCCGGTAAAGGCGCCGCTTTCGTGGCCAAACAACTCGGCTTCAAACAATTGCTCGGGGATTGCCGAGCAGTTAAGGGCTACGAAGGGCTTGTCGGCACGTGGACCAAAATCATGCAGGCAGCGGGCGACCAGCTCCTTGCCGCTGCCGGTCTCGCCGCGAATCAACACATTGACCGGCAGCGGCGCCAGCTCCAGAACCTGGCGGCGCAAGGTTTGCAAGCTGCGCGATACCCCCAGCAGGCGACCGTCGATCTGTTCACGCAGGCCAGCCTGTTCATGCAAACGGCGGTTTTCCAATATCAACTGACGTTTTTCCAGCGCGCGGCGCAGGCTGCCGAGCAGGGCTTCGGGGCTGAAGGGCTTTTCCAGAAAATCGTAGGCGCCTTCACGCATGGCCTCAACTGCCATGGGCACATCGCCGTGGCCGGTCAGCAAAATCACCGGCAAATCTGCATCCAGTTGCTGCAAGCGGTTGAGCAGGGCCAGGCCACCCATGCCCGGCATGCGCACATCGCTGACAATCACCCCGGCAAAATGCGCAGGCAACCGGTTCAGACAGTCTTCGGCGCAGGTGAACAACTGCACGTCAAAGCCGCTCAGGCTTAGCCATTGCTCCACGGCATTGCGAATACTGGCCTCGTCATCGACCACGATCACCGAATTGAGCATGTTTCAAGATTCCTGTGCGATGGGCAGCGTGAGCGTGAATTGCGCACCATCCGCGTGGTTGCAAGCAGTGAGGCGACCACCGATTTCGTGAACAATGGCGTAGGACACCGCCAGGCCCAAACCCAGTCCGTCGCCCACGGGTTTGGTGGTGAAGAACGGGTCGAAAATTTTACCCAAATGTTCTTCGGCAATTCCGCCCCCGCTGTCCGTGACGGTCAGGCGCCACAGTTGCTGATCGGCTTCGATGCGGATCTCAAGGTGCTTGCGCGGTTTGTCGCGCATGGCATCCAGCGCGTTGCGCAGCAGATTGATCAGCACCTGCTCCAGGCGAATCGCATCGCCCCGTACCCATGCCGGACGTTGCAGGCTGACTTGCAGGTCGATCTGCTCGTCCTTCAGGCGTGGCTCCAGCAGTTGTAGCGATTGATCTACCACATTCGCCAGATCAAGCCGTTCGCGCAGGCCGCTGGGGCTTTGCCGGGCGTAGGTTTTCAGATGGCCGGTGAGGGCAGCCATCCGCGTAAGCATCTGTTCAAGTGGCGCCAGGGCTTTATAGGCATCGTCGATGCGGCCGTGGTCGAGCAACAGGCGCAAGGTCGCCAGTTGCATGCGCTGGGCGGTCAATGGCTGGTTGATTTCATGGGCCAGCGCCGCCGACATTTGCCCCAGCGCCGCCAGTTTGGCTGATTGCACCAGGCCATCTTGGGCGGTTCGCAAGTCCCGGGTCCGGGCCTCGACCAGTTGTTCAAGTTCTTCGCGATTACGCTGGCGCAAACGTGCCAGGCGCCAGCGCTGAAGCAAAAACAGGCCCAGAAAAACCACGGTCAGCCACAGGCCTGCCCCCGCCAGAGCTGCATTGCGGATGTCTTCGGCAACACTTACCGGGCGCCGCAACAGGTGCAGGGTCCAGCCTTCGGGGTTAAGTGGCAGAGAGCCCCACAAATAATCCGCTGGCCCGTCCGGGCCATCGACGCGGGTCAGGGAGCTGTTTTCAGCGAAGCTGCGCAAGGTGTGGGTGTTCATCAAGGTCAGCGGTTGATTGTGGTATTGGCGGGTAACGCTGATTTCGCTGCGGTCGCTGTCATCCAGCGGCCGTAACAGGCGATAGCGCCAGCCGGGCTGATTGGCGATAAACACGATGCCCCGCGCATCGCTGACCAGCAGGATGTCGTTGCCGTGGCTCCATTCGCGCTCAAGCTGGGGGAACTCGAGCTTGACCACCATCGCCCCGAGGAAGCGACCCTCAGCATCGAGCACCGCGCTGGACAGAAAATACCCCGGAATCCCGCTGGTCACGCCCACGGCATAAAAGCTGCCACTGCCCTTGTTGCGGGTCTGGCTGAAATAGGGCCTGAAGGCATAGTTGTGGCCAACGTAGCTGTTGGAGGTGTTCCAGTTGCTGGCGGCCACTGCCAGGCCTGTGCTGTCGAGCAGCTCCAGGGTAGAGGACTGCGCGGCGCCGTTGATGCGTTCAAGTTTGTGGTTCAGCGCCGCCTGCACGGGGGCCGTCATGGGGCCGCCCAGGGCGGTTACCAGTTCGGGGTCCAGCGCCAGTACGGCGGGCAGCGCGCGGTAGCGTTCGATCAGGGTGTGCAGCGAGTTGGCATACAGGCTCAGTTGCTCGGGCCCGCGCCTGGCGCTTTCTTCAAGGGCATGCCGTTCGGCCTGGCGCATCGCCCAGCCGCCAGCCAGAGCCGCGCCGGCCAGGATCAACAGGCAATACAGCGCCATACGCAGGGCGCGAGATGTCACAGGCATGCTGGCAAACCGCTCAAACAGGGGGGCGAACGATAGCATGGCAGGCGTATCAAGCGGCCAACGGCCAGCGGGGTCAGGCTTTTATCGCCACGACGCTGAGCAATTGCCCGTCAACCAGAGCAAACTGCGCATCCAGTTCGCTGCCGTGTTGCCATTCGCTTGAAAGGTCGGTGAGCAGGCGCAGGCGCACATGACCTTCGGGCGTCCAGTCAAGCACTTCGGCGTGCTCAAAGTAGAAGCGTTTTTGCACCAGCGGATATAACGCCTTGAACAGGCTTTCCTTGACTGAAAACGTCAGCGTGACCAGCAGCGCGATATGCTCGGCCGGGCCGGCCGCCATACGCACAAGCTCATCCGGGGTGAGGATTTCCTTGGCCAGGCGCTGGGCGCGTTCGGGGGTGAGCAGGGTTTCCAGATCGATGCCCAGGCCTTGCCATTCACTCTTCAGGGCTACCAGTGCAGCTGCGCGGCCCTTGCTGTGGGTAATGGCCCCGCTGATATGGGCTGGCCATACGGGCGCGCGGTCTTCAGCCATGCCTGGGGTCGCACACGTGCCGTCCAGTCGCCGCATGGCTGCACGGGCACACAGGCGCCCGGCCAGAAATTCGGCTTGGCGTTTGGCTACTGAGCGTTGAATACTCGCTGGCATCTCGATGGTGCAGCGGGCAAAGTCGTCAACTTCGAGCTGAGCAGGGATAAAGTCAGTGCTCAGCCATACACTGGCGCGCAGGACCTCTGGCAAGGGCCAGTCGGCGCGCAATGGCGTGCAGCAGGCAGGCAAGGCGGGAAGTCGGTTCATACCGGCATTGTGCCGGGGCTTGGCCCGGCTGTGCAATTGTTCAGAGTCTGTTCAGGGCACACAACTTACTGTGTAGCTAGGCTGTATAGGACACACGTCCTTAGAGACGCGGATTGGCTTGGGAGAGCGCGATGAAATTGCTGGTGGTTGAAGATGAGGCGTTGCTGCGCCATCACTTGCAAACCCGTCTGACAGAAAGTGGTCATGTGGTCGAGGCGGTCGCCAATGCCGAAGAGGCTTTGTACCAGACCGAACAGTTCAACCACGACCTGGCGATGATCGATCTGGGGTTGCCGGGGCTTGGCGGGCTGGAACTGATTCGCCAGTTGCGTGCCCGGGGCAAGACGTTTCCGATCCTGATTCTCACCGCGCGTGGCAATTGGCAAGACAAGGTCGAAGGGCTGGCGGCGGGCGCAGACGATTATGTAGTCAAGCCGTTCCAGTTCGAAGAGCTGGATGCGCGGCTTAACGCCTTGCTGCGCCGCTCCAGTGGCTTTACCCAACCGACGATAGTGGCCGGTGCGCTGGTGCTGGATATCAACCGCAAACAGGCGGTGCTCGACGGCGAGCCGCTGGCGCTGACCGCTTATGAATACCGGATTCTCGAATACCTGATGCGCCATCACCAGCAAGTGGTGGCCAAGGACCGATTGATGGAACAGCTGTACCCGGATGACGAGGAGCGTGATCCGAATGTGATCGAGGTGCTGGTCGGGCGCCTGCGACGCAAGCTTGAGGGGGCAAACGGCTTTAAGCCAATCGATACGGTGCGCGGCCTGGGGTACTTGTTTACTGAGCGCTGCCGATGATTCGTTCGCTTCGCGTTCGATTGATGCTGGCGGCAACCTTGTTGGCCGTGTTGTTTATGCTGGCGTTACTGCCAGCGATGCAGGGAGCGTTCAGTCTGGCGCTCAAGGACGCCATCGAGCAGCGTTTGGCGTCGGATGTGACCACGCTGATTTCAGCGGCAAAGATGGAAAAGAACCGTCTCAAAATGCCGGCGCTGTTGCCGGACGAGCAGTTCGACCTGCCGGACAGCCGTGTGCTGGGTTACATCTATGACCGCGACGGCAATCTGGTCTGGCGCTCGCGGGCCACGCAAGAAGAAAACATCAACTACAAGCCGCGCTACGACGGGCGCGGCAACGAATTTGCGAGCATTCGCGAAGACAACGGCGAAGAGTTTTTTGTCTATGACGTCGAGGTCAAGTTGCTCGGTGGCAAGAGTGCGGCCTTCAGCTTTGTCGCCTTGCAGCCGATGCGCGAGTACAACCTGACGCTCGAAGGGCTGCGGGAAAATCTTTATCTGGGGTTCGGCGCAGCTTTGATTGTGCTGCTGGCATTGCTATGGATTGGTCTGACGTGGGGGTTACGTGCCTTGCGACGTTTGAGTCAGGAACTGGATGAAATCGAAACCGGCGAGCGCCAGAGCCTCAGCGAGCAACACCCGCGTGAGCTGCTGCGCCTGACCGGCTCGTTGAACCGCTTGCTGCAAAGCGAGCGTGAACAGCGTTCGCGTTATCGCGATTCCCTTGATGATCTGGCCCACAGCCTGAAGACCCCGCTGGCGGTGTTGCAGGGCGTGAGCGAAAGCATGGCCCAACGCCCGGCCGACCGTGAACAGGCCTGGGTGCTGCAAAGCCAGATCGAGCGCATGAACCAGCAGATCGGCTATCAGTTGCAGCGTGCCAGCTTGCGCAAGAGCGGGCTGGTGCGTCACCAGGTCGAAGTGCTGCCCGTGGTGCAGAGCCTGTGCAACACGCTGGACAAGGTGTACCGCGACAAGGGGGTCAAGGTCAGCTACGACATCCCGGAACTGAGCCATCTGCCGATCGAGCAGAACGCCTTGCTGGAGTTGCTCGGCAACCTGCTGGAAAACGCCTACCGGCTGTGTTTGAGCCAGGTACGTGTCAGCCTGCACCGTAATATTCATGGCATAGAGGTGTGCGTGGAAGACGATGGTCCGGGCGTGCCGCCGGATCAGCGTGCGCGCATCTTGCAGCGCGGTGAGCGCCTTGACCGCCAGCATCCGGGGCAGGGTATTGGCCTGGCGGTGGTCAAGGACATCATTGAGAGTTATGACGCCACCTTGACCCTGGATGATTCGTCATTGGGTGGTGCGGCGTTCCGGATTCATTTCCCGGCGATGTAATCGACGAACCTCTGTAGAGACTCTGCAACTGTGGGAGCGAGCCTGCTCGCGAAGGTCGTTCGCGAGCAGGCTCGCTCCCACAATAGGGCTTGACCTGCAACAGTGTATCTACAGGAGTACGTGGGATTCAGGCGGATATCCGCCATCTATCCCTCCTCAATACCGCCAATGGGCGGAATCCCGCCAAATCCTGTCCTACAAAATCAATCAATAAATTCCTACAAGCCTAGGCATCACAGGCCATTGCGCAGCTTTTGCTCAATGTGGCCCACGGCTTGCAATAAGTGCGAGAGGTCTGCCGTAAGAGCAGCCCCAAAAACAAATCCCTCCAAGTACAGGAGGGTTCGCGCTTTAGGTGTCACCAGTCTCAGACGGAATGATGATTGAGTGATGCACTTGAGGAACTTTGCAATGACGACTCGTCAGCCACTGTACAAATCCCTGTATGTGCAAGTAATCGTAGCGATCGCTATCGGTATCTTGCTGGGCCATTACTACCCGGAAACCGGTGTTGCCCTGAAACCGCTGGGTGATGGATTTATCAAACTGATCAAGATGGTCATCGCGCCCATTATTTTCTGTACGGTGGTGAGCGGTATTGCCGGCATGCAGAGCATGAAATCGGTCGGCAAGACCGGCGGTTATGCCTTGCTCTACTTCGAAGTCGTGTCGACTATCGCGCTGTTGATCGGTCTGATTGTGGTTAACGTGGTTCAGCCTGGCGCTGGCATGCACATTGACGTGTCGACCCTGGATGCCAGCAAAATTGCCGGTTACGTGTCGGCAGGCGCAGACCAGAGCATCGTAGGCTTTATCCTCAACGTGATCCCGTCGACCATTGTTGGCGCCTTCGCCAATGGCGATATCCTGCAAGTGCTGATGTTCTCGGTGATCTTCGGTTTCGCCCTGCATCGCCTGGGTGCCTACGGCAAGCCGGTACTGGACTTCATCGACCGTTTCGCCCATGTGATGTTCAACATCATCAACATGATCATGAAGCTGGCGCCACTCGGTGCGCTGGGTGCGATGGCCTTCACCATCGGCGCTTACGGCGTAGGCTCGCTGGTTCAGCTGGGTCAGCTGATGATCTGCTTCTACATCACTTGCGTGCTGTTCGTGCTGATCGTGCTGGGCGGTATTGCCCGAGCTCACGGTTTCAGCGTATTGAAGCTGATCCGCTACATCCGTGAGGAGCTGCTGATCGTACTGGGCACGTCCTCGTCGGAATCGGCGCTGCCACGCATGCTGGTGAAAATGGAGCGTCTGGGCGCGAAGAAATCGGTCGTGGGTCTGGTGATCCCGACCGGTTACTCGTTCAACCTCGACGGCACTTCGATCTACCTGACCATGGCCGCCGTGTTCATCGCCCAGGCGACTGACACTCACATGGACATTACCCATCAGATCACCCTGTTGCTGGTGCTGTTGCTGTCGTCCAAAGGTGCTGCTGGTGTGACCGGTAGCGGCTTTATCGTCCTGGCTGCAACCCTGTCGGCGGTAGGCCACTTGCCGGTAGCAGGCCTGGCGCTGATCCTGGGTATCGACCGCTTCATGTCCGAAGCCCGTGCCCTGACCAACCTGATCGGTAACGCGGTGGCAACCCTGGTGGTGGCCAAGTGGGTCAAGGAACTGGACACCGACACCCTGCAGACCGAGCTGAACTCTGGCGGTCGCCCGCTGGAGGACACCCGTCCGCAAGACGACCTGGGCGTGGCTGAAGGCCCGGCCCCGGTGTTGCTCAAGTAAGTCTGAGCGCATAAAAAACCCATCTTCGGATGGGTTTTTTTATGCCTGTTTATTCGACCCTGGTCAGACCGCTGAACACCAGCGTATTACGGCAGCGGCGGCACAGATAACCGCGGCCTTGCTTGACCAGGGCGTGACGCTGGGCAGAAAAGGCAAAGTCGCTGTCCGGGCAGGGGCAGCGGTAGATATAACGCGTGGCGCTGCGCCGTTTGATTGCATAGGTATGGCAGCGATTGGGCGGCAGTTCGTACACCCCGCGCATGATCAGTTGCCATTCTTCGCCGTGGGGCGCGATACGTTCGCCAAACAACTGATGGGCAACCAGATGTGCCACTTCGTGGGGGACCGTCTGCTTGAGGAAGTCTTCGCTGTTTTCACGGTACAGCTGGGGGTTGAAGCGCAGCAGGTTTTCATGCAAATGGGCGACCCCGGCTTTTTGCCCGCGCAGCTTGAAACTGACGACGGGGCGTTTGAAGGGGCGTTTGAAAAACACTTCGGCCTGTTGGAAACAGTCTTCGACGCGGGTATTGAGCAACTCGGGCATGCGGTTCGGTTCTCCAGAGCCGGCGATTATGCCGCAAGCGGTGGGGTTGCGAACCTGTTGGCGCCCAATGGTCTTTATGCTCCCGGTGGGAGCGAGCCTGCTCGCGAACAGCAATCGCTAGCAGGCTCGCTCCCACGGGTTGTGGCCTAGTTGGTATACACGGGCCCGACACCCAGGCCCCAGACAATCACGGTAAAGGCCATGATCGCCACCAGTACCACCAGGCCCACTGCCAGCACCGAGCTGGAAAACAGGAAGCCTTCGTCCGGGTCGATATTCATAAAGGTCGGCAGGCCCACGTACAGTAAGTACACGGTGTAGCAAATGGCGGCAGTGCCCACCATCATGCCCAGCCACATATGCGGATACAGCGCCGCCAGCCCGCCGATAAACAGCGGGGTCGCGGTGTAGGTGGCGAAGGCCACGCAACGCTGCAGGCTGGGTTGTGCATCGTAGGTACGGGCCATCCAGTGAATGAATGCGCCCATCACGGCCACGCCCACCAGCATGGCGGCGTAGGACAACAGGGTCATCCACAAGGCGCTGTCCATGGTCAGCATCACCGGCGCGCGGTTACCGATCACCCAGCCTACCTGGGTAGTGCCAATAAACGCAGAGATGGCCGGAATCGCTGCCAGAATTAACGTGTGCGTGAAATACATATGGCCGATGCTTTCTTCGGCATCGCCACGTATTTCGCGCCATTCTTTATCGGGGTGGGTGAAAAGGCCCACAACGTGATGGATCATGGCTGTCGCTCCTGTTTAAGACGCATCGCCCCCAGTGGGACGCGTGCCGGTCGCGCAGCCATAACGTATTGGAAAGCAGACAGGCGTGCGGCCTTGGTGACAAGTATAGGAAACCTGGGGCCCCCTATATCCGCCTCCTTAGAGCTTATTGTGCTGTCAGATGCGGGCTTATCGCATTGCTGTCTTTAGGCGGGCAAGGGGTTGGTTGGTCGGTTTTTTTCGGTAAAATCCCCGGCTTTTGGTCTTAACTCGCGGAATTGAAGCGCTATGGGCACTCACTCGGTCTCTCAAATCAAACTCCAGAAACGCCTGCGTCGCTTGACCGGTGAGGCTGTAGCCGACTTCAACATGATTGAGCACGGCGACAAGGTGATGGTGTGCCTGTCGGGCGGCAAGGACAGCTACACCCTGCTCGATGTGTTGCTGCACCTGCAGAAAGTCGCGCCGATCCAGTTCGAGATCGTGGCCGTGAACATGGACCAGAAACAGCCGGGTTTTCCCGAAGACGTGCTGCCGGCTTATCTCAAGTCGCTGGGTGTGGAATACCACATCGTTGAAAAAGATACTTACTCGGTGGTCAAGGAACTGATCCCCGAAGGCAAGACCACCTGCTCGCTGTGTTCGCGCTTGCGCCGTGGCACCTTGTACACCTTTGCCGATGAGATCGGCGCAACCAAGATGGCCCTTGGGCATCATCGTGATGACATTGTCGAAACCTTCTTCCTCAATATGTTCTTCAACGGCACGCTCAAGGCGATGCCGCCCAAGCTGCGCTCCGATGACGGGCGCAACGTGGTGATCCGCCCGCTGGCGTACTGCAACGAGAAGGACATCCAGGCTTACTCCGACTGGCAGCAGTTCCCGATCATCCCGTGCAACCTCTGTGGTTCCCAGGAGAACCTGCAGCGTCAGGTGGTCAAGGACATGCTCCAGGAGTGGGACCGCAAGACGCCGGGCCGCACCGAGAGTATCTTTCGCAGCTTGCAGAACGTGATCCCGTCGCAATTGGCCGACCGTAACCTGTTTGATTTTACGAGCCTGAAGATCGACGAAAGCGCCGCACCGCGCTTCGTCAACCTGCTCAATCTGTAATTGCCAAGAGGAGAGGGCATGCGCGACTACAAATGGCTGCACGAATACTGTTTGAACCGTTTCGGTTCGTCAGCCGCACTTGAAGCCCAATTGCCCGTCCCGAAAACCGCGGAACAATTGCGCCAGATCAGCGATGATCGCTACCTGTCGACCCTGGCCCTGCGTGTGTTTCGCGCCGGCCTCAAGCACAGCGTGGTCGATGCCAAGTGGCCCGTGTTCGAAGAAGTGTTCTTTGGTTTCGACCCGGAAAAAGTGGTGCTGATGGGCGCCGAGCACCTTGAGCGTTTGATGCAGGATGCGCGGATCATCCGCCATCTGGGCAAGCTTAAAAGCGTGCCGCGCAATGCCCAGATGGTGCTCGACATCACCCATGAACACGGCAGCTTCGGCGCGTTTATCGCCCAATGGCCTGTGACCGATATCGTCGGGTTGTGGAAGTACCTGGCCAAGCATGGGCATCAGTTGGGTGGTTTGTCGGCTCCACGCTTTTTGCGCATGGTCGGCAAGGACACTTTTGTGCCCAGCTATGACGTGGTGGCCGCGCTGAACGCGCAGAAGCTGGTGGACAAGGCCCCTACCAGCCTGCGCGATCTGGCGATTGTGCAGAACGCATTCAACCAGTGGCACGCCGAAAGTGGCCGGCCAATGTGCCAGCTGTCACAGATGCTGGCGTTTACGGTGAATCACTAAGCCGCCGAGCAACTTCAATCGTGGGAGCGAGCCTGCTCGCGAAGGCCGTTCGCGAGCAGGCCCGCTCCCACAACAGCTGCATCACTCGCCGCTCAGGCGCCGATCCAGCTGGTAACGCCAGCGCACATACAGCAAAGCACTGACGAATACCGCCACGCTGGCGGCGATTTCCAGCAGGCCGAATACCTGGCGGTTCGGGTCGAATGCCGCCAGCGCTCCCTTGATCAGGTACAGATTGACCACGTAGCAGGTGAACGAGTGCCCGCGCGGACTGCCCATGAGCATGCCCGGTACCACAAACATCAACGGCACCAGTTCGATCAGCAGGATCACCCACGGCCTGGCACCGTGCAGGTCGGCAAACCCCAGGTAGTAAACGCACAGCAAGCCGATCAGGCCAAAGAAGCACGCCAGACTTACTACGCGCATCAGCCGCACGCGTGGTTCCAGCCACGCGATGGGCGGCAGCACTTTTGGCTTTTTAGCCACGACCGTTCTCCAGCTTCAACGCGATAGTCGCCAAACGCTGGCCCAGGGCCCGGCACAGGGCGATTTCGTGTTCGTCCAGGCCGCGCTTGCCGTCGGCACCTGCGTGATGGCTCGGGCCATAGGGGGTGCCGCCGGCCGTGGTGTGGAGCAAGGACGACTCGCTGTAGGGCAGGCCGGTGACCAGCATGCCGTGGTGCATCAGCGGCAGCAGCATCGACAGCAGGGTGCTTTCTTGGCCGCCGTGCAGGCTGGCGGTGGAGGTGAATACACCCGCCGGCTTGCCGACCAGTGCGCCGGTCAGCCACAGGTTGCTGGTGCCATCGAGAAAGTACTTGAGCGGCGCCGCCATGTTGCCGAAGCGCGTCGGGCTGCCCAGGGCCAGCCCCGAGCAGTTCTTCAGGTCGTCGAGGCTGGCGTACATCGCACCTTCGTCCGGAATGGCCGGGGCCACGGCTTCGCATTCGGCGGAAATGGCCGGCACGGTGCGCAGGCGCGCTTCAAGGCCACCCTGCTCGATCCCGCGGGCGATTTGCCGGGCCATTTCACTGGTCGAACCGTTACGGCTATAGAACAGAACCAGAATGTAGGGCGCGCTCACGGCAGGATCTCCAGGATTTTTTCCGGCGGACGGCCAATCACGGCGCGCTCACCTGCGACCAGAATCGGACGTTCGATCAGCTTGGGGTGGGCGGCCATGGCGTCGATCAGTTGCGCTTCGCTGAGGCTGCTGTCTGCCAGATTGAGGGCCTTGTACTCGTCTTCGCCGCTGCGCAGCAGTTGCCGTGCGCTGATGTTCAGCTTGGCCAGCAGGTCGCGCAGTTGCGGGGCGTCCAGCGGCGTTTCGAGGTAGCGCACCACGGTGGGTGTCAGGCCTCGGGCTTCAAGGAGTTCGAGCGCACCGCGCGATTTCGAGCAGCGCGGGTTGTGATAAAGCGTCAGATCGGTCATGTGCGGGTCGCATCTTGCGTAAGGTGGCGGCTATTCTACCCGCCTGACGGGCGCGCCTGAACCGTATGCGGTAAATGGCCGCTCGCTAATGGCTTTTTGTTTGTATTCACCGAGAAGGATCAACACATGTTAAAGCGACTCATGGCAGTAGCTGCCGTCACTGCCACATTACTGCTGGCTGGTTGCGGAAATGATTATGGGGTCGATCAACACGGACAGAAGATCGCGTCTGAGCGTCTGGACAAACAATGGAAGGTCATCAATTACTGGGCTGAGTGGTGTGGCCCGTGCCGCCTCGAGATTCCTGAACTGAACTCGCTGGAAAAACAGCTGCAGGGGCAGTCGGTAGGCGTTTTTGGGGTCAATTTCGATGGGTTGCAGGGCAAGGAGCTGAGCGACGCGAGTGCTGCGCTGGGCATCACCTTTACCGTGCTGGCGCAGGATCCGGCTGAAGTGTTCGATCTGCCGCGCAGCGAAGCACTGCCAGTGACCTACATCCTGGATGAGAAGGGCAAGGTGCGGGCAACGTTGATGGGCGAACAGACGGCGGCCGGGGTGCTGGCCAAGATCAAGGAACTCAGGGGGGCCTGAGAACCAAGAGCAAGAGCAACCCTCACCCTAGCCCTCTCCCGGAGGGAGAGGGGACTGACCGTGCTTGGTTTCAATATCACCAACAATCAGCCCCCTCTCCCTTTGGGAGAGGGTTGGGGTGAGGGCGGCGTCTATCAGCCTTCTTCAGACCAAAGCCGTAGCGGCTTGCCTTCGGCAGGCCAGAAGCGCACCTGCTCGATCGGCGAAATGTCCCAGCGCTGGACGGTTTGCAGGGCTTCGAAGAATCGCTGTTCCTGCTCCATCAGCGCCGGTGCACAGGCCTTGCGGGTGCTGCCCACGCCACCAAAGGTCAGCTTGTCGCCGTCCAGGGTGTAGGGCGCGAACCAGTGATTGCAACCGCCACTGCCATAGGCCCGGCCAGCATCGTCCAGGGTAACGGTCAGGTGGCTGTTGTCGATCAGCGGTCGTTCGCCGATCCACTCCAGCATGTAGGTGTGGTTCTGCTGCAACTTCACCGGGTCACCCGCACAGCCCGCCAGGCTTGCGCCCAGTACGGCCAGCAGGATCAGCTGCTTCATTGCGCGGCCTTTTGGCATTGCGGGCACACATGCTTGCTGCCTTCAGTGCTCCAGCCCAGCTCGGCAATGCGCGCCGTGGCTGCAGGCTTTTGGGCCTTGGTGCCAAGTTTGGCGTCCACCGCGAACTCGAATTTCAGTTCTTTGGCGCAAGCATCGCAGTTGACCTGCCACTCATGAATCGCCAATTCGCCGAAAACCGGCCCCTTGGTCACGGCAACCCATTGGCCGCGCGGGTTGATCAGGTGACGAACCTTGTCGACGCTCAAGCGCATGGACAAGGTCTTGCTGCCTTTGAGGGACACAATCAGCACGTCACCGGCTTGAATCGAACCACCGTTGCCGGTGACTTGATACAGGCCCGGCGCCAGAGCGCGGCATTCAATCAGGGTGTGCTGCGGGTTAAGCAGGCTGTAGCGAAAATCGTGTTCGACCATGGGTCCTCCAAGTAAGTCGCTATGCTAGCACGCAGGCATCAACGTCCAGGCTCAACCTTCGATCAGGTTTTGCGCCACGCCGTTTTTCCAGGCCACGATATTGCTCAGGGTCGTGCTGGCGATTGCATTCAACGCCTCGCGGGTCAGAAACGCCTGATGGGCGGTAATGATCACATTGGGGAAGGTCAGCAGCCGTGCCAGCACATCATCCTGCAAAGGCAGATCGGAGCGGTCCTCGAAAAACAACTGGGCTTCTTCCTCGTAGACGTCCAGGCCCAGATAGCCCAGTTGACCGTTTTTCAGTGCTTCGATCAGTGCCGGAGTGTCGACCAGTGCGCCGCGTCCGGTGTTGATCAGCATGGCGCCATGCTTGAGGGTGGCCAGGCTGGCGGCGTTGATCAGGTGCTTGTTGTCAGCGGTCAGCGGGCAGTGCAGGGAGATGATATGCGAACCGGCCAGCAGCTCGGGCAGGCTGACATACTGAGCCCCGAGTGCCAGCAGTTCGGCGTTTGGGTACGGGTCAAAACACATGAGCTTGCAGCCGAACCCGGCCATGATCTTGCCGAACGTGGCGCCGATCTGGCCGGTACCGACCACCCCCACGGTTTTGCCCACCAGGTCAAAGCCGGTCAGCCCGTGCAGGGTGAAGTCGCCTTCGCGGGTGCGATTGTAGGCGCGGTGCAAGCGGCGGTTGAGCGCCAGGATAAGGGCCACGGCATGTTCCGCGACGGCGTGGGGCGAGTATGCGGGTACGCGCACCACACTCAGGCCCAGGCGTTTGGCGGCGGGCAGGTCGACATGGTTGTAGCCGGCCGAACGCAGGGCGATCAGCCGCGTATTGCCGGCGGCGAGTTGCTCCAGTACCGGGGCGCTGAGGTCGTCATTGATAAATGGGCAGACCACTTCGTAGTCATGGGCCAGCGCTGCGGTGTCCAGGGTCAGGCGCGCCGGCTGGAAGTGCAGCTCGTTGCCGTCATCTTGTGCCGCTGCGGTAAAGCTGTCGCGGTCGTAGGTCTGGCTGCTGAATAGAATCGTGCGCATGGGGTCTTCCTTGGTGTGTGAGCCTGAACAATGTAGTCGCTGACGAGGTACGAGGCTGCGATAAGGGCCGCAGGACCTTCAAGGGCGGGGCCGCTTTGCAGCCCATCGCAACCTCGTGCCTCGGCAGCGACTACAAAATTACGGGTTATGCAGTACTGCGTGCTTCTTTGGCCAAACGGGTGATGGCCTGGTCCAGCTCGTCGAGAGCGGCGACGGCGTTGGGGCTTGCCTGCTTAAGCAGGGTCTCGCTGCGCTGGCAGGCCGCACGCAATTGCGGTACGCCGCAGTAGCGGGTTGCGCCGTGCAAGCGGTGGACGCGTTCGATCAGCGCGTTGTTGTCCCTGGCTTCACGGGCCTGGCGGATGGCATCACGGTCAGCCTCCAGCGAGGCCAGCAGCATGGCCAGCATGTCGATGGCCAGATCCGCCTTGCCTGCCGCCAGGCGCAGCCCTTCATCGTGATCGAGTACGGGCAGTTGTGTGGTGTGGCGCGGCGGTTCGTGGTGGTGATCGCTGGCCTGATTGCGCAAGGCCAGCCCGGTCCACTTCAATACCACCTGAGCCAGTTGCCGCTCGCTGATCGGCTTGGTCAGGTAGTCATCCATGCCGCTTTGCAGCAGGGCGCGTTTTTCGTTGGCCATGGCGTGGGCCGTCAGCGCAACAATCGGCAGCGGCGTACAGTGGCGCTCGCTTTCCCACTGGCGCAGGACTTCCGTGGTCTCGCGCCCGTCCATGCCGGGCATTTGCACATCCATCAGCACCAGATCGAAGTCTTGCGTCTTGACCGCATCAATGGCGGCATAACCGCTGTCCGCCGCCGTTACCTTGGCGCCCATGCCTTCAAGCAGGGTTTGCACCAGCAGCAGGTTGGCCGGGTTGTCATCGACACACAGGATGCGCGGCGCGCGGCTGGCCAGTGGCTCACCCGGCTCGCTGCGGGTTTGTCGCGGGCTGATCAGATCGGCCAGGGCCCGGCGCAATTTACGGGTACAGGCAGGTTTGGCCTGCAACTGGCTGTGGGGGTTGTCCACCACCGTGTTGAACAGCCCCTGTTCAGTGGTCGGGCACAGGACCAGGACTTTGCAGCCCAGGTGCTCAAGGTCCCAGATATGCTGGTTGAGGCGTTCGGGCGGGGTGTCATTGGCCGTCACCCCGAGTACGGCGAGGTCGATTGCCTGGGCAGTCTGGTGGGCGCCGGTCACGCAGTTGGTGAGGTTTTCCAGGGTGGTGCAAGGCGTGACTTCCAGGCCGCAGTCTTCCAGCTGATGGTGCAGGGCCTGGCGGGCCAGATCGTGTTTCTCCAGGATCGCCACGCGCCGGCCCAGCAACGGTGCACCGGGCAAGTCTTCGATATCATCGCGGGCTTTGGGCAACCGGACGCTGATCCAGAATACCGAGCCTTCGCCGGGCGTGCTTTCAACGCCGATTTCGCCGCCCATCTGCTCCACCAGTCGCTTGGAAATCACCAGGCCCAAGCCGGTGCCGCCGGGCTGGCGAGACAGCGAGTTGTCGGCCTGGCTGAAGGCCTGGAACAGGGCGCGGATATCCTGGGCGGTGAGGCCGATGCCGGTGTCCTGCACACTGATACGTAGCTGCACGCTGCCGTCGGTTTCGTTTTCATCCTGGTCTTCAAGCATTGCGCGTACCGCAATGGTGCCTTCGCGGGTGAACTTGATCGCGTTGTTGATCAGGTTGGTGAGAATCTGCTTGAGCCGCAGCGGGTCACCTATCAGCGACAGCGGGGTGTCGCGATACACCAGGCTGACCAGTTCCAGGCCCTTGTCGTGGGCCGAAGGGGCAAGAATGGTCAGGGTGTCTTGCAGCAGGTCGCGCAAATTGAACGGGATGGTATCGAGCACCAGCTTGCCGGCCTCGATCTTCGAAAAATCGAGGATCTCGTTGATGATGCCCAGCAGGTTGTCGGCCGATTTTTCAATGGTGTTCAGGTAGTCGAACTGGCGCGCAGTCAGCTCGCTTTTTTGCAGCAGGTGGGTAAAGCCGAGGATGCCGTTGAGCGGAGTGCGGATTTCGTGGCTCATATTGGCCAAAAATTCGGACTTTATACGGCTGGCCTCCAGGGCTTCCTTGCGCGCCAGGTCGAGTTCCAGATTCTGGATTTCGATGGTTTCGAGGTTCTGGCGCACGTCTTCGGTGGCCTGGTCGACGCTGTGCTGCAGTTCTTCCTGGGCATTGTGCAGGGTTTCGGCCATGCGGTTGATGCCCGAGGCCAGTTCGTCCAGCTCGTGGCTGCCCAGGGGCGGCAAGCGGGTTTCCAGATGCCCGTCCTTGAGCTGGGCCACGGCTTGCTTGATCTGCCCCAGCGGTGCATTGATGGTGCGGCTCATGCGCAAGGCCAGCAGGGTGGTCAGCACCAGCCCGGTGACGATCAACAGCAGGCTGGCAAACAGATTGCGATAGCTGCGCAGCAGCATGCCGTTATGGGACAGCTCCAGCTCGACCCAGCCCAGCAGCCGATGGGCTTCGTTGGGGATCACATCCCCGGCCAGATTGCGATGGCGGCCAAACACTGGCAATAAATAGCGCGTGGCATCGTTGTCGGTGCGCTGCTGCAGATGGGTACTGCTGCCCAGCGGAGCCTGATTGAGCATGGTCGGCCCGGCATGGGCCAGCGGTTCGTGGTTGGCGTTGAGGAAAGCGACGGCGCGCACATCCTGTTGTTCAAGGGATTCGGTGGCGATACGGGCCAGCAGAGCGGTGTCGTGGCGGCCCATGGCGGGGGCCACCAGCGGGGCGAGTTGTTCGGCAATCATTTCGCCGCGTTGCAACAGTTGTGATTGCAGCTCGGACTGTTGCAGCCAGGTGAAATAGCCGCCGAGCACGCTTGCCATCAAGCTGACGGGCAATAACGTAAGCAGCAATACGCGGCCTTTGATACCGAGGTTTTTAAGCACGCAACTCTCCAGCCCTGCATTCTTTTAAGAGTGGTCCGGGCATCCCGCCGGGATCAGGTGGCAGTGTAGCCATATGCTGCCCGGCAAATCTTTGAAAATTTGCCCTCAATTTCTGTTTATCAGACCGGGTAAAGCCCATGCCGGTTGCCCGCAGGGGCTCAATCTTGAATAATCAACGATTGAGAATTACTTGCAGACGCTAATGAATCCCGTAGCTGTTAGCCCTTCGCGCCTTTTGACCATCGAAGACGATCCTGTTCTGGGCGCCTACCTGCACGAGCAACTGGTGCGCTGCGGCTTCGACGTGATCTGGTGCCAGAATGGCCAGGAGGGTCTGGCCCGGGCCCGGCAGGAACACTTCGACGTGGTCCTGATGGATATCCTGCTGCCCGGCATGAACGGCTTGCAGGTACTTACGCAACTGCGCCAGACCCACGCTTTGCCGGTGATTCTGATGTCGGCGCTGGGCGCCGAGGCCGACCGCATCAGCGGGTTCCAGCTGGGCGCCGATGATTACCTGCCCAAGCCCTTCAGCATGGCCGAGCTGCGGGTGCGCATTCAGGCCATCTTGCGTCGCGTGGCTCTGGATCGCATGCCGGGTGCCGGTATCGCACAGCTGCCAGCGCCCGAAAGCGGTTTGTTGTTTGATGAAGACAGCAGTGATGTGCGCTGTGGCGAGCAATGGGCCGGCTTGACCCGTAGCGAATTCCGCCTGCTCGACACCTTGCAGCGTAATGCCGACGAGGTGCTGAGCAAGGCGTTCCTCTATCAGCAGGTCTTGCAACGCGGCTATGCCGCCCACGATCGTAGCCTGGACATGCATATCAGCCAGATCCGGCGCAAACTCAAGACCATCGGCTACCACCAGCGCGAAGTGCGCACGGTGTGGGGCAAGGGCTATGTGCTGAGCGCCAGTGATGCCTTGTAAGGTGCCCGGCAAAAACTCGGTGTTCTGGAAACTGGCCTGTTTGCTGGTGGTGTTCTGTTTGTTGATGATCTGGCTCAGTTGGTCCTGGGGCCGTTACATGGACAAACGCACCGGGTTCTTGTCCGAACAGGCCCATGGCACGCTGGTGCGCTATGCCGGTGAAGCCGAGCGCGCCTGGGAGACCGGCCAGCAAACCGGGGTCGACCAGTGGCTGCAAGCCATGGGCCACAAGGAACCCGGCTGGGTCGGGGTGATTGGCCAGGACCTGCAATCACTGAGCAGCTACCCGCTGAGTGATCGTGAAAGTGAGCGCCTGACCTTTTTGCGCGGCCTGGACTGGCCCATCAGCCATATCAAGACGGCACGGCCGTGGATCAAGGTGCCATTTCCCCGGGACCCGTCCATGGGCAGCCTGGTCATCGAGTTGCCGCAGCGCTTCATGCCGGGGCGCTCCCAGGTGGTCTGGCGCATTGTTACCAATGGCGTGATTCCGGGTTTGCTCACGCTGTTGCTGTGCGTGGGCCTGTACCGCGTGCTGATCGTGCCGCTCAACCATCTGCGCGAGCAGGCCAACGCCTGGCGGGCCGATCAGTTGGGGGCAAGGCTGTCGAGCCAGACCACCAGCCGTCAGGATGAGCTGGGCGAGCTGGCGCGGGCGTTCGATCAAATGTCCGAGCGTTTGCAGAGCACGGTGTCGCAACAGCAGCAATTGCTTCGTGATCTGTCCCATGAGCTGCGCACGCCCTTGAGCCGCTTGCGGGTGGCTTGTGACAGTGAGCAAGGAGTTGAGGCCTTGCGCGAGCGTTTGAGTCGCGAAGTCGACGGCATGCAGCGGCTGGTCGAGGACACCCTGCAATTGGCCTGGCTGGACGCCGAGCGCGGGCCGCTGCCGGTGGAAGATATCCAGGTGCAGGCGTTGTGGGAGATGCTCACCGAAAATGCCCGCTTTGAAAGTGGCTGGCCGCAATCGCGGCTGCCTTGCCGGGTGGATGAGCATTGCTGGGTGCGCGGGCACCTCAACAGCCTGGCCCAGGCGCTGGAGAACATTTTGCGCAACGCCATCCGCCATTCACCGCCAGACGGCATCGTCAGCCTCAGCGGCCAGCGCGAAGGCGACATGTGGCATTTATGGCTCGACGATCAGGGCGGTGGCGTGGCCCCTGAAGAACTGGAGCGGATTTTTGCGCCCTTTACCCGGCTCGACGGTTCGCGGCCGGGTGATGGCGGTTTCGGTCTGGGGTTGAGCATTGCGCGCAATGCCCTGCGTCTGCAGGGTGGCAGTTTATGGGCCGAGAACCATGGGGGCGGGTTGCGGGTGCATGTTCGCCTGCCGGCAGGACATATCGCGTAAACGCTCAGGCCGCCGCTGTTTATACATCCCTGTGGGAGCGGGCTTGCCCACGAGGGCATCAGCCCGTTTACCTGACAGACCGCGGTGTCAGCATCGCGGGCAAGCCCGGCTCCCACAGGAATTATTGTGATGGGCTTGCGGCGCTTATAGCCTTTAACCATAAGCACCGTACTTTGCGTGATATGGGCTCCGGGCGTTTGTCGGTATGATGTGCGGCCCCGCGGTCTGGATTGCGAATACGCCATGACATTGCAGTACCCAACTATCGCCGATTGCGTCGGCAACACTCCGCTGGTGCGCTTGCAGCGCCTGGCTGGAAACACCACCAACACCTTGTTGCTCAAGCTCGAAGGGAATAATCCTGCAGGCTCGGTCAAGGACCGTCCGGCTCTGTCGATGATTGCCCGCGCCGAAGCGCGCGGCCAGATCCAGCCCGGCGATACCCTGATCGAAGCCACCTCGGGCAATACCGGGATTGCCCTGGCCATGGCCGCTGCGATCAAGGGCTACAAGATGATCCTGATCATGCCCGACAACTCCAGCGCCGAGCGCAAGGCGGCGATGACTGCCTATGGTGCCGAGCTGATCCTGGTCAGCCAGGAAGAGGGCATGGAAGGTGCTCGTGACCTGGCCGACCAGATGCAGGCCAAGGGCCTGGGCAAGGTGCTCGACCAGTTCGCCAACGGTGACAACCCCGAGGCGCACTACACCGGCACCGGCCCTGAAATCTGGCGTCAGACCGACGGTACGATCACCCACTTCATCAGTTCGATGGGCACCACTGGCACCATCATGGGCGTGTCGCGCTACCTCAAGGAGCAAAATCCGGGGGTGCAGATCGTCGGTTTGCAACCGATGGAAGGCTCTGCCATTCCGGGTATCCGTCGCTGGCCGACCGAGTATCTGCCCAAGATTTACCAGGCTGACCGCGTAGATCGCATCGTCGACATGGCCCAGCGCGAAGCCGAAGACGTCACCCGCCGCCTGGCCCGTGAAGAAGGCATTTTCTGTGGTGTGTCCTCGGGCGGGGCGGTAGCAGCCATGCTGCGTCTGAACCAGGAAGTCGAAAACGCGGTGATGGTCGCGATCATTTGTGACCGGGGCGACCGTTATCTGTCGACCGGCATCTACGACGCGCCCAACTGATGGCCAAGCAAGAGAGAGGCCTGCGCTTCCAGCCTGCTGGCGGCACCAAGGCTGCGCAAGTGCCCACGGGCAAGAAACAGCGTTTGAATATCGAGCGCCTGGCCAATGACGGCCGCGGTATTGCCTTTATTGAAGGGCGTACCTGGTTTGTCGCGGGTGCGTTGGCGGGTGAAGAAGTTGAAGCGCGGGTGCTGGGCGCCCACGGCAAAGTCGTTGAGGCGCGTACCGAGCGTGTTTTCAAGGCCAGCGAGATCCGTCGCGAGGCACCCTGTGTCCATGCAAGCAAGTGCGGCGGTTGCAGCGTGCAGCATTTGCCCCATGAAGAGCAGCTTGCACTGAAACAGCGCATGTTGGCCGAGCAACTGTCCCGCGTGGCGGGTGTCGAACCTCAAGAGTGGGCAGCACCTTTGACCGGCCCCGAGTTCGGCTATCGCCGCCGGGCGCGCATCGCGGTGCGTTGGGATGCGCGGGCCAAGCATCTGGAAGTGGGTTTTCGGGCTGCGGGTAGCCAGGATATCGTCGCCATTGATCACTGTTTGGTTCTGGTACAGGCCTTGCAACCTATCATGACGGGGCTGCCCGCCATGTTGCGTCAACTGGGCAACCCCAAGGCTCTTGGCCATGTCGAGTTGTTCAGTGGCTCGGCCATCGCGGTGTTGCTGCGTCATATGGCGCCGCTCAGCGATGCCGACATGAAGGTCCTGCAGGATTTTTGCATCACCCATAACGCCCAATTGTGGCTGCAGGGTGAAGGTGAGCCACAGCCGGTCGATTTGACTCAGAGCTTGGGCTATCGTCTGGAAACCTGGGGTTTGAAACTGGCGTATCGCCCCGGGGATTTTGTCCAGGTCAATGCTGGCGTCAACGAAGCGATGGTTGCTCAAGCCATAAAGTGGCTTGCGCCACAAGCTGACGAACGGATTCTTGACTTGTTCTGTGGGCTGGGTAACTTCGCTTTACCACTGGCACAAAAAGCTCGAGAAGTTGTGGCTGTAGAAGGTGTTGCGACCATGGTCGAACGCGCAGCGCAAAACGCGGTCAGTAACAGCCTGCATAATGCAGTGTTTTTTCAGGCCGACCTGTCGCAGCCATTGGTGGATGCGACCTGGGCCAAAGCCGGCTTCAATGCCGTACTGCTCGACCCGCCTCGCGACGGTGCTTATGAAGTGGTGCGCAAGTTGTCTGGCCTGGGTGCCAAACGTTTGGTGTATGTGTCGTGCAACCCGGCCACGCTGGCGCGTGACACGGTTGAATTGATGAAACAGGGTTACCGGTTAAAACGTGCCGCAATCCTCGACATGTTCCCGCAAACAGCGCATGTCGAGGCGATGGCGTTATTTGAAGCAGACTAGGATGTCTGTCTATTTCGACGGGCCCGCAACCCGCGCCGCTATGCCCTGTAGCGCGCGGTTGGGATCAGGGCCTGTGATTTCGGCGCATTGAACCTGCGCTGTAGGGAAGGTAAGCAAGATGGTACAGGTCAGAGCACACCAGCCGATCAACACCGACGGCAGTCTCAACCTCGAGGCATGGCTCGATCATGCGGTGAGTGTCGATGTGGCGCTTGACCGTGAAGCCTTGAAAGAAGCGTGCGAATTTGCGCGCGAGGCTGAACAACAAGCCAATGCGGCGAAAAACCTGTGGGCTGAAGGCACTTCGAGCTTTCGTACCGGGTTGGAAATCGCCGAAATATTGGCCGATCTGAAACTGGATCAGGACTCTCTGGTTGCCGCGATTCTTTATCGTTGCGTGCGCGAAGGGCAGGTGCTGTTGCCTGCCGTCAGCCAACGCTTCGGTCCGGTGGTGGCCAAGCTGATTGATGGCGTGTTGCGCATGGCCGCCATCAGCGCCAGCCTCAGCCCGCGCCAATCGATGGTACTGGGCACCCAGGGCCAGGTCGAGAACCTGCGCAAGATGCTGGTTGCCATGGTTGATGACGTGCGCGTGGCACTGATCAAGCTGGCTGAGCGTACCTGCGCGATTCGCGCGGTCAAAAATGCCCCGGACGAAAAACGCAACCGCGTCGCCCGCGAGGTATTCGATATTTATGCGCCACTGGCGCACCGCCTGGGCATCGGCCACATCAAGTGGGAGCTGGAGGACTTGTCCTTCCGCTATCTGGAGCCCGAGCAGTACAAACAGATTGCCACCTTGCTGCATGAGCGCCGCCTCGACCGCGAGCGTTTTATCAGCGATGTGATGAACCAGCTGCGTACCGAGCTGGAAGCCACCGGGGTAACGGACGCCGATATCAGCGGCCGGGCCAAGCACATCTACTCGATCTGGCGCAAAATGCAGCGCAAGGGCCTGGCCTTCAGCCAGATCTATGACGTGCGTGCGGTACGGGTGCTGGTTCCGGAGATGCGCGATTGCTACACCGCGCTGGGTATCGTTCACACGCTGTGGCGGCATATCCCGAAGGAATTCGACGACTATATTGCCAACCCCAAGGAGAACGGCTACCGCTCGCTGCACACCGCCGTGATCGGGCCCGAAGGCAAGGTGCTTGAGGTGCAGATCCGCACCCACGCCATGCACGAAGAGGCCGAGCTGGGGGTTTGTGCGCACTGGCGCTACAAGGGCACCGACGTCAAGGCCGGGTCCAACCAGTACGAAGAGAAAATTTCGTGGCTGCGCCAGGTGCTGGAATGGCATGAAGAACTGGGCGATATCGGCGGGTTGGCCGATCAGTTGCGCGTCGATATCGAGCCGGACCGGGTTTACATCTTCACCCCGGACGGGCATGCCATCGACTTGCCCAAAGGCGCGACGCCGCTGGACTTCGCCTACCGGGTGCACACCGAAATCGGCCACAACTGCCGTGGTGCAAAGATCAACGGGCGCATCGTACCGCTCAACTACAGCCTGCAGACCGGTGAGCAGGTCGAGATCATCACCAGCAAGCACGGTACGCCGAGCCGCGACTGGCTGAACCCGAATCTGGGCTATGTCACCACCTCGCGGGCGCGGGCGAAGATCGTCCACTGGTTCAAGTTGCAGGCGCGTGATCAGAACGTTGCTGCCGGCAAAACCATGCTTGAGCGCGAACTCGGCCGTTTGGGCCTGCCTGCGGTGGATTACGAGAAGCTCGCCGATAAGGCCAACATGCGCACCGCCGAGGACATGTACGCGGCGCTCGGTGCGGGTGACTTGCGTCTGGCGCAACTGATCAATCTGGCGCAGCAGCAGGTCGAGCCCGAGCGCGGCAGCGAGCAGATGGAGTTGATACCGCGCAAGGCCACGGGCTACAAGCCCGGCAAGCGCGGGGACATCCAGATAGAAGGCGTCGGCAACCTGCTGACCCAGATGGCCGGGTGCTGCCAGCCGCTGCCGGGCGATGCGATTGTCGGTTACATCACCCAGGGCCGTGGCGTAAGCATTCACCGTCAGGATTGCGCCTCGGTGCTGCAACTGGGCAGCCGCGAGCCGGAGCGGATGATTCAGGTCAACTGGGGGCCGATCCCGGTCTCGACGTATCCGGTCGATATCGAGATCCGTGCCTACGATCGTTCGGGCTTGCTGCGTGACGTTTCCCAGGTGCTGCTCAACGAGCGGATCAACGTACTGGCGGTCAATACCCGCTCGAACAAGGAAAACAACACGGCGTTGATGACCTTGACCATCGAGATCCCGGGCCTGGACGCGCTGGGGCGTTTGCTGGGGCGTATTTCGCAACTGCCGAACATTATTGAAACCCGCCGGATCGGGCGCAGTGAAGCAAGATAACCTGTAGTCGCTGACGAGGTACGAGGCTGCGATAAGGGCCGAAGGACCTTCGCTTTGTAAAGCGGGGTCGCTACGCAACCCATCGCAGCCTGCGGCAGCGACTACAGGTTTCGGCCAAAGGATTACAGATGTACAACCTCGACGACTTGCTTCACCTCATGGCCCGCCTGCGTGACCCGCAGTACGGCTGCCCGTGGGATATCAAGCAGACATATGCCAGCCTCGTGCCTTATACCCTTGAGGAAGCCTACGAAGTCGCAGACGCGATCGAGCAGGGCGACTTCGAGCACCTGCAGGGCGAGCTCGGCGATTTGCTGTTCCAGGTGGTGTATTACAGCCAACTGGCCCGTGAAGAAGGCCGTTTTGAGTTTGCCGGGGTGATCGACAGCATCACCCGCAAGCTGATCCGCCGTCATCCCCATGTGTTCCCTACCGGTGATCTGTATGCGCCGCTGGATGTACCGCGCTTGAGCGAAGAGCAGGTAAAGCTGCGCTGGGACCAGATCAAGGCCGAAGAGCGTGCAGAAAAATCTGCAGCCCCCGAGCAGTTGTCCTTGCTTGATGATGTACCAGTAGCCCTGCCGGCATTGTCGCGGGCGGCCAAGCTGCAAAAGCGCGCGGCTCAGGTCGGTTTTGACTGGCCAGCAGCCTTGCCGGTGCTGGACAAGGTGCGCGAAGAGCTGGATGAAGTACTTGAGGCCATGGCCGATAACGATTCGGCAGCCATCCGCGACGAAATCGGTGACCTGTTGTTTTCCGTGGTCAACCTGGCCCGTCATCTTGAAGTGGACCCTGAAACCGCCTTGCGTAGCGCCAATGCAAAATTTGATCGACGTTTCCGGTTTATCGAGCAGGCATTGCGCGATACCCTGCGTCCCATTGAAAGTTGCACCCTTGAAGACCTGGACGCCCTGTGGGGCGAAGCCAAGCGCCAGGAAAAGAATTTGCCCAGCTGCGGCTGAGTTTGCCTAAGTGAGTAAGTAGATGAGCATTTCCCTACGCGACCAGTTGCTCAAAGCCGGACTGGTCAACGAGAAGCAGGCCAAGCAGGCCGGCAAAGAAAAACAGAAGCAGCAGCGTCTGGCCCACAAGGGGCAGATCGAGCTGGATGACACCCAGCAGCGTCTGGCTGCCGAAGCCAAGGCCGAGAAGGTCAAGCGCGACCAGGAGCTGAACCGTCAGCAGCAGGAGAAGGTCGAGCAAAAAGCCCGTGCTGCGCAGATCAAGCAATTGATCGAAGTGTCGCGTCTGCCCAAGCTGACCACTGAGGACTACTACAACTTCGTTGATGACAAAAAGGTCAAGCGCCTGTCGGTCAACACATTGATGCGCAACAAGCTGGCCAATGGCTCGCTGGCGATCGTGCAGCACCAGGGTGGCTACGAAGTCATCCCGCGTGAAGCTGCGCTGAAGATCCAGGAGCGCGATCCGCGCCGGATTGTGCAGTTGAACATCCTGGTCGAGCCGAAAACCCCGGAAGAAGACGATCCGTACGCGGCCTATCAGATTCCTGATGACCTGATGTGGTAACCGCGTCCTCCTTGTAATGGTGTGATCTGTAGTCGCTGCCGAGGCACGCAGGCTGCGAGCTCTTGGGGGAAGTTGTATGGCCCCTCGCAGCCTGCGTACCTCGGCAGCGACTACAGTTTCTGTCAATCAGGCCTGGCGTTTCTGCGCTTCCAGCTTTTCCAGCTCAGCCTTGTAGCTGTGAGCGTCGCTCTCGCGGTGGAACATGCCAACCAGTATGTCTTCTTGATGCACATCCCACAGGTGAACACCATGGGCTACCAGCTGGTGGAACATACGTGAATCGTCGCGCTCAGTTACTTTGATAGTCATCTGCTTGCTCCAAATTCTGATGAGGGCCTGCGGCAAGGCGTCGCAGGACTTCTTTATAGAATTTGTTAGCTTCCTAAGTAAATAGCTGATTGTCGCGCTGTCATCTTGTTAAAAAGTCCAAAACCCTGCAGCCCTTGAAAACCGGGGTGTTTACGGATCTGGCTGATAGTTTTATGACAAAAGTTTCATGTTTTTAGGGCTCAAAACCAAAAAAACCTCGCCGAAGCGAGGTTTTTTGAGGCTGGCTGCTAAAGGCGTGTCGCTTAGTTGCCCTTGACCGGTTTGCCATCCACCGTGCCGTCCAGCAGCATGATGTTGTATTCCTTGCCGTCTTTTTCGACCTGACGCAGCTTGACCAGCAGCGAACCCCAGTTCTTGGCGAACCACATTTCGGTGATGCGCTTGTTCTGTGTTGGATCGCGTACGCGCTCAACCTTGATCGCGTCGACCTTGCCTGCCTTGGTTTCAACCACTTCAGGGCCGATCACGCGGAAGTCATAGGTGTCCACGTCGTTACCATCAACGACCTGATAGCTCATGGACTTCTTTCCGGTTTCTACGTCACGCTGCAGTGCCAGCTGATAGGTAGACTTGTCGAGCATGCCGCTGAGCAAAGGCACTTTGACTGCGTCGCCCTGATCAGTGCCGGTGACCATTTTGGCCGCCCAGTCGAAATCAAGATCGATCTTTTTCGCTTTGCCCAGGCCGCCACGTTCAAAGTGGTAGGTGAGCGGGATCAGCGTGTTTTTCTCGATCTTGAGGGTGCTTTCTTCGTTCAGGCTGGCCACCAGCATCGATGCCTTGAAGTTCAAGGTCCAGATGCCATTGTCGCTCTTGGTCAGGCTGCGCTCGGCTGAACCGCTCATGGGCAACTGTTTCCAGTCGGCGGTGTAGCTGGCCTTGAAAGGCTGAAGATCGGCCGCTTGGACTGCTGGTATAGCCAGCAGGCTAAGGGCAAGAAGCAGGGCACGACGCATAAGTTCTCCTAGGTTCGTATCAAGTGGCCGCTGGCCGCAAGTAATTGACCGTCCAATAATGCGCCTTGCTCGTCAAGTGACAAGCGACCTTCGGCAAACCAGCGCACTGCAAGCGGATAAATCCGGTGTTCCTGGGCGTGAACCCGTTGCGCCAGACTGTGCGGCGAGTCATCGGACTCTACCGGTATCACTGCCTGTACGACCAGAGGCCCGCCATCGAGTTCCTCGGTCACAAAGTGAACGCTGCAGCCGTGTTCGCCATCGCCCGCTTCCAGCGCCCGTTGATGCGTGTGCAAGCCTTTGTATTTGGGCAACAGCGAAGGGTGGATATTGAGCAGGCGACCCTGATAGTGACGCACGAAATCTGCGCTGAGGATGCGCATGAAGCCGGCCAGAACCACCAGTTGCGGTTTGAATTCGTCGATGACTTCGATCAGTGCAGCATCGAAGGCCTCGCGGCCCTCGAATGCCTTGTGATCCAGTACGCGGGTATCGATACCCGCGTCTTTGGCGCGTTGCAGGCCGTAGGCATCAGCGCGGTTGGAGATCACCGCGCGGATTGTTGCCGGGCTGGCCTTGACGTCATCGCTGTCGATCAAGGCCTGCAAGTTGCTGCCGGTGCCGGAAAGCAGCACCACTACATCACAGGTATCAGGCATTAGTGCGCCTTGATGTTTTGCAGCTCAACTTGCGCAGCGCCTTCAGCGGCGGTTGCGATCTGGCCGATAACCCAAGGCTGCTCGCCCGCTTCACGCAGTACGTTCAGCGCGGTTTCAACGTCGGCCTGAGCCACGCAGATCACCATGCCCACACCGCAGTTCAGCACGCGGTGCATTTCGTGCTCGTCCACGTTGCCTTTTTCTTGCAGCCAGTCGAAGACGGCAGGGCGCTGCCAGCTGGCAACGTCAACCACCGCTTGTGCACCTTTTGGCAGCACGCGCGGGATGTTGTCGAGCAGGCCGCCACCGGTGATGTGGGCCATGGCCTTGACCACGCCGGTTTCCTTGATCAGCTTGAGCAGCGGCTTGACGTAGATGCGGGTCGGCGCCATCAGCAGGTCGGTCAGTGGCTTGCCGTCGAGCTGGATGTTTTCGATGTCGGCACCCGACACTTCGATGATCTTGCGGATCAGCGAGTAGCCGTTGGAGTGCGGGCCCGAGGACGGCAAGGCGAGCAGGGCATCACCGGCAGCTACCTTGGAGCCGTCGATGATTTCGGATTTTTCTACAACGCCAACGCAGAAGCCGGCCAGGTCGTAGTCTTCGCCTTCGTACATGCCTGGCATTTCAGCGGTTTCGCCGCCAACCAGCGAGCAACCGGACAGTTCGCAGCCAGCGCCGATACCGGTAACCACTTGGGTTGCGGTTTCAACGTTGAGCTTGCCGGTGGCGTAGTAGTCAAGGAAGAACAGAGGCTCGGCGCCGCATACGATCAGGTCATTGACGCACATGGCAACCAGGTCGATACCGATGCTGTCGTGCTTGTTCAGGTTCAGGGCCAGGCGCAGCTTGGTGCCGACGCCGTCAGTGCCGGAAACCAGAACAGGCTGCTTGTAGCCAGCCGGAATTTCGCAGAGGGCGCCAAAACCGCCGAGGCCGCCCATCACTTCCGGGCGTGCAGTGCGCTTGGCCACGCTCTTGATGCGTTCGACCAATGCTTCACCGGCGTCGATGTCTACACCGGCGTCTTTGTAGCTCAGGGATGGTTGCTTGCTCATAATCCAGGCCTTTAGGGGGGGTTCGGGGGTATCGACCGAGTTCAGGGGGCAGGCTTGCCAGTGCTCTTTGAGTGCTGCAGAGCATTTGCACGGTGCCCGGCTGTTGCCGGTCTGCGAAGGCGCGCGATTTTATCAGGCTTGAAGGGCAGCGGCCATCCTCGGGCCGACAGGCAGGGTTATATCTGTCGAAAAAAACCTTTTTTAGTCGTACTTGGGTCCGGGCGCGGGCCTGTATAAGGTATAGCCAATATGTTTTGAGTTTTTATGACCGCGTGAAAACGCGATTCAGACGTGAATGATTTGGCTGTGGCCGTGTCTGAAGTCTGTTCGAGTGTTTTTATGGCGTCCTTAATCAGGCTGCTTTTTGTCATCGGGAATCTTTCATGCGTCTTAGCCAATTTTTAGCTGTCGGCTGTTTATCTTTTTTTAGCCTGGCCAGTCATGCCGAAATTCTGACGGGTCTGTATCAGGTGCGCGAGCCGGTCGCCAGCCAGTCGCCGGATGAGCGTACCCAGGCCACGCAAAAAGCCCTGGAGACCCTGGTGCTGCGTTTGACCGGGGATGCCAAGGCGCTGCAAAGCCCCGGGCTTGAGGCGATTCGCAAGGACCCGCAGCAAATCATCAGCCGGTTTGGCTATGACGCCGGCCCGCCGGAAAGCCTGCAGGTCGATTTCGATCCGGTCAGCACTGATCGCGCCTTGCGCCAGGCTGGTTTGTCACTGTGGGGCAGCAATCGTCCAGCGTTGCTCGGCTGGTGGCTGAATGACTCGGTCGAGGGTTCGAGTCTGGTCGGCGATGGTCAGTCCGTGGCCGAACCTTTGCGTCGCGCAGCGCAGCATCGTGGCTTGCCATTGCGCTTGCCGCTGGCAGATTTGAGTGAACAACTGGTAGGTACGGCGGAAAACCTTGAGGGCAGCAACCCTGCTCCATTGAAGGACGCTTCCGAGCGTTACGGGGCTGATGCCCTGCTGGCCGTGCATGCCCGTGAAGATGATGGCAAGTGGACTGCAACGTGGCGCCTGTGGGTCGGTGACCAGCAGGAGCAGGGCAGCGCTCAGGCACCGGATCAGGCAGCCCTGGCAGATGCCGTGATGTTGGCCGTGAGCGAGCGTCTGGCCCCACGTTATGCGGTCAAACCGGGGGTGTCCTCGGAGCAGTTGCTGGAGGTGCAGGGCATGACGCTGCAGCGCTACGCCCAGTTGGGGCACTTACTTGAGCCGTTTGGCGCGCAACTTAAGCGTGTCGACGGTGATCGTATTGTGTATCAGGTGAACGGCAGCGCCGAGCAGTTGCGTTCGCAACTGGGGCTGGCGCAGTTGCAGGAAGTACCGGCGGAGCAGGTCTCCGCCGTGACTGATGCAGGACAAGCGCCTGGCGTTGCTGCTGCACCGGCCGCACAGTTGCGGTTCCGCTGGTAGGTTGATGTCTTCTTTATATAAGGATGGGGTGGCTCATGGCTGATTCGCGACGGTGGGTGTGGTGGGGCGTGGCGCTGGGGTTCGCCCTTTTTGTGTATTTCCTGCATCCGATACTCACGCCTTTTCTGGTCGCAATCGTCCTGGCCTATATGTTCGACCCTGTGGTCGACCGGCTGGAAAGGTTCGGGCTTTCAAGAACCTGGGGCGTGGTTGCGGTCTTTACCGTGTTCACTGTCATTTTGATGACATTGTTGCTGGTGCTGGTACCGCTGCTGGCCAAGCAGCTGTTGAAGCTCTATCAGTTGGCACCGCAGATACTCGACTGGTTGCAGCACACGGCAATGCCGTGGGTGCAGGCCAAGTTCGGTTTGAGTGACAGTTTCTGGAAGTTCGACAAGATCAAGGCAGCGATCACCGAGCATATGGGGCAGGCCACTGACATTGTCGGAATTGTCTTGTCCCAGGCGACGGCATCCAGCCTGGCTTTGATCGGATTCCTTGCCAATCTGGTGCTGATTCCGGTGGTGGCGTTCTACCTGTTGCGTGACTGGAACATCATGATGGCCAAGATTCGCGGCTTGTTGCCACGGGCCCGGGCAGATCAGATCGTGTCGCTGGCCAAGGAGTGTCACGACGTGCTCGGCGCGTTTGTGCGCGGGCAGTTGCTGGTGATGCTGGCGCTGGGGGTGATCTACTCGGCGGGCCTGATGCTGGTCGGCCTTGAGCTGGGGCTGTTGATCGGCCTGATGGCGGGTGTGGCGGCCATCGTGCCGTATATGGGCTTTATTGTCGGTATCGGTGCGGCGTTGGTCGCCGGTTTGTTCCAGTTTGGCGGGGATCTGTACCCGATGCTCGGCATCGTGGCGGTATTTATGGTCGGTCAGGCGCTGGAGGGGACGGTGCTTACACCCTTGCTGGTGGGTGACAAGATCGGTATGCACCCGGTGGCGGTGATCTTCGCGATTCTGGCCGGCGGTGAGCTGTTCGGCTTTACCGGTGTGTTGCTGGCGCTGCCGGTGGCGGCGGTGATCATGGTGCTGGTACGTCATGTGCAGGATATGTACAAGGATTCCCAGGTCTATAAAGGCAGTGAAGACCCGCAGCTGTAGGTCGGGTGCTGTGACGGGGCGGGGTCGTCGCGAGGCGATCCCGCCTTTTTTGTGCAGACGAGGCCGCTTGCAGTCGTGATAAAAAGCCCAATCAATCCAAGACCTTAACGCAAACCTTTGATTTTGCTCGTGGTCTGTTACATTGTGTGCCCGGCGACACGGGTATAAACTTTTCAAACCTTACACAGAGGCCACTAACGGTTCGTTTGAACTGTTCAGTCAGCATGAAACCGATTCAGCTGCCCCTAGGTGTGCGTCTGCGTGATGACGCTACCTTCATAAATTACTATCCAGGCGCCAATGCCGCTGCACTCGGCTATGTCGAACGTCTGTGCGAAGCCGACGCCGGCTGGACCGAAAGCCTGATTTACCTGTGGGGCAAGCATGGCGTGGGGCGTACGCATCTGCTGCAGGCCGCTTGCCTGCGTTTTGAGCAGATGGGCGAGCCGGCGGTTTATCTGCCTCTGGCCGAGTTGCTGGATCGCGGCATTGAAATCCTCGATAACCTTGAGCAGTACGAACTGGTCTGCCTGGATGACCTTCAGGCCGTAGCCGGGCGTGCTGACTGGGAAGAGGCGCTGTTCCACCTGTTCAATCGGTTGCGTGACAGTGGTAGGCGCCTGCTGATTGCAGCTTCTACCTCGCCCCGTGAATTGCCGATCAAGCTGGCGGACCTCAAGTCCCGGCTAACCATGGCGCTGGTTTTCCAGATGCGCCCCCTGTCTGATGAAGACAAACTGCGTGCCCTGCAACTGCGTGCATCACGCCGTGGCCTGCACCTGACCGACGAAGTCGGGCATTTCATTCTCACGCGCGGCACCCGTAGCATGAGTGCATTGTTTGATTTGCTCGAGCGGCTTGATCAGGCGTCCTTGCAGGCGCAGCGCAAGTTGACCATTCCCTTTCTAAAAGAAACCCTGGGCTGGTAACTTCCCCTTTTAAAACAGCGGTCTGCAGCCTTTTTGGCGGTTTTCAGGCGCCAGAAATCCTGCGCGGCCCAAGGGCTGTTTACGCAAAATCTATCGTCAAGGGTGTAAAGCCTTAGATGTCACGACAAAACCCTCAAGTCACATTTAGATCGATTGAATTTGCAAATGAGGATCATAGAAGGCATAGTCGCGGCTACTTTTTCTAATAAGCCACGGTCGTGCCCATGCTAAAGCGCTTCGCACCCCTCGTGCCCCTCGCACTCGTTACCCTGTTGTTTGGTTGCGCTGCCCACACGCCAGTGTCGCAGCAAGTAGTCCAGGCTCAGGTTCAAAAGTCATCTTCGGTCTCGCAAACTTCCGCTCTTTATCAGGAAGAACTGGCAACCGAAAAAGAACTGGCTGAGTTTTCTGCCAACAGCAAGCCTTACGAATTGCCAGCTCTGGCTGACAGCATTCTTGAGCGCGGCATGTCCTTGATCGGTACCCGTTACCGTTTTGGCGGCACCTCTGAAGCTGGCTTCGATTGCAGCGGCTTTATCGGCTATCTGTTCAAGGAAGAAGCCGGCATGCAATTGCCGCGTTCGACCCGTGAAATGATCAACGTTAAAGCACCGCTGGTCGCACGAAATAATTTGAAACCAGGTGATCTGCTGTTCTTCAGCACCAATGGTCGTGGCCGTGTGAGCCATGCCGGGATTTACCTGGGTGATGACCAGTTTATTCACTCCAGCAGCCGCCGCAGCGGTGGTGTGCGGATTGATAACCTGGGTGACAGCTACTGGAGCAAGACCTTTATTGAAGCCAAGCGCGCCCTGGCGATGGCTCCTGCGAGCGTAGTCGCCCGCAAGTAAAGTTAATGTCTTACTTGAAGTTTGGCTGCTAAGAGCTAGAATTCAGTCGCATTGTTAAATTCCTGAAGCCGCGAGGGTCCTCCCTGTCGCGGCTTTGGGTTTCGCGGCCTGAGTTGCCGTATCCAGAATCAGGAACATTCTGTTTATGTCGACCATGGCCCGCGTTGCTCTCCTCACCTTAGCAGCACTGCTCAGTGCCTGCGCCAGCCGCACCCCGCCAGCTCCTGTGGCGCAAAAGCCGGTCGTATTTATTAGCCACCCCGAAGAAACTTCGCCGATCGCCGCAGACGTACTGTTTCGCGCCCTGGGGCTGGTCGGCACGCCTTATCGTTGGGGCGGCAACACCCCGGACTCAGGCTTTGATTGCAGTGGCCTGATCAAGTACGTGTACAACGACGCTGCGGGCATTTCGTTGCCGCGCACCACGCGCGAGATGATCGTGATGCAGGCGCAGAACATCGGCCAGGACAAGCTGCAAACCGGTGACCTGCTGTTCTTTGCCACCAATGGTGGCTCTCAGGTCAGCCACGCCGGTATTTACGTAGGCGAAGGTCGCTTTGTACATGCGCCGGCCACGGGCGGTACGGTCAAGCTGGACAGCCTGAACAAGGCCTACTGGCAAAAAGCCTATTTGAATGCCAAGCGGGTGCTGCCGAACGAGCAGCATCTGGCACGGTTGCCGTAAGGCAAGAGCCCCTCACCGCAAGCCTCTGCGTAGGGAGAGGGTGAGGGCGGCTCTTGATTAGAAGGCCTATTTTCCCGACACCCGCCAAACCTTGTTGCCTACATCATCAGCCACCAACAAATCCCCCTGCTTGTCGATCACCACGCCCACCGGCCGGCCCATGGCTTTTTCGTCGGCGTTGAGAAAGCCGGTCAGCACGTCGATCGGCATGCCCGCAGGTTTACCGGCCGCAAAGGGCACGAAAATCACTTTGTAACCACTGTGCGGCTTGCGGTTCCAGGAACCGTGCTGGCCGATAAAGGCGCCTTCAGCAAAGCCTGGTAATGTGCTGCCGTCGGCAAAGCTCAAGCCCAGAGACGCAGTGTGTGGCCCAACGGCGTAATCCGGGGCAATGGCTTTGGCTACCAGTTCGGGGTTTTGCGGGTTGACCCGCACATCCACATGCTGGCCGTAATAGCTGTAGGGCCATCCATAGAAGCCGCCATCCTGTACTGATGTGATGTAGTCGGGTACCAGATCACTGCCGATTTCGTCACGCTCATTAACCGCCGTCCAAAGCTTGCCGGTGGTGGGCTCCCAGTCCATACCATTAGGGTTGCGCAGTCCCGACGCAAAAATACGGTGGCTGCCGGTGGCGGGGTCGACTTCCCAGATCGCCGCGCGACCTTGCTCCTTGTCCATTCCGTTTTCGCCCACATTGCTGTTGGAGCCGACAGTTACATACAACTTGCTGCCGTCCTTGCTGGCGATCACGTTTTTGGTCCAGTGATGATTCAGCGGCCCGCCCGGCAGGTCGACGACTTTGACCGGTTTGGCGCTGATGTGGTTTTCGCCCGCCTGATAGGGGAAGCGCAACAGCTTGTCGGCGTCAGCAACATACAGATCGTTACCCACCAGGGTCATACCAAAGGGCGAGTTCAGATTCTCGATAAACGCCGTGCGGGTTTCGGCCACGCCGTCGTGGTCGGTATCGCGCAGTAAGGTAATCCGGTTCGCGCTAGGTACACCGGCCCCGGCGCGGGCCATCACCTTGTCCGCGATCCAGCCCTTGATGCCCTTGCTGTCATCCGGTTTGGCCGGTGCGTTGGTTTCTGCCACCAGCACATCGCCATTGGGCAAGACATAGAGCCAGCGCGGATGGTCGAGGTCTTCGGCGAAGGCTGTCACCTTCAGGCTCTGGGCGGCGGTGGGTGTGGCGCCATTGGCCCAGCCGATCGCCGGGGCGATATTGACGGTGGGGATCAGCGTCTTGTTGGGTTCAGGCAGTTTCGGCGAAGGCCCGGTGCCGTCCACCACTTGCAGGGTTGAACTCTCGCCGCAGGCAGCCAGCCCGGCCGCAAGTACGATAACAACAGCGTGCTGGGGCTTGAGCATGTGATTCTCCATAAGGTCTTGTCTGGTAGTAGAGAAGCGTAGCTGTTTAAAGGTTCAGCCCGGGCGCCGGATATAGCCTTTTGGCGCCAGCTTTAATTGACGCTCCACCCCCAACCCTCTAACCTTCGCGGCTTGTTTCAGGTGCTCTGTGGCCATTGGTCGACAGAGTGAAACAGGGAAGCCGGTGAGGGCGTGTTGGACCCACACAACTGCCACGATCCCGGCGCTGCCCCCGCAACGGTAAACGAGTCAAAGTCACGCTCAGTGCCACTGTGTTTTGCACGGGAAGGCGCGTGGTCAAGGGTGCTCCGTACAGAGCCGCCCGCTTGTGAGCCCGGAGACCGGCCTGATCCATCCACCACTCTCGCGGCGGGCGATGCAGTGTGTTTTTCAAGAATTCCCCCCGCCTCCCGTTTGCATCATCGAGCCCCAACGGAGAGCTGCCATGAACGAATCCCCCGAACGCGACGAACGCCATCAGGCGCGCATGCTGCGCAAAAAAGCCATCATGGATGAGCGCATTGCCAGCTCGCCCAATGAGTGCGGGCTGCTGCTGGTATTGACCGGCAATGGCAAAGGCAAGAGCAGCTCCGCTTTTGGCATGCTGGCCCGGGCCATGGGCCACGGTATGCAGTGCGGTGTGGTGCAGTTCATCAAGGGCCGCAACAGCACCGGCGAAGAGCTGTTTTTCCGCCGCTTCCCCGAGCAGGTGCGTTACCACGTGATGGGCGAAGGCTTTACCTGGGAAACTCAGGACCGTCAGCGCGATATCGCTGCCGCCGAAGCAGCGTGGGAAGTGTCCCGCGAGATGCTGCGCGACCCGTCCATTGGTTTGGTGGTGCTGGATGAGCTGAACATCGCGCTCAAGCACGGCTACCTCGACCTGGAGCAGGTGCTCGCCGACCTGCAAGCCCGCCCGCCCATGCAGCATGTGCTGGTCACCGGCCGTGGCGCCAAACCTGAACTGATTGATCTGGCTGATACCGTGACTGAAATGGCGGTGGTCAAACACGCTTTCCAGGCCGGGATCAAAGCCCAGAAAGGCATCGAATTGTGAGTGTTGAAGTATGAGAGCGTCACGTCATTGTCCGGCGGTTTTGATCGCCGCGCCGGCTTCCGGTCAGGGCAAGACCACAGTTACGGCTGCTTTGGCCCGGTTGCATCGCAATCAGGGGCGCAAGGTGCGGGTGTTCAAGTGCGGTCCGGACTTTCTCGACCCCATGATCCTGGAGCGCGCCAGCGGGGCGCCGGTGTATCAGGTGGACTTGTGGATGGTGGGCGCCGAGGAAAGTCGTCGCCTGCTGTGGGAAGCCGCCGGTGAGGCGGATCTGATTTTGATTGAAGGTGTGATGGGGCTGTTTGACGGCACCCCTTCCAGCGCCGATCTGGCGCGGCATTTTGGCGTGCCGGTCCTGGGTGTGATTGATGGCACTGCCATGGCGCAGACCTTTGGTGCGTTAGCCCTGGGGCTGGCGCGGTATCAGCCGGACTTGCCTTTTGCCGGGGTGCTGGCCAATCGGGTTGGCACCGTGCGCCATGCACAGTTGCTCGAAGGCAGCCTGACCGAAGGCTTGCGTTGGTACGGCGCGCTGTCCCGCGAAACCGGCATCGAACTGCCAAGCCGTCATCTGGGACTGGTGCAGGCCAGCGAGCTGAATGACCTGGATGCACGTCTGGATGCCGCAGCCAATGCCTTGGCCAGCACCTGTGAGGTAGCGCTGCCACCGCCGGTTGAGTTCGCTGCGCCTGAGCCGGTGGCCGTCGAGCCGCTGCTGGCAGGTGTGCGAATTGCCGTGGCCCGCGACGAAGCTTTTGCCTTCACTTATGGCGCCAGCCTCGCGTTATTACGTGAGATGGGCGCCGAGCTGGTGTTTTTCTCGCCGATCCGTGACAGCCAGTTACCTGAAGCGCACAGCCTGTATTTGCCTGGCGGTTACCCTGAGTTGCATCACCTTGAGCTGTCGCGCAACGCGCCGATGCTTGCGGCAATTCGCGCGCACCACGGTGCCGGCAAACCACTGCTGGCCGAGTGCGGCGGCATGCTTTACCTGCTCGATGCCCTGACCGATGTTGACGGTCAGCGCGCCGAACTGGTGGGGCTGCTGGCAGGGGAGGCGACGATGCAAAAGCGTCTGGCAGCCCTGGCGCTGCAAGCCGTGGACATGCCTGAAGGGCTGTTGCGCGGGCACACTTACCATCATTCGCTGACCAGCACCGCGCTTGAGCCCATCGCTCGCGGCCTGAGCCCCAATGGCGGGCGCGGCGCCGAAGCGGTGTATCGCGAAGGGCGGATGACCGCTTCTTATGTGCACTTTTACTTCCCGTCCAATCCTCAGGCCATTGCCGCGTTGTTTGCGCCAAGTGCTGTGAAGGTGCCATGAGCGATAACGCATTTAGCCCGCAAGAACGCGCAGCCGTGTACCGCGCGATCGCTGAGCGCCGTGATATGCGTCACTTCAGTGGTGGCAGTGTGGCACCCGAGTTGTTGTCGCGTTTGCTGGAAGCGGCGCACCAGGCCCCGAGTGTGGGGCTGATGCAGCCGTGGCGGTTTATCCGCATCACTGACCGCGAGCTGCGCGGCAAGATTCAGGGCCTGGTGGAAGAAGAGCGGGTACGCACTGCGGATGCCCTGGGCCAGCGCTCCGATGAATTCATGACGCTTAAGGTCGAAGGCATCAATGACTGCGCCGAGGTGCTGGTGGCAGCCTTGATGGATGACCGCGAAAAGCACATTTTTGGTCGACGTACGCTGCCGGAAATGGATATGGCGTCCTTGTCCTGTGCCATTCAAAACCTGTGGCTGGCCGCCCGCGTCGAAGGGCTGGGCATGGGCTGGGTATCATTGTTCGAACCGCAGGCACTGGCTGATCTGCTGGGGTTGCCTGCAGGGGCCAAGCCGCTCGCGGTGCTGTGCCTGGGCCCGGTCGAGGCGTTTTATCCGGCGCCGATGCTGGTGCTGGAAGGGTGGGCGCAAGCGCGTCCGCTCAGTGAACTGGTGTATGAGAATTATTGGGGAGTGAGTCCATGAGTGTGGCGTTGCTGTGCGTCGCCGGGGTGGCGCTGGATGCGTTGCTCGGCGAGCCCAAGCGCTGGCATCCGCTGGTTGCCTTTGGCCGTATGGCCGAGCGTATTGAGCAGCGTTTCAATTCCGGCGGCCGTGGCTGGCGCAGTCATGGCGTCACGGCCTGGGTGCTGGCGGTGTTGCCGCTGACGATCCTGGCCACTGCGCTGTCATGGTTGCCCTATATCGGCTGGCTGGTGGACATTGTGGCGCTGTATTGCGCACTGGGCATGCGCAGCCTGGGTGAGCACGTGCAACCGGTAGCCGAGGCATTGCGCGCCAATAACCTGGATGAGGCGCGCACGCGGGTTGGCTATCTGGTCAGCCGTCAGACCAGCGAGCTGGATTCTACTGAAGTGGCCCGCGCCGCCACCGAGTCGGTGCTGGAAAACGGCAGCGATGCGGTATTTGCCGCGATTTTCTGGTTTGTGGTGGCCGGTGCGCCGGGCGTAGTGCTCTATCGTTTGAGTAATACCCTGGACGCGATGTGGGGCTATCGCAACGAGCGCTTTGAACGTTTTGGCTGGGCTGCAGCGCGGATCGACGATGTTCTTAACTATATTCCTGCAAGGCTGGTTGCGTTGACCTACGCCGTTTTGGGTAAAACCCGACTGGCCTTGAAGTGCTGGCGCAAACAGGCCCCGTTGTGGGACAGCCCCAATGCCGGCCCGGTTATGGCCGCGGGAGCCGGGGCGCTGGGCGTCGAGCTGGGCGGCCCGGCGATTTACCACGGCGAACTGCATGAACGCCCGCAATTGGGCGAAGGTGCGCCGGCGGACGCCGACTCGATCGGCCGTGGCTGGCAACTGGTGCAGCGTGGGGTGTGGTTGTGGCTACTGGTTCTGTGTGTGTGGAGTGAATTCTATGCTTGAGCACGGCGGACGTTTACGTAAGGCGGCGTTGCACTATGGCATTGGCGAAGCGGACTGGCTGGATCTGTCCACCGGTCTGGCGCCATGGCCGTTTGCTATTCCAGAGGTGCCCGAGCGCGCTTGGGCACGCTTGCCTGAAACCGATGATGGCCTTGAGCAAGCAGCGTGCGCCTATTACGGCGCGCTGAATGTGCTGGCGGTGCCAGGCTCGCAATGCGCCATTCAATTGCTGCCGCGTTTGCGTCGCAGTGGCAAGGTTGGCGTGCTGTCGCCGTGTTACGCCGAGCATGCCCATGCGTGGCGCAGCAACGGGCATATCGTGCGTGAAATCCTGGAGCAGGAAATCGACTTCTACATCGACACGCTGGACGTGCTGGTGGTGGTCAACCCCAACAACCCCACGGGCTTGAGCTTGACCCCGGAACGCTTGCTGGAGTGGCATGCAAGGCTGGCTCAGCGCGGCGGCTGGCTGGTGGTGGACGAAGCCTTTATGGACAACACCCCCGAGCTGAGCCTGGCCGCGCATACCCAGCGTTGCGGGTTGATCGTTTTGCGCTCTTTCGGCAAGTTTTTTGGCCTGGCAGGCGTTCGGCTGGGCTTTGTGCTGGCCGAACTCAAGTTGCTCAAGCTGCTGGCCGAACAAGTCGGTCCCTGGGCGGTCAGCGGGCCGACGCGGGTTGTTGGCCAGGCCTGCCTGCTCGACACCCGGGGCCACGCCCTTCAGCGCGAGCGCAGTGAGCTGGCCAGCGGGCGCCTGGAGCGTCTGCTGGGCTTGCATGATCTGCCGCCGCAAGGCGGCTGTGCGTTGTTCCAGTGGCTGATCACACCCCATGCCGAGCGGCTTTACGAATTTATGGCGCACCGCGGCATTTTGCTGCGCCTGTTTACCCACAACAGCAGCGTGCGTTTTGGCCTGCCCGCCGATGAGGCCGACTGGCAGCGCCTGGAGCTGGCGCTGGCGGCGTACACCAAGGAAACCACATGAGTACGTTGATGGTGCAGGGCACCACATCCGATGCCGGTAAAAGCACCCTGGTGACGGCCCTGTGCCGCTGGCTGACCCGTCAGGGCGTGGCGGTGGTGCCGTTCAAACCGCAAAACATGGCGCTCAACAGTGCCGTCACTGCCGAAGGCGGTGAAATCGGTCGCGCCCAGGCCGTTCAGGCGCAGGCAGCCGGGCTGGCGCCGCACACGGACATGAATCCGGTGCTGCTCAAGCCCAACAGTGACACCGGTGCCCAGGTGATCATCCATGGTCGTGCCGTTACCAGCATGAATGCAGTGGCGTATCACGATTACAAGGCCATCGCCATGCAGGCAGTCCTGGCCTCGCACCAGCGCTTGAGCGCCGCGTACCCGGTGGTGATGGTCGAGGGCGCAGGCTCGCCGGCCGAGATCAATCTGCGCGCCGGTGATATCGCCAACATGGGCTTTGCCGAAGCGGTGGACTGCCCGGTGGTGCTGATTGCCGATATCAACCGGGGCGGGGTGTTTGCTCATCTGGTGGGTACTCTGGAGTTGCTGTCCGAGACCGAACAGGCGCGGGTCAAGGGCTTTATCATCAACCGTTTTCGCGGTGACATCGCCTTGCTTCAGCCGGGTCTTGACTGGCTTGAGCAGCGCACCGGCAAGCCGGTGATCGGCGTATTGCCGTATGTGATGGACTTGCACCTGGAGGCCGAAGACGGCATCGATCAGCGCCAGACCGACAAGGCCGACCGGGTGCTCAAAGTGGTGGTGCCGGTGTTGCCGCGTATCAGCAACCACACCGACTTCGACCCGCTGCGCCTGCACCCGCAGGTCGACTTGCAGTTCGTTGGCCCGGGGCAGGCGATCCCGCCCGCCGACCTGATCATTCTACCCGGCTCCAAAAGCGTACGCAGTGATCTGGCCTATCTGCGCGCCAATGGCTGGGACACGGCCATCAGCCGGCACTTGCGCTATGGCGGCAAGCTATTGGGGATTTGCGGCGGTTTGCAGATGCTTGGCGAACAGGTCCACGACCCGTTGGGCCTGGAAGGCGCTGCGGGCAGCAGCGCCGGGTTGGGCTTGCTGGCCTTCAGCACCGAGCTGGCTGCCGAAAAGCAGTTGCGCAACGTGCGTGGGCATCTGGCCCTGGAAAACGCCGTAGTCTCGGGTTACGAAATCCACGCGGGCGTGACATCGGGTGCGGCGCTGGAACAGCCAGCGGTATATCTGGATGACGGTCGCTGCGACGGTGCGCAAAGCGCTGACGGGCAGATTTTTGGCACATACCTGCACGGCCTGTTCGAATCACCTGCCGCATGCAGCGCGATGCTGCGCTGGGCCGGTTTGCAGGATGTACAGGCCGTGGACTACCACGCCCTGCGCGAGCGGGATATCGAACGGCTGGCCGATCTGGTGGAAAATCACCTGGACACCGTTTATTTACGCGAGCTGTGCGGCATTTGAATCTTGTGGGAGCGAGCCTGCTCGCGAACAATGCCACTTCGCGAGCAGGCTCGCGCCCACAGTGGATTTGCCGCATTTCCAGAGGTTTATTGACATGCTGCAACTGATTTTGGGCGGTGCCCGCTCGGGCAAGAGTCGTCTGGCTGAAAACCTGGCGGCCGAATCCGGCTGCGCCGTGACCTACATTGCCACCAGTCAGCCGCTGGACGGCGAGATGAGTGAGCGCGTGCGTCATCATCGCGAACGTCGCCCCGAGCATTGGGCGTTGATTGAGGAACCAATCGAATTGGCCCGCGTACTGCGCGACAACGCTCGCGCCGATGTTTGCCTGCTGGTTGACTGCCTGACGCTGTGGCTGACCAACCTGCTGATGCTTGAAGACCCGCAGCGCCTGGTCGCCGAGCGTGACGCGCTACTCGAATGCCTGGCCGATCTGCCGGGTGAAATTGTGTTTGTCAGCAACGAAACCGGAATGGGTGTCGTACCGCTGGGCGAATTGACTCGCCGCTATGTCGATGAAGCCGGTTGGTTGCATCAAGCCCTGGCCGAGCGCTGTCAGCGAGTCGTGCTGACAGTGGCAGGCCTGCCCCTGACGTTGAAAGGAACTGCACTATGAGCACCCCTTGGTGGCTGAAACCCTGCAAACCGGTTGATCGCGTCATGCAAGCTGCAGCTGGCGAGCGTCAGCAACAACTGACCAAGCCGGCAGGCTCGCTGGGTCAGCTTGAGGCGCTGGCAGTGCAACTGGCCGGGCTGCAAGGGCGGCTCAAGCCCCGTGTTGATCAACTGTGGATCGGCATTTTTGCCGGCGATCACGGCGTGGTTGCCGAAGGTGTCTCGGCTTATCCGCAGGCGGTAACCGGGCAAATGCTGCATAACTTTGTCAGCGGCGGCGCGGCGATCAGCGTGTTGGCCCGTCAGTTGGGCGCGCAACTGGATGTGGTGGACCTGGGCACCGTCACGCCGATGCTGGAGCTGGCGGGTGTGCGGCACCTGCAGTTGGGTGCGGGGACGGCCAACTTTGCCACAGGCCCGGCGATGTCCGACAGCCAGGGGCTTAAAGCCCTGCAGGCCGGGCGTGACAGCGTGTTGCGGGCGCAGGCTGCAGGCAGTGAAGTATTTATCGGCGGCGAAATGGGCATCGGCAACACGGCGTCCGCCAGCGCGCTGGCCAGCGCATTGCTTGCGTGCCCGGCCTCGCTGTTGACCGGGCCCGGTACCGGGCTGGATGCAGCCGGTGTCAGCCACAAGGCGCGGGTGATTGAGCGGGCGCTGGCGTTTCATGAAGGGCATCTCGACGATCCGCTGCAAACGCTATTTCGTCTCGGTGGTTTTGAAATTGCAGCGCTGGTCGGCGCTTATGTGGCCTGCGCGCAGGAAGGTATCGTGGCAGTGGTCGACGGGTTTATCTGCACCGTCGCGGCCATGGTCGCCGTGCGCTTGAACCCGCAGTGTCGTGAGTGGCTGGTGTTCAGCCATCGTGGGGCAGAGCAGGGCCATCGCCATGTGCTCGAGAGTCTGCAGGCCGAGCCGCTGCTTGACCTGGGCCTGCGCCTGGGCGAGGGCAGTGGTGCTGCGTTGGCGGTACCCTTGATGCGTCTGGCTTGTGACCTGCACGGGCAGATGGCGACGTTTGCGCAAGCCGCAGTGGCAGATCGCCCGGCATGACCGTGCAGCTGGATTTGCTGCGTCATGGTGAAACCGAACTGGGTGGCGGCTTGCGCGGTAGCCTGGATGATGCCTTGACGGCGACGGGCTGGACGCAAATGCGCGATGCGGTCCAGGGCAAAGGTCCGTGGGACCGTATCGTCAGCTCGCCGCTGCAGCGTTGCGGGTTGTTTGCCCGGGAATTGAGCGCGCAACTCGATATCCCAGTGTCTTTCGACAAAGACCTGCAAGAACTGCATTTCGGCGCGTGGGAAGGGCTCAGTGCCGTGGCGCTGATGGAAACCGATGAGCAGGCCCTGGGCCTGTTCTGGGCTGATCCCTATGCCTTCACTCCGCCAGACGGTGAGCCAGTGCTGGCGTTTTCGGAGCGGGTGTTGGCTGCCGTCAGTCGTTTGCAGCAACAGTTCGCCGGTGAGCGTTTGCTGGTGGTATGCCATGGTGGGGTAATGAAACTGTTGCTGGCCCGGGCTCGTGGCTTGCCCCGTGAGCATCTGTTGCAAGTACCGGTCAGCCATGGCGCACTGTTTGGTTTGCGGGTCGGCGTGGATGGTCAGTTGATCGAGGTTGGCGAGTGATGTTGCCGTTCTGGATTGCCCTGCAGTTTTTAAGCAGCTTGCCGGTTCGCTTGCCCGGGATGCCGCAGCCTCAAGAGCTGGGGCGCTCTTTGTTGTTTTACCCGCTGGTGGGAGTGTTGTTCGGCCTGCTGTTGTACGGCGTTAGCGGGCTGCTGGCCGATGCGCCGTTGATGTTGCACGCAGCCTTGTTGTTGACCCTTTGGGTGTTGCTCAGTGGCGGGTTGCATCTGGACGGCCTGGCTGACAGTGCGGATGCCTGGCTGGGCGGTTTTGGTGATCGCGAACGCACCTTGACCATCATGAAAGACCCGCGCAGCGGGCCTATCGCGGTGGTTGTGCTGGTGCTGGTGCTGTTGCTCAAGTTTTGTGCGCTGCTGGCCTTGCTTGAGCAGGGCAACGGTACTGCCTTGCTGATTGTCCCTTTGATCGGGCGCAGTGCTTTGCTGGCAGTATTCCTGACTACGCCCTATGTGCGCGCGGGTGGCTTGGGGCAGGCGCTGGCTGACCATCTGCCACGTAAGGCAGGGTGGTGGGTGCTGGGGCTTAGTGCCCTTGTTTGTGTGCTGTTGGCAGGTTATCCAGGTTGGTGGGCGCTTGGCCTGGCAGCGCTGGGGTTCGTGTGGCTGCGCAGGGTGATGATCCGTCGTTTGGGCGGCACCACCGGTGATACCGCCGGGGCGTTGCTGGAATTGCTCGAAGTGCTGGTGCTGGTAGGATTGGCGCTGATCTGACGGTGCCCGCTCCCACAAAAAACCGGGCAGGCGGCGCTGCATAAATCTTGATTCTCTTCTATTGCGGGTATATACATACAAAATGTTACCAACCCAGTGTTTATGTACCAATCTGCGACGTGCTGCACGTGGCGTGAGCAGGCATTACGACGGCGCTCTCGACGGCTTCGGGATCAACGTCGCCCAGTATTCCTTGCTATGCAATCTCAAGCGGCTCGATCAACCGAGTATTTCCAGCCTGGCTGAGGCCATGGGCCTGGATCGCAGTACGTTGGGGCGTAACGTACGGGTGCTTGAAGGAGCCGGGTTGGTGAAGATGACAGAGGGCGCGGACCAGCGTAATCGGCTGGTGTGCCTGACGCAGGCCGGTGAAGAGTGCCTCAAGGCCGCCTTGCCGGCTTGGGAAGCGGCACAGCAGCGTTTGATGGACCGTTTGGGTGAAGCCAAGCCTGCGCAATTGCTACAACTATTGGATGAGTTGGCGGGTACTGACTGAGGGTCAGTCGCGCGATTATAAATGGGTATATACCCGCTCCCGGAGAACAACAATGACATCGGTGTGGCGTAACAGCGGTTGGGTCCTTCTTGGCAGTGCGCTTATTTTGGCACTGTCGTTGGGTGTCAGGCATGGTTTCGGGCTGTTTCTGCCGCCCATGAGTGCGCAGTTTGGCTGGGGGCGTGAGGTGTTTGCATTTGCCATCGCCCTGCAAAACCTGATCTGGGGTCTGGCCCAGCCCTTTACCGGGGCTTTGGCCGATCGCTTTGGCGCAGCGAAGGTGGTGATCGTCGGTGGCGTGCTGTATGCCGTGGGACTGTTGCTGATGGGTCTGTCGGACTCGCCCCTGTCGCTGTCATTGAGCGCAGGGCTGCTGATCGGTATCGGCCTGTCCGGTACGTCGTTTTCGGTGATTCTGGGGGTAGTAGGCCGTGCCCTGCCGGCGGAAAAACGCAGCATGGGCATGGGGATCGCCAGCGCTGCCGGCTCCTTCGGTCAATTTGCCATGCTGCCCGGTACGCTGGGCCTGATTGGCTGGCTCGGCTGGTCGACGGCGCTTCTGGTGCTGGGGTTGCTGGTCGCGCTGATCGTGCCATTGGTCAGTATGCTCAAGGATCGGCCGTTGCCGAGCCTGGGCGCGGATCAGACCCTCAAGCAAGCACTGCACGAGGCGTGCTCGCACTCGGGCTTCTGGTTGTTGGCGTTTGGCTTTTTTGTCTGCGGCTTTCAGGTGGTTTTTATCGGTATTCACCTGCCAGCGTACCTGGTGGACCAGCACCTGCCCGCGACGGTGGGTACCACGGTGCTTGCACTGATTGGCCTGTTCAATATTTTCGGTACTTATACCGCAGGCTGGCTGGGCGGGCGCATGTCCAAGCCGCGCTTGCTGACCGGGTTATACCTGGCGCGGGCGGTGGTTATCGTGGTGTTCCTGTGGGCACCTGTGACGCAGTTCAGCGCGTACCTGTTCGGTATGGCCATGGGCTTTTTGTGGCTGTCGACGGTGCCGCTGACCAATGGCACCGTGGCGACCATGTTTGGCGTGCGTAACCTGTCGATGTTGGGCGGGATTGTGTTCCTGTTCCATCAACTGGGTGCATTCCTGGGCGGTTGGTTGGGTGGCGTGGTCTATGATCAGACCGGTAGCTACGATTTGATCTGGCAAGTATCAATTCTATTGAGCCTGTTGGCGGCAGCCTTGAACTGGCCGGTGCGTGAGCGCCCGGTGGCTCGTTTACAGGCGCAGGGGAGTTTGGGGTGAATTCAACCTGGATCCGTTTGGGAACAATCAGTGTCGGTGCCTTGTTGCTGGCCCTGGCCTGGTGGGGCTGGCATCAGGGTGGGCTGGCCTTGATGCAGTTGGGTCTGGGTGCTTGCTAGTGTGGCGGCGGATGAGTAAGTTCTGAGATTGCCTCTTTCTCAAGGACACCAATGATGCTTAAGCGCTGGATTGCGATGCCTGTACTGCTGTTGGCCTGCGTCGGTTCGGTGTGGGCCGCGGATTGCCCGCCCTTGCTGGAGGGCTCGCTACCCAAATTGCGGGCCAAGGAATCGATCGATCTGTGCCAGCGCTTCGCCGGTAAACCGCTGTTGATCGTCAACACGGCGAGCTTTTGCGGCTTTGCCCCGCAGTTCAAGGGGCTTGAGGCGTTAAATCAGCGCTACAAGGCTCAGGGGCTGGAGTTGATTGGCGTGCCTTCGGACGACTTCAAGCAAGAGGCCAAGGATGGTGAGGAGACGGCCAAGGTCTGCTACGTCAATTACGGCGTGACCTTCACCATGATCGACCCGCAGCATGTACGCGGCCCTGACGCGGCACACCTGTTCAAGGTGCTGGCGGAGCAGAGCAGTGCGCCGAAGTGGAACTTCTACAAGTATGTGGTGGATCGCCAGGGCAATGTAATTGCCAACTTTTCCAGCCTGACCAAGCCTGATAGCCCGGACTTGCTTGAGGCGATCGACAGAGCCATCGCGTCAAAACCCTGAAAAGCGCCCATTAAAAATCCCCGCCTCGGTAACGAGAGCGGGGATTTTTTTGATTCAGCAGGCGAGGCGGTCAGCCTCGCAGCGAATCAGAACTTGTAGGTTGCACCTACAGCGAAACCGTTAGCACTGTTTTCGTACTTGGCGCTGTATTCGTTCAACTGGTTCTTGTCGTGAACCTTGACCGACTCTTCCTTCAGATAGGAATAGGCAGCATCGATTGTCAGGTTCTCGTTGACGGCATAACCGGCACCCAGGCTGAAGATCGTACGGTCGCCGGTAGGAATACGTGGCGAGCGATTTTCGTTGTTGGTAGGCGACTGGTCCCAGGTCAGGCCAGTACGCAGTACCCACTGTTTGTTCAACTGGTAAGAGGTACCAATGGCATAAGCCCAGGTATCGTGCCAGTTTTGCTCTTCCTTGATGGTGCCGAACAGTTGCGCGCCGACGCCGCCGGAGGCAGCCTGGCTGACACCGTCGTTATTGATGGTGATGTCTTTCAAACGGCTCCAGCGGGTCCAGGTGGTACCGGCGTAGAGTTTCCAGGCGTCGGACAGGTCTTGTGTAACGGACAGGTCCCAGGACTCTGGCGTATCGATTTTCAGCGATGCGTCATAACGGTTGCTTCTCATCAATTGCGGAGGGGTATTGGCCCCTGCGGTCACATTGGTATGGCCTTCGAGTTTGTAGCTCACCTTGGAGTGGTAGGTAAGGCCAAGACGTGTGGTGTCGGTTGCTTGTACCAAAATACCGGCGTTGAAGCCCAGGGCGGTATCGTCACCTTTTACTTTTACGTTGGTGTCGCCATAAGCAGGGTTCAGAACGGTCAGGTCTGATTCCAGGGTGCCGCTGATGCGGTTGAAGGTTGGACCGAAGCCCACCGAAACCTTGTCGTTGAATGCGTAGCTGACGGTCGGTTGCAGGGTGACAACCTTAACTTCACTTTTTTTGCCGAATGCACGGCCCTGGAAGCCGCCTTCATAGTCGGTAACCAGGCCGAAAGGTGCGTAAACACCAAAACCTACAGCCCATTGGTCATTGAGCTTGTTGGTGTAGAAGCCCATCGGAACGCCAGTGAACGGAACCATGTCACCTTTGTTGGTGCCAGGGTATTTTCCGCTTGCGTCCTTGATATCAGTCGAAGCATCGATGACGGCGATACCGCCAGTCACTTGCTGGCCGCTGAGACGGGACATACCGGCAGGGTTACCGAAAACGGTACTGGCATCGTCGGCAGAAGATGAACGACCCGCGAAACCGGTCCCCATACCGCTTACGCTTTGTTCGTTGAGTGCGAAGCCGCTAGCGAAAATCTGGCTGGAAGCCAAAGTGACGGCGAGGCCAAGTGTGGTCTTGAGCATTACTTTTTTCATTATTAGAACTCCTTATGATCACCGGACGAAAACTACCAACATTTTTGTTGAAGCGCTATAGGCTAAATCGCAGAAGATAGCGATGTTTTGTAGGACAATCCGACCGGATTTCAGGCTGTTTGAAGATCATTACAGTTGTTTGAAATTTCAAGCAACTTGGTTGAGGGGTGAAACGCAGGTGCGCCAGGCATGGGCGAAATCACGTAAACGCCCATGTGGTTCAAAGGCTTGGCGCCAGATTCTTGCCATGCCAAGCAGGTCGTCGGCTGCAGGAATGACTATTTTTTGCTGCTCGACCAATAACCAGGCAATGGCTGTGGCGTAACGCAAATTGACCGTTAGTTCCAGATGAGGGCTGCACAGGAAAGCATGCTGGCTGGCCAGCCCGCGTACCAGGCTCGCCAGATCCGGGTCGTGGGCCAGGTATTGATCCCACAGGGCGGCATGTTGAGGTTCGCGTATGCAATAGAGGCCGTGACCGCGACGATCGTGCAGGGCAGAGCCCAAATTCGACTGGCTGGCCGCAATACCCAGCAACAAAGCTTCTGCGTCCGGGTTGTCTTGCCCCAGATAAAGAAGCGTTGGCCGAATTACGTAAAGGTTCAACTCCCTGGCAGCGATACCCATATAGTCCTCGAGGCCTGAAAATGACCAGCGATACCCAGAGCTTGGCAGCATGGATCGAAAGGGTTCGCTGGAAGCGGGTGGTGCCGCTTGAGTTGAAGTGTAGTGTCATATCTTTGCTGTAAAGGTCTGTTTTTAAATCATTTAAAGCATCGAACTGTTAGCTATATATCCGCAAGTACTTAAGCAATGCCGAATGTTTCTTGAATTGCGGCCAATAAAAAGCCCTGCTAATCAGGCAGGGCTTGGTGTGCAGCGCTCAAGCTATCAGGCAATCAGGGCCTGACGAGTACGCTCGATCACAGCTTGCAGAGGTTCTGCGCTGGAGTATTGATCGGGGTACAGGCGTTCGCTGTGACGAGCGATACCGTGTTCGTTGACCAGAGTGAAGCTGAAGCATCCTTTGCGAGCGGCCATAATCAGGCAGTTCATTGGAGCAAAGGCGTTGGTTAGGGTGCGAATGGCATCCTGAGTATGGATTTGAGTAGACATAGTTATTAGGTGTTCCTACAAAAGACACGGATTCGATCCGTGCTGCATTAAAACGTTCCAGTGACGTCGAGCCATTCTTTGGCTGGACGAAGAACCTGACTGGAACAAAGCCGCCAGTTGGAGCGCATTAAGTATGTGGCGCTTGGGCTGGCAGGTAGGTACTTAGGAGGGCAGGCAGTCACAACAGGAGCTAAGGTTCCGTGCTCCGGGTGAAGATCCTGATCAATTTGCAGGTTGGTTCGGTCAGAGTAAGAGAGCTTCGCGATACCCTGTGCGTTTGTGCAAAGGCCGTATCGTCGCAAGATTTACCTGGAAACCATCGAGGGGGACGATCCCGTTTATTCAGCTTGCTTGCGCTTTTAGCGAAGTGCTGGAGGGATTTGTTCGGCCCGAATTGACTTTCAGCTTGGTACTAACGCTGCGGATACTAACGGGTTGAATTTTTAAACGCAAGTGTGCTAGCAAAAATACTTTATGTAGCCTCGCCATGAACGTGGCTGGCGGGGCTGGCTGCCTAGACCATTTTTGGCATTTCGCCAGTCTGCTCGCACGTGCATCCGGTCGGTAAAAAAGCCCTTGAACAGCGCGCTGTAGCGGTGCGCTTGCCTACAAGATTTGCGCGTTAAAGGCCCGGCCCGCTGCTCTGAATGTGAACTTGTGCACATTTACAGTGCTGTAGCCAAAATCGGCGCAGATACCCGTGTTTGAGTCTTCCTAGCCTGTGCTGTAAATTTAAGTCAATGAAAAACATCGTTTTTTTTAATTGGTGAAAAAATCGACAGTTTGACCTGAGGCCGCGCAGGGTGGGCCTTTGCGGGGGTTAAAGCGGGGTTGTCCACTGACTTATCCACAGGATCTGTGGATTGTCCCAAGCGCTTGCTCTAGATCAAGGGTATCGACTTTTTTCGACTTTACCCAGACGAAAAAAGGAGTAGAGTGGCGCGCCTTCTGTTCTGCCCTACAGTGTCGTATGAAGTTCCGCACAGCTACTTCCTCTGTTACTCGTTCCAACACACCCACTGAAGCACCCAAGCGCTTTTCTTTGCGGGTGGCTATCTGGCTGCTGGATAACCCGCGCCTGAGCGCCAGCCCCAGCGTCAAGCATGTGGCCGGGCATTTGCTCAAGCAACCCGCCCGCCAGGGTGTGGTGCTGGCCCAAAGCCGTTTGGGCCAGTTGATGTGTCGTGAATGTGGCAGCGCCCGCGATCAGCGTATCGGCCACGAACTGTTGCGCCAGGCCGCTCGCGCCGGTGACCGTCTGGCACAGCAGGAACTGAACAAGACCGAAGACTGAACTGTCTTCGGCGCTGACTGTTGGTTAATCTTGTTCTTTTACCTCGTGCGGAGGGGTTATGGCCCTGGATCTGAGCAGCCTGTTGCTTGGCCTGGCAGCAGCGTGTGTGCCGTTGCTGGCGTTAATCTGGCAGTTGCAACGCAAGCTCGCCGGCCAGCCCGCTGAACGTGCACTGCTCAACGAGCGCCTGAGTACGGCGCAGTTGGCCCAGGAAGGCCTGAGTGCCCAGCTGGACGCCTGTCGCGATGAGGTCAGTGACCTGGGCCAGGCCAATGCGGCCAAGCAAGCAGAGCTGGCTGCGCTGAGTCGTGAGGTCGAGTTGTTGCAGGTTGAGCGCGACAACGGGCGCGATGCCGCCCACGCCTGGAACCTGGAACGCAATCAGAAAGAAGTCGAGCTGCGCCGTCTGGATGCCCATGCCTCGGCCTTGTCTGCCGAGCTGCGCGAGCAGCAGGACAGTCACCAGCAGCGTCTGAATGACCTGCAAGGCTCACGCGACGAACTGCGGGCGCAGTTTGCCGAGCTGGCGGGGAAGATTTTCGATGAGCGCGAGCAGCGTTTCGCCGAAACCAGCAATGAGCGTCTAGGCCAGTTGCTTGACCCGCTCAAAGAGCGCATTCAATCGTTTGAGAAGCGCGTCGAAGAAAGCTATCAGCAGGAATCGCGGGAGCGCTTCTCCCTTGGCAAAGAGCTGGAGCGCTTGCAGCAGTTGAACTTGCGCCTGAGCGATGAGGCCACCAACCTGACCCGTGCCTTGAAAGGGCAGAAGACCCAGGGCAACTGGGGAGAGCTGATTCTGGAGCGGGTGCTTGAGCATGCGGGGCTAGAGAAAGGCCGCGAGTACCAGACTCAGGTCAGCCTCAAGGGCCCTGACGGCGAGCGCTTCCAGCCGGACGTGTTGATCATGTTGCCGGGCGACAAGCAGGTGGTGGTCGACTCTAAAGTCAGCCTGACGGCCTACCAGCAATATGTGGGTGCCGATGACGACGTGATCGGGCAAGCGGCGCTCAAGCAGCACGTACTGTCGCTGCGTAATCATGTGAAGGGTCTGGCGAGCAAGGACTACAAGCGCCTGGAAGGCTTGCACAGCCTGGATTTCGTATTGCTGTTCGTGCCGATCGAGGCGGCTTTTTCGGCAGCGTTGCAAGCCGAGCCAAACCTGTTTCAGGAGGCATTCGATCGCCATATCGTGATTGTCAGCCCGACCACGTTGCTGGCCACCTTGCGGGTAATTGACAGCCTGTGGAAGCAGGAGCGCCAAGGTCAGAATGCCCGTGAAATTGCCGAGCGCGCGGGTTGGCTCTACGACAAGTTCGTGCTGTTTATTCAGGATCTGGATGAAGTGGGCAACCGCCTTCAGCAACTGGATAAAGCCTACAGTTCGGCGCGTAACAAACTGACAGAAGGACGAGGCAACCTTGTCAGCCGCAGCGAGCAGCTCAAGCTGCTGGGCGCGCGGGCCAGCAAGAGCCTGCCGGCCGACCTGCTGGAGCGGGCCATGACCGACGAAGAGGGTGTGGCCCACCCGGCGGAATAACGCCTGACGTCCGTAGTCGCTGCCGCAGGCTGCGAAGGGTTGCTCCGCAACCCGTTTTCTCGAAATTCCCGCAGACCCAATCGCAGCCTGCGCCAGCATTTACAGCATTTTGAATCAAAGCGGCACATGCCTGCTCAGCAGCGCTCGCAAAACCGCAGGCTTGACCGGCTTGGGCAGGTACTCGAGGCCTGCTGCATGCACCTGGGCAATCATCTCCGGGCGACCATCGGCGCTGATCACCACGCCCGGCACCGGTTCACCCAGTTGTGCGCGCAGCCAGCCCATCAATTCTGTCCCCACTTCGCCATCGTCCAGATGGTAGTCAACCAGTACCAGCTGCGGTCGCACGCCTTCATTGAGCAATGCCGCGCATTCTTCGCGGTTGCGCGCTGTCCACACCTGACAGCCCCAGCGCGTCAGCAGGCTTTGCATGCCGATCAGAATGCTGTCTTCGTTATCGATGCACAGCACCCTGGCGCCTGTCAGGGGCTGACCATTCTGTTCAACAACCACAGGCTGCGGTGCGGCCTGGCTCTTGGCCATTGGCACACGCACACTGAACACGCTGCCAAAGCCCTGCCATGAACGCACTTGCAGGGTGTGACCCAACACATGGCACAAGCCGTCGGCTATCGCCAGGCCCAGGCCCAGGCCTTTCTCGGCGCGGGTCTGGTGGCTGTCGAGGCGCTTGAACTCTTCAAAAATCACCTGCAGCTTGTCTTCCGGAATGCCCGGCCCTCGGTCCCACACCTCAAGGCACAGTTCACCGCCGCGTCGGCGCACGCCCAGCAATACCGGGCCTTTGGCGTAGCGAAAGGCATTGGTGAGAAAGTTTTGCAAAATCCGGCGCAGCAACTTGATATCACTGTTGACCCGCACACGGCTGCCGCGAACCCTGAAGTTCAAGCCCTGTTCCTGGGCTTGGGCCGTGAATTCATTGCCCAGGGTTTCGAACAGGTCATTAATGGCAAAAGGCTTGATGTCGGGAGTGATCTTGCCGTTTTCCAGGCGGGATATATCCAGCAGGTCGCTGATCAGGTCTTCAGCAGAGCGCAGGGAGCTGTCCAGATGCTGCACCAGCTTCTGGGCTTCGGCGCTCAGGCCTTCTTCCTGGTGGGAGAGGGCGGACGAGAACAGGCGTGCCGCGTTCATTGGCTGCATCAGGTCATGGCTTACTGCTGCCAGGAAGCGGGTTTTCGACTGACTGGCCGTTTCTGCCACGCCTTTGGCTTCGGTCAGCGCCTGGTTCAGTTGCGACAGTTCATGGGTACGCTCGGCAACCCTCTGCTCCAGGCCTTCATTGGCCTCGGTGAGGGCCTGTTCGGCTTCACGGAACGCGGTGATGTCGGTGAAACTCATGACGAAACCGCCACCCGGCATTGGATTGCCGATCAGTTCGATCACGCGGCCATTGGGGAACAGTCGCTCTGAGGTATGCGCCCGGCCCTGACGCATCCAGTGCAGGCGTCTGGCCACATGCACTTCGGCCTCACCGGGGCCGCACAGGCCGCGCTCGGCATTGTGGCGGATGATGTCGGCAATCGGCCGGCCGACGCTGATCAGCCCGTCGGGGTAGTCGAACAGCTCAAGGTAACGGCGGTTCCAGGCCACCAGCTTGAGCGACTGGTCGACCACGCTGATGCCCTGGGTGATGTTCTCAATCGCGCCCTGGAGCAAGGCGCGATTGAACTGCAGTACTTCCGACGCCTCATCGGCGATGCGTACCACGTCTTCCAACTGCATTTCCCGGCCTTCAATAGCTGCTTTAACTACGGCGCGGGTAGAGGATGCGCCGAGCACGCCGGCCAGTAGCCGTTCGGTGTGGGCGATCCATTCGCCATTGGCGTTCTGGTTGGGGTTAAAGCCCTTGCCTTGACGGTAGGCGAAGCGAATAAAGCTCTGGTGGGCGCGTTCTTCGCCGACGAAGCGTGCGGCGAGGGCCAGTAGGTCATTGATCTGTACCGACAGCATCGAACGGCCGCTGGGGTGGCTGCTCAACTCCTGGCCGATAAAGCGCCCGGCCTGCCAGTGTTCTGATACGCGGGTGCGCGACAGCACCGAGACCCAGGCAAACAGGGTGAAGTTGCCTGCCAGAGATAGCACCACGCCTTGGGTCAGCGGGGTGATCGACAGGCCCAGCGGGTTGCTGTGCAGCCATGCCAGCCCCGGGAAGTGGCTCAAGTGCCAGCCAAAGCTGTGGGCGATGATCGGCAGTACCAGGGTGTAAAACCAGATAAAGGTGCCCGTCGCCAATCCGGCAAAAACCCCTCGGCGGTTGGCCTGTTTCCAGTACAGGGCACCGAGCATGGCTGGCGCAAGTTGGGTGACGGCAGCGAAGGCAATCTGGCCAATGGTGGCCAGGCTGGCGGTCGAGCCCAGCAGACGGTAGCTGACATAAGCCAGCAGCAGAATCACCACAATCGACACGCGCCGCACCGAAAGCATCCAGTGACGGAACACCTCGAACGGGCGCTCGGCGTTTTTGTGGCGCAGCAGCCACGGCAGCAGCATGTCGTTGGAGACCATGGTCGACAGTGCCACGCTGGCCACGATCACCATGCCGGTGGCTGCCGACGCGCCGCCGATAAAGGCCAGCAAGGCCAGGGCCGGATGGGCCTGGGCCAGTGGCAGGCTGATCACGAAGGAGTCAGGCAGTACCGAGCTTGGCAGCAACATTTGCCCAGCCAGTGCAATCGGCACCACAAACAGCCCGGCCAGTATCAGATAGGCCGGGAACACCCATTTGGCCAGTTGCAGGTCCTGGGGGTCGATGTTTTCGACCACCGTGACGTGGAACTGACGGGGCAGGCAGATGATTGCCATCATCGCCACACCGGTCTGCACGATCATCGATGGCCAATTGACGGTTTCTTTCCAGTACTCCTCAAGCCGCGGTGCGAGCATGGCCTGATTGAACAGATCGTCGAAACCGTCATACAGGCCAAAGGTCACAAAGGCGCCCACCGCGAGGAAGGCGAAGAGCTTGACCAGCGACTCAAAGGCAATGGCCAGCACCATGCCCCGGTGGTGTTCGGTGGCGTCGAGGTTGCGGGTACCGAACAGGATGGTAAACAGTGCCAGTACCAGCGTCACAATCAGCGCGGTGTCCTCGACCCGCGAGCCGGTTGCGTCGGCCCCGGCCCCGATCAGCAGGTTTACCCCCAGCACGATTCCCTTGAGCTGCAATGCAATATAAGGCAGTACGCCCACCAGGCAGATCAGCGCCACGACAATGGCCAGTGACTGGGACTTGCCGTAGCGGGCGGCGATAAAGTCGGCAATCGAAGTGATGTTCTCCTGTTTGCTGATCATCACCATCTTTTGCAGCACCCAGGGAGCACATACCAGCAGCAGCACCGGGCCCAGGTAAATCGGCAGGAATGCCCAGAGTTGTTCGGCGGCCTGACCAACGGCGCCGAAGAAGGTCCAGCTGGTGCAGTACACCGCCAGCGACAGGCTATAGACCCATGCGCGAACCCGCGGCGGCAGCGGTTTGCTGCGCCGGTCACCATAAAAGGCAATGGCGAACATAATGGCCATATAGGCCAGGGCAACGGCGGCAATCAGCCCGCTGGACAACGACATGGACACTCCTGAAGGTATAAGGCCGCAAGCAATCCCGCTTGGGGCAGCTAGTCTCGCATGATGTTCGAAACACGTCAGTGTCGACCATGGTCTGAGCGCGGCCTGGTGTCGCAGGGTTTGAAGTCGGTGGATATGATCTTATATAGGTGTAGTAGATAACAGTTAGAGAAATTACCCGTTATATAGATATGCGATTTGGTTCTACTCTATTTGCACCTCATATGAGGAACAGGAGGAACCCATGACTTGCCCAACTAATGCCAAAGCCGGTTTTCGGCCTTTTAGCCACTTGCAGCACCCCCGTGAAGTGATCCGCCAGTTCACCCCGAACTGGTTTGCCGCGACCATGGGTACAGGTGTGCTGGCCTTGGCCCTGGCTCAATTGCCGGTGCATATCCCGGGTGTGCATGCCTTTGCCGAGGGGCTGTGGCTGTTCAATATCGGTTTGTTCATTCTGTTCAGCGTGCTCTATGGCGCGCGCTGGGTGCTGTATTTCGATGAGGCACGGCGCATTTTCGGGCACTCCACCGTGTCGATGTTCTTTGGCACCATCCCTATGGGCCTGGCCACCATCATTAACGGTTTTCTGGTGTTTGGCGTGCCGCGCTGGGGCGAAGGCATGGTGCAGGTGGCCGAGGTGCTGTGGTGGATCGATGTGGCCATGGCGCTGGGCTGCGGCGTGCTGATCCCCTACCTGATGTTTACCCGTCAGGACCACAGTATTGACCAGATGACGGCTGTCTGGCTGCTGCCGGTGGTGGCGGCTGAGGTCGCGGCAGCCAGTGGCGGTCTATTGGCACCGTATCTGAGCGATACCGTCATGCAGTTCCATGTGTTGATTACCAGCTATGTACTGTGGGCGTTTTCGGTGCCGGTGGCCTTCAGCATCCTGACCATTCTGATTTTGCGCATGGCACTGCACAAACTGCCCCACGAGAGCATGGCAGCCTCCAGCTGGCTGGCGTTGGGCCCTATCGGCACCGGTGCCCTGGGTCTGCTGTTGCTGGGCGCCGATGCTCCGGCGATCTTTGCGGCCAATGGCCTGGCACGAATCGGTGAGATCGTTGAGGGTCTGGGGCTGATCTCTGGGGTTATCTTGTGGGGTGTTGGTTTGTGGTGGATTGTGATGGCGGCGCTGATCACCATTCGCTATTTCCGCTCGGGCATTCCGTTCAACCTCGGCTGGTGGGGCTTCACCTTCCCGCTGGGCGTGTATTCGCTGGCAACCTTGCGCCTGGGCAGCATGCTGCACCTCAGCTTCTTTGATGTGGCCGGTTGTGTACTGGTACTGGCGCTGGCGATGATGTGGCTGCTGGTGGGCACCCGCACCGTGCAAGGGGCCTATCGCGGCGAGCTGTTTGTATCGCCTTGTATTGCCGGGTTGAAGAAGTAAGTTATTGGCTCGGGTTCTGTGCGCTCACACACAGAACCCGAGCAAGGTTGTGCCCTGAGTGATACAACGGCCCTCCAAAGAGAAAGCCCATCAGCGCAACGTGAGTACATGGATGATGAGTCACCCCTCGCAGTTCAGCTTGCTCGGCAAGCGCCGTTTCCTGCCTTTTTTCGTGACCCAGGCCCTGGGCGCGCTCAATGACAACCTGTTCAAGCAATCGCTGATTCTGGCCATCCTTTATAAGCTGAATATCGAGGGTGACCGGGGGATTTGGGTCAACCTGTGTGCGTTGCTGTTTATCGTGCCTTTCTTTTTGTTTTCGGCTCTGGCCGGTCAGTTCGGCGAAAAGTACGACAAGGACCGTTTGATTCGCCTGATCAAGCTGGGCGAAATCGCGATCATGGTGGTCGCAGCCATTGGCTTTGCCTTTGATCATCTGGCGTTGATGCTGGTGGCGCTGTTTGCGATGGGCACCCATTCGGCACTGTTCGGGCCGGTGAAATACTCGATCCTGCCGCAAACCTTGCGGCCAGAAGAGCTGGTCGGTGGCAATGGTCTGGTGGAGATGGGCACGTTTCTGGCGATTCTGGCGGGCACCATTGGCGCCGGGATCATGCTCTCGTCCGGCAATTACTCGGTTATTGTCTCGGTGGTGATTATCGCGGTCGCCGTGCTGGGATACCTGGCCAGCCGTGCCATTCCGCCTGCGCCGGCCGATACGCCACAGCTGCGGCTGAACTGGAATATTTTCAGCGAATCCTGGGCCACCTTACGCATGGGGCTTAATCAGACACCTGCGGTGTCCCGTTCCGTAGTCGGTAACTCGTGGTTCTGGTTTGTCGGTGCGATTTACCTGACGCAGATCCCGGCCTATGCCAAAGACTGGCTGTATGGCGACGAGACCGTGGTGACATTGATTCTCACCGTGTTCTCAGTGGGCATCGCACTGGGGTCGCTGCTGTGCGAGAAGCTGTCGGGGCGTAAGGTGGAAATCGGTCTGGTTCCGTTTGGCTCGTTTGGCCTGACAGTTTTTGGCCTGTTGCTGTGGTGGCATTCGGGGCAGATGCCGCACACCCTCCAGACCCATGACTGGCTGGGCGTGCTGGGGTTCAGTCAGGCCTGGTGGGTGCTGTTCGATATTCTTGGCCTGGGCGTGTTTGGCGGCTTTTATATAGTGCCGCTGTACGCACTGATTCAGTCGCGTACTGCAGAGAGCGAGCGTGCAAGGGTCATTGCCGCCAACAACATCCTTAATGCGCTGTTTATGGTGGTATCGGCGCTCGTCACCATCCTGCTGCTCAGCGTTGCCAAGGTGACGATTCCCGAGTTGTTTCTGGTGGTGTCGTTGATGAATATCGCGGTCAACACCTACATCTTTAAAATCGTGCCTGAATTCAGCATGCGCTTTATGATCTGGCTGCTCAGCCATTCCATGTACCGCGTGCAGCACAAGCACCTGGAGCTGATCCCCGATGAAGGGGCGGCGTTGTTGGTGTGCAACCATGTGTCATTTGTGGATGCCTTGCTGATAGGCGGCGCGGTGCGTCGTCCGGTTCGGTTTGTGATGTATTACAAAATCTACAACTTGCCGGTGCTCAACTTTATCTTTCGCACTGCGGGCACGATTCCTATTGCAGGACGTGCTGAAGACGAAGCGATCTATGAGCAGGCATTCGACAGGATTGCCCGGTATTTGGATGATGGCGAATTGGTGTGCATTTTCCCCGAGGGTAAGCTCACCACGGACGGGCAGATTGACGAGTTCAAGGCGGGGGTTACCCGGATACTGGAGCGCACGCCAGTGCCGGTGATTCCGATGGCGTTGCAGGGGTTGTGGGGCAGTTTTTTCAGTCGTGATCCAAACAAGGGTTTTTTGCGTCGCTTGTGGTCACGGGTAACGCTGGTTGCTGGAGCGCCGATAGCGGCTGATGAGGCTACGCAAGAGCTGCTGCGTGAGCGGGTGATGGAATTGCGCGGGGCTGTGCAGTAAATCAAAGGCAAAGTGGGAGCGGGCTTGCTCGCGAAGGGGGACTCGAATACCCGGTCGGCCCAATCGCGAGCAAGCCCGCTCCCACAGTTTTATTGCGTTAAGCGCTGATCTTCAGGCCCACCAGGCCGGCAATGATCAGTGCAACGCTGGCCAGGCGGAACAGTGCCATGGATTCACCAAACAGAATGATCCCGGCGATGACCGTGCCCACCGCGCCAACACCCGTCCAGATTGCGTAGGCAGTGCCCAGCGGCAGTTCTTTCATGGCCAGGCCGAGCAAGCCGAGGCTGATGACCATGGCGCCAACGGTCAGGGCCGTCGGCAGCGGGCGGCTGAAGCCGTCGGTGTATTTCAGGCCAACAGCCCAGCCAACTTCAAACAGGCCAGCGAAAAACAGAATGATCCAGGACATCTTCATCTCCATCAACTGATGGGGTCGTCCCCGGAATAATCACTCGATGAGTCGCGAGGTCGTCCTCGCAGTGCGCAGTATATTGCACATGATTATTCCGACAGGCAACCCCGAAATTTCACTCAGTTGCCGCCTTGGCTGCTGCCAGACGATCTTCTTTTTCGCTCATGCGCCGGAAATACGTCGACAGCAGAGCCCCCGAAATATTGTGCCAGACGCTGAAGAGTGCACTGGGTACGGCTGCCAGCGGCGAGAAGTGTGCGCTGGCCAGTGCTGCGCCCAGCCCCGAATTCTGCATGCCGACTTCCAGGGCCAGGGATTTACGCTGGGCCAGCGGCAGCTTGAACAGACGACCGGTAAAGTAGCCGAGCAAATAGCCGAAGCTGTTGTGCAGTATTACCACGGCCATGATCAGCAGACCGGATTTGGCGATTTGCGCCTGGCTGGCCGCCACCACGGCGGCGACGATAATCACGATGCTGACCACCGACACCAACGGCAGCACATCGACGGCAAAGCGCACCCGTGCGCCAAGCAGGCGCTGGGCCAGTACGCCTAGCACAATGGGTAGCAACACAACCTGCAGGATCGACCAGAACAGTTCCATAAACGAAACCGGTAGCCAGGCCGAGGCGAGCAACCAGATCAGGGCCGGGGTCAGCAAGGGGGCGAGGAGGGTGGTCACGGCGGCAATGGCCACCGACAGCGCCAGATCACCGCGAGCCAGCCAGGTCATGACATTGGACGAGGTGCCACTTGGGCAGCAGCCGACCAGGATCACGCCCACGGCGATTTCGGGCGGCAGGTGGAACACCTGGCAGAGCAACCACGCCACGCCGGGCATGATTACGAAATGAGCAACCACGCCCAGTGCCACGCGCCACGGATGGCGTGCGACTTCGGCGAAGTCATCGAGTTTGAGGGTCAGGCCCATGCCGAACATCACCACGCCCAGCAGCGGCACGATGTAGCCTTTGAGGCCGACAAACCAGCCGGGCTCCAGAAACGCCAGCACGGCGAAAATCAGCACCCAGTAGGCAAAGGTATTACCGACAAAGCGGCTTAAAGCAGCGAGTGCGCGCATGGTGGTCCTTATTGTGGTTATTCTGGTGGATATGATTGTGGGAGCGAGCCTGCTCGCGAAGATCTCGTGAGCGCCGTGGCGCTACCTTCGCGAGCAGGCTCGCTCCCACAAAAAAAGATTGCAGCGGGCGTTTAGATGCCTTGCGGAATCTCTTCGCCGCCTAGCGCTTCAAACAGCTGCGGCAAGAACTCGCCGAAGGTCAGCATCATCAGGGTGAAGCTGGCATCCTGCTGGCCCAGATCGTCGTCTCCGCCGTCCTGTTCCGCCTGGTCTTGCAGCAGGTCTTCAAACTTCAGGCGCTTGACCACCAGTTTGTCGTCCAGCACGAACGACAGTTTGTCCTGCCAGGCCAGCGACAGCTGGGTCACGACTTTGCCAGTGCTCAGGTGCAGCTGGATTTCGTCGCTGGTCAGGTCTTGACGCTTGCAGCGAATAATGCCGCCGTCTTCGTGGGTGTCGCGCAGCTCGCATTCGTCGAGGACGAAGAAGTTGTCGGCGGCTTTCTGGGTCTTGACCCATTCGGTCATCACTGCGCTTGGCGCAATCTTGACGGCCAATGGGCGAACCGGCAGCGAGCCGATCACTTCGCGCAGGGTGGACAGCAAGTCTTCGGCGCGTTTCGGGCTGGAGGCGTTAACCAGGATCAGGCCCTGTTTTGGCGCGATGGCGGCAAAGGTCGCCGAGCGGCGGATAAAGGCCCGCGGCAGGAAGGCCTGGATGATTTCATCCTTGAGCTGATCGCGCTCCTTCTTGTAGACCTTGCGCATTTGCTCGGCTTCGATCTCTTCGACCTTCTCCTTCAATGCGTCACGCACAACGCTGCTTGGCAGGATGCGTTCTTCCTTGCGGGCGGCAATCAGTAGGAAGTCCTGGCTGACGTGAACCAGCGGTGCGTCTTCGCCTTTGCCGAACGGGGCAACGAAACCGTAGGTGGCTACTTCCTGGCTTGAACACGGGCGGGCCAGTTTGGTGGCCAGTGCAGTTTCCAGCACCTGTGCATCAAAAGGCAGATCTTGGGTCAGGCGATAGATAAGCAGGTTTTTGAACCACATGGGGTGAATCACTCCTATATACAAAGACGCATTATTCGCCTGATAACCTTAATAGGCCAACCCTGCGCTAAGCCTTTGTCATCGTTAGAAAAATTATTTTAAAAAGTGCTTGCCAGACTTTAGGTCGCTACGTAGAATGCGCGCCACACCGAGAGTGAAAGGGTGATTAGCTCAGCTGGGAGAGCATCTGCCTTACAAGCAGAGGGTCGGCGGTTCGATCCCGTCATCACCCACCATTCGCTCACAGTGTTACGCGCAGCGGTAGTTCAGTCGGTTAGAATACCGGCCTGTCACGCCGGGGGTCGCGGGTTCGAGTCCCGTCCGCTGCGCCATTTTTAATACCATAAGCCCATTGAACGCTTGTGGTTGGTATAAGCCTGCTAAATGCTGGTTTGACCGAAAGGCTTCGGTTTGGCAGTTCGCTGCGAAATCAAAGATGCAGGGCGCTGGAAACGGATGTTTTTATCAGGTTTGAAAAAACTTAAATAAAAACAACCACTTACACAAATAGTGTGAGAGAATGCGCCCCGCAACGAAAGTGAAGTAAAAGGGTGATTAGCTCAGCTGGGAGAGCATCTGCCTTACAAGCAGAGGGTCGGCGGTTCGATCCCGTCATCACCCACCACTTACTTTCAATGTTACGCGCAGCGGTAGTTCAGTCGGTTAGAATACCGGCCTGTCACGCCGGGGGTCGCGGGTTCGAGTCCCGTCCGCTGCGCCATATTCTGAACAAATCAGGCTCGCCTGGTTTGCGATTGAAAAGCACCGAAGCTCTTCAATCACAGGTTTTAAAAGTTTCAAACGGACGCAAGTCCGAGCGATACGCAGCGGTAGTTCAGTCGGTTAGAATACCGGCCTGTCACGCCGGGGGTCGCGGGTTCGAGTCCCGTCCGCTGCGCC
>NZ_NQKQ01000020.1 GCF_002269505.1 Pseudomonas fragi | reverse complement strand
CGTTAGCGGGAGGCAAATTCTACAGCGTTACACGCTGCTGTCAACACCTCATTTCCTGCTTCGATGACTTGAAGCTGACACCGTCGAAAACCATCCAACTCATTGAAACTCAAGGAGTTTTCCGTTTCGACTGCGCCGGAAGAGGTGCGAATTATAGACAGTTACAAATCTGGGTCAAGCACTAATTTGAACTTAAATCGCAGAAGCCGATTTCTTCTTATATAGACGCGGAATCCGGCTCTTCACCAGCGGTATGCGCAAGGCCAGCAAACCTACACCGATACAGGCATACACCACCCACTCCTTGAGGTCAGCCCGTACTATCCAGAGCATATGCAGCAACCCCAGCCCCACCGCTACATACACCAGGCGATGCAGCTTCTTCCAGCGCGCGCCCAGACGCCGCTGACTATAACGATTAGACGTCACCGCCAACGCCAGCAAACACAAGAACCCCAAGCTACCGACAATGATGTAAGGACGCTTGCGTAGCTCAACCCCCAACTGCGACCAGTCAAACCCCAGCACAAAAGTCAGATAGGCACACAGGTGCAGCACCACATAGGCAAAACACCACAAACCGATCTGCCTGCGCACCGCAATCCAGCCCGGCCAGCCCGTGAGCTTGTGCAACGGCGTCATCCCAAGCGTGACCAACAACAGTATCAGCGTCCCCAACCCCAACCGGTCAACCAGCACCTTTCCAGGATCTGGCCCCAAGGCAAAGATCCACGCCTCATAGAGCCAATACAAAGGCCAGATGGCAGCAGCCACGAAAACGCCAACGCGCCAGGGCAGAAACTTCATCAGTAGTTCTTCCGCAAATCGAGACCGGTATATAAAGAAGCAACCTCATCAGCGTAACCATTGAACATTTGCGTATCGCGCACATTGGGACTGAACAGACTGCTCGGCAAACGTCGCTCACGCGCCTGAGTCCAACGCGGATGATCAACTTGCGGATTAACGTTGGCATAGAAGCCGTACTCATCAGCAGCAATGCTTTGCCAGGTGGTTTTTGGCTGATCCTCGACCAGACTGATTCGCACAATGGATTTCACGCTTTTGAAACCATACTTCCAGGGCACCACCAAACGCAGCGGTGCACCATTCTGATTGGGCAACTCACGGCCATACATGCCCACCGCCAGAATCGCCAACGGGTTCATCGCCTCATCCAGCCGCAAGCCTTCAACATACGGCCAGTCAATCAAAGCGAAACCCGAGCGCTGCCCCGGCATGACCTTCGGATCCTGCAACGTTTCAAAACGGATGTATTTGGCTTTTGAGGTCGGCTCCACCTGCTTGAGCAATGCCGAAATGGGAAACCCCATCCACGGGATCACCATCGACCAGGCCTCCACACAACGCAGACGATAAATCCGCTCCTCCAACTGATAGGGCTTCATGAAGTCTTCCAGTGCATAACGACCCGGTTTGCCCACCTCCCCGTCCACCACAACCGTCCAGGGCTCGGTTTTCAAGGCACCTGCATTCTGTGCCGGATCGCCCTTGTCAGTACCGAACTCATAGAAGTTGTTGTAATGGGTAGCATCCTTGAAAGGCGTGATCGCCTCCCCCTTCACCGTGACGGCCTGCCATTTGGTTTGCGCAAGCTTGTCAGTAAACCAGGCAGGTGCTTTGCCTGGCTCAACACCCTCGTAACGCATGGCGTCCTCGGCACTGGCCCAGCTCGGAAGTACGCCCACAGCCAATCCTGCAAGTGAACTGCCCAGCAAGGTACGACGGGATAAGTAAAAGGATTCAGGCGTAACGTCCGACTCTTTGCAGTCGGACGCTTTAGGCAGCTTGATGAGCATGACAACTCCGCAGTATTGGAGGACTGATGCACCAATAGACTACGGAGTATGGGAGAAATTACATCACTCGACGCTTTTGTTACGACGCAAACGCAACAAATACTGGATCGGCCCCGATGCTGCATACGCCAGGAAGGCCAGCAACAGAATGCGTGGCGGATCGCTGAACACAACCGCGAACACCAACACCACTGCCAGGATGGCCACAAAGGGAACGCGCCCTTTCAAGTCCAGCTCCTTGAAGCTGTTGTACTTGATGTTGCTGACCATCAGCATGCCGGCAGCCGCTACCAGCAAGGCTACAAGGAACGACATTTTCGACCCTTGAATGCCGTAATCACTGAATGCCCAAACAATACCTGCCACCACCCCTGCAGCCGCCGGGCTGGCAAGACCGATGAAATAGCGCTTGTCAGCCGTGCCAACCTGGGTATTGAAGCGCGCCAGGCGCAACGCCGCGCCTGCAACATAGATAAAGGCCACCATCCAGCCGACCTTGCCCATGTCGCCCAACGCCCAGCCAAAAGCCAGCAACGCAGGGGCAACGCCAAAGGCAACCATGTCCGACAGGGAGTCGTACTCGGCACCAAAAGCACTTTCGGTGTTAGTCATTCGGGCTACACGACCATCAAGGCCGTCGAGCACCATGGCGACAAAAATGGCGATGGCCGCAAATGCAAAGTACTTGCTGGCACCAGCCGTATCACCCGCACTCATGGCACTTTGGGCACTCATGGAGCTGATGATGGAATAAAAACCGGCGAACAGGTTCGCCGTGGTGAAAAGGTTTGGCAGCAGATAGATACCACGATGCCGGACTTTTCGGCCTTCGGCGTCATGCCCTTCTTCGACATGCTCATCGATAGGCAGCAGGCTATCGGCGTCTGAAGCCGCTTTTGGCTCTTCGGGACGTTCGCTCATGGACATTACCTTGCAACGATATGGAAAGTTTCGATAGTAGCTTGGGGCCAACACGCACCCGCAAACGATCCTGCTTTATACCAGAAGCGGCCACTGAAACGAAAAAACGCGGCCTAGGCCGCGTTTTCTCTACAAGCTGAGAACTTAGTTCTTTGCCTGATCAACGATTTTGTTCGCGCCGATCCAAGGCATCATCGAGCGCAGTTGCCCGCCAATGACTTCAATACCGTGAGCAGCGTTGTTGCGACGCTTGGCAGTCATCGAAGGGTAGCCGGTAGCACCCTCGCTGATGAACATCTTCGCGTATTCACCGTCCTGGATGCGCTTCAGAGCGTTGCGCATTGCTTGACGGGATTCAGCGTTGATCACTTCCGGGCCGGTAACGTACTCGCCGTATTCGGCGTTGTTGGAGATCGAGTAGTTCATGTTGGCGATACCGCCTTCGTACATGAGGTCAACGATCAACTTCAATTCGTGCAAGCACTCGAAGTAAGCCATTTCTGGCGCGTAACCGGCTTCAACCAGCGTTTCAAAGCCCGCTTTAACCAGCTCAACAGTACCGCCACACAGAACAGCCTGCTCGCCGAACAGGTCGGTTTCAGTTTCGTCCTTGAAGGTGGTTTCGATAATGCCGGTACGACCGCCGCCTACGCCCGAAGCGTAAGACAGGGCCAGGTTCTTGGCATTGCCCGACGCATCCTGATAGATAGCGATCAGGTCAGGGATACCGCCGCCGCGAACGAATTCGGAACGTACAGTGTGACCTGGAGCCTTTGGCGCGATCATGATCACGTCAAGGTCGGCACGGGGAACAACCTGGTTGTAGTGGATCGCGAAGCCGTGGGAGAAGGCCAGTGTGGCGCCCTTCTTGATGTTCGGCTCGATTTCATTCTTGTACAGCGCGGACTGGAACTCGTCCGGGGTCAGAATCATGACCAGGTCCGCAGCGGCAACAGCGCTGGCAACGTCAGTTACTTTCAGGCCATGAGCTTCAGCCTTGGCGACAGTGGCCGAACCTTTGCGCAGACCAACAGTTACGTCAACGCCGGAGTCTTTCAGGTTGCAGGCTTGAGCGTGACCCTGGGAGCCGTAACCGATGATGGCTACTTTTTTGCCCTGGATGATCGAAAGGTCGCAGTCTTTGTCGTAATAAACTTTCATGATTTTCCCTTATATCCAGGCCATTCAGGCCAATTAGCACTTGTTAGTTTTAGATGCTGAGTACTTTGTCGCCACGGGCAATCCCGGTGACGCCACTGCGAACTGTTTCCAGGATCGAGGCGGTTCCAATCGACTGAATGAAACTGTCGAGCTTCTCGCTGGTGCCTGTCAACTGCACGGTATAAACACTGGCGCTGACATCAACGATCTGCCCACGGAAAATATCCGTGGTGCGCTTGATTTCTGCGCGTTGTGCACCCGTTGCCTTGACCTTGACCAGCATCAGTTCGCGCTCGATGTGAGCGCTTTCCGACAGATCCACCAGCTTGACCACTTCGATCAACTTGTTCAGGTTTTTGGTGATCTGCTCGATCACTTCATCATGCCCTACCGTGGTCAGGGTCAGACGCGACAAGGTCGGGTCTTCGGTTGGCGCCACGGTCAGGCTTTCGATGTTGTAGTTGCGCTGCGAAAAAAGCCCGACAACGCGAGACAAGGCGCCCGGTTCGTTTTCAAGAAGCAAGGAAATAATGTGCCGCATGATTAAGTACGCTCCGTCTTGCTCAGCCACATGTCGCGCATGGAGCCATCTTTGATCTGCATCGGATAAACGTGCTCACTGGTATCGACCTGAATATCCAGGAACACCAGGCGATCCTTCATGGCAAAGGCTTCTTCCATTTTCGGTTTCAGGTCTTTCAGATCGGTGATCCGGATACCTACATGCCCGTAAGCCTCAGCCAGCTTGACGAAGTCAGGCAGCGATTCCATATACGAGTGCGAGTGACGACTGCCATAGTTCATGTCCTGCCACTGACGCACCATCCCCAGCACTCCGTTGTTGAGGCTGACGATTTTTACGGGCAAGCCGTACTGCAAACAAGTCGACAATTCCTGAATGTTCATCTGAATACTTCCCTCGCCTGTTACGCAGGCAACGTCAGCATCAGGGAAGCTCAGTTTTACCCCCATCGCCGCAGGAAAACCGAAGCCCATGGTGCCCAGGCCTCCGGAGTTGATCCAGCGGTTGGGTTTGTTGAAGCGATAGTACTGGGCCGCGAACATCTGGTGCTGGCCCACATCGGACGTTACATAGGCGTCGCCCTTGGTCACTTCGCAGAGCATCTCGATAACAGCCTGAGGCTTGATCTGGCTGCCGTCTCCCTTGTTGTAAGGGAACAGATCACCGTCACCGCGCCACTCATCGACTTGCTTCCACCAGCTGGCAACCGCCTCCGGGTTTGGCTTCTCACCGATATCCTTGAGGATGGCAACCATCTCGGTGAGAACGCTGTCCACCGGACCTACGATCGGCACGTCCGCCTTGATGGTTTTGGAGATGGACGCCGGGTCGATATCGATATGGATGATCTTGGCGTTCGGGCAGAACTTGGACGGGCCGTTGATTACCCGGTCGTCGAAGCGCGCACCGACAGCCAGGATCACATCAGCGTGATGCATGGTCATGTTGGCTGTGAAGCTGCCATGCATACCGAGCATGCCGACAAACTGACGGTCGGTGCCAGGGTAGGCACCCAGGCCCATCAGCGTATTGGTCACCGGTACGTTAAGCATTTGAGCAAGCTCGGTCAGTGGCGCCGAGCCACCACCCAAAATGACCCCGCCACCTGCGTAAAGCACAGGCCGCTTGGCCGCCAGCAGCATCTCCGCCGCTTTGCGAATCTGGCCGGAGTGACCACGCAAGGCCGGGCTGTAGGAGCGCAACTTGGCTTTTTTAGGGAAAACGTATTCGAACTTTTCAGCCGGGTTGGTCATGTCTTTCGGGATATCGACCACGACCGGGCCAGGACGACCGGATTGCGCGAGGTAGAACGCCTTTTTCATGACTTCCGGGATTTCCGAAGCATGCTTGATCATGAAGCTGTGCTTCACGATGGGCCGGGAAATACCGATCATGTCGGTTTCCTGGAAGGCATCAGTTCCTACCATGGTGCTAGGCACCTGGCCTGAAATGATCACCATCGGAATGGAGTCCATGTAGGCAGTGGCAATACCGGTGATGGCGTTGGTAGCACCCGGCCCGGAAGTCACCAGTACTACACCGGCCTTGCCGGTAGCACGGGCATAGCCGTCAGCCATATGGGTTGCCGCTTGTTCATGGCGAACCAGGATGTGGGTAACTTCCGGCTCTTTGAACAGTGCGTCGTAGACGTGCAGGAGAGCACCACCTGGGTACCCGTAGATATATTTGACACCTTCGTCGCGCAAAAAGCGGACGAGCATCTCACCACCAGACAAAAGCTCCACGTTGTTCACCTCTAAAACGCCAGAATACCGTCCACAAAAATACGAACGGGTCTTAATAGGTTTACTTTTCAGCAGAGCATGAGCGACGGTGGTCGCCGACTACGTCAGCACTGACTGAGCAAGTATTGGGAACTCCCCAAGTGTTGCGGGGGTTTCCCACCCAGCGCGAGGTAACGCGTTGCGGGTGTTACAGGTCGGCGCGGGTGTGCGCCTCATGATCTGCTGAGAGAGCCTGCTTCTGGCAGTCCCTCTGCAGCGGGAGTTCGATTCTTGTCATTAGGCCTGTCCAAGTCAAGCCATCAATTCAATTTATTTGCATAAATCGACAGGAACGCACAAAAAAACGCGCAAAATGACTGAAGCCAACAAGAAAATGGATGGCTGCCAGTAAAAACTGGCAGCCATGACCTCAAGAGGCAGGGCTAATCAGACGGTCAAAGTCTTGAAAATGCTTGAGCAGGGGTTTCCAGTTGCCACGGCGCTGAGCAAAAACATGCTCCGCCATATGCCAGATACCCGAGACGCTGGGCAGTGGCTGGCCCTGCTCAACGATGACTTTCATCTTCGGCAGGAAGATCCATTGCACCCACTGCTCGAAATCCAGGCGGTCGACGCTGAACGGCTCCAGGCTGGACAAGTCGTGCTCTGTTGGCGTCTTGTCACTCCACAAGCCCTGGGTGCGCATTTCCTGTTCGATCAACAGCAGGAACCCGGCAACTTCGCAGGTGCGGACATCCATGACCATCAGAGGCTCACCTTGGCTTTTTGACGGGCCAATGCAGCGCCAGCCGCATCACCTTGTTTCTCACGGGCCTGGGCAATCAAACCCCACAGGCTCGCCTGCAAATCCGGACGACCGCTGGCGAAAGTCAAACCGCGGCGGGAAAACTGCTCTGCCTGCGCGGTGTCGCCCTGCGCCATACGCACTTGCGCCAGACGATAAAGCACTTGCGGCTCACGCGGGGCAACACGCTGGGCACGCTCCAGGCTCGACGCGGCGCCGTTCAGGTCACCGCTCGATTGCTGCTGCTGGGCAGTGGTCAGCAGCGCCAGCACCGGACCGTCCAATTGCTCGTCAGCGGCCAGACCGCCGCTGTTTGACGGAATACCGCTAGGTGTAATCGGTGCCGGAGCACTGTAGGGCGCGCTCGGTGTATAGCTGCCCGTGCTGATCGGCGCTGCCGCCGGGCCAGGGGTAATCGGCCCCGGCGTGAACGGCTGGGTGCTGATAGGCGTCGACACACTGGCAGCGCCGCCCGGAATCATCACCACAACCCCCGAGTCCTCGGTAATCGTGCGCGCCTGAGCGGCACGCGGCGCAGCGGCCTGTGGATAACTCCCCGCCGTACGCTGAGCCGAAACACGCTCGTTGTTCGACACCGCAACACCAGAGTCAACCACAGGAATTGAACCCTGCGGCACGCTGGCACAACCATTGAGCAAAGCCAGGGCTGAAACAGCCGCAATCCACAACTTATTCACGTCAAACCCTCTTTGCTTAATTCAACCAGCCCTTGACCCAATCCATCACAGCTTCACCCGTGGCAGGCTCCTGCCCACCACAGGTGGCACCGGCTGGCGGCTCACTGCCGCGAATATACGGCATCTGTACCGCGCCAGGGCAGCCGGCATCTGATCCTTGACCGGTATGCGGATCAATCCAGGCCTGCACGATGTTATCGGGCTGAGGCATGTCGAGCGGCAGCGGGTCGGCCTTTTTCATGAAGCTGGTCCACACCTGCAAGGCACCGGTCGCTCCCGTGAACGGGGTTTTGCCGTTGTCATCACGCCCAAGCCAGACCACTGCCAGCAAATCCTGGCTGAACCCTGCGAACCAGCTGTCACGGGAGTCGTTACTGGTCCCGGTCTTGCCTGCCAGCGCGAGGCTTTTGGGCAAGACGTTGTAGACCGAGCGCCCGGTACCTTCGCGCATCACATGTTGCATCGCGTTCTGGATCAGGAAAATCGAACCCGGATCGAAACGTTGCTGGATCTGGAACGGATAACGCTTGAGCGGCTCACCCTCTGCGGTCAATACGCTGCGGATACCGCGCATTGGCGTATTGAAGCCGCCATTGGCCAGAGTCTGATACATAGTCGCCACTTCCATGGGGCTCAATGCACCGGCCCCCAGCAACATGGAAGGGAATGCCGGGAACTCACGTTCCACACCCAACCGCGCCAGCGTCTTGAGTACATTCGGCACGCCGACTTCCTGCCCCAGCCTTACCGTGCCCAGGTTGTAGGAGTTCATCATCGACTGGTAGAGGAAAACCGTGCCATGAGAACGCCGGTCATAGTTCTGCGGCTTCCAGACCTGACCGTCCGCGCCTTTGATCGATAACGGATCATCTGACAGCCAACTGGTCAGCGTGTACTGGCTTGGCCGCTCCAGCGCTGTCAGATAAACCGCCGGCTTGATCAACGAGCCGATAGGCCGCACTGCATCCAGCGCCCGGTTGAAACCTGCATAGCCCGGGGCACGACTACCGATCAACGCCTGGACCTCGCCGGTTTCGGGGTTGGTCACCACCATCGCGGCTTCAACCTCATCCGAACCCTTGCGCCCGGCAAGGCGTTTGAAGGTCTCACCCAGCGCCGCTTCGGACTTCATCTGCAGGATCGGGTCGAAACTGGTGAAAATCCGCAGCCCCTCTTCGGTCAAGTCTTCGTCGCGGTAGTCTTCACGCAGCTGACGCTTGACCAGGTCGAGGAAGCCCGGGAACGAACTGTCCGCCAGGCTGCCACGCTTGGTTACACCCAGTGGCATTTTCTTGGCCGCGGCAACTTGTTCCGGCGTGGCCACGCCTTGCTGTTCCAGCAAGTCGAGCACCAGATTGCGCCGCACCAGTGCACGCTCGGGGTAACGGCGCGGGTTGTAGGCCGACGGGCCTTTGACCATACCCACCAGCAACGCCACTTGATGCAGCTTCAGCTCGGCCAGCGGCTGGCTGAAGAAGAACTGACTGGCAAGACCAAAGCCGTGCACGGCGCGCTGGCCGTCCTGACCGACAAACACCTCATTGAGGTACGCCTCAAGAATCTCGCGCTTGTCGTAGTGCAACTCCAGCAACAGCGCCATCATGGCTTCGGTCAACTTGCGGCTGAGGCTGCGCTCATTGGTCAGGTAGAAGTTCTTGACCAATTGCTGGGTCAAGGTACTGCCGCCCTGGCGCATTTGCCCGGCCGAAGTGTTGACCCACATGGCCCGTGCAATCGACTTCGGCGATACCCCGAAGTGATGGTAGAAGTCCCGGTCTTCGACGGTTACCAGCGTCTCAAGCAGAAACGGCGGCACCTGATCGATATTGATCAGGATCCGGTCTTCGAGGTTTTTCGGGTACAGGCCACCAATCAGCAGCGGTTCAAGACGCACCACAGGCAGCTTGCCACCGTTGGTCGATGACAGCTCGGCCACGTAGTCGCCAGAAAACCTTACCCGCACCGGCTGCGCCTGCTCGGCGCCTTCGTAAAACTGGAAGCCGCGGGTGTTCAGGTCAACCGTGTTGCCATTGACCGCGGCCGCGCCCGGGCCGTTGGCCACGCTTTCACGGCGATAGCCCAGCGCATCGAGTTCGGTGAGGAAGTCGTTCTTGCTCAGCTTCTGGCCGACGAACAGCTCCAGCGGGCGCGCATACACCTTGGCCGGGATGGTCCAGCGCTTGCCGGAGAACTTCTCCTGAACGATGGCATCCAGATAGACGGCAAAACCTGCCAGCACCACCAGGCCAACCAGACTGAGCTTGATTGCCCAGCCCAGCCAGGGCCGAAGGCCGCCAGAGGGACGTTTGGAACGGGAACGAGGAGATCGGGTACGAGTCATGGCGCGAGATTATACGCACTTTATTCATGTTCATCATGCGCAGCCCGGCGGTTTGCACTCCCGCTGTCAGCCGCCATAATGGCGCATCGAATATTCCAGACCTTGAAGGATCAACCGTGAGCCAGAACCTGATTGCCGCCCTGCAAAACCCGGACCTCTACCCCCATGAAGTCGAAGGATTTCAGGTTATCGAGACGCATATCTCCTGGGTCATCCTCACCGGCCCCTATGCCTACAAGCTGAAAAAGCCGGTCAACTTCGGCTTTCTAGACTTCACCGAACTCAGTGGCCGCGAGCACTTCTGCAATGAAGAGCTGCGCCTTAACCAGCGCCTGACCGAAGGCCTGTACCTCGACGTGCTGCCGATCACCGGCACCGCCGATGCGCCAGTATTCGGTGGTGAAGGCCCGGCCATAGAATATGCACTGAAAATGCGCCAGTTCCCGCAGAGCCAGTTGCTCAGCACGCTGCAAGCCAACGGCGAACTGAATGCCGCGCATATCGATGAAATGGCCCAGCAGATTGCGCACTTCCACACCCAGGCCCCCCAGGTTCCTGCTGCGCACTATCAGGGCACACCTGAAGCGGTGATGGATCCGGTCCGTCAAAACTTCGAGCAAATTCGCCCGTTCCTTTCGGACAAAGCCGACCTGCTGCAACTGGATGCTCTCCAGGCCTGGGCAGAAGCAAGCTTCACCCGCCTTAAGCCGCTGTTCGAGCTGCGCAAGGCCCAAGGCTTTATCCGCGAATGCCACGGTGATATTCACCTGGGCAATGCCACCATGATTGACGGCAAGGTGGTGATTTTCGACTGCATCGAATTCAACGAGCCGTTCCGTTTCACCGACGTATACGCCGACACCGCCTTCCTGGCGATGGACCTCGAAGACCGTGGCCTGAAAAGCCTGGCACGCCGTTTCGTCAGCCAATACCTGGAGCTGACCGGCGACTACCAGGGGCTTGAACTGCTGAACTTCTACAAGGCCTACCGCGCCCTGGTTCGCGCCAAGGTCAGCCTCTTCAGCATGCCGGCCGAAGCCAGCCCGCTGCAGCGCGCAGCCACTCTGCGTCAATACCGCAACTACGCCAACCTGGCAGAGAGCTACAGCACCATTCCTTCGCGCTTCCTGACCATCACCCACGGGGTTTCGGCTGTAGGTAAAAGTTCGGTAGCCATGCGACTCGTGGAAGCTCTGGGGGCGATTCGCCTGCGCTCAGACGTAGTCCGCAAGCAGCTGTTCGGCCAGCAAACGGCTGAAAACGCAGTGGGTGATGGCATCTATAACGCCGATGCCAGTGCAGCTACCTACAACAAGCTGCATGAACTGGCCGGTATCGTGCTGCGTGCGGGCTTCCCGGTGGTGATTGACGCCACTTACCTCAAGCGCGAGCAGCGTGATGCAGCCGCCCAAGTGGCTGAAGCGACGGGCGTGCCTTGCCTGATCCTCGACTGCACCGCCCCGGACGCCGTGATCGAAGGCTGGCTGGCCCATCGCAAGTCCGTGGGCACCGACCCGTCTGACGCCACCCTGGAAGTCGTCAAGGCACAGCAAGCCAGTCGTGAACCGCTGGGTGCCGATGAAATCCTGCGCAGCAAGCGTGTTGAAACCAACAACAGCAAAAGTCTCGACACCCTGATTGCCGACATTCGCCAGCGTTTGCCGGGCCTGTAAAGCCAATGTACGCCGTGAAACCGCAAGGGTTTCACGGCGCCTGTCTGCGCAAAGCCGCCCATTATCACAAATACGACATCAGATCCGGCGTAACCGTTTAGCAGTCGATGACGCCTGTTGAATGGCCATGGACGCTCTACCCTCTTGGGTCCAAGGTGCTGATTTACGCTTTACGACAGCACATTCGCTCAATTCCAACACCGCCTTGTTCCAAAACCGACTAACGGACTGCGACTTTCCTACTGAGCGCTACACTCAATAGAGTCACCACACCCCGTAAACGCTGAGCTCACGCCGTCGCAAGGAGAGCTGATGAACGATGAACTCCAGCATCTGAAGAACCTTGGCAAGACCTCTGCGCAATGGCTGCACGCCGTTGGCATTCACAGTGCCGCGGACTTGAGGCGCCTGGGCGCAGTGGATGCTTATCGGGCGGTAAAGGCCCGAGGTTTCAGAGCCTCCAAAGTGCTTTTATATGCTATCGAAGGGGCCCTGCAGGATGTTCACTGGAACGATATCCCTGCAGAACGCAAAGAGGCGCTCAACCAGCAAGTCAGTCAACTGACCGCACTGAAAAAAGCCTGACCTGGCGGACTGGCAACGAACCCGATGAACGGTAAAAAACAGTTATTGACATGGAAATGAGAATTGTTATGATTACGCCATCTGGTCGCGAGACCAGTCGATCTTCTGAAAGGCCCTTGGTTCGGACTCTCAGAAAATCTCCTCATCAGGCTAATCACGGTTATTTGACCCGGCTCTTGCCGGGTCTTTTTTTGCCTGTGGAAAAGTACCAGTCCGGCTATCGGCACTGTTGCTCAGCGAGCAATCACCATCGGGCAACCCAGCTCCGGGTGCGGCTGCACCAAAACATCCAGGCCAAACACGGCCTTGAGCTCATCCGGCTGCAATACCGCTTGCGGGCAGCCGAGGGCCCTTGGGCGGCCCTGTTCCAGCAAAAGCAGGCGATCACAGTAACGCGCCGCCAGGTTCAGGTCATGCAGGATGATCAACACTGCGGCGCCACGATCAGCAAACGCCCGAATAGCCTTGAGCGTGGTGTGCTGATGCAAGGGGTCGAGCATCGAGGTAGGCTCATCAAGCAGCAAGGTCTGGCCGTTTTGCCCCGGCCATAATTGCGCCAGTACCCGTGCCAGATGCACCCGCTGACGTTCGCCACCCGATAACGCCAGGTAGCTGCGGCCCGCAAGATGCTCAACATCGGCGGCCTGCAACGCCTCGTGGATTATTTCTGTATCGCGGGTACGACCAGTCTGATGAGGCAGTCGGCCCATACCCACAACCTCTTCAACACGAAAGGCAAAATCCAGGGTTGAGGTCTGCGGCAAGACGGCCAGGCGTTGCGCCCGCTGCGCCCCTTTCCACTCGCCCAGAGCCTGCTGATCCAGCCACACATGCCCGGCGGCCGGCGCCAGCTCCCCGCACAACGCGGCCAGCAAAGTGCTTTTGCCCGCACCATTGGGGCCGAGTACACCCAACACCTCGCCCGGACGCACATCAAGGGTGACATCCGCCAGCACGACTTTCTGATCGCGACGGATCTGCAGGTTTTCCGTGCGCAACATCAGTGACGTCCTCGTATCAGCAAGTAAAGAAAGAAAGGCGCACCGAGAAACGCGGTAACAATCCCGATGGGCAATTCGGCTGGCGCCAGCGCCAGGCGAGCGATCAAGTCAGCAAATAGCAGCAAGGTCGCCCCCGCCAGTACCGAGGCAGGCAACAGCACCCGGTGATCAGGCCCGGCCAGCAACCGCACCAGATGCGGCACCACCAGGCCGATAAAGCCGATCATGCCTGCCGCTGCCACCGCAGCCCCCACACCCAGAGCCGTGCAAAACACCAGTTCGCGCTTGAGGCCTTCAACGTCGATACCCAGATGATTGGCTTCGGACTCACCCAGCAGTAATGCATTGAGCGCACTCGCCCGCCGGGGCAGCCACAGTGCTACGCCCACAGTCACAATCAACAGAGGCCACAGCCGTGCGTAACTGGCGCCATTGAGACTGCCCAGGTTCCAGAACGTCAGCGTGCGCAAGGTCGCGTCATCGGCGAGATAGGTAAACAAACCCACAGCAGAACCTGCCAAAGCTGTCAGAGCAATACCCGCAAGCAACATCACCGCCACATTGGTCTGACCGTTGCGTCGGCCCAACCGATACACCAGCGCCGTCACCCCCAAACCACCGAGAAACGCACACAGCGACAGCAGGTACGGGCCGATAAACTCCGGCAACCCGCCAAAAGCAGCTCCGCCAACAATCGCAATTGCCGCGCCCAGGGCCGCGCCGCTGGAGACGCCGACCAACCCCGGGTCGGCCAACGGGTTGCGAAACAAGCCCTGCATCGCCACACCCGACAGCGCCAGCACACCACCCACTGCCAGGCCGAGCAGGGTCCGGGGCAAACGGATCTGCCCCAGGATCAACTCGGCCTGCTCCAGGCCTTCACCCGCAATCGGCACCCCGACCAGGCGCAGTGCTGCACGCAAGGTGTCAAACAGCGGCAGACTCACCGGCCCCAGCGCCAGCGACAACCAGATCGACAACAGGCACAGCGCGCTCAAGCCAATAAAAAGCGACCGCGGTTTAACCAGCGTTCTCATTGGCTGGCCGGGGCCGCGGGGTAGAATTCAGCCGTCAGCTGCTTCAGGCGCTCGGGCAAACGCGGCCCAAGGCCACCCACCAGCAGCGTCGGGTCGACTTCGTATATACGCCCATTTTTAGCGGCGCGAATAGACGCCAGCACCGGGTTTTCTTTCAGCAGCGCCTTGCGCGCTGCCTCCCCCGTCAGGCTGCGATCGGCAAACACCAGTACTTCAGGGTTAAGCCCCGCCAGGGCCTCTACCGAAAACGGCTTGTAACCGCTGTGGGTGGCCAGGTTGTGCCCACCCGCTTGGGTCAGCAGCCAGTCGGCCGCCGTGTCCTTGCCGGCAATCATCGGTTTGCCACCGGCATGGCCCAACAACAGCAACACTCCGGGCTCCTTGTGATTGGCTTGCGCGGCTTTGACCTGTTGTTGATGCTGTTCCAGTTGCTGGCGATAGTCCTTGAACACTTGCGCGGCCTGCGCCTCGTCCCCAAGCAGGCGCCCCAGGTGCTGCAAAGTGCCCTCAAGGCTGGCAAGGTCTGCCTGGGCCGAGAACATCTCCACCGGCACACCGGCACCGCGAATTTGCAACAAAACCGCCGCAGGGCCCATTTCTTCAGTGCCGATCAGAACGTCCGGCTTCAGGCTCAAGACCCCTTCCGCCGAGAGCTGGCGCTGATAGCCGATGCTGGGCAACGATTTGAGTGATTCTGGATGCTGGCTGGTGGTATCGACCCCAACCAATTTAGACTCCGCGCCTAATACGCTGACCCACTCCGAGAGCGCCCCACCGGCACTGACCCAACGTTGTGGCAACTCGCCAGCAAGGCTGACATGACTGATCATAAGGCCTGCACAGAACGTAATCAGGCGGGTACTCAGGCGCATACAGTGGCTTTCCTTGAAAAGAGGGCTCAATGGGACAAAGGATTGTCACGCGGTGAAAACAGCACATCGCAGAGCAAGCCGCCATTTGATAATTGTTTGCATTTGCACGTCAACCTCTTAACCCGCTCTGCAACACCCCATCGACACAACTGTTTGGCTGTTATTAAGGATTGTCATGAAGTTTTTATGCTCATCAGACGCACTGAGCGAAGGTACCAGCCGGGGCTTTGAGCTCGACGAGTTGCGCCTGTTGGTCATTCGCCGTGAAGGCCGGGTGTATGCCTACAAAAACCGCTGCCCGCATCGCGGTGTCACGCTGGAATGGCAACCGGACCAGTTTCTCGATTCAAGCGCCAGCCTGATCCAGTGCGCCACTCACGCAGCATTGTTCCTGATCGAAAGCGGGGAATGCGTGGCCGGGCCTTGCGCCGGGCAATCGCTCACAGCCCTTGACTGCCGCGAAGACAGCCAAGGGATCTGGATTACATCAGAGGCGTCAGAGGATGACGTCTAAACGGCGATCAACCACTACCGCATCAGAGGTCAGGCTGACCCCATAAGCCAGCACCTGCACCCCGGCGGCCACGGCTTCACGCAGTGCAGCAGCGTAGCCCGGGTCGATTTCTTCGGCCGGGCGCACCGCATCAATACCGGTCAGATTGACGCAATACAGCTGGACGGCGCGTACACCTTCACGCGCCAGAGTCGCCAGCTCGCGCAAGTGCTTGGCACCACGCTGGGTCACGGCATCCGGAAACGCGGCTACACGAGAGCCGTCAAACCCTAGGGTGACACTTTTGACCTCGACATAGGCAAAGCCCTGCGGGTACTCCAGGCGAAAATCGATGCGGCTTTTTTCCTGCCCGTAGGGCACCTCGCGCTTGAGCGCGGTGAAGCCGTCCAGCTCGCTGATCACCCCGGCCAGCAACGCCTCTTCGATCAAGTGATTGGCGCGCCCGGTGTTCACGCACGCCAACCGCCCTTGCGGTGTTTCGCTGATTTCCCAGGTGCCCGGCAACTTGCGTTTAGGGTCGTTGGAGCGACTGAACCAGACCTGACCACCCTCGACCATGCAATTGAGCATGGAGCCGGTGTTCGGGCAGTGAATGGTGATCAACTCGCCGGTACTGGTTTCGATATCCGCCAAAAAACGCTTGTAGCGCTTGATCAGGCGCCCTTCTTCCAGCTCAGGTGAAAAACGCATCAGCCTTTCCAGCTCTTGAGGCCACGCGCGATCCGCTCAACGGCTTCCTGCAGGCGCGGCAAACTTTGGGTATAGGCAAAACGTACGTGATGGCCCGACTGGTAACGGCCAAAATCCAGACCCGGAGTGAAGGCTATGTGCTCGGTTTCGAGAAAATGCTGACAGAAGGCAAAGGCATCACCGCCAAACGCACTGATATCGGCGTACAGGTAAAACGCACCTTCGGGCTCTACCGCGATACCAAAGCCAAGCTCGCGCAAGGCCGGTAACAGATAGTCGCGGCGACGGCCAAACTCGGCCCGGCGCTCTTCCAGGATTACCAGGGTCTGCGGTTCGAAGCAGGCCAGTGCGGCGTACTGGGCCATGCTGGGCGCGCTGATATACAGGTTCTGGGCGAGTTTCTCCAGGTCGGCCACTGCCTCAGGTGGCGCCACCAGCCAGCCCAGGCGCCAGCCGGTCATACCGAAATACTTGGAAAAGCTATTGAGCACAAACGCGCTGTCATCGACTTCCAGCACACTCGCTGCATCGCAGCCGTAGGTCAGGCCGTGATAGATCTCGTCCACCACCAAATGCCCGTTGTGGGCCTTGACCGCTGCCGACAGAGCCGCCAGTTCGTCACGGCTCAACGTGGTGCCGGTCGGGTTGGCCGGGGAAGCAACCAGTGCCCCTACACTGTCCTGATTCCAGCAACGCTCGACCAGTTCGGCTGTCAGTTGATAGCGCACATCCGGACCAACGGGCACCAACTGAGCAGCCCCTTCCACCAGGCGTAGGAAATGTCGATTGCACGGGTAGCCCGGATCTGCGAGTAACCAATGCTTACCCGGATCGACCAGTAGGCTAGATGCCAATAACAACGCACCAGAACCGCCAGGAGTAATCAGAATGCGCGACGGGTCGATATTCAGGCCATAGCGCTGCTGATAAAACCCGGAGATCGCTTCGCGCAGTTCCGGCAGGCCGCGGGCAGCAGTGTAGCGGGTTTTGCCGGCGGCCAGGGCGGCCTGGCCGGCAGCAATGATAGGCTCGGCCGTGGTGAAATCCGGCTCGCCGATTTCCAGGTGAATCACATCGTGACCGGCAGCCTGCAACTCGTTGGCCCGCGCCAACAGGGCCATCACGTGGAACGGTTCGATTTCGCGGCTGCGCGCACTGTAGGACTGAGCCATTAGCCTGCCTTCCTGGGTAAGCAAAAGGCTGATTCTACCCAAGCAGTGCTATAAGGGAGAGCTAATTACGGTCTTAGCCCGCTTGCCAATAGAACCAAACAACCCGGCCTTGAGTCATAGCTCGACTAAAATTAATAAACAGGTACTAATCTCAAGCATCACAGGCTCTGCACACAACCACTGGCGTCGGGCTAGACATGCGGGAGTAGCGCAGCCCGATTTGATCTGGTAAGTTCGCCCGCTTGCAGCCGCAGGGCCGGCAGGTGTCGGTGATGTTGCAATCCTGCGCAATGGATTAGAAGAATGAGAGGCGGTCCATTTCATGCCCACACAAGCAAAGCAACAGAATACTCAACTTAGCGGCTTCGAACCCTACGTTGAAAAGAAGGGCGAAGAGTACATGGGCGAGCCCATGCGCAAACACTTCACCAAGATTCTGCAAAAGTGGAAACAGGACTTGATGCAGGAAGTCGACCGCACCGTTGATCATATGAAAGACGAAGCGGCAAACTTTCCTGACCCATCCGACCGCGCGAGCCAGGAAGAAGAATTCAGCCTGGAACTGCGCGCCCGCGATCGCGAGCGCAAGCTGATCAAGAAAATCGACAAGACCCTGCAACTGATCGAAGACGAAGAATACGGCTGGTGCGAATCCTGCGGCGTCGAAATCGGTATACGTCGTCTCGAGGCCCGTCCTACTGCCGACATGTGCGTAGACTGCAAGACCTTGGCTGAAATCAAGGAAAAACAAGTCGGCAAGTAATCGCCGGTTTGACCAGATGGGGCGTGCGAACGCCCCATTTTTGTTTGTGAAATTTCAGTGCCCTGCGTGGGAGCGGGCTTGCTCGCGATAGCATCACCGCGCCAATGGTTCAAAATCGGGCAGCCCCATCGCGAGCAAGCCCGCTCCCACAAAAAGTCGGCCCACGTCCATGACTGAACCCTCCTACATCGGGCGCTTTGCCCCAACGCCCAGTGGCCACCTGCACTTTGGCTCTCTGGTTGCCGCCCTCGCCTCTTATGTTGACGCCCGCTCTGCCGGCGGCCGCTGGCTGCTGCGCATGGAAGACCTCGACCCGCCGCGGGAAATGCCCGGCGCCCAGGCCGCGATCCTGGATGCGCTTGAGCGCTACGGTTTTGAATGGGATGGTGAGCTGGTTCGACAAAGCGAGCGCCACGAAGCCTATGCGCACGTGCTAAACCGACTGTTCAGCATGGGCCTGGCATACGCCTGCACCTGTTCACGCAAACAGCTGGAAGGTTACAACGGCATTTACCCCGGTTTTTGCCGCAATGCCGGGCACTCAATGGATAACGCAGCCATCCGTATTCGCGTCCCTGAACTGGAATATGCCTTCGTTGACCGGGTACAGGGCGAGTTCCGTCAACACTTGGGTCGTGATGTCGGTGACTTCGTGATTCGTCGCCGCGACGGCCTCTATGCCTACCAATTGGCCGTGGTGCTCGATGATGCCGCCCAGGGTGTGACCGATATCGTGCGCGGCGCCGACCTGCTCGACTCCACCCCGCGTCAGCTGTACCTGCAAGAGCTGCTCGGCTTGTCACAACCGCGCTACCTGCATGTGCCGCTGATCGTGCAGCCTGATGGCCACAAACTCGGCAAATCCTATCGTTCACCCCCCCTGACCCCGGAGCAGGCCACCCCGCTGCTGCTGCGCGCGCTGCGCACCTTGGGTCAGAGCACTGACGAAAGCTTGAACGACGCTACCCCGCGTGAGGTTCTGGATTGGGGCATTGCCCACTGGAACGCAGCCGATATCCCACGCACACTCACCCTTGCCGAGGCGCAATTACGCTGACAGCCCTTGCAGGTTGCCAGCCATCCGTTACCATCGCCGCACGTTTTTGGGCATGCGGCCTGTAAAAGTGAGGGCGGGATGTATATCTATCGATTGGTCCTGTTGCTGGTTGTCGGGATCTACCTGTTTTCTCCCGCCATCATGGATTGGTGGATCGATGCGACAGGCGCCTGGTACAGGCCCTATCTGCTCTGGCTGATTCTGATCGTTGTGACCTTTATTCTTCAGAGCCAAAAAGATGCCGATGAGCTTTAGCCTGACCCAGATGATCCTGATCAGCGCCGCCTACCTGGGGGTACTGTTTGGTGTGGCCTGGATCAGTGAACGCGGCATGATCCCGCGCGCAATCATTCGCCACCCGCTGACCTACACCCTGTCGTTGGGCGTCTATGCCAGCGCCTGGGCTTTCTACGGCACAGTGGGTCTGGCCTACGAATACGGCTACGGTTTTCTATCCAGCTACCTGGGAGTTTCCGGGGCTTTTCTGCTGGCGCCGGTGCTGCTCTACCCCATTCTGAAAATCACCCGCACCTATCAGCTGTCGTCATTGGCTGACCTGTTCGCCTTCCGTTTTCGCAGCACCTGGGCCGGTGCCCTGACCACGATTTTCATGCTGATCGGCGTGCTACCGCTGCTGGCCCTGCAAATTCAGGCCGTGGCGGACTCCATCAGCATCCTCACCCGTGAGCCGGTGCAACACCGGGTAGCCCTGAGTTTCTGTGCTCTGATCACCCTGTTTACGATCTTCTTCGGTTCGAGGCATATCGCCACCCGGGAGAAACACGAGGGGCTGGTGTTCGCCATTGCCTTTGAGTCGGTGATCAAATTGATCGCCATTGGCGGGGTGGGCCTCTACGCGCTTTATGGCGTATTCGATGGCCCGCAACAATTGGAAGTATGGCTGCTGCAAAACCAGACCGCCCTCGCCGCACTGCATACACCGCTGCAAGAAGGACCATGGCGCACCCTGCTGCTGGTGTTTTTCGCCTCGGCCATCGTGATGCCGCACATGTATCACATGACCTTTACCGAGAACCTCAACCCGCGCGGGCTGGTCAGCGCCAGTTGGGGCCTGCCGCTGTTCCTGCTGCTGATGAGCCTGGCCGTACCGCTGATCCTGTGGGCCGGCCTCAAGCTGGGCGCCACCACCAACCCCGAGTACTTCACATTAGGTATCGGCATTGCCGCCAACAGCAAACCCCTTGCGCTTCTGGCGTATGTGGGCGGGCTTTCGGCCTCCAGCGGGCTGATTATCGTCACCACCCTGGCGCTTTCGGGCATGGCCCTCAACCACCTGGTGCTGCCGCTTTATCAGCCACCCGCCGAAGGCAATATCTACCGCTGGCTGAAGTGGACCCGCCGCGCCCTGATCGTTGCCATTATCATGGCTGGCTACGGCTTCTACCTGTTGCTGGGCGCCGAACAGGATCTGGCCAACCTCGGCATCGTGGCCTTTGTCGCCACCTTGCAGTTTTTGCCGGGCGTGCTCTCGGTACTGTACTGGCCGACGGCCAACCGACGCGGCTTTATTGCCGGCTTGCTGGCCGGGATACTGGTGTGGATGGCGAGCATGCTGTTCCCGCTGGTCGGTAACTTCCAGGGGTTCTATATCCCGTGGCTGAACATGATCTATGTGCTGGACGATACCAGCTGGCACATGGCAGCCATCGCCTCGCTGGCGGCCAACGTACTGATGTTCACCCTGATTTCCCTGTTCACCAACGCCAGCCCCGAAGAAGCCAGTGCCGCCGAAGCCTGTGCCGTGGACAACGTACGCCGCCCGCAACGGCGTGAGCTGCACGCGGCCTCCCCGCAAGAGTTCGCCACCCAGCTGGCCAAGCCTCTGGGGGCCAAAGCGGCGCAAAAAGAAGTCGAGCAGGCGCTGCGTGACCTTTTCCTGCCTTTCGATGAACGTCGTCCCTATGCCTTGCGCCGCCTGCGTGACCGGATCGAAGCCAACCTTTCCGGCTTGATGGGCCCCAGCGTCGCACAAGATATGGTCGAGACCTTTTTGCCCTACAAGTCCGGCGGCGAAAACTACGTGACCGAAGATATTCATTTTATCGAAAGCCGGCTTGAAGATTACCACTCGCGCCTGACCGGGCTGGCAGCCGAACTTGACGCCTTGCGCCGTTATCACCGCCAGACCCTGCAAGAGCTGCCGATGGGTGTGTGTTCACTGGCCAAGGATCAGGAGATCCTGATGTGGAACAAGGCCATGGAAGAGTTGACCGGCATCCCGGCACAGCGCGTGGTGGGTTCGCGCCTGGGAACGCTGGGCGATCCATGGCGCGAGTTGCTGCAAGGTTTTATCGACCTGCCGGACGAACACTTGCACAAGCAGCACCTGGCACTCGACGGCCAGACCCGCTGGCTCAACCTGCACAAGGCGGCCATCGACGAGCCGCTGGCACCGGGCAACAGCGGCCTGGTACTGCTGGTCGAGGACCTGACCGAAACCCAGATGCTCGAAGACAAGCTGGTGCATTCCGAGCGTCTGGCCAGCATCGGCCGACTGGCGGCGGGGGTGGCTCATGAAATCGGCAACCCGGTCACCGGCATTGCCTGCCTGGCGCAGAACCTGCGCGAAGAACGTGAAGACGATACCGAACTGACGGAAATCAGCAGCCAGATCCTTGAACAGACCAAACGCATCTCGCGCATCGTCCAGTCCTTGATGAGTTTCGCCCATGCCGGTAGCCACCAGCACAATGACGAGCCCGTCTGTCTGGCCGAAGTAGCCCAGGATGCCATTGGCCTGCTGGCCCTGAACCGGCGCAATTTCGAAGTGCAGTTTTACAACCTCTGTGACCCGGACCATTGGGTCGACGGCGACCCGCAGCGGCTCGCCCAAGTGTTGATCAACCTGCTCTCCAACGCCCGCGACGCCACGCCTGCCGGCTGTGCCGTACGGGTCAAGAGCGAGGCCAGCGAGCACACCGTCGACCTTATCGTGGAAGATGAAGGCACAGGCATTGCGCAGAACATCATGGACCGGTTGTTCGAACCGTTTTTCACCACCAAGGACCCTGGCGAAGGCACAGGTCTGGGCCTTGCACTGGTCTATTCCATCGTTGAAGAGCATTATGGACAGATCACCATCGACAGCCCGGCTGACATTCACAGCCAACGCGGAACCCGTATCCGGGTGACACTACCGCGTCATGTCGAAGCGACGTCCGCTGTGAACTGAGACCGTCGAGAGAACCGAATCAATGCCGCATATTTTGATCGTCGAAGATGAAACCATCATCCGCTCCGCGCTACGCCGTTTACTGGAGCGCAATCAGTATCAGGTCAGCGAGGCTGGCTCGGTGCAGGAAGCCCAGGAGCGCTTCAGCATCCCGTCGTTTGACTTGATTGTCAGTGACCTGCGCCTGCCCGGCGCTCCGGGTACCGAGCTGATCAAGCTTGGCCAGGGCAAGCCGGTACTGATCATGACCAGCTATGCCAGCCTGCGCTCGGCCGTGGACTCAATGAAAATGGGCGCGGTGGACTACATCGCCAAACCCTTTGATCACGACGAAATGCTGCAAGCGGTGGCGCGCATTCTGCGTGATCGGCAAAACACCCAGAGCGTGCCGGCCGAACGCCCTGCCAAAGCAGGCATCGCTGACAAAAGCACGGTGGATAACAGCAACGGTGAAATCGGCATCATCGGTTCCTGTCCGCCGATGCTGGACATGTACAACAAGATCCGCAAAGTAGCGCCCACTGACTCCAATGTACTGATCCAGGGTGAATCCGGCACAGGTAAAGAGCTGGTCGCCCGCGCCCTGCACAACCTATCCCGACGCGCCAAGGCACCCATGATTTCGGTCAACTGTGCGGCCATCCCCGAGTCCCTGATCGAATCCGAACTGTTCGGCCACGAAAAAGGCGCGTTCACCGGCGCCAGCGCGGGCCGGGCCGGCCTGGTTGAAGCGGCCGATGGCGGCACGCTGTTCCTCGATGAAATCGGTGAACTGCCGCTTGAAGCCCAAGCCCGCCTGCTACGGGTACTGCAGGAAGGCGAGATTCGCCGCGTAGGCTCGGTGCAGTCGCAAAAGGTCGATGTCCGCCTGATTGCCGCGACCCACCGAGACCTGAAAAGCCTGGCCAAGGTCGGTCAGTTCCGCGAAGACTTGTACTACCGCCTGCACGTTATCGCGCTCAAGCTGCCTGCGCTGCGTGAACGTGGCGCTGACGTCAACGAAATCGCCAACGCTTTTCTTGCCCGCCAAAGTGCCCGCATTGGCCGCACTGACTTGAAATTCGCCCCCGATGCCGAACGGGCAATCAGTCATTACTCATGGCCGGGTAACGTGCGCGAACTGGAAAACGCAGTGGAACGCGCGGTGATCCTGTGTGAAAGCCCGGAAATCTCGGCCGAATTGCTGGGTATCGATATTGAACTGAGCGACCTGCAAGACGATGACTTCATCGGCCTGGCCCCGCAGCAGGGCATCAGTAACGGTAACACCAGCCTTGATCCGACCGAGGACCTGTCGCTGGAAGACTACTTCCAGCACTTCGTCCTTGAGCATCAGGACCATATGACCGAGACCGAACTGGCTCGAAAACTGGGGGTCAGCCGCAAATGCTTGTGGGAGCGACGCCAGCGTCTGGGAATCCCGCGACGCAAAACCGGCGTGCCAAGCGAAGGTTAGGTAACAACATCAGGTGTAAATAACTGTTACCGCTGTTAAATCACGTAACAAAAGCCGGGTCTTACGGTAACGATGACCCGGCTTTTTTTTGCCCAGAAAAAGGCAAGAACCCTGAAAACCCCTTATTTTGCTGGGCCACGCAAAAGTTGGCACGCACCCTGCAATATGTATTCGTACAAGAACAATAAGAATCACAGCAGCACACAATAAAAATAAGACGTATCGGCTCACGCATAACAAGAACAACACGGCGGAGGCGCAGCTAACTGATTGTTTTGGAGAGGTGTTGTAAATGGGGCTTGCCCCGCGACCAGGCAGAGAACAACAAAAACTGCACTTAAAGCAGAGCCTGAACTGGTTGGATCATTGATCACATCAACGCAGCGACCAAAGCAATCCGTTTGCTCTTATCTCCCGATTGGGAGGGTTGTACAGGCAAGACCTATGCAACCAGGGCGATTAACAAAAACAAAAAGCCCGCAATCAATAATAAAAATAGAGCACGCAACTAATTCTGGGGGAGCTTCGGCTCCCCTTGTGGTTTGTGCGATTTAACAAATCCACCTCCCCCTCTAAACCGCACCTCTTGCAGCTATTTTTGCTTGCAGCTTGCAGCTTCACTCGCAAGAGCGGCTAAGCGTCCTACACCATCCCCTGACTAAATGCTAGAATCCCCGCCCATCATGCGGTCATTCTTCGTTTTGGCCGAACATTCCTTCAAACAGTGCATCCCATGCTGAAGAAGCTGTTCCAGTCATTCCGTTCTCCCAAGCGTCGTACGCAACAACTGCGCAGCACCCCTGAAGTGCTCAACAGCAGCCAACACTCGCTGCAACGTGCCCAGTTCAGCCGCTACGCGGTCAATATCGTCGAACGCCTGCAGAACGCCGGTTACCAGGCCTATCTGGTTGGCGGTTGCGTACGCGACATGCTGCTCAATATCACGCCAAAAGACTTTGACGTCGCCACCAGCGCCACGCCCGAGCAAGTGCGCGCCGAGTTTCGCAATGCGCGAATCATCGGTCGTCGTTTCAAGTTGGTGCATATCCACTTTGGCCGCGAAATCATTGAAGTCGCGACCTTCCGTGCCAATCACCCGCAAAACGACGAAGAGGAAGACAGCAACCAGTCCTCGCGTAACGAAAGCGGGCGCATCTTGCGCGACAACGTCTACGGCACTCTTGAAGAAGACGCCCAGCGTCGTGACTTCACGATCAACGCCCTGTACTACGACCCGGTCAGCGAGCGCATCCTCGATTACGCCAATGGCGTACACGATATCCGCAACCGCTTGCTGCGTCTGATTGGCGACCCGCAACAACGCTACCAGGAAGATCCGGTGCGCATGCTGCGCGCCGTGCGTTTTGCCGCCAAGCTCAACTTTGGCATCGAAAAGCACACCGCCGAACCGATTCGCGAACTGGCGCCAATGCTGCGCGAAATCCCTTCGGCGCGCCTGTTCGAAGAAGTCCTCAAGCTGTTCCTCTCGGGTAACGCTTCAGACACCTTCGAAATGCTGGTTGACCTCGAGTTGTTCGACCCTCTGTTCCCGGCCAGCGCCGAAGCACTGGAGCACAACCCGACGTACACCCACACCCTGATCAGCGAAGCCCTACGCAATACTGATCTGCGCATCAAACAGGGTAAACCGGTGACCCCGGCCTTCCTGTTTGCAGCCCTGTTGTGGCCCGCGTTGCCTGCACGGGTATTGCGCCTGCAAGATCAAGGCATGCCGCCAATTCCTGCCATGCAGGAAGCCGCCCATGAACTGATCGCCGAGCAATGCCAGCGTATTGCCATTCCCAAGCGTTTCACCATGCCGATCCGCGAGATCTGGGACATGCAGGAGCGCCTGCCACGTCGCAGTGGCAAGCGTGCCGATATGTTGCTCGACAACCCGCGTTTCCGTGCCGGGTATGACTTCTTGCTATTGCGTGAAAGCGCAGGCGAGCAGACCAACGGCCTGGGCGAGTGGTGGACCGATTATCAGGACGCCAATGACAGCGTCCGCCGCGAGATGATCCGCGACCTGAGCAACGCCAAGGATGACGGTACCGGCCCTGCACCGCGCAAACGTCGCCGCACCGGCGGTGCCAAGCGCAAACGTAGTGCCGCAACGGACGAGTAAGCGATGGAACGTGTCTACATTGGAATGGGCAGCAATCTGGCTGACCCGGCAGATCAGTTGCGCAGTGCCGTAGAGGCCCTGACGCAATTGCCTGAGTCCCGATTTGTCGGGGTTTCGGCGTTCTATCAAAGCGACTCGCTGCTGCCCGGCCAGCCGCGCTACACCAATGCCGTAGCGGCCATCGACAGCTCGCTGGCGCCGCTTGACCTGCTCGATGCCCTGCAGGCCATCGAACTGGACCAGGGACGCGAGCGCCTGGAGCGTTGGGGCCCACGCACCCTGGACCTGGATATCCTGCTGTTCGGCGATCGCCTGATCGACGAGCCTCGCCTCAAAGTCCCGCATTACCACATGCACGCCCGGCCTTTTGTGCTTTACCCGCTGGCCGAACTGGCGCCGGCATCGCTTGAACTCGCTGATGGCCGCACGCTCGCGCAATTGCTGAGCGACTGCCTATTCATCGGCCTTGAGCGCATCGCATCGTAAGCTGAAACGAATCAATACCCGGGTAACACTCTCACGGTAACACCCGGAATTGACTTCCAGAGCCCTCGTCACGACTATAGGCATCCCGCTGCCATCCACCGGATGGTGCAATGTGAAAAGCAGGCTTTATAAGCACCCTCTATAAAGGTGTGCCTGTTCATAACGATGAATCACACGCGTTACTCGCAGTGGTTATCACACTGCCTGACGAGGATCCTTTTCATGCCAGCTATTACCCTGACCACCCTGCAAAGCCTTAAGCAGAAAGGTGATAAAATCACCATGCTGACGTGCTATGACGCCACCTTCGCCCACGCCTGCAATCAAGCCGGTGTTGAAGTGCTGCTGGTAGGCGACTCCCTGGGCATGGTTCTCCAAGGGCATGACAGCACATTGCCTGTGACGACCGCCGACATGGCCTACCACGTGGCCTGCGTCAAACGCGGTAACCAGGACGCCTTGATCCTCGCGGACATGGCCTTCATGGCCAACGCGACTCTGGAACAAAGCCTGAACAACAGCGCCTTACTGATGAAGGCCGGTGCCCACATGGTCAAGGTCGAAGGCGCCGTATGGCTTGCCGAATCGATTCGGGCAATGACCGAACGCGGCATTCCCGTGTGCGCGCACATGGGCCTGACCCCACAGACCGTGAATGTGCTGGGCGGTTACAAGGTACAAGGGCGCAACGAGAACCAGGCCCGGCAGATGCGCGCCGACGCTATTGCCCTGGAGCAGGCTGGCGCTGCCATGCTGCTGCTGGAATGCGTGCCGAGCGAACTGGCCAAAGAAATCACCCACGCAGTCAAAATCCCGGTTATCGGCATTGGCGCCGGCAGCGACACCGACGGCCAGGTCCTGGTACTGCACGACATGCTGGGCCTTTCGCTGACTGGCCGCGTGCCCAAGTTCGTGAAGAACTTCATGACCGGCCAGCCTGACATCCAGTCCGCCCTGCGCGCCTACGTCACCGAAGTCAAAGCCGTCAGCTTTCCTGCTACCGAACACGGATTCTCTGCATGAACACAGTTAAAACCGTTCGCGAACTGCGCGCCGTCATCGCCCGCGCACGCCGTGAAGGCAAACAGATAGCACTGGTTCCAACCATGGGCAATCTGCACAGTGGCCATGGCGCGCTGGTAACCACCGCCGCGCAACAGGCCGACTTTGTGGTGGCGAGCATTTTCGTCAACCCGCTGCAATTTGGCGCCAACGAAGACCTCGATACCTACCCGCGTACCCTGGCAGCCGATCAGGAAAGACTCCTGCAGGCAGGCTGCGACTTGCTGTTTGCCCCGACCGTTGAAGAGATGTACCCCAACGGCATGGAGGGGCTGACGCGCGTTACTGCTGCCAAATTGAGCAATGAACTGTGCGGCAGCCGTCGCCCGGGGCATTTTGATGGCGTGACAACCGTGGTCAGCAAGCTGTTCAACATGGTTCAGCCCGACCTGGCGATCTTCGGGCAAAAGGACTACCAGCAGTTGGCAGTCATTCGCGCGATGGTCAACGACCTCAATTTCCCGATCCAGATCATCAGCGAACCCACCGTACGCGCCGAAGACGGCCTGGCCCTGTCTTCGCGCAATGGTTACCTGAGCGAAGAGCAGCGAGCCCTGGCGCCAGCCCTGTACCGTCACCTGAGTGAAATGGCGCGCGCCATCGAAGCCGGTGAGCGCGATTACCCGGCACTGGTGCGCCAGCATCTGGCGCAAATCGAAGCCCTCGGCTTTCGCCCGGACTACCTGGAAGTACGCCAGGGGCAAACCCTGCTCCCGGCACAGGCCAGCGATCGCGATATCGTGATTCTGGTGGCTGCCTTCCTGGGCGCCACCCGTTTGATCGACAACGTACATCTGAATCTCGACAGCGCGCTCTGACAGAGTCGCCTGTGCGGAACCGCGGAATGACCCGCACTTCAAGAAGAAACACTGAAACGTTTCACCTGCTGTGACGTAACTGTGACAAAAGTTACTTCTCGGTGTCAGACAAAGCCAAGACAGAAGCAGGCGCGAAGGTTACTGTAATCGCCCTGCTTTCAGTTAACGTGCAGAATCAGACCGACCGAACGCCTGAACAATAAAAAGCAGGCGTAGGTGTTTTCAGTGTCCAAAGGCAGTTCAAGCAAAAAGGATATCCGCAGCGATGGCGTACTACCGCACCCCTCACGACGTTACCGCCCTGCCCGCCTGGCAGGCGTTGAAACTTCACCGCGCCGGCATGCAGAACTTCAGCATGCGCGATGCGTTCAACAGCAACCCGAAGCGTTTTGAAGAATTCACCCTGAGTAGCTGCGGGCTGTTTCTGGACTACTCGAAAAACCTGATCACCAGCGAAACCCGCGACTTGCTGGTCGACCTCGCCAATGAGGTTGACCTCAAAGGCGCGATCAAGTCGCTGTTCGGCGGCGAAATCGTCAACGCCTCCGAAGGTCGCCCGGCCCTGCACACCGCGCTGCGTCGCCCGGTGGCCGACAAACTGTCGGTCAACGGCGTGAACATCATGCCCGAGGTGCATAAAGTCCTGAACCAGATGACCGAGCTGGTCGGCCGGATTCACGACGGTCTGTGGCGCGGCTACACCGAGAAGCCAATCACCGATATCGTCAACATCGGCATCGGCGGCTCGTTCCTCGGCCCTGAGCTGGTTTCTGAAGCGTTGCTGTCCTACGCGCAAAAAGGTGTGCGCTGCCATTACCTGGCGAACATCGACGGCAGTGAGTTCCATGAACTGACCGCAAAACTGCGCGCTGAAACCACGCTGTTTATTGTTTCGTCCAAGTCGTTCAACACCCTCGAAACCCTGAAAAACGCCCAGGCGGCACGCGCCTGGTACCTGGCCCAGGGCGGTTCCGAAGCTGAGTTGCATCGCCACTTTATCGCCGTATCGAGCAACAATGCGGCAGCCGTGGCATTCGGCATTCGTGAAGAGAACATCTTCCCGATGTGGGACTGGGTCGGCGGTCGTTACTCGCTGTGGTCGGCCATCGGCTTGCCAATTGCCCTGGCCATCGGCATGTCCAACTTCAAAGAGCTGCTGTCCGGCGCCTACAGCATGGACCAGCACTTCCAGACCGCGCCGTTCGAACAGAACATGCCGGTACTCATGGCCGCACTGGGCGTGTGGTATGGCAACTTCTGGGGCGCGCAAAGCCACGCGATCCTGCCGTACGACCACTACCTGCGCAACATCACCAAGCACTTGCAACAGCTGGACATGGAATCCAACGGCAAGAGCGTGCGCCAGGACGGTACTCCGGTGTCAACCGATACTGGCCCGGTGATCTGGGGCGGCGTGGGCTGCAACGGTCAGCATGCGTATCACCAATTGCTGCACCAGGGCACCCAACTGATCCCGGCCGACTTTATCGTGCCGATCGTCAGCTTCAACCCTGTGGCAGATCACCATCAGTGGCTGTATGCCAACTGCCTGTCGCAAAGCCAGGCGCTGATGCTGGGTAAAACCCGCGAAGAAGCCGAAGCTGAATTGCGCGACAAGGGCATGAGCGAAGAAGAGGTGCAAAAACTGGCGCCGCACAAGGTGATCCCGGGCAACCGTCCGAGCAACACCCTGGTGGTTGAACGCATCAGCCCGCGTCGCCTGGGTGCACTGGTTGCGCTGTACGAGCACAAGGTCTTTGTGCAAAGCGTGATCTGGGGCATCAACGCCTTCGACCAATGGGGTGTTGAGCTGGGCAAGGAGCTGGGCAAGGGCGTCTACAACCGCCTGACCGGCATTCAGGAAGAGCCTGCCGACGATGCATCGACCCAAGGTCTGATCAACTACTTCCGCGGTCGTCATCGCGGTTGATTGATAGCCAGCCAGTCTTCACCGACTGGCTGGCACCATCGAGAAAGGCATCATGGACTTTATCCGCCGCCCCATCGAGCGCCAGATCATGAGCCTGACCGGGCTTTCCCTCGGCAAGCTCGACCTCGAAAACCCCAAGGGCGACCCCGGCCTGTTCGGCCCGGACTCCATCAGTTGGCAGGTACACGGTGATTTCACCAGCATGCTGATTGGCGGCATCAGCGCCTTGATGCTGCAAGCCTTGCACCCACTGGCCCTGGCCGGGGTGTGGGACCACTCCAATTTCCGTGAAGACATGCTGGGTCGGCTACGCCGTACCGGGCAGTTCATTTCAGGCACAACCTTCGGCGCCAGCGGCGATGCCAACTGGCTGATCGACAAGGTGCGCACCATCCACCTGCAGGTTACCGGCACCGGCCTCGATGGCCGCCCCTATGCCGCCAGCGATCCCGAACTGCTGACCTGGGTGCATGTGGCCGAAGTCAGCAACTTTCTCGCCGCCCACCTGCGCTATCGCAACCCGCATTTATCCGCGCAAGATCAGGACCGCTACTACGACGAAATCGCCGTGATCGCTGAACGCCTGGGCGCCACCCACGTACCGCGCTCACGTCAGCAAGTAGCCGACTACCTTGACAGCATCCGCCCGAAATTGCTGTGCGATGAGCGCAGCCGTGAAGTCATTCGCCTGCTGCTCAACGCCCCTGCTCCCAGCCTGCTGGCCAAACCTTTTGGCGCACTGATGATGCAGGCCGGGATCGACTTGCTGCCCGACTGGGCCAGCGACCAGCTGGGCCTGCATCAAGGCCCGACGGTTCGCAAACTGGTACGGGCCGGGGTGAACAGCACCGCACCGATTCTGCGTTGGGCCGTGCGCAACGGCTCGGTACAGCGAGCGCGACGGCGCATGGGGCTTGGCTGAAAACCGCTGCGCTGCCATCGCGGGCAAGCCCGCTCCCATAGGATCTGTGGCGCTCTTGTGGGAGCGGGCCTGCCCGCGATGAACTCAACACCGATTTATGCCACCATGCCCGCCTGATTCCGAGCACAACACTCCAAGAATAAAGAGGACTCAAGTAATGCAAGACGTCGTAATCGTTGCGGCTACCCGCACCGCCGTTGGCAGCTTTCAAGGTTCGCTGGCCCATGTACCTGCCGTAGAACTGGGTGCCGCAGTCATTCGTCAGTTACTCGCACAGACCGGCCTGGATGGCGCCCAGGTCGACGAAGTGATCATGGGCCAGGTACTGACCGCCGGTGCCGGGCAAAACCCTGCCCGCCAGGCGGCAATCAAGGCCGGGCTGCCTTTTGCGGTGCCGGCACTGACCCTGAACAAAGTCTGCGGCTCGGGCCTCAAGGCCCTGCACCTGGGTGCCCAGGCCATTCGTTGCGGTGATGCAGAGGTGATCATCGCCGGTGGCCAGGAAAACATGAGCCTGTCCAATTACATCATGCCCGGCGCCCGCACCGGTTTGCGCATGGGCCACGCTCAGGTCGTCGATACAATGATCAGCGATGGCCTGTGGGATGCATTCAACGACTACCACATGGGCATCACCGCTGAGAACCTTGTGGACAAGTACGGCATCAGCCGTGAAGCGCAAGACGCCTTCGCCGCAGCCTCACAGCAAAAAGCCACTGCCGCAATTGAAGCCGGACGCTTTGTCGATGAGATCACGCCCGTCCTGATCCCGCAGCGCAAAGGCGACCCGATCGCATTCACCACCGACGAGCAACCGCGCGCCGGGACTACGGCCGAGTCATTGGCCAAACTGCGTCCTGCATTCAAAAAAGACGGTTCTGTCACCGCGGGTAACGCCTCTTCACTCAATGACGGCGCAGCCGCCGTGATGCTTATGAGCGCCACCAAGGCCAAGGCCCTGGGCCTGCCGGTACTGGCCAGAATCGCGGCCTATGCCAATGCCGGTGTCGACCCGGCCATCATGGGCATCGGCCCGGTCAGTGCTACCCAGCGCTGCCTGAGCAAAGCCGGCTGGACGCTGCAACAACTGGACCTGATCGAAGCCAACGAAGCGTTCGCCGCGCAAGCGCTGACCGTGGGCCAGGAATTGAACTGGGACGCGAGCAAGGTCAACGTCAACGGCGGCGCAATTGCCATTGGCCACCCGATTGGTGCCTCGGGCTGCCGTATCCTGGTCACCCTGCTCCACGAAATGCTCAAGCGCGACGCCAAAAAAGGCCTGGCCACCTTGTGCATCGGCGGTGGTCAGGGCGTAGCGCTGGCAATCGAGCGCGAGTAACCACGTCCTCTGTGGGAGCGGGCTTGCTCGCGATGCCGGCAATGCGGCCTGCCTGCTTCACTGCGGTGATGCAATCGCGAGCAAGCTCGCTCCCACACTGAAGTTTCGTACATCCTATTCTGCTAAACTGCCGCGCCTTATCTGTCCCCCAAGGCGCAACGCATGTCTTTCTTGAATCAGGCGCTGCGCGCCGCCCTCGATAACCGTAAAGACTTGTTGGCCGAGCTGCACGCTCAGGGCACCGACTGTTATCGCCTGTTCCACGGCAGCCAGGAAGGCGCCGGCGGCCTGACCATCGACCGTTACGGCCCGCAACTGCTGGTGCAAAGCTTTCATCAACGCCTTGAGCGCGATGACTTGCTGCAACTGCACGAAGCCATCAACCGCCACCTGGGCCTCGACCTGCTGCTGGTCTACAACGACCGCTCCCAGGGCAACTCGCGTATCGACCGCGAAGACACCGTGTACCGCGCCGAAGACGCAGCCCTTCAAGACACCGTCGGTCACGAATGGGGCCTCAAGTACCGGGTGCGCGGCCGCCATGCCGGGCAAGACCCACTGCTGTTCCTCGACCTGCGCAATGCCCGTGGCTGGGTCAAGCAGCACAGTGCCGGTAAAAGCGTGCTCAATCTGTTTTCCTACACCTGCGGTGTGGGCCTGAGTGCCGCTGCGGGCGGGGCCAGTGAAGTCTGTAACCTCGACTTCGCCGAAGGCAATCTGGCAGTTGGCCGCGAAAACGGCCTGCTGAACCCTGAACTGGCAAAGATGAAGTTTGTGCAATCGGACTATTTTGCGGCTATCCGCCAACTGGCCGGTTTGCCGATCATCCAGCGCCGCCACAAGCTGCCCGCTTACCCGCGTATGGATCAGCGTGAATACGACCTGGTGTTGCTCGACCCGCCAGCCTGGGCCAAGAGCGCATTCGGCACGGTCGATCTGCTGCGTGACTACCAAAGCCTGCTCAAGCCTGCCGTATTGACCACAGCACCGGACGGCGTGCTGATCTGCTGCAATAACCTGGCAAAGGTCAGCATGGATGACTGGCGCGAACAGGTTTTGCGTTGTGCCGAGAAAGCCGGACGCCCGGTCCGCGACTGGCAGGTCATGACCCCGGCCAGCGATTTCCCCTCCATGGACCAGCAGCCGCCGCTGAAAACCTTGATCCTTCAGTTTTAATCCATTCTCCAAATACGGCGTTCGTCTCGGAACCAGAAACGCGTGCCATACTCCAAGGCACTTCCGACTGCTATAGACGACGCCCCACATGCTCAAAGGATTGATCCGCGCCCTTGGCGCCGTGCTGATTGCCATCGCACTTTACAGCGTGCTTGGCTTCCTGATCTTGCCGGGCATTGGCCTGCGCATCATCAACCAGCAACTGGCCAACTACGCCACGGTGCCCGCCAGGCTCGACCGGCTGGAGTTCAACCCCTTCAGCCTTGAGCTGACGCTGTGGGGCTTGCGGATCGGTGAGCCGGGCAAGGAGCAGGTCGGCTTCGAGCGGCTTTACACCAATCTGCAAGCCGACAGCCTGTGGACAAAAGCCCTGCACCTGGCCGCCGTAGAGCTGGACAAGCCCAAGACCGAGCTGCTGTTCAACAAGGACGGTACCCTCAACCTGACCCAGCTGTTCAAACTGCCTGCCAGCGAGCCGACCCCGGCCGACCCGGACAGCAAACCGTTCCCGATGCGCATTGACAACATCAAGCTGGCAGGCGGCTATCTGCACTTCACCGATATGCGCCCAAGCGAACCCATCGAGTTTTTGTATGACTCGATGGACCTGGAGCTGAAAAACCTTAGCACTCTGCCCGATGACAACGCCGACATGACCCTGGTGGCCGCAGGCCCCGCAGGCGGGCGTATTGACTGGACCGGCACGCTGAGCCTGGTGCCCATTACCTCGACCGGCAAACTGAAGGTCACCGATGGCAAGATGAAGGTCTGGTGGCCCTATGTACGCGATGCGTTGCCGCTGGCGCTTGAAGACGGCGTGTTGAATTTCAGCACCGACTACACCCTTAACCTGTCAAAAGAAACCGAGATGGTGCTGAGCAACGCCACGGCCAGCATCGCGCCGCTCAAGATCAATGCGCCAGATGGCCGCCCCCTGGTTCGCCTGGAACGCCTGGAAGTCAGCGACACCCGTGTCGATCTGGCCAAACAGGAAGTGGTGGTCGGCAAGATCAACAGTCAGAACCTCGAAACCTGGGCCGCCCGGGAAAAAGACGGCCAGCTTGACTGGCAAAAACTGTTTGCCAGCCAGCCCGAAAAAGCGCCTGCCAAAAACGCCGAAGTGGTGACCGTCGAAGCACCGAAAGCAGCCCCCGTGGCGCCGAGCAAACCATGGGCCGTGCTGCTCAAGGATGTCGACTTGCGCGACTATCGCGTCCACCTCGCCGACAATGAGCCGAAAACCCCTGTGGCGCTGGATGTCGGCCCGCTCAACGTGAACCTGAAAAACTTCGACAGCCTCAACCGCTCGCCTTTTACCCTCAACCTCGACACCGGCGTGGGCAAGCAGGGCAAACTCACCGCCAGCGGCGACGTCAACCTGAGCCCGGTCAGCGCCCGGCTCAAAGTCACCACCAAAGATATCGACCTGCGTATCGCCCAGGCCTATATCGATCCCTTTATCCGCCTTGAACTGCGCAGCGGCATGCTCGGCAGCGACCTGGCGGTCAACCTCAAAAGTACCGAGCCGCTGGCCTTTACCGTAGAGGGGCGTGCCCAAGTCGAACAGTTGCACACCCTGGACACACTAAAAAACCGCGACTTCCTCAAGTGGCAAAAACTGGTGCTGGGTGATGTGAAGTATCAGCACGGCGATAGCTTGTCGATTGCCACAGTCAATTTCGAAAAACCCTATGTGCGCTTCATGATCAACGACGACCGCACCACCAACGTCGATGACCTGCTGATCCCGCAACCTGCAGGCAGTACCACTGCCAAAAACCCGGCCAGCAAAGACAAGCCGCTGGGCATTCATATCGGCGCGATTGCGATCAATGATGGTTCGGCCAACTTCGCCGACTTTAGCCTTACACCCAACTTTCAGACGGCCGTGCAACAGCTCAACGGGCAAATTGGCACCATCGATAGCCGTAACCCCAAACCTGCCCCGGTGAATATTGCGGGCAAGGTTGACCGTTATGCACCTGTGACCATCAAGGGTAGCGTCAACCCGTTCGACCCGATGGCCAGCCTGGATATCGCCACCAGCTTCAAGCGTGTAGAACTGACCACCTTGACCCCCTACTCCGGCAAGTTCGCCGGCTACCGCATCCGCAAGGGCCGGCTGAATCTTGACCTGCATTACCTGATCACCAATGGCCAGCTCAAAGCTGAAAACAAACTGGTGGTCGAGCAATTGCAACTTGGGGAAAAGGTCGACAGCCCGGATGCGGTGGACCTGCCGATCAAGCTGGCAATTGCCTTGCTCAAGGACACCGACGGCAAGATCTCCATCGAGCTGCCGATCAGCGGCGACCTCAACAACCCGCAATTCAGCGTGATGCCGATTATCTGGCAGACCGTGCGCAACCTGGTGTTGCGTGCAGCTCAGGCGCCCTTCAAGTTCATTGGCGGGCTGATCAATGGCGGTGGTGCCGAAGACCTGGGTACGGTGTCATTCGCGCCAGGATCAAGCGAGCTGAGTCCGCAGGCACAGAAAGCCCTGAACACCCTGGCCCAGGCGCTGAAAGAGCGCCCGGCCCTGCGCCTCGAGATCGAAGGTACGGCCGCACAGAGCAGCGATGGCCCACTTATTGCCAAAGAACGTCTTGAACGCGAGTTTCAGTACAACTACTACAAGATCCTTCAACGTCGTGGTGACAAAGTCCCGGCCAAAGCGGGTTTGCTCACCGTGCCGGATGATGAGAAAGGCCCGTTACTTGAAGGTATCTACCGCACCCGTCTCAAACAGCAACCGCCCGCAGAATGGAAAGACCTGAGCCGTGATGAACGCGCTGCCAAGATGACTGCGGCACTGATCGACTTCTGGAGCAAAAGCGAAGTGCTGTTGCGTCAGCTGGGTCAGGACCGGGCCAGCAGCATCAAGGACTACCTAGTGGACAAGGGCGGGTTGGCGGACGATCGTGTGTACTTTATCGACGCCACCCTGGGTGAAGCTGAAAGTGATGGCCGGGTGATCTCGCCGTTGCATCTGGATAGCGAATAAGCGTGCCGGCAAAACCTGTAGTCGCTGACGAGGCACGAGGCTGCGATTAATGGCACCACAACAAGGGCGGGGCTGCTACGCACCCCATCGCAGCCTCGTACCTCGTCAGCGACTACATATACAGCCCAAATAGAACAGCCCCCGGCGCAGAACGCCGGGGGCTGTAATGGCCACATCCGTATGGCCGTCGCATGAACCTTTTCAACAATGTCTGCAGGCGTACTGCTTGAATCACCTGCTGATCCTTGTTCCCCCGGTTCTACGAGAAAGGGTGGTTTATTCGGCTTTCAGGCCATCAGCCGATACAGCTTTAACGCCTTTGATTTTCTTGGCGATGGACACTGCGATGTCTTTTTGAGCTGAAGTCACCGGCACCATGGAGGACAGGGAAACAACACCCTTGTTGGTTTCTACCTTGATATCGGTACCCGGAATGCCTTTTTCGGTAACCAGGTCAGCTTTGACCTTGGTGGTGATCCAGGTATCAGAAGTAGCTTCCTTGGCTTTGGTTACTTCCCCAGCAGCCACGACCATCGGGGCCTGGGTAGTCGCTTGGGCAGCAAATGCAGCGTTGGCCATGGTCAGGGTCAGAGCGGTAGCAGTTGCGGCAGCGATAGCGAACTTCTTCATACGAGTAACTCCTGTCTTCTTTAGAATCTGCGCTGTCTTGCAGCAGCAGGGTTATCAGTACTATTGCAGGGCACGTGCCAACTTTTTAAAACAAATAAACCTATATAAATCAACAACTTACAAATATTGAGTTTTATGGCATTCGTGCAAAATGCATGGCTTGAGGTAAATCTGCATGCAAGTTGCGGCTTTGCGCTCATGGCATATGGCCCTTGGCGCTGACTTTACTCTAGCCATAAAAAAAGGATCCCGAAGGATCCTTTTTTCAATGCGGGTATCGGGGGGCTATTAAGCTTCCGATGCCTTGGCAGCAGCTACGTCCTTGATGGACAGCTTGATACGGCCGCGGTTGTCCACGTCCAGTACCAGCACTTCCACTTCCTGACCTTCTTTCAGAATGTCAGTCACTTTCTCAACGCGAGCGTCGCTCAGCATGGATATGTGAACCAGGCCGTCTTTGCCCGGCAGGATGTTTACGAATGCGCCGAAGTCGACGATACGCTCAACCTTGCCCACGTAGATCTTGCCGATCTCGGCTTCCGCGGTGATGCCCAGAACGCGCTGACGCGCCGCTTCTGCTGCTTCTTTGGATTCGCCGAAGATCTTGATCGAGCCGTCGTCTTCGATGTCGATCGAAGCCTTGGTTTCTTCACAGATTGCACGGATGGTCGCGCCGCCTTTACCGATAACATCACGGATTTTGTCGGTGTCGATCTTCATTGCGATCATGGTCGGAGCGTTGGCCGACAGCTCATTGCGCGAAACGGCAATGATCTGGTTCATCTGACCCAAGATGTTCAGGCGAGCGTCCAGGGCCTGGCCCAGTGCGATCTCCATGATTTCTTCGGTGATGCCCTTGATCTTGATGTCCATCTGCAGCGCGGTAACACCTTTGGCGGTACCCGCTACTTTGAAGTCCATGTCGCCCAAGTGGTCTTCGTCACCCAGGATGTCAGTCAGAACTGCGAATTTCTCGCCTTCCTTAACCAGACCCATGGCGATACCGGCAACCGGTGCCTTCATCGGAACACCAGCGTCCATCAGTGCCAGGGAAGCACCGCAAACCGATGCCATCGAGCTGGAACCGTTGGATTCAGTGATTTCCGATACAACACGGATGGTGTACGGGAACACGTCAGCAGCAGGCAGCATGGCCTGAACCGAACGGCGGGCCAGACGGCCGTGACCGATTTCGCGACGACCAGCGCCACCCATACGACCACACTCACCTACCGAGAACGGAGGGAAGTTGTAGTGCAGCATGAACGGGTCTTTTTTCTCGCCTTCCAGGGTGTCCAGCAGTTGTGCGTCACGGGCAGTACCCAGAGTAGCCACAACCAGAGCCTGAGTTTCACCACGGGTGAACAGAGCAGAACCGTGGGTCTTTGGCAGAACGCCGACTTCGATGTTCAGAGGGCGAACAGTCTTGGTGTCACGGCCATCGATACGCGGCTTGCCGTTAACGATGTTTTCGCGAACGGTGCGGTATTCGATTTCGCCGAAAGCAGCTTTGACTTCGCTGGCAGAAGGCTGGCCTTCTTCACCGGACAGCTTGGCAACAACCTGATCCTTCAACTCGCCCAGACGCGCGTAACGGTCTGCCTTGACGGTGATGGTGTAAGCCTGGGAGATCGCTTCGCCGAACTCGGCACGGATCGCGCCCAGCAGTGCGGTTGCTTCCGGGGCAGCAGCCCAGTCCCAAGTCGGTTTGGCAGCTTCGGCAGCCAGCTCTTTGACAGCCTGGATAACCACCTGGAATTCGTCGTGGGCAAACAGTACGGCGCCCAGCATCTGGTCTTCGGTCAGCTCTTTGGCTTCCGATTCAACCATCAATACAGCTTCCGAGGTACCGGCAACGACCATGTCCAGGCTGGAGGCAGCCAGTTGCTCGTAAGTCGGGTTCAGCAGGTAGCCGGTGCTTTCGTGGTAAGCAACGCGGGCAGCACCGATCGGGCCATCGAAAGGAATGCCGGAGATAGCCAGGGCAGCCGAAGTACCGATCATCGCAGCGACGTCCGGATCGGTTTTCTTGCTGGTGGACAGAACGGTGCAGACAACCTGCACTTCGTTCATGAAACCTTCTGGGAACAGCGGACGGATCGGACGGTCGATCAGACGCGACGTCAGGGTTTCTTTCTCGGAAGGGCGACCTTCACGCTTGAAGAAACCGCCTGGGATTTTACCCGCGGCGTAGGTTTTTTCCTGGTAGTGAACCGACAGAGGGAAGAAACCCTTGCCTGGATCAGCTTGCTTGGAGCCGACAACAGTCACCAACACGCTGACGTCGTCGTCAACGGTGACCAATACTGCGCCGGAAGCTTGACGGGCGATACGGCCAGTCTCGAGAGTAACGGTCGACTGACCGAACTGAAATTTTTTGATAACCGGGTTCACGGTGTCCTACCTTCTTTGTGGCTCTTGGGGAACGGGTTTCTTGCGAAAGTCATGTGCAACATCGGGTACTAACCCGAGTCAAGATGCTTACGAAAACAGCCTGCGGGGCAAGTTTTCGTAAGAATCCGGAGGGTCCAGATAAAACTTGAGGCTGGAAGCCTGCCCCACGCCTGCGGGAAACCCGCAAACGTGCGACAGACAACCAGCCTCTAGCAACATCGCTATTAGCGACGCAGACCCAGGCGAGCGATCAGCGCTTTGTAACGCTCAACGTTCTTGCCTTTGAGGTAGTCCAGCAGCTTGCGACGCTGGTTTACCATGCGGATCAGACCACGACGGGAGTGGTGATCTTTGCTGTTAGCTTTGAAGTGACCTTGCAGCGTGTTGATGTTAAAGGTCAGCAGTGCAACCTGCACTTCTGGAGAACCAGTATCACCTTCAGCTTGCTGGTAGTCTTTTACGATTTCTGCTTTGTGTTCAACTGTAAGTGCCATTTGGCTTTCCTTTCAATTAGGGCCTGCTTGCGAACAAGACAGATCCAATGGGCCGAGGACAAACCCTCGTATTTAAATGTGAGATGTGACCGTGCCCAATAACAGCCACCCTCGTTCCAGTCTGCGCCGGAAATATTACACCCCGATGCAGCCTGGTTTCGGTCATTCCGACCGAATCAGTCGACGCGGCGCGATGCGCCCGTCTTCGCTCACTTCACCGATACCGATAAAGCGACCGTTGTGATCTTGTACTCGCACCATACCGAACTTCGGAGCATCCGGAGCACGTACCGGTTGGCCGTTGAGCCAATAGAACGAGCTGGCTTCCGAGAAGTGCAGCAGGGGCCAGTCCAGCAGGCCGCTATCCGATGGCATCAGGAAGCGGTCAACCGCTTCATTGCCGCCTTCGGCATGTACCGCTTCCAGCTCTTCCAGTGTGACCGTCTGGGCCAGGCTGAAAGGTCCGGCGTGTGTACGACGCAGCTCTGCAACGTATGCACCGCACCCCAATTGCTCACCAATATCTTCCACAAGGGTACGGATATAGGTGCCTTTGGTGCAGTCGACGGCCAAGCGCGCAGTGTCGCCTTCGCTGGCCAGTAATTCGAGGCGGGTAATAGTAACAGAACGTGGTTCACGCTCCACCACTTCGCCTGCACGAGCCAGCTTGTAAAGCGGCTGTCCGTCTCGCTTGAGCGCAGAGTACATCGGCGGTATCTGGCTGATTTGCCCACGAAAATTGGGTAAAACAGCTTCAATATCGGCGCGACCAACGGTCACCGGGCGAGTCTGCAAAACCTCACCTTCAGCGTCTGCCGTGGTCGTGGTCTTGCCCAATTGCATCAGGGTTTCATAACCCTTGTCGGAATCGAGCAGGTATTGCGAAAACTTGGTGGCTTCGCCAAAGCACAGCGGCAATACACCGCTGGCCAATGGATCGAGGCTACCGGTGTGCCCTGCCTTCTCGGCATTGAGCAGCCAGCGAACTTTCTGCAGGGCCGCATTGGAGGTGAACCCAAGTGGCTTGTCCAGCAGGATGATGCCGCTGACGTTACGACGGATACGCTTGACCTGAGCCACCGGTTACTCCTTGGTGTCTTCGGGAGCAGTGGTTTCAGGGTGCTGATTGTCTTCAGCCACTGCACGCTCGATCAAGGCGGACAGATGAGCACCACGCACGACGCTTTCATCGTAGTGGAAGTGCAACTGCGGAACGCTGCGCAGCTTCATTTCACGCGCCAGTTGCATGCGCAGGAAACCCGCTGCCGAGTTCAGCACCTTGATGCTCTGGGCAATATCTTCAGCGCTGTCCTGACCCATCACGGTGATGAAGATCTTGGCGTGACCGACGTCACGGCTGACTTCAACAGCAGTAATGGTGACCAGGCCCACGCGCGGGTCTTTGACTTCACGACGGATCAGCTGTGCCAGCTCGCGCTGCATCTGATCGCCAATACGTTGGGTACGGCTATATTCTTTTGCCATGTCTTGTTACCTGTTACTCACCCATGGGAAACCCATGCGGTCTGAAAGCGGCAAACGCCCGGCACGACAGAAGCCGGACCGGGCGTTGCGTTTAGAGTCCAGGCCGAGCGCTGCGCATTTGCATGCGCGGGCTCGTCCTCGCTCTTGAGGCTCGCGAGTTAGAGGCTGCGAGCAACCTGGACCTTCTCGAACACTTCGATCTTGTCACCGACTTTAACGTCGTTGTAGCTCTTGACGCCGATACCGCATTCCATGCCGGCACGCACTTCGGACATGTCATCTTTGAAGCGACGCAGGGATTCCAGCTCGCCTTCGTAGATAACGATGTCTTCACGCAGTACGCGGATTGGACGGTTACGGTGAACAACACCTTCAAGCACCATGCAACCTGCAACCGCGCCAAACTTAGGCGAGCGGAACACGTCGCGGACTTCAGCGATACCCAGGATGTTCTCCCGAACGTCGCTGCCAAGCATGCCGGTAAGGGCTTTCTTGACGTCTTCGATGATGTCGTAGATGACGTTGTAGTAACGCATGTCCAGACCTTCCTGCTCGACAATCTTGCGAGCGCCGGCATCGGCACGCACGTTGAAGCCAAACAGTACAGCGTTGGAGGCCAGTGCCAGGTTAGCGTCGCTCTCGGTGATACCACCGACACCGCCACCAACTACGCGCACTTGCACTTCGTCGTTACCCAGGCCGCTCAGAGCGCCCTGCAGAGCTTCCAACGAACCACGGACGTCAGATTTGAGGACGATGTTAAGCGTCTTCTTCTCTTCCTGGCCCATGTTCTCGAAGATGTTTTCCAGCTTGCCTGCGTGAGCACGCGCCAGTTTCACTTCGCGGAACTTGCCTTGACGGAACAGGGCAACTTCACGCGCCTTCTTCTCGTCGGTCATTACGCTCATCTCGTCGCCAGCATCTGGCGTACCGTCCAGGCCGAGGATCTCGACAGGGATGGATGGACCGGCTTCCTTGATAGGCTTGCCGTTCTCGTCGAGCATGGCGCGGATGCGGCCGTAGTTGGAACCGACCAGAACCATGTCGCCTTGGCGCAGGGTACCGTCTTGAACCAGAACAGTTGCAACCGGACCACGGCCTTTGTCCAGACGGGACTCAACCACTACGCCACGGCCTGGAGCCGATGGAGTTGCCTTGAGTTCCAGAACTTCGGCTTGCAGCAATACGGCTTCGAGCAGTTCGTCAACGCCAGTACCCATTTTCGCCGAGACCGAAACAAACGGAGTGTCACCACCCCACTCTTCCGACGTCACGCCGTGAACGGACAGTTCGCTGCGAATGCGATCGAGGTCAGCACCTGGCTTGTCGATCTTGTTCACTGCAACAACCAGCGGCACGCCAGCGGCTTTCGCATGCTGAACAGCTTCGATGGTCTGCGGCATTACGCCGTCGTCTGCAGCTACAACCAGAATCACGATGTCAGTCGCCTTGGCACCACGAGCACGCATTGCGGTAAACGCAGCGTGACCCGGGGTGTCGAGGAACGTGACCATGCCGCGTTCGGTTTCAACGTGGTACGCACCGATGTGCTGAGTAATACCACCGGCTTCGCCAGCAGCTACCTTGGCACGACGGATGTAGTCGAGCAGGGACGTTTTACCGTGGTCAACGTGGCCCATTACGGTCACAACCGGAGCACGGGAGAACGACTCGCCTTCGAACTTCAGGGACTCGGCCAGGGAATCTTCCAGGGCGTTGTCGCTGACCAGAGTCACTTTGTGGCCCAGTTCTTCAGCAACCAGTTGGGCAGTTTCCTGATCCAGTACCTGGTTGATGGTCGCCGGAGTACCCAGCTTGAACATGAACTTGATGACTTCGGCAGCCTTGACCGACATCTGTGCAGCCAAATCGCCGACAGTGATGGTCTCGCCAATCTGTACGTCACGAACTACAGGGCCGGTTGGGCTCTGGAAACCGTGAGCGTTGCGCTTCTTCAGCTTGCCCTTGCCACGACCACCGCGACGGAAGCTGTCGCTTTCTTCGTCGGAAGTGCGCGGAGCAACACGTGGAGTCGGTGCTTTTTCTTTAACCGAGGCACGATGCGGAGCGTTTTTGCGATCGCCGTCACCACTGCCGCGACGATTGTTATCGTCTGCGCGTGGTTTGTCCGGGCGACGCTGTTCGTCACGCTTGCGTGCATCAGCGGCTGGAGCCGGTGCTGGCGCTGCGGCTTGCACAGGTGCAGGCGCTGCAGCGGCCGGAGCCGGTGCTGCAACAGGAGCAGATGCAGGCTGGCGGCGCGCTTCTTCTTCGGCGCGACGCTTGGACTCTTCTTCAGCCTTTTGACGTGCGGCATTTTCTACTGCACGACGTTCATCCATCTCACGTTTGCGCTCGGCTTCGATTTCTTCCGGGCTTTGCTGTACGAAGACTTTCTTCTTGCGTACTTCAACGCTAATGCTTTTGCTGCCAGCTACACGCAGGGTACTGGTGGTTTTACGCTGCAAAGTGATCTTGCGCGGTTCTTCCACTTTTGCCTTGTGGCTGCTTTTCAGGTGAGTCAGCAGAGCCTGCTTCTCACTATCGGTTACATTCTGCTCGGCGGCGTTGTGCGGCAGACCTGCCTCACGCATCTGCTGCAACAGGCGCTCAACCGGTGTTTTGACCTCATCGGCCAGTTGTTTCACCGTGACTTGCGTCATGCATTTCTCTCCTCAGGCCGCGCCTAATTACTCGAACCAATGGGCTCGGGCGGCCATGATCAACTTGCCGGCACGATCATCGTCAATGCCGTCGATGTCGAGCAGGTCGTCAATAGACTGCTCGGCCAGGTCTTCGCGGGTAATTACGCCGCGCACCGCCAGTTCCATCGCCAAATCCTTGTCCATACCCTCAAGCGAGAGCAGGTCTTCGGCCGGATGGGCGTCTGCCAGCTTTTCCTCAGTAGCGATGGCTTTAGTCAACAGTCGATCCTTGGCGCGAGCGCGAAGCTCGTTGACGGTATCTTCGTCAAAGCCATCGATGTTGAGCATTTCCTCCACCGGTACGTAGGCAATCTCTTCCAGGCTAGTAAAGCCTTCATCAACCAGTACCTGCGCCAGGTCTTCATCAACTTCCAGCTCTTCGATGAAGTTGCGCAGGATATCGCCGGTTTCTGCTTGCTGCTTGGCCTGGATGTCCGATTCGGTCATCACGTTCAGGGTCCAGCCGGTCAACTGGCTGGCCAGACGTACGTTCTGACCGCCGCGACCAATCGCCTGGGCCAGATTGTCTGCGCCAACGGCGATGTCCATTGCATGGGCATCTTCGTCGACGATAATAGCCGCCACTTCTGCTGGCGACATTGCGTTGATCACGAACTGCGCCGGGTTGTCATCCCAAAGGACGATATCCACTCGCTCTCCGCCCAATTCGCCGGACACTGCCTGGACGCGCGAACCGCGCATACCGATGCAGGCACCTTGCGGATCAATGCGTTTGTCTTTCGAGCGAACGGCTATTTTAGCGCGTGATCCAGGATCGCGGGAGGCCGCCATCACTTCGATCAGGCCTTCGGAGATTTCTGGCACTTCAATGCGGAACAGTTCGATCAGCATCTCTGGCGCAGTACGCGACAGGATCAGCTGTGGACCGCGGTTTTCAGTGCGGATTTCCTTGAGCAATGCGCGAAGGCGTACGCCAACACGGAAAGTCTCACGCGAAATGATGTCTTCACGGGCCAGCAACGCTTCAGCGTTGTTACCCAGGTCAACGATCACATTGTCGCGGGTCACCTTTTTAACGGTGCCGGAAATGATTTCGCCCAGACGCTCACGATAGGCATCGACTACTTGAGCACGCTCGGCTTCGCGAACTTTTTGCACGATGACCTGTTTGGCCGTCTGTGCAGCAATCCGACCGAATTCGATAGAATCGATTTTCTCTTCGATAATATCGCCGGCTTTCGCGCCTGGCTGTTTCGCCTGGGCCTGGTCTACAGCCAACTCGTATGCTGGATCATCCAGATCTTCGTCTTCGACCACAGTCCAGCGACGGAAAGTCTCATAGTTACCGGTGTGGCGATTGATTTCCACACGCAGTTCGACTTCGTCTTCAAAACGCTTTTTAGTAGCGGTGGCCAGAGCCAGCTCCAGCGCTTCAAAAATAACGTTTGCCGGTACGCCCTTTTCATTGGACACCGACTCAACAACCAGCAGTACTTCTTTGCTCATCGTACGCCTCGCCTTTCGCAAGCCATTGGATCCGCGGGATCCGCGTCTCAGTCAAAACTGGGAATAATGTTGGCCTTGTCGATCATATCGATCGGCAACAGGAACTCATGGTCTTCAACCTGCACCACGATGTCCTGCTCTTCTACGCCGCGCAGAAGGCCCTGAAAGTTACGTCGCCCTTCAAAAGGCGAGCGCAGCTTGATCTTCACTTGCTCACCGACAAATTGGGCAAACTGTTCAAGAGTGAACAGCGGGCGTTCCATGCCAGGAGAAGAAACTTCAAGGGTGTATTCAACAGCGATAGGATCTTCGACATCCAGAACGCCGCTGATCTGACGACTCACGATTGCGCAGTCATCCACCAGTACGCCGCCTTCCTTGTCGATATACACACGCAACATTGAATGGCGGCCTTGAGCCGAAAATTCAATACCCCAGCATTCATAGCCAAGGGCCACGACCACCGGGGCCAACAAGTCCTGCAACTGTTCTAGCTTGCTCGACACCTGAACCCCCTAGTGCATGTTTGTGCATGCTGTGCAAAATGAAAAAATGGGCGAAGCGCCCATCTCTGAAACGTCGTTGAATACCGACGCTATAAAGTGTCCAGCTAACAAAAAGCCCCTGAAAAGGGGCTCCGCTGAAACTGGTTGCGGGAGCCGGATTTGAACCGACGACCTTCGGGTTATGAGCCCGACGAGCTACCAGACTGCTCCATCCCGCGACAAAGCTGGAGCGGAAGTATACGGTTGATCCCTTGACGGGTCAATCTAACCTTCCACATACAAGAAAGCCCGCTACTGCGGGCATTCTTGATAATTGGTACCGAGAAGGGGACTCGAACCCCTACACCCTATGGGCACAACCACCTCAAGGTTGCGTGTCTACCAATTCCACCACCTCGGCAATACAACGTTTACATCATGAAACCCGTTTTACTTTTGCTCTTGAGCTGGAGGTACGTCAGTCGCAGGAGTTGCCGACTTTTGCTCTTGAAGCACCGGAACATCATCTGAAGCCGGCTTTTGCACTGGAACTTCCAACACCGCTGGATTTGGCAAACCTACTTGAGTCAGCTGTTCAGCTTTCTCTTTAGCAAAGTAACCTAACCCTAAGCTGGTTATGAAAAAACCTGCGGCAAGTATAGCAGTAAACTTACTAAGAAAGGTAGAGGAACCTTGGCTTCCGAACACAGTATTTGATGCACCTGCGCCGAAAGATGCTCCAGCATCCGCTCCCTTGCCCTGTTGCAGCAAAACCAGGGCAATTACACCCAATGCTGTCAACAGATGAAACACAGTTACGACGTTATCCAGCATTTTCAGTTTCCTGCGGCACGAATGATCGCACCGAACTCATCTGCATTCAGGGAAGCCCCGCCAATGAGTCCCCCATCGATATCCGGCATGCTGAACAGTTCGACCGCATTGGCCGCCTTCACGCTGCCGCCGTATAGAAGCCGCACACCTTGTGCCACTTCAGAATTCTTTTGCGCCAGTTGTGCGCGAATGGCCGCATGCACATCTTGCGCCTGCTGTGGTGATGCGGTCAGTCCGGTGCCTATGGCCCAGACCGGCTCGTATGCAATCACGGCATTTACAAAAGCATCAATGCCAAACTCGTCAATCACGGCATTCAGCTGACGCTCTACCACTTCAAGCGTTTGTCCCGCTTCGCGCTGCTCCAGGGTCTCCCCTATGCACAGCACTGGCGTCAAGCCAGAGGCTTGGGCCGCTGCAAACTTGCGATTGAGTGTCTCATCCTGCTCACCCAGTATCTGGCGGCGCTCGGAGTGACCTACAAGTACAAGCTTGCAACCTGCATCTGCCAACTGGCTCGATGAAATCTCGCCAGTCAGAGCGCCCTGCCCCGACTCCACTGCAGCATCCTGAGCACCGACCGAAATCGCTGCGCCTTGCAAGCCATTGATCACACGATCAATAAACAGCTGAGGCGGAAATACTGCAACATCAACATCGTTTGGCAAGACCAGACCACGCAGACCGTCGATCAGCTCAGCGACGCTGGCGCGGGTACCGTGCATCTTCCAGTTACCAGCTACCATAGTGCGACGCATGCTTTACCTCGTCGGTCAAAGTGGGCGCAGATGTTACCCAACCAAATCAAAGCTGGCAAGCCGAATTCAGGCACAAACTTCACTTACCAGTTTTGCCAGCTCTTCGGCATAGTCGCGAACCATGTTTTCGTCATCGCCTTCGACCATTACACGCACCAAAGGCTCTGTTCCAGACTTGCGCAACAACACGCGACCACGACCGTTCATGGCCGCCGTCACTCGCGCGCACGCCTCTTTGACCGCCGGATGCTCGACAGGGTCAACGCCACCCGCGAAACGTACGTTCAACAGTACTTGCGGGCACTTGCGCAGCGCCTGACGCGACTGGGCCAGGCTTTCGTCGCGACGACGCAACGACAGCAACACCTGAAGCGCCGCGATGATCGCATCGCCAGTCGTGGTGTGCTGGAAGCAAACGATATGCCCGGAGTTTTCACCACCCACCAGCCAGTTACGCTCTTGCAGGGCTGCGATCACATAACGGTCGCCGACATTGGCGCGCACGAACTCAATACCCAGGTCAGCCAATGCCAGCTCCAGGCCAAGGTTGCTCATCAGCGTACCGACAACGCCACCCTGCAATTTGCCACGCTCGTGCAAGTCACGGGCAATGATAAACAACAGCTCATCGCCATCTACCACGGCACCGGTGTGGTCAACCATCAGCACGCGGTCACCGTCGCCATCAAAGGCAATACCCAGGTCCGCACCTTCAGCCACCACGGCAGCCTGCAACTGACCCATATGAGTCGAACCGCAGTTTTCGTTGATATTCAGGCCATCAGGCTGAGCCGACAGCACAACGACTTGAGCACCCAGCTCTTTGAAAACACTTGGCGCAACCTTGTAGGTCGCACCGTGGGCGCAGTCGAGAACAATCTTCATACCGCTGAATTTGGTACTGCTTGGTACGCTGCTTTTGCAGAATTCGATATAGCGGCCCGGTGCATCATTGATCCGCGAGACCTTGCCGAGCTTGTCGGAATCGACAACCGTCATCGGCGCATCCAGCAACTCTTCAATCATCAGTTCAACGTCATCAGGCAGCTTGGTGCCCTCGCCGGAAAAGAACTTGATGCCATTATCGTCATGGGGATTGTGCGAAGCGCTGATCACGATACCCGCTTCCGCATGGAAGGTACGTGTCAGGTAGGCAATGGCCGGCGTGGGCATAGGCCCCAGCAGCATCACATCAGCCCCGGCAGCCGACAAACCGGCCTCAAGGGCCGACTCAAACATGTAGCCCGAAATACGCGTGTCCTTGCCTACCAGAATGCGGCAAGCACCTTTGCTGCGAAACGCCATGCCCGCTGCCCAGCCCAACTTGAGCATAAAGTCAGGGGTAATCGGATAAACGCCGACCCGACCACGAATACCGTCGGTGCCAAAATACTTCTTTGTCATAAGTGCTCCATCATTCTTAGTCGGCGGCATCTACCGCTGCGATCATCCGTACCACATCAACTGTTTCGGCAACATCATGGACACGCAATATGCGCGCCCCCTTGGTCATCGCCAATGCCGCAAGAGCCAGACTGCCATAGAGCCGCTCTGCAACTGGCCGGTTCAGTGTCTGCCCGACCATGCTTTTACGTGACACGCCCACCAGCAAAGGCCGACCCAACGCATGCAGGGCTTCCATATGCTTGAACAGGCTCAAATTGTGTTGCAAGGTTTTGGCAAAACCAAAACCCGGGTCCAGCACGATGCGCTCAGGCCCGATGCCAGCCGCCGCACAACGCGCCATGCTGTCAGCCAGAAACCCCGACACCTCACCTACCAGATCTTCGTAATGCGGGTTGTCCTGCATATCGCCGGGCTCACCGAGCATATGCATCAGACACACCGGCAGGCCGGTGGCTGCAGCAGCCTGCAGGGCACCTTCACGGCGCAGCGAGCGCACATCATTGATCAAGCCCGCCCCAAGGCGCGCAACCTCGGTCATGACCATTGGCGCGGATGTATCGACCGAAATAATTACATCCAGTTCCCGGGCAATGCGCTCGACAACCGGCGCAACCCGGTCGAGCTCTGCCTGCGGGAAGACCACAGGCGCTCCGGGGCGCGTTGATTCGCCGCCAACATCAATCAGGGTCGCACCGGCCAAAACCATCGCCTCTGCATGGCGCAGAGCCGCATCCAGCGGTGCAAAGCGGCCGCCATCGGAGAAGGAGTCTGGGGTGACATTGAGGATGCCCATAACATGCGTATGGGCCAAATCAAGAACCCGGTTGCCGCAAGGCAACCGGGTTGAGGACTGAACAGAAGTCATTTCAAGCCTTATTGATCAGCAGCAGGGCCGCCGATAGGTGTTTCCGGGCGCTCGGTTTTATCCAGCGTAGGGGCAGTCGGGGTACCCGAGTTGCCATCTTCCCAGTCACGAGGCTCGCGTGGCGGACGACCCGCCATGATGTCGTCGATCTGATCGGCATCGATCGTTTCGTACTTCATCAACGCGTCTGCCATTGCATCCAGCTTGTCGCGGTTTTCTGTCAGGATCTGCTTGGCCGTGTTGTAGCACTGATCAATGATGCTGCGCACTTCGGAGTCGATCAGCTTGGCTGTCTCGCCCGATACGCTTGCAGACTGACCGCCACCACGACCCAGATAGGACTCTTCGTCCTCGGCATACATCAGCGGGCCGAGCTTCTCGGACAAGCCCCATTTGGTCACCATGTTGCGGGCAATCTGGCTGGCTCGCATGATGTCGTTGGAAGCGCCGGTGGTCACACCGTCGAAACCCAGGGTCATCTCTTCAGCGATACGGCCACCATAGAGCGAGCAGATCTGGCTGATCAGCGCACGCTTGGACAGGCTGTAGCGATCTTCTTCCGGCAGGAACATGGTCACGCCCAGGGCGCGGCCACGAGGAATGATCGACACCTTGTAAACCGGGTCATGCTCAGGCACTACGCGACCAACGATAGCGTGACCCGCTTCGTGATAGGCCGTGTTGCGCTTTTCTTTATCCGACATGACCATCGATTTGCGCTCGGCGCCCATCATGATCTTGTCTTTGGCCAGCTCGAACTCTTTCATTTCAACAACACGCTTGCCGGTACGCGCTGCGAACAGGGAAGCTTCGTTCACCAGGTTGGCCAGATCGGCACCCGAGAAGCCCGGCGTACCACGCGCAATAACAGCCGGCTGGACATCATCGCCCATTGGCACTTTACGCATGTGCACCTTGAGAATCTGCTCGCGACCACGAATGTCCGGCAAGCCCACCACGACCTGACGGTCAAAACGACCTGGACGCAACAGCGCAGGGTCAAGTACGTCAGGACGGTTAGTGGCGGCAATCACGATGATGCCGTCGTTCATCTCAAAGCCGTCCATCTCAACCAGCAACTGGTTAAGGGTCTGCTCACGCTCATCGTGACCACCACCCATACCGTTGCCACGGTGACGGCCGACAGCGTCGATTTCATCGATAAAGATGATGCAAGGTGCGTGTTTTTTCGCCTGCTCAAACATGTCACGAACACGGCTTGCGCCAACGCCCACGAACATTTCAACAAAGTCGGAACCGGAAATCGTGAAGAACGGTACCTTGGCCTCACCCGCAATCGCCTTGGCGATCAGGGTTTTACCGGTACCAGGCGGTCCCACCATCAGCACGCCGCGAGGAATGCGACCACCCAGGCGCTGGAACTTGCCCGGATCACGCAGGAACTCAACCAGCTCGCCCACTTCTTCCTTGGCTTCATCGCAACCTGCCACGTCAGCCAGAGTCGTCTTGACCTGGTCTTCCGACAGCAGCCGCGCCTTGCTCTTGCCAAAGCTCATCGGGCCGCCTTTACCGCCGGCACCGCCCTGCATCTGGCGCATCATGAACATGAAGACCGCAATAATCACCAGGATCGGGAAGCTCGCAACCAGCAACTGGGTCCAGATGCTTTGTTGCTCAGGCAGTTTGCCTTCAACGGTTACGTGGTTATCCACCAGGTCACCGATCAAACCGTTGTCCTGAATGGCCGGACGGATGGTTTTGAAGGTATCGCCATCGCTGCGTTTGCCGGTAATCACGTAGCCATCCACGGCAACGCGCTCGACCTTGCCATCCTTAACTTGCTGGATGAAGTCGGAATAGTTGAGGGTTTGTGGCTCGTTTGGACTGGAGAAGTTGTTCATCACTGTCACCAGGACAGCGGCGATGATCAACCACAGGATCAGATTCTTTGCCATATCGTTCAATTAGCTACCCTCTGAAGCACAAGCCCCGCTACTGAAGCGTGCTTCGCATGATATTCACCGGCATAACTTACTACATTGCCTACAACCCTTGCAGGCTCCGTCTGTAACCCTTTGTGAAACTTTGCCTACACAATATTCGTTATGCCAGATCTGTAAAGCGACTCAAAAAAATCTATCGCCCTTGTTACAGACGTTCATCACTGGCCGAACCTTCAACACCGCGGAAGCCGCGCCCCAGCAAATACTGCTCACGGGACCTGTCTCGCGACGAGGACGGCTTGCGCATCTGTACCTTGTCAAACAGCTTGCGAATGTCTTTGTGGTACTGATCGAAGCCTTCACCCTGGAAAACTTTAATCAGAAAATCACCGCCAGGACGTAGGACGCGACCAGCAAGGTCGAGTGCCAATTCGCAGAGGAACATTGCCCGAGGCATGTCCACAGCTGCCAATCCACTCATATTGGGGGCCATATCTGAAATCACAAGGTCTACTTGCGTATTTCCGACAGCCTCGAGGATCTGTGCAAGCACGGCGTCCTCGGTAAAGTCGCCCTTGATGAAGGTCACATCAGGGATGCTGTCCATATCCAGGATGTCGGAAGCAATCAAACGCCCCTGACCACCGATCAGACGACTGGTCACCTGCGACCAGCCACCCGGGGCAGCACCCAGGTCGATAACGGTCATGCCGGGACGAATCAGCTTGTCGCGCTCCTGGATCTCCAGCAATTTGTAGCTGGCACGGGAGCGATACCCGTCTTTTTGCGCCATTTTGACGTACGGGTCGTTGAAATGTTCTTTCAGCCAGTTAAGGCTAGTCTTGGAACGGGCCACGGGCCACCTCAAAAATTTTAAACGGGTCGTGATTAACTGGGCGGTCTGGGACTCGCTCGGGTAAACTGGCCGCCGCTTTTTACAAGATCAGACACAGGGGTCAGATTATGCCGCTCACTCAAGAGCAGAAGAAACAGTACAAATCCATTGGCCACCATCTGAAACCAGTTTTGACTGTGGCTGACAATGGTTTGACTGAAGGTGTTTTAGCCGAACTCGAACGCGCATTGGGCGATCACGAGCTGATTAAAATCAAAGTCAACATTCTGGATCGCGAATCCCGCCTGGAGGCCATTGCAGAACTGTGCAAGGTCGGCAAAGCGGAACTGGTACAGGTTATCGGCAAAATGGCGCTTCTGTACCGCAAGAACGTCAATGTAAACAAGCAACTGTCGAACATCCACCGTTTCAAGTGATGTAGACAAGGGTCAAGGGTGCGCCTGGCGCGCCCTGAAACTCTTCCAGGGCCAAAGCCCGAGAGTCATGCAAGAACTGCCCGCGCAACGCATCAGGCAGCCAGAGACGCCCAACGCACTACTTCCCGCCCCGCTACCTGCCACTTGAACCAGAAACCGCCGCCAGCCACATTGAGGCCAGCACCGGCAAACAATTCTGTGTGAAACAACCACAGGCCGCCAACCCGCAATACCCGGGCCGACCGCCAAAAAAGTGCGCCCGCACACGGCGGGCGCCCTCTTAGATGTGACTTACTTTGACAATTTCGTACTCAATGACGCCGCCCGGTGTTTTCACCGCCACCACATCACCCTCTTCCTTGGCAATCAAGGCACGGGCAAGTGGCGAACCCACGGAGATCTTTCCGAGCTTGAAGTCAGCCTCATCTTCACCAACGATCTGGTAGGTCACGCTTTCGTCAGTTTCAACGTTGGCGATCTCGACCGTGGTGCCGAAAATCACTTTGCCGGTGTGAGGAATCGTCGTTACATCGATGATCACCGCGTTCTGCATGCGGCCTTCGATGTCACGGATACGCGCCTCAACCATACCCTGCTGCTCACGGGCAGCATGGTATTCAGCGTTTTCTTTAAGGTCGCCCAGCTCACGCGCCGTACCGATATCCTGGCTCAGCTTGGGACGAACAACCTTGGTCAGATGTGCGTGCTCTTCTTCCAGGGCTTTGGCGCCCTGGACCGTCATTGGGTACTTGATCATGCCTTTAATCCTGCGTGTAGATCCTGCAAGCGACGTACGGTTTTTTCAGGACCGAACTTAAGCGCTTCACAGATCGCTTCGCCAGCAGCAATAGTCGTGGTGCAGTAGATCTTGTGCTGCAGCGCGTTGCGGCGAATGGAATAGGAGTCAGCAATCGACTGACGCCCTTCGGTGGTATTGATGATCAAGGTTACTTCGTCGTTCTTGATCATGTCGACAACGTGCGGACGACCTTCGGTCACCTTGTTCACACGGCGTACTTTCAAGCCTGCTGCTTCGATGAACTTGGCAGTGCCAACGGTCGAAACAATCTCAAAGCCCAGGTTGATCAGGTCACGGGCAACGCCGGCAACCAGCGGTTTGTCGTCGTCGCGCACGCTGATGAAAGCAGTACCGCCAGTCGGCAGCACTTCGCTTGCACCCATCTGGGCCTTGGCAAACGCTTCGCCGAAGGTATCGCCCACGCCCATCACTTCACCGGTCGACTTCATCTCAGGGCCGAGAATCGGGTCAACACCCGGGAATTTGGCGAACGGGAAGACCGCCTCTTTCACGCTGTAGAAGTTAGGAATGATTTCTTTGGTGAAACCGATTTCCTTCAGGGTTTTACCGGCCATCACGCGAGCTGCGATCATCGCCAGGGAAACACCGATGCACTTGGAGACAAAAGGAACGGTACGCGATGCACGCGGGTTCACTTCGATCACGTAGATATCTTCGCCCTGCAGAGCCAATTGCACGTTCATCAGGCCGACAACGCCCAACTCCAGAGCCATTTTCTTGACCTGCTCGCGCATCTCGTCCTGGATGTGCAGCGGCAGCGAGTACGGCGGCAGCGAGCAAGCGGAGTCACCGGAGTGAACGCCAGCCTGTTCGATGTGCTGCATGATTGCGCCGATCACTACATCAGTACCGTCGCAGACAGCATCCACGTCCATTTCGATGGCGCAGTTGAGGAAGTGGTCCAGCAGCACGGGGCTGTCGTTGGACACTTTCACGGCGTCACGCAGGTAGCGCTTGAGCTCGTCTTCTTCGTAAACGATTTCCATCGCACGGCCGCCCAACACGTAGGAAGGACGAACAACCAGCGGGTAACCGATCTTGCCAGCGGCACGAATGGCTTCGTCTTCGCTGCGCACAGTGGCGTTAGGCGGCTGACGCAGGTTCAGGCGCTCAACCATCTGCTGGAAGCGCTCACGGTCTTCGGCACGGTCGATGGCGTCAGGGCTGGTACCGATGATCGGCACGCCGGCTTCTTCCAGGGCACGGGCCAGTTTCAGCGGAGTCTGGCCGCCGTACTGGACGATCACGCCTTTTGGCTTCTCGACGCGGACGATTTCCAGCACGTCTTCCAGGGTTACGGATTCGAAGTACAGACGATCCGAGGTGTCGAAGTCGGTGGACACGGTTTCCGGGTTGCAGTTGACCATGATGGTCTCGTAACCGTCGGCACGCAGTGCCAGAGCGGCGTGAACGCAGCAGTAGTCGAACTCGATACCTTGGCCGATACGGTTCGGGCCGCCACCCAGGATGATGATCTTGTCACGATCCGAAGGGTTGGCTTCGCACTCTTCCTCATAGGTGGAGTACATGTAGGCGGTGTCGGTAGCGAACTCGGCGGCGCAGGTGTCAACGCGCTTGTAGACCGGGAACACTTCCAGCTTGTGACGGTGGCGACGCAGATTCTTCTCGGTCACACCCAGCAGAACGGCCAGACGCGCGTCGGAGAAGCCCTTGCGCTTGAAGCGGTACATGGCATCGCGATCGATCGATGTCAGCGCCATGGTCTTGATCTTTGCTTCGTCCTTGATCAGATCTTCGATCTGTACCAGGAACCAAGGGTCGATCATGTTCATGCCGAAGATATCTTCAACGGTCATGCCGGCGCGGAACGCGTCAGCCACGTACCAGATACGCTCGGCGCCCGGCACAGTCAGCTCGCGCTTGAGCACGGCCATGCTTTCCGGGTTGCTCAGGTCCAGCTTTGGATCAAGACCGCTTACACCCACTTCCAGACCGCGAAGGGCCTTTTGCAGGGATTCCTGGAAAGTCCGGCCGATAGCCATGACTTCACCCACAGATTTCATCTGCGTGGTCAAACGGGCGTCAGCCTTGGCGAATTTCTCGAAGGCGAAGCGCGGCAGCTTGGTCACAACGTAGTCGATGGACGGCTCGAAGGACGCAGGCGTCGCGCCGCCGGTGATTTCGTTTTGCAGCTCGTCCAGGGTGTAACCGATCGCCAACTTGGCAGCGATACGCGCAATCGGGAAGCCGGTAGCTTTCGATGCCAGCGCCGACGAACGCGATACACGCGGGTTCATCTCGATCACGACCATACGGCCAGTGTCCGGGCAGATACCGAACTGAACGTTGGAACCGCCCGTTTCAACGCCGATCTCACGCAGTACCGCCAACGAGGCGTTACGCATGATCTGGTATTCCTTGTCCGTCAGGGTCTGTGCCGGAGCAACGGTGATCGAGTCACCGGTGTGCACGCCCATCGGGTCGAAGTTTTCGATCGAGCAAACGATGATGCAGTTGTCTTTTTTGTCGCGAACAACCTCCATCTCGTACTCTTTCCAGCCGATCAGGGATTCGTCGATCAGCAGCTCTTTGGTTGGAGACAGGTCCAGACCACGCGTACAGATTTCTTCGAACTCTTCACGGTTGTAAGCAATACCGCCACCGGTGCCGCCCATAGTGAAGGACGGACGGATGATGCACGGGAAGCCCAGTTTTTCGAGAACCGCGTTGGCTTCTTCCATGGTATGGGCGATACCCGAACGCGGGCAGTCAAGGCCGATGGATTTCATCGCCTTGTCGAAACGCGAACGGTCTTCAGCCTTGTCGATGGTGTCAGCGTTGGCGCCGATCATCTCTACGCCAAACTTCTCCAGAACGCCTTCGCGCTCAAGATCCAGTGCGCAGTTCAGAGCAGTCTGGCCGCCCATGGTTGGCAGCAGTGCATCCGGACGCTCTTTTTCGATGATCTTGGCAACGGTCTGCCATTTGATCGGCTCGATGTAAGTGGCGTCGGCCATGTCCGGGTCGGTCATGATGGTGGCCGGATTGGAGTTCACCAGGATGACGCGGTAACCCTCTTCGCGCAGGGCTTTACAGGCCTGGGCGCCGGAGTAGTCGAATTCACACGCCTGGCCGATAACGATCGGGCCAGCGCCGAGAATCAGGATGCTTTTTATGTCTGTACGTTTTGGCATGGGTTTGTCACTCAAATCCGCAGGTCAGTCGGCAAGCTGTCAATCAGGTTTCTGAAGCCCCCGGGGGCCACCGAAATTCGGGGCCGCCACAGGGCGCCAGCAGGAGGCTGATTAACGGCGCTTGGCCATCTCATTGATGAAGCGATCGAACAGCGGTGCAACGTCGTTCGGGCCAGGGCTTGCTTCAGGGTGACCCTGGAAGCTGAAAGCGCTCTTGTCGGTCAGCTCGATACCTTGCAGGGTGCCGTCGAACAGCGACTTGTGGATGGCGCGCACATTGGCTGGCAAGCTCGCTTCGTCTACCGCAAAACCGTGGTTCTGGCTGGTAATCATCACAACACCAGTGTCCAGATCCTGAACCGGGTGGTTGGCACCGTGATGGCCATGACCCATTTTCACGGTCTTGGCGCCGGAAGCCAGGGCCAGCAACTGGTGACCCAGGCAGATACCGAAAACCGGAATCTCGGTGGTCAGCACTTGCTTGATTGCAGTGATCGCGTAGTCGCAAGGCTCAGGGTCACCCGGGCCGTTGGACAGGAACACGCCATCCGGGTTGAGTGCCAGAACGTCGCTGGCCGGAGTCTGTGCCGGAACCACGGTCACGCGGCAGCCGCGCTCAACCAGCATGCGCAGGATGTTCCACTTTACGCCGTAGTCATAAGCGACCACGTGATAAGGCAGTTCGCTGGCTTCGATGGTCGGATGACTGTCGGTAGCCAGGTTCCAGACGCTGGAGCGCCACTCGTAGGCTTTTTCGGTGCTGACGACTTTCGCCAGATCCATGCCCTTCAGGCCCGGGAAGCCGCGAGCAGCTGCGATGGCAGCTTCTTCAGAAATGTTGTCGCCCGCCATGATGCAACCGTTCTGCGCGCCTTTCTCACGCAGGATGCGCGTCAGGCGGCGAGTGTCGATACCGGCGATAGCCACAACATTGTTGGTTTTCAGGTAGTCGGCCAGGGACATGGTGTTGCGCCAGTTGCTAGCAACCAGCGGCAGATCACGGATTACCAGACCTGCGGACCAGACACGATCAGACTCGGCGTCTTCCGGGGTAGTACCGGTGTTGCCAACATGCGGGTAAGTCAGGGTCACGATTTGCTGAGCGTAGGAAGGATCCGTCAGGATCTCCTGGTAGCCAGTCATTGCGGTGTTAAACACCACCTCACCAACGGTTTGACCGTCGGCCCCAATGGCTTCGCCGCGAAAAATGCTGCCATCAGCGAGGGCGAGTATGGCTTGCTTAGTCAAGAAGACCTCCCGTAAATAAAGCCTGAAAGGGCGATCGCAGGTTGTAAAAAAGCGGAGTGACGTATGGACACGTCACCCCGCTTCTTCATCGAATTATCTGCGCGCTTTTAGTGGACACACTAAAGCTGTAGCTTACAGAAAAAGGCTTTTTTGGTCTACCGCTAAAGAGTCTAAAAGACAGGGGAATGCGACAGAACATCGCTTAGCGGTTAAAAATCGGGCTACTGGCGCGCCAACAGCCCGATTTTACAGAGTTAACTCAACGCAGGTCGAGCACATCCTGCATGTCATACAGGCCAGGCTCGCGACCTTGCAGCCACAGGGCAGCACGAACAGCGCCCTTGGCAAAGGTCATGCGACTGGATGCCTTGTGGGTGATTTCGAGCCGCTCGCCTTCAGTGGCGAACAAGACCGTGTGATCACCCACCACATCACCGCCACGCACCGTGGCGAAACCGATTGTTTCGCGCTCACGGGCACCGGTGTGGCCTTCACGACCATAGACCGCAACCTTTTGCAGATCACGGCCCAGCGCATCGGCAATCACCTCACCCATGCGCATCGCCGTCCCCGAAGGTGCGTCGACCTTGTGCCGGTGATGGGCCTCGATAATTTCGATATCGGCATCTTCACCCATCACCCGCGCCGCCATGTCCAGCAGCTTGAACGACAGATTGACGCCGACACTGAAGTTGGAAGCAAAGACAATCGCGATATCTTGGCCAGCCTCGACCAACAACTGCTTTTGCCCAGCATTCAACCCCGTGGTGCCGATCACCATGGCCTTGCCCAACTTGCGACACACCGCCAGATTGGCCAGCATCACTTCAGGCAAGGTGAAGTCGATCAGCACGTCGAAATCAGCCGCAACCGCTTGCAGGCTGTCCGACAACGGCACGCCAATGCGACCGACAGAAGCCAGCTCACCGGCATCAGCCCCCACCAGAGAGCTGCCCGGACGAACGATTGCCGCCGTCAACCCGCACAGTGGTGCGCGCTGCTGCACAGCATCGACCAATGTCTTGCCCATGCGCCCGGCAGCGCCCATCACAGCTATACGTCGCATTTACCGCTCCTTACAGGTCGCCGAAAAAACGCTTAACGCCTTCAAACCAGCCTGTGGCGTTTGGCGAATGACTGCTGTCACCTTCCAGCGTGGTACGGAACTCTTCCATCAGCTCGCGCTGACGACGGCTCAGTTTGACCGGGGTTTCGATCACCACACGGCACATCAAATCGCCAGCACCACCACCGCGAACCGGGGCCACGCCCTTGCCACGCAATCGGAATTGCTTGCCGCTTTGCGTACCTTCCGGGATTTTCAGTTTGACCCGACCATCCAGGGTCGGCACTTCAATTTCAGCACCCAGTGCAGCATCGGCAAAGTTGATCGGCACTTCACAAAACAGATGTTTGCCGTCGCGCTGGAAAATCGCGTGCTCGCGCACATCGATGACCACATACAGGTCGCCAGTCGGCCCACCCTGCACGCCCGCCTCACCCTCACCGGACAGACGAATGCGATCGCCGGTATCAACGCCCGCAGGTACTTTGACGGAAAGGGTTTTGTACTCTTCTACGCGACCTTCACCACGGCAGCTTTCGCACGGATCAGAAATGACCTTGCCTTGACCGTGGCAGCGCGGGCACGTCTGCTGAACCGCGAAGAAGCCCTGCTGCATGCGCACCTGGCCAATACCGCCACAGGTGGTACAGGTCACCGGCGAAGAACCCTTCTTGGCGCCCGAACCGTCACATGGCTTGCAATTAACCAGTGTAGGAACACGGATATTGACCGTGGTACCGCGTACGGCCTCTTCCAGATCCAGCTCCAGCGTATAGCGCAAATCGCTACCGCGCTGAGCGCCGCCCCGGGAGCCGCCACGACCACCGCCAAAGAAATCGCTGAACACATCACCGAAAATATCGGAGAAGTTCTGACCGCCGAAACCGGCACCGCCACCACCCATTTGCGGATCAACACCGGCATGACCGTATTGATCGTAGGCAGCACGCTTGCTGGAGTCCGACAGAACCTCGTAAGCCTCGTTGGCCTCTTTGAACAGCTCTTCCGAAGCCTTGTCATCCGGATTACGGTCCGGGTGATGCTTCATCGCCAAACGGCGATAAGCCTTCTTCAGCTCTATCTCAGTCGAGGTGCGTTCAACACCCAATATTTCGTAATAGTCGCGCTTTACCATAATTCTTTGCACTCTCAAGGACGTTCGACAAAACCCTCCCGAGCCTCGCCAAACCCGCCAAGCCCGAAAAGGATCAGACCCGACTCACGTCTTTTCAACGATATAGGTTTGTGTTTAACAGCCAATGCATTGGCTGCCAGGAGCGGTTACCTCTGGCTGGACATCAAGAAAGATCCAGACCAAACCGCCAGCATTCGACCTTGTCGCATGCTGTAAAAATTCTGGTACTCCAGACACGCCAACGCGGGAGCAAGCTCCCGCGCGGCGACATCCTACCAGTCACCGCTTATGCGCGGTCAACCGGCCGACAAACAAGCTGATTACTTGTTGTCTTTTACTTCTTCGAACTCAGCGTCGACAACGTCGTCCGCTTTTTCAGCCGAATCAGCTGGCTTGGCCGCTGCGTCTGCCGGGTTCGCCTGCTCGGCGTACATTTTCTGTGCAACCGGAGCAGACACCTTGGACAGCTCTTCAACCTTGGCTTCGATAGCAGCCTTGTCGTCGCCTTTAACAGCGGCTTCAAGTGCAACCACAGCAGCTTCGATTGCAGCTTTCTCTTCCTCGGTTACTTTGTCGCCAGCATCGACGATCATTTTGCGAGTCGAGTGAACCAGTGCGTCGCCCTGGTTACGTGCAGCTGCCAGCTCTTCGAACTTGCGGTCTTCCTCAGCGTTGATCTCGGCATCGCGAACCATCTGGGCGATTTCTTCCTCGGACAGACCCGAGTTAGCCTTGATCACGATCGACTGAGACTTGCCAGTCGCCTTGTCTTTAGCACTTACGTGCAGGATGCCGTTGGCATCGATATCGAAGGTCACTTCGATCTGAGGCACGCCACGTGGAGCAGGTGGAATGTCAGCCAGGTCGAACTTGCCCAACGACTTGTTCTGTGCGGCTTGCTTGCGCTCGCCTTGCAGCACGTGAATGGTTACTGCGCCCTGGTTATCGTCTGCAGTCGAGAACACTTGCGATTTCTTGGTAGGAATCGTGGTGTTTTTCTCGATCAGAGCAGTCATTACACCGCCCATGGTTTCGATACCCAAAGTCAGCGGGCTCACGTCCAGCAACAGAACGTCTTTAACATCACCGGCCAATACCGCGCCCTGGATGGCAGCACCCATTGCAACAGCTTCGTCCGGGTTCACGTCTTTACGCGCTTCCTTGCCGAAGAACTCGGTTACCAGCTTCTGTACCAGCGGCATACGAGTCTGACCACCAACCAGGATCACGTCGTTGATTGCGCCAACGTCGATACCGGCGTCTTTCAGCGCGATGCGGCAAGGTTCAATGGTGCGTTGAACCAGGTCTTCAACCAGCGATTCCAGCTTGGCGCGCGAAATTTTCACGTTCAAATGCTTAGGACCGGTGGCATCTGCAGTGATGTAAGGCAGATTCACGTCAGTCGACTGGCTCGAAGACAGTTCGATTTTGGCTTTTTCCGCAGCTTCTTTCAGACGCTGCATCGCCAGCGGGTCACCTTTGAGGTTCATGCCGCTTTCTTTCTTGAACTCGTCAACCAGGTAGTCGATCAGACGGATGTCAAAGTCTTCACCACCCAGGAACGTGTCACCGTTGGTTGCCAGCACTTCAAACTGGTGCTCGCCATCAACTTCGGCAATTTCAATGACCGACACGTCGAAAGTACCGCCACCCAGGTCATAAACGATGACAGTGTGGTCGCCTTTCGCTTTATCCATACCGTAAGCCAGAGCAGCTGCGGTTGGTTCGTTGATGATGCGTTTTACGTCCAGACCCGCGATACGGCCGGCGTCTTTGGTCGCCTGACGCTGGCTGTCGTTGAAGTAGGCCGGAACGGTAATGACCGCTTCAGTCACTGGCTCGCCGAGGTAGTCTTCGGCGGTTTTCTTCATTTTCTTCAGAATTTCAGCCGAGATTTGTGGCGGAGCCATTTTCTGGCCGTTCACTTCAACCCAGGCGTCGCCGTTGTCAGCCTTGGCGATCTTGTACGGAACCATCTGAATGTCTTTCTGTACAACTTCTTCGTCAAAACGACGACCGATCAGACGCTTCACCGCGTACAGGGTGTTATGCGGATTGGTCACTGCCTGACGCTTGGCCGACTGGCCAACCAGAATTTCGCCATCATTGGCGTACGCAACGATCGACGGCGTGGTACGCGCGCCTTCTGCGTTTTCAATAACTTTAGCTTTACCGTTTTCCAGAACCGAAACACACGAGTTGGTGGTCCCGAGGTCAATACCGATAATTCTGCCCATGTTTACTCTCCCTAAATTTGAATTTTGTTGCCGCAGCAGTAATGACCAACTGCGGCACTGCTTAACGCTTGACTTCTAAATGGGGGCCTTGCGGCCGATTTCAAGCCTGCTCGTCAATCGATGGCGAAACCGGTGCTGGCGCCTTGCTGACTACGACCATAGCCGGGCGCAGCAAGCGACCATTGAGCTGATAACCTTTTTGAAACACCTTGAGCACACTGTTTGGCTCCACGTCTGCACTTTCCTGCATTGCCATCGCCTGATGATGCTCGGCATTGAAGGGTTCGCCGTGCGGGTCGATGGCTTCCAGCTGATAACGCTTCAGGGTGTCCTGGAACATTTTCAGGGTCAGTTCGATCCCTTCACGCATCGGGCGAATGTTCTCGTCGTCAGCACTGGACAACTCAAGACCGCGCTCCAGGCTGTCGATCACCGGCAACAGGTCGCCAGCAAACTTTTCCAGCGCAAACTTGTGTGCTTTCTCAACATCCAGCTCGGCGCGACGGCGAACATTCTGCAGATCGGCAGCTACGCGCAGAGCCTGATCATTAGCGGCTGCCAGCTGCTCTTCAAGCACCTGCACGCGGGTTGCCAGATCTTCGCCAGCTGCTTCGGCTTCCTGGTTCTGCGTATCCATAGTCTGTTCGTCTGCCATAGATTTCTCCTTTCAAACTTCGTCCGCGAGCTCGACTCGCTCTTCTGCCAAGGTATATGGGGTCGCAATTCTCAGGTTCAAGAGCCAAAAACCCAGAAAAGACATGTTAGAGCAGTCCCGCAGAAACGCCCTGAAATCGGGAACCGACTAAAAAACCGAAAAAAACAAGCAAATCGAACTAAGCGCAGCCATTGTCAGCACGAAACAAAACACTGTATAAATAACCAGACATTACGTTTTGGAGCGGCTCCCATGCTGGTGCACCTGTCCGTACACAACTACGCCATCGTTGAACATCTCGATCTGGAACTGGATCGCGGGATGAGTGTAATCACTGGTGAGACCGGTGCCGGCAAATCGATCATGCTCGATGCTCTGGGCCTCACCCTTGGCGATCGCGCCGACAGCGGCGTCGTGCGCCCGGGAGCCGACAAGGCCGATATCCTGGCCACGTTCGACCTGCAGGACATTCCCGAGGCCCGCGCCTGGCTTGCCGAGCGCGACCTTGAAGGCGACGGCCCGTGCATCCTGCGCCGCGTCATCACTGCCGAAGGCCGCTCACGCAGCTACATCAACGGCACGCCCTGCCCCCAGGGCGACCTGAAAGCCCTGGGCGAACTGCTCATCGACATCCACAGCCAGCATGAACACCAGTCGCTGCTCAAGCCCGACACTCACCGTCGCCTGCTCGACGAGTTCGCCGGTGCCACCGACCTGGCCCGCCAGGTCCAGCTCGCGGCACAGCGCTGGCGCCAGACCAGGCAAGAGCTGGAGCACCTGTCCAACTCCGGCGATGAACAACGCGCACGCCATCAGCTATTGAGCTATCAGCTTGAAGAGCTGGAAACACTCTCTCTGGGCGAGAACGAACTGGAAGAGCTGGAGCAGGAACACAAAAACCTGACCAATGCCGAAACCTTGCTGACCATCTGTCGTCAGGTGGTCGAGCAATGCAGCGAAAGCGATTCCGGCAATGTGCTCAATGCACTGACAGCCAGCCTCAATCGCCTGTCGAGCATCAACAGCAACTCGGGCTCACTGGGCGAAGCAACCGATCTGCTGGCCAGTGCACAGATCCAGGTAGAAGAAGCCGTCGGCGAGCTCAATCGCTTTATCGACCACTTCGACGCCGACCCGGGCCGCCTGCAGTATCTCGAAGAGCGCCTCGACACCATTTACACCCTGGCGCGTAAACATCGCGTGCAACCCAACGACGTAGCCGCCCTGCAGCAAAAACTGCTGGATGAACTCGAAACCCTCAACGCCAACGATGAGAATATCGAGCGCCTGGCCAATGAGCTGACCTCCTATACCCGCCATTACCATGAATGCGCGCGCGAACTCAGCAACCTGCGCAGCCTGGCCGCAACACGCCTGAGCAGTGCCGTAGAAGAAGAAATCCAGCGTTTGGGCATGCCCGGCGGGCGCTTCGTGATCGAACTGCGCCCACAAGCCAGCAGCGACCCGGTGCCACATGGCCTGGAGCAAGTCGAACTGCTGGTAAGTGCCAACCCCGGCCAACCCCTCAAGGCCCTGGCCAAGGTTGCCTCGGGCGGTGAGCTGTCACGTATCAGCCTGGCCATTCAGGTCATCACTGCGCAAACGTCCCGCGTACCCACCCTGGTATTCGACGAAGTAGACGTGGGCATTGGCGGCCCGACTGCCGAGATCGTAGGGCAACTGCTGCGCCGCCTGGGCGAGCGCGGCCAGGTGCTGACGGTCACTCACTTGCCGCAAGTGGCCGCGCAGTGCCATCAGCACCTGTTTGTCCATAAGGTTCGCGAAAGCGACACCACGCGCACAGCCGTGGCCAAACTGAGCCAAAAAGAGCGCGTAGAAGAAGTCGCCCGCATGCTCGGCGGCATCGACCTGACCAAGGAATCCCTGGCCCACGCCAAAAAGATGGTGATTACTGCAAAGAATCTTGCAGCTTAACGACGAACGGTCATGAAATAACCGGTATCAGAAAGCACGAAGGCGGCCCTTGGGCCGCCTTCGATCGTTTCGCGAACCGTAATTCGCGTGACATGCTCTTACTTGGCTTTCTTGCGCACGTACAGCACCAAGTTGTGATCCACCAACTCGACACCGTGCTTGGCTGCAATGGCGTGCTGCAGTTTTTCGATGTCTTCGTCGAAAAACTCGATCACTTCACCGCTGTCCACGTTGACCATATGGTCGTGGTGGCCGCCGTCAGCATCAGCCAATTCAAAGACAGCATGACCGCCATCGAAATTATGGCGAATCACCAGCCCAGCTGACTCAAACTGGGTCAGAACACGGTAAACCGTGGCCAGACCAACGTCCTCGCCTGCTTGCATAAGTGCCTTGTAAACATCCTCGGCGCTCATGTGACGCTGCTCTGCAGAGTCAAGCATCTGTAGAATTTTGACTCGTGGCAGAGTCACCTTAAGTCCGGCCTTACGTAGTTCGCTATTTTCAACCATGGTTAGCTTTCTCGCGGAAGCCGCTTCGCAGCTTCTCTTAATACGGGTATGATCGGCGTTTACGTTGTCCCAGCCAAGATAGTGGAAGTCGCCCACCGATGCAAAACACCAAGCTCTTGCTAACCAGTTTCACCTTTGTGGGACTGCTCGCACTCGCCGGTTGTTCATTCCCCGGGGTTTACAAAATCGACATCCAACAGGGCAATGTCGTCACGCAGGACATGATAAACCAGTTACGCCCGGGAATGACCCGTCGGCAAGTGCGGTTTATCATGGGTAATGCCCTGCTGACCGATACATTCCACCCTGATCGCTGGGATTATCTGTATAGCCTGCAGCCCGGCGGCGGTGAACGCCAACAAGAACGCGTCAGCGTGTTCTTCAACCAGAACGACCAGCTCGTGAGCCTGTCAGGCGACTTCAAGCCTGGCGTCAGCCGCGACGAAGCCATTCTCGGCAAAACCGGCGGCACAGACGTGACCGAACCGGCTGCTCAAGCTCCAGCCGAGAAGAGCGAAGTTCCAGCCAAGCCTGGTTCGTTGCTTGATCAGATCCAGAAGGACGTAGACGGTGTTGAAACCGTACCGGTTCCTACGCCAGAACCTCTGGATACCACCGAGCAATAAGCGCTCGGTACAAAAAAACCCGGCATGCCGGGTTTTTTGTTGTCCGCAATAAAGCTGTCAGGGCTGGCTGAGGCGCTTGGCCTCGGCAGCCTTGGCTGCACGCTGGCGGCGAATCTCCTTGGGGTCGGCCAGAAGAGGACGATACATCTCGATGCGATCCCCTGCCTGCAGCACCCGGCAGTCAGGATCAGGCACCTGCTTGCCAAAAATCCCCACCGGGCAATTGGCCAGGTCAACCTCGGGAAACTCGCGCCCCATGCCCGACGCCAGTACCGCTGCACGCACTGTAGTGCCTTGCGCCACAGTCATACTCAGCAGGCACTGGCGATCGACCGCGGCATAAACCACTTCGACATCAATCACAGGCTCAGCCATACAGCTGTTTGGCGCGCTGGCAGAAAGCATCCACCAGCGTATTGGCCGCCTGATTGAACAAAGGCCCCAGGGTCGCCTTGACGATGGCCCCGGCGTAATCGAAGGTCATGTCCAGGCTGATCTTGCACGCCTTGTCACCCAATGGTTTGAACACCCACAGGCCGTGCAGCTTGGTAAACGGGCCTTCTTCAAGGTTCATCTCGATGGACTGCCCGGGCATCAGGGTATTGCGCGTGACAAAGTGCTGGCTCAGCCCCCCCTTGGCCACGCCCAGGCTGGCGCGCATCAGCACCTCGGTGCTTTCCAGGATTTCGGCAGACGAGCACCACGGCAAAAACTGCGGATAGCTCGCAACATCGTTCACCAGGTCATAAAGCGCCTGGGCTGGATAGGGCAACAAGGCAGAGCGTTGGATATGGGTAGTCATGTCAGCGTTACTTCCACAGCTGGGCGGCAAACACAATCAGAATGCCGAGTGGCGCCACATAGCGCATCAAAAAAAGAGTCAGGGCGAACAGGGTCGGGCTACGCATCGACAATTCATCGCGAACCGCACCGCGCCCCATGATCCAGCCTGCGAAGACCACAAAGCACAGGCCGCCCAATGGCAACATGATACGCGAGGTAAAGAAATCGACGACACCAAAGAAGTCCAGACCACTGGCCGCGCCCCATTGATAGAGATGAAAACCCGAATCTTCGTTCACGAAGAACTTGGCCTGTTTCCAGATATTGAACGAAAACACCGTGCCCAGGCCAACAAACCAGCAACTGAATGCCAGCCAGAAGGTAACCCACAGGCGCCGCACCTTAGTGCGCTCCACCAGGTACGCCACCATCGGCTCCAGCAACGAAATAGCTGAACTCCAGGCGGCCACCGCCACCAGAACGAAAAACACCACGCCCATCAGCTGACCAAATGCCACATTGCCGAAGGCAAACGGCAAGGTCACAAACATCAGGCCCGGTCCTTCACTGGGGTTTAGACCCGAAGCGAACACAATTGGAAACAATGCTAGCCCGGCGAGCAATGAGACAAAAGTGTCGATCAGCGCCACTGCGACCACGGTGCCCGAGATCGATGCATTCTTGGGCATGTAAGCGCCATAAATCATGATCGAACCCACGCCCACGCTCAGCGAAAAAAACGCATGCCCCATTGCGGCCAGTAACCCGTCGAGCACCCGATCAGGGTTGAAGTCGAACATGAAATGCACGCCCTGCATAAAGTGCCCGGTGGTCATGCTGTAACCCAGCAATACCAGCAGCAGCACAAACAGCAGCGGCATCATGATCCGCAAACTGCGCTCAAGCCCCGCCACCACGCCCTTGGCGATCACATACGCGGACAGCAACATAAACCCGGTGTGCCAAAACGTGAGGCGCCAGGGGTTGGAGATCACATCAGCAAAGTACTGGCCGACCTGATTGGCCGTTGTGCCCTGAAAATCGCCCTTGCCCATATTAATGATGTAATCCAGCGACCAGCCGCCCACCACACTATAGAAAGACAAAATCAGCAGCGCCGTAATCATCCCGGCAAAAGCCCCCCACGACCAACGTCCCGAATGCCCCGCCTCGACCGCCAAGACCTTCAAGGCATTGGCCGGACTAAGCCGTGCACGCCGCCCGATCAGGGTTTCGGCCAGCATCACCGGCACACCGATCAACGCGATACAGGCTAAAAACACCAACACAAAAGCGCCGCCACCATAGACGCCAACCATGTAAGGGAATTTCCAGATACTGCCCAAACCCACGGCAGAACCGGTCGCAGCGAGAATAAAGACCCAACGGCTTGCCCAACTGCCGTGGACAGAAACCTTGTCTGTCGACATCGTTACTACGCCCAACCACTAAAAAAAGAGGGCGCATTGTCCGGGAATCACCCTACGTGCTCAAGCACGCAGGTGCCCGTAGCCGACAGGCTCGCAACTGCCTATAATGCCGCCCCTATGGCTAAACAAAAGAAACACCCAACAGGGACCATCGCGCAGAATAAAAAGGCGCGACACGATTACTTCATCGAACATCGGTTCGAGGCTGGTCTGGTCCTGGCCGGCTGGGAAGTAAAAAGTCTGCGTGCAGGCAAGGCACAGCTGGTCGACAGCTACGTGCTTCTCAAGGATGGTGAAGCATGGTTGCTCGGCAGCCATATTGCACCTCTGACGACAGCCAGCACGCACGTTATTGCCGACCCAACGCGCAGCCGCAAACTGCTGCTTAACCAGCGCGAGCTGGAAAAGCTGTTTGCCTCGGTGCAGCAGAAGGGTTACGCCTGCGTCTGCCTCTCGCTTTACTGGAGCAAGCACTTGATCAAGTGCGAAATTGCCCTGGGTAAAGGCAAGAAGGAATACGACAAGCGTCATACCGAGCGTGAGCGCGATTCCGATCGCGAGCTGCAACGTGCGGTGCGCAACAAGGGCAAGGAAGACTAGTTCTTCTGCCCTTGCACTTGTGGGAGCGAGCTTGCTCGCGATGCAGGCGATACGGTCTTTCAGTAGAACCGCATCGATGCAATCGCGAGCAAGCCCGCTCCCACAGGGTTTGCATCAACAATTACAACCCATTACGCCGCTCGGCCCGCGCCATGCGCTGAACTTCCTGACGCACTTCCTCCAACACTTCCTGCACATACACCAGGTGTCGGCTCGCCACTTCCCGGGCGTCTTCCGCCCTGCCCTCGATAATCGCCAGATACAACTCGCGATGCTGACTGATCAGCATGTCGCGCGTTTCACTGCGCTGCTTGTACATGCCACCAATATTGGTCACCACGTTGCGCTTGAGCAGGTCGAATAACCCGCGAATCGTATGCAACAACACCGCGTTATGGCTCGCCTCGGCAATCGCTAGGTGGAAGTTGGCATCGGCCTCCCCTTCCTCTGCCCGACTGACTTCATCAACCCGGGCGTAACAGTCCTGCAATCGTTCAAACGCCAGCCGCAGCCGCTCCCGGTCCATCTCGGTGGCACGAGATGCCGCATAAAAAGCGCACGAAGCCTCAAGCGTGTGACGAAACTCGAGCAGATCGCGCTGGGCTTCAGGGTTACTTTCCAGCAGTTGCAACAAAGGATCACTAAAGGTCGAGCCCAAGGATGTCGCCACATAGTTGCCGCCACCCTGGCGACTGACCAGCAGCCCCTTGGCCGACAACTTCTGGATCGCCTCACGCAACGACGGGCGCGACACCCCAAACTGCTCCGCCAGCGCACGTTCGGCAGGCAAGCGCTCACCCGACTTCAGCGTGCCCTCGAGAATCATGCCCTCGAGCTGCTCGACAATATCGTCCGACAAACGGCGCTGACGGATCTGATCAAACCCCATAACTGCTCTCCACCCTCCCGACCACGCGCCGGGGGCCGCTATTCTCGCCGATTGGCGCCACGCATACACCCATCAGAAACACCGCTAAAAGCCCCATCAGATGCCCTGACAACGAACACCCTGACGAAAGATTGTGGGGCGGCAAATTGACACATGCCTCATAAGGCTTTTAACCTAGCCAACAGCGATTGTAAATTGGTAATACCAATATACCAAACACAGTCTGCAGCATCGACCAATAACAATTAGGGGCCACCCCATATGCAAACCTGGCAACAGCTCTACAGCCCGCTCGGCAGCCTCGGCCTGTCCGCTCTCGCGGCCGTCGTCCCGATCGTATTCTTCTTCCTCGCCCTGGCCGTGTTCCGTCTCAAAGGTCACGTCGCCGGCAGCATCACCCTTGCCCTGTCGATTCTGGTGGCCATCTTTGCCTTCCAGATGCCTGTCGACATGGCTTTCGCAGCAGCGGGCTATGGATTTGCCTATGGCCTGTGGCCAATTGCCTGGATCATCGTTGCCGCGGTGTTCCTCTACAAACTAACCGTCAAGAGCGGCCAGTTCGAAATCATCCGCAGTTCGGTGCTGTCGATCACTGACGACCAGCGCCTGCAAGTGCTGCTGATCGGCTTCTGCTTCGGTGCCTTCCTCGAGGGTGCAGCCGGTTTCGGTGCACCGGTAGCGATTACAGCAGCACTGCTTGTAGGCCTGGGTTTTAACCCGCTGTACGCCGCTGGTCTGTGCCTGATCGCCAACACCGCTCCAGTGGCCTTTGGCGCCCTGGGCATCCCGATCATCGTGGCTGGCCAGGTGACCGGTATCGATGCGTTCAAGATCGGCGCCATGGCCGGTCGCCAGTTGCCACTGCTGTCGCTGTTCGTACCGTTCTGGCTGGTATTCATGATGGACGGCCTGCGCGGCGTACGTGAAACCTGGCCCGCAGCTCTGGTGGCTGGCTTGAGCTTCGCCATCACCCAGTACTACACCTCTAACTACATTGGCCCGGAACTGCCGGACATCACCTCGGCCCTCGCTAGCCTGGTCAGCCTGACCCTGTTTCTGAAAGTCTGGCAGCCAAAACGTAGCGCAGGTGCACGAATTGCTGGCGTTAGCTCTGACGTAATCGTTACCGCCAGCGCAGGTGGTTTCGGCAAACCGACCAACCTGATGGCTTCGCCTTACAGCCTGATGCAGATTCTGAAAGCCTGGTCGCCGTTCCTGATCCTTACCGTACTGGTTACCATCTGGACCCTCAAACCGTTCAAAGCCATGTTCTCTGCCGGTGGCTCGATGTACGGCTGGGTGTTCAACTTCGCCATCCCGCACCTCGACCAACTGGTGATCAAGACCGCACCGATCGTCAACGCGCCGACCGCCATTGCCGCCGTGTTCAAACTGGACCCGATTTCAGCTACCGGCACGGCGATTTTCTTCTCAGCGCTGATCTCGATGCTGATCCTGAAAATCGACATCAAGACTGGTCTGACCACTTTAAAAGAGACCTTCTACGAGCTGCGCTGGCCGATCCTGTCCATTGGTATGGTGCTGGCCTTTGCCTTTGTCACCAACTACTCGGGCATGTCCTCGACCATGGCCCTGGTGCTGGCAGGTACAGGCGCCGCGTTCCCGTTCTTCTCACCGTTCCTCGGTTGGCTGGGCGTGTTCCTGACCGGTTCCGACACTTCGTCCAACGCCCTGTTCAGCTCGTTGCAGGCCACCACCGCGCACCAGATCGGCGTGAGCGACACCCTGATGGTCGCTGCCAATACCAGCGGCGGCGTAACCGGCAAGATGATTTCTCCGCAATCGATCGCGGTCGCCTGTGCGGCAACCGGTCTGGTGGGTAAGGAATCCGACCTGTTCCGTTTCACCCTCAAGCACAGCCTGTTTTTCGCCACCATCGTCGGCCTGATCACCCTGGCCCAGGCGTACTGGTTCACCGGCATGCTGGTTCACTGATAAGCGCTATGGTTACTGCACGTTAAAGGCGCCGGGGTATTACCCCGGCGTCAGTAATTCACGACCCGGTCCACCTCGGTGGACACATAACCGGGACCACCCGGAGACGCCTGATGAGCGAGCTTTTTTACAACGCCGTGCCGAATGCGACCCGTGTCGCCCCGCCCTTGCCTGTACCCCGCCAATACCCCGCGCAAAAACCGCGCAAGGTTTACCTGTTCGGCACCTGCGTGGTCGATCTGTTCTTCCCTGAAGCCGGGATGGACGCCATCCACCTGATTGAACGCGAAGGTATCGAAGTTGACTACCCGCAAGGCCAAAGCTGCTGTGGCCAACCGGCCTACACCTCGGGTTACACCGAACAGGCCCGGGAAGTGGCCCGATCGCAACTGGCCCTGTTCGCCGAAGACTACCCGGTAGTCGTGCCCTCCGGCTCCTGCGCCGGCATGCTGCGCGAACACTATGAAGATCTGTTCAAGGACGAGCCCGAGACTCTGAAAAAGGTTCACGCCCTGGCTGAACGCACCTTTGAACTCACCGAATTTTTGCTGTTTGTGTGCAAGGTCCAGTTCAAGGACCACGGCGCCCCGGTCAAGGTCGCGCTGCACACCTCCTGCTCGGCACGCCGTGAAATGAACACCCACCTGCACGGCCGCGAAATGCTTGCGCAACTGGGCAATGTGGAGCGCATCGACCACAGCCACGAGAGTGAATGCTGCGGTTTTGGCGGGACCTTCAGCGTACGCATGCCGGATATTTCCGGCGCAATGGTCGCCGATAAAACCCGCTCACTGATTGAAACCGGCGCCCATCAAGTGCTCACCGCCGACTGCGGCTGCCTGATGAATATCAACGGCTCGCTGGAAAAACAGAAAGAATCCCTGCGCGGCCAGCATCTGGCCAGTTTTCTGTGGCAGCGCACCGGAGGTGGCCAATGAGCGCCAGCACCCTGATTCCCACCGTCGCGGTCGAAGAAGACTTCCGCGAGCGCGCTCACGAAGCCCTGGGTGACAAGCAACTGCGAAACAACTTCCGCAGTGCAATGGATTCCCTGATGACCAAGCGCGCCGTGGCCTTCAGCGACGCCCATGAACGCGAGCACCTGCGCGCCCTGGGCAACGCCATCCGCGCCCGCGCCCTGTCCAAGCTACCTGACCTGCTGGAACGACTGGAAGCCAACCTGACCCGTAATGGCGTGCAGGTTCATTGGGCTGAAACCGTCGACCAGGCTAATGAAATCGTCATGTCCATCGCCCGCCGGCGCGCCGCCAAACAGGTGATCAAAGGCAAGTCGATGGTCAGTGAAGAGATGGAGATGAACCATGTGCTCGGCGCCCAGGGCATTGAATGCCTTGAGTCCGACATGGGCGAGTACATCGTTCAGCTCGACAATGAAAAACCGTCCCATATCATCATGCCCGCAATCCACAAGAACGCCGGGCAAGTAGCCGACCTGTTTCACGAAAAACTCGGTGTGGAATACACCAAGGACGTGGATCAACTGATCCAGATCGGCCGTCGCGTGCTGCGCCAGAAGTTTTTTGAAGCCGATATCGGCGTGTCCGGCGTCAACTTTGCCGTCGCTGAAACCGGCACCCTGCTGCTGGTGGAAAACGAAGGCAACGGGCGTATGTCGACCACCGTGCCGCCGGTGCATATTGCCGTCACCGGCATCGAGAAAGTGGTCGAAAACCTGCGCGACGTTGTACCGCTGGTATCGCTGCTGACCCGCTCGGCCCTTGGCCAGCCGATCACCACCTACGTCAATATGATCTCCGGCCCACGCAAACCCGGCGAGCTGGACGGCCCTGAAGAGGTGCACCTGGTGCTGCTCGATAACGGTCGCAGCCAGGCGTTTGCCGACAGCGAATTGCGCCAGACGCTGAACTGCATTCGCTGCGGTGCCTGCATGAATCACTGCCCGGTTTACACCCGCATTGGCGGTCATGCCTACGGTGAGGTGTATCCCGGCCCGATTGGCGCGATCATCACGCCGCATATGGTGGGCCTGAAAAAAGTCCCGGATCACCCGAGCGCCTCGTCGCTGTGCGGTGCCTGTGGCGAAGTGTGCCCGGTAAAGATTCCGATCCCGGCCCTGCTGAGGCGCCTGCGCGAAGAGAACGTCAAAGCCCCCGATACCGTACCGCGCATCATGCGTGGTCAGGGCAGCAAGTATTCACGTAAAGAGCGCCTGATCTGGAATATGTGGGCCAAGCTCAACAGCACGCCTGCGCTCTACCGCACCTTCCTGAAAGCCGCCACCCGTCTGCGCGCCCTGACGCCGAGCAAGGTAGGCCCGTGGACACAAAACCACAGCGCGCCCAAACCCGCCGCCCGTTCGCTGCACGATATGGCCCGCGAGCATCTGGCGAAAAAGTCGGGAGAAACACGATGAGCGCCAAGCAAAACATCCTCAATAAACTGCGTAAAAGCCTGACTGGCACCACACCGGTGCCTGACAACTTTGACGAAGTGCTGGTAACAGAGCCCTGGACCTACACCCCGGAGCAACGTATCCCGCAACTGCGCAAGCTGATGGAAGCGGTACACACCGAAATTCACCTCAGTACTGAGCAAGGCTGGCCTGCATTGCTCGCACAACTGGTCACCGACCGTCAGTTGCCAAGCCTGCTGATCGCACCGACTACACCCCACGGGCAAAAGGTCAGCGAACACTGGGCACAAAACCCCGGGTTGCCAACACTCAAAGCCTACGACCGCCCGGTAGAAGCGTGGAAAGCCGAACTGTTCAACGACACCCCGGCCAGTTTCACCACCACCCTGGGTGCAATTGCCGCTACCGGCAGCCTGATCATGTGGCCAACCCCGGAAGAACCGCGGTTGATGAGCCTGGTGCCGCCGGTGCATTTTGCCCTGCTCAAGGCCAGCGAAATCCGCGACAACTTTTATCAGGTGCAGCGTGAAATGAACTGGACCGCTGGCATGCCGACCAATGCGCTATTGGTGTCCGGCCCGTCGAAAACCGCTGATATCGAGCAAGTACTGGCCTACGGCGCCCACGGCCCGAAAGACCTGTTCGTGCTGATCCTGGAGGATGCATGAGCCTGCCCGCCGCCTTTGTGCGTGATGCCGAGCGGCTGATCCCCCAGTACCGCCGTTTTAGCGATGCGCTTTCAACCCTGGCGTTCGGCACTGATGCGAGCTTTTATCGGCTGATCCCCAAGCTGGTGATTCGCGTCGAATCCGAAGACGAAGTGGTCGAGTTGCTGCGCCTGGCCCGTCGTGACCAGGTATCGGTGACCTTCCGTGCCGCCGGCACCAGCTTGTCCGGCCAGGCCATCAGTGACTCGGTGCTGATCGTGCTCGGCGACAACTGGAACGGCAAGGAAATCCGCGGCCAGGGCCGGCAAATCCGCCTGCAACCGGGAGTTATCGGCGCGCAGGCCAATGCCTGGCTGGCCCCGTTCGGACGCAAGATCGGCCCTGATCCGGCCTCGATCAACGCCTGCAAAATTGGCGGTATTGTCGCCAACAATGCCAGCGGCATGTGCTGCGGTACCGCGCAAAACACCTACCACACCCTGGCGGGCCTGCGCGTAGTGCTGGCTGACGGTACCCGGGTCGACACCGAAGATGCCGCCAACATCGCCGCCTTTCGCCAAAGCCACGGGCCATTGCTCGAGCAGTTGGGGACTTTGGCTCGTGAAACCCGCGCCAATGCCGAACTGGCTGCAAAAATCCGCCATAAATACCGTCTGAAAAACACCACTGGCCTGTCTCTTAATGCACTGGTGGATTTCGACGACCCGCTGGATATCCTCAGTCACCTGCTGGTGGGCAGTGAAGGCACCCTGGGCTTTATCAGCGCGGTGACCTACGACACCGTGATCGACCACCCGCACAAGGCTTCGGCGCTGATCGTATTCCCGGATGTCGAGACCTGCTGCAACGCCGTAACCGTCCTCAAAAACCAGCCTGTATCCGCCGTCGAGCTGCTCGACCGCCGCAGTCTGCGCTCGGTGCAGGACAAACCGGGCATGCCGGCTTTCGTACAGCAACTGTCGGCCAATACCTGCGCGCTATTGATCGAATCTCGCGCCGCGTCTCAGACCTTGCTGCACGAGCAGCTAGGGCAAATCATGGCCTCGCTGGTCGATTTCCCGGTTGAAAAACAGGTCGACTTCACCGAAGACCCGAAAGAAAACGCCAAGTTGTGGGCGATCCGCAAAGACACCTTCCCGGCCGTCGGGGCGGTGCGCAAAACCGGCACCACGGTGATCATCGAAGACGTGACCTTCCCGGTCGAACAACTGGCCATCGGCGTCAACCGCCTGATCGAGCTGTTCGACAAGCACCACTACGACGAAGCGATCCTGTTTGGCCACGCGCTGGAGGGCAACCTGCACTTCGTCTTCACCCAGGGCTTCAACAACCCCGAGGAAGTGGCGCGCTACCAGGCCTTTATGGATGACGTCGCGCAGCTGGTGGCCGTGGAATTTGGCGGTTCGCTCAAGGCCGAGCACGGTACCGGACGCAATATGGCGCCCTTTGTCGAGCTGGAATGGGGCAGCGATGCCTACCAGTTAATGTGGGCGCTCAAGCGTTTGCTCGACCCGCAGGGCATTCTCAACCCCGACGTGGTGCTTAGCGAAGACCCGCATATCCACCTCAAACACCTCAAGCCGATGCCTGCTGCGGACGAGATTGTGGATAAGTGCATCGAGTGCGGTTTTTGCGAACCGGTGTGCCCGTCCAAGGGGCTGACCCTGAGCCCGCGGCAGCGGATTGTGATCTGGCGGGATATCCAGGCAAGAAAGCGCGCGGGTATCGACACCACTGAGCTGGAAAAGGCCTACGCCTATCAAGGCATCGATACCTGCGCAGCCACCGGTTTATGCGCACAACGCTGCCCGGTAGGGATCAATACTGGCGAACTGGTGAAAAAACTCCGGGCACGCAGCGCTGACAGCGTCAAAACGGCTGACTGGCTGGCCAATCACTTCACCACCGCGCTGCAGGGGGCACGCTTTACCCTGCATGTAGCCAACGGTGCACGCATGCTGCTGGGCGCGCCGCGACTGGCAAAAATCTCATCGGCCCTGAGCAAAGCCAGTAAAGGCCGCGTGCCCTTGTGGACCAACGCCATGCCCCAGCCGGAGCGGGCGATCCGCTTTACCCCGCCGGTCAAGGATGCCCGCCCGCGCGTGGTCTACCTGGCGGCGTGCGTGTCGCGGGTCATGGGCCCGGCGGCAGGTGACAAAGAACAAATGTCGCTGCTGGACAAAACCCGCGGCCTGCTGGAAAAAGCCGGTTACCAGGTGGTATTTCCCGAGAACATGGACAGCCTGTGCTGCGGCCAGCCGTTTGCGTCCAAAGGTTACAACGAACAGGCCGAACACAAGCGCCAGGAACTGATCGGCGCACTGCTGCACGCCAGCCGTGGCGGGCTTGACCCGATCTACTGCGACACCAGCCCCTGTACCCTGCGCCTGGTGCAGGACCTGGGGGAAAGCCGCCTTGACCTGTACGACCCGGTACGCTTTATCCGCACCCACCTTGTGGATAAGTTGACCTTTACCCCGCAAACCGCACCGATTGCCGTGCATGTCACCTGCAGCACCCAGCACCTGGGCGAAAGCCAGGCCCTGATCGATATTGCGCGGCTGTGCAGCACCGACGTGGTGATCCCTGAAGGCATTCATTGCTGCGGCTTTGCCGGTGACAAAGGCTTTACCACCCCGGAGCTGAACGCCCACTCACTGCGGACCTTGAAAGACGCGGTGCAATATTGCAGCGAAGGCATCTCCACCAGCCGGACCTGTGAAATCGGCCTGAGCCAGCATGGCGGCATTGATTACCACGGCCTGGTGTATCTGGTAGACCGCGTCACCAGCGCCCAGGCCTGAAAATGTGGGAGCGGGCTTGCTCGCGATGGCATCTGCGCGATCAGGCAGAATCACCGCGCCATCTGCATCGCGAGCAAACCCGCTCCCATCAAAAACAATCGACACCTGCGCCCCATTTTCGGGCGCAAAAAAAACCGCCAAATAAAAGCAAAACTCCCGGGCGTGGCTATAGTCAATTGGCTTAAGGCCCCAATATTTGGGGCATAAAACCGAGCCTGGAAGCACCGGGCCTACCATGTGCACAAGGAGTTTTCCCCATGAAGCGTACCGCTCTTGCTGGTCTGTTTATTTCTGCTGTGATGTTGGCCTCCCCGGTGTTTGCGGCAGAAGACCTTTGCCAGATCAACCTGCAAAAAATCAACGACGCCGTAGCCAGCTCTGGCGAAATCAGCTCCGACTTACAAGACAACATCGACAGCACCGTAGCCCAGGCCAAGGAAGAACAATCCAAAGGCACGAAAGAAGGCACCCAGGCCTGCATTTCACTGACCACCCAGGTGCTGCAGGACATCGCCAATAACAACAAAGGTGGTGAGTAACCCCTTTGGGTTGGCCTTCTGCGTCAGAAAGGCGTAGACTCCGCAAGCTTGCTGGTTATACACAGCAAGCATCGGGGCCGTTTAGGATTCGACGCCGGTTGCGAAACTCTAGGTGCATGCCGAGTTGGTAACAGAACTCGTAAATCCACTGTTGCAACTTTCTATAGTTGCCAATGACGAAACCTACGAGGGTCAAGCTCTCGCAGCGTAAGCTGCCTTAGCCATCCTCCTGGTACCTTCGGGTCCAGCAATCACTAGGGGATGCCTGTAAACCTGAAGTGATTGTCATATAGAACAGGATCGCCGTGCAGTACGTTGTGGACGAATCGGCTAAAACTTACACAACTCGCCCAAAGCACCCTGCCCTTCGGGTCGCTGAGGGTTAACTTAATAGATACGGCTAAGCATGTAGTACCGACAGCGGAGTACTGGCGGACGGGGGTTCAAATCCCCCCGGCTCCACCACTTCATCATCTAAAGACGTCCACGGACGTCTTTTTTTGTGCCTGAAATCCAGTGAAATCAAGGGTTTAAGCGCTACAGGGCGCTGGAGAGGTTTTTTGAGTTCCAGCCGTTTGGGTATTCCAAATGGTATTCCAAGCCATCCGGTGCTATTTTTTGGAATACCAAAACGGTGTCAGAGGTAGCTCTCATGCCTGCTCCAGCCCTTCGCCTTTCCGACCGCCAGCTCAAGGCAGTCAAGGCAAAAGACAAGGATTACGTCCTCAGCGATGGTGACGGCCTTCAGCTCCGAGTCAGGAGCAATGGCTCGATGCTGTGGAACTTCAACTACCGCGAGCCGGTAACCAAAAACCGTATCAATATGGGGCTGGGCACATACCCAGAGCTCTCGCTAGCGAACGCCAGGAAGAAAGTGGTGGAAGCACGCGAGCTGCTTGCACAAGGCATTGATCCCAAGGTGCAACGCAATGCACAGGACGAAGCCAAACGAGCGGAGACGGAACATACGTTCGAGAACGTGGCCACCGCCTGGTTCGAGCTGAAGAAGGACTCCGTCACGCCGGCGTACGCCGAAGACATTTGGCGATCGCTCACGCTGCATGTATTTCCAGACCTGAAAACAACGCCGCTCTCGAAAATTACCGCACCGATTGTCATCGAACTGCTTCGCCCAATCGAGGCCAAAGGCAGCCTCGAGACAGTGAAGCGATTGAGCCAACGGCTCAACGAGATCATGACCTACGGGGTGAACTCCGGGTTGATTTTCGCTAACCCCCTCAGTGGCATTCGGGCGGTATTCAAGAAGCCCAAGAAACAGAACATGGCCGCGCTACGACCCGATGAGCTTTCCGAGCTCATGATCGAAATCGCGAACGCCAGCATCAAGCGGATCACCCGCTGCCTGATCGAATGGCAACTGCACACCATGACCCGCCCAGCGGAAGCAGCCACCACACGATGGGCAGATATCAACTTCGACAAGCGCATTTGGACCATTCCGCCAGAGCGCATGAAAAAGCGTCGGCCGCACACAATCCCTCTTACCGATCAGGCACTTTCGTTACTGGAGACGCTCAAGCAACTCAGTGGTAACAGAGAGTACGTGTTCCCCTCAGATAGAAATCCCCGCACCCATGCCAATAGCCAGACCGCCAACATGGCGTTGAAGCGCATGGGCTTTCAGGACCGTCTAGTCAGCCACGGCTTGCGCTCGATGGCGAGCACCATCCTGAATGAGCATGGCTGGGATCCGGAGCTGATCGAGGTCGCACTGGCGCATGTCGACAAGGACGAAGTTCGTAGCGCCTACAACCGGACGGATTACATCGAACGCCGGCGTCCGATGATGGCTTGGTGGAGTGAACATATCCAGAAGGCGGCCACCGGCAGCCTGTCGGCATCGGCCATCAATCAAACCAGAGATGGCAACGTCGTACCGATTCGCTGAACATCCAAAAGGTACGCGCCACCGGCTACGATCCGTGTCGTGTAGTAAGGCGAAAGGAGTGACGACAATCGCTAGATCTCTGGTATGCCTGCGCCTCTTCAGCCAAGCCCCTGAGTATGGGAAGGCTCCGCATTCCCATACTCAGGGGCTCACGCTTAAAGGTCTATCAGGCAACCACGACTTTAGCCTTTCTACGGCGGATCAACCCTGCTGTTAACTCGTAGTAGTAGATGGTAGCTGGAGCTGAGCATCGCAAATAGTGCTCCAGAAACCATCTCACGTGCTTTTCTCTCCAGGACCAGGGAGTCGCGCAACCCCAGCGTTCACGAATCACCTTGTGCATCCTTTCTGCTTGCCTGATGTGCCGCTGCTGCGTGGCATGTGCACCTTTGAGCACGGGGCGCAGGAACAACGCTATATCGAACTCGGCCGTCATCGCCGGCCTCCGATGTAGGCACTCACCACATCGATGCGGTTATGTCCCAATTCGTGGCTGATCTGCTGTCGCGCGCGCTGATCAAGCTCTCGATCTTCTCGATGAACACGACCGCCATTGACGGGTGCATTCAAGCCAGTCAGTTGCTCATAGCGCTCACAGGCGTAAGCCGCCCGTAGCTCATGAAAGCCTTTCAATCCATGCTCATGCAAGATGTCCCGTGCCGGTCGCACAACTGACTGCATAAACACTTTGTAGCTCTCGTTGGGGGCCAACAGGTTCCGACTGCCACTGGGTGAAGCCTCCCAGGCCCTATCCAAGGCGCCACGAATTTGATCAGTAACCGCGATCCAACGCGGTGCTGACGCGCCTGATCGACCGCCTTTGGTGCCGTCCTGGATGTTGATCTTGTCCAGTTGCCTGGCCTCACGTTGCAGTCGGGGCAGGTCCGCCAAGATCGCTTCACGCAGGCGCATACCAGTATCCCGGGCCAGATGCACAATTGCGGCCACACGTTGCTGACCTCGCTCTGACAGTACGAGTGCGATCAACTCGATCTGAGCACGATCTTGGCCTTGCGGTGCCTCACTACGCACGCTCGAACGCTGTAGGCCTAGCGCCTTGCTCGGACTGGGGATTTTGACGTACTGATCACCGCGCAGCGCGGCCATCGTGCGGTTCACGCTGGACAGGCGGTTCTGCGCGGTGGCGATGCCGACGCTGCCCTGATCAACCTCCTCCCGCACGTGGACGGCGTACCGCATGAGAATCTCGCGGTCGATCTGGCGCGCGTCATTGACTCCCGGTCCTTCATCCGATCGACACCATTGCACGAATGCCTGCCAGCGATCGCCATGGGCTTTGACGGTAGCAAAATGGCCGTCGCCAAACAGATCTTTCAAGGCTTGCGGTCCGGCATAGCTGAGCTGGCGACCGAAGCCGAAATTGCGCCCCGCTCGCTTACCGACACGAGCCATTTTTCTGTTCCTGATCGACTGCAGCCAGCTCATGTAGAAGGGCTCGCCAGTGTGGGCTTACGATGGCGAACTGGGCCCAATCAGTAGGGCGAAAACACAGCGTGTTGTCGACGACGTAGAGATGCGCCCCCTCCTTTTCTAACCACTGGATAACGGCTGTCGTTGAGGTGATAGTTTTACGAACGGTGGCGACATCGGCGACAGCGGCGACAACCCCTGTCCTACCTGGCTTTGAGCGTGGCGACAAAGTGGCGACACTCGCGGCGACAAACCGCGCTTTCGGCTCCTTTTGACGTTGAGCTAAGTGGTTGCGCAGTGCTTCATCAAGATTGAACATGGCGCACCTCGAAGGTATGGCCGTCGGTAATCAGCCAATGATGATCAAGCAACTCGACCAGAAGCTTGGTGGCATGGCGACTGCTTTTACGGGCAAAGCGGGGACCGTTGCGGTTCAAGTCTCGAATACTAAAGCGCTTCCAATCTTTGACCTGCAGCCAGCGCAACAGCCGGTCCGCCTCCTCCTTAACTCGACAAACCGGCTCCTGCTCAGTCAGGCGCTGGATCTCGGTGAGGTAGTAGCCAACTAAGGCCGAGGCCCGTTGGATATGGTCGACCTCCACGACACGGCTCTCCTCCACAACGGCCAAAATGCCGGCGACGCGCAACAGGTTGTCGGCGGCCTTCGAACCGCTGGGCCGCACGCTGGCCAGCTCACCAAACTCACCCAGTTGAGCTTCAATGGCATCATGCAAATCAATCCAGCGACGACGGGCTAACGGACTGAGTGTCAGCGGTGATAGCTGCAGAGCACCATCAGGGGAAAGTGACCAAGGCTGATGAAACAGGGCAGAGAGGCGATGGTGATAGCGCTTCAGGTCGCCGTCTTTCGACAAGTCGACAGCCTGGTAGCTTCGTTGTCCTGCCAGGCTGGAGGGCCAGGTCATCAGACAGCGACCGAGAATGCCCTGCCCCTGCAGCAACGGATCACTGAGTAACTGCATGGCTAAATAGGGTTGCAGCATCAGATGCAGGCTCAAACGCCGGTCATAGGCTCGTAGGCTTTCACCAACCATGGAGCGCGCGCGATCTATCGGGCTGCCATCCCAAAGTGACGACAAGGTCGTGACCGCTTTCAAACGGTTATCCCGACTCATGGTGCTGCTACCGAGGAACTGTCCGCCTTCGTCACAGAACAGGCCCATGCTGGGCAAGTCATGACATAGCCCCTTGATCAACGCCTCTATAGTCGGATCCGTGGTGATCAGCCGGGGTGCCGAGGGCTCTTCTTCTAGCGGTACGCCGTTTTGGGGGGCGGGATTTCCAGGATTAATACGCTGCGCCTGTCGCTGTGCGGCGCGGTGCCGGGAAAGCTGTTCGCGATAGCGCTGCCACTGCTCACGCTCCCATTGTCGTGCAGGCAGTAATGCACATCGATCTGACGCCGTTTTGCGATCGCCGGACGCGGCCACCGTGATCAGGTACAGCGACAGCGGATAACTGCGCCCGTCGAGCTGTAAGCCCGCATGACCTTGTGTAGCTAGCGCCGAGGCAGCCAACACCGATTGCGCGGCCAGCGCCTGGGGCACGCCGATGACCTCGGCCATGCGCTCCACCGCAGGCCCAAGAATCCCACCCAGTGCCTGAACCGGATAAGGCTGGGCCAAAGAATTCGACTCAATCAGCGGTCGAGGTGGTCGTGGTAGTTCAAGCTTCGGATCTAACTGCTGCATGGGCCCTCTCCTCGGTAATTGCTGACTGTCCTCACGTAGTCCCGCCACGGCTGTTGAGTGTTATCAGGGATAAAGGCCCCTGCGGCCTGTGAGGTGCTCACTGACGCGGAACGAACGGCTCCTTACGACCGGGAGCAAGGGCATGAACCCATGAATCTGGCCTCCTTAGACGCATCAGAAAATGCGGGCGGGTGGAGGCTGTGCCGACTGACGAGTTCGGCACCCGGAGATCCTGGACAGGAGAAGGCAACGACATGGACACCTGGGGCATGCCTGACTGTCAGTCAGGTGCAGCCTTTCCACAGGCTGCGGCACCGGTGCCTGTGTCGTTGCGGATGGTGACGAATCGGATTTGTCACGTCGATTGTCACGAGGAGAGTTGCGGCAATGCCATGTACGACGTGGCTTGCAGCATTGGTACGAGCGCCCGTCTCTTTCCAGCAGAAAGAGACGGGCACGGTCTGGCGCAACGAGGTGTGCCGAAAGGTGAGGTTGCTGCAGCGCAGCGAGGTAGGTCCATTGTCTGCCGCAGTGGACAGATTGGTAGAGTAGGCATCCATCACTCTTGGGGAGTGATCGTGCGAGCCGCCGGACGCTAATCGCACTTGGGGAAGAACCACCACGCAAATGGCGTAGCCTTAAAGGTTCCGGCTACCTGGGCTGGTGCTGTCAACGACAGCGATCCGTGCGCCAATTGTTATACCCCCTCGAATAGGTGGTCAAGCATCACGACCAAAGCGTGCAAAAAGTGGCGACTGTCGTCACTTTTGTCGCCACGCTCCCGGCCCTGTTCTGCATGGGTTGTCGCCGCTGTCGCCGGTGTCGCCATATCTCTAGCCATTGCCCCACGACAAGATCCGCTCTCACACTGGAGCTGTACTCGATAACCATCGTGAGTCATTTCTGACGGGTAAAAGATGGCGTGACGCTAATCAAATTTGAAATAGGAAGGGGAACGAGGTGACTTCGAGAAAAAGCGAGTGAACCCTCCGATCGGCGCGATCAAAGATCGCTGGATCGGAGGGTTTGGCCGGAAAAGCAAATCTCAAACGTCAAATACAGCCTCAAGCAGCAACGCTGGTTGATTGGGCGAGGCAAGCTACGCCTCAGGTAGCACTCCTAATTTTGCTGCTGCACGGGCGCCATATGGGGCGATTAGGCCCCCCCAAAAAAAATGATCGACCGGTTGGGCTGTAAGAGTTTGCGCGAGATTTCCGTGGACCACGCCGAGCGGCATGTTTAGGTCGCCTACCGTCAAAAACAATGGGCGCAGTCGACCAAACCGGTTGGTCATCACCGGCAGAAACCGGCCAAAAGTGGACGTATAGGCCTAAAGCATATTGGCCAGAGGGAGAGTCCTCTACCCCAGGGAGGTTATGAAAATCGCCCTGGAACACATTGCGCCGCCGTGATCCTGGTGCACAACCACCCATCAGGTGATCCCTAACCCAGCCTGGCAGATCGCACCCTCGCCACGAAACTGCAGGACGCACTGAGCTTGCTGGGATCGGGACGTTCGATCACATTGTATTAGGGTACGAGGGCTGCGTGTCACTGGCAGAACGGGGCCACCTATGAAAATGCTCGCTCAGCTTTTTATTAACCTGCTGTTGGTGATCGGCATTTTCGTCGGCTGTTGTACGGTCATAGCCCTGCTATTGGACCTACTACGTTTACCAGTACTGCTTGTAGCCTTGCTGCTAACAAGCTGGGCTTGGTTGAAGCTCAAGTCCCTGCTCACTCGCTAAAGCAATGGCGTACGGAGAGCCACAGCCCTGGCTGTGAGCTCTCTGTTTTTTTGTCAGCTTGGGCTTAAATAGCTAACACATGAACCATATTCAGGCTAAATAAAGCTCCAAGAGCTAAAGTTCATATTTTTTTATACGCTTCCACCCACACCTTTGAACTTCTCGACAAACGCAGCGATCTTTTGGAAGACGCTCTGTTTCTTGGTCAGGTATTGCGGGTTCAGCGGGCTCATCTTGGGCAGCACAGCGTTCAGTTCCGTGCCGCTGTCGCTGGCGAACTCCCGCCTGAGTGAAGTAGCGATATAGCGCCGTGCCGCCTCGGCATTTAGGTTCTCGGCACTGACCAGCTCCTTCGCCTCACGCAGCTGCTCCGCTTGAGCAAAGATGAAGAAGGCGTCGATCACACTGGCCTTGTCGCCAATCTGGTCCAGATCAGTCTGATTGATGAAGTCCACCAGCAAGCTCTCTTTGGCGCGGTTGTCTAGGCTCGCGCGAATCACGCGGCGCACTTCATCCACTAGGTCTGACTTGCTCTTGATCCTTTTGTTGTGCTCGAAGATCAGCTCCAGAATGTAATCTAGGTTGATTTCTTGCGATTTGAGCAGGTCCACCTCAAACACGACATCATCCCAGTCGATGGTGGATTTTTCCTTCTCAGCCCCCGCCTTTTCACGACGCAACCAGTCGCGCACGTCGTTGTAGGTGGAGCGGTAATCCTGAGCTTTCCGCTCAGCCGGGATCGTGATGGCTGCCAGTGTGGTCAGATCGTCATCAGTCAGATAGTGCTTGGCCTTGAACGTCTCAACCGCTGCCGGGTCGGTCATATCGACGTTTTGCAATTCCTTCAGGCTGGCGAACTCGTCATAGTTCTGCAGTACGTTCTCTACGCGCAAATACTCGCCAAATAGCTTGGCGAAGGCCTTTTTGTCAGCTTCCTTTTCAATGGCTGCCGGGTCGGGGAAGCGTGTTTCAAGGTCCTTCACCACGTCCACAAAGCCGCGCCGCACCTCACCTGTGGCCACATCGGTGAAGCCCTCCATGTATTCCTTGTAGCTTTTCTCCAGCACCACGTTCTTGGTGTTCTTGTCGCCAAACAAGGTGATGGCGTCGATGGTCGCCTGTTCCAGATCGCGGAAGGTGACGATGTTGCCGAAGGTTTTCGTGGCGTCAAAAATACGGTTGGTGCGGGAATAGGCCTGCATCAGCCCGTGGTAGCGCAGATTCTTGTCCACAAACAAGGTGTTCAGAGTAGGCGCATCAAAGCCCGTCAGGAACATACCCACCACGATCAGCAAGTCGATCTGCTTGGCTTTGACTTGCTTGGCTAGGTCGCGATAATAGTTCTGGAAACCATCGCTATCGACGCTGAAGTTAGTTTTGAACAGCGCGTTGTAGTCCGCAATGGCTGCACTCAAAAACTCTTTGGCGCTGCTGTTCATGGCCGACACATCAAAACTTTCGTCCTGAATTTCGCCCACTGCATCCTGCTCTTCGTTGGCGGCAAACGAGAAGATGGTGGCCACTCTCAGCGGCTTGTCGCTGTTCTTTTGCAGCGCCCTGAAGCTCTCGTAGTACAGCTTGGCAGCATCCACGCTGCTGACAGCGAACATGGCGTTGAAACCCTTATTGCCGGCTTGCAGGCGATGGGTCTTCTGCCGGTAGTTGTTCATGATGTACTGGGTGATCTCACGGATGCGGTCGGGGTGCAGCAAGGCCTGTTTGTTTTCCGCTGCGCTGAGCTTTTTCTCGTCCAGCTCGGTTTCGATGGCCTTGAACTGTGGGCGGACATCGTTGTAGTCCACCTTGAACTTCAGCACCTTTTCATCGCGAATCGCATCGGTGATCACATACGAATGCAATTCACGGCCAAACACGCTGGCGGTGGTGTCAGCACCAAGTGCATTTCCTTTACGGATTAATTTGCCATCAACAATGTCATCGCCAAAAATCGGCGTGCCGGTGAAGCCGAATTGATAGAACCGCTTGAACTTCTTCTTCAGGTTCTTCTGTGCTTCACCAAACTGGCTGCGGTGGCACTCATCAAAAATGAACACGACTTGCTTGCCGTAGATGGACAAGTCGCCTTCGCTTTTCATCAGGTTGTTGAGCTTCTGGATGGTGGTGACGACAATCTTGTTGTCATCCTTCTCTAGGTTGCGCTTCAGGCCAGCTGTGCTGTCTGAGCCATTTACGCTGTCCGGTGAAAAGCGCTGGTACTCCTTCATGGTCTGGTAGTCCAGATCCTTGCGGTCCACCACGAAGAACACTTTGTCGATGAACTCCAGCTCAGTGGCAAGACGCGCCGCCTTGAAACTGGTCAAGGTCTTGCCGGAGCCGGTGGTGTGCCAGATGAAGCCACCGCTTTCCGTATTGCTCCAGTTCTTAGCCTGGTACGAGCAGTTGATCTTCCACAGAATGCGTTCCGTGGCAGCAATCTGGTAAGGGCGCATCACCAGCAGCGTGTTGCTGACATCACACACCGAGTAGTGGAGCAGCACATTGAGTAGCGTGTGCTTCTGGAGGAAGGTGGCCGTGAGGTCTTTTAGGTCTTTGATCAGACTGTTGTCCGCCTTCGCCCAGTTCATGGTGAAGTCGAAGCTGTTCTTGTTGCGCTGCGTGGTGTTGGCGAAGTAACGGCTGTCGGTGCCGTTGGAGATCACGAACAGCTGCAGGTATTTGAATAAGGAATGCTCGCTGTTGAAGCTTTCCTTGCTGTAGCGGTGCACCTGATTAAAGGCTTCACGAATCGCTATGCCACGCTTCTTCAGCTCTACCTGTACCAGCGGCAAACCATTGACCAGAATCGTCACGTCATAACGGTTGGCGTGACTGCCAGCCTGCTCAAACTGCTTGATCACCTGTACTTTGTTGCGGGCGATGCTCTTCTTATCCAGCAGATATATATTCTGGATGCGCCCATCGTCAAAGACGAAGTCGTGAATATAGTCGTCGTGAATCTTACGCGTTTTCTCGACAATGCCATCGCTGGGCTTGTCCAGCCAGGTTTCAACAAATCGCAGCCACTCACCCTCCGCAAACTGCACGTTATTGAGCGTTTGCAGTTGCACGCGCATATTGACCAGTAACGCATCCGGCGTGGTCACGCTCGGCAAAAATTCATAACCCTGATTTTTCAAGTCCTGGATGAATTCGCGCTCCAGATCGCCTTCACTCTGGTAGCTTTCTGCGACGCTCCACTCTTTGTTGTATTTATCCAGAACGATAAAGTTGTTGGATTCGGCAATGGCTTTGTAATCAGTCATTTAGTGCATCCTGCTTCCTGAATCCGTAGGTATCAATTAAATACTCCACCAACTCTTCCAGTTTCTGCTTGTCTTTTTCTTCAACGTCTGAAACTTCCTCGCCTGCATGGGCGGAGTGGCTAGAAAGATTCATAATCCTGCTTGCAAACGGGTTGGGAGTGCCTTCAGCTGTTTTATCGAGAAGGCTCTCCCAGCGATTATGGCCTAGGAATGTGGCGGTTTTTTCCAAGATATTCCTTAAAAAGCCAAAGTGATACTTTTTAACTTGATCTGCTTTTATTGCTTTTCTGACCTCTGACAATAAAAACAAATGATAAGAAAACGGGTGGTCATTAGCTGTGGCAAGCTCAAAAGTTCCGTCAGTCTTCTTATCTAATCTGTACTTTTCTGATTGGCCTCGCTTATATATCCACGCAAAAGCTCCATCCTGGCCGAGCTTTTTAAGATCATTATTCAACTCATTGTGTAAAACATTATAAAATAGCGGACTATGCGTTGTGATGACGAACCTTAGCCCATTGCCTTCAGTGTAGGCACTGCATTTTATTAATCGTGCCAAATCAACAGCCAGTTCAATCAAGTGGGTATCGTCGAGTGAACTCACTGGATCATCAATAAACACGTACTCTAAATTATCAAATTGATTATCATCACGCTTAGCGGGGGTAGGCTCATCCAGGATCGATGTGACCTCCTCCAGCAGAGTATAAAAAATGCTCCAGACAAAGTTACTTTCCTCGCCTTTAGAGATTTTTATGCTACCCGTTCGCTCTGTTCCACGATCATAGGAAAACGCTACTTCTGGAAAGGTTTTTGTTATTACCAACTTCCCATCTTGATTTATTTGCTTGTCATGCTCTATGAAGGTTGGTGTGAGCTTGTCATCAGTATAGCGCTGGAAGTTATCAATGATATTTCGATCTTGTCCGCGATCTCTTAGAATCCAATCCGTAAATGAATTTGGCTGAATCTTCAGCTTTGGCTCAGCGTCTTCTTCCAGATCGTTATCCCAATAAAACAAATCCTCAGTGAAGGCGTTGTAATAGAGGATTTTATTGCGCGACAACTCGGGCTGATCGGCTTCTCCGCTATTTGCTTTGGGTGCGATTAGCTGCTTGAATTCCCGCGACAGGCGCGTCTTGCCAATACCGTTGAAGGCGTAGATTAACTGCACCTTCTTGTTGCTATCTTTCAGTTGCTGGGCGATTTCTGTCAGCGTCTTGCTCATATCAGGCTACCGCCTCTTCTGGCCTGGGAAAGCTCAACAGCAGATCACGGTAATACTCGTATTGCTTTTTGCGCAATTCTATTTCGCGCGGCAATCCATCGCTGAGGGAGTTTGTCAGGGCGTAGAATTTGTCGAGGATGGCGACGATGCGCTCTTTTTCCTCAGGAGATGGATTGGGGATGCTGATACTCTCCAAATTCTTCTTGTTGAGCTTTGGCTGGGCCGCACCTGAGATGTAAGGCGTAAGATCTATACTGTTCAAATAGTATTCAACGTATTTGCGCTCAGCGTACGTATCGAACTTAAGAACGTGGGCGTGGTTATTCACCCAGCTTTTTCCACTGATGCTAAAAGCGATTGGGGTGTTCCGCGCTAACAAATTTGCGCCGTCTTCGGAGACAAGTAAAAGGTCAGAATCAAAGATATAGTCTTTGACGTAATCGACAACTCCTGATGCCCCATAATATGGAATATCGCCCGGCTCTCTGAAGCTACTCGTGATTGGCTTTCGCATCGAATCAAGATTCTTTGCGAGATTCCCCAGTGTCTTCCACTCCACTTCCCCTTCCTCAAAGCCCAACAAGTTGTCGCGATAATAGGTGTACTGTTCTTTTCGGGCTGTAAGCTCGGATGTAAGCTCGGTTGTAAGCTCGGTTGTAAGCGCTGTAAATGCGTCCAGAATGCGGACGATTTCGGCTTGGATTTCCAGCGATTTTTTGGGCTTTTCTGGACAGGGGATGGGGATTTTAAAAGCCTTCACCTTTGCATCTGAAATAGCGGGGTACGCTGATCCACTTTGGTTTTCTTCAACATAATCCTTGAAATCAGAAGAGGCAATCCAATGCAAGATCCATTTAGGTAATACTTCTGCTTTCTTTGCACGCAAAACGCAGTAGCCGGTGCTTGCAACTTCGCCAGCGTACTCATTATCAATTAAGCAGTAGCGTTGTTGGGCTGGACGAGTTGTTGCGAAAATCACGTCATTTTTTTCAACCAGCTTTTGCGCCCGACTTGGTGCATTGCTCTGCGCTATTTCGGGCGTTTCGGTTATCGCCTTCGTTTCAATATTTACAGAGGTGAGATCAATATATCTATAGGTGCGATTTGCATCGCGCCACTTAATATTGGTCGTGGGCAGCGTTAATTCCCCCAGAGCTTTCCACTCCACATCAACGCGATCCAGTAGCTTGTCCAAAAAGTTCCCGCCGCTCATGCCTCTAGCTCCTCGCCTTCAATCTCGGCGACGATGGCGTGAATGGGCGGTCTCAAGGAACAAGTGCAACACCTGATGTAAGGTGTTGCCATGTCTACCCAATACAAACACTTGAGTACCGA
>NZ_NQKQ01000002.1 GCF_002269505.1 Pseudomonas fragi | reverse complement strand
ATCAGCTGTCACCGGTAGAGTTTGAAAAGCGTTACGCAGCGAGCCTGGAGAGTGTCTAGGAAACCCGGGGCGATTCAGGCTGCAGGTAGCGATGATGTTCACGACAAGTCCTCCACGTGGTGAAGGACAAGGATGACTAATCAGAGCAACGGTCGCTAACCGGCAAAAAGCAATCATTGAGGATCGCCCCCACCACTCCCCTAAGTTACTTTTAATCTCCCAACCAGGTCGGCGGACATAAAAGAATGACTTGACGCTAAAGAATGGCAGGAGACGGCCGATACCCAGCGAAGGGGCTGGATGCATGTTAGCAAACTGATCACAACACCAAGAAGGCCGGACATGATTATTATCGGAATAGCTGCAATTGTTGTAGCCGTGATTGCTTTCAAACTATTGCTTCCGCTTTTAGGGGAAATGATCGGCGTGGTAGTTGGAGGAGTATTGTTAATTGGCGCAATTGCTTTGTGCGTGGCTTTTCCGCCTATAATAATTCTCTTTCTCATCGTCGGCCTTGTTATTGCAGGCAATAAAAAATCTAAGGATAAGCAATGAGCGTTACAACAGAAGAAGAATTAGCCGACGCAGTAAGTCGCAATCAAGATACTATTATAATTGAAGGCGATCTTGCCAAAAAAACCGTTCGAATTAAGGCTACAGGAACGGTTGCGTGGGCTGTTGCGATTGGCTCTATAGGCATCGTCTTTTACGGAGTCATTGCTACACTCGGTACGGGTGGCGCCGCTGCACCTGTTTCTGGCATAGCGGCTGTTACCGCATCCGGCGCAGCGCTTAGCGTTCTAGGAACCGCAGCAACCACGGCCGCTATATCCATGGCCATTTCCGTGAGAAGCCTTAGCGTCCTGCGGAAACTAAGAGGTAATTATAAGATAGTTATGGAGTCGGGAAATACAGTCACGCTAAAACGGTACTAATTTGCTGCGGCATTTTCATGAGCTTTGCTACGTCCGAATCGACGCTTTCTTCCCTAAACTGCCTGCGCCGACAGTCCGCTATGGGTTGAAAGCAGCCCTTCCTGCCAGGCAGCTATCGGCCATAAGCAGCCTCTCGAAGGTGTCTACGAAACCTGGGACTACTCATAGAGCACTACACCAAGACTCTCGTAAACACCCCACCCGCCCTACAAAACCAAGCAAAATTCCCTACAGATTTTTCTTAGAAAATTTACTGTACGCACACACTACCGAGCGGGGACACTCGAAATGCGATATTTCTTGCAACTTCGAGGGTAAAACTTTTCGGTTCTAATATTGCACCATGGCCACTACAATGCCACTCTACTTATGCCGTGATCATGGACGCGCAAATGCAATTCCGAAAAAATATAAACTCGCTACGAGCACTTGCGGTTATTTCCGTAGTGTTATTTCACTTCAAGATTAGGGGGTTCGAAGGAGGCTTTGTAGGGGTCGACATTTTCTTTGTTATTTCTGGCTTCTTGATGACCGGAATCATCATCAGCGGACTCCAGAAGCAAAACTTCTCTCTATTGGGATTCTACGCATCCAGGGCAAGGCGAATTATCCCAGCATTGCTGACACTGTGTGCAGCGCTGCTGATCTTCGGCTTTGTCTATTTCCCTCTTGATGATTACCGGGAACTGATCAGAGCGATCAAGAGCAGCCTACTTTTCAGCTCCAACTTCATGTTCGCCAAAAGCGGGGGCTATTTCGACGCGCCGCTGCACGAGAACTGGCTGCTGCACACATGGTCACTGTCGGTCGAGTGGCAGTTCTACATGCTCTACCCTGTGCTGCTGATGGCGCTCTACAAGCTTTGGGGCATACACAAGACCAAAACGGCGCTTGTGCTACTTGCGTTAGGGTCTCTGGCCGCATCGGTCTATTTGACCAATACTAATCCGGTCTTTGCGTTCTATATGCTGCCTACCCGCGCCTGGGAGTTGATTGTCGGCGGGCTGGTGTTCCTGTTCCCACTGCAACTGAGCAAACGAATCAGCTACACACTTGAAGGGCTTGGGCTGGGCGCAATCCTGCTAAGTATTTTCTGTTTTTCCGAGCAGGACCTCTGGCCGGGATATCTGGCCCTGTTGCCCGTACTAGGCACCGCACTCGTAATCATCGCAAACACTCAGTCGGCCTTCAGTAATAGCCAAGCCTTGCAGTTCTCTGGAACCATCTCGTACTCGGTCTATCTATGGCACTGGCCGCTAGTCGTATTCCTCTATACATGCGGGCTACTAAACAGCTGGCCGCATGTACTGGCGGCGATCGTTATGTCTTTCGTGCTCGGAGCACTTTCATTCTACCTGATTGAATCGAAGACAAAAAAAATCATCACGGCACCCCGGACGATATTCAAATATGCATCTTTTGTCGTACTGATGGTTGGCTTCGCTGCTATTACATCCTCTATCGTAAAAGACCATCCGGCTGTCCGGTTTGCATATATTGATTTGGGTCAGCCCGAATACACCAGCAAGCTATACACACAAGATTGCGCCTCCAATCCGTATGACGCCGCTGATTGCAAGCTAGATTCCGGTGACGTCACTGTCATTTTATTCGGTGACAGTCATGCCCAATCGACCGCAGCCGCTGTCCAAGCTGAAAATGGCCAGGCAGCCATGATGTGGGCACGCGGCGGCTGCCCACTACTGCAAAACTTTGCCATGCATGACAAGGAACTGGAAAGTAAATGCCGCGGATTCAACAGTGAGAAGCTGGAAGCACTAAAAAACGGCTACCCCGGCGTTCCCGTGGTTTTGTTCAGCCGGGCAGCCATGTACACAGATACAAGCAGGGGCAACAGCTTCCGCATTTACTTCCCGGGGCAGGAGCATCTGGCAGGCCAGTCATTTGCCGACACATATGCGGCTGAATACACCAAAGTTGTTTGTTCAATCGCGCAAAACCGCCCGGTCTTTATCGTCAAGCCAATACCTGAAATGCCATTCAATATCTACAAAGGCCTAAACCTGCACAAACGCATTTTCCAGCACTCATCGGACATAACCGTTTCACTGCAGGACTACGAAAAACGTAATCGCGTAGCTAACCATGCCATTGAAGTCGTCGCAAAGCAGTGCAACGCCAAGGTTATTGATCCAATCCCATACCTTTGCCCAAACGGGCAATGCACGGGCTCAAGGGACGGTATACCTCTGTACTTCGATGACAATCACCTAGTGGATGCTGGTAACGAGCAATTGAAAGGGTTGTTCAAGGGAATCATTGAACAGATTTAGATCCTCCCACTACTCGGTTGATCTGCTGGTGGACAGCGACCCGCTTGGACGTTTCATGTAGCTTTTTTGGATTTGATAGATGCCACCATTGAGTCGCCCCGGGTTGGTAGGCGTTCGGTGACCGCTATTGGCCGTTAGCAGCCAGTCACGGAGGGCTGCTTTCGGACAATAGCTGCCTCGAGCCCTTTGCGCGAATGCGTCGCCCGCGGCCTAATGTTCACTCGCAGAGAACGATAACAATCAGCGTTGATGGAGGCTGTCGAGGTGCACATTCAGCCACGCATTACGAATAAATTCGCTCCTACTGCAGCGCGAATGACTGCCAACAAAGCAGAACAGATATCTTGGACTAGCTTTATCTGAATCACTGAAGCCTCCGACCACAACTCAACCAGGCCAAAGTTCGTAATGCTCAAAAAAATCGATTTGACGATCACCCACGATTACCTCAATCCATTTGCCTCGCCGGACGCACCCAAACTTAGCCCTGAGCTGGCGGACTACCTGTTGGATAGTGCCTGGTACTACCCCAAGCTGTGCCTGCAGATCAACTGCCCCGAAAATGAGCGAGAACGCCTACAGCAAGCTATCAGCAATACCTTTGCAGAAAAGAGCGAGCAAGTCAGAGGGAATATTCTCATCCTACAGTTGGAAGCGCTGACACTCCTGGGCCTGGCACTGGCGGTGGGGCTGATAGGTAATGCTCTAGGCATTGAAAGCACCATCCCGGTGGCAGTATTTACCGTTACGGTGTGGATGCTGCTCTGGCGCAGCGCAGAGATATTTTTTCTGGATATCCGCAGCGCTTATCGGGAGTTGCGTAAGTACCGGCGTATAGCCAGCGCAAAAAAGCAGTATTGATTGAAAGTGCAGAGTCGCCGCTGATTTAATAAATACCCTCGAAGACCAGCTCTTGGCAGATTTCAATCCCTCGTGGCAGGCAGAAACGATACCATCAAGCAGTCCACGAAAATGGGAGTGGCCGATAGCTGCCTTTCGTGACGGACTGCTATTGGCCGATAGCTGTCAGTCACCAAAGGCTCATTTCGACCTATAGCTACCCTTCGTAGAGGGTAGCTATCTACCTTCCTGGATATGACGCATACCGCGTCGAACAGTTTCAGATCCTTGACGTTCGAGATGAGAGAGGCGAGCACCGCGGTCCGCCCGAGTGAAGTGCTGAGGCGACATACCGGGTCACCTCCATATCGCTTGGTTTAAAGGGTTAGGAAACTTTGATAACCACTTTGCCAAAGGCGCCTCGAGCCAGGTGCTCGAACGCCTTGTGGGCGTCTTCGAATGAATAGGTCTGATCGATCACGGGGCGGATCGCGTGTTCGTTCAGGAAGTCGCTCATGCGATCAAACGACGAGCGAGGCGCCACTGCGATGCCGCGGATAGTTGTCTGGCGGAAAATCAACGGCATCAGGCTCAGCGTTGTGGTCTGACCGGTCAGAAAACCGATTTGCGCAATCTTGCCGGCTGCTTTGGTTGCCAGGATGGACTGGTTCAAGCCTTCCCCACCGGCCACATCCAATAGCAGGTCCACGCCTTTTCCGCCTGTGAGTTTCAGTACTTCCTCTTCCCAACGCGGGAAGGTCCGATAGTTCACGCCGGAGACTGCGCCAAGTTTTTTCACCGCATCAAGATTGGCATCGCTGCTGGAGGTAACGATAACCTTGGCGCCAAGCGCAGTTGCCAGTTGCCAGTTGCACGGCAAAAATCGATACACCCCCGGTGCCCTGTACCAAAACGGTCTGGCCCGGTTGAACTTGGCCGTAGTCAACCAGCGAATACCATGCGGTCAGCGCCGCAATCGGTAGTGTCGAAGCCTCCTCGTCGGACATGTTGTCTGGCGCACGAACAGCGCTTTCTTCGTGAATTATCATGTACTCAGCCAGGCCACCTGGCAGCGGCATGCCGAAGCAGTAGGCAGGTTCGTCCGGCCTTGGCTCACCATCAATCCAGCGCGAGTAGAGGTGCGAGTTGACGCGGTCGCCCACTTTGAATCGGCTTACGCCTTCGCCCAAGGCGACGACAGTGCCCGATGCATCGCTGACCGGGATCAGTGGCTTGGGTACCAGGTGAGGTTCGTAGAAGCCATCGACGATGGCCTTGTCGCGGAAATTCAGGGAAACCGCGCCAATTTTTACCAACAACTCGCCGGCCTTGGGGACGGGCTTAGCTGTTTCGCCGAGTGCCAGATTATCGAGACCAAAATCGTTCAAAAGCCATGCTTTCATCTGTCTATCTCCAGTTAGGGGGACCTACTGGCGACATTCTTCCCAAGTCAGACCGTTCAATAAATACCCAGGCCGGCAAAGGATTGTTATTTTATAAGGCAACAATCAGACTGCGATCTTACTATAAACAGGCAACAAAATTCTGAGTGAGAAGACTTAATGGAACTGCTCCAGTCTATGCAAGTGTTTGCCCGATTGGCCGAACTTGGCAGTTTCACCCGCGCGGCGGATGCCATGCAGATCGGCCGTCCGCAAGTCACTCGCGCGATACAGGAGTTGGAAACTTCGCTTGGGGTGCGGCTGTTTCAGCGCACCACCCGTACGGTGAGGCTCACTTCAGAAGGAGAGCAATTCTACGAGCATGTTAAAGTGATTCTTGACGAAGTTGCGGGTGCCACGGCGATGTTCTCGTCTCCAGGATCAACCCTGCGTGGTAGATTACGGGTCGATATACCCACCGCGTTTTCGCAGCCGGGGCTGATCGAAAGCTTGCGAGCGTTTTCCACCCTCTATCCTGCAATCGAGCTGGCCCTGGGGGTCACCGATAGAACCGTCGATCTGGTCGCAGAAGGTGTGGACTGTGCGCTGAGAATCGGCGAGTTGCCAAGCTCTAGCCTAGTAGCGCGTCGCATCGGTATGGCTACTATGATCACCTGCGCGGCGCCCCAATACCTGAAGGATCACGGCGAGCCCAAAACCTTAGAGGATCTAAGAGCGCACCGCGGCGTGACCTTTCTCTCTGGCCAAAACCAGCGCCCGCTGGCTTGGCAATTTATGGATGGGGCTCGCGAGCAATCTCACATCTGCCGCCAGGGCATCACAGTCAACGAGTCCAACGCCTATGTCGAGTGCGGCGTCGCGGGCTTCGGCATACTTCAGGCTCCTGGTATTACTCTGGACCGTTTTTTAACCAACGGAACATTGGTTGAGGTGCTGCGTGCCTATCGTCCGCATCCAAGACCCGTGTCTGTGCTGTACCCCAGCCGCTCACACCTGGCGCCGCAGGTTGAGGTCTTTGTTGATTGGGTTCGCGAACAATTCCCCAAACTTTATGGGCGCTGGCTAGAGAGTTAGCGCAAAGCGAAAGTGTGGGTGCGGAGTGACCGCTTTTGGCCGATTGTGTTGAAAAATTAGCTCCCCTGTCTGGCCTGCGGCAAAATCTCTGCATTGGCCAGCAGGGAAGCACGCTGATCGTCAGCTACTGCTATGGCATCCGCTCCGAACGACGGTTGTGCGAATAGGCCCATTTGAACCTGGCGTATCGCTGGTTCTGCCGGTTGAGTCTTGAAGATGAAGTCCCCAACCACTCGACCTTTTCCAAAAATCGACACGGCTGTTTTCGGGACAGTGATCTGTTTCGCGGGTTGTTCAATGAAGTGCTGCGTCGCTGCATGGACGCAGGGCTGGTTAAAGGAGAAGGATTTGCCGTGGACGCCAGCAGCATCAAAGCGGATGCGTGTCGGGAGCGCGGCGTACCGGGTGATGAACAGGTCAACTGGAGCGATCTGGCCCTGAGCACTCGCGCCGTGCGTGAGTACCTTGAAGGCCTCGATGAAGAGGCTTTGGCCGAAACGCTACCGAAGCGCCTATCGCTGACTGATCCCCAAGCCCGCTGGACCGCTGCTCCAGGCGGCCCAGCTTTCTACGCTTACTCCACGAATGTTCTGATTGATACCGAACACGGCGTGATCATGGATGTGGAACCCACACCGGCTCATCGAACCGAAGAAGTCGAGAGCACCAAGACGATGATCGATCGGGTCGAAGCGCAGTTCGGCATCAAGCCAGAGCGCCTCATTGGCGACACCGCTTACGGTACCGCGCCGATGCTGGCCTGGATGGTGGAGAAAAATGACATCGAACCGCATGTGCCGGTGTGGGACAAAACTGAGCGCAAGAACGACAGCTTTTCGAATAACGATTTCCACTGATTGCGTTCATGGCCCTGCGCAATGCGCAGCCGACTCGCTATGTCTGGAATGCAAAGGGAGAGGATACCTTGAACAAGATACAGCGAGCTCGAGAAGCAATGGCCTTACAGGCTAATGGGTAAATTATTTCGAGAACAGCCCACTAGCTTAAACAGGATCACCCAAGTTGGGTGCAGACCCTCTTTAGCACCGATTTCAAAAAAATAAGCGATTTTTTGTAATATTTCTCATGTTTGTCGGGTTAAATCATATAGGCATAATCTCTTTCCCAGGAATGGCCTGAAGTCAGCCAGAAATATATAGCCACTTCAGACCATCCCTAGGGTTAATTATATTTAGATACTTAATTTTAAAGTGATGACTATGAACGATATTCACATCAGTACAACCGCCCCCTATAAAGCGCACATTGCCCCCTCAATGCGTTCCGAAGTTAGTGGTGATACCCGCCAACTTGCGCTTATACAAACCATTTCAGCCAGACAAGCGCTGTACCAACCTGGTGAGACATTAAAAAACGAACTCAGCCAAGCAGCCAGTAAGCTTCATCAAACCTACGGATCTTTAGAAGATGTCGATCAATATGCCTTGGGCGCACGCCTGTTTAGCTCAGAGGGATTAATAACCGGCCAAACACCCAATGATTTGCTTCAAACACTCAAACGGGTTGATGAATGCCCTGATTATGCATCGGGTTACGACAGAGCGGTTGTCATCGCGATGATGGGTGATATTGGCGCATTGTATGCGGCGACAGGGGCTACCACTGGGACTGATCGTACTGAGAAGGCATCCGCACGACTGCGCGAAAGCCTTCGAGGTGCACTTGCAGTTGCCGGCCTTATTCCGCCGACAGAAGAATCAAGCAGACGCGTACAACAGGAAGGAGGATCTACTGCTGTCGGTCCAGACAAGAAAACCGAAAGAAGCCGACCATCGGCCAAGCACATTGACCGCACTGGAATACACAATCTGGGTGAAGAGGCTGACAAGGCACTTGGCGTACCGATTGAGGATCGCATTTCAACCTCACGCTGGGATGTCGCGTATATTGATTTTAATCGCGTGGCCGATACGGTAGAACCTTTGGTGGGGCATATGTCCGGGTCTCCGGCTGAAATTTTACAAGTCTGGGACATGCTGCGCGGAAATCAACTCGAATACCAGTTTCTAACATCGCACCAGCAGGAACAACAGCTAGCCCGTGCAGCAGGTGCCAGCGCCTTTCTGGTTGGACTGGGCTACCATAGCGCCGTAGAGGTCCTGGAAGGTACGCTGAGATACACTGGTCAATCGATACGTCACGACGAAATATTGGGCCCAGGACAAAAAGATGCGGGCCATCTGTTTGGACAGGGAGCGGCCACTGATCTGATGTCCGAGTTTTTTCAAGCGCACACGCGTCAAATGTAATGTAAGCGAACGCGTAAAGAGGCTAGTTGATTCCGTAGTCTGTCAAAAAAGACTCTAATATTTCTGAAAGGCATTGTGCAATGCACGAGGTAGGGCGCGTGGTGTTTTTCTGTGGCGTTGGAGTCTCCCATCCCGCTCGTTTATCGGGCTTCAAAGGCTTAAAAGAAGCTGTATTGCGAACTCTCAATGCCCCCAAATCCATTACAGCAGGTAGCCGTCAAGGATGCGAAACAGTTTTAAGGCGCATGAAGACTAAAAGTGACTAACTTGGCAACTTGAAATACACACAGTCAATTCACCGACTTACGCCAGAATCTGCTGGCCAATACATCTATTAAACACTTGTTGCAACGGTTCAAGAATACAGTTGTAAGCAGCAATATTTGCGTAAAGCCACTCGTCATTTTCGACACCCCACCAACTGATTTCAAAACCTGCGTTCATCACAAGATGTTCAAAAAGGATGCGCTGTGTGCGGCCATTACCTTCACGAAACGGGTGAACCACATTGAGGTCTGAGTATACGTCCGCAGCTGCGACGATGAGGTCTGAGCGACTCATGCCCTTAAAAATCTTGCCAGCTTCCTTCTCCATGTAATCCGGCTGACAGGAGCGCGTGTCTTGCTTCGAACTGCCGACTGTCCGAAGCTCCCCGGCCCAGTCATAAAGATCGGAAAACAGAGTACGGTAGATTTTTTGAAGGGAAGCCAAGTTATAAGGTGGGGGGCTGAACTCGATGGTTACAGCAGCTACGGCCGAGAGCTGCTGCTCAGCATCGCTTAGTGTTGAGTCATCTCGAATATCGAGCTTGTTACGAAGAACTGTCTAGCCAGGATAACAATAGGAATCTTGGCCGACTCCGTATTTATCTGACATTACGCCCGTATCTTGGCAAAAAATTTCAGTACGTCTTCACGCGAAGGCAGCTTGCGTTCGGTGTCTGCAATAGTCACTTTGAACCCTTCAAGACGAAGGCTGGCCGCGTAGTTTGATTGGCGCGTTTTGACCGCGTAGGCTTTCTTGGCCTCAAGGCTGATGGTTGCCATTGAACTGAGCCTCCTCGAGCTGTGTGTAGGCAGACTGTAGCCCAATTTAGCCGTCAGGTGGACCAACCATGGGCGTCAAACAGTGGGCCGAACCCACCTAGCCTTATGTTCTGGACTAAACGATCCGTAACCACGGCCAGCGCGATTGATAGCTTGTAGCCTTTTGATGGAACAAGTCAGGCAATAGGTTTTTGGCGTTGGGCCGCAGATAACCCTGTGCGACATCATCTAACCCATAAGGCGCATACACCTCACCCGTGCCAGGGTCCAGGCCAATGCAGGTAGCCGCAACAAGATACCGGTCAATCCCGTCCTTGGCCGACTCAAGTTGAGGATAAGCCCTGCCGAATCGTTCGCCGTACCAGAGATGGACACGAGCCTGATTCTTGATATCGACCTTTGCGTCCAGATCCTGGAAAAGCTGCTGGGTAAGGAGAATAACGTCGTTCTCGGCCTCCCAGGACAGATCCGAGTCAAAGTAAAAAATGTCGTAGTCCTTTACGCCTGATTCCGGTGGCAGATTCGAGTGGTGATTCCACACGGCCTGGAACAGACAGCCTGCTGTCAGCATGCATTGGCTTAGCCCAAGCGATGGTAGCCGCTCTACAATCTGCGCGTTAATCGGATTGGTCATCGCTATCGTGACCAAGCGTTCAGGAGTCAATTTCACTCTAAGCCCTCGGGTTTCAACACGACACGCCTTCTCTGCAATGGCATTCAGCATAAAGCAGGCACCCCTACATTGCCCTGCTCAAGTTATGTAGCCTCAGAAGCTGACCTCTGTTGCACTTTTTATACCCTGGCGTTACCCTTTTGCCGTCGCTGCAAAATCAGCGAACGGGTTTGACGGCCCGGTAAACAATAGGCGCACAGGCGCCCCCATAAAGATTGCAGGCGCTTTTTTTGCGTCCGCATATCCGTTTTATGGCGGCTGTGCGTGGGAGACCTTCGGGTCTGCCGGGTTCCTATTGTCCCGGTCCGTCAACCTGCGCACAGCTGCCACCTTAAATCGTTTGACGGCGGTTCGTGGCAGCTCCTCACCAATAGGAGATTTGCCAGATGCACACTCTCAATCTGTTTGAAATTTGCAAAACTTTTTATCAAGTAAGTCAGCCCTCCTGCGACAGCCCCACAGCGTGTATCGCTTGCTACAACAACCATATGCCCAACACTGGCGCCTTCGTTACAAAAGGGGGTGAGCTATGAACTCGTCACCAGTAATCCATACGGTAGGCGGAGCTTCGTTCGGCAAGTACAACGCTCAGTATCAACGTCTGTTCAGTGTCAATGCCGGTGTTTCTGCCGAAGAAGCGTTGCAGCATGCTTCTCTGCTTTTGAATTGCGTAAACACGCTATCGTTCCTGGGAGCTGTGGATGATGGTAACGACGCAATGAGATGGGCGTCGCATTACCTTAGCGAGATGGCGAAAGCGATTATTGATGATGTGACTTTGGGACTTCAGCAGATGGGGGGGGAATGCTGATGAGTCATAAGGAAATCTTTAGTAATGGCCAGACATTTATGATGCTCAACATCAGTGGTCACTGAACTGCACCACCATGCGGGGCGGCACGTAATACGCACCGCCCCAGTCCAATGGGCGGCGACAAGGCCCCCCACTGCAAGCAAAGATAAATCAGTGCGCTGGAATTCACGTACTTAAGCAGCTATCGGCTAATTCAGCTGCAAAAGTCGACAATGGTTTTCTCGGCAGAAAAGTGCGCGTTTGAGATTGAAATTTTTACTGTTAGCAGAGGAATTCCGTGCCCGGATTTAACGTAGCGGCACGCAAGAAATGCTTTTTCAGCAGCCAATATGCGGGTAATCGGGAAATATCTACTTTTTCAACAGAATCGGCCGATAGCTGCCATACACCATTTACAGTAGCTATCCGTTTTTTACCCATACAAGCTGACTAACACTGCACCCGCCACAACTGATCCAACCTCGTCGTATAGCTCTGACTCATCATCTCCCGCCGCATGCCCCAATCGGGTTTACTCGGCACACTGGCGGCACGCAGCGTGCCCCTGCCCCAGCGCCCGTTGATCTGATCCAGCACCGCCATCACCCTGGACGCTTCTGCGGGTTGATTGACCGCAAACAGGTCATCAGAAAACTCCCCCGGCTGACGAAGATCCAGCAGCAACACCTCAGCCTTGCTGTACTTGAACCCGGGCTGAAATATATGTTCCAGCGCATCCACTGCCGCCTTGGTTAGCAGTCGCACATCATCCGTCGGGTATGGCAGGGTCACTATCACCCCTTTGGCATATTTCGCTTCGTCCGGGTTAAACATGCCGGTCCGAATGCTGACTCTGACTTTCTTGCAGTAGGATTTTTGCGCCCGCAGCTTTTCCGAGGCACGCATCATGTAGGTGGCCACGGCCTCTTTGATCGGTGCCAGTTCGGTCAGACGCTTGCCAAACATCCGGCTGCAACAGATTTCCTGCTTTGGCGGGTCAGGTTCGTCCAGTTCCAGGCAGGCCGTACCCGACAACTCACGAGCGGTTTTCTCGATCACCACGCTGAATTTTTTACGCAGGGACCACGGATCAGCTTTGGCCAGGTCCATCGCGGTCTTGATGCCCATGCCCTCCAGGTGAGCAGTCATACGGCGCCCTACTCCCCAGACTTCAGACACGGCCGTATTGCGCAGCACCCAGTCGCGCTCATGGTCACCACACAGGTTCACCACACCGCCGGTGTGCGCCTGGAGGCGTTTGGCAGTGTGGTTGGCGAGTTTGGCCAGGGTTTTGGTATGGCCAATGCCAACGCCCACGGGTATGCCGGTACATTTGAGGATTCTGGCGCGCAACTCCCGACCCATGGCGCTGACATCCGCGATGCCGGTCAGGTCGGCAAAGGATTCATCGATGCTGTACACCTCCACTGCCGGCACCATGGACTCGATCAAGCTCATGACGCGCTCGCTCATGTCGCCATACAGCGCATAGTTTGATGAGAACGCGACGATGCCCTGCTGCTGGAGGCGCTGTTTGATCTGGAAATAGGGCTCGCCCATTTTCACAAAGGGCTTGGCGTCGTAACTGCGGGCAATGACGCAGCCGTCATTGTTGCTCAGCACCACTATGGGGACTTTGGCCAGGTCAGGTCGGAATACTCGCTCGCAGCTGGCATAGAAGCTGTTGCAGTCAATCAGGGCGAAAACCGGTTTGGGCTTAGTGACCATGGCTGCGCACGCTGTGAGTAATCACCCCCCAGATCGACAGATCGTCCCCTTCCATGATGTGCCGATCCGGGTATTTGCTGTTTTCAGACTTGAGGATGACATCCTTCCCACGGATACACAGACGTTTGCAGATCGGGTCATTGTTTAGCAGTGCCACTACGACATGCCCGTGAACGGGTTCGATCGAGCGATCGATGACCGCCAGATCCCCTGAAAAAATGCCGATGCCCTGCATGCTGTCGCCATCGATAGTCGCAAGGTAAACGTGGGGCGCACGCACGTTGAGCACTTGGTCCAGCGAAATGACTTTCTCGATATGGTCCGCAGCCGGTGACGGAAACCCGGCTGGAATCTTGAACGAGCACAGCGGTAAACGAACCCCGCCTTCAGCAAGAGGACCCAAGAGTGTGAAGCTCATGACGCACGCCTTTAATAAACTGTATGTATATACAGTTAACGTTGTAGGACGCATCCGGTCAATATTTCCGACAGATGTTTCTGACAGGAGGAGCGCCCGGCACGATGAAGCTACGCTCAGAGCAGCACTGTCTTTGTCAGAGGTGATCACCATGTGCGGAAGATTTGTGCAGTCCCAGGGCATCGCTGATTACCTGGAAGTGTTGGCATCAGACCGCAAGCTCGTCAGCGGGTATGACAACCAGCCCATTGGCCGCTACAACATCGCGCCCAGCACTCGCGTCAACATCCTGCACGGGGTGCCAGACGGATTACGAATAGATCCGGTGCGCTGGGGCTGGGCACCCTTTTGGGCCAAGGGCAAGCGCCCTGATCCCATCAACGCCCGGGTAGAAACTGTCACCACGGGCAAGTTTTTCAAGCAACTGTGGCCCAACGGACGAGCTCTGGTGATGGCGGATGGATGGTATGAGTGGGTTAAAGATGCGGACGATCCCAAGAAGAAACAGCCCTATTTCATTCGACTTAAAAGCCAGGCCCCCATGTTCTTTGCCGCGCTGGCCAAGGTTCATCCTGGGCTGGAGCCAAATGAAGATGACGGCTTCGTGATTATCACGGCCGCCAGCGATCAGGGAATGGTGGATATTCACGATCGCCGCCCGGTGGTGCTTGCCCCAGAGCATGCCCGGGAATGGGTTGAGAGCGATCTGGATGCACGAAGAGCTGAAGAGTTGGCTCTGGAATGCTGCCAGCCGACTGAAAAATTTGAGTGGTATCCGGTGAGCACAGCGGTAGGCAATGTAAGAAACCAAGGGGCTGAGCTGATCAAGCCGCTTTGAGGGGGCGCTGTTGCACTTTCGAAACCTGAGGGGTAACCTTTTGCTGTCGCTGCAAATTCAGCGACCGGACGTCGCGGTCCGAGCATATACAGGCGCATCGACGCCACCATTACGATTGCAGGCGTTTTTTTATGCCCGCATTTTTCGTTATGGCGGCTGTGCGTGGGAGACCTTCGGGTCTGCCGGGGTCCTGTATGCCCGGTCCGCGAACCCGCGCACAGCTGCCACCCTCATTCGTTTCGCGGCGAACCGTGGTAGCTCCTCACATACAGGAGATTTGCCAGATGCACAGTCTCACTCCGTTCAAAAATTGCGTCACTGCTTATCCAGAAATGGCACTCGTCACTCTGCCCACCGACGACAGCCTCACGGCTCGCATCCCCCCCTGCTACATACCAATGGCCAACATCCGCATGCTCGACAGGAATGGGGGTGGCCTATGAACGCCTCACCTTTGATCCATACGGTTGGTGGAGCCTCGTTCGGCAAGTGCAATGTTGAGAGTCAGCGCCTGTTCAGCGTCAACGCCGGTGTTTCTGGCGAAGAAGCACTGCAGCACGCGTCGCTGATCTTGAACTGCGTGAACACGCTTTCGTTCCTGGGGGCCATGGACGATGGCAACGAAACGCTGCGATGGGCCTCGCACTATCTCAGCGAGATGGCGAAGGCGTTGATTGATGATGTGACGCTGGGGCTTCAGCAGGTGCAGGACACAAATCTTTAAGCCGATACACCCAGGAGCTGACTAGCCTGATTACGGGCTTGTAGATGGGGGCAATCAAGTGACAAAGCCCCCTGTTCAATCCTCACGAGTGAACGTGCTGCATTCCTCGGATTCCAGACTCTAAATTCACCAGGGCTTTTTTCTCCCAAAACGCCAGGAAGACAGCGGCTTTGGCTAATCGCAATGCCGATCAGACAAAAAATTTTGAGCTCCCCCTTGAAAACGCAGATCGAAAACGGAGATTTATAAGTAAGGCGGCCGAATTCCGGTCGTACTCTGTCGGAGCTCCATGATGCGTTTCAGCCACATTGCCTTTCCTCTCTTTGCCGCAGCCCTCCTCGCTGGTTGCAATGGAAAGGATGTTACTCGTGTTGCCTTTCCTAAAACGGAAGGAGCCTATTTTCAAGCATACGGAAACGCGAAACACCCAGTTGCAGAGCTCGCACTGGTTGACTCCCATGGCAATACCCGCACGTTCAAGGGCACATTCACAGGTGAGGTCAATATGTCGAAGCCGCTGCAAAACATTAATGTCAAATTCGAATGTGGCGAAATCAACTTCATTGACCCAAATCACGCCTCCGCCAACCCGACTGGAAATGCGACCCAAACCCTCGTATCGGTACCGAGTGAAAGCAGCCGGGAGTGCAACGGCCAGCCCCTGCCAGATCGTTGGACTGTAATCAAAGCTTAGCCCCGGCGAGAGTGCCTGAGCGCAGTCCACTCAACAGGTGCAGGCGGGGCATCGGCGGCCGCTTGCACCTAACGTCAACCGCCAGACGCGGCCCAGACTAAAAGCGCCAGGTAGCAAATATTGAGCGGTGTTCAAAAGCTGGCTTTTTGATCACTAGCGTGTGGATGGGGGGGTGATCGAGAGATGCCCCCCCCTGTTCAATCTGCGTTATTGAGAGCTCTGCATTTCTCATACACCAGATACGAAAAAACCGGCTTGCGCCGGCTTTTCCCCCCTCCAACCAAATGGTCGAGCCATGCAGGTCATGAGGGTTAGTTGTTGCGCAAACTATTTCGCAATAGCGCGGGTAGCACCACAATAAAATGATTCGCGGGCGCTAATCATTGAGTGGGTGCACCTACGTGGGTCGCGCGCAAAAAACCCCTCCATCCCAAATATCTATTTCCTGCTGCATCCAGATCCCCCATCCGGTTTGATGTGCCTGAACACACATCAAGGCAGGTACCATGAGCGCTGCTCTCCTCAAAAACAGCTATCTGCGATGCCAGTACCTACTGCTCTCGCTGCTGATGCTGCCCGCAATCGCACTGGCCGAGACCCTGGTCTTTACCGTCAAACTCCACCCAATCTCTAGCGCTACCGGCGCGCGCCTTGTACTACTCGACCAACAACACCACCTCGAAACCGAACTATCCCGCGCCCTCCCCTCAGATCCGCAACAAGCTGCGGCTATCATCCAGAACCGCTTGAACAGCCCCTCCGGCAAACGCTTGCAATCCGACCTCGCCAAAGCCCAGCAAGCTCTAACCGATGCATGGAGCCTGGGTATCGAGAAGATCCCGGCCGTGGTCGTTGATCGACGTTATGTGGTCTATGGCGAACCGGATGTGGCCAAGGCCCTGGAGCTGATCAACCGCGCCAGGAGCCAGCCGCAATGAACCGCCACCTGCTGCGCTCGGTCTCGCTGGCTCTTATCTGCAACCTGCCCTTCAGCGCATCCGCATCCATCAACTCGGCTGCCATTGTTGCCTCCTCGCTCTCGCCACAGTGCCTTGAGTACAAGGTGGTCGGCATTTGCTACTGGCTGCTGTGTACGACGTTCGGCTGCAAGGTGAAAACTTCCACCAAGGTGAGCCATTACGTACCGGATGCGGTGGTGTCGGCGTATTCCAATACAGGGGCGAATCCGTGGGCCGAACTGTCGGTGCTCGGTACGCCCACTCCGCTGTCTCAAGCAGGTAATGACGCGACCACCAACCATATCGGCGAAAACGCGGCACTGAAGTTTAAGGAAGCGGATGTGATTGGGCATCCCGGCGGCGCTACATTCAGTCAGTTTGCCAGTGCTTCGGGTTATGCCTGTCAGGGCGCGACACTGCCTCTGGTGCCCTACTTCGTCAGCACGCTTGATCCGATTTCCTGGCGATATGGCATCCCCGAAACCGTTTACCCCGAAGCATTGATCCCCGGGCGGCGAGAGATCGGCAGCATGGCCACTGCGAATTTGTGGGGAAATGTGTATCCGCGCAGTGGTTTTTTGCATCAGTCGGACGACTACAAAACCGGAGCTGTGATCGCTCAGCGGGCAGGTGATATCACCACGCGCTCCGGCCAGATCCACGTTTACTTACCCATGCTGGCCAAGGCCAAGGATGGGTATTGGCCTGCTGGCGAGCTGGTTGAGGGCGATGCCAAGACCGGTAAATGGCAAGAACTGGCACCACGCACGAGCCAGTCCTGCGCTGTTTTTCCCAATAGCGAAGCTCAAGCCCAGGCAGAGGACGGTGGCTATGCCTGGGCACTATGGCGGCCTTATTCGTGCTGTCAGCGGCGTGGTCAAACATTTCTCGGCAGTACGGATTTCCAACAATGAGCAGATTAAAGCTGACAGTAACTGGGCTTGGGTTGCTGTGCGCGTTGGTCAGTGCAGCGGTTTTTTCCGCTGATCCCATTGGCGCATCTTCCTCGGGCAGTGTGATCGGTGACGATGTGCTTTACAGCATCGGCGGCGGCAGCGCGGTGACGATGGGCAGCGCCGGGAATATGGACAGCATCGCCGTGGGAGGCGGTTGGAACAGCAATCTGGTCTGCGGAAATATGAGCCTGAGCAATACGCTGGAGAACCAGCTAAACGGCGTGACCTCCGGCTTTCAAAACATCATGAGCACGGTGGTGCAAAACGCCACGGGCGCAGTCGCTTCGTTACCCGCATTGATTTTACAACGTGCCAATCCGGCACTTTATAACCTGATCACCAATGGCATCCTTCAAGCCCGGCTCGACTTTGATCGCTCCAAATCATCCTGTAAGGCCTTGGCCAATAAAATGGCGGATATCGCAGGTAATCAAACCGGCTGGGGCACGCTGGCTGAAGGCCAAAGCATGAGTAAAACGCTGGCCACTAATACCGATGCCGTTTCGGCCGTGGAACAGGTCGAGAAGAAAAGTGGAGATGACGGCGTGACCTGGATTGGTGGCGACCGTGCCGGCGGCTCTGGTCAAAAGCCTATAAATATCGTCGCCGATGTTACCAAGGCGGGTTACAACCTGCTGAACAGTCGCTCCTCCGAAGACAGCTCACCCATCAGCCCGGGCAGTTGCCGCAATGGCTTTGTGTGCAATGTGTGGTCGTCACCGCAAGCCGCCACCAGCTTTGCCAATCGCGTACTGGGCGAGCAACAACAGCAGACTTGCACCCACTGCACGAAAACGATCACGTCAGCAGGTGTGGGTCTGACGCCGCTGATTCAGGAAACCTACGACACCAAGCTCAAAGCCCTTCAGGACCTGATCACTGGCAGCAAGGCCATGTCGGCAGAAAACCTCAGCGCGGCCAGCAGCAATTCTTTGCCCATTACACGCGGAGTGATTGTGGCGCTACGCGATGAGCGCGATCAAGACGTACTGGCTCGTCGGCTGGCCTCGGAAGTGGCCCTCTCGGATGTCCTGGAAAAAGCCCTGCTGCTGCAACGCACACTGCTCGCTGGCAGCCGCGAGCCCAATGTCGCAGCCAACGATCTGGCTTTGCAGGCCGTAAGCCAACAAAAGTCATCTCTGCAGGAGGAAATTGACAACCTCAAGATTGAGCTCGATCTGCGCCAGCAACTCGCTAATAACTCGCCAATGACGATTATTGCCCGGGGCAAGGCCAGAACCGAGAGCTCACGCGGGGTGTTCCAGGGCGACCCTGAAACAGATCGGCTGAATCAATTGCAAACGCCGACTCAAGGCCAGCGCTGAGGATATGGCGATGGCAGATCAACCCTTATCCAAAACCGCCCTTCTACGCCTGGTCTTTCGGATCGCAGGCGTTGGGTTTCTGGTTCTGTGCGCCCTTAACGCTTTGGTGATTGTGCTGGGCCCCCTGCTCTTTCGCGACCCCGAGGACTTTCTGCGCTGGCAAGCCTGGCGAGTTGAGAACTACGGCTATCTGCTGATCTGGCGCCTGGTTCTTTACAGCGTACTGGTCGTTGCCTGGTTAAAGCTCAAGGCTCGCCTCGGACTCAACAGCTCATTGCCCGAGCACAAACAAGTACGGCGGATCGAAACCCTGATGATTCTCTTGCTGCTGATGATCGAGCTGATCAAGGCCACCAGGTAAGGAGGAGATAACAAATGACGCTCTACACCAACGACTACCTTGAGTATTACCTGACCCTCGTCGGCTGGCTGATCAATAACGGCCTCTGGGGAATGATTGAAGACACTGGCCTGTTTGCAGTGCCTTTTGCCGTGATTGTGTTACGCGAGTGGCTGAAGGTCCGAGGTGAAGGTGCGGATGAAGGCAACAAGGGTATCTTGTCTCTCGCACGTATCGAAACCAACGTTTATGTCGGCTATATCGTGGTTACGCTGTGCGGTGTACCGGTGATACATGTCGGCTTCGATACCTTGGCCTTTGATCAGTCCCGTGCCAGTCAATGCCAATACCAATTGCCCGAACCCCAAAACACTGGATGGGCAGCGTCCTTTAGCACCCTGGCTGGAAAGAGCGCACAGATGCCAGTGTGGTGGGGGTTTATGCACGCTTTCTCCAAGGCGACGACCAGCGGCGCTGTGGCTGCCATCCCCTGCGGTAACGACCTTCGACAGATGCGCATGGACGTCAACAACGCCCGCATCAACAACCCACTGCTGGCTCAAGAGGTCGCAGACTTTACTCGCGACTGTTACGGGTCGTCGCGGGCGCGATTGTTTATGCGTCAGCCAAATCTTGGATCAGTGGCAAGCGAAACTGAAACCTTGCGGGATTTGGGCTGGATTGGCTCAACGTTTTTCCTGAATACGGCCGGTTATTACGATACGGATTACTCAAGATCCCCTCGAACCCCATGGCCATATGACTCAACGCGTGATGCAGGACTACCTCAGGTTACTGGAGGCGGAGGCTACCCCACTTGCAAGCAATGGTGGGCGGACGGGGTCATCGGACTCAAAGATCGAGTTCAGGCTCAAGTGGACCCGGATTTGATGACTCAATTTTTGGGCTGGGCGAAGTGGTTATCGACAGATGAGGTCAAAGAGGCGGTCATTCGCGAAGTAGTATCCCCACGGCAACAAGTGGGCGGAAATGTTTACACAGATTACGGAGGGGATATAGGCGCTGCTTATCTCCAAAACGATGCCTTTGTTTGGGCTCCAACATCAAGAGCACTCACACGCTCCGCAGGATACATCGGCGTTGGTGTTGGTTCCGCTGCCTACTTCCCGGCTATGGATATCGTCCGGCAAGCACTGCCAATGGTCATGGCCTTTTTAAAAATGGCCTTGGTGATTTGTATACCACTGATTCTCATCGTTGGAGCATTTCAGCTACAAACAGCCATGACCGTTACAGTGGTGTTTTTCGCCTTGATGTTCGTAGATTTCTGGTTCCAGTTGGCACGCTGGCTGGACAGCACCATTCTTAATACGCTGTATGGATCAGGTTCCCCATACAAAAACCTGGACCCGCTGCTAGGTACCCTTAATACAGCGCAAGACGTGGTTCTGAACTATGTCATGGGGGCTATGTTTATCATCATGCCGATATTTTGGGTTGCGGCATTAGGATGGACCGGAGTCAAAATGGGTAATGTCTTAAGTGGGCTGGCAGCGGGAACCAACAAAGTAGAAAGTGCCGGTAGCAAAGGTGCTAGCACCGTAGCGTCAGCAGCCAAAGGATTGAAAAAATAAAACACTTACTTAATCAAATTTAAATCTCAATAGGACCTCTTTGAATCTTGACCACACTCCAAGCGATTTCCATACGCATCATGTCCGTGAGGGCTATTTGAACTGTCATATGGATCGTCACCATAGGGGTCATAACCTTCTGAAAATAATTTTGATTTTCCAGCTTGGGCAAAAAAACCCGAGACCACCAATACCAAACCACCTAAGACTAATATCGCTGCAACCAATAGATTTATAAGCCAGACACCGAAAAAATAGAAAAACAAACTGATGACCGAAAGAAACCCACAAAACTTTAGTGTTCTGGCGATCGGAGTATTCCGCCTTGGCGGCATCCAGGCATAAAGCCTTTTCAGGTATTTCCAAGCGTCACGCCCTACCTCATTTGCGTTGACTGACTTCATACTGAGTCCCTCCTAAGGCTGGGATGCAAGCTGCCAAGCTATAGACCAGATGCATGGGATTTTGCAGGTTCCTATAGCGAACCTGAATCGCTCTCTGCGTTCAACCGCAACAAACTCTCTATAAAATTGGCAGCGAATCTTCCTTCCGTAAACCAACCATGCAGTCACTAGGATCATAAAAGACAAATCCCACATATACAGGGGAAATTTCCCATCTTCGTATTTTGATATTGATGCCACTTCAACCTTGAAAAGAGCTCAACGAGATTAACCGCCAGGCAGGGGGTAACCATGTGGAATCGCAAAGCAGTACCCACTGCGCAGCAGGCACAGAGTAAACCAGAAAAAAGCGCAAAAGTGACCGCCCTGCGCCACGCGCCACGCGATTATGACCGGGCTAAAGGACCTTGAGCACGGTCGTTTCACCGAAGTTCAAGACGCAAAACTTGAGCGTTATATCTCTGATCTGGGCATGCAAATAACCGAAACCTGAAATGGCCAGCCCAAAGGGAAAGGGTCTCTTCAAGCCAATGGAAGGGATCCCAAGGGTAAAAGCCCTACCCGAAAGGACTTTATACGGCAAAGGGCACCCTGCTTCGCTCCAATGAGCCGTATAAGTTATTCACGACCAAATTCGATACTGGTTTAAACCAAAATACTCACATCAGAACCGGATCCCACCGACTGAGAGTAAAGAACACTCCGATTTATAATCGCATCAGGACTCTTCAATATCTGTTGCCATCGGGACTTCATGGCAGATTGCCCCTAAAAACATGATGCGCTGCTAATGATGCTTTTCCATTGAGCATCAGGCGCCACATAGAGGAAAAGGCCGCCCCATGATTACTACTGGAGCTAGCCATGTTTTCTTTATTCCGCCGCAACAAAGTCGCTCCCCTTCTGGCATCTGCGCCAAGTGGCTTTATGCAACCTGCCTGCGCCCAGGCACTGCTCGCATCACCAAGACGCCAAAAGCTGCTGGAAAATATCTGGCAGCGTGCCTCCCTATCTCACCCGCAATTTACTGATCTCTACCAGGGCCCACTGAATCGCTACGCTGAGCTGGTCCAGCAGCTTCCTGCCTCGCAGAACCACCACCATGCCCACCCCGGAGGAATGCTTGATCACGGGCTGGAGATTGTTGCCTATGCCCTGAAAATCCGGCAGACCTACCTGCTGCCCATTGGCGCGCCACCGGAATCTCAATCGGCACAAGCAGAAGCCTGGACGGCTGCCGCAGCTTATAGCGCCCTGATACACGATCTCGGCAAAATTGCCGTTGATCTGCATGTCGAGCTTGAAGACGGAAAAAGCTGGCACCCGTGGCACGGCCCTATCAAATCACCCTACCGGTTTCGCTATATGAAGGGGCGCAGCTACCAACTGCATGGCGCAGCCGCCGCATTGATCTACATGCAGATCCTTACCCCAAGCATTCTGGACTGGCTCAGCGGCTTTCAGGAGTTATGGTCGCAACTGATCTTTGTGCTGTCCGGCCACTATGAGCACGCCGAGATTCTTGGCGAAATTGTGGTCAAGGCTGACCAGGCATCGGTCGCCCAGGAATTGGGAGGTAATCCGGCACGCGCACTGGCAGCACCCAAGCAATCGCTACAACGACAATTGGCCGACGGCTTACGTTACTTGGTGCGCGAGACCTACAAACTGAATCAACCCGACGGGCCATCTGATGGTTGGCTGACACAGGACGCGCTGTGGCTGGTGAGCAAGCCTATTGCTGACCAGTTGCGAGCCTATCTGCTGACCCAGGGAATTGAGGGCATCCCTAGTTCAAATGCGCCGTTCTTCAACATGCTCCAGGACCAGGGTGTCGTCCAGACCAATGATCAGGACAAGGCGATCTGGAAAGCGACGATCGACAATGCATGTGGTTGGCGCAACACCTTTACCTTGCTGAAGGTGGCGCCGGCACTGATCTGGGGCGACCCGAACGAGCGCCCTTCGGTTTTTAGCGGCACGGTGCAAGTCCAGACCGCAAGCACCCTAGAACAGGTATCTGAAGATCAGACGAGTGCAGATCCAGTCTCAGCTCCGGCTATTACTGTCGAGCCAGTGCCCAGCCGCCCCCCTACACCCGATGAAACGGCCGCACTGTTGGCTTTGTTAACCGACGGTGAAAGCAAACTACCGCCAGGCACTGAAGCCTGTACAGACACCAGTACCCAGCCCATTTCAAAGACCGAGTTAGGCCAAGAGTTCATGGATTGGCTAAAGGACGGCCTCGCCTCACGGCGAATCATCATCAATGACGCCAAGGCACTGGTACATACCGTATCAGGCACGGTGATGCTGGTTACGCCGGGCATCTTCAAGCGCTATGTGCAGGAGTTCCCCACCTTGGAAGCACAAGCAAAGGCTCAAAATCTGAATGCCTGGCAGATGGTGCAACGCGGTTTCGAGAAGCTGAAATTGCATCGAAAAACGGGCAAAAGCCTCAACATATGGACCTGCCAAGTGATCGGCCCCCGCAGCACCAAACAACTTCGCGGTTACCTGCTCAATAATGCCCTGACAGCCCTTAGTGAAATGCCCTTCGACAATCCAAGCCTGAATCTTGTTACCGAGACTGCAGAGGATTGCGCATGAATACGCCAATGGAGCTGACCCACGACTATATTGCGACTCACGACCTCAGAGACGCGTCTGTAGCGATCTATTTCGGTTCCACGCGGGCGCTGCTCAGGCATTTTGGGCAGACGGTCTCGGTTGAGGCCATTACCCACCGTGCCGTGCTGGCATGGCGCAAAAAGGTGTTGGCAAACGGTCTATCGAAGCAAAGCTGGAATACTTACTCAAACCATATGCGCACCGTTTGGGGCTATGCCATTGAACAGGGCACTCTGACTTGCACCACAATCAATCCGTTCAAGAAAACAGCGGTCATCCCGCCAAGACGCTCCAGCAAAACCATCGACCGTGAAGCGATAAGAACTGGCCGTGAATGGCTCAAGTTGCTGGTGATCGAAGAAGAAAGTACTCACCAACGCAGCCAGATAACCCCAGCCTGGTTTTGGCTGGCCGTATACGAAATGTTTTATTACTCAGGCATACGCCTCAACGGACTACTTCACCTGCGGTATCGCGATATCAACTGGGAAAATGGCAGGATTTATGTGCGCGCCGAGACTGAAAAAACCCATCGCGAATACGCCATACCGATCGCCCCAGGCTTGGAACCACATCTGCAAAGACTAATGAATGCAGCCGATAACATTGGCTTTCTGCCTGATGACCAGTTGTTCAATGTGAATCGTTTTTCCATCCACTACCGCTCCAAAACCATGAACACTGATCAGGTAGAGGGGATGTATCGCAAGCTGATGGAGAAATTCAAAACGCGCATGACACCGCACCGTTTCAGGCACACCTTGGCAACGGATTTAATGCGTCAACCCGAACGCAATATCCACCTGACCAAAAGCCTGCTGAACCACTCCAACATCGCTACAACGATGGGCTATATCGAGGCCGATTACGATGTGATACGCGCCGCGCTGCATCAGCGCAGCCTGGCTCAGGGGGCGATCACATTTGAAAGGTATGTGGATGAGCAGATGCCGCCTCCAGTGTGCCCGGAACCACCTGAGCAACCTTCAACGCCAGTCCTTATAGAATTCACTCCTGCGCCCGCCTCCCTCGCGCCGATCGAGAGCATCAGCATAGAGACGCCACCGCCAAAACCTGTGTCATCACCGCACTCGAAGCATCTGACACAGGTGGCGAGTCTGCCGTCGGAACGCTACTCGCTGGATCAGGCCATTCTCCCGGTGGGCACGGGACTTATTCACGAACTGGCCTGGGATGGACCCGGGACCTGGTGGAAGGACTTGAGTTTGCCACCACCGCCATCGGTAGATGAACGATCAGACGCTTCGACACTGTTTGCATTGATGAGCATTCGAGAGGGAATGAAATGCTACGACTGGGGTTAAGGTTTGCCAGTTTGGCGAAGTGACACCCGCTCACAACATGCCAGTGTCACGACGCAGCTTAAGCAACGTCATGAACATGAACCCTCCTCCTACACTCACACCAACTTCCTACGGCGCAAGAAATAACATCTGCCAGACACTTCGTATTTTGATGAAAATAGCTGAAAAACAGCTACACCACATTGACATCAAAAAAAGCCAACACTAATGTTTGGCAGGAGACGGCTGCGTCTGCGAAGGTTTTTATGTGATTACGACGGTCAGCCCCCGCCCCGCCAAATCCCGGGCACAAAAAAGCCGGTCATCCCTGAGGATTAAACCGGCTGTTTTGGTGTAGCGATATGGTGGGTCGTGTGGGATTCGAACCTACGACCAATTGGTTAAAAGCCAACTGCTCTACCAACTGAGCTAACGACCCGCTTCGTTGTGGGGCGTATAATACTGATTTCTAACGAGAATTCAATACCTGCTCAGAAATAAATCGGAAATAATTCAAAAATAACGGGTTGGGTCGCTGATTCCGGCAGCTGCAAAGCCTTCTGCACGCAAGCGGCAGCTGTCGCATTTGCCACAGGCCCGACCTTGGGTGTCCGCCTGATAGCAAGAAACCGTCAGCGAATAGTCCACGCCCAGCTTTATACCCGCTTGTACGATTTGTGCCTTGCTGAGGTTTTGCAGAGGCGCCTTGATACTGAAGCCCTGCCCCTCTACCCCGGCCTTGGTCGCCAGGTTGGCCATGACTTCAAACGCTTCGACAAACTCCGGGCGGCAGTCCGGGTAACCCGAGTAGTCCACCGCATTGACACCGATAAAGATGTCACGCGCCTGCAGCACTTCTGCCCAACCCAATGCCAGGGACAGGAATACGGTGTTGCGCGCCGGCACATAAGTTACCGGAATGCCTTCACTCGGGGCTTCTGGCACGTCAATGGAGCTGTCGGTCAATGCCGAGCCACCAATACCGTCCAGGTTCAGGCCGATGACTTTATGCTCGATAGCGCCCAGATCGCGAGCAACCCGCGCTGCAGCGTCCAACTCTGCACGGTGGCGCTGACCGTAGTCAAAACTCATGGTGTAGCAGCTGTAGCCCTCGGCACGAGCCATGGCCACGACAGTTGCTGAATCGAGACCGCCAGACAGCAGGATCACGGCCCGTTTTTCAGTCATAACACTTTGTTCGGTCATTTCAGCGCCCCGGCTCGTCATTCCACAGATATTTGTGCAGTTGCATTTGCAAACGTACTGGCAGGTTATCCGCCACGATCCAGTCCGCCAGGTCACGGGCAGACAAATCATGATGGCTCGGCGAAAACAGTACTTCGCCTGCCCGTCGCTCCAGCCCGTATTCAATCAACTTGGACACTGCCCAGTCATAGTCTTCCCGCGAGCAGATAACAAACTTGACCTGATCGTTGGGTGTCAACAAGGCAATGTTTTCGTAGAGGTTGCGATGGGATTCCTTGGAACCTGGCGTTTTCAAATCGAGCACGCGGCTGACGCGCGGGTCGACTGCAGAGATATCCAGCGCCCCACTGGTCTCGATCGAGACTTCGTAGCCTGCATCGCAAAGCTGCTTGAGCAAAGGAATGGCATTGGGCTGGGCCAACGGCTCGCCACCCGTTACGCACACATAACGCGGGCGAAAGCTGGCAACTTGCTCAAGGATGTCGTCCAGAGGGCGCACGGTCCCGCCACTGAAGGCGTAGGCGCTGTCACAGTAACCGCAGCGCAAAGGGCAGCCGGTCAGGCGTACAAAAACGGTGGGCAGGCCAGCCGTTCGCGTTTCACCCTGTAACGAGTAAAAAACTTCGGTAATTCTCAATGTGTCTTGCATATCCGCCACGGGCGTAACAGCTAAACAGGCTGTCCGCCTCCGTCAGGCACTCCAGGGAATCTGCTTGCGCAGGACTCAAAAGAGCGTATTTCATAAAAGGGCGTGGATTCTAACGAAAAAACCCGCGGCAGGCGCGGGTTTCTCGATGAAAGCATCGTCTGTGCTACATGCGCTGCAGATCGCGTTGTGCCAACTGTGCAGCCGAAGTACCCGGATACTGAGCTACAACCTGTTGCAGAATGCCTTTTACCTTGTCGGTATGACCCAGGCGACGTTCTACATCAGCGAGCTTATACAATGAATCCGGCACTTTCGCATGCTTGGGGTACAGCTGGCTGACCTTGGCAAATGCCTGGCCTGCCGCTTGCAAGTCGCCTTTGGCAAGGTTCACTTCGCCCAACCAGTACTGGGCATTGCCTGCGTACTGGCTATTTGGGTATTTGCGCAGAAAGGCGGTGAACGCCTGACTGGCCTTGTCGAAGTCCTTGGCTTTGATCAGGTCGAAAGCAGCATCGTAATAGAGCTTCTCTTTCGCCGGATCACCAGGCTCGGAACTGGCAGCGGCCTGAGAAGCAGGCGCTGCTGTATTACCGGCAGCATTTGCGCCACCAGCAGAAGAATTATCAGGAGCGGCAGCAGGAGCAATGCCAGCACCAATACGCCGATCAAGTTCCTGGTATCGCTCCAGGCTTTCTTGTTTCATGCGCGAAATATCGTTCTGCAGAACTTCGATCACACCCTGTTGGCGTGCAATCTGCTCCTGCATTTGTTGCAGCTGGTTGAACAGCTCGCCCTGTGCCGAGACAGGGGTCGAAACCCCTCCCCCGGCATAGGCGCCGCTCGCACCATAACCCGGTGACGGATAACTCCCCCCGCTATTGTTATAGCCAGAGTTGTCATCGACCACAGGAACCGCAGCCCATGCCGCTAGCGGCATGAGGCTGAGAGTCAGAATAGTTACAGCACGGCGGCACGTTCGCATGACGAATTACTTACGCAGTTCGACGCGACGGTTTTGAGCCCACGACTGTTCGTCGTTGCCAGTAGCGATTGGACGCTCTTTACCGTAGGACACCAGCTCCAGCTGTGCTGGAGAAACGCCTTGCAGTACCAGGTAGCGTTGAACGGCTTTCGCACGACGCTCGCCCAGTGCCATGTTGTACTCACGAGTACCACGGGCGTCAGTGTTACCTTCCAGAACAACGCGAGCGCCGTTAGCTTTCAGGTCTTTGGCGTGAACGTCCAGAGCGCGCATTGCTTCTGGTTTCAGGTCCGAAGAATCGTATTCGAAGTAGAAAACAGTGATAGCGCGCAGAGCAGCTTCTTCGCTCAGGGAACCATCAACAGCGCCAGTGTTTGCGCCGTAACCAGCGTTTGGATCAACAGCAGCGCCTTCACCGGCATTGTCGCCGCCTTTGGACGAGCAACCTACAGCTACAGCCATGGCCAGTGCCAGCGCAGCAAATTTACCAAACTTCAGCATTTCCATCGTAAAACTCCTAATGAACCCCAAGTGTTATGTGCAACGTACAGCTATCACCACGTCAGTTCAGGTAAGGGGACCAGGAAGGTTCTCTGACTTCGCCTTGAGCGGTAGGAAGAGGGAGCCTTACGCGTCCATTAATGGACACGAGCATCAAGACTCCCCGGCCCTGCTGGCGGGTGGCGTAGATTACCATGGTGCCGTTGGGCGCAACAGTAGCAGACTCATCAAGGTTGGTATCTGTGAGGATTTTCACGCTTCCACGCTGCAAATCTTGCGCCGCAACACGGAAATTGGTGAAACCGTCCTGACGATGGATCATTACCAGGGTCTTTTCGTCAGCCGAAAGCTTCGGACTGGCGTTGTAGTTGCCGATAAAGGTCACACGCTCAGCGTTGCCGCTACCCACATTGGTCTTGTAAATCTGCGGTTTGCCGCCACGGTCGGAGGTGAAATAGATGGTGGAACCATCTTTACCCCAGAAAGGTTCTGTATCAATTGCCGGGTTATTGGTAACACGAGTCAACCCACGGGAAGCCAGATCCATCACGTAGATCTCGGCATTACCGTCCTTGGACAATACGAACGCCAGCTTGGAACCATCCGGCGACCACGCAGGTGCACCGTTCAGGCCTTCAAAGTTGGTGATCTGCTCGCGACGACCAGTGTCGATGTTCTGCACAAAGATACGCGGACGTCTCTGCTCGAACGAAACATAAGCGATGCGCTTGCCATCAGGTGCAAAGCGAGGCGACAGGATCGGCTCACGCGATTGCAGCAGGGTAACGGCGCGAGCACCATCGTAGTCCGAACGCTGCAAGGTGTAGCGGGTGTTGGTGGCACTGGCACGTTCAGCCGTCACATAAAGCAGACGGGTTGAGAATGCACCTTTAATACCGGTCAGTTTTTCAAACGACTGATCGGAGATGTAATGCGCCATGTCCCGCAGCTGCTCAGCCGTGCCCGACACACTGCCGGTCAGTACCGGTTGCTCGGTGGCCACGTTGAACAAGGCATATTGCACCTGCAAGCGACCGCCTGCTGGCACGATATTACCGACCATCACGTATTGGGCACCCAGGGCCTTCCAGTCGCGGAAAATGACTTCGCTGGCCTGAGTCGGCAAGCCAATCATGTTCTGCTTTGGAATCGGCGCGTAGTAACCCGAGTTCCGCAGGTCATTGCCGATGATTTCAGCCATGTCGTCCGGCAATACGGTACCGCCCTGCCAACCAAAAGGGACTACGGCAATGGGTGTTGCCCGATCGCTGCCACTGGTGACCAGGATGTTCTTTTCATCTGCTACAGCCATCCCTGCCAGGCAGCAGACGACGACCAGCAGTCCTCGAAAAAGTTTAATCACAAGGCTAGATCCTCAGGTGTGAATGTCATCTTGAACGATCGATAAGGATTAAAATCGCTGGGCTTCATACCCTGCATTTCCGTTAAACGGCCAATGTTCTTGACCGCTGCCACAGCTGAGCTGTCGAAAGGCCCGTCACCACTGGATTTGGCAACCGTCACAGACGTGACCGTGCCATCTGGCAACATGCCGATTTGCAGCACCACTGTCATGTTTTTGCGCGCCGACGGCGGACGAGCCCACCCTTCTGCTGCACGAGCACGAATCAAGTCATCAAAACTGCCGGCGACTTCATCACCTTGCTCATCTGCCAGTGCTTGCTGGCGTTGCGGCGTATCGGAAAGCAAATCAGCCAAGGCTTGCGCCTTTTTCTCTTCGGTCGATTTACGTGCTGCTTCTACGGCCTTTTTCTTGGCGGCATCGGCAGCGGCCTTTTTCTTCGCGTCTTCGGCGGATTTCTTTTTCGCCTCGTCGGCTACGGCCTTTTTCTTGGCGTCTTCAGCTGCTTTTTTCTTCGCATCTTCAGCCGCTTTTTTCTTGGCGTCTTCAGCGGCCTTTTTCTTGGCCTCTTCTTCAGCAGCCTTCTTGGCCTCTTCCTCGGATTTCTTCTTGGCTATGTCAGCCAGTTTTTTCTCTTCGGCTTTTTTGGCTTCAGTGGCCTTTTTGGCGTCGTCGGCTTTCTTGGATTCATCAGCCTTCTTCGCCTCGTCTGCCTTTTTGGCCTCGCTCGCTTTAGCTTCGTCAGCCTTCTTGGCTTCTGCAGCTTTTTCGGCAGCCTGTTCTTTCTTTTGTTCCGCAGCCTTTACAGCTTCCTGCTCAACCTTCTTTTGTTCCATTTGCTCGACTTCGGTCTGACGCGCGGCGGATTTCTTCGCCTCACCCGCAATCTTTTGATTGGTCTGGGTGGTCGCCTGACTTTTGGACTTCAACTGGTACAAAGTCGCCTGAACAATCGGCTTTGAAGGCGGCAGTTCCGGTGTCATGGCAAAGCTGACGAACAGCATGCCAAAAATCAGAACGTGCAGCCCTACCGCCCAGACTGTAGGCCAAAAATAGTTTTCAGAGGCGGACGGCTCCCGCTGTTCGCGCATCAGGGAGCCTCGGTTATCAAGCCAACGTTACCGACCCCGGCCTTTTGCAGACCACCCATAGCACCCATGACCGCGCCGTAATCCACAGTTTTGTCGCCACGAATGAAGACCTGGGTGTGCTTGCCGCCTTCATTGCCTGCGCGGATGATCTTGGTCACGGCATCAGTCATCTGGGGCAAGGTCATTGCCTTGTCCATCTGCTTGTCGGTGTCGACTTCACTGCCAAGGTTCCAGAAGTAGGTCTTGTCAGCCTTGATCGAAATGGTCAGAACCTGAGTGTTGTTGTCTTGCGGCAAGGCCTCGCTGGAGACCTTGGGCAAATCAACCTTCACACCCTGGTTGAGCATCGGTGCGGTCACCATGAAGATGACCAGCAGCACCAGCATCACGTCGATGTAAGGCACTACGTTCATCTCGGCGACCGGCTTGCGCTTTTTGCGCGCTCGAGCGATTAAAGCCATTGGAAATTACCTGCTTATTCTTCGCTGGTGTGCACTTTGCGGTGCAGGATCGCCTGGAATTCATCGGCGAAGGTGTAATAGCGGCTGATCAGCGTTTCGCTGCGGGCAGCAAAACGGTTATAGGCAATAACTGCCGGGATGGCCGCGAACAAGCCGATGGCCGTTGCGATCAGTGCTTCGGCAATGCCGGGCGCTACGGTCGCCAGGGTTGCCTGCTGGGCAGTTGCCAGGCCACGGAAGGAGTTCATGATGCCCCATACGGTACCGAACAGGCCGATATACGGGCTCACGGAACCTACGGTCGCCAGGAACGGCAAGCTTTGCTCAAGCTTCTCTTCTTCACGGGAGATGGCCACGCGCATGGCACGTGCAACGCCTTCCATGACCGCTTCAGGGTCAACGCCCGGCTGCTGACGCAGACGCGAGAACTCTTTGAAACCGGCACGGAAGATTTGTTCAACGCCAGAGTCCGGATCAGGATTGCTGCCCGCCTGACGATACAGCTTCGACAGGTCGATACCCGACCAGAAACGCTCTTCAAAGCTTTCCAGGGCACGTCGACCGGCGCGCAGCATGGTGCTGCGCTGAAAAATCATGACCCACGAGGTAACCGATGCGGCCAGCAGGGTCAACATTACCAACTGCACAACAATGCTGGCATTGCTGACCAAGCTCCACATGGAGGAATGGTCGACGACGTTAGCTTCCACGCTTTATCTCCTGCTCTAAATGTTTACCCGCGCCGCTCACGTCGGCAAAGGCCGTACGTAAAGCTTCGGGAATGGCTCGGGGTTTAAAACTATCGGCGCGCACACAGGCCACCAAAAACTGCCCTTCACAGAGCAGCGTTGCATCTGCAGCCCGCCAGACCTGCTGCTTGAAACGCAGGCTGGCACGGTTGAGTTCCATCACTTGCGCACTTACCAACAGTTCGTCGTCCAGTCGCGCCGGTGCGTGGTAGCGCGCCTCGCTGGAATGCACGACAAATAACAGGTTCTCGCCTGCCAGCGCGGACTGGGAAAACCCCAATTCCCGCAGCCTTTCGGTTCGAGCCCGCTCCATAAACTTTAGATAATTTACGTAATACACGACGCCACCCGCATCGGTGTCCTCGTAATAAACGCGACAGCGATGTGCGAACGGCTCAAGCCTGTTTTGCGCGCGCATACTCTAGTGCTTACTCCTCAGGTTGCCAATCCGCCAAACCACTGTTTTTTACGCTTCTTGGCCTTTATGACCGAAGATTTTCAGCGCCAGTCCTTGAGACAGCAAAAACCTTAAAAAAATCGACCGCTAACGGCTTATTAATCATCCAAAGCATTCAGAAATTCGTCTACCACAGGCATATCGCCCAATCGTGACGGAATGTTTAAACCGAAGTGCAAATACGCATGCCGGGTCACCACGCGACCACGCGGCGTACGCATGATGTAACCCTGCTGAATCAGATACGGCTCCAGCACATCTTCAATGGTATGACGCTCTTCGCTGATGGCTGCAGCAAGGCTGTCGACACCTACCGGCCCACCATCGAACTTCTCGATCATGGTCAGCAGTAAACGCCGGTCCTGATGATCAAAACCATGCTCATCAACGTCGAGCAGGTTCAGCGCCAGGTCAGCCACCGGCTTGGTGATATGACCTTTGGCGCGCACCTCGGCAAAATCGCGCACGCGACGCAACAACCGATTGGCAATACGCGGTGTACCGCGAGCCCGCCGGGCAATTTCGTACGCCCCCTCAGGGTCGAGCGGCAAACCGAAGATGCCCGCCGAGCGACTGACAATCGTCGCCAGGTCGTCAGTACTATAGAACTCCAGTCGCTGAACAATCCCGAAACGATCACGCAATGGGTTGGTCAGCATCCCGGCGCGCGTGGTCGCCCCCACCAGGGTGAATGGCGGCAGGTCGAGCTTGATCGAGCGCGCAGCCGGCCCCTCACCGATCATGATATCGAGCTGGAAGTCCTCCATTGCCGGGTACAGCACCTCTTCAACAATGGGGGACAGGCGATGGATCTCATCGATAAACAGCACGTCGTGAGGCTCAAGATTGGTCAGCAAAGCGGCCAGATCACCCGGACGCTCCAATACCGGACCCGAGGTGCTTTTAATCGACACCCCCATTTCCTGGGCGATGATGTTGGCCAACGTGGTCTTGCCCAAACCTGGCGGCCCGAAAATCAGCGTGTGGTCCAGCGACTCGGAACGCCCGCGCGCAGCCTGGATAAACAGTTCCATCTGCTCACGCACGGTGGGCTGACCAATATAGTCGGCCAGACTCAGAGGGCGAATCGCCCGATCCTGAACTTCTTCCCGGTCCCGCCCGCTTGAGGCCGTAATCAGTCGATCAGCTTCAATCACTTAAATCATCCCCTTGAGGGCGCGGCGAATCATGTCTTCACTGCTTAACGTTTTATCCTTGATCGCAGAAACCGCCTTGCTCGCTTCCTGGGGCTTGTAGCCCAGGGAGATCAAAGCACTGACCGCATCACTTTCAGCACTGGCCACCGGTGCCGGAGCATCCGGCTGATTAGGAACCAGGGCGAACATGCTGGGTACTTGCTCCCACGCCTTGAAGCGATCTTTCAACTCTACCAGCAGTCGCTCAGCTGTCTTCTTGCCTACCCCCGGAACCTTGGTCAAGGCCGATGTATCCTGCGCCTGCACGCAACGAACAAGTTCATCAACTTCCAGGCTGGACATCAAAGCAAGGGCCAGCTTGGGGCCGACGCCGTTGAGCCGGATCAGCTCACGAAAAAAGTCGCGCTCGCGCTTGCCTATGAAACCATAGAGCAACTGGGCGTCTTCGCGAACCACAAGATGGGTATGCAGGGTCAGCGGCTCGCCGACAGACGGCAGTCGATAAAGCGTCGTCATGGGTACTTCCAGCTCATAGCCCAAGCCGTTTACATCGAGAATCAGGTGCGGCGGCTGTTTTTCAGCCAGAGTGCCGCGCAAGCGTCCAATCACGTTTCAGATCCTTTCTCTGGCCAGATCAATGGCTGACAAATACAAAGACAGAGCCGCATCATTACAGATGAAGCCCTGCCAGGAAGCTCAATTCAGTTATAAATTGCGTTTCACAGGCGCAAACGCCCACCACGGCTACGAGCCGCACCCAGGCCGTGGGGCAACAAACTCGAGCGAGTGTGGGCATGGCACAAGGCAATCGCAAGGGCATCCGACGCATCGATTTGCGGCTTGCTGGTCAGCTTGAGCAGGTGCATGACCATCATCATCACCTGTTCTTTATTGGCGCCACCTGTGCCCGCCACGGCCTGTTTGACCTGGGTTGCCGAATATTCGGCGATCTCCAGGTTTTCTTCGGCTCCCGCAACAATGGCCGCGCCCCTGGCCTGCCCCAGCTTGAGAGCCGAATCGGCATTGCGGGCCATAAACACCTTTTCGATACCCATGGTGACAGGACCGTACGTCTGAATAACCTCACGCACACCGCGATAGACGATCTGCAACCGCTCATGCAGTTCGCCACTACCTGTGCGAATACATCCCGAAGCCACGTACACACAGCCACGCCCAGTGTCTCGCACTACGCCATAACCCGTGATTCGCGAACCCGGATCGATACCAAGAATAAGAGTCATAACGCCTGCAGCTTATGAAGTGACGCCCACCGGCACATACCCGGACAGCTTAAAGGCAGAAGCCGGAGGTGCCCAGCGCCGCGATTGTCGCGACGGAGCTCCTCCGGCCTCTTGATTGACGCGACCTGGTCTCAGGCAAGCTGTTCCAGGACGGCGTCAGGGATTTCAGCGTTGGAATATACGTTTTGTACGTCATCCAGGTCTTCAAGCATGTCGATCATCTTGAGCACCTTTTCAGCGCCCTCCAGATCAAGCTCGGCACTGGTGGTCGGCAACATCACAATTTCAGCATCCGTGGGTTTGAAACCTGCCGCTTCCAGTGCGTTACGCACGGCATAGAAGCTGGAGAACGACGTGAACACATCGATCGAACCGTCTTCGTTGGTCACCACGTCGTCAGCATCGGCCTCCATCGCCGCTTCCATCAGCGCATCTTCATCGACGCCGGCGGCGTAGGAGATCTGCCCCTTGCGCTCGAACAGATAAGCGACGGAGCCGTCAGTGCCAAGGTTGCCGCCACACTTGCTGAACGCGTGGCGCACAGCTGCTGCGGTGCGGTTGCGGTTGTCGGTCATGCACTCAACCATCACGGCAACACCACCCGGGCCGTAGCCTTCGTAGCTCAACTCGACCATGTCGTCGGTGTCAGCTGCGCCAGCGCCACGGGCCACCGCGCGATCAATGATATCGCGGCTCATGTTTGCACCAAGGGCCTTGTCCAGCGCCAGACGCAGACGCGGATTGGACCCCGGATCACCGCCGCCCTGGCGGGCTGCAACGGTCAGCTCACGGATCCACTTGGTGAAAATCTTGCCTTTTTTGGCATCCTGACGCTCTTTGCGGTGCTTGATGTTCGCCCACTTAGAATGACCTGCCATAACGCACTCCGAATCCCTTTAAAAACCTTGCCAGGCCAGGGCCTGACAATAAAAATTCTCGACCCCAAAAACAAAGGCGCACCCGAAGATGCGCCTTTGCAGGTCAGACTTACTCTGCCTTGGCTTGTTCGCGCAAACGAATGTGCAGTTCGCGCAACGCTTTGGCATCTACAACGCCAGGCGCTTGTGTCATGACACAGGCAGCGCTCTGGGTTTTCGGGAAGGCAATCACTTCACGAATCGACTGGGCGCCAGTCATCAGCATCACCAGACGGTCCAGACCGAAGGCCAGACCACCGTGCGGCGGCGCGCCGTACTTCAGTGCGTCCAGCAGGAAGCCAAATTTCTCTTCCTGTTCGGCTTCTTCGATACCCAGCAGGCGGAAGACAGCTTGCTGCATTTCCTTGCGGTGGATACGGATAGAACCGCCGCCCAGCTCAGTGCCGTTCAAGACCATGTCGTAAGCGCGCGAGATCGCGGTTGCCGGGTTGGCTTCCAGCTCTTCAGGCGAGCACTTCGGTGCGGTGAACGGGTGGTGCAAGGCGCTGAAGCTGCCGTCGTCGTTCTCTTCGAACATCGGGAAGTCGACAACCCACATCGGGGCCCACTCACAGGTCAGCAGGTTCAGGTCGTTACCCACCTTGATCCGCAGCGCGCCCAGGGCCTCGCTAACGATCTTGGCCTTGTCGGCACCGAAGAACACGATGTCGCCATCGACAGCACCCACGCGATCGAGGATCACATTCAGGTTGGCTTCAGGGATGTTTTTAACGATCGGCGATTGCAGACCTTCCACGCCTTTGGCGCGTTCGTTGACCTTGATGTACGCCAGGCCCTTGGCACCGTAGATGCCGACAAACTTGGTGTAGTCGTCGATCTGCTTGCGCGGCATGCTTGCAGCACCCGGAACCCGCAGGGCTGCGATACGGCATTTAGGGTCGTTGGCCGGGCCGCTGAACACCTTGAAATCCACGTCTTTAAGCTGGTCGGCAACGTCAACCAGTTCCAGCGGGTTACGCAGGTCGGGCTTGTCGGAACCGTAGCGACGCATGGCTTCTTCGAAGGTCATGTGCGGGAATTCGCCGAATTCCAGATCCAGCACTTCCTTGAACAGGTTGCGGATCATGCCTTCGGTCAGGCCCATGATGTCTTTTTCATCGAGGAAGCTGGTTTCGATGTCGATCTGAGTGAACTCAGGCTGACGGTCGGCACGCAGGTCTTCGTCGCGGAAGCACTTGGCGATCTGGTAGTAGCGGTCAAAACCGGCAACCATCAGCAGCTGCTTGAACAGCTGTGGCGATTGCGGCAGTGCAAAGAACGAACCGGCGTGAGTACGGCTAGGCACCAGATAGTCACGTGCGCCTTCAGGGGTGGCACGGGTCAGGATCGGTGTTTCAACGTCCAGGAAACCGTTTTCGTCGAGGTAACGGCGAATGCTGGTGGTCATGCGCGAACGCAGGCGCAGCTTCTCGAGCATTTCCGGGCGACGCAGGTCGATAAAGCGATAGCGCAGACGGGTCTCTTCACCAACGTCGGAGAACTCGTTGAGCGGGAACGGCGGGGTTTCCGCTTCGTTCAGCACTTCCAGCTCATAGCCCAGCACTTCGATCATGCCCGACGCCATGTTGGTATTGCCGGCGCCGGCCGGACGCAGGCGCACCTTGCCGGTGATCTTGACTACATACTCACTGCGCACACGGTCGGCGGCAGCGAAGGTTTCAGCGCGATCCGGGTCGAAAACCACCTGGGCCAGACCATCACGATCACGGATATCGAGGAAAATCACCCCACCGTGGTCACGGCGACGGTGAACCCATCCGCAAAGGGTAATTTCCTGGCCGTCCAGGCTTTCGTTCAGTTGGCCGCAATAATGGCTGCGCATCATGGTAGTGGTTTCACTTCTCGTAATTCGAAATTCGGTGGAGGTCTTGCGCACCGTGGGTGCTGGTAACCTTGCAAGAGCCCGCTTGTGTTCTGACTGCTTTCGCTCGACCTCAGTCGGATTTATCGCCGCCTGCCAGATTCTTTTTCGAGCCTGTCTTGAAGTCTGTTTCATACCAGCCTGTACCGCTAAGGCGGAAACCCGGCATGGACAGCATCTTCTTCAGCTCGGGGGCCTGACAGGCAGGACAATCAACCAGCGGTGCAGCACTGATCTTTTGAATGGCTTCCAGCTGATGACCACAGGAAGCACACTGGTAATCGTACATGGGCATTGGCGTGTCTCGACAATCCGTTAGCGGCAACCCTTAAGCAGGGCCACACAGCAAAGAGCGAGATTATATCTGGTAAATCGAGCCATTGCAGCCGCATGAACAGCCAGAAGCGCCTAAATGCATCATAAATAGTGGGCGATTACAAGCCGTCGAGCATGCACCTCCAGCAGGCCATCACCTTCAACCCGTAAACACCTGCTGCTGTTTAACCTCTTGAAGGCCGCGCCCCCTTTTCAACAAATGCATTACGCAGACGACCCGAATGAACCCGCTGAAGTTCTTCACCCCGCCATGGCGCAAGTGGACTTCCAGATCGATATAAGACAGCAGCGTATTGATTGAGCAATTGTTGATACGGGACATATCGGACAAAACCTCCCAATACACCTCTTCAAGCCGCAAACAGGTGGCAAAGCCGTTCAGCCGCACTGAACGTGATAATGGCCGAGCCAGCGTGATGCCGAAATCCAGAACCCCAGGATCAATCCGGGCTCTTTGCATTAATCTGCACCCGGCATTTTCTTGCCGAATCAATCGCCCCATCGTAAAGCACTCCATTGCGCATCATTGGATTTGATTTATCTTTTTTCAAAGAACTCGCCTCATAAAACGACATGTAAAAATTCTTATCCAGCGGATCAAACCCGCAAATTTGTAGGAGCGCTCTCGCTACGAGCGGAGAATATGGTCACGGCCGGTGCTGCGCGACAAGCCCGGGCAGGCAGCTGCACAAGCACCTGTAGCAACAACAAAACATCACACCCCATCCGCGCGCAGAACTTTAAAAAAGCCTGACACCCCGTAGCCAACCTTAGGCAAATGACCGTCACGCACTCGTAAAGCAGCAACCACAATCAAGCATCACCAGGACTGGTACCACAACAAACACTGCTGAGGCGGGCCGCGCCAGCAACCTATAAGGCTATATCCTCAACACCCAGATCTGAGGACTACACACGTCTAAGACAAGGCTTACGTAATAAGAAGATTTCACCTAAGCCTCATCGAACAATCTCGCTCACCGATAGCCTAATACGCATAATTTGAGTAGACCCAAGCTTTGCTGTTAAATAGGCAGCGTGTTGCCCAATTTTCGCCTCCGGCGAGGGCGCATAGGCTGATGAACTCACGTGTCCGGCGCCTCCATTTTTTCTGAAGCGAACCGTGCGCAATCAGCTCCTCCTTGTGATCTATCTTAATGTGAGTCATAGAAATGTTGAAAATCGTCCACCTGATAACGGGTGCAGCGGCTTTGCTGCTGTCCTTTATTCCCAGCCTGCAACCCGAAGCTTTACCTTACCTCCAACATCCTGATGCCCTTTACCTGGCGTTTTTTGGCCTGCTGAACCTGACACTGGCCCCAGTTATTCCATTCTGGAATAAAGGCCCTCGCCATCAATTGCAGAATCTGGTCAGTGCGCTGCTGGTACTGTCCGTTGTCCTGCAAACACTGACCCTGTTCGGCTTGCTTCTACCGATCGGGGATCAGCCCGCTGTACTCCTGGGCCTGACGCCTGCTGTTATTGCCGTGCTGCTTCATCTTGCTGTCAGCTTTTATAAATCGTCACCTTCGTCGTCCTCGCAAAGCTATGACATGACCAACCGCGATACGGGAACTGTCAAATGGTTTAACACCTCAAAGGGTTTCGGCTTTATTTCCCGCGATTCCGGCGATGATATTTTTGTACACTTTCGCGCTATTCGTGGCGAAGGCCACCGTGTTTTGGTGGAAGGGCAACGTGTCGAGTTCTCGGTCATGAACCGCGATAAGGGCCTGCAGGCCGAAGACGTGATCGCAGCATTGCCGCGCCGCTGATTCAAGCCTGAAAAAAACCGCGATCAGCCGGGCTGAATCGCGGTTTTTTTATGCCTGCACAAAACAATCAGTAGTGCGGTGGCGGAGCCTCTTCTTCAAAAGACTCGAACTGCCCGCCCATTTCTTCCTGGCGCTTGAGCAAGGCGGCCATCTGCATCTGCAGACGATCCACTGCATTTTGCTGGGCCACCAGCACATCATTCAATGCCTGAATAGTGTCATCCTGAAAAGCCAAGCGGCTCTCAAGGTCCATCACTCGCGCTTCAAGCGTCACGATCAACCCTCCGAAATAGTAAAACTTGCGTCAAGAGCCGACGCCAGCCTGTCCCGGATAGCACGCACATCTGCCGGCGCATAAGGCTCTGCAGGATGCTTGCCCCAGACCGGCCCTGGCCACGCCACATCGGCCTGATAACGAACAATCACATGCATGTGCAACTGACTGACCACATTACCAAGCGTGGCAACATTCATTTTATCCGCATCGAACAGCTCTTTCAGCACCCGCGCCAAAGCAGTGGTCTCAGCCCACATGCGTTGCTGGTCGGCGTCATCCAATTGAAACAGTTCGGTTATACCCTCGCGTCGCGGAACCAGGATAAACCAGGGGTAATTCGAATCATTGGAAAGCAGCAAGCGGCACAAGGGGAAGTCCCCTATCAGCCAGGTATCCTCTTGAAGACGTGTATCCAAAGCGAACACTGGGAGATCTCCTGTTTGACCGTTCATTTCAGTACAACCCGCCCCCCGGTGTTATTCACCGCAGGCCAGATGACAGCATTCAAGGATACCCTTGATTGCGACCGGCATCACGTCGCCGGCCCTATAAGTACGGGTGAAATGCTGCACTGCACGCCCAATCAACAGTATTCGGACACTTGTGCACCAAAACTGCACAAAACGAGTGCTTTTAGTGCGCAAAAACGTCACCGGCCACCCCAGCAGGTGTTAACCGGTAACGCTTCAGACGTAAATCCGGGACAAGCACTACTCCTTGCAACAAAAAACAACACCCCGGACACAGCTTTATCGCCGTTTGACCCAAGCAAGATCAGGCCTCGTAGCTCAAAAACGCACAATATTATTTATTTTTCATCTAGCCACAGATTTGAGCATGCTTGTTGCATAGACCATTGACACCTTCGCCAGGCCTGAGCAGGAGCACAGCAGACTGACGATAAATAACACTAGCTAAATTGTAGGAATTTTGAATTTTCATTGTAGGCCACATGAAATCAATCATTTGCCAACACTGAAAACAGCACTGAATAGATGCTGAAAAACGGCTCTAAGCTAAGCGTTAGCGACATGCGGGGTGCCATTTGCGACATAGCTGTAAAGAAGCTGAAAGCTTATGAGAGCAAGTATCGCCAATATTGCCGGCGTGATATAAGTTTGCGCCGACACAAAAAGAAAGAGCCGCCCAGATAATAAACCAAGGTGGGACGGCAGTACTCTTCCTAAAAACCAAAGGAGCAAATCACGATGCGCGTGATGAAGTGGAGCATGATCGCCCTGGCTGTATCAGCCGGTACTACGCAGTTCGCAATGGCCTCGTCCCAGGACGACGCAAAAGGTTTCGTTGAAGACAGCACACTGACTTCCAAAACCCGCATGCTGTACATGAACCGCGACTTCCGTAACGGCGCCAGCAACCCAACCAACGGTGGCAAAAGCGGCTACCGTGAAGATTGGGGCCTGAGCGAATTGCTCAACTACCAGTCCGGTTTCACCCAAGGCACCATTGGTGTCGGTGTTGATGCTTTTGCCATGGGCACAGTGCGCCTGGATGGCGGCGCTGGGCGCCAGGGCAACGGCCTGTTCGCCAGCAAAAGCGACGGTTCTCCAGAAGACTCTCAAGGTAAAATCGGCGGTGCGGTCAAATTCCGCCTGTCCGACACTGAGCTGAAATACGGCAACCAGTTCGTCGCCAGCCCGGTTTTCTCCACTGACGACAGCCGTCTGCTGCCAGAGGTTGCTACCGGCACCCTGATCACCAGCAAGGAAATCAAAGGCCTGGAGCTGAACGCAGGTCGCTTCACCGCACTGAGCTCCCAGACTGGCATGGCGCGCGACAGCATCAACGGCAAGGGCAAACCAGGCCTGACCGCCGCCAACATTGCCGGCGCAACCTACCAGTTCACTGACAATTTCGTTGGTGGCATTGCCGCATCCGATGTTGATGACTACTTCAAGAAGCAGTACATCAACCTGAACTACACCCTGCCAATCGCAGAGTCTCAAGCCCTGAACTTCGACTTCAACGGCTATAGAACTTCCAGCCAGGGCCAGGAACGTGCTGGGGACGTGGACAACAAGATCTGGAGCCTGGCAGCCGCCTACAGCCTGGGCGCTCACAAGTTCACCATCGCTCACCAGCGCTCTACCGGTGACAGCGCTTACTACTACGGCGTAGACGGCAACGGCACCATTTTCCTTGCCAACTCCGTGCAATATTCCGACTTCAACCAGCGTGACGAACGCTCCTGGCAGGGTCGCTACGACCTGAACATGGCCAGCTACGGCGTGCCAGGCCTGAGCTTCATGGCGCGCTACGTGAAAGGTGACAACATCTCCACCAGCACGGGCGAAGGCAAAGAGCACGAGTTCGACTTCGAGACCAAATACGTATTGCAGGAAGGCCCGGCCAAAGACCTGTCCTTGCGTCTGCGTAGCGCGGTTTACCGCACCAACGGAAACAACAGCGTAAACGGCACAGACAACAACGACGTACGTATCATTGCCGAGTACCCACTGAACATCTTGTAACCAAGGCCTTAGGGCTCTAGTTGCAAACACACTGTTTAGTGAAAGCCACGCACCTGTCTCAGGGCGTGGCTTTTTATTGGCCGACATAAAACCAAGTTATATAGCAAGCTAACTAACAACATCGAATGCAACTAATTATCAGTTATAGATATGTGTCCGATCTTGCATTCGCAACGGTGACCACAAGCGACAAAAACAATTAAAGGGGCATCAGCCCCTTTAATTGTTTACCCGAACCTGACTCAACAATCAGATACAGTGTCCGGCCTTATTGTGCCGCTACTTCCTGAACCACACGAACTACACGCTGTGGAAAAGGAATATCAACACCTTCGGCCTTCAAGCGATCACGGGAGTGCTCGTTAAGCATAAACAGCACATCCCAGTAATCCGGCGTGTTAACCCAAACGCGCAGCGACATGGTGATCGCACTTTCGCCCAGGGCAGTCACCACCACAACCGGAGCAGGCTGTTTCAGCACGCGCGGGTCATCGGCCAGCGCCAGCAACACTTCACGCACCTTCTGCAGGTCCGCCTCGTAGTCCACGCCCACATCAAACACCACCTTGCGCGTCGGCTGACGGTTGTAGTTGGTGATGATGCCGTTGGACAGGTTACCGTTTGGCACGATGACGGTTTTGTTGTCACCGGTGCGCAGCACGGTATGGAAGATTTGAATGCTGTCGACAGTCCCGCTCACGCCCTGTGCTTCGATCCAGTCACCGATCTTGAACGGGCGGAACAACAGAATCAGTACCCCGCCGGCAAAGTTGGCCAGGCTACCCTGCAGCGCCAGGCCAATAGCCAGACCCGCAGCACCAATGGCCGCCACAAATGAAGTGGTTTGAATACCAATCATCGAGGCAACGCTGACAATCAGCAGTATCTTGAGAATGATATTGGCCAGGCTGCTGATAAAGCCCTGCAGCGCAAGATCAGCCTTTCTCAACGCCAGCAACTGACCGATCTTGGTCGTCAGCCGGTTGATCAGCCACCAGCCGACAGCCAGCGTAACCAGTGCCAGCAGCACGCGGCTGCCGTACTCCATGATCATCGGAACCCAGGCCTGGGAGGCCTTGATCAATTGATCAACTTCAGTGTTCAAATCCATTTTTATCTCCTCACGCCATTACCTGCCAGCGTCATTTATTCAGCAAAACGATCGAGCCACCCTGGCAGCTCAATCGTTTGTGCAGCGCCCAGGAAAATCGGACGTCAATGATCGCCAGAGGTTCCCCGGGCGGTGATCAGTCGCGGAAGTTGTTGAACTGCAGCGGCATGTCGAACGTTTTGGCACGCAACGCAGCGATGGCTTCTTGCAGGTCATCACGTTTTTTGCCAGTGATACGCACTTGCTCGCCCTGAATGGCGGCCTGAACCTTGAGCTTGACGTCCTTGACATGAGCGACGATCTTTTTCGCCAGCTCTTTATCAATACCTTCCTTAAGCACCGCTTCCTGCTTCATCAATTTGCCCGAAGCGTAAGCGTCCTTGACCTCAAGGCACTGAACGTCGATCTTGCGCTTGACCAGTGCCAGCTTCAGGATCTCGATCATGGCTTCGAGCTGGAAGTCGGCTTCAGCGGTCAAGTTGACCGTCAAATCCTTTTCCTTGAACTCGAAAGTACCCTTGCCCTTGAGGTCATAACGACGGTCCAGTTCCTTGACGGCGTTCTCGACGGCGTTGGTGACTTCGTGCTTGTCCAGTTCGGATACCACGTCGAACGACGGCATGTAATTTCTCCAATAATAAAGGGCGCGCTCAACACAGATGGAGCACGCCTGACCTGACAGTTAAAATGCGCGGGCATTATAGCGGTTCTTCGACTTCATTCACTTGCGAGCTCACATGCCAGATTCGGCCATCCCACAAACGCCCTCAAACGCACCGGCACAGGCTGGCACGACCTGGCACATTTTAGGTGCAGGCAGCATGGGAATGCTGTGGGCAACACGACTGGCACGCGCCGGCCTGCCCGTCACCCTCATCCTGCGCAATGACGACCGCCTACAAGCCTATAAAGCCGCGCAAGGGTTGACCCTGATTGAAGACCAAGATTCGCAACAATGGTCCATCAGTGCGCAAACACCTGAAACCGAAGAGCCGATTCAGCGCTTGCTGGTCACATGCAAGGCATACGACGCCGAGCAGGCCGTCAAGAAAATCTCCGGGCGCCTGACCCCGGATGCCGAACTGATCCTCTTGCAAAATGGCCTCGGCAGCCAGCAGGCCGTTGCCGCTCAGGTGCCCCACGCACGCTGCATCTTCGCCTCCAGCACTGAAGGCGCCTATCGCGATGGCGACTGGCGGGTAGTGTTTGCCGGGCGTGGCCATACCTGGTTGGGCGACCCCCAGCAGGGCCCTGCCCCACAATGGCTGACAGCGCTTGAGCTCAGTGGTATCGCCCACGAATGGAGTGAGAATATTCTGAGCCGCTTGTGGCGCAAACTGGCCCTCAACTGTGCGATCAACCCTCTGACGGTGCTCCATGATTGCCGCAATGGCGGCTTGCAAGCCCATGAAGACGAAGTGAACACCCTGTGCGCCGAACTCAGCGCCTTGCTGGAACACTGCGGCCAGGCAGAAGCCGCCATCGACCTGGCGACCGAGGTTCACCGAGTAATCCAGGCCACGGCCAACAATTACTCATCGATGCATCAAGATGTCAGCCAGGGCCGACGCACCGAAATCGGTTACTTGCTGGGCTACGCTTGCACTGCCGCCCGCAACCGACAGTTCGCCGCAGCGCATTTGCATGATCTGCACCAACGCTTGAGCGAGCTCCTGCGCCAGCGCGGATTGCCCTGCAACTGAGGGGCGCGCTACCCTGACCTTCTGTTTTTTTATCAAATGGCCATCTCATGCCCTTGCGCCAGCGCCTTGAAAACCTCCCGGTAGGCCAGAAGTTGCTGGCCGCCCTGCTCGCCTTGCTGGCCACCGTATTGTTGGTGGCAAACTTGACGTTTATCAGCGTGGCGTACTGGATTTCCCACGAGAGCACCGCTCCGCAAGCCCTGCAAACCCTGGGCAAGCTGACTGCAAACCCCGATCTGATCACCCACGCGCTGGACTCGCCGCAGAGCGCCAAAGCGCTGCTCAACGAGATCGGCAGCTACGCCCCCCTGCGTGCAGCGGCGGTGTATGACAGCGCGGGCAACCTGCTGGTGCAATTGCAGCATGGCGAACATCTGCCGCTCCCCGAGCACTATCGCCAGCTTGAGGCCTGGAGCCTTACCGAACTGCGCAGCCATCAAATCACCCGTCTGCACCACGGCGACCAACCGCCCGGGCATCTGCTGCTGATCGCCAGCAGTGAACTGCCGATGGCGTTCTACACCGGCACGCTGACGGCCAGCCTGGGCATCCTGGTGTTCAGCGTCTTGCTCTGGTTCGTGGTGGCCCGCCAGATCAAGCACCTGATCACCCAACCCATTCATCGCCTCGAAGAATTGTCTCGTCAGGTTACCCGCGAAGAAAACTACGCATTGCGCGCGGCGCCCGGCAACAACGATGAAATCGGCAGCCTGGCCGAGGCATTCAACACCATGTTGTCGCGCATTGAAGTACGGGATCAAGCGCTCAAGCGCGCACGTGACGAAGCCCGCCAGGCGTACGATCAGGCGCAGTCGCTGGCCGAAGAAACCCGTAACACCAATCGCAAACTGGAGTTGGAAGTACAGGTACGCAGCAAAATAGAGAAAAAACTCACCGGCTTTCAGAACTACCTCAACTGCATCATCGACTCCATGCCTTCGGCGCTGATTGCACTGGACGAACAGCTCTATGTGACCCAATGGAACCAGGAGGCCAGCGCCCTCTCCGGTACACAACTGGATGAAGCGCTGAACAAGCCCGTAGAGTTGGCATTTGCACCTCTCAAGCCGTTCCTCCCTCAACTCAAGGACACGATTGAGCACCATCAGGTCGCAAAAATCGAACGGGTTACCTGGGCCCAGGGCGAAGACGCCCGCCATTATGCCTTGACCTTCTACCCCCTCATGGGCGGTGGTGGGCGCGGGGTGGTGATCCGTATCGATGACATCACCCAGCGCCTGTCGCTGGAAGATATGATGGTGCAATCGGAAAAAATGCTCTCCGTTGGGGGCCTGGCTGCCGGCATGGCCCACGAAATCAACAATCCGTTGGGAGCCATCCTGCATAACGTGCAGAACATTCGCCGACGCCTGTCCAGCGACCTGCCCAAGAACATCGAACAAGCCGAACAGACCGGTATAGACCTGGAAGTGGTCAATCACTACCTGCAGGCCCGGGAAATTCCGCAGTTATTAGATGGTATTCAACAGGCTGGAGCACGTGCCGCGAAAATCGTCACCCACATGCTCAGCTTCAGCCGCCGCAGCAACCGGCAGATGAGCCCCTGTGATCTGTCGGCCCTGATTGATCAGGCTCTGGACATCGCCAGCAATGATTTCGACTTGGCCATTGGTTTTGACTTTTTGGGGCAAGCCATCACTCGCCAGTTCGACCCACAACTGGGGCCGGTGCCCGGTATCCCCAACGAGCTGGAGCAGGTGTTGCTCAATTTGCTGAAGAACGCCGCCCAGGCGATTCATCAGCGTGCCGACCAGAGCGAGCCGGGGCGCATAATCCTGCGCACCAGGCTCAATCCGCCCTGGGCTGAAATTCAGGTCGAAGACAACGGTATCGGCATGCCCGAGGCTGTACGCAAACGTATTTTCGAACCCTTCTTCACTACCAAGGAAGTTGGCCAGGGCACGGGGCTTGGCTTGTCCGTGTCGTACTTCATCATTACCAACAACCACAAGGGCCAAATGGAAGTGCACTCAACACAGGGCCAAGGCACCTGCTTTACCCTGCGCCTGCCATTGGCCGGCAACCCGCCGGCCTCCCCCGAACCAACCACCGTGGAACTGTAAACATGGGCTTTCGCTTATCGAAAATTTACACCCGCACCGGCGACAAGGGCGAAACAGGGCTTGGCGACGGCCGCCGCGTTCCCAAGGATCACCCGCGCATTGAAGCCATCGGCGAAGTCGATACGCTTAACAGTCAGGTCGGCCTGCTCCTGGCCGGGCTCATCGAGCACAGTGCCAGCCAGCCAGGGCTCAATGAGCTGATCGAAGTGCTTGAGCCCTGTCAGCACCGCTTGTTTGACCTGGGGGGGGAATTGGCGATGCCAGAGTATCAGGCACTCAACGCGGCTGAGATCGAACGGCTTGAAACCGCGATAGATCGCTGGAATGAGGAATTAGGGCCGCTTGAGAACTTCATTCTGCCCGGCGGTTCGAGTCTGATTGCCCAGGCCCATATTTGCCGCAGCCTGGCCCGCAGTGCCGAACGCCGCTGCCAGCAGCTCAATGCACTGGAGCCACTGGCAGGTGCGGGGCTGGCGTATATCAATCGTTTGTCTGACTTGCTGTTTGTCGCCGCGCGCCTGATTGCCAAGCGCCAGGGCGTTGCCGAGATCCTCTGGCAGGCGGCAGCCAAACCAAAGGCTTAATAACGTTCATTTGTAGTCGTTGACGAGTAGAACGAGGCTGCGTCCGACGACGCAGTCGTCGTAAACCCAATAGACGCGGTAGCTCTGAAACACCGAGCCGCATGGTTTTACGACTGCTGCGTCGCAGTGGCGCACCAAACCGAACGCAGCCTCGTTCTACTCGTCAGCTACTACAGAGCGTGCATGCCGCCGCAGGCCCTGCAACAGCCTGCGGATCACATCAAACCTGCGGCCAGAACGCCCGAATACCCGCCACGCCCTGGGCACCGATCTGCCACGCCTGCTGGCGATCATCAGGGCCGAGTCCACCCAGCAAAAATACCGGCTTGCTGAAATTGGCAATCAGTTGCTGCGCCTGCTCCCAACCCAGTGGCTGTGTATCCGGGTGAGTCTGGGTCGGCAGCACCGGCGACAAGGTCACAAAGTCCACATCCATCTGTTCAGCCAGCGCCAGTTCTTCGGCGTTATGGCAGGAAGCGGCCAGCCAGCGGTCTTTGGCCAATGGCCGACCCTTGGCGGCGTACTTGCGCAGTTGCGCGGCGGTCAGATGCCAGCCGGCCGAAGGGAAATCTCCCAACCACTCCAGCGGCCCCTTGAGCATCAACTGTGCCTTACCGGCACACAGACCGGTCGCATCCACAGCCAGGTCACGGTACTTGGGGTCGTAGCCATTGGGCGCACGCAGCGAAACCAGCTTGATCCCGCCGGCAATGGCTTTCTGAATGCCACGCAACAGCTCTGGGGTTTCCAGGCCATCCGGGGTAATCAGGTACTGATCGGGCAAGCGGGCAGCCGCCACAATGGGCTGGTTGGCTTCAGGGAACCTGTAGTCCACCAACTCGCGCTGACTGACCCAAGCCAATGGCTGACCTTCTACACCATGAGGTTCGCCGGCAAACGCCGAGACTTCCCACACATCCAGCAGAACCTGCTTATCCGGATAGTCATGCTGAACCTTGATCAAAGGCCGGGCCGCCTCGACCACAATGCCCAGTTCTTCTTTCAGCTCGCGCGCCAGTGCAGCTTCGACCGACTCCCCGGCCTCGACCTTGCCGCCGGGAAACTCCCACAGGCCGCCCTGATGCTGAGTGTCCGCGCGACGAGCGATCAGAATATTGCCGTCTGCGCCTCGGATAACGGCCGCAGCCACATGAACTCGTTTCACCCTTGTACTTCCTCTAATCCGGCCTGTTGCCAGGCTTTGAACGCAGGCCATTGGTAAATGGCGTCGATATACGCTTGATCTTCTGCTGACAGCTCCACGCGATAAGTACGCAGGCGCACGGCAACCGGCGCGAAAAACGCATCAGCCACACTCAACCGCCCAAACAGATACGGCCCGCTCTCGGTAGCCACGGCACGGCACTCTGCCCACAGGGCAGTGATGCGTTCGATGTCGGCCTGCGCCTCGGCCGGCATGGGTACCAGCGCCTGATCATGGCTCAAATCAAATGGCAGATTGCCTCGCAAGGCAAAAAAGCCGCTGTGCATTTGTGCACAGGCCGATCGCGCCTGCGCCCGCGCAGCCACGTCTGCTGGCCATAATTGGCTCGCCGGGAAGCGTTCGTTGAGGTATTCGGCAATCGCCAATGTATCGGCAATGGTGCCATGCTCGGTCTTGAGCAACGGTACTTTGCCCGTTGCCGAATGCTGCAGGATCAGTGCCCGGGTATCCGGTTGACCCAGTTTTATCAGTGTCTCAGTGTAGGGAGCACCCGCCAGATCCAGCGCCAACGCGCCACGCAGGGACCACGATGAGTGCAACTTGTCGCCAATGATCAGGTGGAAGCTCATACACAGACACCTTGAAAAATAGGGGGAAGATCTGATGCCCTCAAGGCATCACGGTGCTGCCCGCGCAGGATCGGCTGACAACCCCGTGATGTCGAGACGACTTAGGTACGGTACTCGGCGTTGATTTTCACGTATTCGTGGGACAGGTCAGTGGTCCAGATGGTCTCGCTGCAGGCACCACGACCCAGCTCGATGCGGATGGTGATTTCTTCGCGCGCCATCACTGCCGAGCCCTGCTCTTCGGTGTAAGTGGCCGAACGGGCGCCGCCGCTGGCAATGCACACCTCACCCAGGAACACATCGATCTTGCTGACGTCCAGATCCGGCACGCCAGCGCGGCCGACCGCGGCCAGAATGCGACCCCAGTTCGGGTCCGAGGCAAACAAGGCGGTCTTGATCAGTGGCGAGTGAGCAACGGTGTAACCCACGTCCAGGCATTCCTGGTGATTGGCGCCGCCATTCACTTCAACGGTGACAAACTTGGTAGCACCCTCACCGTCACGCACAATGGCCTGTGCCACTTCCATGCAGACTTCCAGCACCGCCTGTTTCAACGCGGCAAATAGCGGGCCGCTGGCTTCGCTGATTTCAGGCAGGGCAGCCTTGCCGGTGGCTATCAGCATGCAGCAGTCGTTGGTCGAGGTATCGCCATCGATAGTGATGCGGTTGAACGACTTGTTCGCACCGTCAAGCAGCAGGTTTTGCAACACGTCGCGAGCAACTTTGGCGTCGGTGGCAATATAGCCCAGCATGGTGGCCATGTTTGGACGAATCATGCCCGCACCCTTGCTGATACCGGTCACGGTGATGGTCACGCCTTCGTGTTCAAACTGGCGGCTGGCACCCTTGGGCAGAGTGTCGGTAGTCATGATGCCGGTTGCAGCTTCAGCCCAGTTGTTCTCGGACAGATCGTCCAAGGCAGCCTGCAGTGCGCCTTCAATCTTCTCAACCGGCAACGGCTCGCCAATCACCCCGGTGGAATATGGCAGCACGGCACTGGCATCGACGCCGGTCAGCTCAGCCAGCCTGGCGCAGGTTCGGGTTGCAGCGATCAGCCCCGGCTCGCCGGTGCCGGCGTTGGCATTGCCCGTGTTGGTCAGCAGGTAGCGAACCGGGCCTTGCACACGTTGTTTGGCCAGAATCACAGGCGCCGCGCAAAACGCATTCAGGGTGAAAACACCCGCTACGCTGGAGCCTTCGGCGCAGCGCATAACCACCACGTCCTTGCGCCCTGCGCGCTTGATACCGGCAGAAGCGATACCCAGTTCAAAACCGGCCACCGGGTGCAAAACAGGCAAAGGACCAAGACCAACAGCCATGACGCGCTCCTAAAAAGTTCTGTGCGCCGCCGCAAAAGGACGGGAATTCAATGGTAAAACGCCGCGACGGCTAATGCCGGTCGCGGCGCAGGTGTTTCAGCAGTTGAAGCGGGCTTTAGTTGATTTGCCCGTGACAGTGCTTGTATTTCTTGCCCGAGCCGCAGTAGCACAGCTCGTTGCGACCCAGTCTCTGCTCGTTACGAGCAGGCTCGGTTGCCGCCACAACATCTTCGACGTCAGCACCTTGCAGCACCTGGGCCATCGCATCCGGCTGATCAAGGCCCGGCGCTTCGGCATGCTGGAACTGCATGCGCGAGGCCAGATCTTCAGCTTCCTGACGCAGACGTGCTTCTTCTTCAACCGGATCTTCGCGACGAACCTGTACGTGGGACAACACACGGATCGAGTCGCGCTTGATCGAGTCAAGCAGCTCGGAGAACAGGTTGAACGACTCGCGCTTGTACTCCTGCTTCGGGTTCTTCTGCGCATAACCGCGCAAGTGGATACCGTGGCGCAGATGGTCCATGGTCGACAGGTGGTCTTTCCACAAGTCATCCAGAACGCGCAGCACAATCTGCTTCTCGAACGTGCGCAATGCTTCAGCACCGGCCTGCTCTTCTTTCTCGTTGTAAGCTGCGTTCAGCTCGCTGAGCAGCTTCTCACGCAGGGTTTCTTCGTACAGGTGATCATCTTCGTCGAGCCATTGCTGGATCGGCAGTTTCACCCCGAAGCCGCTTTCGATGGCTGCTTCCAGACCTTTGACGTCCCACTGTTCCGGCAACGATTGTGGCGGAATGTGAGCGCTGATGGTGCTGTCCAGTACATCCTTGCGGAAGTCGGCGATGGTCTCACCGATGTTTTCGGCTGCCAGCAACGTGTTACGCATGTGATAAATCACTTTACGCTGTTCGTTGTTGACGTCATCGAACTCCAGCAATTGCTTGCGGATATCGAAGTTGCGACCTTCAACCTTGCGCTGCGCCTTCTCGATCGCGTTGGTCACCATGCGGTGCTCAATCGCTTCGCCGGACTGCATGCCCAGGGCCTTCATGAAGTTCTTCACCCGGTCAGAGGCGAAGATGCGCATCAGGCTGTCTTCCAGCGACAGGTAGAAACGGCTCGAACCGGCATCACCCTGACGCCCGGCACGACCACGCAACTGGTTGTCGATACGGCGCGACTCGTGACGCTCGGAAGCGATCACGTGCAGGCCACCCGACTCCAGCACTTGCTGGTGACGTTTTTGCCAGTCAGCCTTGATCTGCGCGATCTGCTCAGGGGTCGGGTTTTCCAGGGAGGCTACTTCCACTTCCCAGTTACCGCCCAACAGGATGTCGGTACCACGACCGGCCATGTTGGTAGCAATGGTCAGCGCGCCCGGACGACCGGCCTGGGCGATGATTTCAGCTTCTTTTTCGTGAAACTTGGCGTTCAGAACCTTGTGCTCGATGCCTTCCTTCTTCAGAAGGTTGGACATGTGCTCGGAGGTTTCGATGGTCGCCGTACCCACCAGCACCGGACGGCCCTTGGCCATGCAGTCCTTGATGTCGGCCACGATCGCGGCGTACTTCTCGTCCGCAGTGAGGAACACCAGGTCGTTGTAGTCTTTACGCGCCAGCGGCTTGTTCGGCGGGATAACCATCACCGACAGACCGTAGATCTGGTGGAATTCGAACGCTTCGGTGTCTGCAGTACCGGTCATACCCGACAGCTTGTTGTACAGACGGAAGTAGTTCTGGAAGGTGGTCGAGGCCAGGGTCTGGCTCTCGGCCTGGATGTTCAGGCCTTCCTTCGCTTCGATCGCCTGGTGCAGGCCTTCGGACAGACGACGACCCGGCATGGTACGGCCGGTGTGTTCGTCGACCAGCAATACCTGACCGTCTTCAACGATGTATTCAACGTTGCGATGGAACAGCTTGTGAGCACGCAGTGCAGCGTATACGTGGGTCAACAAACCCAGGTTGTGTGCCGAGTACAGGCTTTCGCCTTCGGCGAGCAGGCCGATCTGGGTCAGCATGTCTTCTACAAACTGGTGACCGGCTTCGTTCAGCTCAACCTGGCGGGTTTTTTCATCGATCGTGTAATGGCCAGCCTTGGTGACTTCGCCTTCAACTTCTTCGATGTGCTGTTCAAGGCGCGGGATCAGCTTGTTGATTTCGATGTACAGCTTGGAGCTGTCTTCGGCCTGGCCAGAGATGATCAGCGGGGTACGGGCTTCATCGATAAGGATGGAGTCGACTTCGTCGATTACGGCGAAATTAAGCTCGCGCTGGAATTTTTCTTCCATGCTGAAAGCCATGTTGTCGCGCAGGTAGTCGAAACCGAATTCGTTGTTGGTGCCGTAAGTGATATCGGCCGCATAAGCTTCACGCTTTTCCTGAGGTGGCTGGAACGGCGTGACAACACCGACCGTCAGGCCCAGGAATTCGTAGAGCGGACGCATCCAGTTGGCATCCCGGCGAGCCAGGTAGTCGTTCACGGTTACAACGTGTACGCCCTTGCCGGACAACGCATTGAGGTAAACGCCCAGGGTTGCTACCAAGGTCTTGCCTTCACCCGTACGCATTTCTGCGATCATGCCTTCATGCAAGGTCATGCCGCCGATCAGCTGTACATCGAAGTGACGCATGCCCATGACACGCTTGCCGGCTTCACGGCAGACCGCAAAGGCTTCTGGCAGCAGTTGGTCGAGGGTCTCACCTTTGGCTATGCGGGCCTTGAACTCTTCGGTCTTGGCGCGCAATTGCTCATCGGTCAGGGCAACCATCTGCTCTTCGAAGGAATTGACGACCTGTACTGTCTTGAGCATGCGTTTAACTTCGCGCTCGTTCTTGCTTCCAAAAAGTTTCTTTAACAAAGGCGCAAACATATCGGCAGGATCTTCCACACATAGGGATGGAGGGCGGCCCCGAGAGTCGCCCGAGCAGCCCTGATGGCCGCATGCGAACGAGCATTCTACCCGGAAACGGCGGTGAGGAAAGTGGCGTTATTCCACGATACTGGTACTGCGTTGTGAAGGGGCCTCCCTAAAATAAGGGCTTTTTGCTGAACTTCAACCCGTTTGCACAAGAAGTTACTCATTGATTTCATAAATAAATTCAGATTTACCTTAGCCCGGACCAGTCAGAGGCAGGCATCTGCTAAGATTGCAGCTCTGTTTTATCAGGTGTTTGAACATGGCATTTCGCCCACATCCAGCACGGGCACCCTCCGTCCTGCTCCGCGAGGCCAAGCCCCTAAAAGCTATTTTCGGCCATGCCAAGCGCCTGGCACACCTGCAACGCCTGCTCGAAAGCCAGCTTCAGCCAGCTGCGAGGGAGCATTGCCACGTTGCCTCATGGCGCGAAGGCAGTTTGTTGCTGATCGTGACAGACGGCCACTGGGCCACTCGCCTGCGCTATCAGCAAAAACGCTTGCTGCGTCAACTTCAGGCCTTTGACGAGTTTGCCAGCCTGACCCGCATTCTGTTCAAGGTACAGCCGCCAACGGTGCAGGCCAAGGTCGCCGGTCACACGCTGGATTTGTCCGCCGACGCCGCCCAGACCATCCAGGCAACGGCCGAAGGCATTACCGACCCTGCGCTGCGCGCCGCCCTTGAGCGCCTGGCGAGCCACGCGCGGCCAAAACCCGACTGATCCTGGCCCTATTGTGGGAGCGAGCAGGCTCGCTCCCACAGTTGCAGTTTTCCTGTTGCGGTTGGCGCAGCCAGCGGCTGCGGCTACAGCGTTTTTATTTGCGCTTACTGCCACCCAGCAACGACCCCAGCAAGCCGCGCACCAGCTGACGACCCATCTGGCTCGCTGCCTGGCGTGCCATCGACTGCAAGGCCTTGCCTGCTGTCGTGCCCAAAAAATCTCCCGCTTGATCAAGAAACCCCGGCTCGTGCGGCGCAGCCTGGGTCTGTGCCTGATCTTGCGGTGCCACGCCCTTGCGGGCCATAAGGATTTCGTAAGCCGACTCCCGGTCAACCGGCTTGTCATAGCGCCCCAGTAACGCCGAACTGCTGATCAGTGCCGCCCGCTCTGCCTCAGTAAGTGGGCCTATGCGCGATTGCGGTGGCGCAATCAGCACGCGCTGAACCATCGCCGGCGTGCCTTTTTCCTCGAGCATGCCCACCAGCGCCTCGCCCGTGCCCAGCTCCGTCAGTACGGCCAGCGCGCTGAAGGCAGGGTTGGGACGAAAGCCATCTGCCACGGCTTTCAGGGATTTTTGCTCTTTGGCCGTAAAGGCCCGCAGCCCGTGCTGGATACGCAACCCCAACTGCGCCAGCACCGTGTCGGGCAAGTCCGCCGGTGATTGCGTGACGAAATACACCCCTACACCTTTGGAACGAATCAGTCTTACCACTTGCTCCAAACGATCCTGCAACGCCTTTGGTGTCCCGGCAAACAACAAGTGCGCTTCGTCGAAGAACAGCGCCAGCAAAGGTTTGTCCGTATCACCACGCTCGGGCAACTGCTCAAAAAGCTCTGCCAGCAGCCACAGCAAAAACGTGGCGTAGACCTTTGGCGCCTCATGCACCAGGCGACTGGCATCCAGCAGATGGATCTGCCCGCGACCGTCTTTGGCCGGCTGCAGAATATCTTCGAGTTGCAGTGCTGGCTCTCCGAACAGGGCCTCAGCGCCCTGCTGCTCAAGGGTCGCCAAACGTCGCAGCAGCGCCTGGCTGGAGCCCGTGGTCATCAGGGCCGCGTCATCGCCAAGCACTTGAGGGTTGTCACGCAGGTGATTAAGCAGTGCCTTGAGGTCTTTGAGATCAAGCAGCAACAAGCCTTCCCGATCAGCCACCTTGAAGGCCGCATAGAGGGCCGACTGCTGGCTATCGGTCAGCTCCAGCAGGCTGCCCAGCAGCAACGGCCCCATTTCACTCAAGGTTGTCCGTAATGGATGGCCAGTTTTGCCCTGTATATCCCACAACGTTACCGGATAAGCCTTGGGCTGGTAATTGAGCCAGGGCATCCCGGCAATCCGTTCGGCGATTTTGCCCTGGGGGTTGCCGGCAGCGCCAAGACCGCACAAGTCACCCTTGATGTCGGCGGCGAAGACAGCCACTCCGGCATCGCTGAACTGCTCCGCCAGACGTTGAAGCGTGACGGTTTTGCCCGTACCCGTGGCGCCCGCCACCAAACCGTGGCGATTGGCCAGGCGCAAGGACTGGGCGATGGGCTGGCCCGAAAGGTCAGCGCCGATTACTAGAGCAGAAGAGTCAGGCATTTTGCCACCTTTGATTAATCTTTCGCGATCGCGGGTCGATACACACTGAATGCTAGACCACAAAAAACCGGATTTAGCGTCGTAAAGCGCCTTGATATCCAGGCAACTTGCCGTGTTTTGGCAGTGCCTTGTCAAGCGCGCGCTTTACCAGAGTGTATGTCGCACACTTTTAGACCTTAGCGGACCCTTCAAGCCATGAATAAAAACCTGCGTTTCAGCCATAAAATCCTGCTTGCCGCGTCCCTGATCGTAATAGCCGCCTTTTCGCTATTTACGCTGTACAACGACTACCTGCAACGCAATGCAATCCGCAACAACCTGGACAACTACCTGCACGAGATGGGCAGTGTCACCGCCAACAATATCCAGACCTGGCTCGGCGGCCGGATCCTGCTGGCGCAAAACCTCGCCGAATCCATCGCCCTGACTCCAGAGCCCGCCCAAGTGGCCAGCCTGCTGGAACAAAAAACCCTGAGCAGTACCTTTATGTCAGTGTATTTTGGTGACAGCCAAGGCGGTTTTACCATTCGCCCTGACAGCAAAATGCCTGATGGCTACGACCCGCGCACCCGGCCCTGGTACAAGGATGCGCTCAACAGCAGCGCCTCAAGCCTGACCAAACCTTATATAGACGCGGCCACCGGACAGATGGTTATAACCATCGGGGCCCCGGTGAAAAAGGCCGGGCAAACCCTGGGCGTAGTCGGCGCCGACATGACCCTGCAAGCCATTATCGACAGTATCAATGCGCTGAATTTCAACGGTATGGGCTACGCCTTTCTGATCGACGCCGACGGTGAAATCCTGGTGCACCCGGACAAAAGCCTGGCGACCAAAAACCTGAAGGATATCTATCCACAGGATACTCCCGCGATCACCACAGCGTTCAGCGAGATCCAGGCCAATGGCAAAACCCGGATCGTCAGCTTTACCCCGATCAAGGGGCTGGGCTCGGCCAACTGGTACATCGGCCTGTCGATTGACAAGGAACAGGCTTTCGCTGCGCTCACTGAATTTCGTACGTCGGCAATCATTGCCACCGTTATTGCCGTGGTTTCGATCATCGCCCTGCTCGGCCTGTTGATTCGCCTGCTGATGCAACCGCTGCACGTGATGACCCGTGCAATGCAGAACATCGCCGAAGGCGAAGGCGACCTGACCCGCCGCCTGGTCGTGGAATCCCAGGATGAGTTCGGAACCCTGGGCAGCGCGTTCAACCGCTTTGTCGAGCGCATTCACGCCTCTATCAGCGAAGTGGCCTCAGCCACCGGTCAAGTCAACGAGGTGGTCCTGCGAGTTGTCAGCGCCTCCAACTCATCGATGCTCAACTCTGACGAGCAAGCCAGCCGCACCAACAGCGTCGCGGCAGCCATCAACGAACTGGGTGCAGCCGCACAGGAAATCGCCCGCAACGCCGCCCAGGCCTCGCACCAGGCCAGCGACGCACGGGGTTTGGCCGAAGAAGGCCAGCAAGTGGTAGAACGCAGCATCAACTCGATGCAAAAACTGTCGCAAATGCTTGGCACATCCAGCGGTCATATCGAGTCACTGAATGACAAGACGGTGAACATTGGTCAGATCCTGGAAGTGATCACCAGTATTTCCCAGCAAACCAACCTGCTGGCGCTGAACGCGGCCATCGAAGCGGCCCGCGCAGGCGAAGCCGGCCGCGGCTTTGCGGTAGTCGCGGATGAAGTGCGCAATCTGGCGCACCGCACCCAGGAATCGGCGCAGCAAGTGCAAAAAATGATCGAGGAATTGCAGGTCAGTGCCCGCGGTTCGGTGAGCACCATGGAAGAAAGCCAGCGTCATAGCCAGGACAGCGTGGAGATCGCCAACCGTGCTGGAGAGCGCCTGATCAGCGTGACCGAGCGCATTGGTGAAATCGACGGCATGAACCAGTCTGTCGCCACGGCAACCGAGGAGCAAACCTCGGTAGTCGAGTCGATCAATATGGATATTACCGAGATCAATACGCTGAATCAGGAAGGCGTCGAAAACCTTCAATCAACCCTTCGCGCGTGTTCCGATCTGGAACAGCAGGCTGCACGCCTGAAACATCTGGTGGGCAGTTTCAGGATTTAAGCTTCAGGCACAACAAGCTGCAGCCCTGCAGCTTGTAGCTCCTGCTCCCAAAGCTCGGCGGCACCGGGGAAATCGGTGCCGTCCTCAGGACTGAGGGCATCCGGGTCGTAGCGACTCAGACAGCCCTCGCCCAAGGTCAGTGGAGCACTGGATGTCGCCTTGTCGAGTGGATCGCTCATCACATCCTCCGCTTGCAATCCTTCGCGAGCAGGCTCGCTCCCACTGTGTTAATCAATAACCGATCAGAATACGACCGTCTTGTTGCCATGCACCAGCACGCGATCTTCAAGGTGATAACGCAGGCCACGGGCCAGCACCATCTTCTCGACATCACGACCGAAACGCACCATATCCTCGATGCTGTCACTGTGGCTGACGCGTACCACGTCCTGCTCGATGATAGGACCGGCATCCAGCTCTTCAGTCACATAATGGCAGGTTGCGCCGATCAGCTTCACGCCTCGCATCGATGCCTGGTGATAAGGCTTGGCGCCCACAAACGACGGCAGGAAGCTGTGGTGGATGTTGATAACCTGGCCTGCATATTCGCGGCACAGATCAGGCGGCAGGATTTGCATGTAACGCGCCAGCACCACAACTTCGGCATCGTGATGCTTGACCAGTCGCGATACCTCGGCAAACGCCGGCTCTTTGTTCTTCGGGTCAACCGGTACGTGATAGAACGGGATGCCATGCCACTCGACCATGCTGCGCAGGTCATCGTGATTGGAAATCACGCAGGAAATATCGCAGTCCAGCTCGTCGCTGTGCCAGCGGTGCAGCAAATCTGCCAGGCAGTGGGATTCGCGGCTGGCCATCAATACCACGCGCTTTTTCTGCGCCGTATCGGTAATGCGCCATTCCATCGAGAACTCTTCGGCGATCGGGGCAAATGCCTCACGAAACGCTTCCAGGCCGAACGGCAGGGAATCGGCACGAATCTCGTGACGCATAAAGAACCAACCGCTCTGGTCGTCCGAGTGGTGGCTTGCTTCTGTGATCCAGCCATTGTGGGAGGCAAGGAAATTGCTGACCTTGGCGACAATGCCGACGCCGTCGGGGCACGCAATCACCAACCGAAAAGTGCGCATGAGGGGAAAACTCCAAAAACTTTACTAAGGCCGCCATTCTAGCGAGTGCGCAGCAAAACTGCAGTATTCGTTGCGGCTCGCTGCCTGCGCCATCGGGTCGCGCACCACAGGCGCCACGCCAGCATCGACGCGGCCTGCACTGCAAAGGACGGACAATTACCGATGTTATTGATCGTCCTTATTAACCTCACTGTACTGCGGTCTATTTAATAGCGCGCATATTGGCGAGGCTAAGTTAATGAATAAAAATTTAAATTAAATAGCCCTTTCATGTTTACTTGCAGTAACTGTCTGACTACTATTGCGCCACTGTCTCCCTGACATCCTTTTCAACATAAGGTTATCCTCATGTCCTTGATCAACGAATATCGTGCAACCGAAGAAGCCATCAAAGAACTGCAAGCCCGCCTGAAGAACCTGTCCGAAGACGACAAACTTCAAACCGAGCTGGAATTTGAAGGCAAACTGCGTACGCTGATGGGCGAATACCAAAAATCGCTACGCGATATCATCGCTCTGCTGGATCCAGAATCCAAAGTTAGCAAAGCACCGCGTGGCGTTGTTAAAACTACCGGCACCAAACGTGCCCGTAAGGTTAAACAATACAAAAACCCACACAATGGTGAAGTGATTGAAACCAAAGGTGGCAACCACAAAACTCTGAAAGAGTGGAAAGCCAAGTGGGGCGGCGACGTGGTTGAAGGTTGGGCTACTTTGCTCGACTAAGTGACACCGGGCCCGCAACTCTTTTTGCGATGCCACTAAAAACGCCAGCTTGCTGGCGTTTTTTATTGCCTGACTTTTAGTCACCCCTTTCGTCTGGCGGGCTCAGCCCGACGCGTCGGCTCAATGCCTTCGCATAGCGCTGCCACTCGGCCAGAAGCTTCAGCTGGGCAGGCGTGGCACTGCGTGAGAGTTCGTCTGCTGCCCGCATAAAACTGTCCAGGGTCAAAGGCGCGCCCATGGCCGGGTCTGTCAAACGTTGCTGGCAGAACTCCTGCCAACGCTGCAGTTCTTGTTCACTCAAGGTATGCGCAAAGTTACGGGCACGGTAGCGAAACAACAATTCGGGCAAACGCTCATCATCAAATGGCCATGCATCTTTGGCCAACTGCTCCGGGTCACTGTGCCTGACCTGCTCACACAGTCGACGGTCTCGATCGCCGATAAAGCCGTCATACAATTGCTGCTCGGGATCTTCACTGGGGGTAAAGTCTTCATGGGCATAAATGGCCGACAACTTGTCTTGCCAAACTTGCTGAGCCTCAACAAGGCTACGGGCTCGGGCGTGATAGAGGTCCATGTCCAGTTGCAAACGCTGTTGGTCCTGGGCCCGCACTACATTCAAGGGTGCGACCACCGGGCAACGATTAATTTGAATCAGCTTTAGCGCAATGGGTAATTGACCGTCGGGTAAATCTTCACGCCGGGTATAGAGCATTTTGCGTAATGCCGCGGCGTCCATGTCCAGTAAAGGTTGGGGATCAAAGTGCAGATCGAACACAATCAGTGCATTACGATTCTTTGGGTGCCAGCCCAGCGGCAAGACCACACCGGCATAATGCCTGGCCGCCGAAAAACGCCCGGAGATATGCAGCATGGGCTGCAACAGTCGAATGTGATCAAGCACCCGTTGTTTGCTGCGTAACTGGAATAACCAATCATATAACTTGGGTTGTTTGTCACGAATCAGCCGGGCCAGGGCTATGGTAGCCCGCACGTCGGACAACGCATCGTGGGCCTGGCCATGATCGATCCCGTTGGCGGCCGTCAAACGCTCAAGCTTGAGGGTCACCCGCCCGTCGTCCTCAGGCCAGACGATCCCGTCAGGTCGCAGGGCATAGGCGGTGCGCACCACATCAATCAGGTCCCAGCGACTGTTGCCGCCCTGCCATTCCCGCGCATAGGGGTCGAAGAAATTTCGGTACAGGCTATAGCGGGTAACCTCGTCATCGAAGCGCAGCGAGTTGTAGCCCGCCCCGCAGGTGCCGGGCAATGCCAGCTGGGCATGGGTGCGGGTCATGAACTCGGCCTCGCCCAGGCCCTTGTCTTCGAGACGGGCGGGCGTGATACCGGTGATCAGGCAGGCCATCGGATGCGGGAGAATATCGTCGCTGGGCTGGCAATAGAGATTGACCGGATGATCAATTTCGTTGAGATCAAGGTCGGTGCGGATGCCGGCCACTTGCACCGCCCGGTCACAGCGCGGGTTGATGCCAGTGGTTTCGTAGTCGTACCAGAAGATAGAGGTCACGGGGGGTTCCTGAGCAGTAGACCTCGACAGTCTAGGCGCTCAAACCCGCGCAAGACCAGCCCTTGCGCTAGGCAGAGGCCTGCAGGGGCTGAAAGCTGAAGTAACGCTGCAAGGCACTGATCAAGCCGGCATAGTCGGCAGGCGGCTGATACAGGATAAACCCGCAATCGTAATAATTGGGCGTTGCATCTTCGCGACACCACAGGCAGCGCGCCGTCAGATCAATAAACGGCGGGAATCCGTCAATGTCGGGAAGTTTTATACGAAACTCGAAATTGGCGTCCACCAACATGGGTAACTGGCTGATCAGCATCAACCCGCCATCGGACACATTGCCCAAAGAACCAATGGGCTGATCTGTGAACCGATTGAACACCTGGAGGAAAAACTTCAGTTGGTGCCGCTGGATAAGCCGTTCTATGACCATGTTCGATTTCACTAAAAAGAGGCCATTCAGCATGGCCGCGCTGGCGTCTAGAAACGCCCTGCCCCACACACCCGGTTCAACGATTACGTGTAAATCTGCTCGCCACCTTCACCTGAAGCTCGACATATCAAACAACCGAAGGAATAAACAACCTTTTGAGTACAGCAGAAAACAAAAGGCACTCAAACGAATTTAATAGTAGCCAACCGGTTACAAATGACCAGTTTAAATTTCGACCATCATGGAATGGTCAACGGTACGCTCTGGGCGGTTGTACCAGGGCCCGGGATGAACTTGAGAATGCGCAGGGTCTCGATCCGCGCCTTGGCCCGGTAGGCGTACTCGCTCTTGGGAAATTCGTTGATGATGTACTGGTAAGTCTGGGCCGCATCCAGGTAAAACTTCGTACGCTCAAGGCACAGTCCCCGGAGCATAGCTGTTTGTGGCCAGATGTACGGGCGACTGCGGCTGTCGCGATCAACCTCGGACAACTCAAGCATTACAGCTTCACAATTGCCCCGGTCGTAAGCACGGTAAGCATTGTTCAAATGGTGGTTCATCGACCAACGGGTGCAACCTGTCGCGCTGGCGACCAACAATAAAACGAGCATGATTCGCATGGGGTATCTCCTGTTCACAACAGTGTATCGACCCCACGGCCAGATTCTTCAGACAACAGACCCGATGCACCACAACTTAAGCAGAAAGTAGTGCAGAGGAACAATGACTACAGCCAAAGACCATAGTAGCCTTTGGCAGCGCTTGAACTCAGGAGTCTTTGCATGTCTGTTCGTCGAACCAAAATTGTTGCCACACTTGGCCCTGCCAGCAATTCACCGGAAATGCTGGAACAGCTGATCCTCGCTGGCCTGGACGTTGCCCGTCTGAACTTTTCCCACGGCACCCCCGACGAGCACAAGGCTCGTGCCAAGCTGGTACGTGACATTGCTGCCAAGCACGGTCGTTTCGTCGCCCTGCTGGGCGACCTGCAAGGCCCGAAAATTCGTATCGCCAAATTCGCCAACAAAAAGATCGAGCTGAAGATCGGTGATCAATTCACCTTCTCCACCAGCCATCCGTTGACCGAAGGCAACCAGCAAGTGGTCGGTATCGACTACCCGGATCTGGTTAAAGACTGCGGCGTCGGCGACGAGCTGCTGCTCGACGACGGCCGTGTGGTCATGCGTGTAGACACCGCCACCGACGACGCGCTGCACTGCACCGTGCTGATCGGCGGCCCGTTGTCCGACCACAAAGGCATCAACCGTCGCGGTGGCGGCCTGACCGCGCCGGCCCTGACTGAAAAAGACAAGGCCGACATCAAGCTGGCTGCCGAAATGCAGGTCGACTACCTGGCCGTGTCGTTCCCGCGTGACGCTGCCGACATGGAATACGCCCGCCAACTGCGCGACGAAGCAGGCGGTACTGCCTGGCTGGTCGCGAAGATTGAACGCGCCGAAGCCGTAGCCGATGACGAAACCCTCGACGGCCTGATCAAGGCCAGCGATGCGGTCATGGTTGCCCGTGGCGACCTGGGTGTTGAAATCGGCGATGCCGAGCTGGTGGGCATCCAGAAAAAAATCATCCTGCACGCACGTCGCCACAACAAGGCAGTGATCGTTGCAACCCAGATGATGGAGTCGATGATCCAGAACCCGATGCCAACTCGTGCCGAAGTGTCCGACGTTGCCAACGCCGTTCTCGACTACACCGACGCCGTTATGCTCTCGGCTGAAAGTGCTGCCGGTGCCTACCCACTGGAAGCCGTGCAGGCCATGGCGCGTATTTGCGTCGGCGCTGAAAAGCACCCGACCAGCAAAACGTCCAGCCACCGTATCGGTAAAACGTTTGAAAGCTGCGACCAGAGCATTGCGCTGGCGGCCATGTACACCGCCAACCACTTCCCGGGTGTCAAAGCGATCATCGCCCTGACTGAAAGCGGCTACACGCCGTTGATCATGTCGCGCATCCGTTCTTCGGTGCCGATCTACGCGTACTCCCCGCACCGTGAGACCCAGGCGCGCGCAGCGATGTTCCGTGGCGTTTACACCGTACCGTTCGACCCGGCATCGCTGCCGCCAGAACAGGTCAGCCAGGCCGCGATTGACGAGCTGCTCAAGCGTGGCGTTGTGGAGAAAGGCGACTGGGTCATCCTGACCAAGGGCGACAGCTACCACACCATCGGCGGCACCAACGGCATGAAGATCCTGCATGTCGGCGACAAAATGGTTTAAGCCCTGTAAAGCTTGAACCCAAAGCCCCGCCTGAGTGATCAGACGGGGCTTTTTTGTGCCCTCAGCTTCGCGTCAAAAAGGCATCGGCCAACAGCTGATTGCGCGCCAAGCCCGCCATAAACAGGCGCCTGGCAAAGGCATCGACCGTGTCGGGGTGGCCGCAGACCAGGGCGTGGGTCTGGCGCGAGACGATACGCATCTGTAACAGATAGTCGGGCAACTGCGGGCGCTCAAGGTATTCGACCACAAGCTGTGGACAAGCCCCTGCCAAGGCCTGCAGTTCATCGCGCAGGTAATGTTCAGTCTGGTCGCGGGCGACATGCACCAGCCGGATCGGGCCTTGATGATCCTGGCGCAAGGCCTCGCGCAATACGCCATACAACGGCCCCAGGCCGGTACCCGACGCCAGTAGCCAGAGCGGTTGCTCCTGCCAGTCCGGGTCATAGCGCAGCGCGCCGCCACGCAACTCGCCCAGTCGCACAACGTCACCGACCTTGAACTGCCGCGCCGCATCGACGAACTCACCGGGGTGCGCACAATCGAGGTGAAACTCCAGAAAGCGGTCTTCATCGGGCAGACTGGCCAACGAATAGGGGCGCGCAATGCCACCGGCCCACAGCACCACATGCTGACCTGCGCGATAACGCAACGGGCGCGGCACCGACAGACGCAAGCGCAGCACGCCGGGGCTCAGCCAGTCGAGGGCCGCCACTTCAGCCGGCAAGCCATCACGCAACGGGTCGAAGGTTTCCACCTGTAAATCTGCGACCACCTGGCACTGGCACGCCAGGCGCCAGCCCTGCTCACGCTGCTCCCGACCGAGGGCCTCGGGCTTGAGATCGGCGGGTTCACCACGCACACAGTGCACCAGGCAGGCATGGCAACTGCCCGCCCGGCAACTGTAGGGCACCGCCACACCGGCCTGATTGAGAGCGTCGAGCAGGTTGGCGCCATCGGCAACCGACCAATGCCGGTCGGCAACGCGTAATTCGGGCACTTGCGGGTTCCTGTGGCAAAGTAGGGCTGTAGAAGTTCTGATGTGGGAACGAGCCTGCTCGCGAAGGTCGTTCGCGAGCAGGCTCGTTCCCACGTCTGCGACCATTGATTGAGCTACGACGAGTGTATCAGGCAGTGTACCGGGTTATACTGCCGCGCCGTTTTTGTACCGGTCATGCGTGCCCGGTATGCCCAGCGAAGATGTTTCCGACAGACCGATACACCAAGGTCGCAAACACCTTATTGATTGTATGTTCCCGTCTTATAGAGGAGCGCGACCCATGACCGTGATCAAGCAAGACGACCTGATTCAGAGCGTTGCTGACGCCCTGCAATTCATTTCCTATTACCACCCCGTTGACTTCATCCAGGCCATGCACGAAGCCTACCTGCGCGAAGAATCGCCAGCGGCCCGTGACTCGATGGCGCAAATCCTGATCAACTCGCGCATGTGTGCCACCGGCCACCGCCCGATCTGCCAGGACACCGGCATCGTCACCGTATTCGTACGCGTCGGCATGGACGTGCGCTGGGATGGCGCCACCATGGGCCTGGACGACATGATCAACGAAGGCGTGCGTCGCGCTTACAACCTGCCGGAAAACGTCTTGCGCGCTTCGATCCTGGCCGACCCGGCCGGTGCCCGTCGCAACACCAAGGACAACACCCCTGCGGTCATCCACTACTCCATCGTCCCGGGCAACACCGTGGAAGTGGACGTGGCAGCCAAGGGCGGCGGTTCCGAGAACAAGTCGAAAATGGCCATGCTCAACCCGTCCGACTCGATCGTTGACTGGGTGCTCAAGACCGTTCCGACCATGGGTGCGGGCTGGTGCCCACCGGGCATGCTCGGCATCGGCATCGGCGGCACCGCGGAAAAAGCCGCAGTGATGGCCAAAGAAGTGTTGATGGAATCCATCGACATTCACGACCTGATCAAGCGCGGCCCGTCCAACCGTATCGAAGAGATGCGCATCGAGCTGTTCGAGAAGGTCAACCAGCTGGGCATCGGCGCCCAGGGCCTGGGCGGCCTGACCACCGTGCTCGACGTCAAAATCATGGACTACCCGACCCACGCAGCTTCGCTGCCGGTGTGCATGATCCCGAACTGCGCGGCCACCCGTCACGCCCACTTCGTGCTCGACGGCTCCGGCCCGGCAGCCCTCGAAGCGCCACCGCTCGACGCCTACCCGGAAATCGTCTGGGAAGCAGGCCCGTCGGCCCGCCGTGTCAACCTCGACACCCTGACTCCGGAAGACGTACAGAGCTGGAAGCCGGGCGAAACCGTCCTGCTTAACGGCAAAATGCTCACAGGTCGCGACGCGGCGCACAAGCGCATGGTCGAAATGCTCAACAAGGGTGAAACCTTGCCGGTCGACCTGAAGGGTCGCTTTATCTACTACGTTGGCCCGGTTGATCCGGTGCGTGACGAAGTGGTTGGCCCTGCCGGCCCGACCACCGCGACGCGGATGGACAAGTTCACCCGTCAGATTCTTGATCAGACCGGCCTGCTGGGCATGATCGGCAAATCCGAGCGCGGCCCTACCGCCATCGAAGCGATCAAGGAACACAAAGCCGTGTACCTGATGGCCGTGGGTGGTGCTGCTTACCTGGTCGCCCAGGCGATCAAGAAGTCGCGCGTGGTGGCCTTTGCCGAACTGGGCATGGAAGCGATCTACGAGTTCGACGTCAAAGACATGCCGGTAACCGTGGCAGTCGACAGCAACGGCGAGTCGGTACACATCACCGGCCCGGCGATCTGGCAGAAGAAAATCAGCGACAGCCTGGCCGTAGAAGTGCAATAAGCGCTTTTTTAGCCAGACATGAGAAGGCCGGGTTATTAACCCGGCCTTTTTTATACCTGCCCAAAAACCCCTCACCCTAGCCCTCTCCCGGAGGGAGAGGGGACTAAAGGCAGAAGACACCGCCGATCAGCCCCCTCTCCCTCCGGGAGAGGGTTGGGGTGAGGGCAAGCCGTTAAAACGCGTTACGGAAGATCTCTTCAATCTGCCCCTGATCAGCCTTGCGCGGGTTAGTAAAGCCACAGGCATCCTTCAGCGCGTTGGTGGCCAGGATCGGGATGTCATCCAGCTTGGCGCCCAAATCCCGCAGCCCGGCAGGAATCTCGACGTCTTTGGCCAGGGTACGAATCGCCGCAATGGCTGCCTGCGCGCCCTCTTCCGGGCTCAAGCCACGTACATCGGCACCCAGCGCATGGGCCACATCGGTCAGGCGCGCTGCGCACACACTGGCGTTGAAGGTCTGCACATGGGGCAGTAACACTGCGTTGCACACACCGTGCGGCAGGTCGTAGAAACCACCCAACTGGTGCGCCATCGCATGCACAAAGCCCAGCGAGGCATTGTTGAAGGCCATGCCCGCGAGGAACTGCGCGTAAGCCATATTCTCCCGCGCCGTCAGATTCTTGCCATCACTTACCGCCTGGCGCAGGTTTTGACTGATCAGTTCCATCGCCTTGATCGCACAGGCGTCAGTAATCGGGTTGGCTGCCGTCGACACATACGCCTCGATGGCGTGGGTCAATGCGTCCATGCCCGTGGCGGCAGTCAGGCCTTTGGGCATCGCCACCATCAACTCAGGGTCATTAACCGACAGCAAAGGCGTCACGTTGCGATCGACAATGGCCATTTTCACGTGGCGCTCTTCATCAGTGATGATGCAAAAGCGCGTCATCTCACTGGCCGTACCCGCCGTGGTATTGATCGACACCAGCGGCAATTGCGGCTTGGCCGAACGGTCGACACCTTCGTAATCACGGATATGCCCGCCATTGGTGGCACACAGCGCAATGCCCTTGGCGCAGTCATGGGGCGAACCACCACCCAGCGACACAATAAAGTCGCACTGATGCTGCTTGAGCACCTTCAAACCCGCCTCGACGTTGGCAATGCTCGGGTTGGGCTTGGCGCCGTCGAAAATCACCGAATCAATATCCTGCAACGCGAGCTTCTCGGCGATCAGCGTCGCAACCCCCGCCTTGGCCAACCCCGCGTCGGTCACAATCAAGGCCTTGCGAAAACCATAATTGCGAATCGCAGTCATGGCCTCGTCCAGGCAACCGTTACCCATAATATTTACAGCAGGAATAAAGAAAGTGCTGGTCATGTCGAGTCCTCTTCGCGGGTCATTGGCTAATTCGGTCTCCACAGCTTCCTCCAATGGCAAAGCAGCAATGTTGATCTGGCTCAATACTTGAGCGTGATAAAGTCCGCTACCGCCCACGCCCCGAGACGATATTTGCGATGACACCCTTCCAGGAATTTGATGCCCAGCTAGAAGACTGGAACCTGTTACGTACCAGCACACCGTGCAGCGGGCTGCTGATCGGCAACGGTGCCAGCATGGCCGTGTGGCACGACTTTTATTACGACTCGCTGTTCGAAAAAGCCAAGAGCGTCGCCGAAAAGCCCCTCAGCCAGACCGAACTCAGCGTGTTCGAGGCCCTGAGCACCCGTAACTTCGAGCATGTGCTCAGCGCCCTGAAAACCGCGAGCAAGGTCAACAAGGCCCTGGCCATCAACTCGGCCTCGCCGCGCAAACGCTATTACGCGATCAAAGAAGCACTGATCAACTGCACCCAGGACGTGCATATTCCCTGGCGCCTGATGCAGCCTGAAACCCTGGCCTGCTGGAATCAAGAACTGGCGCGCTACGCTACGGTGTACTGCACCAACTACGACCTGCTCGCGCCCTGGGCCGTGATGCAGGCACCCAAAAGCTTCAATGACCTGTTCAACACCCCCCGGGCAACTTTCGAGCCTGGCGCGGCGCAGGCCAAAAGCAAGGCCACGCGGGTGCTGTATCTGCACGGCGCCCTGCATCTGGTAAAAAACCAGGAAGGCCAGGCGCGCAAACTGATAGCCAGCGAGCCCACACTCTTGAGCAACTTTGCGATCAACCACTCGATCAGCGCTCTGGACGATGTGCCGTTGTTTGTCTGCGAAACCAGCAGCGATGACAAGCGCAAATCCATACGACAGTCCGATTACCTGTCTTTTTGCCATGAACAGTTGATGAACCATAAAGACGCGCTGTGCATCTTCGGTCATAGCTTGGGCGAGCAGGATCAACACCTGATCGATGCCTTGCGCCAGGCACCGCTGAAAACCCTGTGCATCGCAATTTACCCGCGAAGCGAGGCGTTTATCCGCTTTCAGAAAAACCATTACACAGCGCTGTTTGCCGACAAGAAGCTTGAACTGCGCTTCTTTGATTCAAAAACCCATCCGTTGGGCAATACAAAGCATTCGGTGCCTGTGGAGGTGTAATAGCTTTGTAGTCGCTGCCGCAGGCTGCGAGATGGCCCCTGGGGATCTCATTTGAACGGGTTGCGGTGCAACCCTTCGCAGCCTGCGGCAGCGACTACAGGTTCAAAATTTCTCTTTGATCACCGTGGTCGGGCCATTGTGCTTGACGCTGGCAATGCCTTTATCCCGTGCGGCCTCAGAGGAATACAGCTCACTGGTACCGATGATCTGGTGATTGGCCGCCTTCAGGTTGAAGTACGGTTTGCCGTCCTTGGCGACTTTTTTCTCGTAGCGCTCATCCAGCGGGCTGTTGACCTGCACCGAGGCGATCCCGCCCTTGGCCGCCGCCAGCGTGGTGTATTGCTCGCTGACCAGAATGGTTTCGGCATTCGCCGCCTTCAGTACAAACCGGAACTGCCCGCTGCTGGTCTTGCTCAACTCGTACCAACCCGACATAGCCTTTCTCCTGAAATTAAGGGTTACCGCGCTTATTCAGTAAAGACGCCATGGGCTATTTATCCATTTATCGACAGGAATGAACGAAACCGGCATTTTCAACGAGACAAATAGCAATGGTTATCGATACCATTCGCAGCTTATTTGCATCGCTGTGTTTATAAGGATCCTCATGTCTGGCCTTAAACCCGACCCGCCCGCGGCCGATCACTTTCGCGAGTTCTATACGCAAATTTTGCACTTTCTGCGCAAGCGTACCGACAACACCTGCGATGCAGCCGACATGACCCAAGATGTTTTCACCCAATGGCTGGGCTATCAGGACCGGGGCAAAATCGAACAGCCACGGGCGTTTTTGTTCCAGATGGCGCGCAATCTGTTGCGCGATCACTGGCGTCGACAGCAAGTCCGACACGCCGCACAGGGTGAGCACAGCGAAAGTGAATCCGAGCCCATGAGCGATGAGAGGGATGACCCGATGGCCGCAGCCCAGCGTCTGCAACGCCTGGAGCACCTCAAACGCTTGCTCGCAGACCTCTCGCCCAGACGCCGCGAAGCCCTTATGCTGCACCGTTTTGAAGGTTTGAGTCAGGCACAGATTGCCGAACGCATGGGGATTTCCGTGAGCATGGTCGAAAAGCACATTGCCCTGGCCTTGCTGCACTGCAAGCAACATCTACAACGGGACAGCGGCAAGGAGCAGCCACAATGAGCCCTTTTCACACAGCCGGTCACGCCAGCATCGATGAGCAGGCGGCCCATTGGTTTACACGCAACCGTAATACCCGCGATCAAGACAATCGCGACCAATTCGACGCCTGGCACGCCAACCCGAGCCATGCCCGGGCCTACGCCGAATTTGAATCGTTGTGGGCAGATTTGGGTGAACTTGAAAAGATCAACTCGCCCGTACCGCTACCGGTTAAGCCCAGGCGTGCACGTGTTGCGCTGGCCACTGCCGCCGCCGTGCTTTGCGCCGTCTTTGCACTGAATCTGGGCGCCCCGGTGGCGCTGCATCAACAGCAGATCAACACACTGGCCCAGGGCGCGCGCACTGTATTGCTACCCGACGGCAGCACCCTTAACGTGAATGCCAACACCCGCCTGAGCCTGGACTTCAGCGCACACCAGCGTGACATTTATCTGGACCAGGGCCAGCTCTACATCGAAGTCGCGGCCAACAAGGAGCAACCACTGGTAGTGCATGCCGGGGATGCGCGCATCCGGGTGGTCGGCACGGGGTTTGATGTACGCCGCAGCGCGCGCCAATTAGTGGTCAGCGTGGCCCACGGCGAGGTTGCGTTCATGCCTGACGCCAAGTCTGCAGCACTGCTTGGTGCTCAACAACGCGCTACCTGGGACTACAACAGGGGGGCACTAAAAGAACAAACCTTGAATACGGGCGAAGTGGCGGACTGGCGCAGCGGCCATTTGTCGTTTCGCAACCGCGAACTGGCCAGCCTGGTGGACGAACTGGATTTATACCGCCCCGGTGTAATCCAGCTGGCCGAAGGTCCGATCGCAAACTACAAGGTCTCGGGCAATCTGGATGTCAGTGATCCGCTGGCGCTGGTCAAAGCTCTCCCTGCCCTGATCCCGGTTAAAAACGTGCTGCAGGACAACGGAAAAATCCGTATCGAGTCCCGCTAAAAAACATATGCGAATATTTTGCATTCGCATATGTGGTTTTTCAGTGTGCCGCGTCTTCCTTCGGTCTGCGTTGCTAACGCATGTCTTTTTTGGCCTTTGTTGCCACACCGGGGGATTACATGTTTCGCGCACCACATTACTTTTCGCACTTTTGCACCCGCCCGACCCTGCTGGCGGCTTGCCTGGCAATCAGCCTGCAAGCGCACGCAGAGTCGATCCAGTTGCAACTGCCAGCCCAATCGCTGGCCAGTTCGTTAAGTGAGGTGGCGCAGCAGGCAAAAATCCAGCTGCTGTTCGATGAAGCCTTGTTGCGCAACATCAATGCCCCTGCACTCAGCGGCGACTACAGCGCCCAACAGGCCATTGAACAGTTGCTCAAGGGCACCGATTTCAGCTTGGTACAGGTCGGGCGCACCTACGTTGTACGGCCAAAGGAAGACCGCAGCACCACCAGCAACAGCCTGGAACTGGGTGCTGTCAGCGTGGTGGGCAGCGGCAACGAGGTGGACTCCAGCAACGTTGGCAAATCCACCATGACGCAAACCCAGATCAATCAGTATCAGGCCAATAACATCCCCAGCCTGCTCGCCACCCTGCCGGGCATCAACCTCGGCGGCTCGCTCAAGCCCGGTGGCCAGACCATCAATATCTGGGGCATGGGTGAAGCCGAAGACGTACAAATGACCGTCGATGGCGCGACCAAAAGCGGCTTTGAACGCTACAAACAGGGCACGATTTTTATCGAACCCGAGCTGATCAAACGCCTGGAAGTCGAAAAAGGCCCCCACGATATCCACACCGGCAATGGCGGCTTCGCCGGTGTAGTGCATATGGAAACCAAGGACGCGACCGACTTGCTCGAAGAGGGCAAGAACACCGGCGCCATGCTCAAGTACGGCTACAGCAGCAACGACCATCAACAGGTCTACAGCGGCGCAGTCTACGGTCGCACCGAAGATGGTCGCGCCGACGCCCTGTTTTACTACACCAAGCGCGACGGCGACGATATGAAGCTGGCCGGTAAAATGCCCAACCCCGGCAATGTCTACCCGGTTAACCCCCAGCGTCTGCCCAATACGGCCCAGGATCTGGATGGCCAACTGCTCAAGCTCAACTTGCACCTCAATGACGAACACAGCGTGGGCATGTCTTACTCGCGCTCGAACAACTATTTGTGGGTGCCCTTCTCGGCCGTCAGTTACCCGGCGCCACCCAGCCAGGCCAATATCGACAAATTTGGTTACGACATAGCAGCGCGGCGCTACCTGTCCAACCGCTCGACGATCGACACCACCTGGTCGGCCAAATACAAATACGAACCCCTGGACAACCCGCTGGTGGATCTGGAGATCAAGTACTCGCACTCCAACACCGAACAAATCGACAAGCGTGACGCCCAGGCCTATACCCAGCCCACCAGCGGCGGGCGCAAGATGGAAACCGGCTACACCGATGACATGCTCCAGGTCGAGAACATCAGCCTGTTTGCCAGCGGCCCGCTGGACCATGCAGTGACCACCGGCGTGCAATTTCGCAAGCACCAGCGTGATGTGAACATGTGGATGCCGGGCGGCATCTACGACGTCGAAAAGTACAACTACGGCCACTACCAGCCCAACTTCATGCCCCGGGGCAAGGTCGACACCAACAGCTTCTATATTCAGGACGCCATCACCTGGGGTGACTTCACCCTCACGCCGTCCATGCGTTACGACCATGTACGCAATCGCGGCCAGGAAAACGACGCGCCGTACTACAACCACCCGGAATTGGGTCATGACTACAGCGACAAAACCTACACAGGCTGGTCGCCTCGCCTGTCAGCCTTCTGGAAAATCACCCCGCAAACCGCCCTGTTCCTGAACTACAGCAAAACCTGGCGCGCCCCGGTGATTGACGAGCAATACGAAGTTCAAGGCGTCGGCAGCCGCACCTCCAGCAGCCTGGGCCTTGATCCGGAACGCATCACCGGCTGGCGTGGCGGCAACATCACCACCTTCGACAAGATTTTTGGCGACAACGACCACGCCCTTGTGCGCACCACCCTGTTCCGCAACACCGTCGACGACGAGATTTTCAAGGCCACGGGCGTAGGCTGCGCCGCGCAAACTCCCACGCTCAGCATGAGCGATGCGTGCGGGCCCAACATGCCCAACTACCGCAATATTGGCAGCGTGACCATCAAAGGCTTCGAAATCGAGAGCTTCTACGAGTCCACGTACGTGTTCGGATCACTGTCATACGCATGGATGACCGGCAAACACCAAGGCGCCTACACCAACCCTTGGGGCCCCAACGTCTGGGCGCGTGACATACCCGCTCCCAAGTGGATTGCCGTACTGGGTACCAAGATCCCGAGCCTGGATGCCCGGATTGGCTGGAAGGGAGAATTCGTACGCAAAACCGACCGTCTGCCGAGCGACAACTACTACAGCAGCCCGATCAGTGCGCTGGGCGACCGCTACTGGGACCAGTTCCCCAACGACAGCTACAACGTGCAGGGCCTGTTTGCCAACTGGAAGCCGCAGCAGCCGTACCTCAAGGGCACTGAAGTCAACTTCACCCTGGACAACATGTTCAATAAAAACTATCAGCCGATGCTCAGTGGCGAAAACGCCTACAGCCAGGGCCGCAATGCCAAGATCAGCGTGACGCGGTTCTTCTAAAAGCACCCTCACCCTCTGGGAGTGGGTCGGGGTGAGGGCAAGGGTTTCATTGGCCTCGGACAGAACGAGATACCACACTTAGCTCTGGCGCCTGCACCCGACGCTGGCTCAAATACCGGGTACAGCTCACACGTAAAAACGAGGCGAAGTTAACGACTTCGCCACGATAATCCATCACCTCTTCATAGAGCTTGGCCACCAACTGGTTGGTGGTCATCCCGTCTGTTTCGGCAATTTCGCTGAGAATGTCCCAGAACTGGTTTTCCAGGCGCAAAGTGGTGACCACGCCACAGATACGCAATGAGCGCGAACGTGACTCGTAAAGAATCGGATCGGCTTTTACATACAGTTCACACATGGTCACAGCCTCTGGTTACAGAGTGATTTTAGTACCGAGCAACCCCAAGAACGCCGCCAGCCACGCAGGATGTGCCGGCCATGCAGGGGCTGTGGCCAGGTTGCCCTGTACATGGGCCTTGGTCACGTCGATATCGATATAGGTACCGCCCGCCAGACGCACTTCCGGCGCACACGCAGGGTAAGCGCTGCACTCACGGCCTTCCAGCGTGCCAGCAGCCGCCAGCAGTTGCGCGCCGTGGCACACAGCCGCAATCGGCTTGCCCGCCTTGTCGAAGTCACGCACAAGCTCCAGCACCTTTTCATTCAGACGCAGGTATTCCGGCGCTCGGCCACCCGGGACCAACAGGGCGTCGTAATCGCTGGCTTTAACCTTGTCGAAATCGAAATTCAGGGCAAACAGATGACCGGGCTTCTCGCTGTAGGTCTGGTCGCCCTCGAAGTCGTGGATGGCAGTGCGCACGGTCTGGCCCGTAGTCTTGCCCGGACACACCGCATGTACCTGATGGCCGACCATCAGCAGCGCCTGAAACGGCACCATCACTTCGTAGTCTTCGACGTAATCGCCAACCAGCATCAGAATTTTTTTCGCCGCCATGGTGCGTGCTCCTGTGGGGTAAGACCTTGGGCCAGTAAGAGTAGCCAAGGTAACCCCTGAGCGCCCGGGCGGGTAATAGCCACGTACTACGTACCCGCCGGATGCCACTTACAGGTTTATTTCAGTAAACCGTCTGCTTGCAGGAGGGTTTCGAGGCAATGTTCCTGAATATTGTAGAACGCCTTGAGCTCCTGGATTTTCACCAGCAACTGCGCCGGGTCAGCAGGTTCGGCACGTTTGACCGCGAGGATCATCTTGTTTTTGTTGGTATGTTCCAGCGAGATGAACTCGAACACTTTGGTTTCATAGCCGCAGGCTTCGAGGTACAGCGCACGCAGGCTGTCGGTGACCATTTCGGCCTGCTGGCCCAGGTGCAGACCGTATTGCAGCATAGGCTTGAGCAACGCCGGGCTCTGGATTTGCAGGCGGATCTGTTTATGGCAGCACGGCGAGCACATGATGATTGCCGCCCCGGAACGAATGCCCATATGAATCGCGTAGTCGGTGGCAATGTCACAGGCATGCAGTGCGATCATCACGTCGATCGGGGTGGGTGCAAAACTGCGCACATCGCCGTGCTGGAAGGTCAGGCCCGGGTGTTCCAGGCGCTGAGCAGCGTTGTTGCACAGCGTGACCATGTCTTCGCGCAGCTCAACCCCGGTGACCAGGCCTTCAGCTTGCAGGCTGTGGCGCAGGTAATCGTGAATGGCAAACGTCAGGTAACCCTTGCCGGAACCAAAATCCACGACCTTGACCGGCTGATCGAGCTTGAGCGGCGAATTGCTCAGGGCGTGGGAAAACACCTCGATAAACTTATTGATCTGCTTCCACTTGCGCGACATCGCCGGGATCAGTTCTTGCTGCTTGTTGGTCACCCCCAGGTCCGCCAGAAACGGCCGGGTCAGATCCAGAAAGCGATTTTTCTCACGATTATGTTCTGCCGACGGTACTTCGCGCTCTTGTTGGCTTTTGCCTTTGAACAGCGAGCTTTTACCCTTTTTGCTGTATTCAAGCTGCACTTCGTCGGTGAGGGTCAGCAGGTGGGCATTCTTGAACGCTTCGGGCAGCAGGCCGGCAATGATCGCCACGCCTTCGTCCAGCGGGAAATTCTTGGTGATATCGCGGGTTTTATAGCGATATACAAAGGACAGGCAAGGCTGCTCCTTGACCGTCACCTGCTTGATGATCACCCGCTGCAATTCAGCCTCGGAGCCGACGTATTTGGCCAGCACCAGCTTGATAAAGGAATTCTGGGCCAGACCGGTTTCCAGCAGGTTCAAAAATTGCGCACGATGATCCGGCACAGACGCGGCGGTGGTAGCAGTCACTGACATTGAAAAAGGTGCCTCGGGGATGCAGGAGGGAAAATCAGAAAACGAATGGCGGGTATTTTAGGCGTGTTGGGCGCGCAGGGCACGGGGTAATTTTTCAGACACGATATTGCAGGGCCCGGTTAGAGCCGCACGTGTTGCCTTCGCATATCAGTGAAACAAAACAGATGCCGGCCGGCATATATTCAGAGAGCCCATGAGCGAGAAGCATTATCAAAACCAACGAGTCACTTCATCTTCCACATTGACAAACTACATATAACCATCACTGGTTCCTGTGCAACATCCATATTGATCGCCAGCATCATAGGTTTTACCTGCGACAATAATACTGATGCCCACATTGGCTACGTCATGAGGAGGAGGTGCCGGGGAAGGAATGGTCGGCCCCGGCGGACTGTACGTACCACTTATAAAACCACTACCGCCGCCACCGCCACCTCGCTTGTCGGGTTCATCGGGCATTACCACAGAAGATGGCAGCAGCTCACCTGTATCCGACTTCCAGTTGCAGGACAACATCATATTGGCATATGCCATTCTGATAGTATTTCGATCAACAATCCTCATGTCTGGCGCGCATACATAATCGAGGTAATTGTCGGAAGGGTTATTTACAAAAAAATCACGAGCGGACTTTATGATTTTATCAACTGATTGAGATTCTCTAATTGAATACAAACCTGCACTTACAGAAACCAATGTAAAAAAACCTACCAGCCCAGCGCTGCACCTGCCAACACAGTCATTGTACCGATTACTCCAGCGACGTTCCCGACCAAGCTTACAACATCACCATCGCTGATACCCTCCCCCTCTCTCACGTCAATTCCAATCTTCAAAAAGGTTATGGTGCCTGCAACTACATTCGCCGGCATACTAATAATCGGCACATAGGGGCCCGCCAACTTGGTGACTGAAGTAACACTCGCAACGACTGCTCCGGTCTGCGCAGATTGATTCAAAAGAACCATGCCATCGCTGTTTACTATAAACTGATCAGCCACTGCTGCCGAACCCGCACCGACAGTAACACCATCATTCAAAACACCTACAATTATTTCAGCCTTCCCTACCATCTGTTAATCCTCAATTATTGTTTTAAACGCGAGAGTCATCCTAACCTGATCACATTTGACTGAAGGTGATCGAGCGGCATGGGGGATTCGCCCATCGAATACCACCACTCGCCTTGACTTAGGTAGCACCACCTTAATAATGTTTTCTTTGGTATCATCATAAAAAATCAGTTCGCCACCCCATGAGGTCGGCCAATATTCATTGCAAAACACGATAGTGGTCAAACCCGGATGGACCTTATTATCTCGATGAATAATCGTGTCCTGCCCGAATGTCTGTCCATTTGCATAAACACCCAGCAAGGTTACTTTAAATTCATGCAATGCCAGAGTTCGCTCCCACACACCAGTCAAAAAATTCCAAGACTGATTACCCCTTAATTCTTCTAGACTGGACTGACCCAACGGGCGCCCCTTGCCTGCTATAAAAACATGCCAGCATGGTCTCACAAAGGGTAAAGCCTCATAGTTTGGCCAGTTATACCGCCACACTTCTCCCTTGAGTAGAATATTGATTTCACTCTCTTCAGCCTCCGTCAAAAAATCATCAATGACACAAATTGATTCGTCAACTCTTTCTATCCTCATTGAGCACCTTCTTATAGCGACCTCGATTACAAATACCGCACCTAATTATAAAAAAAACAAAATAACCTGAAGCCAAGCACGCATAAACAATCATAAAATAATTGCTACCATTACTATATTTTGCCCACCACTCTATCTGCTGACGACTCATCACCAATCGAAACTCATCATCATAAACCGCCCATACAAACTGATCATCACTGCCCGAATCTACAGCCACCCACAACCCCTTAAACTTGTGAACATTCAGCTCGCCCGTATCGGCATGAGAAAACTCAATCTTATAGCTGTATTCCCCTCTATCGCACACCACATTAAAATGTAAACTTTTTTTTGCCTTGGAAACATTCAAAAGCCGAGTAACATAAGCACTGCGCAACACCAGCTTTTCTGGCACTACCGGTATTTCTATCAGAGCATCCCACATCCTAAAACCCAACCAAAACATAAGCAGACAACCCATAAACATAAACACCAGCTCACAACGGGTCGCCACATACCCAGGTGGAATATAAAAAGATGATTTCTTCACTTCAGCCTCAAATCAAGACAAACTTAAATTAAACTCCAGAGCCCAGACCAACAACCCTAACAATGTAGGGGGTCAGGCATGCCCTCTGCTCCCATACGACCTACAAGCACTATTAACATCATGCGATTTTCAACCCCATACTTGGCCAGCAATGATGAAGCGTGATCCCTGACCGTAAAGTTACTGATACTCAAGCTCCGCGCTATCTTCTTGTTTGTGTGCCCTTGCATCAGCAAATCAAGCACTTGCTTTTCTCTGCAGGTGAGACTCAATCCCTTTCTCCCCAATTGCCATCCCTATGCAGCAACGACATTCCAATTCACATTCAAAAAACCGACACACAATAAAACCTAGCCATCATTTAAAAAAATGACAACAAGAATTCTCATAAAATTAAGCATCAGAAATATCGAGAACCGACACCACTAACAAACAGGAATTAACCCACAAATACATAAGAAACAAGAGTATAAACCGAGCATTATAAAGTCCGACACTTCTGAGAAAAGTGTCGGAAATATCAAAAATCAAAAACCGCGCAATTACAACATCACCAACCGATTCGGCAGTTGGTTGCGCGTTTGGGTTTTTGGTATGTGCTGTGCGAGCACTTCAGCGCAGGCATCGATGCAGGTGATAAAACCTTCGGCCGTATGCCCCAGCGCCACGCGCCGCACGAAATCGCTGACGATAGTGCCCCAGTCGCTGTCGTCCAGATGGCGGGATACCCCTTCATCCACCAGGATTTCGACATAACGCTCGGCTTCGCTGACAAAGATCAGCACGCCGGTGCGCCCTGCAGTGTGGTGCAGTTTTTGTTCGAGAAACTGGCGCCGGGCCAGGTTACTGGCACGCCAATGCCGCACACGGGGCGGAATCAGGCGAGTGGTGATGGCCGGGATGCGAAAGATCAGGCTAAGAAAGACAAAACAGGCCCATTGCAACATCAGCAATGTGTAAGTCGCCAGGCCGCTATTTAAAAAGTGCACCACGGCGGGAAGCACCAGGGCAATCAGGCTGGCCCATAGCAAGGGGATATAGCTGTAATCATCGGCACGGGGGGCCAGCACGGTGACGATTTCGGCGTCGGTACGCAGTTCGGCACGGGTGACCGCTTCTTCAACTTGCCGTTGTTGCTCTTGGGTTAACAAAGCCATAAATATCGATACTCGTTGAAAGATGAATTACCAGCCACCGGAAGCACCGCCGCCGCCAAAACTGCCGCCACCGCCGCGAAAACCACCGCCTCCCCCGCCACCAAAGCCGCCACCGCCAAAACCGCCCGAACGCGAGCCGCCGCCGCCCGAGTTGCAAATGCCATAGAACTGGCAGACCGCAACGACCAGAACAAACAGTATAAAAAGCAGCACGACCACGCCCGGGTGCTCGGCCATAAAGTCATCGCCACTGCCCTGCCCGCTCGCGTAGGCCGGCTCGGCCAGGGCAGTGCCGCCCAATACTTGCAGGATGGCACCCACCCCGTCGCTGATACCTTGGTTGTAGTTACCGGCCTTGAAGGCAGGCGTGATGACCTGATTGATGATGACCGAAGCCTGGGCATCGGTGAGGCGGTCTTCCAGACCATAACCGACCTCGATGCGCAACTTGCGGTCATCGCGGGCCACGATCAGCAGGGCGCCGTTGTTCTTGTCCTTTTGCCCGATGCCCCAGGCACGACCCAGTTGGTAGCCGAAATCCTCGATGGGCGTGCCTTGCAGGTCGGGTACGGTGACCACCACCACTTGCTCGCCCGTGGCTTTTTCGTGGGCTTGCAGGGTTTGCGTCAAGTGTTCACGGGTGGCGGGGTCTAGCATCTGCCCTTCGTCCACCACCCGCCCGCTGAGCGCGGGAAAGGTCAGCGCCTGGGCCGTAGCTATAAATAGCCACAGCAACAGGCCCAGCCCCAGTTTTGATACGCGCATCGCTACCTCGGTATTGAAAGCCCGGGTTCTTGTAGTCGCTGCCGCAGGCTGCGATGGGGTTCGCAGGGTCTTTGAGGTAACGGTTTGCTCCGCAAACCTTCGCAGCCTGCGGCAGCGACTACAACGTCACACAAGCAATTAGAACTTCACTTCAGGCGCTTTGTCGGCGTCCGGGGTGGTGGCTTCGAATGTGGAGCGCACTGGCAGGTCGCTGTACATCACGGCATGCCACAAACGACCCGGGAAGGTGCGGATCTCGGTGTTGTAGCGCTCAACGGCGAGGATAAAGTCACGCCGCGCCACACTGATGCGGTTTTCCGTGCCTTCCAGCTGCGATTGCAACGACAGGAAGTTCTGGTTGGACTTGAGATCCGGATAACGCTCGGATACCACCATCAACCGGCTCAAGGCTCCGGTCAGCTGGTTCTGCGCTTCCTGGAACTGCTTGAGCTTTTCCGGATTGTTCAGCGTGCTCGCATCAACCTGGATCGAAGTGGCCTTGGCCCGCGCTTCAATCACCGCTGTGAGGGTGGCCTGCTCCTGCTTGGCCGCGCCCTTGACTGTCTCGACCAGATTGGGGATCAGGTCGGAACGACGCTGATACTGGTTCTGCACTTGTGACCAGGCCGCCTTGACCTGCTCGTCGAGGGTGGGAATGGTGTTGATCCCGCACCCGGCCAGCACACTGCTCAAGGCCAGCAGGGCGATAACTTTCCAGCCCGGGGCGCTAATACTTTGTATACCCATGCTTGTGATGCTCCGAAATATCGACATTAAGTTTATTGACCACACACCACGCCTAAAAACTCCCGGCAACACTGGATTGCTCGCGGCGAATCAGCTAAAAGACTGCCAGTCATGCAGGAATACTACGTTCTAAAGGTAGGTCAATTCTTTAATTCGAGTACTCCTGATACCTCCCCAGAACAATATCGCTGCACGAGCGTGGGCTTCCCTCGCTTCAAGTGAGCGGCTGCGCAGAAGAATCCAATGAGAAATATGTGTTTGCTGGGCATCGTCATCAGCCTGGCCAGTCACACCGCGTGGGCTCAAGCCCCGGCGGCCCCGTTGCCTCCCAAAGACGTGTTCGTCGCTGAGCTGCTGAAGAAGATGAGCGTCGATGAAAAAATCGGCCAATTGCGTCTGATCAGTATCGGCCCGGAAATGCCCCGCGAGATGATCCGTAAGGAAATCGCCGCAGGCCGTATCGGCGGTACATTCAATTCCATCAGCCGCGACGAAAACCGCCCGATGCAAGACGCCGCCATGCGCAGTCGTCTGAAAATCCCGATGTTTTTCGCGTACGACGTTATCCACGGTCACCGCACCATTTTCCCGATCAGCCTGGCCCTGGCCTCCAGCTGGGACATGGATGCCATCGGCCTCAGCGGCCGCATCGCCGCAAAGGAAGCCAGCGCCGACAGTATCGACCTGACCTTCGCGCCGATGGTCGACATCGCCCGTGACCCGCGCTGGGGCCGTACCTCCGAGGGCTTTGGCGAAGACACCTACCTGGTCTCGCGCATCGCCAAGGTGATGGTGCAGGCCTATCAGGGCGCCTCCCCGGCCCTGCCCGGCAATATCATGGCCAGCGTCAAGCACTTCGCCTTGTATGGTGCCGTCGAGGGTGGGCGGGACTACAACACTGTGGACATGAGCCCGACACGCATGTTCCAGGACTATCTGCCGCCCTACCATGCGGCGATTGAAGCGGGTGCGGGCAGCGTGATGGTGGCCCTGAACTCGATCAATGGCGTGCCCGCCACCTCCAACATGTGGCTGATGCAGGATTTGCTGCGCAAGGAGTGGGGCTTCAAAGGTGTGGCGGTCAGCGACCACGGCGCGATCTACGAGCTGATCAAGCACGGCGTGGCCAAGGACAGCCGCGAAGCCGCCAAGCTGGCGATCAAGGCCGGTATCGACATGAGCATGAATGACAAGGCCTACGGTGAAGAACTGCCGGACCTGCTCAAGTCCGGCGAAGTACCGCAGAGCGATCTGGACAATGCCGTACGCGAAGTGCTCGGCGCCAAGTACGACATGGGCTTGTTCGCCGACCCGTACCTGCGTATCGGCAAGGCTGAAGATGACCCGGCGGACGTCAAGGCCGACAGCCGCCTGCATCGCGCCGAAGCGCGTGAAGTGGCGCGCAAGAGCCTGGTCCTGCTGAAAAACCAGAACGAAACCCTGCCCCTGAAAAAGCAGGCGCGAATTGCTCTGGTCGGCCCGCTGGCCAAAGCCCCGATCGATATCATGGGCAGCTGGGCCGCAGCCGGTCAGCAGGCTCAATCGGTGACCGTGTTTGACGGCATGCGCAATGCCATCGGCCAGCAGGACAACCTGATCTATGCCCGCGGTGCCAATATCACCGACGACCAGAAAATCGTCGACTACCTCAACTTCCTCAACTTCGATGCCCCCGAAGTGGTCAACGACCCGCGCCCGGCGCAGGCGATGATCGACGAAGCGGTCAAGGCAGCGCAGCAGGCCGATGTAGTGGTTGCGGTGGTGGGTGAGTCTCGCGGTATGTCCCACGAGTCGTCGAGCCGCACCAATCTGGACATTCCTGCCAGCCAGCGTGCCCTGATTACGGCCCTCAAGGCCACCGGCAAGCCGTTGGTGCTGGTATTGATGAACGGCCGCCCGTTGTCTATCGATGTGCAACAGCAGCAGGCCGATGCCGTGCTGGAAACCTGGTTCAGTGGCACTGAAGGCGGCAACGCCATTGCTGACGTGCTGTTTGGCGACTACAACCCGTCCGGCAAGTTACCTATCACTTTCCCACGCTCCGTTGGCCAGATCCCTACCTACTACAGCCATCTGAGCATTGGCCGCCCGTTCACGCCGGGCAAACCGGGCAACTACACCTCGCAGTACTTCGATGAGGGCAACAGCCCGCTGTATCCGTTTGGCTATGGTTTGAGCTACACCGACTTCAGCCTGTCGGATGTCAGCCTGTCGGCCAAAACCCTGAAGCCGGGCGCGACCCTGACGGCCAGCGTCACCGTGAAAAACACGGGCAAGCGTGCGGGTGAAACGGTGGTTCAGCTGTATATCCAGGACGTTACCGCGTCCATGAGCCGAGCGGTAAAAGAGCTGAAGAACTTCGAGAAGGTCATGCTCAAACCGGGCGAGCAGAAAGTCGTGCAATTCACCCTCAGCGAGAACGACCTGAAGTTCTACAACGCGCAGTTGCAGCATATTGCCGAACCTGGCGAGTTCAACGTACAAATCGGCCTGGACTCGCAAAACGTCCAGCAAAACAGCTTCCAGCTGCAGTAATTTCGCGCAATTGCCGGGAAGGCTCCATGCAGCCTCCCGGCACGTCTTTTCGCTATCTTTGCACCCGCCTGAAAATGCGTTCGGACAGCGCTGTTTTTTGTGGTAGGGTTCGCGCCCTCAAAATCCGGCACACAGGATTTGTTCCGTCTAAATCCGGTGACAAACGGCTAAATGCCGGTGCAGTGCGGCCTACGTGGATCTTCAAGCTTTCACACACAATTTACACACAGGGTTATCCACAGGCAGTACGTTGCACAACCCCTATAAAACGCATATCTTGTATCAGCTCCGCCAAAAAACCCCATATGTAGGGTTTTAGGCCAAAAACCCAACACAACTCAGACGAGAATTTCAAGCCCTTTTCTCGCGCCTGTCGGGTTAAACCAAACGCAGTTTTCAAAGTCCAAACCGCTTGTGCGGATGGCAACCGTTTTCCAACCCAAAGGTCGGAAAGCGGCCCGGGTGTTGCAGTAAAAATACTGTCATCCAACAGGAATACGGTTTCACGCGGTCTGCGTGAAACAAGACTTCGGCACGGAAGTGGCTTAACCCCCTTCTGTACGTCCCGAAGTTGTTATGCCCGGTTCATTACCGGTTGTAGTGCTTCAGGACGGAACGGTGGGCACCCAAAAGGCGCCCAAACAAACATAGAGAATGTGGAGACACCCCCATGCAAACCGATACAACTCGCGAGAACTCGCAGGGTTCCGATTCAAATCTGGATCTGTCTGCGACCGCGCCAGGCCAGCTGCGCGTGATCAAACGTAACGGGGCTGTGGTTCCTTACACCGATGACAAGATCACCGTTGCCATCACCAAGGCGTTTCTCGCAGTTGAAGGCGGCAATGCTGCCGCTTCGTCGCGCATTCACGACACCGTTGCGCGCCTGACCGAACAGGTCACCGCAACCTTCAAACGTCGCATGCCATCGGGCGGCACCATCCACATTGAAGAAATCCAGGACCAGGTAGAACTGGCCCTGATGCGCGCCGGCGAACAAAAAGTGGCCCGCGACTATGTGATCTACCGTGACGCCCGCTCCAAGGAACGCGCCATCCGCGCTCCGGCCCAAGACGCCGTGAATGCTCACCCGTCGATCCGCATCACGCTCGCTGACGGTACTTTTGCACCCCTGGACATGGGCCGCCTGAACACCATCGTCACCGAGGCCTGCGAAGGTCTGGAAGAAGTTGACGGCGATCTGATCCAGCGTGAAACCCTGAAAAACCTCTACGACGGCGTAGCGCTGAGCGACGTCAACACCGCCCTGGTGATGACCGCCCGCACCCTGGTAGAGCGTGAGCCCAACTACTCGTTCGTGACCGCTCGCCTGCTGATGGACACCCTGCGTGCCGAAGGCCTGAGCTTCCTGAAAGTAGCTGACAGCGCCACCCACCACGAGATGGCTGACCTGTACGCCAAGGCCCTGCCTGCCTACATCGCCAAGGGTATCGAGTTCGACCTGCTGAACCCGGTGCTGGCCACCTTCGACCTGGAAAAACTGGGCAAGGCGATCAACCACGAGCGCGATCAGCAGTTCACCTACCTGGGCCTGCAAACCCTGTACGACCGCTACTTCATCCACCACGATGGCGTACGTTTCGAACTGCCGCAGATCTTCTTCATGCGCGTGGCCATGGGCCTGGCGATCGAAGAGAAGCAAAAAGAAGATCGCGCCATCGAGTTCTACAACCTGTTGTCGTCTTTCGACTACATGGCCTCGACACCGACCCTGTTCAACGCCGGCACCCAGCGTCCGCAGCTGTCCAGCTGCTACCTGACCACCGTGCCGGACGACCTGTCGGGCATCTACCACGCGATCCACGACAACGCCATGTTGTCCAAATTCGCCGGTGGCCTGGGCAACGACTGGACTCCGGTACGTGCACTGGGTTCGTGGATCAAGGGCACCAACGGCAAGTCGCAAGGCGTTGTACCGTTCCTGAAAGTGGTGAACGACACCGCCGTAGCCGTTAACCAGGGTGGCAAGCGCAAAGGCGCTGTATGTGCTTACCTGGAAACCTGGCACATGGACATCGAAGAGTTCATCGAGCTGCGCAAGAACACCGGTGATGACCGTCGTCGTACCCACGACATGAACACCGCCAACTGGATCCCGGACCTGTTCATGAAGCGCGTCTTCGATGACGGCCCGTGGACCCTGTTCTCGCCGTCCGAAGTACCTGACCTGCACGACCTGACCGGCAAGGCCTTCGAAGAGCGTTACGAGTACTACGAAGCACTGTCCCAGTACCCGGGCAAGATCAAGCTGTTCAAGACCATCCAGGCCAAAGACCTGTGGCGCAAAATGCTGTCCATGCTGTTTGAAACCGGCCACCCTTGGCTGACTTTCAAAGACCCGTGCAACCTGCGCAGCCCGCAGCAGCACGTTGGCGTGGTTCACAGCTCGAACCTGTGCACCGAAATCACCTTGAACACCAACAAGGACGAAATCGCCGTTTGCAACCTGGGCTCGATCAACCTGCCGAACCACATCGTCAACGGCAAGCTGGACACCGACAAGCTCAAGCGCACCATCGACGTAGCCGTTCGCATGCTCGATAACGTTATCGACATCAACTACTACTCGGTACCGCAAGCGCGCAACTCGAACTTCAAGCACCGTCCGGTTGGTCTGGGGATCATGGGCTTCCAGGACGCCCTGTACCTGCAGCACATTCCTTACGCTTCGCAAGCCGCCGTGGAGTTTGCCGACAAGTCGATGGAAGCGGTCAGCTACTACGCGATCCAGGCGTCCTGCGACCTGGCTGACGAGCGTGGCGCTTACGAGACGTTCCAGGGTTCGCTGTGGTCCAAAGGCATACTGCCGCTGGATTCGCAACAGATCCTGATCGAGCAGCGCGGCCAGAAGTACATCGACGTTGACCTGAACGAATCCCTGGACTGGGCACCGGTTCGCGCCCGTGTACAAAAAGGCATTCGCAACTCCAACATCATGGCCATCGCACCGACCGCGACCATCGCCAACATCACTGGCGTATCGCAGTCGATCGAACCGACTTATCAGAACCTGTATGTGAAATCGAACCTGTCGGGCGAATTCACCGTGATCAACCCGTACCTGGTTCGCGACCTCAAGGCGCGCGATCTGTGGGACTCGGTCATGATCAACGACCTGAAGTACTACGACGGTTCCGTGCAGCAGATCGAACGCATCCCGCAAGAGCTCAAAGAGCTGTATGCCACCGCGTTCGAAGTGGACACCAAGTGGATCGTTGACGCCGCCAGCCGTCGTCAGAAGTGGATCGACCAGGCTCAGTCGCTGAACCTGTACATCGCCGGTGCATCGGGCAAGAAGCTGGACGTGACCTACCGCATGGCCTGGTACCGTGGTCTGAAAACCACTTACTACCTCCGTGCCCTGGCTGCGACCAGCACCGAGAAGTCCACCGTCAACACCGGCAAGCTCAACGCAGTATCGAGCGGCAAAAACAGTGAAGACGTTGCCGCGGCCCCAGCCGGCCCGGCACCGGTGCCAAAGGCTTGCGCCATTGACGAGCCGGATTGCGAAGCTTGCCAATAAGCTGAGCTGGCAGGCGGGTCAAACCGCCTGACCCAAAACCCCCGTTAAACCCTGGCAACAGTTGGGTTTGGCGGGGGTTTTGTTTTTTTAGGGAGCAAAACCAACCGCAGGTTGTGACTGATCAATAATCCAAATTGCCCACAAGCATTCACTCAGGATAGGAAGCTTTTATTTCCACACCTTAAACGTCAATAGTCTTCCAGACGAATCCAGGAATATTGATATGTTTTCGCCTCACTTCTATGAGTTCGTCTCCTGTAACTTCCCCATTCTGGTCCTGAACAATAGGTACACAGGCCGGCAGTCTGGATTTGCTCGTGCTTCACTCCTGAAGCCTCCAACAAATAAAAACAATAAAGAGTGAGGTCAAGCCAGGCCTCACCGTGACTGACTGGTGCTCGACAAGAACCGACTATAGGTACTGACTCTGCTCGGGTTGTAGACCATGGCGCCTGCCTCCCAAGCCAGAGATGGCCATGTGTGAGTTCTATTCTGTCAACAAGAGCCTTTCCAACCTCATAGCAACAGGCTTGTATGGCCGGGCCTATTGCAATCTGTAAGTGATCCAAGGAAACACCTGCGAGGCGCAAAGCCAGGAAGGAATTTTCGATGACACCCGCCGCCAATCCTTGCCAGCCACCATGAATGGCTGCAACGAACTTATCTTTTTTTGAACCTATCAAAATGGGCAGGCAATCTGCTGTCACGATTCCTATGGGCCGGGTTGTACGTGTGAAAATCGCGTCCCCGGCGATGATGCCGGACTCATCCCCATCGCCTACTTCAATGACTTTGGCACCATGCACCTGAGCACAACAAAAAAGGGTCGCTGGTGTACGGCTGCTGACATTACCAAATGTATGAGCCAGCCCTGGCAGGGCATCCAGGCTCTCGGAAAAGTAGGCCATGGGAACCTCGTATAAAAACAATGTCATACGCATTTCTTTGTATAGCGGCTTGATATTTAGAGATCAATCCCCCCACACCACCTACCCTAAACAGTGCGCCTGCGCCACAAAATGAATCACTCTGCACATTCTTCATCCTGATATTCGCTAATCAATATGCACTCCGCACATCCGGCAATATGCCGTGTGCCCGCTTTTCTCCGGTTTACCCGCCCAGACAAAACAGGCCCACTTATTGCTCTAGCCCCGAGGTGGCACCGATATCGGCGCACCCCATTCGAGGCGGAGAAATAGACCATGAGTTCACCCGGCGATTTTCCTTTGAGCGAAGCCCCGCGTTCAGCCCGCAAGGGGCTGCTGTCGATTTCGATGGTGCTGTTCAGTTTCACTTTTTTCACCGGCACCATGTTTGCCGGCGGCAAGTTGGGCATGGCCTTCAACTTTGTCGACATGCTGTGGATTGCGGCCATTGGTAACAGTCTGCTGGCGTTGTATGCCGCCACTCTGGCCCTGATCGCTTCGCGCAGCGGCCTGAACACGGTGCTGATGGGACGCTTGTGCTTTGGTGAGGCCGGTAGCCGTCTCTCTGACTTTCTGCTCGGTTTTGCCGAACTCGGCTGGTACGCCTGGGGCACGGCAACGGTGGCCATCGTGCTGGTAAAGATGCTCGGCCTGGCCGAAGGCTTCACCCTGCCCTTGATGGTGTTTTTCGGCATGGGCTTCAGCATCACGGCGATCATCGGCTATAAAGGCCTGGATGTGCTGTCGCGGGTTTCGGTACCGCTGATGTTTGTCCTGCTGATCGTGTCCATGTTTATCGCCACGCAGCATGTCGGCGGATTTTCCGGACTGGCGGCGGTGATCCCGCATCAGACCATGACCGTCTCGGCAGCCATCACCATGGTCTTCGGCACTTTTGCCAGCGGTGCCACCCAGGCCACCAACTGGACACGACTGTCGCGCAGCGGGCGCATCGCCGTGACCGCCAGCGTGGTCAGTTTTCTGCTGGGCAATGGCCTGATGATCGTGGCCGGGGCCTGGTGCGCCATGGTTTATCAACAGGCCGATATCGTTGAAGTGATGATGCTGCAAGGCCTGTCGTTTGCCGCCGTGATCATGCTGTGCCTGAATCTGTGGACGATCCAGGGCCCGACCATCTACAACGTGGCCGCTGCCACCTGCCACCTGGTGCGCAGCGAACGCCGACGCACCATGACCCTGATCGCGGCCGCCGTGGGTGTGCTGCTGGCAATGGGCGGCATGTATGAAATGCTGATCCCGTTTCTGGTGCTGCTGGGCTCGATCATCCCGCCCATTGGCGGCGTGATCATGGCCGACTTCTGGTTTCGCCATCGCGGAAAATACCCGGCCCTGGCCAGTGTCCAGTTGCCTCGCTACAACCTGGCAGGGCTGACGGCCTATGCCGTGGGCGCCTTGCTGGCCTATCTGTCGCCATGGATTGCGCCCCTGGTAGGCATTGGCGCATCGGCCATCGTTTATATCGTGCTGTTGAAACTCAGCCGTCAACCGGCGGTGCTGCCCACCGTTCAGGAGCCCCTTTGAGCCTGACCGTTGAGGAGATCCTGGCCCTGCCCGGCCTCGAAGAGATGACCCTGCGAGCAGGTGCTCGCAACCGCCAGCGCAGCGTGCGCTGGTCGTATGTGGCCGAGAACGAAGGCATCGCCGGCTGGGTCATGGGCGGTGAGCTGGTGTTTGTCACCGGGATCAACCACCCCCGTGACGAAGCCAACTTGCTGCGCCTGATCGACGAAGGCAGTGACTGTGCCATTGGCGGGCTGGTGATCCTTACCGGCGAAGCGTTCATCCACAGCATTCCCCCATCGGTGATTGCCCTGGCTGAAGCCCGCGGCCTGCCCCTGATCGAACAGCCCTACCTGCTGAAAATGGTCATTGTCACCCACTTGATTGGCACTGCACTGGTACAAATGGCGCAGACCAAACGCTCGCGCCACGACATTCTGGCGCAATTGCTCAGTGGTGATTACCCCAGCCTGGCCACCACCCGCCAGCGCGCGGCGCACTTGAAACTGGCGCTGGACCAACCACGTCGCCTGGTTGCGCTACGCTTGTCAGCAGTCAGTGTACTGTTTGCCAGCCACGCACCCGAGGAGGCAGAACGCCTGTTGCAGCACACCCGCCAAACCGTACAGGATCACCTCGACGTTTGGAGCCGTGCCCAGCCCTGGGCGCTGCCGGTGATCGTGCAGGGTGATCTGTTTATCCTGTTACTCGCCGAACACAGCACTCTGCGCACAGAACTGGCGAACCTGTACAAAAACTTGCAGGCCATCATCGGCAATCTGGCGCTGTTTATGGGGCTGGCAAGCAAGGTGGAGGATTGCGCACACTATCACCGGGCCCTGAACGAGGCACGCCAGGCGCTGGATGTCGCAGAAAACCTGCGCCCGGCCACCGGCCTCTGCGATTTCAGCGAACTGGGGGTATTGCGCCTGCTGCAAGCGGTGGGCGAGCGCTCGGTGATCGATGCTTTCGTGCAGCAGACCCTGGGCCCGTTGATCGAACCCAACCGCAAGCAACCCCATACCCTGATCGATACTCTGGATGCCCTGCTCCAGGAAAACGGCAACGCACTCAAGGCCGCGCAACGCCTTAACATTCATCGCAATACCATCAATCAACGCATGCAACGCATCGAGCAACACAGCGCCCAGTCGATCGATGACCCCCTATTCAGAATGAATGCTTCGGTGGCCCTGCTGGTGTGGCGCATGTCCGAAGCTCAACGACAGGAACGACCATGAAAATCATCAATGCCACGCTGCGTAAAACCCCGGGCCTGCACACGATCACGTGTGAGGGTGCACAGATCAGCGCCATTACCCTGCAATCTGCGCATATACCTGCGCAAGCCGGCGATATCGACGCCCGCGGCCAGTTGCTGATCGCGCCATTTGTGGAGCCCCATATTCATCTGGACGCAGCCCTGACGGCAGGCCAGCCCGAGTGGAACCTGAGCGGCACCCTGTTCGAGGGCATCGAACGCTGGGCCCAGCGCAAGGAAACCATCACCCACGAAGACACCAAGCTACGCGCCCACGCCACCATCCGCATGCTGGCCGAACACGGTATCCAGCATGTGCGCACCCATGTCGACGTGACTGATCCGACGCTGGCGGCCTTGCGGGCGATAATTGAAGTACGCGATGAGGCTCGCCATCTGATTGACCTGCAAATCGTGGCGTTCCCCCAGGAAGGCATCGAATCCTATGCCGGCGGCCGCGAGCTGATGACCCTCGCCGTAGAACTGGGCGCCGATGTGGTGGGCGGCATTCCGCACTTTGAAAACACCCGCGAACAAGGGGTCAGCTCGATCAAGTTCCTGATGGACCTGGCCGAGCGCACCGGCTGCCTGGTGGATGTGCATTGCGATGAAACCGACGACCCGCATTCGCGCTTTCTTGAAGTGCTGGCCGAAGAAGCCCGCGTACGCGGCATGGGCAGCCGGGTGACCGCCAGCCACACCACAGCCATGGGTTCGTACGACAACGCTTACTGCTCCAAGCTGTTCCGTTTGCTCAAGGCATCAAAGATCAACTTTGTATCTTGCCCGACCGAAAGCATCCACTTGCAGGGTCGTTTTGACACCTTCCCGAAACGCCGTGGCGTAACCCGGGTGGCCGAAATCGACCGTGCCGGGATGAACGTGTGCTTCGGTCAGGACTCGATCAAGGATCCGTGGTATCCACTGGGTAACGGCAACATCCTGCGGGTACTGGATGCCGGCCTGCATATCTGCCACATGATGGGCTTTGAGGACCTGGCGCGCAGCCTGGACCTGGTCACTGACAACAGTGCGCGTACGCTGAACCTGGGTGAAGGATACGGCATTGCAGTGGGTCGCCCGGCGAACCTGGTGGTGCTGGATGCCGAAAGTGATTACGAAGCGGTGCGACGCCAGGCCAAAGCGCGGGTATCGATCCGCGCCGGCAAGGTTTTGATGACGCGGGTACCGGAGCAGGTTGAGTTCAGCTGAGACCTTGCCCCTGAATCCGTAGCCGCTGAGGAAAAGTGATGGCTGAAAGCCCCTCACCCTAGCCCTCTCCCGGAGGGAGAGGGGACTGACCGCACGCGGTTTCAATATCACCGACAATCAGCTCCCTCTCCCTCCGGGAGAGGGTTGGGGTGAGGGGCTATTGATTGTATCTACACGACCGATAACACCCATCACGTCATCTGAATGATGGTCTGCATAATGGTGCTTTGGGTCGAGATGGTTTTGGCGTTGGCCTGGTAGTTGCTCTGGGCCTTGATCAGGTCCACCAGCTCGTTGGTCAGGTTGACGTTGGAGTCTTCCAGCGAGTTGGACTGAATGGCGCCCAAGGTACCGATCTTCGGTGCATCGTAGCCCGCCACGCCCGAAGCGTAGGTCTCTTTCCAGGCAGTACCGCCCACCGGTTGCAGGCCTTGCTCGTTGGTAAAGCTGGCCAGGGAGATCTGGCCAATGGCGCGGCTCTGGTTGTTGCTGAAGTTGGCAAACATCACGCCCGAACCGTCGATGGTCAGGTTGTTGATCTGGCCGGTAGCGTAGCCGTCCTGGGTCGGCGGGTTGCGCGAAGAGTCGGTGTTGTACTGGGTGGTTTTGGTCATATTGATGACGATGCCACCGTCTTTGGCCTCGGCACCATTGGTTTTCCACTCGCCATTGATCATGGCCATCGGCTTCCAGCCAGTGACAACCAAGGTGTTTTTAAGCTGATCCTCAACCGGATCAAGCTGCGTGACGTCGGTCAGTGCACCGGCCGAGTCAAATTCCAGAGTTGAGGGCACTGGCGCTACGGCGTCTTTACCCGACACAGGAGTACCATCGGGGTTGCGGCCGTCGATCAGGGTGTAGGTGCTCCAGGTGTTGCCACCGGTCTTGACCATGTACTGATCCATCGGGTGCGAGTTGCCCTGGGTGTCATAGACCATGGTGCTGAATTTTTTGGTGTAGCTGGTGGATTCGTTCGGATCGAACGGGATCTTGCTCTGATCAATCGCATCGGAGCTGGAGTTCAGGTTGATCTCTGACGTTACCGAGCCCGTCGCCTTGGGTGCCAGGTTCGAGGTGTCGATGCGCAGGTCAGTCAGCACACCGTTGACGATATTGCCGTTGGCATCCACGCCATAGCCCTGCAAACGCGCAGTGCCATCAGAGCTGGTGACGAAACCGTCTTTGTCGGCCTTGAATGTACCGGCGCGGGTGTAGCTCAGGGAGCCGTTGTCGCTGAGCACGAAAAAGCCGCTGCCCTGGATGCCCATGTCCAGCAGGTTGCCGGTGTTGTTGACCGAACCCTGACCAAAGTTCTGCGAGACCGCTGCCAGGTTCACGCCACTGCCGATGGTCTTGCTGCCGGTGCCCAGCTTGCTGGCCGAGTAGATGTCCGCAAACTCTGCACGCGAAGCCTTGAAACCGGTGGTCGCGGCGTTGGCGATGTTGTTGCCGGTCACGTCGAGCTGCTTGTTCGCCGCATAGAGGCCGCTAAGGCCGATATTAAATGACATGTTTCTCTCCTTGAGGCGTATGAGTCGGCTTAGAGGCCAATGGTCTGGACTTTGGATATACCAATGCTGCCCAGGCCTGCGAGGTTGAGCATGATTTCGCCGCCGGTCTTGCTCAGCGTCACGCTGTTGACCGTGGCCGGCAGATAGGTGGTGAGCGCCGTGGTGCCGGTATCGGTTTTGCTGGCGGCGGTGAATGTGTAGGAGCCCTTGTCCAGCAGCACGCCGTCGTCGTCCTTGCCGTCCCAGGTAAAGTCCGCATTGCCGGCTTTCTGGGTGCCCATCTCGATGGTGCGTACCACTTCACCATCGGCATCGGTAATGGTGATGACGGGCTTGGAGTCAGCGTCCTTGACCACCACGGTGCCGTTGAAGGGCTTGTCGCTGGCCGGATCCACATAGGCTTCGCCGGTCTGCACGATCACCGAGCGACCTACCAGCGACGACGCCTGCAACGCCTGCGAAGACTGGAAGTTGCCGGAGATGGAATTGACTGTGTCGTTGAGCGTGGTGATACCTTCCAGGCTGCTGAACTGCGCCAGTTGCGCAACGAACGCCGTGTTGTCCTGGGGGTCCAGCGGGTTCTGGTTTTTCAGCTGGGTGACCAGCAATTGCAGGAACGCATCCTTGCCCAGCGACGTGCTGCCGGACACGGCCTTGGAAGCTGCCGCCAGGCTGGTGTCCGTGGTCTTGGCCTGGGCGGAGTTGGCGAGCACCTGGTTAAGGGTCAAGCCGCTGGTGGAATCGGTCACACTCATTTGCTTCGCCCCTTATCACTGACCGAGGGTCAGGACCTTCTGCATCATGGTTTTGGCGGTATTCATCAGCTCGGCGTTGGTCTGGAACGAACGACTGGCGGAAATCATGTCGGCCATTTCTTCAACCACGTTGACGTTGGGGTAATACACGTAGCCCTTGGCGTCGGCAGAAGGATGGTTAGGCTCGTAGCGGGCCTGCAATTCGCTCTGGTCTTCAACCACGCCCAACACCTGCACGCCCTGCCCGGCGGCGTCCTGGTTCTGGAACAGCGAATCGCCGCTGCTGCCTTGCACGCCTTGAAACAGGGTGGCAAACACCGGGTGGCGGGCGCGGTAGGTCTGGTCGATGCTCGACGACACCGTATCGGCGTTGGCAATGTTGCTGGCCACGGTGTTCAGGCGCGTGGTCTGGGCACTCATGCCGCTACCGGCAATATTGAAAACACTGGATAGAGACATGGATTACTCCCCGCGCAGGGCCGACATCAGCCCTTTGAATTTGCTGTTAAGCAGGGTGAAGCTGGCCTGGAAGTTGACCGCATTCTCTGCATAGTTCGACTGCTCAAGCTGAGCGTCCACGGTGTTCTGGTCGATGGATGGCTGCATCGGCGTGCGGTACAGCAGCGACTCGTCGCCACTGCTCAGGCCCTGGGCTTCGATATGGCGGGTATTGGTCTTGTTCAGCGCAAAAGTGCCGTTCTGGGTTTTGTCACTTTGTGCCGCGAGCACGGAGGCAAAGTCCAGATCCCGAGCCTTGTAGTTCGGGGTGTCGGCGTTGGCGATGTTGTTGGCCAGGACTTCTGCACGCTGGGCGCGAAAGCCCAGGGCCTGCTCATGGATACCAAGCGCTTTATCGAAGCTGATGCTCATGTCGAAAAACCTTTGTGGGCTGACCTGAGAATGTGATTCAGGTTCTACATGGCAGAGATAGAGCAAACCCCGTGCCAGTTTTTACAGCCCCGTAACACAAGGGTTTGCCGGGAGGTGGAAGGCGGCAATGGCAGAAAAGCGGCAACGCTTGACCGCTGAGTGCCGTTTTTCTGCCGCCTGTAATGCCGTGTAGCCGCTGAGGAGCGCAGCGAGGCTGCGATCGGGCGCGAAGCGGCCGCAATATCAACCCACGAGGTTTGTCAGGCAAACCGCGGTTTCAGGTTTTGCGATCGCTGCGCAATCGATCGCAGCCTCGCTGCGCTCCTCAGCGGCTACAAGGAGCCACGCGGATTTTATTTCGCCTGGTAGATGATCCCCGGGCTGCATTGCACCATCTGGTAGTGGTCCGGCAACCCGTTCAGCGCTTCCGAAGCACCCAGGAACAAATACCCGCCCGGCTTCAAGGTGCTGTGAATACGCAGCAGGATGTCTTTTTTCACTTCGGCCGAGAAGTAGATCAGCACGTTGCGGCAAAACACGATGTCGAACTTGCCAAAACTGGCGTAGCTGTCCAGCAAGTTGAACGGGCGAAACTCCACCCGGTTCTTGATCGGCGCCTTGATCACCCAGCGCCCCGGCCCCTTGGGGTCGAAATAGCGCTGCAGGCGCTCCGGCGACAGCCCGCGGCCAATGGCCAGGTTGTCGTACTCGCCGGTACGGCAGGTGTTGAGCATCTGGGCTGACAGATCGGTGGCAAAAATCTGCACGCCCGCTTTCAGTTGCCCAAGGTTGCTGCGCTCGAACTCGTCAATCGCCATCGACAGCGAAAACGGCTCCTGCCCCGAAGAGCAGGCCGCCGACCAGATACGCAGGCGCTGCCCCGGATTGGCCTTGATTTGCTCCGGCAGCACTTTATTTTTCAGTACTTCGAAGGGGTAGGTATCACGAAACCACAGGGTTTCGTTGGTCGTCATGGCATCGACCACCTGCTCGCGCAGCCCGCTGCGCGGCTGAGCCTGGATTCGTTGAATCAGCTCGCCCAACGACTTGATGCCCTGCTGCTCCATCAGTTTGTTAAGGCGGCTGGAGACCAGGTACTGCTTGTTTTCACCCAGCAAAATGCCACAGGCTTTTTCCAGGAATACCCGGAACTGTTCAAAATCCAAATTAGCCGTCGACAAATGATCCTGCCTCTTAAATCGTTTTGACCGCCAAGGGCTGCGCCCCTAGCTGTGGTCTGCTGCTTTGATCCGGTCTACTACCCGGGATGCCAGGTCATCAGGGCGGAACTTGGCCAAAAAGTCATCGGCACCGACTTTTTTGACCATCGCCTGATTGAATACCCCGGACAACGAAGTATGCAGAATGATGTGCAATTTTTGCATCCGCGGGTCGTTGCGGATTTCAGCTGTAAGCGTGTAGCCGTCCATTTCCGGCATCTCGATATCCGAGATCATCATCAGAAACTCTTCAGACGGGTTCTTGCCCTCTTCCACCAGCTTGCGCAGGTAGTCCAGCGCCTGACGGCCGTCATTGAGCGACACCACTTCAACGCCCACCGATTGCAGGCAACGGGCAACCTGCTTGCGCGCCACCGACGAATCGTCGACGGTCAGCACCCGCAATGACAGCGCCTTGCTTTGGGTTTCAACATCCACCACGCCCTGGCTGATGGTTTCAGACGATGGCGAAACCTCTGCCAGCACTTTTTCCACGTCGATAATTTCGACCAGTTGCTCGTCCATACGGGTAACGGCCGTCAGGTAGTGGTCGTGCCCGGTGCCCTTGGGTGGCGGATGAATGTCTTCCCAGTTCATGTTGACGATACGTTCGACCGAACGCACCAGAAAGCCCTGAGTCTTGGTGTTGTACTCGGTGATGATCACAAAGGGGTTGCTTTGATCTTTCAAGGCACCCGCACCGGTGGCCATCGCCAGATCGAGAATCGGAATGGTCGCACCGCGAATGCTCGCCACACCACACACCACCGGGTGCGACTTGGGGATCAGGGTCAGCTTGGGGCATTGCAGCACCTCGCGAACCTTGAACACATTGATCCCGTAGAGCTGTGGCCCATCCAGACGAAACAGCAACAGCTCCAGGCGGTTTTGCCCCACCAGTTGAGTGCGCTGGTTAACCGCATCCATCACTCCGGCCATACTCAGCTCCTCTTAAAAACTTCAAGTTTCACCCCGCGAGTTCCATAAACGGCACGGGGCTTGCTTTTTATCGACCATGAACGCCAAAACGACAAATTCCTGCCACCGACTTTTCCTACAGACTCTGCGGCTGCTGGCGGCGGGCACTTTGCTTGCACTCAGCACTTATAGCAGGGCTGACGCGTTTACATCGCCTGAACAGCTTATCGGCGTGACCCAGGGCTTTCTTGAATTCACGGTTGAAGACTACCTGGCCACCAGCCAGACCGAGGGCCGATACCAGATCCAGGTCAACAACCTCGACCCGCGTTTGCGCCTGGCCCATTGCGACAAGGAATTGACAGCCTCCCTCGAAAGTCCGGCGCAACCCATGGGCCGCGTGATCGTGCGCGTACGCTGCGAAGGGCTGTCGCCGTGGACCATCTTCGTGCCGGCCCAGGTCAAACTGTTTCGTGACGTGGTCACCGTCAACCACCCGCTCAAGCGCGGCATGGTTATCGACTACCCCGACGTGACCCTGCGCGAACGCGATGTCAGCCTGATCAGCCAGGGTTACCTGACGGCCACCGAGCTGGCCGTCGGTCAGAAACTGCTGCGCCCGATGGTGACCGATCAAGTGCTGACCCTCACCCATCTGGAGCAGGCGGCCACCGTGCGCAAGGGTGATCATGTGGTCATCAGCGCCCGCAGCGGCTCTTTAAGTGTCAAGATGCCAGGCGAAGCGCTGTCAGACGGTGGCCTCAGTGAGCAGATCCGGGTAAAAAACCTGAATTCCAAACGTGTTATCCGCGCCAGGGTGACGGCACCCGGGCAAGTAGAAGTGGCATTGTAGGAAAGTTGGCATCAGTCTCGCGACTTTCCTACACTGTGGTTTGACGCAGATCAGTACAGTTCTGTGTGAAGCTATGATTAATCGAGCCTAAAGTTTTTCCGGGTTTGGCCGAAAACATGGCAAGCGTCCAAATACCCCGAGGTTTTTCGTTATGGTCATCGACTTCAGTCGTCTCAACAGCGCCCCTCCCCTGGCGGGCAGTACGCGCAGCAACGCCAGCCAGGAAACCGGCAGCGCCACGCAAGCGGCCCCGGCAAACAGCCCTGAGCAAACCAGCGCGAGCGCCCCGAGCGGGGAATCTGTACACCTCAGCCAAGAGGCTCAACAGTTGCAGAAGATCAGCGACTCGTTGCGTGACCAACCTGCAGTCGACAAAAGTCGCGTGGCAGAGCTTAAACAGGCCATTGCCGATGGCAGCTACAAAGTCGACAGCAACCGGGTCGCCAGCAAACTGCTAGACATGGAAGCCCAGCGCTAGGCCCCACGGCCGGTGCAGGCTTATGGACGCTTAATTCCCCGAGCCCGTTATGCACGACGAAAATTTACTGCAACTGATCAACGATGACCTCGCCCCCGCCGAGCAATTGCTCGGTCTGTTGCAGGACGAGTCCATCGCCCTCAAGGGCCGCGACATGCAGGTGCTGGAAAACATTCTGGCGCGTAAACAGTCGCTGATCATTTTGCTTGAGCAGCATGGCCGCAGACGCAGCGAGATTCTCGCCAGCCTCGGCCTGGCCACCAACCGCAGCGGCCTCGAAAGCCTGGCCAGCCACTCCAGCGTGGGCACGCAGTTGCTCAGCCAGAGCGATGTGCTGAACCAGCTACTGGCTCAATGCCAGGCTGCCAACCTGCTCAATGGCCAATCGATCCAGACCCAGCAGGCGATCACCGCCAATCAGTTGCGCATCCTGCATGGCGGCGAAGCCCCATCGCTGTATGACGCACGCGGCAGCACCTCGATGCTCAACCGGCACCGTGCCTACAGCCAGGCTTGAGCCCGCGTAACCACCCTCTGTAGCGAGACACGCAACATGATGGCAGAATGCCTCTTTTGCGTGTCGCTGTATTTTGTCTGGAGATTGATCAACCGTGTTCGACGCCCAAGATGCTCCGCAACCACCAAAGGTGCTCACCACGCCGTTGGAAATTGCCTCCAACTTGCGGATGCTGCAAGAGAGCCATGACCCGCTGATCATTACTTTCCAGGACCGCACTCAGCGTTTCCAGAGCTATGTGGTGGATGTCAATCGCGAGAGCAACGCCATGGCCCTGGACGAAATGATCCCCCGTGACGGTGAGCGGTTTCTTGAAGCGGGAGTGCCGTTCAAGGTTGAGGGTTTCCATGACGGCGTGCGCATCGCCTGGGAATGCACCACACCGCTGACCATCGACGACAGCCATGACCACCGTTGCTATCGCGGCGCCTTACCCCGCGAAGTGGTGTACCACCAGCGCCGAAATGCGTTTCGAGCGGCCCTGCGGCTGGCCAATCTGGTCAATGTGCAAGTGGCGGGTGACAAGCTCAAGGCCCCGATCAAGGGCAAGTTGCTGGACGTTTCGGCAACCGGCTGCAAATTGCGCTTTGAGGGGGACATCAGCCAGGGCATGCAACTGGGCCAGGTGTATGAGCGCTTCAGCGCCGACCTGCCGTTCGGCCTGATGTCCACGCCCGTGGAGCTGCGCTACCTGCATTTTGAAGAGCGCCTGAACATCACCTTTGCCGGCATGCGCTTTCACAACATCAGCGGCGCCGTGCAGCGCCAGGTCGAGCGGTTTGTCTATCAACTGCAGCGCGAGGCGCGCCAGTTCGATAAAGACGATGATTACTAAAAGCCCCTCACCCTAACCCTCTCCCAAAGGGAGAGGGGACTGATGGGTGGCGCTACGCAGACCTGCTTTTGCCTCTAGCTCCCTCTCCCTCCGGGAGAGGGCTGGGGTGAGGGTGTATCCGGCGACCCGGTCTCAACCTCCTCCACCGGCTCCTGCACCATTTGCTCCTGCACCACCTGCTCATCCACCCGAGGGTCAAGGGCGGCGACCAGCGGCGAGCTGGACATGCTGTCGGGCATGGCCACGTGATGGAGCGGCGCATCGTCGACCTGGTGCAGGTTGGTCACTGCATTCGGGCGAATCCGCCATACCAGGATCAACCCCGCCACGCTGAAAAACCCATAGAGCATCTGGCTGCCGAACAGTTTCATCAGCACCCCCGCCACCAACGGCCCCACGCTTGCGCCCACGCCGTAAGTCACCAGCAGCATGGCCGTCAGCGACACACGGCGCTCCGGCTCGATATGGTCGTTGGCAAAGGCCACGGCCAGCGGATAGATGCAAAATTGCAGCAAAGCCGCCAGGCAACCGGCAATAAACAGTACCTGCATGGGCACCGCTGGCAAGATCGCCAACGGCAGCGCCGCCACCGCCAGCAAGCCGGCGAAGATACGGATCAGCAACGGCCGGTCATAGCGATCGGACAACCAGCCCAACGGCCACTGCACCAGCAAGCCTGCAAAAATGCAGCTACCCATATACAAGCCGACCAGCTCGGTGGACAGCCCTTGCTGCGATGCGTAGAGCGGCGCCAGACCGTAAAACGAGCCCACCAGCAAACCCGCCCCCATCACCGCGATCAACGACTGCGGCACACGCTTGATAAAGAATTTAGGGTCCATCGGCGCCGGATGCAAAGGCGCCGGGTGAATACGCCGGGTCATGGCCACAGGCACCAGGCACAGGGCAAAACACAAGGCCACAACCATCAGCAACTCAAGACCGAGCTGCGGGTGAACCGCCAGGATCAATTGCCCAAGCACCAGGCCCAAATAGGAGGCGATCATGTAAAGGCTGAACACCACGCCGCGCTGCCGGGCCTCGGCCTGCTCGTTAAGCCAGCTTTCGATGACCATGTACTGGCACATCATGCCCAGACCGACAATCACCCGCAGCAGCAGCCAGATCGGCAACCAGTCCGTCAGCCCGTGACACAACACCGCCGCACCGACGATACCGGCGCACGTGGCGTAGGCACGAATATGCCCGACCCTGGCAATCAGCCGGTGGCCGATCTTGCCACCCAGCACCAGGCCAAAATAGTTGGCCGCCATCAGCGCGCCGATCCACAGGCCGTCGACATTGTCTGCTGCGAGGCGCAGCGCCAGATAAGTACTCAACAGGCCGGAGCCGATCAACATCATCAGCGAGGCAAAATACAACGCTCTAAAGGACTTCCAGATCTGGTGCATTGGCTTTCCGTACGGCTCCTTGTGTCTGCCACCGGGAACAGGCCCGGCGCCACAGATTTAAACGGTCAAGCCTGAGCCGCCAGAACGCGACGTTCCCAGGGCGTGATTTCGTCATGGAAGCTGGTCAGCTCCAGCGTCTTGGACGCAACGTAACCTTCGATGAACTCAGTGCCGAACAGTTCAATCGCCATTTCACTACGGGCAAGGCGTGCCAGTGCCGCGTGCAAGGTGCAGGGCAATGTCAGCGCCTCGGGCACCTGTAACTCACCCTGGTTCGCAGCGGTTGGCTCAAGCCCTCGCTCAATACCATACAACCCTGCCGCGAGACTGGCGGCAATCGCCAGATACGGGTTGGCATCTGCCCCCGGCAAACGGTTTTCGACCCGCCGCGCCGCAGGTGAGCTGGCCGGAATGCGCAAGCCCGCGGAGCGGTTATCGTGCGACCAGCAGGCATTGTTGGGCGACGCATAAGGGTGGAACAAACGTTGATAGGAATTCACGTTCGGCGCAAACAGCGCGGTAAAGTCCGCCATGCACGCTTGCTGCCCACCAACGAAGTGGCGAAAGGTTGCCGTCGGCTGCCCTTTTTCGTCGCTGAACACGTTTTGCCCGCTGCCTGCCTGTACCACGCTCTGGTGAATATGCATCGAGCTGCCGGCCGTGTGCGCCAGCGGCTTGGCCATGCACACCACCGTCAGACCATGTTTAAGGGCGACTTCCTTGAGCAAGTGCTTAAACAGAAAAGTCTGGTCGGCCAGCAACAGAGGATCGCCGTGCAACAGGTTGATCTCGAACTGGCTGACGCCCATCTCGTGCATGAAGGTATCGCGAGGCAGGCCCAGTGCTGCCATGCATTGATAGACTTCGCTGAAAAATGGCCGCAAACCGTTGTTGGAACTGATGCTGAACGCTGAAAAGCCGTCCTCGCGACGCCCGTCCAGCCCCACTGGTGGGCGGAACGGTTGGGTCGGATCAGTGTTGGGCGCAAACACAAAGAACTCCAGCTCGGTCGCTACCACCGGTGCGAGCCCCCGAGCCGCGTAGCGGGCGATCACCGCCTTCAACTGGCCACGGGTCGACAGCCGCGAGCTTTCACCGCTGAGCTCATCGGCATCACAAATGGCCAGGGCCCGGGGTGGCTGGCTCCAGGGCAGGCGATAAAGCCGGGTGAGGTCTGGCACCAATGCAAGGTCACCGTCCTCGCTGCCATAAAAGCGCGATTCGGGGTAGCCGCCCATGATGCATTGCAGCAGCACCCCACGCGCCATCTGCAGGCGCCGGCCTTCAAGGAACCCGGCAGCGGTCATTACCTTGCCGCGCGGTACACCATTGAGATCGGGGGTGACACACTCAACTTCATCAATACCCGCCAATCGCTGTGCGAGTGAGCCCTGGCCATCGCTTGTCATGCCACTGTCCTTGTTGTTGTGCAGCCCGCGGTGGGCAATGGCTACAAAATACGCACTGCTTTGACTTTTGGGTAGTCGCTGACAAAGAACGAAGGCTGCGAGATTTTGATTGATTTCACGCAGCCTCGCTCCGCTCGTCAGCGACTACACTGCGCCCACCCAGTCAGGAAGACCAAAGGAAGATCGATGAAGACGCTGCCCCCGCTTTATACCGGCCTGTTGCTGGCCAGCCTGTTCAGCCCCGCAGCCTTGGCCCAGACGCCCACCAGCGACGGTTATGTACTGGATAAAGTCGTGCAGGTCAGCCGCCACGGAGTGCGCCCGCCTACCGAGTCCAATGAAAAGCTGCTGACCTCGGTCACCCAACGCAAATGGCCGACCTGGTTGGTGCCCTTTGGCAACCTGACCGGCCACGGCTACACCGGCGCGGTGGAAATGGGCCGCTACCGTGGCGAAGTGCTGCGGGCCGCCGGTTTGATCCCCCAAGGTTGTCCGGATGCCAGCCAGTTGCTGGTACACGCAAGCCCCCTGCAACGCACCAAGGCCACGGCCCAGGCCTTGCTCGATGGCATGTTCCCCGGCTGCGGCCTGCAACCGACCTATGTCAGCGGCAAGCAGGACGCTCTGTTCCAGGCCAATGAAATGCCCTTTGCCGCTCTCGATCCGGTCAAGGCCAAAGCCGAAATTCTCAAGGCCCTGGGCGGTAGCGTCGAAGCCGCACAGGCACGCTACAGGCCCTTTGAAGAGAAACTCAGGGAGGCCGTCTGCCTGCCCGCCACCGATTGCCCCTACGGCAAACAGGACTGGCAACTGGAGCAAAATGCCAAGGGCCGTTTCGCGATCAAGGGCCTGAGCGCCGGTGCCAACATGGGCGAAGTGTTTCGCCTGGAATACAGCCAGGGCCTGCCACTGGACAAGGTCGCGTTCGGTAATGCCCGCACCGCCGCCGAGGTGTCTAGCCTGATGGTGCTGACCAAGGCCAAGTACGACTACCTCAACGACATACCCTATATCGCCAGTCGCGGTGCCTCCGAGCTGATGAACCAGATTGCCCTGGAGCTCAAGCAGGGCACCCCTCTGGCGCAACAAGACGTGCCCAGTACCCCACCCGATGTACCGCTGATGCTGCTGGTGGCTCACGACACCAATATCGCTTACCTGCGCACCATGCTCGGCTTCGGCTGGAAGCAGGGAGATTACATCGCCAACAATATCCCGCCCGTGGGTACCTTGCAGTTCGAGCGCTACAAGGAAGTCAAAACCGGCGAGTACTTTTTGCGCATCGCCTTTGAGGCCCAGTCAATGGATCAGATCCGTAACCTGACCCAGCTGACCGGCACACAAAAGCCCCTCAAAAGTGACTTCCAGAGCGCCGGGGACTGCCGCAAAACCAGCGCGGGCCTGCTCTGCCCGCTCAAGGCTGCGATGGTCAAGGTCGAACAGAACATCGACCCCACCGCCCTCACGCCCTACACCTTCAACTAGCAGCGGCAAGGACAGGGCTTGTTTCACGTTGCTGTAACCAGTGCAGCAAGTCCTGCCCGCTCATGGGCCGCGCCAACCCGTAACCCTGCCCTTCAACACACCCCATGGCCAGCAAACGCTGGCACTGGGCATCGGTTTCAATCCCTTCGATAACCACCGACATACCCAAGGCTTTACCCAGGGCCAGAGAGCTGGCGATCACAGCTGCGCAACGCGGTTCATGCTCCAGGTTGCGGGCAAATTCGCCGTCCAGTTTGATTTCGTTGAACGGCAACTGACACAGGCGTTGCAGTGAAGAAAATCCGGCACCAAAATCGTCAATTGATAGCCGGCAACCCATCATGCGCAGGCGCACCAGGTTTTCCAGGCTGGCTGCCGGCGCTTGTAGCAGGCCGGTTTCAGTCAGTTCAAAGGTCAACCTGGAGCCCGGCGTGACATGACGGGTCAGAATCCCCTTGAGGGTGTAAGTCAGCTGACTGTTGGCCAGTTGCGCCGCTTGCAGGTTGAACGCCATGTTCAACGGGTAACCCCGAGTCCGGGCTTGTTCTTGCAGGCTCAACGCCTGATCGAGTTGGGCAAACAACAACTCGTCCATCAACCCGCAACGCTCAAGCACCGGGATATACAACGCGGGCGGCAACACGCCCTTGTCGGGATGCAACCAGCGGCTGAGCACCTCGACACCGCACACCTCACCGGTTTGCAGATTTAACTTGGGTTGATACCAGGCGTGCAATTGCTGCAGGGCCAGGGCCTGACGGACCTCGTCCTCGCAGGCCAGTGACTGTGTGTTGCCCGGCACAGGCTCGAACGTGCAGATGCTTTGATACTTGTGCAACAGAGGCTGCAGCACATCGGCATATAACGGTTTTCCGACATCGCCCAGCAACTCAAGCCCCAACAGGGCAATGAGCTGGTGCGCGGCAGTCAGCAAATCGGCTGACAGCGCACTGCTGACAATGATCGACCGGACTTGCCCCGACCGGCCCACACGGCGCAAAAACGCAAGGCCGTCCATGCCCTCCATCTGCAAATCGCACACGGCGATATCCACAGCCCCCACTTGCTGAAGAACCGCCAGCGCCTGGCTGCCGTCACTGGCCTCGAATACTTCATGACAACCCAGAGAACGCAACATGCGCACCGCCACGGCACGCTGGAAGCTGTCATCTTCGAGAATCAGGATACGCAGGGGATTTCCGGACATTACGATGGCCCATCGAGAAACGGTGTAGGTCCATTATCTCGAGAGCTGCAAGGTTTTCACCTAGGGAAAATCCCCATAAATGTAGGACTAATCCCATTTCCACCCGCCGGGCTACTGAAGATCAACGCGCGCTGCGGCTGAAGATACGGATCACTTCATCCAGATGCTCGGCCATTGCCTGCCGTGCGGCGGGCGCATCGTGCTGCTCCAGCGCTTGCAGGACACGGCGGTGTTCATCTTCCGAGCGGTGGGTCATGTCCTGCGGGGTGTAGTGGTTTTGCAGACGCTGGAACATGCTGCCGTAACGATGGCCCAGCAGGTGCTGGATCATCAGGGCATAGGCCGGGTTGTCCGAGGCCTGGGCAATGCGGATATGGAACAGGCGGTCGCCGGGGTGGGTGTGCGAGCCTTCGCGATTGTCCTGGACGTTGCGCTCAAAAGCCTCGCGGATGCCCGCCAACTCTTCGTCACTGGCATTGATCGCCGCCAGTGCAGCCGCTTCGGGCTCTATCAGGCGGCGGGCCTGTAACAGCGCGAACGGTGGAATTTCGGCATTGAAGTCGATTTCAAGGTTCAGCTCAGGGTCCAGTTCTTTCCACTGGTTGCGCGTGGCCTGGGCCATTACCGGTTCATCTGACACCGCTTGCACCGGCGGCTCACAGACCAGCACCCCGTTACCGACGCGCACATCCACCAGCCCTATGACTTCCAGCGCAATCATCGCCTCACGCACCGAGGCGCGACTGACCCCCAGCAACTTGGCCAGTTCACGCTCAGCCGGCAAGCGGCTGCCCGGCGGGAATTCACCGCTGTCGATCAAGGCGCGTAGCTGATCAGCGATTTGCCGATAAAGCCGTTGGTTATCAATAACTTGAAATGGCATCAGGAAATAAGCTCTGGTTTGGACAGCATTCGACAAGCACTTGGGGCAAAAAAAGACGCTTGTTGAAGGCTAAGGTGCATGCTACAAAAGGCCCAATGGCCTGACCATTGGATGGATACGGTAAAGCGATCATAGCAAACCTTATCCCTGAACTTGTGTCGTTTTGCCATTTGCTACGCCTTTAATGGCCTGACCATTGGGCCAACTATAAAAACAATGACATCGTAACGGAGCACCCATGGATCTTTCCGGCAAACGTGTGCTGATCACTGCCGCTGCGCAGGGGATTGGCCAGGCCACCGTCCAGGCATACCTCGCCGCCGGTGCCGAAGTCTTCGCCGCCGACATCAATGCCAGTGCCCTCGACGCCCTTGAAGGCGCGCACAAACATGTTCTCAACGTCACCGACGCCGCCGCCATCGAGCGCCTGGCCACTCAACTTGGCCCACTGGATGTGCTGTTCAACTGCGCCGGCGTGGTACACAGCGGCACTATTCTGGAATGCGAAGAGAAGGACTGGAGCTTCGCCCTGGACCTCAACGTGACCGCCATGTACCGCATGATCCGCGCTTTCTTGCCGGGCATGCTGGGCAACGGCGGCGGTTCGATCATCAACATGGCCTCAGTGGCCTCCAGCGTCAAAGGCGTGCCCAACCGTTTTGCCTACTGCGCCAGCAAGGGCGCGGTGATCGGCCTGACCCGTTCGGTGGCGGCTGATTTCGTCAGCCAGAACATCCGCTGCAACGCCATCTGCCCCGGCACCGTCGACTCCCCTTCGCTGCGCCAGCGTATCCGTGAACAGGCCGAACGCGAAGGCCGCAGCGTCGACGAGGTGTACGCCGCCTTTGCCGCACGCCAGCCCATGGGCCGCATCGGCACCGCCGAAGAAATCGCCCAGCTGGCGCTGTACCTGGGCTCAAGTGCCAGCGGTTTCACCACCGGCACGGCACAAATCATTGATGGCGGCTGGAGCAACTGACTCCATCGCTTTTGACCTCGCCTCCTAAAAGGATTGTTTATGAAACTGCTGCGCTACGGTGACAAAGGCCAGGAACGCCCTGCCCTGCTCGACAACAACGGCCAACTGCGTGATTTGTCGGCAGTGGTCGCAGACATCGCAGGCCAAACCCTGAGCCCCGAAAACATTGCCCGCCTGCAAGATATCGACCCGTCGACCCTGCCACTGGTTGAGGGCTCACCTCGTATCGGCGCCTGCGTCGGTCAGGTCGGCAAATTTATCTGCATCGGCCTGAACTACGCCGACCATGCTGCCGAAACCGGCGCCGCCATCCCCGCCGAGCCTGTGGTGTTCAGCAAATGGACCAGCGCCATTGTCGGCCCCAACGACAACGTTGAAATCCCGCGCAATTCGCGCAAAACCGACTGGGAAGTCGAACTGGGCGTGGTCATCGGCAAAGGCGGTCGCTATATCAGCGAAAGCGAAGCTCTTGAGCATGTGGCCGGCTACTGCGTGATCAATGACGTTTCCGAGCGCGAGTTCCAGCTGGAACTGGGCGGCACCTGGGACAAAGGCAAAGGCTGCGACACCTTCGGCCCGCTGGGCCCGTGGCTAGTCACCCGCGACGAAATCGCCGATCCGCACCAGCTCGACCTGTGGCTAGAAGTGGACGGCCATCGCTACCAGAACGGCAACACCCGCACGATGATTTTCCAGATCCCGAAAATCATCAGCTACCTCAGCCAGTTCATGAGCCTGCAACCGGGGGATGTGATTTCCACCGGCACCCCGCCGGGCGTCGGCCTGGGTATCAAGCCCGCACCTGTATATCTGCGTGCCGGCCAGACCATGCGCCTGGGCATCAGCGGGCTGGGCGAACAACAGCAACGCACCGTGAATGCCGACTGACAGGGAGCTGCACCATGACCACTATTACTGCCGTACGGGTTGAAGACATTCGCTTCCCCACCTCGCAATCCCTCGACGGCTCTGACGCGATGAACCCGGACCCGGACTACTCGGCGGCCTATGTCATCCTCGAAACCGACACCCCCAACCTCGAAGGCCATGGCCTGACCTTCACCATCGGCCGTGGCAACGAAATCTGCTGCGCTTCGATCAAGGCCCTGTCCAGCCTGCTGGTGGGTTTGAAGCTGGAGTGGATCGCCGAAGACATGGGCCGCTTCTGGCGCCACGTGACCAGCGACAGCCAGCTGCGCTGGATCGGCCCGGACAAGGGCGCCATTCACCTGGCCACCGGTGCAGTGGTCAACGCCGCCTGGGACCTGTGGGCCAAGGCCGCGGGCAAGCCGGTATGGCGCCTGGTGGCCGACATGAGCCCCGAAGAACTGGTGCGCTGCATTGATTTTCGCTACATCACTGACTGCATCACACCGGCCGAAGCACTGACCCTGCTGCGCGAACGCGCCCACGGCAAGGCCGAACGCCTGGCGTTGCTCGAAGCCCAAGGCTACCCCTGCTACACCACCTCCGCCGGGTGGCTCGGTTATGCCGATGACAAACTGCGCCGTCTGTGCCAGGAAGCGGTGGATGCAGGCTTCTCCCATATCAAATTGAAAGTTGGCCACGACCTGCAAGACGATATCCGCCGCGTGCGTATCGCCCGCGAAGTGATCGGCCCGAACCGCAAGCTGATGATCGACGCCAACCAGGTATGGGAAGTCAATGCGGCCATCGACTGGGTGCGTGAACTGTCATTTGCCAAGCCGTGGTTTATCGAAGAGCCGACCAGCCCGGACGATGTCGAAGGGCATCGTAAAATCCGCCTTGGTGTTGCCCCGGTCAAGGTCGCGACCGGCGAAATGTGCCAGAACCGTATCGTGTTCAAGCAACTGATCATGCGTGAAGCCATCGACGTGGTGCAGATCGACGCCTGCCGTCTCGGTGGGGTCAACGAAGTGCTGGCCGTGATGCTGATGGCCGCCAAGTACAACCTGCCGGTGTGCCCGCATGCAGGCGGCGTAGGCTTGTGCGAATACGTGCAGCACCTGTCGATGATCGACTACCTGTGCATTGCCGGGACTCACGAAGGTCGGGTGGTGGAGTTTGTCGACCATCTGCATGAGCACTTCGAAGACCCCTGCGTGATTCGCAACGCGGCCTATATGCCACCGCAGGCGCCGGGGTTCTCGATCCAGATGAAAGCCGCCTCCCGCGAGCAGTACCGCTACCGGGGTTAAGCAAACGGACGGAGTACAACAACAATGTCGTCCCCACACTCACTTCGGCTGGATGCACACCAGCACTTCTGGCGCTATGACGCCGCGGCCTATCCGTGGATAGGCCGCGACATGAGCGATTTGCGCCAGGACTTTAGCCCCGATGATCTGCGGCCCTTGCTCGATGCTGGAGGATTCGACGGTTGCATCGCCGTGCAGGCCCGCGCCTGTGCCAGCGAAACCGATCAGTTGTTGCAACTGGCGCAGCATTACCCGTGGATTCGCGCCGTGGTGGGTTGGGTCGACCTGTGTGCCCGCGACCTTGAGCCTTCGCTTGAGCGCTGGGCGCAGGCGCCGATGTTGCGTGGCTTTCGTCATCAACTGCAAGACGAAAGCTCGCCTGCCGACTTTATGCAAAAACCCGAATTCCAGCGCGGCCTCGCCACCCTGCAGCGCCGGGGGCTGGTCTATGAAGTACTGGTCAAGGCCCGGGATCTGGGCGCGGTCACCGAGCTGTGCCAACAGCATGACCGCCACCATCTGGTGCTCGACCACTTGGGCAAACCCGACGTCCAGGCCGCAGACCTGAAAGCCTGGGCCCGCCAACTTGCACCGCTGGCTGCCCTGCCCCACGTGAGTTGCAAGCTGTCGGGGCTGATCACCGAAGCCCATTGGCACGACTGGCAGAGTGCGCAACTGACACCCTATCTGCACGTCGCACTGGAGCTGTTCGGCCCCGAACGCCTGATGTTCGGCTCCGACTGGCCGGTGTGCCTGCTGGCCAGCGACTACAGCGCCACCTGCACTTTGCTCGACAGCCTGACCTCCACGCTTGGCCCGACGCAACAAGCGGCCATCTGGGGAGGAACGGCATGCCGTGTCTACAACATAAACGGAGCAACGCAATGAATCTGCAGCTGCAAGACAAGGTGTTTATCGTCACCGGCGGCGGCTCGGGGATTGGCGCGGCCATCACCCTGGGGCTGGCCGATGAAGGCGCGATCCCGGTCATTTTCGGCCACAGCCCGCTGTCCGATGATCTGGCGCGGCAACTGGACCAGCGCGGTTCACGCAGCCTGTTCATGCAGGTCGAACTGCGCGACGAAGACGCCTGCCGTGCAGCCGTCGCCAGCGTGCTGCAACGCTTCGGGCGCATCGACGGGCTGGTCAACAACGCCGGAGTCAACGATGGCGTGGGCCTTGATGCCGGGCGTTCGGCCTTTGTCGAATCGCTGGAAAAAAACCTGATCCATTACTACCTGATGACCCACCTGTGCGTAGAGGCGCTCAAGGCCACTCGCGGCGCCATCGTCAACATCAGCTCCAAGACCGCCCTCACCGGGCAAGGCGGCACCAGCGGCTACACCGCGGCCAAGGGCGCGCAACTGTCGTTGACCCGTGAATGGGCCACTTCATTGCTGGGCGACGGCATCCGGGTCAATGCGGTGGTTCCCGCTGAAGTCATGACGCCGCTGTACGAGCGCTGGATCGACACCTTTACCGACCCGCAGGCCAAGCTGGCGAGCATTGTCGAAAAAATCCCCCTGGGCCAGCGCATGACCACCGCCACAGAAATTGCCGACAGCGTGCTGTTTTTGCTCTCGCCGCGTGCCTCCCACACCACCGGGCAATGGCTGGTGGTGGACGGTGGCTACACCCATCTGGACCGGGCACTGACATGAACCGCCAGTGCCTGGCTTTGGACTTGAAGGACGACCCGGCATTGATTGCCGAGTACGAGTGTTTGCACCAACAGATCTGGCCGCAGATCAGCGCCCATTTGCGCCGGCACGGCGTGCTCGACATGCAGATCTGGCGGCTGGGCACGCGGCTGTTCATGGTAATGGACACCGCTCCCGGCTTCAGCACCGAGGCTTTTGCACGGGCCAGCGCCAGCGACCCCAAGGTGCAGGAATGGGAAGCACTGATGTGGCGTTTCCAGCAGCCCACGCCCTGGACCTTGCCCGGTGAAAAATGGGCGCCAATGGTACAGATTTTCAGCCTGAACGATTCTCCCTGACCCTGTGGGAGCGAGCCTGCTCGCGATGGCATCACCGCGGTGGTCAGGCAAACCGAGCCGCCTGCATCGCGAGCAGGCTCGCTCCCACAGGGTGTAGATCCACGCAAACCGCAACGCCGAACCAACAACAATAAAAAGGAGATGCGTCATGTCACTCAAGCACCCGAACGTTGCAGCACCGTCCTTTACCCGGGCGGTTACGTCCTACCGCTGGGCACTGATCCTGGTCACCTGCCTGTTCTTTCTCTGGGGCCTGTCCTATGGCCTGCTCGACGTCCTCAACAAGCACTTCCAGGAAACCCTGCATGTCAGCAAGGCGCAGTCGGGTTTGCTGCAAAGCGCCTACTTCGGGGCGTATTTTCTGATCGCCCTGCCCGCCGGTTTGCTGATGGACAAGTACGGCTACAAGGCCGGCATTCTGCTGGGCCTGTGCCTCTACGCCACTGGCGCGCTGCTGTTTATGCCCGCCGCTGCAGCGCAAAGTTTTCAGTTTTTCCTGTTCGCGCTGTTTGTGATCGCCTGCGGCCTGGGTTGCCTGGAAACCGCCGCCAACCCCTACGCCACCGTGCTGGGTGAGCCCGCAGGTGCCGAGCGGCGCTTGAACCTGGCGCAGTCGTTCAACGGTCTGGGGCAGTTTTTCGGGCCCTTGATTGGCGGCGCCTTGTTCTTCAGCGGCGCCAACAGCACCGACACCACACAATCACTGCAAATGACTTATCTGGTGATTGCCGCATTGGTGTTGCTGGTGGCGATCCTGATCGCCCGCACCCCGCTGCCCGATCTGCGCGAGCAAGAGGTGCAGGCCCAACAGCACGACCACAAGACCCTGTGGCAGCACCGCGAGTTCGTCACCGGGGTGATTACCCAGTTCTTTTATGTGGGCGCGCAGGTCGGCGTGGGCGCGTTTTTTATCAACTACGTGACCGAGCACTGGGCGCAGATGAGCAGCCAGCAAGCGGCGTATCTGCTCTCGGTGGCCATGCTCAGTTTTATGTTCGGGCGCTTCTTCAGTACCTGGCTGATGGGCCGCGTCAATGCCCAGCGCCTGTTGCTGATCTACGCGCTGATCAACGTGGCGCTGTGCGCGGTGGTGGTGCTGGGGGTTGCAGGCGTGTCGGTGGTCGCACTGGTGGCGACGTTCTTTTTTATGTCGATCATGTTCCCCACCCTGTTTGCCATGGGCGTGAAAAATCTCGGCCCGCATACCAAGCGCGGTAGCTCCTTCATGATCATGGCCATTGTGGGCGGTGCGCTGTTGCCCTATGTGATGGGCCTGGTGGCCGACCACACCTCCACCGCCGTGGCCTACCTGTTGCCGATGGGCTGCTTTGTGATCGTCGCAGCCTATGCCCGTGCTGCCCTGAAAAAAATCTGATTGCTGAACTCCACAAAAAAAATAACGGAGCCCCCCATGACTAACCCCGCACTGCACCAGGCGCTCAGCAAGATCCGCTGGCGCATCCTGCCCTTTGTCGCCCTGATGTTCGCGATGGCGATCATCGACCGCTCCAATATCGGTTTTGCCAAGCACGCCCTCCAGGCGGACACCGGCCTGAGCAACGCAGCCTTTGCCCTGGGTGCGGGGATTTTCTTTATCGGCTATGCGGTGTTTGAAGTACCGAGCAACCTGATGCTGCACAAGATCGGCGCCCGAATCTGGCTGAGCCGGATCATGGTGACCTGGGGCCTGGTGTCGGCGGCGATGATGTTTGCCCACGACGAAACCAGCTTCTACATCCTGCGTTTTCTGCTGGGCGTTGCCGAAGCCGGGCTGTCGCCGGGGGTGGTGTTGTACCTGACTTACTGGTTCCCGCAGAACCAGCGCGGCTCGGCCTATGGCATCTACTATTTCGGCGTACCGGTATCGCTGATGGTGGGCGGGCCGGTGTCGGGCTGGTTGCTGGAAAGCGCGCAATTCGGCCTTACCGGCTGGCAGTGGATGTTTGTCACTGAAGGTCTGGCGGCGTCGATCATTGGCGTGTTCGCGTTCTTCTATCTGACCGACAAACCCCGGGATGCCAAGTGGCTGAACACCGAAGAAAAGGCCGCGATCGAGCACGAGCTGGAAAAAGAGCAACTGCAAAAAGCCAACAAAGGCCCGTCGTCGTGGCGTGCAGCGATGTTCAACCCGGTGGTGCTGTACTTCACCCTGATCTACTTCACCATTCAGGTCAGCGTGTATGGCGTGCTGTTCTACCTGCCGACGCGCATCGCCGAACTGCTGGGTACCGGCATTGGCCTGAAGGTCGGCGCACTGACCTCCATTCCATGGATTGCCACCGTGTGCATGCTGTACCTGGTGACCCGCCATGCCGACCGCAAGGGCCAGCAAACCCGTTACGCCGCGTTGATGTTGGCAATGGCGGCAGTGGGCATGATCGGCTCGACCTTAAGTGGCAATCTGGTGCTGGTGATTGTGGCGTTCTGCGTGGCCGCGGCCGGTTTTATCACCGTGCAACCGTTGTTCTGGACCCTCCCTACGCGCTTTTTGGGTGGCGCGGCGGCGGCCAGTGGCATTGCCGTGATCGGCGCCCTGGGCAACCTCGGGGGTTTTCTCGCGCCAACCGTCAAGACCTGGGCCGAGGGCTACTTCAACAACCCGCATGCGGGCATGTACTTTCTGGCGGGCATGGCATTGTTGGGTGCGCTGATGCTGGTTCGCTCGGCCAGGGCCGGACACGAGCCGGGCAAACTGCCGGCACCTGCACCTGCGCCACACTGACGCCGCAGAGGTATTAACACGGGTCACATGTGAGCTACATTGGGCAACAGTTGGAATCAAAACAACAGCCCGTAAACTCACAAAGGGTGACCCGTGAATACCAATCAAAAACTGCGCACCTTCGACCTGATCCGTGAAGCGGTACTGCCCGAGTACCGCGACCGCGTAAACGAATACCTGAGCCTCTACGAAGAGACGCTGCACAGCGAAAACACCCCGGCCGCCGACATCCAGGCCAGCGCCCAGCAACTGCGCGGCTACCTGCGCGGCCTCAACACCACCCGGGTGCTGGGCATGGCCGACTGGGAAGAGCTGGACCGGCGGATCAGCGAATCGTGGTTGTGATTTCTCGCAGGATCTGTAGTCGCTAAGGAGCGTAGCGAGGCTGCGATGGACTGCGCAGCAGGCCCGGCCTCTTGAAGCTCCTGCGGCACTTTTCGCAGCCTCGCTACGCTCCTCAGCGACTACAGATACGCTTCAGCCATGGGAACAGGTTCACCGCCCGGCTCCTTGAGCAGGGCGAAATAGGCGAACGCCGAACACGCAGCCACTACCGCACTGATCACGAATGCCGAAGAAAACGAACCGCTTTGCTGCACGCTGAAGCCAGTCAGGATCGGCGCAATGGAGCCCGCCAGGTAACCGCCAAAGTTCTGGATCGAGCCAAACGATGCCACCCGCTCCGACGGCACGATGGTGTTGACGATCATCCACGCCGTTGCACTGGAAATATTGATAAAGAACATGGTCAGGCACAGCAGAATCACACAGGCCACCACGTTGGTGGTAAAGGCCACGATCAGGGTAAACAGCGCCCCGCCCAGCAGCCCCAGAATCACCATCATTTTACGGCTGGCAAGCACCCGCATGCCCCGTGCCACCAGCCGGTCGCAGCATTTACCGGCAACGATAGTACCCAGTGCGCCGAACAGATAAGCCAGCGATACAACCCAGGCCGTGCGGTACAGATCCAGACCGTGCTCGCGCTCAAAATAACCGGGCAACCAGGTGAGGTTGAGCCAGATCATGTAGATCACGCCCATAAAGCCGAGAAACGCGCCCCAGGTGTTGCGGTCCTTGAACAACGAGGTCCAGCGCACTTTCACCGCCTTGACCTGTTGCACCGGCACTGGCTCCGCACGGCCGGTCTCGGCCATGTATTGCGCCTTGCTTTTGTAGAATTTGAACCAGCACACCGCCAGTAGCAGGCCCATCACGCCCGTGAGGATAAACATTCCGCGCCAACCCAGATGCACCATGAACACGGTCAGCAAAGGCGGTGCCAGGCACGGTCCGATACAGGTCGAAGACCACACCCAGCCGGTGGCCGTGCCGCGCTCCTGGGTATCAAACCACTCGGACAACGCCTTGGCTGCCGAAGGAAACACCGGCGCCTCGCCAATGCCCAGCAACACCCTCAGCCCGACCAGATGACCGTAACTGCTGAACAGGCCGAAGGCTGCTTGCGCCACTGACCACACCACCAGCGACCCGCCCAGCGCCAGTTTGCTGCCCAGCTTGTCGATCAAGGCACCCAGGGGCAGTTGTGAGAAAGCGTAGGCCACGGAAAACGCCGAGAGCATCACCCCCATTTGCATAGGGCTGATGGCCAGGTCTTTCTGGATGGTGGTGTTGGCGATGGATAAGGCACTGCGGTCAAGGTAGTTGACCACGCCAATCAGGAACAGGAAGAAGATCGTCAGCGTCTTGTAGCTTTTTATTGTTCTCATACGCGCCTCTCATGAGCGGTTGCACCCCTACCCGACAGGTGGGGCGACGCTCACTTTAGAGGGCGGTTTGAGCTGTGCCCAATTACATCATTCCATCAGTTAATAACCCTGCGTTATCAAGGCGTCTGGCGAGCGCCGCGCAGGGCATCGGGACCACTTAACAGGGCATCGATAAAGGCTTTTGCCGACCACTGAGGGACGTCGTTACGCCGAGTAATCACCCCGTAGTCAGCCAGCACCAGGGGAAACGGCAAGGTCAGCCGGGTCAGCCGGCCAGCCTGGATTTCCGGTTCGACCATCGACTCGGCCAGCATCGCCACCGATGGCGTGGTTTGCAGCAGTTGCATGGTGGTCTGCAGGGACACGGTTTCTACGGTGTTTTCCGGGGTCTGCATGCCTGCTTCAACAAAGGCTTTTTCCACCCGTGCGCGCATCGGCGTGCCCGTCGGGTAGATCACCCACGGCCAACTGCCCAGATCCGCGAGCGGCACTTCACTGGCCCCGGCCAGCGGATGCTGACTGCCCGTGACCAGGCACAACGGCTCCGGCGCCAGCGCCTGGAACTCGAACAACTCACGATGACGATCGAGGGTAAACCGGGCCACCACCAAGTCCAGCTCTTTGTGTTCGAGCAGGGTCAGCATGTTGGCGCTGGTGCCTTCGAGCACTTGCACGGTGAGCAACGGCCAGTCCTGCTTGACCCGCACAATGGCAGCAGGCACGGCCAGGGCCGTGGCCGCATAGATAGTGCCGACCTTGATCAGGCCATGCCCGCCCTGGCGCAGATGGTTGATCTGGTTGACAAACTGACCGGTGTCGTTCAAGGCGATCTGGGCGAAACGGGCCACATGGCTGCCCAGGTCGGTAAGGGTCATGCTGCGCGGCAAACGGGCAAAAACTTCAAAGCCCAGCTGGTGCTCGATCTCGCGCAACATCTTGCTCACGGCTGGCTGGCTGATGCTCATTTCCTGCGCGGTGGCATGCATGTTTTGGGTGCGCGCCAAGGTGTCGACAAGCACCAAATGGCGAAAGCGCAGCCAGTTGCATAGCTGATTGAATCCGACATCCGCCATCCGATAACCCCCGGTTATTAAGTCCTGAGAATATCTCATTGGCGATTATCGCAGCGCAATATTAGTGTGCAGTGGTTGCGCCAAATAATAACAACGGACTTCAGTCATGAACCTAGCCAACAAACGCGTTCTGATCACCGCTGCAGCGCAAGGCATAGGCCGCGCCTCGGTACTGGCCTTTCGTGATGCCGGCGCGCAGGTCATTGCCACCGACCTGCATATTGAAGCCTTGCACGACATTCCCGGTATCCAGGCCCTGACCCTGGACGTGACTCAAGCATCCGCCATCGACACCATCCGCCAGCAGGTCGGCAACGTCGACGTGCTGTTCAACTGCGCGGGCTTCGTCCACAGCGGTGCCCTGCTCGAATGCGACGAGCAGGCCTGGCAATTCTCTTTCGACCTTAACGTGACCGCCATGTACCGCATGATCCGCGCTTTTTTGCCGGGCATGCTGGACAACGGTGGCGGCTCGATCATCAACATGGCCTCGGTGGCCTCCAGCGTCAAAGGCGTACCCAACCGATTCGCCTATACCGCCAGCAAGGCCGCCGTGATCGGCCTGACCAAATCAGTAGCCGCCGATTATGTGCGCCAGGGTATCCGCTGCAACGCCATTTGCCCGGGCACCGTGGACTCCCCTTCACTGCGCCAGCGCATCGCCGAACAGGCCCTTGAGCAAGGGCGTTCCGAGGCCCAGGTGTACCAGGCCTTTGTTGACCGCCAGCCCATGGGCCGCATCGGCAGCGCTGAAGAAATCGCCCAACTGGCGCTGTACCTGGCCAGCGATGCCAGCAGCTACACCACCGGCACCGTCCAGGTGATTGATGGCGGGATGAGCAACTAAGCATTTTGTGGGAAACCCTGTGGGAGCGAGCCTGCTCGCGATGCAGGCACCTGGGTGTTTAAGCGGCACCGCAGTGATGCAATCGCGAGCAGGCTCGCTCCCACGCTAGATTTATTTCCATGCACCAAAGGAGCTTTTATGAAACTGCTGCGCTACGGCGATAAAGGTCAGGAAAAACCCGGTCTGCTAGATGCCCAAGGCAATATCCGCGATTTGTCGGCGCATATCGCCGATGTCGCAGGCGCTGCGCTGTCAGCCGCAAGCCTGGCAACACTGAGCAAAATCGACCCCGCCACTCTGCCGCTGGTCAGCGGTTCACCGCGCATCGGCGCGTGTGTCGGCCAGGTCGGCAAGTTTATCTGCATCGGCCTGAACTACGCCGACCATGCCGCTGAGTCCGGCCTGGCCGTACCGTCGGAGCCGGTGGTATTCAGCAAGTGGACCAGCGCCATCTGCGGCCCCAACGATAACGTCGAAATCCCCCGCGACTCGACCAAGACCGACTGGGAAGTCGAGCTGGGCGTGGTCATCGGCAAAGGTGGACGCAATATCGATGAGCACAACGCCCTGGAGCACGTGGCCGGTTACTGCGTGATCAACGACGTATCCGAACGCGAATGGCAGATCGAACGCGGCGGCACCTGGGACAAGGGCAAGGGCTTTGACACTTTCGGCCCCCTAGGCCCGTGGCTGGTGACCCGCGATGAGATCAGCGACCCGCACCAGCTCGACCTTTGGCTTGAGGTCGACGGACAGCGCTACCAGAACGGCAACACGCGCACCATGGTGTTCCAGATCCCGGCCCTGATTGCCTATCTGAGCCGCTGCATGTCGCTGCAACCGGGCGACGTGATTTCCACCGGCACGCCACCGGGTGTAGGCCTGGGCATCAAGCCGACACCGATCTATCTGCGCGCTGGCCAGGTCATGAATTTGGGCATCAGCGGCCTTGGCGAACAGCGCCAGCTCACCGTGCAGGCTGACTGATACAACGCTCAAACAACTATAAGAAACGGAGCTACACATGCGCATTCTGATCACTGGCGGCACCGGCTTTATCGGTAAACAACTGGCCCAGCGCCTGCTCGACATGAACACCCTGACCTTCGAAGGCCAGGCGCCCCGCACCATTGAACGTATCGTGCTGTTTGACGCCTTTGCCGGCGAAGATGTGCCGAGCGACCCGCGCATCGAACTGGTGACCGGTGATGTGGCCGACCCGGATGTTATCGCCCGCGTCACCGATGGCGTGGATCTGGTGTGGCATCTGGCAGCGGTGGTCAGCTCGGCAGCCGAGGCCGACTTTGACCTGGGCATGCAGGTCAACCTGCACGGCCTTATGCTGTTGCTCGAAACCCTGCGCAAACAAGGCAACGCACCGCGCTTCGTCTATGCCAGCGGTTTTGCGGTATTCGGCGGTGCCCTGCCGCCAGTAGTTGATGACAACACCGTACTTACCCCGCAATCGTCCTACGGCATGCAAAAAGCCGTGGGCGAATTGCTGGTCGCCGACTATGCGCGCAAAGGCTTTGTCGACGGCCGCGTGCTGCGCCTGCCAACGGTGGCCGTGCGCCCCGGCAAGCCGAACAAGGCGGCTTCGACCTTCTTCAGTTCGATCATCCGCGAGCCACTGGTAGGCCTGCCTGCCGTGTGCCCGGTGCGCCCGGACACCCGGGTTTACCTCACCTCGCCGCGGCGCATTGTTGAATCGATGCTGCTGGGCATGACCCTGTCGCCAGACACCCTGGGCAACCAGCGCATCATCCCGCTGCCGGGCGTGACCACCACCGTGGCCGACATGGTTGCGGCGCTGCAACGGGTGGCCGGTGATGACGTGGTCAAACTGATTCGCTGGGAGCCGGACGCGACCATCCAGCGTATCGTCGAGAGCTGGCCGAGCAAGGTAGAAGCACCGCGCGCCCGCGCCCTGGGCTTTACCGCCGATGCGGATTTCGACGCCATCGTACGGGCGCATATCGAGGATACTGCCGGCTAAATTCGCAACCTGTAGTCGCTGCCGCAGGCTGCGATAAGGGTTGTGGCGATTTCAAGAAAACGGGTTGCTGCGCAACCCTTCGCAGCCTGCGGCAGCGACTACACAACAATAAAAACTGAGGCCGAGCGATATGACCACAACGCCACTTCCCGATGTCTCCGACATCGAACAACAAACGATCAAGCGCGTGACCAGGCGCATGATTCCCTTTCTGGTCCTGCTGTTTGTGGTCGCCTTTCTGGACCGCAACAACGTCGGTTTCGCTGCTCTGCGCATGAACGAGGATATCGGCATCAGTCAGACCATCTATGGCCTGGGCGCGGGTATTTTCTTCCTCGGCTATTTCATGTTCGAAGTGCCAAGCAACATTTTGCTGCACCGCTACGGCGCCCGCGTATGGATCGCACGAATCATGGTGACCTGGGGCATCATCGCCGGCGCCATGGGCTTCCTGCAGACGCCGATACACTTCATCTCCCTGCGCGTGCTGCTGGGTATTGCCGAAGCCGGGTTCTTCCCGGGGGTGATCTATCTGCTGTCGCTGTGGTTCCCGAGCCGTTACCGCGCGCGCATGATCGCCAGCTTTTATCTGGGCGTTCCCATCGCACAAATCATCGGTGCACCGCTGTCGGTTGGCCTGATGGAGATGGGCGATGCCTGGGGTTTTGTCGGCTGGCGCCTGATGTATATCGTCGAAGCCGTACCCGCGGTGATCCTCGGTGTGGTGTGTTACTTCTACCTCACTGACCACCCGGCCGATGCTCACTGGCTGACCGACAAACAGCGCACCTGGCTGATCAATACCCTGGCCCAGGAAGAACGCAATAAACCGCTGTTGGTGGGGGTACAACCGACCAAGGGCCAGATGATCCGCAAAGCGTTGTGCAACCGTCAGGTGTGGCTGCTGGCGCTGGTGTATTTCGGCATCACCTCGGGCTCCAACGCGATGAACTTCTTTATGCCAACGGTTCTGGCATCGTTCCGCGGTACCTTCGGCCTGGAAATCGGCCTGATGCAAAACGGCCTGATCACCGCTATCCCCTACGCGGTGGCAGCAGTGGCGATGATCTGGTGGAGCCGTCGCTCTGACCGTCTGCAGGAACGTCACTGGCATGCCGGCGGTGCCGCCATGCTCGCGGCGGTGTCGATTGCCGTGGCGCTGTGGCTCAACCAGCCGTGGATCATCGTTATCGGTTTTATCTTGCTGGCGATGGGTGTGTATAGCGCGATCAACGTGTTCTGGGCAGTCCCCGGGCAAGTGCTGACCGGCGTCGGCGCGGCCGTGGGCATTGGCCTGATCAACTCCATCGGCAACCTCAGCGGTTTTATCGGCCCTTACCTGACCGGCTACCTGTTCACCGTGACTGGCAGCTATACGCCGGGCTTCCTGGTGATTGCCGCACTGGTTGGCCTGGGAGGCCTGGGCATGGTGCTGATGCCGCGCAATAAAGAATCGCAGATTGGTGCCGCACTGGCCCCTGCCGCTGGAGGTAAAGCATGAGCCTGCCAACCGTAGCCTTTATCGGTACCGGGATCATGGGTCAGCCCATGGCCCGTAACCTGCTGAACGCAGGCTTTGCAGTACGTGCATGGAACCGTTCACTCGCCAAAGCTCAGGAGCTGAGTGCACAGGGCGCCCGGGTTCTGCCAACACCGGCTGCCGCCGCGCAAGGCGCCCAGGTGCTGATCTGCATGCTCAGCGATGGTCCCACGTGTGACGAGGTACTGTTTGGCGAAAACGGCGCCGCCCTGGCCCTGGCACCCGGTGCGCTGGTCATCGTGATGAGCTCGATCCCGGTGGATACCGCCGCCGCACAGGCCAGCCTGTGCGCCGGGCGCGGCCTGCGCTACCTCGACGCCCCGGTGTCGGGGGGCGAGCGCGGGGCGCGGGAAGCCAGCCTGGCAATCATGGTGGGTGGCGAAGTGGTCGCCTTTGAGCAGGGCCGCGAAGTACTGGCCGCCATGGGCCGCCCGGTGCATGTCGGCCCGGCAGGCACCGGCGAGCTGTCCAAGCTGGTCAACCAGCTGATCGTTGCCAGCACCATCGCCACCGTCGCCGAGGGTCTGCTGCTGGCTGAACGCGGTGGCGCCGACCCGACAAAAGTCCACGAGGCACTGATGGGCGGTTTTGTCGACTCGCCGATCTGGCGCCAGCACGGCCAACGCATGCTCAACAATGATTTCACTCCCGGTGGCCCGGCCAAATGGCAACTCAAGGACACCCGCACCGCCATCGCCCAGGCACAAAAATTGGGCCTGAACCTGCCCGTCGGCAGCCTGGTAGACAGCCTGTTTGCAGCGATGGTCGAAGCCGGTGACGGCGAACTCGACCATGCCGGATTGATCCGCCAGCTGCGCCGCAACAACCCATTGCCCGAATAATCTGCTGGAGCCTGCCATGACCGATTCAACCCCACGCCGCCTGCGCAGCCAGCTGTGGTTCGACGATCCAAGCCACGCCGACCTCACCGCGCTGTACGTGGAACGCTACATGAACCAGGGCCTGACCCGTGCCGAACTGCAATCGGGGCGACCGATTATCGGCATCGCCCAGACCGGCAGCGACCTGACCCCCTGCAACCGCCATCACATCGAGCTGGCCAAGCGGGTCAAGGACGGCATCCGTGACGCGGGGGGCATTCCGATGGAGTTTCCGGTTCACCCGATCGCCGAGCAGTCGCGCCGCCCCACCGCCGCCCTCGACCGCAACCTGGCCTACCTGGGCCTGGTCGAAGTGCTGCACGGCTACCCGCTGGACGGCGTGGTACTGACCACCGGTTGCGACAAAACCACCCCGGCCTGCCTGATGGCGGCGGCCACCACTGACCTGCCTTCCATCGTGTTGTCCGGCGGGCCGATGCTCGACGGCTGGCACAAAGGCCAGCGCATCGGTTCGGGCACCGTGCTGTGGCATGCGCGCAATCTGCTCAGTGCTGGCGAGATCGACTACGAAGGTTTCATGACCCTGACCACGGCTTCATCACCGTCCGTGGGCCACTGCAACACCATGGGCACCGCGCTTTCCATGAACGCACTGGCCGAGGCTCTGGGCATGTCCCTGCCCGGTTGCGCGAGCATCCCGGCGCCGTACCGCGAGCGCGGGCAAATGGCCTATGCCACCGGCATGCGCATCGTCGATCTGGTGCGCGAAGACGTACGCCCGTCGCACATCATGACCCACGCGGCGTTTGAAAACGCCATCGCCGTCGCCTCGGCGCTGGGCGCGTCCACCAACTGCCCGCCCCACCTGATTGCCATCGCCCGTCACAGCGGTATCGAGCTGTCACTGGAAGACTGGCAGCGCGTGGGCGAAGACGTGCCCTTGCTGGTCAACTGCATGCCTGCCGGCGAGTACCTGGGCGAAAGCTTCCACCGCGCCGGTGGCGTACCGGCGGTGATGCATGAGCTGGACAAGGTCGGTCGCCTGCACCGCGACTGCCTCACGGTCAGTGGCCGCAACATGGGTGAAGTGGTTGCCGACTGCGTCACCGGCGACCGCGACGTGATCCGCTCCTACGAAGACCCGCTGATGCACCGAGCCGGTTTTATCGTACTCAGCGGCAACTTCTTCGACAGTGCCATCATGAAAATGTCGGTGGTGGGCGAAGCCTTTCGCAAGACCTACCTCAGCGACCCGTTGCAACCCAACAGCTTTGAAGCGCGGGCCATTGTGTTCGAAGGCCCGGAAGACTACACGGCGCGAATCAACGACCCGACACTGGACATCGACGAGCGCTGCATCCTGGTGATTCGCGGCTGCGGCACTGTGGGCTTCCCGGGCAGTGGCGAGGTGGTGAACATGGCGCCGCCGTCCAACCTGATCAAGGCCGGCATCGACTCCCTGCCGTGCATGGGCGATGGCCGTCAAAGCGGCACCTCGGCCAGCCCGTCGATTCTCAACATGTCCCCGGAATCCGCTGTAGGCGGTGGCCTGTCGCTACTGCGCACCGGCGATCGTCTGCGCGTCGACCTCAACGCACGCAGCGTCAACCTGCTGGTGGACGAAAGCGTGCTCAACGAACGTCGCCAGGAACCGCTGCCACCGCTGGCCCCGTCACAAACCCCGTGGCAGGAACTGTATCGCCAACTGGTCGGCCAACTCTCCACCGGCGGCTGCCTCGAACCGGCCACCCTGTACTGGCGCGTAATCCCGGAAAACGGCCCGCCGCGCCACTCTCACTAAACACCAGGGCACATGACCTGTGGGAGCGAGCCTGCTCGCGAAGCAGACGCTGCGGATGGTCAGGCAACCTGCGCTGACTCGATCGCGAGCAGGCTCGCTCCCACCAAGCACTCTTTTCAAGGATCTCGCTTATGCAAACGCTAAATCTGACCATAGAAAACACCCTGCCCGATGACTGGCAGCGCGCCACCCTGGTCGGTCGCGTGTGGTTGCCCGGCGAACGTGGCGGCCCGGCCGTGGTGGTGATTCGTGACGGCGAAGTCATCGACTGCACCGCCCTTTTCCCCACCCTGAGCCTGCTGCTCGATAGCGACAACCCGTTGCAAGCCGTGCGCGAAATCAGGGGCACTTCGCTGGGCACGATTAACGCATTGCTTGCCAACAGCGGCGAGCAGCGCGACATGGCCAAACCCTGGCTGCTGGCCCCTGCCGACCTGCAAGTGATCAAGGCCGCGGGCGTGACCTTTGCCGCCAGCATGATCGAACGGGTGATTGAAGAAAAAGCCGGCGGCGACGCCCTTCGCGCCCAGAAAGTCCGTGCGCTGGTACAAGACGTCATCGGCGACAACCTGCGTGACCTGCGCCCCGGCTCGCCTGAAGCGATGCGCCTGAAACAGGTATTGATCGAACAGAACATGTGGTCGCAATACCTGGAAGTCGGCATCGGCCCGGACGCGGAAATCTTCACCAAGGCTCCGATCCTGGCCGCCGTGGGCAGTGGCAACGCCATCGGCATTCACCCGGGTTCAAGCTGGAACAACCCGGAGCCGGAAGTGGTGCTGGCCGTCGACAGCCAGGGGCGGATTCACGGCGCGACCCTGGGCAACGACGTCAACCTGCGCGACTTCGAGGGGCGCAGCGCCCTGCTGCTGAGCAAGGCCAAGGACAACAACGCATCGTGCGCGCTGGGGCCGTTTATCCGCCTGTTTGACGAACACTTCAGCCTCGACGACGTACGCCACTGCGAAGTGACCTTGCGCGTGGAAGGCACCGACGGCTATGTACTGAACGGCAAAAGCTCGATGAACCAGATAAGCCGTGACCCGGCGGACCTCGCCGCGCAGACGCTCAACGCCAACCACCAGTACCCGGACGGTTTTGTCCTGTTTCTGGGCACCCTGTTCGCCCCCACCGAAGATCGCGACCAGCCGGGCCAGGGCTTTACCCACAAAGCGGATGACGTGGTCAGCATTGCGTCACCGACGCTGGGCGCCCTGCACAACCGCGTGACCGGCAGCGACCAGGCGCCACAATGGGCGTTTGGGGTCGGTGCACTGATGAAGAACCTGGCGGAGCGCGGGCTGCTGGGTCAGGCTTGAATGGGTAATTGATAGCCACAAAAAAGGCCCCGCCTGATCAACAGTGCGGGGCCTTTGCGTATCTGGTGTCCCAGGCGGGGTTCGAACCTGCAACCTTCCCCTTAGGAGGGGGATGCTCTATCCAATTGAGCTACTGAGACAAATAACGGCAAGCATGGTAACGGGCACGCCGTTATTTGTCATGTCGTGAGTGGTCTTTTTAAACGTAAGACAATGTCCGAAAAGGATTTTTATAGCCATTGACCAGCAACACGGGGCTGCAACTGTCTTGGCAGCACAGCCAAGGCTCAGGCTGCCATCGTGCAATTTGCACTACATCAAAAAGCCATCATTGCATAATGCAATTAAACCCTCTTGAATATAGGGCTCAACTAGCTGTTTTATATGGGTTTTTTGCCTTATTACAGTTGGCACGAAGACTGCTCTACCAACAGTATCCCGTCCATGCTCTCAGAGATGACCGCCATGAACAGCACGCTACTACTGTTAAACACCCTTGCACTGGCCGTATTGCTGGTTTTTCACTTTCAACCCGAACCCGTTTCGGTCGAGCAGCCTGTTGAAATGACAGCTACTTTCTACAAGAAGCCGCTACTACAGGTCGCGGTAATGAAGGCAACCGGTAGTGTCATACCTCACCTGACCACCAATCAGCCCGTCGCCGACAGGGCCCCTGCGGCTGAACGCTGGCTCTTTTAAAAGCACATTGAGAGATGGGTAGCAAATCATGTCGAAAATAGCTTTGGGTCTGTTAATGCTGGCGCTATCGAGCCTTGCCCTGGATGTATTCACCAGTAACGAATTTGGCAATCTGCCCTTGATTGCTGCGGCTGTGTTTTTCGCTTGCTGGCTGGTAGCCCTGATCATCGGGCGCAGGTTCAAATTTGACCCGCAGCTGCGCTAAAACCGTGAACCGGTAAGGGCCCAGGCCCTTTTGGATGAACGGTGAAACTCTTCGCTATCAAAACCAATGCATATTTTTGATAATCACTGCTGGCATAACGCCTTTATCCGGTTCAATATTTGTCACAGAATTGACGCCAGGGAAGTGGCAGATTTGAGGCATGATGCGCGCCTCTTAACAATTCAGGTTGAACATTTGGCTATAAGGACGGTCTTAAGCACATCCTGCGGCCAATTCCCGAGAACCGCTCCCCTGAACTAACCGGTTAACTAAAATGCGCCCATTGAAACAGGCTATTTACTCCAGCCGCACGGCTGACAAGTTCGTCGTTCGCCTGCCAGACGGAATGCGCGAGCGCATCGCCGAAGTGGCTCGCAACCATCACCGCAGCATGAACTCTGAAATCATTGCTCGTCTTGAGCAAAGCCTTATCCAGGAAGGTGTACTGGGTGACGAACTCAGCATGCGCCTGGACAGCCCCGAGCTTTCCCTGCATGAGCGTGAGCTGCTGCAACGCTTTCGCCAGTTGTCCCACCGCCAGCAAAACGCCCTGGTATCCCTGATTGCTCACGACGCTGAAGCAGCCTCTGAATAATCCTGATTTATCTCAGGCATAAAAAAAGCCAGCGGATGCTGGCTTTTTTTATGGGCGCTGTTCGCGCCCGTTACACGATAATCAGAGCAGGAAGATGGTCGCCAGCCCCAGGAAGATAAAGAACCCGCCACTGTCGGTCATGGCGGTGATCATCACGCTTGCACCCATGGCCGGGTCACGGCCCAGTCGAGCCAGTGTCATGGGGATCAATACCCCCATCAACGCTGCCAGCAGCAGGTTGAGGGTCATGGCCGCAGTCATCACCACACCCAGCGACCAACTGCCGTACAACAGGTACGCGACCACGCCGATCACCCCGCCCCACACCAGACCATTGATCAGGCCTACGGCCAGCTCCTTGCGCATCAGGCGCGAAGTGCTCCCGGTGTTGACCTGATCCAGGGCCATGGCGCGTACGATCATGGTGATGGTCTGGTTGCCGGAGTTACCGCCAATACCGGCCACAATAGGCATCAGCGCGGCCAGAGCCACCAGCTTTTCAATCGAGCCCTCGAACAGGCCAATCACCCGCGAAGCAATAAATGCCGTCACCAGGTTGACGGCCAGCCAGGCCCAGCGGTTACGCAAGGATTTCCACACCGAGGCGAAGATGTCTTCTTCTTCACGCAGACCGGCCATGTTGAGAACTTCGTTTTCGCTCTCTTCACGAATCAGGTCGACCATTTCATCAATAGTCAGACGGCCGATCAGCTTGCCGTTCTTGTCGACTACGGGGGCCGAAATCAAGTCATAACGTTCAAATGCCTGAGCAGCATCGTAGGCATCTTCGTCCGGGTGAAAACTCACCGGGTCGTTGGCCATCACTTCTGACACTTGCTTTTCAGGGTCGTTGACCAGCAAACGCTTGATCGGCAACACGCCCTTCAGGGCGCCGTCGTAATCGACCACAAACAGCTTGTCGGTATGCCCTGGCAGTTCCTTGAGGCGGCGCAGGTAACGCAGTACGACTTCAAGGCTGACGTCCTCACGGATGGTCACCATCTCGAAGTCCATCAGGGCGCCGACCTGATCCTCGTTATAGGACAGTGCGGAGCGGACGCGCTCACGCTGCTGGCCATCCAGGGTCTCCATCAGCTCATGGACGACGTCTCGCGGCAGCTCAGGGGCCAGGTCAGCAAGTTCGTCGGCATCCATCTCCTTGGCAGCTGCCAGGAGCTCGTGATCGTCCATGTCGGCGATCAGGGTTTCACGGACCGAATCGGATACTTCAAGCAGAATGTCGCCATCACGATCAGCCTTGACCAGCTGCCAGACCGTCAGGCGGTCGTCCAGGGGCAATGCTTCGAGGATATAGGCAACGTCTGCGGAGTGCAGGTCTTCCAGCTTGCGCTGGAGCTCAACAAGGTTCTGCCGATGGACCAGGTTCTCGACCCGGTCGTGGTGATGGCCTTCCTGACGATGTGTCAGGTCTTCGACCACACGCTGGCGATTAAGCAGCTCAATAACTTGAGCAAGGCGGCTTTGCAGGCTTTCTTGGGTTTTCTTTACTTCAACTTCGGTCATAGGCGAACTCCACTCCCAGCAGCAGGGCACGCCGGAAGGATCAATCAGTCAATTCATGATTGGAAAAACGGGATGCTGAGTTTCTACTGGGTAAGTCCATGGAGGTATTCCACAAGCCCCGGCGGGGCTGACGGGCGCAATCATACACGGCTTGAAAATTAATGACGCAAAAATCTTGGCAATAACAAAAGCTTGCGAGGCACCGCCAGACGGCGCCTGCGCACTGCTTGTGCGACGCAGAATGAGGGTCGCAGGACACAACTCAAAGATGAAACTCAACCCGTAGTCGCTGTCAAGGAACGAAGGCTGCGATCACATACACCGCAAAAACCAGAATAACCACAAGAGAAGTCGCCAGCATGACAGCAATCGTCAAATCGCAGACAGCAAAAAGCCCGCACAAGGTGCAGGCTTTTTGGTGTTTGGTGCACTCGACAGGATTCGAACCTGTGACCGCTCGGTTCGTAGCCGAGTACTCTATCCAGCTGAGCTACGAGTGCAAGTTGTGTTTGGTAGACCAGACCACCCTGGCTGAAGCCAAGTTAATCGCCGAAGCCATTAACTCTTAAATGGTGCACTCGACAGGATTCGAACCTGTGACCGCTCGGTTCGTAGCCGAGTACTCTATCCAGCTGAGCTACGAGTGCAAGTTGTGTTTGGTAGACCAGACCACCCTGGTTGAAGCCAAGTTAATCGCCGAAGCCATTGACTCTTAAATGGTGCACTCGACAGGATTCGAACCTGTGACCGCTCGGTTCGTAGCCGAGTACTCTATCCAGCTGAGCTACGAGTGCATTTGAAGCGGCGCATTATAGACCGTTGAATCTCTCTGGCAAGATTTTTTTCAATAATTTCAACAACTTATCGAAATCTTCCAGATCCAACGTGCTATCTGAATAATGGCGGAGAAGGGGGGATTCGAACCCCCGACACCCTTTTGAGATGTACTCCCTTAGCAGGGGAGCGCCTTCGGCCACTCGGCCACCTCTCCGCAACACGGGGCGTATAATAACCAGCCTTTTCCCCGCATGCAACTAAAAACTTAAATAAAATTAGAGACTTGGTTCTTCGCCCTTTTCATTCTTGATCCGCAGGTAGATCTCTTCACGGTGCACAGCCACTTCCTTGGGAGCATTCACACCAATGCGCACCTGGTTGCCTTTGACGCCGAGAACGGTCACGGTAATTTCGCCATCGCCTATGATCAGGCTTTCCGCACAACGGCGAGTCAGAATCAGCATACGTTTCTCCTCACACTTTCATTTCAGGGATATCAGTCTGCAAAAAAAAGGGGCTTGGGACTACTAGCTAAATAGCTATAGCCCGCAGCTCCTTAGTATTGACCCGCATGGCGACGTACGCCCACACAAGCCCAAAAAAACAAAGGGCGCGGATCAACCGCGCCCCTGGCACAACGTTTTACTCGCCCTGGCGGGCTGGTGCATCCAGATCAAAAGCGGTGTGCAGGGAACGCACGGCCAGCTCCAGGTATTTCTCTTCGATAACCACCGAGACTTTGATTTCGGAGGTCGAGATCATCAGGATGTTGATGTTCTCTTTGGCCAGCGATTCAAACATGCGGCTGGCAACGCCTGCATGCGAGCGCATGCCCACACCGACAATCGAAACCTTGGCAATGTTGGTGTCGCCCACCACTTCACGTGCACCGATTTCGCGGGCAGTGTTTTCCAGCACGCTTTGCGCCGCGCTGTAGTCATTGCGGTGCACCGTGAAGGTGAAGTCGGTAGTGTTATCGTGCGCAACGTTCTGCACGATCATATCGACTTCGATGTTGGCCGCGCTGATCGGGCCCAGAATCTTGAACGCCACCCCCGGGGTGTCCGGCACGCCACGGATGGTCAGCTTGGCTTCGTCGCGATTGAACGCGATACCAGAAATGATCGGCTGTTCCATGGATTCCTCTTCATCAATAGTAATGAGGGTGCCTGGACCCTCCTTGAAGCTGTGCAAAACGCGCAGCGGAACGTTGTACTTGCCTGCGAACTCAACTGCGCGGATCTGCAACACCTTGGAGCCCAGGCTGGCCATTTCCAGCATTTCTTCGAAGGTGATCTTTTCCAGACGCTGTGCTTTGGCTACTACCCGCGGATCGGTGGTGTAAACGCCATCGACATCGGTGTAGATCTGGCATTCATCGGCCTTGAGGGCCGCTGCCAGCGCCACACCCGTGGTGTCGGAGCCGCCACGGCCCAGCGTGGTGATATTGCCGAACTCATCAACGCCCTGAAAACCTGCAACCACAACCACACGCCCGGCCTTGAGGTCAGCGCGAATCTTCTGATCGTCAATCTTCAGGATACGGGCCTTGGTGTGCGAACTGTCCGTGAGGATGCGCACCTGGCTGCCGGTGTAGGACACCGCCGGCACACCGCGCTTGTTCAGCGCCATGGACAGCAGACCAATGGTCACCTGCTCACCCGTGGATACAATCATATCCAGCTCGCGCGGCAACGGCTGATCGCTGATCTGCTTGGCCAGGTCGATCAGGCGGTTGGTTTCGCCGCTCATGGCCGATAGCACGATCACCAGATCATTGCCGGCTTCGCGGAACTTCTTAACTTTATCGGCGACCTGCTCGATTCTCTCGACAGTGCCGACCGAGGTGCCTCCGAATTTCTGTACGATCAAAGCCATTTCAAAGCAGCCTCAGCCCATAAAGGGCGCCCATTTATCATTCAAACGACGCGCCGTTACTAGACAACGGCGCGTTCTGGACCTCAGATACCCTGCTCTACAAATGGCACAGTCAGGGCCAGCGCGGCATCCAGGGCTGCAGCATCAACACCGCCACCTTGCGCCATGTCCGGACGACCACCGCCCTTCCCGCCCACTGCCGCAGCAGCCTGCTTCATCAAATCACCGGCTTTGAGTTGGCCAGTCAGGTCTTTGGTCACGCCTGCAACCAGTACAACCTTGTCTTCGTGGACACTGCCGAGCAGGATCACTGCACGACCGAGCTTGTTCTTCAGCTGATCTACCAGCGCCAGAAGCGCCTTGCCATCTTGACCGTCCAGGCGAGCGGTCAACACTTTCACGCCTTTTACGTCCACTGCCGACGATGACAGGTCATCACCGGCAGCACTTGCAGCCTTGGCCTGCAATTGCTCAAGCTGTTTTTCCAGCTGGCGGTTACGTTCGAGCACAGCCGACAGTTTGTCGACCAGATTCTCGCGCGAACCCTTGACCAGGCTGGCAGCTTCCTTGAGCTGCTCTTCGGCAGCATTCAGGTAAGCCAGTGCGGCTGCGCCGGTCACGGCTTCAATACGACGAATACCCGAAGCCACGCCGCCTTCGCTGATGATCTTCATCAGTCCGATGTCACCGGTGCGCTTGGCGTGGATACCGCCACACAGCTCAACCGAGAAATCACCACCCATGCTCAGCACGCGCACGCTGTCGCCATACTTCTCGCCAAACAGCGCCATGGCGCCTTTTTGCTTGGCGGTTTCGATGTCGGTTTCTTCGGTTTCGACCGGGGTGTTCTTACGAATCTCGGCGTTGACGATATCTTCCAGCGCCTTGATCTGCTCAGGCTTGATCGCTTCAAAGTGGCTGAAGTCGAAACGCATGCGCTGGCTGTCTACCAGAGAACCCTTCTGCTGAACGTGTTCGCCCAGCACCTGACGCAAGGCTGCGTGCAGCAAGTGTGTGGCCGAATGGTTCAGCGCCGTGGCGTGACGCACATCGGCATCCACCTGGGCATCAACGGTTTCGCCCACTTTCAGGCCGCCCGCGGCAACCACACCGTGATGCAGGAAAGCACCGCCGGTTTTGGTGGTCTCACGCACGTCAAAGCGCGCAGCGCCAGCTTGCAGATAACCGCAATCACCGACCTGGCCGCCGGACTCGGCATAAAACGGGGTCTGGTCGAGAATCACCACGCCCTCGTCGCCTTCATTCAGGCTGGCAACCGACTGCCCGTCTTTGTACAGGGCAACGATTTTGGCCGAGGCCCGGGTGGCGCTGTAACCGATGAACTCGGTCGGCACATCGACTTTGACCAGAGTGTTGTAGTCCAGACCAAAGGAACTGGCCGAACGTGCGCGCACGCGCTGGGCTTCCATCTCGCGCTCGAAGCCTTCTTCGTCCACGGTCAGGTTGCGCTCGCGGGCGATGTCGGCGGTCAGGTCCATCGGGAAGCCGTAGGTGTCGTAGAGCTTGAACACTACGTCGCCAGGTACCACGGTGCCCTTGAGGTCAGCCAGGTCCAGTTCGAGGATTTTCAGGCCCTGCTCCAGGGTCTTGGAGAACTGCTCTTCTTCGGCCTTGAGTACACGCTCGATATTGGCCTGCTCGCGCACCAGCTCCGGGAAGCTTTCGCCCATTTCGGCAACCAGGGCCGCGACGATCTTGTAGAAGAAATTGCCGGTGGCGCCCAGCTTGTTGCCGTGACGGCAGGCGCGACGAATGATGCGACGCAGTACATAACCGCGACCTTCGTTCGACGGCAGCACACCATCAGCGATCAGGAAGCTGCATGAACGGATATGGTCAGCCACTACCTTGAGCGAGGCCTGGCCTTCGTTGGCGCAGCCAATTGCGTCGGCAGCTGCAGTCAGCAGGCTCTGGAACAGGTCGATATCGTAGTTGGAGTTGACGTGCTGCATCACCGCACTGATCCGCTCCAGGCCCATGCCAGTGTCTACCGACGGCGCTGGCAACGGATGCAACACGCCATCGGCGGTGCGGTTGAACTGCATGAATACGTTGTTCCAGATTTCGATGTAACGGTCACCGTCTTCATCTGGCGAGCCCGGCGGGCCACCCCAGATTTCAGGGCCGTGATCGTAGAAAATCTCGGTGCACGGACCGCACGGACCGGTATCGCCCATGGTCCAGAAGTTGTCGGATGCGTAAGGCGCGCCCTTGTTGTCACCGATACGGATCATGCGCTCGGCAGGTACGCCGACGTCTTTGGTCCAGATGTCATAGGCTTCGTCATCGCTGGCGTAGACGGTCACCCACAGCTTGTCTTTAGGCAGCTGCAATACGCCAGTCAGGAAGGTCCAGGCGAAGTTGATCGCATCTTTCTTGAAGTAATCGCCAAAGCTGAAGTTGCCAAGCATTTCAAAGAAGGTGTGGTGACGGGCGGTGTAACCGACGTTTTCCAGGTCGCTGTTCTTGCCGCCGGCCCGCACGCACTTCTGGCTGCTGGTCGCCCGGGTGTAGGCACGTTTTTCTTGACCCAGGAAACAGTCCTTGAACTGGTTCATCCCCGCGTTGGTGAACAGCAGGGTCGGGTCGTTATTAGGGACCAAGGAGCTGGAAGGGACACGGGTGTGACCTTGCTCCTCGAAGAAGCGAAGGAAGGCTTCACGGATTTCTGCGCTTTTCATAGGTTCTTCCACGGAGGCTGCGGCCAGAGGCAAGTAAATCACGTCAATCGACAGTGCGACTCGCAAAGGGCCGCATTATATCGGCCCTTCGCCCCGGGTACAGCGTGTTTATACGATAGCGACAAGCAATTGGACGGATTGAAAGCTTATTGGCGGGAAAACTCGGCAAAAACGGCTATTACCTGCTCGATCTGGCTGCGACTGACATCCATGTGCGTCACCATTCTCAGGCGCGGCGCCGCACTGAGCCTGATCCCCTGCTCGGCCGCATAGGCCTTGAGCGCTTCGGCACGCTCATCCACCTGAACGTAAACCATATTGGTCTGCACCGGCTCAACCGCATAACCGGCAGCGCGCAGGCCCTCGGCCAGCAACTGGGCATTGGCATGGTCATCAGCCAGACGCTCGACCTGATGATCCAGCGCATACAGCCCGGCAGCCGCCAGTTGGCCGGCCTGGCGCATGCCGCCACCGACCATCTTGCGCAGGCGCCGGGCCTTGGCGATCAAATCGGCGGTGCCGCACAGCACCGAGCCCACGGGCGCGCCCAGGCCCTTGGACAGGCAAACCGATACAGAGTCGAAGTGCCGGGTGATATCACCGGCATCAACCCCCAGCTTGACCGCCGCGTTGTACAGCCGCGCACCATCAAGATGCAGCGCCAGGCCGTGCTCACGGGTCAGGCGACTGGCTGCAGCCAGGTACTCGGTCGGCAGCACCTTGCCCTGCATGGTGTTTTCCAGCGCGAGCAGGCGGGTGCGGGCAAAGTGAAAGTCATCCGGCTTGATCGCGGCTGCAACCTGGCCCAGATCCAGCGAGCCGTCGGCCTGAACTTCCAGCGGCTGCGGCTGGATGGAGCCCAGAACAGCCGCCCCGCCGCCCTCATACTTATAAGTATGTGCCTGCTGGCCGACAATATATTCATCACCACGCCCGCAATGCGCCATCAGGGCCAGCAAATTGCTCATGGTGCCAGTGGGCACGAACAGCGCCCGGGCAAAACCCAGGCGCAATGCCAGCTCGGACTCCAGCTTGTTCACCGAGGGATCTTCGCCATACACATCGTCGCCCATCGGCGCATTCGCCATGGCCTCGCGCATGCCGATGCTGGGCTGGGTCACGGTGTCACTACGAAGATCGATAACAGTCATGGGAGCGGCCTCAACAATAAGTGATCATCTCTGGATGCTAATCGGGGTATTCCCTTTCAAACAAGTGCAGTACGCACAGGATTAGCCATATTCAAGGGTTGATCCAGGAATCTGCAGGTAACACAGCAAAAAAATTGATAGCTATTAGCAAAAAGCAGCCATGCATCTGCGAAAAAATTGTGATACAAAATGCCCGTCGCCAGAAAGGCTGGCGGCAACGTTCTCAGGGCGGGGTGCGACTCCCCACCGGCGGTAATTGCGCGCAAAGCGCATAGCCCGCGAGCGCTTGGCACATTCCTGAGCTTAGGCCAGGAATCAACCAAGGTCAGCAGACCCGGTGTGATCCCGGGGCCGACGGTCATAGTCCGGATGAAGAGAGAACGGGATTGGCGCCAAAGGGCCGTCAACCAGGTGGGCAAGTGGCGATGCCGTATGGCCGTGCGCTGCCCACCTGAACGCACCCTTTAATCCCATTCGATTCATATGCCCTGTTTTTCACACAAACAGGAATCTGAACATGCAACCTACAGCTATTCACCACAACGAACGTGTCGCGTTTATCCAGGCTTCCTGGCACAAAGAGATTGTCGACCAGAGCCGCAAGGGCTTCCTGGCCGAAATGCTGGTGCTGGGCTATCAGGAAAGCGACATCGATTTCTTCGAAGTCGGCGGCGCGTTCGAGATCCCGCTGCACGCAAAACTGCTGGCCAAAACCGGTCGTTACGCCGGCATTGTCGGCGCCGCACTGGTCGTGGATGGCGGCATCTACCGTCACGATTTTGTTGCCCAGTCGGTCGTCAGCGGCCTGATGCAAGTGCAACTGGAAACCGAAGTGCCAGTGTTCTCCGTCAGCCTGACCCCGCACCACTTCCACGCCGGTGAAGAGCATCAGAAGTTTTTCTTTGAGCACTTCGTTCACAAGGGCCAGGAAGCTGCCAGAACGTGCGTTGACACACTGCAGAAAATCCGCAATATCAAGCGCCTGGACATCCAGCAAAAACGCGCAGTGTAATATCTTACACCGCGGCTGGCGCACATTTGGGGCCAGCCGCGGCTTACGCCATAACTATGTAAAGCACACATAAGCCATCCAGGCGTTTCAATCGTCAGCACAGGTGCCCAGCCACCAATGACATTGAAACTGACGCTTCGGAGTATCACTTATGTGCCCCACGCCTCCTCCTGTGACGACTGGCCCTCAGCCAGCCCCTCATCAATTCGAATTTGACGGCGGCGCCCAGGCTGCGCCAGAAAGAACCGAAACCAAGGTTTCACGCCCCCTGCCCCATGTCACTGAAACCACCACGCAAAGCATTCTTCATATTGGCGCTAACGCCACCCTCGTGCGCTATGTCACTGAAGGTGTGCTGTACCCCCGACCCATTGACCGCCTGGTATTCCGCGCCTCGGCGGCGCGGGCATCGATCTTCGTTACCCGGGGCGACAACGACTCTCTCCTGCTTGACCTGAACCACGAGCGTTACCGGATAAAACCTGCAAGCGCTAAACAGATCATCGAAATTCACACCTTGCATGGCAACGATACGGTCTATATCGCAGACACCCTGAAGAACACCTTTCATATTGAAACCGGCCCGGGCAATGACACAGTCGTTACCGGCAGCGGCAAAGTGACAGTATTGACCGGTACCGGTGATGACATCGTGATGACCCGTGATGGCGCCAGCCATGTCGATACCGGCGATGGCAATGACATCGTCAATGCCAATGGCTCGGGCACAACGGTTGCCTATACGGGCAGGGGCGCAGATTTTTTCCGCGGCGGAGCCGGCATGGCCTTTATCCACGCGGGCGAAGGTGACGATGTAACCGTCGGCGGCCAGGGCCACAGTATTGTATGCGGGGGCGACGGCGATGACCTGATCACCGCCGGTGCGGGCTCCAATGTGATCTATGGCAGTCAGGGCCAGGATATCCTCAACGAACTAAAGGACAGCGACAAAGTCTTCACTGACAGCGAGCCCGCCACTATTTCTAAAGGCAGGATCATCCCGCATAAAAAGCCTGCAAACGCATTTATTGTCAGCCCTGAACCCCTGTCGGAATCAGGGCTGATTATTCAAGGCAGCGAAACGTTTATCGACAGGGTCCAGGATGACCTCAAGCTATTGCTTGGCTCCGGCAGCGGCAGCCAGTTGCTGCGCGAACTGACAAAAAGCATTCGCAAAAGCCAAAAGCCCATCACTATCGCCGAGCTGAAATATGTAAATAACGGTCTCTACATACCCAATCTGGGTGATGGCCGGTCTTATATCCAGGTGGGGATGGCAGGCCTGCCCGATTTCGGCGGGACGGTGTATTACAACCCGACACATTCACTTCCCGGAGCCTTACCGCTTACCGCTCTGTACCACGAGCTTTGTCACGCCTACAACTTTGTCACAGGCACGCGTTTTATGGGCTCAAGCCCGGACGGGCGCCGCGCAACCAAGCAAGCGCCACTGGTGAGCAATGAGGAACTGCAGGCCACTGGCTTGCCTTGCAGCACCGAGCCCTTTGACTTCGACAAAGACCCTGCAACCCCTGCCCTTCTCACCAACCCGTCGCCGTACAGTGAAAATGGCATGCTCGAAGAGCTGGGGCTGGCGCTGCGCAAAACCTACATCTACTACTCAGATGATTAACCCGCTCAGGCCAGGGTTGCCGGCTCGATAATCATCCCGGCGCGCAGGCCATTTTTGACTTTGGGGTTGGGAAAGATGATCCGCGCGCCCTCTTCTTCGATAACCCAGCGGGTCTTGTGAGCGTCTTGCGCCAGCAAATAACCCTTGGGCAACTCGCAGAAGTTTTCGACATCGGCAGGCAAGTGCAGGATAAACGCATCGCTGTGCTTGATCACTTCGCGGGCCACGCTGAACAACTGCAACCCTTCAAGCGAGTCATCCGCCAGCGGTGGCTCTGTACCTTCAATCATCTGCTGCAAACGCAGCTCAAGACGCTCGACATTGACCCCGCCGTTCTGCCCGAAAGGCCTGGCCTTGCCCAGTTCAAGGGTAAACGCCTCGGCGCCCAGTTGATCGTAGGTATAGGCGCTGAAGACAATGGAGGGCTTGTTTTGCAACAACACCGCTTCCATCCCGGCCGCACGCAAGCGCGACAGCTCAGCGCGCGAGTGGGCGCGGCCTTCTTTATAGGGATACAACGCAAACTGCTCGATCTTCGAACCGCGAATGGCGGTGTGCAAGTCGTAGTGCAGACGGATGCGCTCAGGCAGGCTGAAAAAGGTTTCGGCCAGATGCTCAAGCTCACAGGCGCGCAGGGCTTCGGGGCCGCTGCTGCTTTCGTGTCGACCGCTGAACAGCCGGTTGAGGTCTTCTTCGACAAACCGCGCGCCGGTACGCATGGCACCGGGGTTGCCAAACAAGAACAGAATTCGTGCGCGAGGCTTGATAACGCCCCGCGCGATGGCCTGCAACAGGCGATCAAGCAACTCGATCGGCGCTGTTTCATTGCCATGGATGCCGGCTGACAACAACAGATCCATGCCGTTGTCACGAGCTTCGGGCGGGCGCACTTCAAGCGCGCCTTCGGTCAGCCAGCGCATCCGCACGCCGTCGACAGTCAGTTGAGTTTTCTCGGCCGGTTCACGTCCGGCCAGGGTCAGTTCAAGCAGTTTGCCGAGAGCGAGCATAGAACTTCCTTATCAGTGGTTGCAGTCTGGACCGTGCACGTGACCGTCTTCATCATCGCTCAGATCAGCCGGTTCCATTTCCAGCTGCAAGCTCACGAGGTTAGTCGCTAACGGACGCAGCAGCAGGTTGGCGTATTCAGCATCGCCTTCTTCAACGTCTACACCGATCAGCAACTGGCCACGGCCGTCTTGCTGGATCCACAATTCCTTGCCCTGCCACATGACAGCAACGCGGGTGCAGGAAGTTTCCAGCTGGGTGCCATCGGTGTCTTCGAGAATCAGCTTCAGGGTATCAGTCATTTTTTCGCTCTCATTGGGTTGAAGGTGCGTGCCCGACGTTAACTATCGCCCAGGCACGCAGCCATTCAATTGATCTGGAATGGGTAAACCGCGCCCAGTTTAAGGATTTGCGTCAGTTCATCCAATGCCGTACGGCATTCAAGCAGCAATTGTGGATCAGCCAGGTCACTTTCGCGCAGAGCATCACGATAATGTTTGTTCACCCAGGCCGTCAGGGTGTCGTACAGCCCCGGGGTCATAATCACACCGGGGTTGACCGCCGCCAGCTCGGTTTCATTGAGCGCGACCCGCAGGCGCAGGCACGCAGGGCCACCGCCGTTCTGCATGCTCTGCTTGAGGTCAAAGACCTTGACCTCACGGATCGGCCCGCCAGCGGCCGTCAGCCCTTGCAGGTACTGCCAGACACGCGAGTTGGCACGGCACTCTTGCGGTACGATCAACAACATCGAACCATCGGCACGGCTCAGCAACTGGCTGTTGAACAGGTACGAGCGCACCGCATCTTCAACGGTCACTTGATCGCGGGGCACGCTGATCGACTGGAAGTTGGCACCACGGGCCGCCAGCTTGCCATGCAGCTCGGCCAGCATTTGCTCGGTATTGAGGAAGGCATCCTGGTGATGGAACAACAACTCGCCATTACCCACGGCAATCACGTCGTTGTGGAACACACCCTGGTCGATGACTGCCGGATTTTGCTGGGCAAACACCACGCCCTCTTCGCTCAGACCGTGCAGACGAGCCACCGCTTGCGAAGCTTCCAGGGTCTGGCGCGCCGGGTATTTTTGCGGCGCCGGGTAACGGCTATCGAAGGCGCTGCGCCCGAACACGAAAAACTCGACACCCGCCTCGCCATAATCCCGGCAAAAACGCGTGTGGTTGGCCGCACCCTCATCGCCAAACTGCGCCACTGCCGGCAACGCCGCGTGGTGGGAAAAATGCTGCTGGTCGGCAAACATCGCGCCCAGCACGCGACTGGTGGTCGGGTGCTCGATGCTGCGATGGTATTTGCAATTGAGGTTGGCAGCGGTGAAGTGCACGCGACCGTCAGCGGTGTCGGCACTGGGGCTGACCGTGGCCGCATTGGCTACCCACATGCTTGAGGCAGAGCAACTGGCGACCAGTAACGGCATGGCCTCTTTGGCGGCGCGCTCGATAACCTGAGCGTCAGTACCGGCAAAGCCCAGACTGCGCAAGGCTGCCACGTCAGGGCGCTCTTGTGGTGCCAGCACGCCCTGGACAAAACCCATGTCCATCAGCGCTTTCATTTTTTCCAGGCCTTGCAGCGCGGCTTCCTTGGGGTTGGAAGCCTGCTGGCTGTTGCTCTGGGAAGCGACGTTACCAAACGATAAACCGCCGTAGTTATGGGTCGGCCCCACTAAACCGTCAAAATTGACTTCAAAGGACTTCATCAGCGAGGCTCCGGAAAACGGTTATAAGTCATACAACACCTGTGGGAGCGAGCCTGCTCGCGAAAGCCTTAAAGGCCATTCGCGAGCAGGCTCGCTCCTACAGGGATGAGCTAAGCGTTACGACATCCGCACGCCCGGGGTCAGCGCTGCAGGCAAGACCAGCGTCGGCGTTTCAAGGGATGCCACCGGGTACGCGCAATAGTCCGCCGCATAATAAGCACTGGCGCGATGATTGCCCGAGGCCCCGATACCACCAAACGGCGCACTGCTGGCAGCACCGGTCAGTTGCTTGTTCCAGTTGACGATACCGGCACGGCTCTCAAGCCAGAACTGCTGATAACGCGCCTCGGAGTCAGACAGCAAACCTGCCGCCAGACCAAACGCGGTATTGTTGGCCTCGGCAATGGCCGCGTCAAAGTCGGCGTAGCGAATTACTTGCAGCAGTGGCCCGAACAGCTCTTCATCCGAACGCTCGCTGACCGCTGTCACATCGATAATGCCCGGCGCCAGCAAGGCCGCATTGCTGTCAGGCTGATGCATTTCCAGCAAGGCCACGGCACCCGAACCCAACAACACCTCCTGGGCATCCATCAAGGCACGTGCGGCACCCAGGGAAATCACCGAGCCCATGAACGGCGCCGGCTGCTGATCAAATGCGCCCACTTCAATGCTCTGGCTGACCTCGACCAGACGCGTCAGCAGGCTGTCGCCCCAGGCGCCTTGCGGCACCAGCAAACGGCGGGCACAGGTGCAGCGCTGCCCGGCGGAAATAAAGGCCGACTGGATGATGGTGTACACCGCCGCATCCAGATCCTCGACCTGGTCGACCACCAGCGGGTTGTTGCCACCCATTTCAAGGGCCAGGATCTTGTCCGGACGCCCGGCAAACTGCTGGTGCAGGGCATTACCGGTGCGGCTGGAGCCGGTGAAGAACAAGCCGTCGATACCCGCGTGCGCTGCCAGCGCGATACCGGTTTCACGGGCACCTTGCAGCAGGTTCAGCACACCGGCCGGCAGCCCGGCTTCGATCCAGCACTTGACCGTCAGCTCGGCGACTTTAGGGGTCAGTTCGCTCGGTTTGAACACCACACTGTTACCGGCCAGCAACGCCGGGACAATATGCCCGTTGGGCAAATGGCCAGGGAAGTTGTACGGGCCGAAAACCGCCACCACACCGTGGGGCTTGTGGCGCAAAACAGCCGTGGCATCGCCCAATGGGCCGCTTTTTTCGCCCGTGCGCTCGCGGTAGCTTTGCACCGAGATCGCCACTTTGTTGATCATGCTGGTGACTTCGGTAGCCGACTCCCAGAGCGGCTTGCCGGTTTCTTCACCAATGCAGCGCGACAGTTCATCAGCGTGATTTTTAAGGCTTGCGGCAAAGGCTTCGAGCACGCTCAGGCGCTGTTCAAATGTCTGTTTGGCCCACTGCGGGAAAGCCTGGCGGGCAGCCTTGACGGCAGCATCCACTTGCCCGGCATCGGCGCCCTTGCCAGCCCACAGCACTTGCTGGGTAACCGGATTCAGCGACTCAAAGGCCTCGCCCTGCCCGTCCTGCCAGGTGCCCGCGATAAACAACGTACTCATTATTTCGACTCCCGTGGGGCAACTGGCTGGGCAGACAACGCAACAGCGCGCACTTGGTCGCCCGCGCTCAGTTGCAGGCGTTTGGCAGTCAACGGATCGACCACCAGTGTGCCTGCAGCCAGGCGCGCCGGAGCGGCCGTGATGCGGCAATCTTCGCGTTTGCGGTTGTGCATCAGGTAAGGCGTGGCGTCGTCACCCGGCGTACCGATAGCCAGCACCAGCGCTTCGCTGTCGCGCACTGCGCGGATCTTGCTGGTTTCACACTCAACTGCCGGGCCTGCGTCAAAAATATCAACGTAACCCTGATAGCTGAAACCTTCGCTTTTGAGCATGTTCAAGGCCGGCTCGGTGTGGGTATGCACCTTGCCGATTACCGCTCGGGCATCTTCGGACAAGAAGCAGGTGTACACCGGAAACTTGGGCATCAGTTCAGCGATAAAGGCCTTGTTACCCACGCCTGTGAGGTAGTCAGCCTGGCTGAACTCCATTTTGAAGAAGTGTCGGCCCAGGCTTTCCCAGAACGGCGAGCGGCCGTTTTCATCGGACATGCCGCGCATTTCGGCAATGATCTTGTTGCCAAACAGCTCCGGGAACTCGGCGATAAACAGCATCCGCGCCTTGGCCAGCATGCGGCCATTGAGCCCGGTACGGTAATCGGCACTCAGGAACAACGAGCACAGCTCGGAGTTGCCGGTCAGGTCGTTGGCCAGAAACAGGGTCGGGATTTCGCGGTAAATATTCAGTTCCTGTGAGGCGCTGACCGTCAGGCCCACACGGAAGTTGTACCAGGGCTCACGCAAGCCCACGGCACCGGCAATGGCGGAAATACCCACCACCTTGCCATCGTCGTTTTCGAGCACGAACAGGTAGTCCGCATCACCGCGCTCGGCTTCGCCACGGAAGGTTTTCTCGGCCCAGGTCACCCGGTGCAGCAAGCGCTCTTCGTTGGCCGGCAAGGTGGTCAGGCCGGTGCCGGTGCTGCGTGCCAGCTCAATCAGGGCCGGTAAATCGCTGTTGCGTACAGGACGAACGATCATGCTATCTCCTTGGACGGGGCTCGCTGACGACCCCCGCGAAACTCGCTCAAACGCGTTAAACCGCTACCACTCGCACGCTGGCACCTTCGCCAACACCGAGTGCTTCGGCCGCTTCCAGATCCAGCGTGACCGGCTTGCCCGGCGCCCAATCCAGCTCCAGCAGTACTGCGCGGTAATCCTGCAACTGGGCATTGGCCACCAGGTATTGACGACCACCGCCCTTGCTCAACGTGCCGATCTTGACCGGGACCACGCGGCTCTGGGCGATTGAGCGGATACCCGAAACCCGTGCATGCAGGGTCGGGCCACCGTCGAAAATATCGATGTAGTGATCGGTTTCGAAGCCTTCGCGCATCAGGATGTCGAAGGTGATCTGCGCGCGCGGATGTACCTGACCCATTGCCTCCTGGGCGGTGTCTGGCAGCAGCGGCACGTAAATCGGGTAATGGGGCATCAGCTCGGCGAGGAAGGTACGGCTCTTGAGCCCGCACAGACGCTCGGCGGCGGCATAGTTCAAGTCGAAGAAGTTGCGGCCAATGGCGTCCCAGAACGGCGAGTCGCCATTTTCATCGCTGTAGCCAACGATCTCGGTCACCACGGAATCGGCAAAACGCTCCGGGTGGTTGGCCACAAACAGCAGGCGGCCACGGGAGTTGAGTTCGGACCAGGCCGAGCCCACCAGTTCCGGGACCACATAAAAACTGGTCAGCAGGCTGTTACCGGTCAGGTCATGGCACTGCGACAGGACGTGGATTTTGTTGTGGATCTTCAGCTCGCGGGAGGCATGCACGAAAGTCTCGTTACGGAAGCTGTAGAACGGCTCCGAGTAACCGGCCGAGGCCACTATCGCCGAACACCCCACCAGCTTGCCGGCAGTGGTGTCCTCAAGGACGAAAAAATAGCTTTCTTCGCCATTGAAACTCACTTCGGCAGCGAACGAGGTTTCGGACGCGGCGATCTTGTCGCGCAGGCGTTCGATATCGTCCGGCAATGAAGTGACACCAATCGGGCTGTCCGCAGCCAGACGCTGTACTTCGCCCAGATCAGCCATTTGCGCAGGGCGCATCACCAGCATGGTGTCACTCCTTAATCCTTGAATTACATAGAGGGGATGTGCCGAACAGTCGAGTACACCCGGGAGTTCAACTGTGGGGGCGGGCTAGCCCGCTCGCACATTGAAAGCCCTGTGCATTGAGCCTGGCCCGGCACATAAAATTCGGTTCGACACCCGGCAACCCGGGCGTCGAGGTCACACTCAGGCTTGCGTCAGATTTTTCACGGCACGTTCGAAGCGGTTCAGACCTTCTTCGATATCGGCCTCTTCAACCACCAGGCTTGGCGCAAAACGCACAACGTCGGGGCCGGCCTGCAGAATCATCAGATTTTCTTTTTCCGCAGCATTGAAAATGTCTTTGGCGCGGCCTTTCCAGGCATCACTCAACACACAACCCAGCAACAGGCCCATGCCACGCACTTCAGTGAACAGGCCGTATTGCTGGCCGATCTGCTCAAGGCGGGTTTTGAACTGATCGTGTTTGGTTTTGACGCCAGCCAGCACTTCAGGGGTGTTGATCACATCAATCACCGCATTGCCGACTGCGCACGCCAGCGGGTTGCCGCCATACGTGGTGCCGTGGGTGCCAACAACCAGATGCTTGGCCAACGCTTCGGTGGTCAGCATGGCTGCGATCGGGAAACCGCCGCCCAGGCTCTTGGCGCTGGTCAGGATGTCCGGGGTCACGCCGTAATGCATGTAGGCAAACAGCTCGCCGGTACGGCCCATGCCGGTTTGCACTTCGTCAAACACCAGCAGCGCATTGTGTTGGTCGCACAATTCGCGGGCGCCCTGCAGGTAAGCCTGCTCAGCCGGCAGCACGCCGCCTTCGCCCTGGATCGGCTCCAGCACCACGGCACACGTCTTGTCCGAGATCGCCGCTTTCAGCGCGGCAAGATCGTTGAACGGGACATGGGTAATGCCGGTGATTTTCGGCCCGAAACCGTCGGAGTACTTCGACTGCCCGCCCACATTGACGGTGAACAGCGTGCGGCCGTGGAAGCTGTTGAGCGCGGCGATGATTTCGTACTTCTCGCTGCCGAAACGGTCATGCGCCACACGACGGGCCAGCTTGAAGGCGGCTTCGTTGGCTTCGGCACCCGAGTTGCAGAAGAACACGCGCTCGGCGAAGGTCGAATCCACCAGCTTTTTGGCCAGGCGCAGGGCCGGCTCGTTGGTGAACACGTTGGACACATGCCAGAGGGTATTCGCCTGCTCAGTCAAGGCACCGACCAATGCCGGATGCGCATGGCCCAGAACGTTAACGGCAATGCCACCCGCGAAGTCGATCAGCTCTCGACCCGCCTGGTCCCATACTCGGGAACCGGCGCCACGCACAGGAATAAAGGCCGCAGGTGCGTAGTTGGGAACCATGACCTGATCGAAATCGGCGCGTTGCACCGGGGCTTGCTCAACGGACATCGGAGTCTCCTGAAGAGGAACGCCTGCCTAAACTGGCGAGCGATGGGGGGATTGTAGGGACACATCGGGGGCTCGCCTTGCCGCCAAGCGACAACTTCTTATAGCGCCAAACCACGATTTACAAAGGCTTACGACAATGCGACATATTCCGTCACAAAGGCGCAGTTTAAACGCTGGGGCGTGTTTACGGCAGCACTGCAGGCCGCTGATTTGCCGCAAAAGCATGAGCATTGCCATAACGGCAAGTCATGCAGGTTTGCACAGCAAGAAGGGACAGGCTGATTTCAGCCACGCTCGGCGGGTGCCGACGACAATTCGAACGGGCTGCTGCTGCGGCGCTGGTTGCGGTCTTCACGGGGGGTCGCGCCAAAGAAATTGCGGTAGGCACTGGAGAAATGCGGCCCCGAAGAGAAGCCACAGGACAAGCCGATCTGGATGATCGACTTGCTGGTTTGCATCAGCATCTGCCGCGCCTTGTTCAGGCGCAGTTCCAGGTAGTACTGGCTGGGTACGCGATTGAGATACTGCTTGAAGATGCGCTCCAGCTGGCGACGGGACACGCACACATGCTGGGCGATTTCGTCGGTGGTCAGGGGCTCTTCAATATTGGCCTCCATCAGCAGCACAGCCTGCGTCAGCTTGGGATGGCTGGAGCCAAGACGGTTTTGCAGAGGAATACGCTGGCGTTCGCCACCTTCGCGGATGCGCTCCACCACCAGCTCTTCGGAAACCGCGCCAGCCAGTTCAGCACCGTGATCGCGAGCCAGAACAGCCAGCAATAAATCGAGCACCGACAAACCGCCACACGCGCTCAGACGATCACGGTCCCAGTCGAACAAGTGACTGGTGGCAATCACCTTGGGGAAACGCTCGGCAAAATCGTCCTGCCAGCGCCAATGCACTGCAGCACGATAACCATCGAGCAAACCTAATTGCGCCAGCGGATACACCCCGGCCGACAACCCGCCAATCACACAGCCTGCACGCACCAGTTGTTTGAGCGCACTGCTCAGGGCCGGCGCCAGGGCGGCCGGAGGCTCATCCGCCAGCAAAAACAGCTTTTGACACCCTTCAAGCTTGCCGTTCCAGGGCTCACCCGGCAATTGCCAGGCGCCTTCGAGCGGCGCCTCGGCCTGCAGGAACAACAACTCGTAGACGACTTCAGGATGCACGCGCTGGGCAACACGCAACGCTTCCTCGGCCAGCGCCAGGGTCAAGGCTTTGGTGCTGGGCCAAATGAGGAAACCAATTCGATGGGCGGTCATGGCGTGCTATCCGGAACGAAAACGGGAATAAAACCTGTGCACCTGGCCTGGGCCAACTGCGCGGGATGCGGAGCATGACCTATTTTGGTGCACAGCGGCAGTCTTAAAATGGCAGTTATTTCAAGCTGCCCGACAGAAACTGCTGCAACCGCTCGCACTGCGGGTTAACCAGCACTTCGCGCGGGTCACCGCTTTCTTCGACAATCCCTTTGTGCAGGAACACCAATTGGTTCGACACTTCGCGGGCAAAGCCCATTTCGTGGGTCACCACCACCATGGTACGGCCTTCCTGGGCCAGATCCTGCATCACCTTGAGCACATCGCCCACCAGCTCAGGGTCAAGGGCCGAGGTCGGTTCGTCAAACAGCATGACTTCCGGCTCCATCGCCAACGCACGGGCAATTGCCACGCGCTGCTGCTCGCCGCCGGACATATGCCCCGGGTAAGCATCCTTGCGGTGCGACACGCCGACTTTTTGCAGGTAATGCTCAGCCTTGTCACGGGCTTCAGCCTTGGACATGCCCAGCACATGCACCGGCGCTTCCATGATGTTTTCCAGCGCGGTCATATGTGACCACAGGTTGAAATGCTGGAACACCATCGACAGGCGCGAGCGCATGCGTTGCAGTTGCTTGGGATCTGCGGCCTTGAGCGCGCCGTCTTTGTTGGCAATCAGCTTGAGCTCTTCGCCGTTGAGCAGGATTTTGCCCGCATGAGGCTGCTCAAGCAGGTTGATGCAACGCAAAAAGGTACTTTTGCCGGAACCACTGGAACCGATGATACTGATCACATCGCCCGCCTTGGCGGCCAGTGAAACGCCTTTGAGCACTTCATGACTGCCATAGCGTTTATGCAGGTCTTGGACTTCAAGTTTGTACATGCTGTCGGTTCTCACAAAAACAGTCAGTCGTTGAGCAAGCGCCCGTGACGCAAAGGCTTGCGCCCCGCCACTTTAGCCAGCCAGAAACCGGGTTGGGCATAACGCAGCCGCTCAACGGCAAATAGCACGCCGGCGGTGCCCGCGCATACCGTACTGACCCGGTCAGATAAAGGATCAATCACTTCAAACAGCGGCTCGCCGGGTTCAACCCAGGCGCCCACCGGACATAAAAAACTCACCACACCGGGGTGCGGTGCAAACAACAATTCAGTACCTTCAAACGGCATGCCTTCGCACGCTTCATGCTGCGCGGCAGGCCAGTCACCCGTGATCAAGCCCTGCTCGGCCAGAAACGCCAGAATGCCTTCAGCATACGCCTGTGCCTGCGAGCGCCCGGTATCGGCCTGCCCACCCAGCTCCAGGGTGGTCGCCATGCAAGCCAGCGGAATCTGCGCATCGCCAAACTGGCGCTGCAAGCGCAACCAGGGCACAGAGCAGGCCTCATCGAATGAGCTACCGCCCGAGTCTTCGGCCAGCAAGCCAACCCGCACATCCAGCTGCGCAGCCAGTGACCGCCACTGCGGCCAATGCTGTGGCAAGGCGTACATATGCAGCGCGGCATCGGTCTCGCAGTGCAGATCCAGTACGATATCCGCGTCACAGGCATGGCTGAGCAACACACGCTGCATGCCTTGCAGTTGACTGGTAGCCGCAGGCAACGCGGCCAGCACATCGAGCATGGCCTGGCGAATCAGCCGGGTATTGGCATGCGGGTCATCACCCAGGCATCCCGCCAGCAGTTGCGCTACCGGCTCACTCAACTCGACGAAATCACGGTTGAAATTCTTGCCGCTGCCAAACTCGAAACGCCCCTGGTGACTGCCCTGCAGCAGTTGCCCCAACCCCAGCGGGTTGGCCACGGGGACCAGCTCGATCACACCGTTCAAGGCGCCACGGGCTTCAAGTTCACCCAGGCGCTTCTTCAGCTCCCAGGCACAACGCATGCCCGGCAGTTCGTCAGCATGCAAGCTGGCCTGGATATAGGCCTTGCGCTCACCCGCGCCGAAACGAAAGACCGTCAAGTGGCGCTCGGAACCCAGGCTGCTCCAGGGCAGCAGGTGATCGATTCGTTCCATGATTCAGGCCTTGCGCGGGGCCATATAGCCCAGCCAGCGGCGCTCGGCCAGTTTGAACAGGCGCACCAGAATGAACGTCAGGCACAGGTAGAAAGCACCGGCGGTGATGTAGGCCTCAAACGGCAAGTAGTACTGGGCATTGACGGTGCGTGCAGCACCGGTGATGTCGATCAGGGTCACAATGGAGGCCAGACTGGTGGTCTGCAACATCATGATCACTTCGTTGCTGTATTGCGGCAACGCCCGGCGCATGGCCGATGGCAGCAAAATGCGACGGTACATTTTGGAGCGCGACATGCCCATCGCCTTGGCAGCTTCGATCTCGCCGTTAGGTGTGGCCCGCAAGCTACCGGCAATAATTTCGGCAGTATAGGCGCTGGTGTTGATGGCAAATGCCAGACAAGCGCAGAAGGTAGCGCTGGACAACAACGGCCACATGAAGCTGTCACGAATGACTTCAAACTGGGCCAGCCCGTAGTAGATCAAGAACAGCTGCACCAGCATCGGCGTGCCACGAATCACGTAGGTGAACAGCCAGGCCGGAAAGTTGACCCAGGCCTGTTTGGAGACCCGCATCAAACCCAGCGGCACGGCAGCCAGCAAGCCAAAAAACAGCGAAATACCCAGTAGCTTCACGGTTTCCAGCAGCCCGCTCAGGTACAGCGGCATGCTGGCCCAAATGACGTTGTAGTCAAAGATCATAGCTCAGCCGCCCTAACGCCTACCGAGTAGCGCTTCTCAAGTTGTCGCAATGCCAGCAGCGAAACACTGGTCAGCACCAGGTACATCGCCGCTACGGCCAGGAAGAAGGTGAACGGCTCGCGGGTGGCATCAGCCGCCTGCTTGGCCTTGAACATCATGTCTTGCAGGCCGACCACCGAAATCAGCGCGGTAGCCTTGGTCAACACCAGCCAGTTATTGGTAAAGCCAGGGATCGCCAGGCGAATCATCTGCGGCACCAACACCCGGAAAAACACCTGAAACGGACTCATACCATAAGCCATGCCGGCTTCAGCCTGCCCCTTGGGGATGGCCATGAACGCGCCACGAAAGGTCTCGGACAGGTAAGCACCAAAAATGAAGCCCAGGGTGCCGATACCGGCCGCCAACGGGTTCAAGTCAATGTAATCGTCGTAGCCCAGCATCGGCGCCACGCGATTGAGCAAGTCCTGACCGCCGTAAAAAATCAGCAAAATCAGCACAAGGTCGGGAATCCCGCGGATTACCGTTGAATACAGATCGCCCATCCAAGCCAGCCAACGTACCGGCGACAAGCGCAACGAAACACCGATCAGACCTAGAACAATGGCCAGGGCCATGGACGACAAGGCGAGCTGAAGCGTCAGCCAAGCGCCATCGAGGATGACAGCCCCGTAGCCTTTCAACATGATTCCGGCCCTCTAAAAAATAGCTCGAAAATAGGGAATAAAAAATGGCGCAAACTTCAGAGATCCTGTCGCTTGCGCCATTCAGACGTACTGCTGCGATGTATTACTGACCGTAAATATCGAAGTTGAAGTACTTGTCCTGGATTTGCTTGTACTTGCCGTTTTCACGAATACCCGTGATAGCAGCGTTGATCTTGTCTTTCAGGGCATCACCCTTGCGTACCGCAATACCCACGCCATCACCAAAGTACTTGACGTCGGTGAAGGCCGGGCCGGCGAATGCGTAGCCTTTGCCAGCCGGAGTTTTCAGGAAACCGTCTTCCAGCAGGGTGGCATCAGCAACGGTGCCGTCAAGACGACCCGCTTCCACGTCCAGGTAGATTTCGTTCTGCGAACCGTAAGGCACTACGACTGCACCTTTAGGCGCCAGAACTTCCTTGGCGAAACGGTCGTGAATCGAACCGCGCTGTACGCCAATTTTCTTGCCTTTGAGTTCATCAAGGCTGTCGCTGACCACAGTACCTTCCTTCATCACCAGGCGAGCTGGGGTCAGGTAGTACTTGTTGGTGAAATCAACCGACTTCTTGCGGTCTTCGGTAATGGACATCGAAGACAGGATCGCGTCGATTTTACGCACTTTAAGCGCAGGGATCAGGCCATCAAATTCTTGCTCGACCCACACGCACTTGACCTGCATCTGCTCACACAGTGCATTACCGATGTCGTAGTCAAAACCCACGATACTGCCATCCGGGGCTTTGGAAGCAAACGGAGGGTAAGCCGCTTCAATACCAATTTTCAGAGGTTTATCAGCAGCAAAAGCCTGCAGGGACAGCACGGACAGTGCCAGGGCGCCAAGAAGCACGAGTTTCTTCATCTTAGGACTCCATCGGTAAAGGCAATAAAAGCAGAGTGAGCCTGAGCCCAATATGCGGAAGTTAAACCGGGAATGCGGCGCCACGTCCTACTGGCGTTGCACTGTGATCAGCACAACAACGACGAGCGAGTGATCGGCATTCTAACGACAGGCTTCAAGCCGTTATTTCTTCAATGCGACAACAAATTACAGATGCATCGAAAAAAGCGACTCCAGTCATTGACAGCTCTTCATATTTATGCAAGAGCAAAAGACATAGAACCTATGTGAGTTGCAAATAGCGGGCCTATTATTCGCAAACCCTTCTATTCCGGCAAGTGCAGCGTTTCATCTTATTTATTCAGGGGCCAAAAAGGGCTCTAAAACGGTGCTTTGGGTATCGTAAAGCCCCACCTTGGAGCAGCCGGTTACACATTCGGTAACACCGCCCGCCTGCACACACAGTAGCAATTGTCTTGCCGGCCCTAAATGCACCCTGTGGGAGCGGGCCACCATAAAAAAGCCCCGCCAGGCAAAACCGGACGGGGCTCGATGGGATTCCAGCCGCGTCAGGCGACCTTCATACCTTTATGGGTATCAATCAGGTGTTGCACCACACCCGGGTCGGCCAGGGTAGAAATATCACCCAGGCCATCGTATTCGCCGGTAGCAATCTTGCGCAGGATACGGCGCATGATTTTGCCCGAGCGAGTTTTCGGCAGGCCCGGCGCCCACTGGATGACATCCGGCGAGGCAATCGGACCGATCTCCTTGCGCACCCAGTTTTTCAACTCAAGGCGCAACGCCTCACTTGGCTCTTCGCCACCGTTGAGGGTGACATACACATAAATCCCCTGCCCCTTGATGTCGTGCGGTACGCCGACCACTGCAGCTTCAGCGACTTTAGGGTGAGCCACCATGGCGCTCTCGATTTCAGCGGTACCCATCCGGTGACCGGACACGTTAAGCACGTCATCCACACGGCCAGTGATCCAGTAGTAACCGTCTTCGTCACGGCGCGCGCCGTCACCGGTAAAGTACATGCCACGGAAGGTCTTGAAGTAGGTATCGACGAAGCGGTCGTGATCGCCATACAAAGTCCGCGCCTGCCCTGGCCAGGAATCCAGAATCACCAGGTTACCTTCAGCAGCCCCTTCGATAAGGTTGCCCAGGTTATCCACCAACCCCGGCACCACACCAAAGAACGGACGTGCCGCAGAGCCTGGCTTGAGGGCATGCGCCCCCGGCAGCGGGCTCATCATGCAAGCACCGGTTTCAGTCTGCCACCAGGTATCCACAATCGGGCAACGCTCTTTGCCGACGGTTGTGTAGTACCAGTTCCAGGCCTCCGGGTTGATCGGCTCACCCACCGAACCCAGCAGGCGCAAGCTGGAGCCATCGGCATCCTTAACTGCAGCCTGACCTTCGGCCATCATGGCGCGAATGGCTGTAGGCGCGGTGTAGAGAATATTGACCTTGTGCTTGTCGACGATTTTCGACACCCGGGTAATGTCCGGGTAGTTCGGCACGCCCTCGAACAGCACGGTGGTCGCGCCGTTGGCCAGCGGCCCGTAGACGATATAAGTGTGACCGGTCACCCAGCCGACGTCCGCCGTGCACCAGTACACCTCACCCGGGCGGTAGTCGAACACGCGCTCGTGGGTCAACGCTGCATAGAGCAGGTAACCGCCCGTGGTGTGCTGCACACCTTTGGGCTTGCCGGTAGAGCCGGAGGTATAAAGGATGAACAGGGCTTCCTCAGCGCCCATTTCTTTAGGCGCACAGTGAGTCGAGGCCACGGCCATCAGGTCGTGGTACCAGATATCGCGGTGCTTGTACCAGGCGATGTCGCCGCCGGTGCGCTTGAACACGATGATCTTCTGTACGCTGGAGGTATCCGGGTTGGTCAGCGCCACATCGACATTGGCCTTGAGCGCGGTGCGCTTGCCGCCACGCACGCCTTCATCGGCGGTGATCACCACCTTGGATTTGCAGTCGATGATCCTGCCGGCCAGCGCCTCTGGCGAGAACCCGCCGAACACGACCGAGTGGATTGCGCCGATCCGGGTACACGCCAACATGGCGACCACGGCCTCTGGCACCATCGGCATATAAATAGTGACAACGTCACCGCGGTGCACATCCTGACCGCGCAAGGCGTTGGCCAGCTTGCACACCTCTTCGTGCAGTTCACGGTAGGTAATGTTGCGTTGCTCGGAAGGGTCATCCCCTTCCCAAATGATGGCCACCTGATCGCCGCGCTCGGCAAGGTGACGGTCCAGGCAGTTGTAGGAAACGTTGAGCGTGCCGTCCGCGAACCATTTGATATCGACATGGTGATCGTCGAAAGAGGTCTGTTTGACGGTGGTAAAAGGCTTGATCCAGTCGAGGCGCTTTGCTTGTTCGCGCCAGAAGCCATCCGGGTTGACGACGGACTGCTGGTACATCGCCTTGTAGGTCGCCTCGTCAGTCAGCGTATTGGCAGCGACTTCAGGGCGTACGGGATACAGGGAAGCGGCACTCATGTTTCATACCTCAATGCTTGTAGTTGTTGTTTTATGACCCTGTTTTAGCCGGGCCAAGCCGTGAGATCCATTCGACGTTGGTAGTAAGAAACACGCAGAAAACCCATGGTTTTTCTGCGCAAGGCTCAAGCACAGTACTTACAGCGATTTGCTGCTCGCCACGGGCCTTGTAAACGTCACAAATGAGCCCTGTTTTCGACGATTGTTGCAGAAACTGTCAACAGTCTTTATCAAAACCCCCTCTATATGCCCGCACGGCACAGGCCTAAAATTCATCTCGCCAACCAAGGCACCGCGATTAACCCAAGTTACAGCCCCCACGAAGGCAAGTTTAGTCGCTCTTAAATACTCAGTTTCACACACAGCCTCACAAGGGCTGTGTGACCCCACTCGACCGAAAACAGGTAAATCTGAAATGAAAGCGTTGTTAGTTCTGGCCTTGAGCAGTGTGTGTCTGACCGCCATGGCTGATGAAGTGAACACACCCGCTGCGCACTCGCAACCTGCCGTAGAACAGTATTCCTACTCGTCCGAACTGGACATCGCCAAAGTGATTTCCATGAGCGAAATCCCCAGCGTCTGCGAAGTTGTACCGGCCCAGATGGTCTACGAAGACTCGCAAGGCAAGCAGCACACCCTTGAATACCGCGTGATGGGCAACGGCTGCTCCAACGGTTGATTAACGACCTGCGATTTATTCCAGTTGTAATCAACTCACTTATTTAAGCGAACCAACGCGGCGCTTAATTGCAACTTCCAACCTGACTTATATAACGTTGAAAAGTTGCCCGCCTGCGCTCGTATCGCTCGGGAATTATTTAATGAAACGTTTATTGATTGTGGCTTTGAGTTTGTCCGTTCTGTCCAGCTCTGTCTTTGCCGCCGACGGTTATGACCGCACTCACGCCGCCACTTTTGCTGAAGATGGCTACAACAGTACCCGCTCGGCCAATTTTGCCGAAGACGGCTACGACAACACCCGCTCGGCCAGTTTTGCCGAAGACGGTTATGATCGCACCAACGGCCATCGCCTCAGCTAACACCGCTTCGACCCGACGCCCGGCATCTTCCGGGCGTGGTCTGCCCTGCTACAAATCCCCGCTAATCCCCGCTCATGCCACAGGTCATTTGGTCGCCCCGACCTATGACAAAAAAACTTCTGCTCCGGCAAACCCTCGCTCAGCCGCAGCCATGCCTAAGCCCAGGACAAATTTAGGGCGTTTCGTCGCATCCCCTGAAAAAAAAACTGGCTGAAATACCTTGTGCAAAAGCCTTATACTGCGGCCATCAAAAAGGCTTGGCATATCCCCTTCACGGGCTATAAAACCACGCTGTTACGGCCCCAAGGCCCAGGGTGAGTGCAGGCACGACCTCCTCCCCTGAGCGACAGCGGTACAAGCCAACGTACACATTCATGTTTTTGCGTGAGCACAACGCTACTGCAAGCAACATTTCTTAGATCCAAGTGGCCTATGGCCGCGTAAAAACCAAACCATCAGTGTTTTCACGCGGCTATCAGGCCCTCACGCAGGAGACGACACGTCATGCTGAGCTGGGACGAATTCGACAAAGAAGACGAAGGCGAAGTCGCTGTTAAAGGCGCCAACGCAGGCCACGCAACCGAAGCCAACATGGACCGCCTCGACGCCGCTGGCGGCGTAGCTGCCCAAGAAGCCCGTGCAGTCACGGCTAGCGACTCGGCTGCGATCATTCGCGCCAAGGCCGCGCTGGACAACCTCGACATCGCTGAAGGTCTGGCCGAGCTCGAAGGCGCTTCCGCCCGTGTTGCGGTTGACGAAAAGATGATGATCAACTGCCGCGCCGACCTTAACCAGCTCGTGCCGTTCAAGTACGACTGGGCGTGGCAGAAATACCTGGACGGTTGCGCAAACCACTGGATGCCGCAAGAAGTCAACATGACCGCCGACATCGCCCTCTGGAAAAACCCGGAAGGCCTGACCGACGACGAACGCCGCATCGTGATGCGCAACCTGGGTTTCTTCTCGACAGCCGACTCCCTGGTAGCCAACAACCTGGTACTGGCTGTTTACCGTCTGATCACCAACCCGGAGTGCCGCCAGTACATCCTGCGCCAGGCCTTCGAAGAAGCGATCCACACCCACGCCTACCAGTACTGCATCGAATCGCTGGCCATGGATGAAGGCGAGATCTTCAACATGTACCACGAGATCCCGTCGGTCGCCAAAAAAGCCACCTGGGGCCTGAAATACACCCGTTCGATCTCTGATCCGAAGTTCGAAACCGGTACTGTCGAAACCGACAAAGAACTGCTGCGCAACCTGATCGCGTACTACTGCGTCCTGGAAGGCATTTTCTTCTACTGCGGCTTTACGCAGATCCTGTCGATGGGTCGTCGCAACAAAATGACCGGGGTTGCCGAGCAGTTCCAGTACATCCTGCGCGACGAATCCATGCACCTGAACTTCGGCATCGACGTGATCAACCAGATCAAAATCGAAAACCCGCACTTGTGGGACGCTGAAATGAAGGAAGAAGCTTCGCAGATGATTCTGCAAGGCACTCAGCTGGAAATCGAATACGCACGTGACACCATGCCACGCGGCGTATTGGGCATGAACGCAGCGATGATGGAAGACTACCTCAAGTTCATCGCCAACCGCCGCCTGTCGCAAATCGGCCTGAAAGAAGAATACCCGGGCACCACCAACCCGTTCCCATGGATGAGCGAAATCATGGACTTGAAGAAAGAGAAAAACTTCTTCGAAACGCGGGTTATTGAGTACCAGACCGGCGGCGCGCTGAGCTGGGATTGATACGCGGGCTTGATCCAAGCCATGCTTAGAAAGTAAAAAAGGGCCAACAATGTTGGCCCTTTTTTTATGCGTCGACATTGCCATTTATCTTCTCGGAATCCGCCTGCCATAGATCCTCTTCAAGCTGAGCCCTGGTAGCTCACGGATCTCTAACCGGCATGCTGCCCCCTCGGCAGTGATCAAGAAATGAATTTGTTCCAGAGCTAAAATAGCTGTATAAAAACACAGTATATTTTCAAGCACTGACTCAGCCCTGGAGAAACCCATGCCTCATTCAGCCACGCGCAGTACGTTTGAACGCATCGTCATCAATCAATTTACCCCGCAGCACTGCGCGCAGGCCCGCGAAATGCTGGGCTGGAATCGCGAGTATTTGAGCGAGCAGTCGGGGGTTTCAGTATCGGCAATTGAACGCTTCGAAGCACAAGCCCCCGTGCGCGACGTTACCCGGCTGGCCCTGGCCTACAGCCTTGAAGCGCAAGGCCTGGTGTTCTTTCCCGGCTTTACCCCCGGGCGCGGGGGCAATGTTCGCGGTACAACACCAGATCCGATGGGGCGCGAAGATTTTGCTCTGATCGAGTGAAACTCAGCCCTATTGCCCCGCAGTTTCTACCTCAAGCCACCAGGCACGGCCCGGGTGAGGCGTTAACAGATTGAAAGCCTCACCCATTTGTGGCGTTGTAATGAGCACATTGCGCTGCGCTGCCAATGCCACAATGCGGTCAAACGGCTCTGACCAGGCATGGAAAGCCAGATCAAAGGTGCCGTTGTGAATAGGCAACAACCAGCGACCATTGAGGTCGATGTGCGCTTGCAGGCTGTGTTCGGGCTGCATGTGTACATCTGGCCAATCAACGTTGTAGGCCCCCGTCTCCATCAAGGTCAGATCAAATGGCCCAAATTGCTCGCCGATCAACTTGAAACCGTCGAAATAACCCGAGTCGCCACTGAAGAAGATCCGCACATCATCAATGATCAATACCCAGGACGCCCAAAGCGTTTGATTGTGGTCAAACAGGCCACGGCCCGAAAAGTGCTGTGAGGGGGTAGCGATAAAGCGGATGCCTGAAAGATGGGTGTCCTGCCACCAGTCCAGTTGCTGAACCTTGCTGGTGGGCACTCCCCATTTGACCAATAAATCGCCTACGCCCAATGGCGCCAAAAACTGCTGCGTTTTGGCCGCCAGTTGCAATACGGTTCCTTGATCCAGGTGATCGTAGTGGTTGTGGGAAAGAATTACCGCCTCTAGAGATGGAAGTTCATCGAGGCTTATTGGCGGTGCATGAAAACGCTTGGGGCCAGCCCACTGAAAAGGTGAAGCGCGCTCAGCGTAAACCGGGTCGGTCAGCCAGTATTTACCTTTGAGCTTGAGCAGCAAGGTTGAATGGCCCAATCGATACACGCTGAAATCCGGCGCCTGGTCCAATTGCTCTCGGGTCAGCGCCTTGACCGGTATAACGCCTGCTGGCCGTGTGCTGGCAGGCTTTTGAAAAAGCATTTTCCAAAAAATACCCAAGGTCTTGCCTAAGCTGGAAGACGGCCTGGCACCCGAATTTCGAAATGCGCCCTGAAAACGCTCAGCGGATTTAGGCCGCTCAGCACTGCGTGAGTCGAGTGCCATGATCTGAAGGCTCCAGTAAAAATTTGATTATTGCCCTGCTTTCGGCTCAATACAGGTCGACCATCATTCAATGAGCGCGGTACCGACATCACACAGCCAGCGCAGTTGGTCCACACTTGACCTGATAGCGTTAGCCCGGGGCCATTGCCGGTCAAAATTTTATGCAATTTAGGCGATGTATTCTCGACAATGCGTGCCAGCCAACCAACAATCGGCTCTGCGGTACCGAAAGGTACCGGAACATCAAGCCCAAACATCTTGCGCAGATAACCATGGACAATAAAAGAGGCAAAGGGCTGTCGTTTGCCAAGCGCATATACGCGCCGCGAACCATTGGCTTGGGCATTGGCAGCTTCAGCGTAATGGCCGCTCTCTACCCCCTCAATGTGCCCCTCTGGATATGGGGCCTGTTGTTGTTCAACGGCTTTATCTGGCCACATCTGGCCTTTGTGTTGTCGACCCGCTCCGCTTATCCGTTTCAGGCCGAGCGTCGCAACATGCTGCTGGACTCTGTGTGGGGCGGTTTTTGGGCGGCAAGCATGCAGTTCAACCCGCTGCCGACCGTCACCATCCTGTCGATGATGATGATGAACAACGTGGCTGCAGGCGGTCAGAAGATGCTGATCCGTGGTGCGCTGGCACAGTTTACCGGCGCAGTGCTGTCATGGTTGCTGCTGGGGATCGCCTTCAATCCGGACACCACCGCCCTGCAGATCTATGCATGCCTGCCCATGCTGACGCTCTACCCTTTTGCCGTGGGCATGGTCAGCTATCGACTGGCGATTAAACTGGCCGAACACAAGCGCGCCTTGAGTACCCTCAGCCGCACCGACAGCCTGACCGGGCTGCTCAATCACGGTTCATGGAAAGACCTGCTGCAACTGTGCTTCCAGCAAAGTCAGGATAGCCACATGCCTGCCACTCTGGCATTGATTGATATCGACCACTTCAAGCAGATCAACGACACCTACGGGCATATCGTCGGGGACAGTGTGTTGCGCAGGCTCAGCCATGAACTCAAGGAAAACCTGCGCACCGAAGACCTTGCCGGGCGCTACGGCGGCGATGAGTTTTGCGTCATCCTGCCCAACCGTTCGCTGGCTCAGGCTCGGGAGATTATGGAGCGCCTGCGCCAGGTGTTTGGTAATTACCAGCACGCCGATGACCCTGAATTGCGAGTCTGTGTAAGCCTGAGTATCGGACTGGCCGCTTGCCGGCCCGAGTACCAGAACGCATCAAGTTGGCTGAATGAAGCCGATAAAGCGCTGTATATCGCAAAAAATACCGGCCGCAACAAAGTCAGCATCGGTGCCGCAGATACACTTTCAGAAGCAGCCTTGAGCAACAGTCCGGAGTAGCCCGTTACTCATCTGAGATGAAGGGGAACACCCATGGCATCTGAAAAAAAACACCTCGACGCTAAAGCCCCATCAAGGAAAGTCGACCACCTGCGCTTTCATCGGGCCTATGAGCATTTGGCTCCAACCTTCGGCAGCGATCGTTTTGCCTTGAAAGCAGAGGCCTTCGCCCGATTCTTTGGCACACCTGCCTTCCTCGGCGCACAAACCCTGATCGTGGTGATATGGGTATGCCTGAACATATTTGGCGTGACGCACTTTGATATTTACCCCTTCATCCTGCTCAATCTCGCCTTCAGCCTGCAATCGGCCTATGCGGCGCCCCTGATTTTGCTCGCACAAACTCGTCAAGCCGCACGCGACAAGGCGCAGGCCGATGCAGACGCCCAGCACCGGGAAGCGCTGGCCGTAGCCAATGCCGAGCGCCAGGCTGCCGCGGCGCAAACCACGGAACAGATCATTACGCTGCTGCAACAAAATACCCGGCTGACTGAAATGACCAAGCAACTGACCGAACGGATTGAAAGCCTGACCTCAGAAATGCACCAGCACTTCGTCCGCAAAGTGCCCTAGCAACAGCGCGTAATCAGCTGATGCAACGGCGCACGGCCGAAATTTCGGGCACGTCCTGACGCTGCATATACACCCGCAGGGGTTCGGTGATGTTCAAACGATCATCGATATTCTGATCCAGCAACAACTGAATCAACTCGCGCTTGAGGGTCATGGTGTCGGCGCCGCAGGCATGCCAGACAAATTCGCTGGTGGGCGTGATGTTGTCATCGGCGACATCCATTCCAAACGAATCCTCGCTGAAACGGACAATGTGCTGGCCTGTCTTACGATTGAAACCAACAAAGCCGTTAAGTAGGTCGGCGGCCTGGCAGATGAGTTGCGAAGTGATACGCATGGTAAACCTCACTGATAAGCCTGAAAGGCTCTGGGACGGTGGTTTACACGCAAGTTCAATTGTTTGCCCCTCTGCCGGGGGCGTTGATGTGGCCAAGAGTACTGCACATCCTCAAGAATAACCGCTAAAAAACATCCTCTGTTTTTCTGACTGAAAGGAACGCAACCAATGCCTGATACTTTCGGCAAAAGCGCCCTGTTGCTGAGTCTGATTCTAGGCATGGGCAGTGCACCGGCCTACAGCGCAACGAGTACCACCGAGGCCGCACTGGCCAGCGCTCACGGCATCCCCCACCCGGCAGTCATTGCACATCGCGGTGCGTCCTTCGATGCCCCGGAATCAACCGCTGCCGCCTACACCCTCGCCCGAGACCTGGGCGCTGACTATCTGGAGATGGACCTGCAGCGCAGCAAGGACGGCGTTCTATTTGCCCTGCACGACAACAGCCTGTTACGCACCACTGATGTGGCCAAAAAGTTCCCGGAGCGCAAGGACAGCCCGGCCAGCGCCTTTACCCTGGCGGAGCTTAAAACCCTGGATGCCGGCAGCTGGTTCAACCAGGCTTACCCCGACCGCGCACGCCCTGCCTATGTTGGATTACCCATTCTGACCCTGGACGAGATCATCGATATTGCCCAGGCCAACCCTAATCACACGCCAGGGCTGTACATCGAAACCAAAGAACCTGCGCAGTTCCCGGGCATCGAGCACGACCTGAAAAACAAATTGAGCGAACGCGACTGGCTTGCGCCTGCGACAGGGGCAAAGGCAAATCTGCAGGTCGGCCAGGGCAAGGGCCGGGTGATTTTGCAAACATTCGATAAAAACAGCCTTGAGCTGCTGCAAAAAGAAATGCCCGACACGCCAAAAATCCTCCTGCTGTGGGTAGGTGAAGGCTCAATCACTCCTGAAACCAGCCTGAGCTTCGCTGACTCGGGCGAGAAGGACAAAGCCGCTTACTATGCCAAACAGCATCCCAAGGACAAAGCCGAGTTCATCAACTGGATCGACTTTGCCAAAGCCAGCGGCGCCATTGGTACGGGCCCGTCAGCGGCACTGACCCACGGCGGCGAGCAGAGTTACGCCGACCTGATCCAGCCGTGGATGAACACGGTGACCCACGACAGAGGCATGCTGGTGCACGCCTACACTCTGGATGAACCCGTGGACTTCAAGAAGGCAATGGATGCAGGGGCCGACGGTATTTTTACCAACCGCACCAGCGAATTGCTCAAGTTCTACCAGCGCCCGTCAGCACAAAGCGTCAGCCAACTGCTGGAGAACAATGGCTATTGAACCTTCAGGCCAGTAACAGGGCGAAAATTAAGGGTGAGTTAAGTTGCGCCGGTTAATCTGAAGCCACTTGAACAGATCAACCCAAAGGGACTAAACATGAAACCACTTAACGTAGTATTCGCCACTGTTGCCCTGGCTCTGACCGCCGGTATTGCCCAGGCCGATGTACGCCCGGACCATATCCCGGGCCTGCTCAAATCGGGTGAGATCACCTCGTTTGAAACCTTGAATCAAGCTGCGCTGGCCAAACACCCCGGCGCCACCATTCTCGATACCGAGCTTGATCACGCCTACGGCAAGCTGGTTTACGAAGTGGAACTGCGCGATACCAAAGGCATCAAGTGGGACGTAGACCTCGACGCAAAAACTGCCGAAGTTCTGCAAGACAAACAAGATACCTGAGTTAGTTGAATTAAAAGGCCGCGCCACTCTCTATGAATGGCGCGGCCTTTTCGTTGTAAAATTTTAATAGTGATTTAAATAGCAGATGAAGGTGTGCCACGTGCAAGTGTTCTGGCTAGAATCACCTTTTTGAGCACGAGCATTTACCATGGCGCAGGGCACGGCTGACGATATCGCGACGATTAACCGGATCAGTGCCGTACCTGCAATCTTGCAGGTGGTTACAGAAATGACCGGCATGCGCTTTGCCGCCGTGGCCCGTGTAACTCAAACCACCTGGACCGCCTGCGCGGTTCTCGACAAACTGGGCTTCGGTTTGCAACCCGGTGGCGAGCTGGATCTGGTCAGTACCCTGTGCTTTGAAAGCATGAACTCGCACCTGCCGATCATCATCGATAATGCCAGTGCCGACCCGCTCTACCAGCACCATCACACACCGAAGATCTATAGCTTCGAAAGTTACATCACGATCCCGATATGGCGCACTGACGGCAGCTTTTTCGGTACTTTGTGCGCACTCGACCCCGAGCCTGCAAATCTCAGGAACAGCACGATCCAGTCCACAATGGAGTCCTTCGCACGCCTGCTGTCGCTGCAAATCGACACCGAAGAAAACCTGCAGCGTACAGAAACCGCGTTGGTGCAAGAGCGCGAAACCGCAGAATTGCGCGAACAGTTTATTGCCGTAATCGGCCATGACCTGCGCAATCCGTTATTTGCCATCACCACAGCCGCAGAGCGTTTGTTACGCGTGCATCCCAGCCCACCCACCGATGTGCTGGTGCAGCACATCCTGAGCTGCGGCAACCGTGCCTCGCAACTGGTCGAAGACGTTATGGACTTTGCCCGTGGACGGCTCGGCAGCGGCATCCCGCTGACGCTATGCGAGTGCCCCGACCTAGACAAGATCTTCAGCCATGTCATTTCGGAACTGCAAAGCGTGCACTCGCAGCGCTCCATCGACTCAGAGATCGGGCCACTTGATGGCCTTCGCTGTGACAGCGGCCGCCTGGCCCAACTGCTCTCCAACCTGCTGACCAATGCCATCACCCATGGCTGCCCCGGCGGGGCCGTGCGTGTCTCAGCCCGGGTTATCAACGGGGTGTTCACCCTCAGGGTCTACAATCAGGGCAGGCCTATCCCGGCTGAACAACTGCCGCACTTGTTCAAACCTTATTCACGCCCGTCCACCGATACGCCGCAAGCCGGCCTTGGTCTTGGACTGTACATTGCCAGCCAGATCGCCCTGTCCCACGGCGGCCTGCTGGAAGTCGCCTCGGACCACACCCAGGGCACGGTCTTCACCTTCAGCATGGCGCAGCCCTGATGCTCTGACGCCGTTGTTTGGTATGTGAGGTGACATCTTTTGACCGCCCGACCGCGACGCTGGCCATTTGCCGTATCGGGGCTAAGGTACTCGCTGTAGACGTTTAAGTTGCAATTTCGCCATGTTCGAAAGGAGTCGTTCATGCACACCAAAATTGAGCTGATACCGCGTTCAACCAGCCGTACAACCAAACTCGCAGCGCTGCTTTACAGTCTGTTCAGCTATGTGTTTTTTCTACTGACATTTGTTTACCTGATGGGTTTTCTGGGGAATGTCGTCGTCCCGAAAAGTGTCGATTCAGGACCTGGCCTGGCATGGCCCTTGGCGCTTGTGGTCGATGTGCTGCTAATCACCGTATTCGCACTGCAACACAGCATCATGGCGCGCAAAAGTTTCAAGCGCAGGTGGTGCAGAGTCATCCCGCCGGTCATTGAACGTGCCACTTATGTCCTGGCATCCAGTGTCGTGCTGGCGCTGATGTGCTGGCTGTGGCAGCCGATCGATATCAGTGTCTGGAGCGTACAGTCGCCCGTGCTTGCGGGGGTGCTTGTCACACTGTTCTGGCTTGGCTGGGGGCTGGTGCTGCTGGCCTCTTTCATGATCAGCCACTTCGAATTGTTTGGCGTCAAACAGCCCTTTGACACACTGCACCCACCAAAACCAGTAAACAACGCATTCAGAACCCCCGCCCTCTACAAGCTCGTACGTCACCCGTTGTATCTGGGATTCTTGATCGCCTTCTGGGTAACGCCCGAGATGAGCGTCGGCCACCTGGTGTTTGCACTGACCAGCACGATTTACATTCTGATCGGCACCCAACTGGAGGAAAAAGATCTGGTGGAGCTGTTTGGTGACAAGTACCGGGACTATCAAAAAAGCGTCGGCATGTTGCTGCCCAATCTGCGCCGCAAGTCCGGCTCCGGGCGCTGACACACGAATAATCTGTATTTGACCCCTGGATGGGTAGAAACTGACGAGCTGTTCAGCGGCAACTGACACTGCCCGTCAGTTGCCCCCTATTACGCCTCGACAGAACTCCGACATGAACACCCGTCTCTGCGCTTACGAAGACCTGACCCCCCGCCAGTGCGGGCAACTGCGCCAGATTGAGGTTCGCCCAGAGCAGATTGCTTTTTGCGGCACCATCGATTCGGCCCTGCACTCGCTGCCCACCCGCCCCCACGCGGGTATTAAAGGGTTGGTACTGCTCGTTGACGAGGTGCCGGTAGCCTTTTTGCTCCTCAAGCGCGAGCCGCTGCTGGCTCATTGGGCTGCTGTAGGCAGCGCCACCCTGCATGCACTGCAAGTGGACAGCCGGGCTCAGGGCCAGGGATTGGGCAAGGCCTGTTTGCGCGAGCTGCCGCAGGCGATTGATCAGTTCTGGCCCGAGATTGACCAGTTGATGCTTTCAGTCAGCCCGTTCAACACCAGCGCACTGGCTTTTTATCTGAGCCAGGGCTGGGTCGAGCAAGGCGAAGCTTATCGTGGCGAACGACGCCTGGTGCTGTCGCTCAAGCCGATACCACCTGTGCAACTGCAGGCCGGTTAAGCAGGCTTTTTGACCGGCAGCCAGATCTCCAGCCCCTTGCCGGTGTCCGGGTTGAAGTCTGCGCTATAGCGTTCGAACTCGGGTGCATCGGCGGCTTCGTAACCCGAGTTTGGCAACCAATCTTTCCAGATTGCCTGAAAGGTTTGGGCAAGCGTATCCAGCGCCCCGTGATGCTCAAAAATCGCATACGTTTGCTCTTGCAGCTCAATCCAGCGATAACGTTCGGGCAGGTCATCCAGTTTGCTGATGGCCACACCCGCTATGTATTCAAAGCCGCCCTCGCCATCTGGATTACAGCAAACACCGTAGGTTTCCTCGCCAATTTGACTTGGAACTTTACCGATCTCGGGAATGAACTTGTCCCATAACAGCGGGATTTGATCAGCAGTATCCTGAGTAAAACGGCCACCCAAACCCGCGATCAATTGAAACTGGCCTTTGGCAAATCTCGGCGCTGACAGTTCGAACTTTTTTAGTTGGTCCATGGGGCATGCTCGATGGAGTAAGTAGGAAACCTAGCTGCTGAGTATAGGAACAAAACTACATGCAAGACGGATTAGCGAGAAAATAGGCCCTGGGGCCATCTAGACAAACGGCCATCACCGCCCGTATTGTTCCCTCCAGACCACCGCAGTGGTCAACGTCGCTCGGACGGTTCCGGGCGCTTACGTACTAGAGGCACACATGGCAGACCAAGGTTCGCCGCGACGCTTTGCGCGCATAGATCGACTCCCCCCTTACGTTTTCAACATCACGGCTGAACTGAAGATGGCCGCCCGACGTCGTGGCGAAGACATCATCGACTTCAGCATGGGCAACCCTGACGGCCCGACGCCGCCGCATATCGTTGAAAAACTTTGCACCGTCGCACAGCGTGAAGACACTCACGGCTACTCGACTTCGCGTGGCATTCCGCGCCTGCGCCGGGCAATTTCTCATTGGTATGCCGACCGCTATAACGTTGAGATCGATCCCGAGCACGAAGCCATTGTCACCATCGGCTCCAAGGAAGGCCTGGCGCACTTGATGCTCGCCACCCTGGATCAGGGCGACACCGTACTGGTGCCCAACCCCAGCTACCCGATTCACATCTACGGTGCAGTGATTGCCGGTGCCCAGGTGCGTTCGGTGCCTCTGGTTCCCGGTGTGGACTTTTTTGCCGAGCTGGAAAAAGCCATCCGGGGCTCGATCCCCAAGCCAAAAATGATGATCCTGGGCTTCCCGTCCAACCCTACGGCACAGTGTGTCGAGCTGGATTTCTTTGAGCGTGTGGTGGCCCTGGCCAAACAATACGATGTGCTGGTGGTGCATGACCTGGCCTACGCCGATATCGTCTATGACGGCTGGAAAGCACCTTCGATCATGCAAGTGCCTGGCGCCAAGGACATCGCGGTGGAGTTCTTCACCCTGTCCAAAAGCTACAACATGGCCGGCTGGCGTATCGGTTTTATGGTGGGCAACCCTGAGTTGGTCAATGCCCTGGCACGGATCAAGAGCTACCACGACTACGGCACTTTCACCCCGCTGCAAGTGGCGGCGATTGCGGCGCTTGAGGGCGACCAGCAGTGCGTCAAGGATATTGCCGAGCAGTACCGCCAGCGCCGCAACGTGATCGTCAAGGGGCTGCACGAGCTGGGCTGGATGGTCGAAAACCCAAAAGCTTCGATGTATATCTGGGCCAAGATTCCCGAGCACTACGCCCACCTGGGCTCACTGGAGTTCGCCAAGAAGCTGCTGGCGGATGCCAAGGTCTGTGTTTCGCCGGGGGTAGGATTTGGTGAATATGGTGACGACCATGTGCGCTTTGCCCTGATTGAAAATCAGGATCGCATTCGTCAGGCGCTGCGTGGGATTCGCGCCATGTTCCGCGCTGATGGCTTTAACGCTGGCTAAGCCTTAAACCGGTGTGGGAGCGGGCTTGCTCGCGACTGGATCGCAGCGGTGCAACAGATACACCGCGTTGCGCCCATCGCGAGCAAGCCCGCTCCCACAGGTTTGGGGACGCTTAGACCACCAACGACAGCAGCAGAATAAAGATCAAGCCGACAATCGACAGGATGGTTTCCATCGCGGTCCAGGTCTTGAAGGTTTCAGCCACGGTCATGTTGAAGTACTGCTTGACCAGCCAGAAACCCGCATCGTTAACGTGAGACAGGATCAACGAGCCTGCGCCGGTCGCCAGCACCAGCAACTCGCGGTTCACACCCGGAATCAAATCCACCACCGGCAACACAATCCCCGCCCCGGTAATGGTCGCCACGGTCGCCGACCCTGTTGCGATACGAATCACCGCCGCCACCAGCCAGGCCAGCAGGATTGGCGAGATTTGCGCGTTCACCGCCATATGGCCGATCACGTCACCCACACCGCTGGCTACCAGCATCTGCTTGAAACCGCCGCCCGCGCCAATGATCAGAATGATCGCTGCGGTGGGGGCCAGGCTTGCGTCGAGCAGTTTGAGGATGCGCTTGGAGTCGATCCCCTGGCGGGCACCGAAGGTGTACAGCGCCAGCAACAATGCCAGCAACAGCGCGCTGATCGGGTGACCGATCATGTCCATCCATACACGGAAGAAGTTGCCATCAGGCAACGCAACGTCTGCAAAGGTTTTGAGCAACATCAGGAACACCGGCAACAGCACGGTGACCAGAGTGATGGAAAAGCTCGGCAGCGTGCTGGATTCCGGCTCGCTGGCCAGTTGGTCCATCAACTCCTGGGAAGCATGACCCGGGATGTACTTGGCGATAAACGTGCCGTAAATCGGCCCGGCAATTATCGCGGTAGGCAGCGCAACGATCAGGCCGTACAAAATGGTCTTGCCGATATCAGCACCAAACACGCCAATGGCCAGCAGCGGGCCCGGGTGAGGCGGTACCAGCCCGTGAACAGCCGACAAACCGGCGAGCAGCGGGATGCCGATTTTAATGATCGACACGCCGGTACGGCGCGCAACGATAAACACCAACGGGATCAGCAGCACAAAGCCGATTTCGAAAAACAACGGAATACCGACCAGGAAGGCGGCAAACATCATTGCCCACTGGACCTTTTCCTTGCCGAAGGCACGGATCAGGGTGCGGGCGATCTGGTCTGCCCCCCCGGAGTCGGCCATCATTTTGCCAAGCATGGTGCCCAGCGCCAGGATGATCCCGACAAAGCCCAGCACGCCGCCAAAGCCGTCCTGGAACGACTTGATGATCAGGTTGGCAGGCATGCCGGCAGTCAGGCCCAGAAACGCCGAGGCAATGATCAACGCAATAAAGGGGTGCAACTTGAATCGGGTGATCAAAACGATCAGCCCGATAATGGTCACCACTGCATCAAGCAGCAGAAACGTATTGTGGGACATGCCTAGCATGGGGCGTCTCCTGCCTTTTTGTTGTTATCAAGTACGGGGGTGCCGCTACAGCCGAGGCAGATAGCGCTATCTGTTTGAAACAACATCATGAAGTTGCCATTACCGTCTGCTCGCACCACCAGTCTCGGGCGGCGCTTGCTAATTGCTTAACGTTCATCTGGGCTGCATTTAATGTCAGCACCAAAGATTCATTGGTCGGTGATTCAAGTGCAGCGAACTGGCTGTCGATCAGCGTCTTGGGCATGAAATGCCCCGGACGATCGGCCACCCGGGCAGCCGCCACCTCAGGGGTCAGCTCCAGAAACACAAAGCCCAGACCGTCTACCGCACTGCGCAAACGCTCGCGATAACGCAGTTTGAGTGCCGAACAGGTCAGCACCGGGCGCTGACCACTGGCAACCGCACGACGCAATTCATCGCACAGGCTGTCAAGCCAGCCGGCACGATCTTCATCGGTCAGGGGGATGCCGGCACTCATCTTGGCAATGTTGGCCGCCGGGTGAAAAGCATCGCCTTCAATCGGGGTCGCGCCATTGAGCTGGCACAGTGCCTGGCTAACGCTGGATTTGCCGCAGCCGGCAACACCCATGATGACCAGAGCAGTGATAGGTTGACTCATGAAACACCTCAGTCCGTAGACAGCGCTGTCTTTGTCCATGCGTTCAATACTTGAAAGCAAAGCACAAAGCTTAGGCTACCGACGTCTATTTCTCATTTTTATGGGGAGACGCGGAGACGCTCTCGACATACAAAGCTGGGGTAACTGATTTACACGCAATCAGGCAATTGCGGGTCCGACAGGACAGCGCTACCTTAGTGACTTGTTTTTTGTTTGGCAAGCCGCCCTGATGACCACCTCTAAAAACGATAAAAACACCCGAACCACGGGTCGCCCTACCCTTAACGAAGTTGCCCGCCTTGCGGGGGTCAGCCCCATCACGGCTTCACGCGCCTTGCGCGGCATCAGCAGCGTCGCCACCGAGCTCGTAGAAAAGGTGCGCATTGCCGCCGACGAACTCAACTACGTGGTCAACCCGGCCGCCCGTGCGCTTGCTTCGGCGCAGAGCCATTCAGTCGTGGTACTGGTGCCTTCGTTGTCCAACCTGTTGTTTATCGACACCCTCGAAGCCATCCATGACGTACTGCGTCCTCGGGGCTTTGAAGTCCTTATCGGTAACTTTCACTACTCGCGCGATGAAGAAGAAAACCTGCTGCGCAATTATATGTCCTACCAACCTCGCGGCTTGTTGCTGACCGGCTTTGACCGTTCCGAAAGTTCGCGGCGGATGATCGAGACCAGCAATGTACCTTGCGTGTACATGATGGAGCTGGATGCGGCCGAAGGCTTGAACTGCGTCGGCTTTTCGCAACTCCAGGCCGGCGAAACAGCGGCCCGGCACTTGATCTCCCGTGGCCGCCGGCGCCTGGCTTATATTGGTGCCCAACTCGATCAGCGCACGCTGCTGCGTGGCGAGGGTTATCGCCGCGCCTTGCAGCAAGCCGGTTTGTACAACCCGGAACTTGAAGTGCTGACCCCCCGCCCCTCTTCGGTCGGCCTGGGGGGTGAACTGTTCCTGCAATTGCTCGCCAGCCATCCACAAGTGGATGCGATCTTTTTCGGCAACGACGACCTTGCCCAGGGCGCCTTGCTGGAGGCGTCACGTATCGGCATAAAAATCCCGGAACAAATAGCCGTACTGGGCTTTAACGATCTGCCGTCTTCGGAGTTTATGGTGCCGCGCCTGAGCAGTATTCGTACTCCTCGGGAGGCCATTGGCCGTCGGGCAGCCGAGCAGATGCTGACACTAATGGCGGGCAATAAAGTTGCCAACCCGGTGCAGGACATGGGCTTTGAGTTGATGGTGCGCGAGAGCAGTTAAAGCCCGATCACCCTTTGTAGTCGCTGACGAGGCACGAGGCTGCGATGGGCTGCGCAGCAGCCCCTGGATTAATCGCAGCCTCGTGCCTCGTCAGCGACTACAAATAGCGGCCTTAATGCAGTTGCAGCGTCGAATTGAACTGGCTGATGGCATCCACCACATGCCTGGAGCCTTGCTGGATTTCCAGAATCGCCTCCCCTGCCTCATTGGCCAGCTCAACTCCAAGCCCCGTGCGACTCAGGCTCGACTGCATGCTGGTCACCGCACTCAGCGACAGATCATGGTTTTTGCGCACCACTTCGACAATTTCCAGGGTGGCCGCACTGGTGCGCGCGGCCAGGCTTCTGACCTCATCCGCCACCACTGCAAAGCCGCGCCCGTGCTCCCCCGCCCGCGCTGCCTCGATCGCGGCGTTTAACGCCAGTAAATTGGTTTGATCCGCAATGCCGCGAATGGTCTGTACGATCTTGCCGATACTGTCCGACTGCTTGCTCACCGCATCAATGCTCTGCGCTGCTTCATTAAGGTCTTTGGAAATGGCTTCGATGATTTGCACGGTTTGTTGAACCACTTGCGAACCTTTCTGCGCACAAGCATCGTTTTGTACTGAAGTGCTGTGGGCCGATTCGGCTGCGGTCTGCAAGTTAGTGACTTGGGCTGTGATGTCACTGGCGAATTTCACCACTTTGTACAGCCGCCCCTTGGCATCGAAAATCGGGTTGTAGGACGCCTCGAGAAAAACCGTGTGCCCGTACTTGTCGACCCGCTCAAACCGTCTGGAATGGTATTCGCCGCGATTGAGCGAGGCCCAGAAAGCCTTATAGCTGGCTGACTCGGCCTCAGTACGACGACAGAACATGCCGTGATGCTGGCCGACAATTTCGCTCAGCGAGTAATGCATGGTGTCGAGGAAGTTCTGGTTGGCATTGATCACCCGCCCGTCCGGCGAAAATTCGATCACTGCCATAGACCGGCTCAGGGCATTCACGATGCTCTGTGTTTCATGCTCTTTATTGATCCGATCGGTGACATCCGAAGCCACCTTGATCACACGCACAACGTGCTGCTCTGCGTCGACGATGGGCATGTAGCTGGCTTCAAGCCACACCTCACGCCCGACCTTGTCGAGCCGTGAAAAAGTGCCGCTCAAGGGTTCGCCACGTGCCAGATCCCGCCAAAAATTGTTGTACTCAGTGGATTTGACGTAAGCCGCTTCGCAAAATAGTCGATGGTGCTTGCCGCGAATTTCATCAACGGAATAACCCACCACCCGGCAAAAATTCTCATTGGCATCCAGGATAGTGCCGTCAGGGGCGAACTCAATGATTGCCATGGACCGGCTGATGGCCTGCACTTTGGCGGCCATGTCATTTAATGAGCCGCTAAGACGTTGATTTTCGAGCAGGTCGGCTTTGCGATGCGAATCAAACATGGCTCAATCCCTGGAGGTGCTGTCTATTGATAATTCAAAAGTTTCAAGACGCAGCCGGTCAGCTGGGTTTATCACTCTTAACGTTAGAGCTGTACGCACTTCAAGGGTTTGAGCGCTTATGGCCACGGCCCCGTAAACATGGAGCATAGCTAGCCAAATCACGCGCGCAAGCAAATGGCCATCAACCTGCGACGGAACGCCCACGCTTTAACAATTCACCAAATGGATGATGCCGAATTTAAAAGTGGCAGGGCCCCGACGAGCGAGCCCCTGCGAAAGTCTACTTAATGGCCAAACAACCCGACGTCAGTTTTCTTGGCCTTTTTATCAGCGCGTTTTTCATCGGCCGTTTTAGCGGGCTTTTTCTTCGCTGCTTTTTTTGAATCCATACCTTTAGACATGTTATGCACTCCAGCAATCAGGATTGTTAACTGAGGTATAGCACTGATCCGTGGTGAACTTTCATTTAAAGTAGGTTATTCAAAAATGAATGCGAGTATGTACGTTTTAATTTCGAATACAGTTCACTCACACTATTCAGCCAACCCGCAGAAATTTGTCTTTTGGTTATTTATACTACGTACCCCTTCCTTGAGCCTGTGGACTTATGACTGCCATTATTTACGCCCCGCTTGAAGCGGTTTTATGGCCATTGATGAACAAGTTTTATCGCGCACATCAATCATCGATGAAGGCGGTCAGGGATGCGCAATTATGGGTGGCCCGTCAGGAGGAGATTGTTGCAGGCTTATGTTTGCGGCCGATAGCACACGGCCACTGGCTGACCGGGTTGTTTGTCGCGCCAGGGCTACGCGGCCAAGGGATCGCCCGGGCACTGGTCAGCCAGGCAGTCGCCGCCTGCGATGGCCCGGTCTGGTTGTTCTGCGACCCGCAGTTGCAAAATTTCTATGAAAAACTCGGGTTCAGCCTGGACGTAGAGTTGCCCCACGCCCTGCACGAGCGGCTGGTTCGCTATCAACGCAACAAAGCGATGATAGCGATGGGCCTTACTCCTTCGTGCCAGGCTCCAGATCAGGAAACAGCACCTCAATAAAACCGAATTTGCTGAAGTCCTTGATCCGGGAGGGATACAGACGACCGATCAAGTGATCGCACTCATGCTGCACAACCCGCGCATGAAACCCCTCTGCAACCCGTACGACTGGCTCACCTTTGGGGGTGAAACCTTCGTAACGGATCTTGTGAAAGCGCTCTACGACGCCGCGCAGGCCCGGTACTGACAAGCAGCCCTCCCAGTCTTCCTCAAGCGCCGGGCTCAAGGGAGTGATCAGGGGGTTGATCAGGATGGTCTGCGGCACGGCCTCGGCATCCGGGTAGCGCTCGCTGTGCTCAAAACCAAAGACCACCAATTGCAGGTCAACGCCGATCTGCGGCGCTGCCAGACCCACGCCACCCGCGTGCTCCATGGTCTGCAACATGTCGTCGAGCAGTTGCCAGAGCTCAGGAGTGTCGAACATTTCAGCCGGTACCGGCTGGGCTACGCGCAATAGACGCTCATCGCCCATTTTCAGGATTTCACGAATCATGGTCAGGCTTCATCTGAAGTAGCTTTAATGGAATGGTCGCGCCCAAGGCCGGAGACATGTTGCTTGGGATCAGGGTCGTCGGCCTCGTCGAATGTTTTCTCACCCGGGTTCTTGCCTTCAGCCGACATATGTTCGATCACGGCATTCATTTCAGCACCCAGTAACAACACCGCCGATGAAATGTAGAAGTACAGTAACAGCACGATGATTGCACCGATACTGCCATACATGGCGTTGTAGTCTGCGAAGGTTTTGACATAAAAAGCAAAACCCAAAGACGCCACGATCCAGACCACCACGGCCAACACCGAGCCCGGCGTAATAAAGCGAAATTTCTGCTCCACATCGGGCATGACGTAATACATCAATGCCACGGCCACCATCATCAGCAAAATAATCGCCGGCCAGCGCAGGATGGTCCACAGCGTCACGACAAAGTCTTCAAGCCCCACCTGCCCCGCGAGCCAGCTCATGACTTGCGGCCCGAGCACCATCAGTGCGGCGGCGACCAGCAGCATGCCGGCAATGCCGATGGTGTAGAAAATCGATAGCGGAAAACGCTTCCAGATGGGCCGTCCTTCAACCACGTCATAGGCGGCATTCATCGCACTCATCATCAGCCGTACACCCGCCGAAGCCGTCCACAGAGCAATCACGATACCCACCGAGAGCAGTCCGCCCTTGGATTGCTGCAACTGGTCGATAACCGGATTGACCTGTTCCAGTGCCTGCGGCGGCAATACCAGCTCGGACTGCAGGCGCAGCCAGGTGAAGAAGTCAGGCAGATGCAAAAAGCCGATCAATGCGATCAGGAACAGAATGAACGGGAATAACGAAAACAGCATTTGATAGGCCAGCGCCGAGGCGTAGGTCGACATTTCATCGTCGATAAATTCCTTGACCGTTCGGATCAAGACTTTGCCCAAAGGCAGGCCGTTCAAGCCCGGGAATAACATAGCGTCTCCTTTCGCCGCATCGTTAATGAGGTCAACACGCCTCCAAGCGAAGGGTTTTACCTAAAAGTAGCCCAATTGGCGACTTTGAAAACACCGGATCGCCAAACTCGTAAAAAGGCCAACCCAACATTGACCCTGTGGCCCAGCATCGAGTTTCATTTATTTTCTGCCCATCATTTCGTCGATCAGCGCAGGTTAGGCTTTATGTTTACCCGCTAACCCCCGAGAATACGCGACGTATTCAGGCTATGGCGCTGAAGATCCGCAATTGTAGGAAGGTTATGAAACTCGATAAAAAGCTGGCTATTGCCCGCAGAAACCAGGAACTCGGCGGCGCGGTACTCGGCGTCAACAACTGCCATTTCGCCGCACTGAACACCAACAAGAATATCTGGTGGTTCGATATTCCGCTGGCTCGCCTGGCTGTGGGCCAGTACGAATGGGTGCATCTGCTGCTGCACACCCCAAGCACCGACGAGCTGCTGCACTTGAAGGTAACCACTGCATTCCTGCGTGAAAAACGCGAAGGCATGGTAGTACGTGCGACGCACAAGCGTACGCCGACCATGAGCCTTGAGTTGAGTGCGGACAAGGACTCCTACCTACAGGACGTACGTCCGACAGGTACTGGTGTCAACTTCGCTCAGTTCTTGCAGAAATAAACCGTGGGAGCGAGCCTGCTCGCGAAAATTTCAGGTACTGAATTTTTTCGCGAGCAGGCTCGCTCCCACACAAGTAAACGAAAAAGCCCCGCAATGCGGGGCTTTTTCGTATCCGGGCCTGTTACTTCTTGAGACCCAGCTTTTTCAGTTCTTCGTCGCGCAACTCACGACGCAGGATCTTGCCTACGTTGGTAGTCGGCAAGCTGTCGCGGAACTCGACAAACTTCGGCGCCTTGTAGGCCGTCAAATTGGCCCGCATGTGCGTCATGACCTCATCCTTGGTCAGCGTCATGCCCGGCTTGACCACAATGAACACCTTGATCAACTCACCGGTCTTCTCGTCAGGGATACCAATTGCCGCGCACTGCAATACGCCCGGCAAAGAAGCCATCACGTCTTCCAGTTCGTTGGGGTACACATTGAAACCCGACACCAGAATCATGTCTTTTTTGCGATCAACGATACGCATGTAGCCATCAGGCTGAATCACTGCGATATCACCGGATTTCAACCACCCTTCGCTGTCCATGATCTCGGCGGTAGCGTCAGGACGCTCCCAGTAGCCTTTCATGACTTGCGGGCCCTTGATGCACAGCTCGCCGACTTCACCCAGCGGCAGCTCTTCGCCGGCATCGTCGATGACCTTGCACAGGGTCGAAGGCACCGGAATGCCAATGGTGCCGATCTGAATGCTCTGAGCCGGGTTGACCGTGGCCACAGGGCTGGTTTCGGTCATGCCGTAACCTTCGCAGATCGGGCAACCAGTCACGGTCTTCCAGCGCTCGGCCACCGACAGTTGCAAGGCCATGCCACCCGACAGCGTCACCTTGAGTGCCGAAAAGTCCAGCTTGCGGAATGCCTCGTTGTTGCACAGCGCCACAAACAGGGTGTTGAGGCCGACAAAACCGCTGAATTTCCACTTGGACAGTTCTTTGACCATCGCCGGCAAATCACGCGGGTTGCTGATCAGCACGTTGTGGTTACCGAGCAACATCATCGCCATGCAATGAAAGGTAAAGGCGTAGATGTGGTACAGCGGCAGTGGCGTAATCAGGATTTCACAACCCTCTTCCAGGTTGGAAGCCATCAGCGCCTTGCACTGCAACATGTTGGCGATCAGGTTGCGATGGGTGAGCATTGCACCCTTGGCGACACCGGTAGTGCCGCCGGTGTATTGCAGCACGGCAACATCACTGCTCACCGGGCTGGCTTCCTTGACCGGCTGGCCCTGACCTTTGCTCAGCACATCGTTGAACTTTACGGCCTGCGGCAAGTGATAAGCCGGGACCATCTTTTTCACGTACTTGATGACGCTATTGATCAGCACACGCTTGAATGGCGACAGCATGTCAGCCACTTCGGTGACGATCACATACTTGACCGAAGTCTGCGGCACGACCTTTTCGGCCAGATGCGCCATGTTCGCCAGGCACACCAGCGCCTTGGCCCCGGAATCCTTGAATTGGTGTTCCATTTCCCGCGCGGTGTACAGCGGGTTGGTGTTGACCACGATCAAACCGGCGCGGATGGCTCCGAACACAGCAATCGGGTATTGCAACAGGTTGGGCAACTGCACGGCGATACGATCGCCCGGCTGCAGGTCGGTGTGCTGCTGCAACCAGGCGGCAAACGCGCCCGACTGCTCGTAGAGCTCACCGTAGGTAATGGTTTTGCCGAGGTTACTGAACGCCGGTTTGTCGGCGAAACGCTGGCAAGATTCCCGCAGTACCGTCTGAATATTTGGGTATTCATCAGGATTGATCTCAGCAGCAATCCCAGCTGGGTACTTATCCTTCCAAAAGCCTTCAATCATGGAAGCCCACTCCTCAGCGTCGCGAATTCTTCACCGCATCGGGTGCGGTTCTTATTTATTTGATTTTTATAATGGAAAGCTCTGACTTGCTCTTACCCTGAAGTCACAAAGCGCGCCGAGAGTAGCAGCTTTGCCAAAGGCCGCCTAGAGCCTGCAAGCGTGTTTAGAGTCACATTCCTGACTGTAGGACAATCCAAAGTCATCATTAGTGCAAATACTCTATTATCTACAAGAACCCTCTATACCGGGCATTCCAGAGCATTATCATAGACATAAAAAAACGCCCGAGGCCTTTCGGCCTCCGAGCGTCTGTCGCCACGATGAACGAATCAGGCGGGATCGCGTAACTCCCGCCGCAGGATTTTGCCCACCGGCGTCATAGGCAAGGAGTCACGCAATACAATCTGCTTGGGTACCTTGTAACCGGTGAAATTTTCCTTGCAGTAGGCCTTGAGCTCCTCAACGGTCACCCCGCCTGCTCGCGGCACCACAAACAGTTTGACTGCCTCGCCAGTGCGCTCATCAGGCACGCCGATAACCGCGCAATTGGCCACTTTAGGGTGCGCCATCACGATGTCTTCGATTTCGTTGGGGTAGACATTAAAGCCCGAGACGATAATCAGGTCTTTCTTGCGGTCGACGATGCGGACAAACCCGTCCGGGTCAATCACGGCGACATCACCGGTCTTGAACCAGCCCTCGGCGTCCAGCACCTCGGCCGTGGCCTCGGGGTTTTGCCAGTAGCCCTTCATCACTTGCGGGCCCTTGACGCATAGCTCGCCGCGCTCGCCCAGACCCAGTTCGACACCTTCGTCGCTGATCACCTTCATGGCCGTACCGGGAACCGGCATGCCCACCGTCCCCAGTCTTGCCAGTGAACCGCAAGGGTTCGCACTGGCCACCGGGGAGGTTTCAGTAAGGCCGTAACCTTCGACAATCCGGCACCCCGTGAGTTTTTCCCAACGCTCTGCCGTAGCCTTGACCAGTGCTGTGCCGCCAGAGTTGGTAATTTTGAGCCCGGAGAAATCCACGGTCTTGAAGTCAGGGTGATCCATGAGCGCAACAAACAAGGTGTTAAGGCCCAGGAAACAGGTAAATTTCCAGTTTTTGAGCTCCTTGATAAACCCTTTGATGTCGCGCGGATTGGTGATCAGCACGTTATGGTTGCCCGTGACCATCATCCCCATGCAATTAGCGGTAAATGCATAGATATGGTAGAGCGGCAATGGGCCGATCATGATCTCGCGACCGTCCTTGAGCATCGGCTGACCATCCGGGCCATGCTGGGACAGGCAGGCACGCAGCTGTTGCATGTTGGCGATCAGATTGCCATGGGTGAGCATCGCGCCTTTTGGCAAGCCGGTGGTGCCGCCGGTGTATTGCAGCACTGCGGTGTCATCCAGGGAAGTCGCCAGTGGGCGGATCACCTGCCCCGCACCCCGGCGCAAAACGCTCTTGAAGGAAATGGCCTGGGGTAACTGATAGGCAGGCACCAGTTTTTTCACCTTGTCGACCACCAGATTGGTGATCCAGCCTTTGGCCGCGGGCATCATATCGCCCATTCTGGCTTCGATCAGGTAGTCGATTTCAGTGTCTTGCAGCACTTCCTGTACGCGCTTGCCGAACATGTTCAGGTACACCAGTGCACGAATGCCGGCACTCTTGAACTGATGACGCATCTCGCGCGAGGTGTAAAGCGGGTTGGTGTTGACCACAATCAGCCCGGCACGCATCGCGCCGAACACGGCAATCGGATATTGCAGGGTATTGGGCATTTGTACGGCGATCCGGTCACCCGGTTTGAGATCGGTGTACTCCTGCAGATAACCGGCAAACGCGGCACTGTGACGCTCAAGCTCTGCATAGGTGATGGTCACACCCAGGTTGCTGAAAGCCGGGCGATCCGCGAATTTCTTGCAGGAGCGTTCAAACACGTCAACGACCGACTTGAAGGCCGTCATATCGATATCCAGCGGTACACCGGCAGGACGTTTGTCATTCCAGAAATCAGGTTGCATTGTTTTTATCCTCGTACCTGAATGTGTCTGCCCTCGTCTCTTGTCTAATAAAAGCAGAGCTTGTGGACGGTAACAGTTATCAAGTTGTAGGCAAATACAGCGATCTTCGCCATTTACATCTTGAATCTTATTACTGCGTGGCGCCTGTTAACTGGCTGCCACGCAAATGCGCGATACACTGCTACGACAACAATTAAAGGAAATGCCATGACCCCTGAGACTTTCTGGCTGGATGCGAATGATCGCAGTGGTCTTTTCGTCAACCAGTGGCTGGGAGACGGCACGCCCAGGGCTGTTGTGCTGCTGGCTCATGGCATGGCCGAACACAGTGGCCGTTATGCCTACCTGGGCCAGACGCTGTGTGCTGCCGGTTTTGCCCTGTATGCCCATGACCAGCGCGGCCACGGCAAAACAGCCGAGCGTGGCACCCTGGGCTACTTTGCCGACAACGATGGCTGGTGCACGGTGGTCAGCGACGTGGCCAGCCTGAGCCGGCATATCAGCCAGAGCCATCCCGGCGTGCCGATTTTTCTGCTTGGCCACAGCATGGGCAGCTATATCGCGCAGGCATACCTCATGCATCACGGTGCCAGCCTGCAAGGGGCGATACTCAGCGCCTCCAACTTCCAGCCGGTGGCACTCTATCGTGCGGCCAGCCTGATCGCCCGCTTCGAGCGCTGGCGCCAGGGGGCCAAGGGCCGTAGCGCGCTGATCGAGTGGCTGTCGTTCGGTTCGTTCAATAAGGCCTTCAAGCCCAATCGCACGGCGTATGACTGGCTCAGCCGTGATCCAGCGCAGGTCGATGCCTACGCCAGCGACCCCTTGTGCGGCTTTCGCTGTACCAACCAACTGTGGATCGACCTGCTTGGCGGGTTGCAGCAAATCAGCAAAGCGTCCAATCTCGCTCAGATCGATCCGGGCCTGCCTTTACTGATAATGGGTGGCGAATGTGATCCGGTGAGTGAAGGCAAGCGTCTCATTGATCTGGCCAACGCTTTGCGAAGTGCCGGCAATCGTCAGTTACAACTGAATGTGTACCCGCAGGCGCGGCACGAACTCTTCAACGAAACCAATCGCGACGAAGTCATGGCAGATGTAATTGCCTGGCTCAATCAGGCTTTGAGCCACACACGGCCTGCGCGAAGCGAATGAGCAAAACACACTTTTTAATTAAAAAGCTTTTAAAATCATAGCTTTAAAACCAAACACTCGTCACAGGACATGCGCTAGATGACTCAGGTTACCAACACCCCGTACGAAGCCCTCGAAGTCGGCCAGACTGCCAGCTACAGCAAAACCGTCGGAGAGCGTGACATTCAGCTTTTTGCGGCCATGTCCGGCGACCACAACCCGGTGCACCTTGACCCTGAGTTCGCTGCCGCGACCATGTTCAAAGAACGGATTGCCCATGGCATGTTCAGCGGCGCGCTGATCAGTGCCGCCGTGGCTTGCGAACTGCCTGGCCCGGGCACCATTTATGTCGGCCAGCAAATGAGCTTTCAAAAGCCGGTAAAAATCGGTGACACCCTGACCGTGCGCCTGGAGATCCTGGAAAAGCTGCCCAAGTTCCGCGTGCGTATTGCTACTCGCGTATTCAACCAACGCGACGAAATCGTGGTGGATGGCGAGGCTGAAATCATCGCCCCGCGCAAGCAGCAGACCGTAACCCTGCCGGTATTGCCAGCGATCAGCATTGGCTAAACGCAAAATGGGAGCGAGCCTGCTCGCGATAGCAGCATCCCGATCATTCTGATCAACCGGGTTGATTGCATCGCGAGCAGGCTCGCTCCCACATTTTGAAACTACAGCTTCAAGCTAATCACGCACGGGCACGGGCCTGATTGCGCAGTGCCTTGACCTGATCGTGGTTACGTTGCACGCCGTGATACTGACGCTCAACCAGATCACGAATACCCACCAGGTTGTGCTTGCTGATTTTCTCCAGCGCTTCTTTATAAGCCTTCAGCGCATGGTCTTCACCGCGCTCGGCTTCGTTGAGCACCGCTTCTTCGTCCTTGCCGGTAAACACCGATTTGACGTCCACCCAACGGCGGTGCAAGTCACCTGCCACGCTGGTGCTGGTTTCCGGGTCGCCTCCCAGGGCACGCACCTGAGCCTGCAGTTCGGCAGCTGCGGCTGCACATTCAGCTGAACGCTTGGCAAACAACGCCTTGAGCTCCGGGTGTTTGATATCTTCGGCGCAGGATTTAAACCCTTCCTGACCGTCTTTGCTGGTTTCGATCAAATCGTTCAGGACGCTAATGGCTTCTTTATTGAGATCAGTCATTGTTCAATTCCTTACAAGGTTGAGGATCGTGCAATAGAGATTGCAGGGCTCGTGCCAGTTTTAGAATTAAATAAAATCCTTATAAATCAGCAACTTAATAAATAACGAAAAAACTGTATCCGGTTTATATGCATGATCTGTCAATTGGCCTTCATGCAAATTGCCTGTATTTTCATCCCATGCTTTAACGCATTAGAAGGCCTGTGCATGAACCCCGAAAAACTCGAACTGCTGGTGACCCGTGAAATGCCCTTCGGCAAATACAAAGGCCGAATCATTGCCGACCTGCCTGGCCAGTACCTGAACTGGTTTGCCCGCGAGGGGTTCCCCCACGGAGAGCTGGGCGGCTTGCTGGCCCTGATGCAAGAGATCGATCACAACGGCCTGTCGGACCTGCTCGACCCATTACGCGCCAAACACTCAAAACCCAAACCCCGCCATTAATAGAGTTGCCCCATGCCAAGGATTGAAGACAACGCCCGCGACGAACACTTCTGGCACGCCATCGCCGAGCGCTACGACGTAGCTGCAGGGCCGATCAACCTGGAAAACGGCTACTTCGGGCGTATGACTCGCGAAGTGGCACAGGACTACCAGCGCAATATCGACTTCATCAACCGCAACAACTCGGTGCCTGTGCGCCAGCACTTCGATACTACCCAGGGCTTGGAAATTCGCGATTCGCTGGCCGGACTGCTCGGTGTAGCCCCTGCCGGCCTGGCACTGACCTTTTGTGCGTCAGACGGTCTGCAATCATTGATCCGCAACTACAACGGCCTGCAAGCGGGTGATCAACTGCTGATCAGCGATCTGGAATACCACAGCGTCGAGTACGCCATGCGTGGGGTAGCACGCCAACGCGGCCTTGAAATCATCGAAATTACCCACACGCACCCCGCCACCTTTGAAAGCCTGGTGGACAGCTATCGCCAGGCGTTTGAACGTAACCCGCGGATCAAGCTGATGGCGCTCACCCACGTAACCCATCGCACCGGCCTGGTCATGCCCGTAGAGGCGATTGTTGCGGCGGCAAAAGAGCATGGGGTGGATGTGATTCTCGATGGTGCCCATGCCCTGGGGCAGATCGAACTGGACCTGCCGGCACTGGGCGTGGCCTTTGCCGGTTTCAACCTGCACAAATGGATTGGCGCGCCGCTGACCCTGGGCCTGATGTATATCGATCCGCAACGCCTGGGCGATATCGACCCCGATATGGGCAACGAGCGCTACCCCGAGCCGGATGTTCGCAACCGCGCCGTTTATGGCACCGTCAACATCCCCGCCTGGCTGACTCTGACCAAGGTGCTGCAGGAACACCATGAAATGGGTGGCGCCCGAGGCAAGGGGGCCCGGCTCAACTACCTGCGAAACCTGTGGGTCAGCGAGGCGCGCAAGATCGAGGGTATTGAAGTCCTGGTCAATGATGATCCGCGGCTGTACTGCGCGATCACATCACTACGCTTAACCCATGTGCAGGATCAGCAGCCGATGGTTGAACGCCTGCTCAAGGATTACAACCTGTTCACCGTGGCGCGTAATGGCTCGGCGTGTGGCAGTTGTATACGCATTACCGTGGGGTTTGCCACTACGGTGGAAGACATCAATCAGTTGGTGCGGGCGCTGCGGGAATTGGCTGAAGGCTAAAAGCCCCTCACCCTGACCCTCTCCCAAAGGGAGAGGGGACTGATCGCACGCGATTTCAAGGACACCGACAATCAGCTCCCTCTCCCTCTGGGAGTGGGCTGGGGTGAGGGTCGCAGTTAAAATCCGGGCAAAAAAAAGGTGCGCCGACCAAGCGCACCAAAAACCGTAGAACACACAACAAATTCGTCACTAAAACATCAATCCAGCAAGGCAAGCGCCTCGGCGGTGCATTCCTGGATCCGGGCCCAGTCGCCGTTCTTGATCCATTCACTGTCCAGCATCCAGCTGCCGCCCACGCACATCACGTTTTTCAACGCCATGTAGTTGCGGATATTCGCCGGGCCTACACCGCCGGTCGGGCAGAATTTCACTTCGCCAAAAGGCCCACCCAGCGCCTTGATAGCCGCCACGCCACCACTGACTTCTGCCGGGAACAGTTTGAAACGACGGTAACCCAAGCCATAGCCTTCCATGATCCCGGAGGCATTGCTGATGCCCGGCAGCAGCGGAATGTCGCTGGCAACACTGGCCTCAAGCAAGTCACGGGTAATGCCCGGCGTGACAATAAATTGCGAACCGGCCTCTTCGGCCGCCGCCAGCATGTGACGGTCCAGCACGGTGCCAGCACCGGTGACCAGTTCAGGCCGCTGATCACGCAACACACGGATCGCCTCAAGGCCGAACTCGGAACGCAGGGTGACTTCCAGCGCCGTCAGACCACCGGCTGCCAGCGCATCGGCCAACGGCAGGATGTCCTGCTTACGTGCGATGGTAATCACCGGCAGAATTCGTGCTTGGGCACACAGTTGGTCGATCAGGGCGACTTTTTCCGCCATCGATACGTTCGCAGTTTTTATTGTCATGGCAGCTGATCCTTGGCTCATGGGCACCAGTAAATCTCTAACGTAGGTTGCAGAAAGGCACGAATCGGCAAGGCGGCAACATCAGTGCCTCCCAGCGCTTCGTTGAGGGTGTTCAATTTGGACTGGCCCTGGATCGACAGCACCTTGTGTTTCGCGCTGGCCAACAGGCTGCGGCTCATGCTCAGGCGCTGGTGCGGCACAGTAGGTGCCAGCATCGCCCAGCAACGGCGCGGGTTGTCGAGTTGCAAGGCTTCGTTCAGGTTCGGACTGTTGGGAAACAGCGACGCGGTATGCCCGTCATCGCCCATGCCGAGGATCAACACATCAATCGGCGGCAACTCGGCCAGCCCCTGATCCGCTTCCAGCGCCGCCCTTTCAACCGTGGCGGCAGCGTTGTACAAACCGACAAAGCGCGCTTTGGCAGCCGGTCCCTGCAGCAAGTGCTTTTTCAGCAGGCCGGCATTGCTGTCGGCATGTTCCACCGGCACCCAGCGTTCATCGGCCAGGCTGATGACCACTTTCGACCAGTCGACCGGCTGCTTGACCAGACTTTCAAAAAACGCCACCGGGCTGCGACCGCCGGACACCACCAGCGTGGCAACACCCTGCTCGGCGATAGCCTGGTTCAACTGGGCGGCAACGCTGATTGCCAGTCCCTCGGCCATAGTCGCCGGGTTCTTGAAGGTGTGCGCGTTGACCCCTTCCGGCAGTTTCAAATCAGATATCGCCATACCAAGACCTCCCGTCCCGCGTAATCAGTGCAATGGAACTCATCGGTCCCCAGGAGCCCGCCGCGTACGGCTTGGGCGCATCGCCAGACTTTTTCCAGCCGGCGATCAACTGGTCGCACCATTTCCATGCCGCTTCAATTTCATCTTTGCGTACAAACAGGTTCTGGTTGCCACGCATGACTTCGAGCAACAAACGCTCGTAGGCATCCGGAATCCGTGTGCTGCGATAAGTGTCGGAAAAATTCAACTGCAACGGGCCACTGCGCAGTTGCATGCCTTTGTCCAGGCCCTGGTCCTTGGTCATCACCCGCAAGGAAATGCCTTCGTCCGGCTGCAGGCGAATGATCAGCTTGTTGCCGATCTGCAGGCGCTGCTCCGGGGCGAAGATGTAGTGCGACGGTTCCTTGAAGTGAATAACAATTTGCGACAGCTTTTGCGGCATGCGCTTGCCGGTGCGCAGGTAGAACGGCACACCCGCCCAGCGCCAGTTGCGAATATCGGCACGCAGCGCCACAAAAGTCTCGGTGTCGCTCTGGGTGTTGGAATTTTCTTCCTCCAGGTAACCCGGCACCGACTGGCCTTCGCTGTAACCGGCAATATACTGGCCGCGCACCACCTGAGTGGTCAGGCCTTCGGCGCTGATCGGGGCCAGGGCCTTGAGCACTTTTACCTTTTCGTCGCGAATGCTATCGGCCGACAGGTCCGCCGGCGGGTCCATGGCAATCAGGCAAAGCAGCTGCAACAGGTGGTTCTGGATCATGTCGCGCAGTTGGCCAGCCTTGTCGAAGTAGCCCCAACGGCCCTCGATGCCGACTTTCTCGGCCACGGTGATTTCAACGTGGGAGATGTAGCGCTGGTTCCACTGGGTCTCGAACAGGCTGTTGGCAAAACGCAGCGCGATCAGGTTTTGTACGGTTTCCTTGCCCAGGTAGTGGTCGATGCGGTAAGTGCGGTTCTCGGGGAAGAACTGCGCCACGGAATCGTTGACCTTGCGCGAGGATTCCAGGTCCGAGCCGATGGGTTTTTCCAGCACCACACGGGTGTTTTCAGCCAGACCGACGGCGGACAGGTTTTCGCAAATGGCGCCATACACTGCCGCCGGCGTGGCGAAATAAGCGATCAGGCGCTGTTCGGTGCCGGCCAGTTCAGCCAGCGCGAGGTAATCTTCAGTCTTGAAAAAATCTACATGCAGATAGCTCAAGCGAGCCAGGAAGCGGTTCAGCGCCTCGACTTCGATGTCCTTTTCGCCCAGATACTGGCGCAACTGACTGTCAATATGTGCCAGGTGCCTGGAGGCGTCGCCCGGCTCACGGGCCAGCGCCAGAATACGCGTGTCAGCATGCAGCAGGCCGGCACGGTCCAGTTGGTACAAGGCAGGAAACAGCTTGCGCAAGGCCAGATCGCCAAGGGCGCCGAACAAGGCAAAGGTGCACGGTTCAACCGTAATCGAAGGCATGATGTTTGTTCTTTTATCAAGTTAAGCTACAAATACCTTTTTTCAAGGTATCACTCAAGGAAAAATGTAGTAATAAACACAACATTTTCTCAAAATACAGATTCCTGCTAGTGGTCGTCTCAGGCCACCAGTAGGATAGGCCACCTTCCAGAACCGCTTTAATCCGGTTCTTGCATCGCTGACCCAAGGATCATAAATGGACCGCGTGCGAAATTTACTCGAACAGATCAAGGGCCGCCTCGAAGACCTGAACAAGGCCGAGCGCAAAGTGGCCGAAATCATTTTGCAGAACCCGCAGCAGGCGACCCGGTTCAGCATCGCCGCGCTGGCGCAGGCGGCATCGGTCAGCGAGCCTACGGTCAACCGTTTCTGCCGTTCATTTGGCGTCAGCGGCTACCCCGAATTAAAGCTGCAACTGGCACAAAGCCTGGCCAGCGGCGCAGCTTACGTGAGCCGTGCAGTCGAGGCTGACGATAATCCGGCCGCGTATACACAAAAAATCTTCGGCAGCGCCATCGCCTCGCTGGACAGTGCCTGCCAGGCACTGGACCCCAACCTTATCAGCCGCGCCGTCGACTTGCTGATCCAGGCCCGGCAGATCCATTTTTTTGGCCTGGGCGCTTCAGCACCGGTAGCACTGGATGCGCAGCACAAGTTCTTCCGCTTCAACCTGGCCGTCACCGCTCACGCCGACGTGCTGATGCAGCGCATGATCGCCTCGGTGGCCCATACCGGTGAATTGTTCGTGATTATTTCCTACACCGGTCGCACCCGTGAACTGGTGGAAGTGGCTCGCATTGCGCGCGCCAACGGTGCCTCGGTGCTGGGCCTGACCGCGGAAAACTCGCCACTGGCCAAGGCCAGTACCCTGAGCCTGAATATTCCGCTGCCCGAAGACACCGACATCTATATGCCGATGACCTCGCGCATCATCCAGTTGACCGTACTGGATGTACTGGCCACCGGCATGACGTTGCGCCGTGGCGTGGACTTCCAGCCACACCTGCGCAAAATCAAGGAAAGTCTCAACGCCAGCCGCTACCCGGTAGGCGATGAGTTCAACTAGGCAATCGCTTGATAATGCTCCATCAGACGCTGCACAGCCCCGCCCTCGCCTGCAAGCTCAAATGAGCCTGCTCGCCCGGGGCAAGGGCCTGGTTATGAGTACCGCCACTCGTGGACTCCACACACACAAAGCCCATCACTTCGTTCCAGCTCACCCCCAGCAACGGCCGCTTGCCCGGATGCCAGACCACCGTGCTGCCCTGCTCACCCGTGTCGATGTTCAAAGCCCGTTGCCAGGCGTGATCATTAAGTTTCATTTCGCCATCATGCTGAAATACCCGCTGACAACCACCCCCCACCCGTAACTCACCCTGCTGCTGGCAAGCCTCTCGGTTCAAGTGGTCGTAGCCGTGCGCACCGTCCAGCCCGGACAGCGCTACCTCAGCAACATCTCCAATACGCCAGTAAGCGCGCAACGCCTGGCTCACCTGACAAGGTTCGTCGTCCTGATGTTCGGTGCTCAGGCGCAATTCCATTTCTTCGCCCAGCCGCGCATGCAAATCCACCTGCCAATCGCACAGTTGCAAACGCCAGTGCAGGGTCACCCCTTCTTCGTCGCTGCTGCTGTCGAGCAGCTTCCAGTCGATCAAGCGCGCCCAGCCATGGGATGGCCAGGCGTTTTCACTGGGATGACGGCCGTACCAGGGCCAGAAAATCGGCACCCCACCGCGGATCGCCCCCACTTGCGGCCACTTGGCAGCGCACCACAGCCAGGGCTTTTGCCCGGTCGGCTGAAAGTGCAGCAGCTGCGCGCCCTGACGACTGAACACCGCCTGGCAATGCGGATGATCGATCACCAGAACGTCGCGCTGCTGAAAACGCTCCCACTGGAAGACCGGCTGCTCGCGCCTGGATTTGAAAAAACGGTGAAGCGGATGCTCATGCATGTGCCGCAGTCCTGAAATTCATGCGCCGAGGTGTGCAGCCCCGAAAAAAAGCGGATAGCCAAGGCTATCCGCTGGAAAAACAAGGAGCTTAGCGCATTTAGAACGTCGACTGAATTTTCAGTCCGGCCACCAATGCGTTGTCTACCTGGTCCACACCACCCGGGTGAGTGATGTACTGCAGGTTTGGACGCACCGTCAGCCAGTTGGTCACGTGGAAGCCGTAGTTGAGTTCGTAGTTGTACTCGGTGTTACGCAGCGGCGTGTACAGCGGGTCACTGTAATCGGTGGCACCGATGGACGCATTGATCAGCTCGGCGCTTTTCTTCACATCATCGTTAACATGGATACGGGCGGCGCCGATACCGATGTCATCCTTGGGCCGGGCATCGAACGGGCCCTTGTACACAAACATCAGCGATTGGTAGTTGTCTACGATGTTGGTTTGCTTGTCGTGGAAGGTGGCGTTGGCCGCGATATGCAGACCGCGCGAGGCGTCACCGTTGTGGCTGGTGAGTTGCTGCTGCACGACAAACCAGTAACCATGCTTGCTGTCACGTACGCGGTAGTCCTCACCATCATTGGTGATATTGACCTTCACGTCATCGGCAGGCGCCGTGCTTTTGTAGTAACCGACACGGTATTCGCCCGGGAGGTCGTTGACCTTGGGCGACCACACCAGTTCAACCGGCAGCACGGTGCCCTTGGTACCGCTGCCACTGAGTTTGAAGCCGTTACCGTGCTCCAGTTGCGACGGGTTCTGGTTGTACGCACCGATTTGCGCGTACAGCTCAGGTGTAATGTTGTACTTCACACGCAGTGCCGCCTGGCTGACCGGCCAGTTGTACCAGACGTTGGTGGCCCAGTTACCCACCTGCGAGCCACAGAACGCCAGGTTCTGGAATTCACACGGGAAGGTGTTGAAGTCTTCGCCTTCGCCGAAGTAACCGGCCTTGACGTCCAGCTTGCCGTCGAGGAACTGGTGCTGAATCCACAATTGGGTCAGACGCACCATATGGCCACGGCCATAGACTTCCTGAGAGGAACTCAGAGTGCCAGCACGCGGATCACCGACACGGTCATTGGAGATATTCTGACCATTACGGTTGGTCAGCTGGATCTTGGCCTGGGTATTGTCCCAGCCCCACAGCTTTTGCAGGTCCAGGGCCACGCCCAGACCAAACTGGTCGCTGTAGCGCGCCGTCTTGTCGTCGTTGTAGCCGCCATGCAGGTTGGCACCCACTTCTCCGACGTAATCAGCCTTGATGTCGATCCCCTGTTCGATCAGTTTGGTACGCTCACCACCCCAGTCGCCCGTCATCCATTTCGAATCGGCGCTGAAGGCTTCGTCAGCGTAGACACTGCTTGCACCCAGACCTAGCGCGACAATAGCCGATAGCTGGCAGGCCAGACGGGTACGGGTCATTCTGTTAGTCATCCCTTTAATCCTCGTTGTCTTCTTATTGGCTTTGTTTAACGCGGCACAACTCAAGGAGGCCCGCAAACAGGCTCCCTGTTGACTTAACGACCCTTGAATTGCGCCACGTTATCAGCCCGGCCTTGAGCTTGAGGCGAACTCATCGCCCCAAGACGCTCACCCGTATTCGCATCAAACAGTAGCACTTTGGCGGGATCGAACTGCAAATTGAGGCTCTGGCCGACCGCAGGGGCATCATCCGGGGCCATACGGCAGCACACTTTGATGCCGTTGAGGGTTACGAAAACCAGGGTGTCCGGGCCGGTCGGTTCGACAACCTGCACCTCTGCGCGAATCACCGGCAGGCCATTGGCCTCGGCAGGCGCCAGCACAATCTGCTCGGCGCGGATGCCCACGATCACGTCACGGTCTTCGAGCCCTGCGTCCTGCATGCCGAGTGGCAATTCGCAACGCGCCTGACCGCTGTCGAGCAGGGCCAGCAAACGGCCGTCGCGACGTTGCAAACGCAGAGGGATGAAGTTCATCGGCGGTGAACCGATAAAACTGGCGACAAACAGGTTGGCCGGATCGTTGTAGATCTGCTTCGGGGTTCCGAACTGCTGGATGATGCCGTCCTTCATCACCGCCACCTTGTCGCCCAGGGTCATGGCTTCGATCTGGTCGTGGGTAACGTAGACGGTGGTGGTTTTGAGGCGCTGGTGCATCAGTTTCATTTCGGTACGCATCTCGACCCGCAGCTTGGCGTCGAGGTTGGACAACGGCTCGTCAAACAGATAAATCTTCGGTCGCCGCGCCAGCGCCCGGCCCATGGCCACCCGCTGTTGCTGGCCACCGGACAGCTGGCCGGGCTTGCGGCTCAGCAGGTGTTCGATTTGCAGCAGCTTGGACACCCGCGCCACCTCTTCATCAATGGCTGCAGCGCTCATCTTGCGGATTTTGAGACCGAAGGCGATGTTGTCGCGCACACTCATGGTCGGGTACAGCGCATAGGACTGAAACACCATGGCGATATCACGGTCCTTGGGGCTCATGCCGCTGATATCGGCATCGTCCACCAGAATCGCCCCGCCACTGATGGTCTCAAGACCGGCAATACAGTTCATCAGGGTCGATTTGCCGCAGCCCGAAGGCCCGACCAGAATCAGGAACTCGCCGTCATCGATTTTCAGTTCGATGTTTTTAAGCGTGTCGGGCAAACCCTTGCCGTAGGTTTTATTTACGTTGCGTAATTCTAGAGTCGCCATGCCTTACCCCTTGACCGCGCCGGACGTCAGCCCGCGCAGAAAATACTTGCCCGCAAAGATGTAGACCAGCAGCGTCGGCAGCCCCGCGATCATGGCCGCAGCCATATCGACGTTGTATTCCTTGGCGCCGGTGCTGGTATTGACCAGGTTATTGAGCGCCACCGTAATCGGCTGCGCATCGCCACTGGCAAACACCACACCAAACAGAAAGTCGTTCCAGATTTGAGTGAATTGCCAGATCAGGCAAACCATGACGATCGGCACCGACATCGGCAGCAAAATCCGCCCGAAAATAGTGAAGAAGCCCGCACCGTCCAGTCGCGCAGCCTTGACCAGCGCATCCGGGATGCTCACGTAGTAGTTGCGGAAAAACAGCGTGGTAAAGGCCAGGCCATAGACCACGTGCACCAGCACCAAACCCGTCGTGGTGTTGGCCAGGCCCAGTTTGCCGATGGTGAACGAGGCCGGCAGCAATACGGTCTGAAACGGCAGGAAGCAACCGAACAGTAACAGGCCGAAAAACAGCTGCGAACCGCGAAAACGCCACATCGACAAGACATAACCGTTCATGGCGCCGATAAAGGTCGAGATCAGTACCGCTGGCACGGTGATTTTCACCGAGTTCCAGAAATACCCGCCCACCGTGTCCCAGGCCTTGATCCAGCCGATACCGTCGATCACCTGCGGCCAGCTCAGCAGGTTGCCGGTGCGGATGTCTTCCGGGGTTTTGAAGCTGGTAAGCAGCATCACCACCAGCGGCACCAGATACACCGCCGCTGCAAGGATCAGGGTGGCGTAGATCGCCACACGGCTGAAGGTAAAACGCTGAGCATTAATCATGGCGCTTGTTCCTCAGCTCGGAATACAGATACGGCACGAGAATGGCCAGAATCGCACCCAGCATCATGATCGCACTGGCAGAACCTATGCCCATTTGCCCACGGCTGAAGGTGAAGGAGTACATGAACATCGCAGGCAGGTCCGAGGAATAACCCGGGCCACCGGCAGTCATCGCCGACACCAGGTCGAAGCTCTTGATGGCAATGTGCGCAAGGATCATGAAGGCGCTGAAAAACACCGGCCGCAGGCTCGGCAGGACAATGCGCAGGTAGATGGTCGGCAAACTTGCGCCGTCGACCTGAGCGGCACGAATGATCGACTGATCAACCCCGCGCAACCCGGCCAGAAACATCGCCATGACAAACCCCGAGGCCTGCCATACCGCCGCGATCACCAGGCAGTACACCACCCGATCCTGATCCAGCAGCCAGTCAAAGCGAAAACCTTCCCAGCCCCAGTCACGCAGCATTTTATCCAGCCCCAGGCCCGGATTGAGCAGCCATTTCCAGGCCGTACCGGTGACGATCATCGACAGCGCCATCGGGTACAGATAAATGGTGCGGATAAAGCCTTCCTTGCGGATCCTCTGGTCGAGCAGTATCGCCAGGAACACGCCAATCACCAGGCTGATGACGATAAACATGCCGCCAAACACTGCCAGGTTTTTGCTCGCGACCCACCAGCGGTCATTGGCCATCAAGCGGGCGTATTGCTGCAGGCCAACCCATTGGTAGCTGGGCATAAAGCTGGAGTTGGTGAACGAAAGCAAAAACGTCCAAAAAATGTAGCCATAAAAGCCGACCAACACGATCAGCATGCTCGGAGCCAAGACCAGCTTGGGCAACCAGCGTTGCAACGCATCGAACGGCGAGGCCTTGCTGAACACAGCCACGGAACTCATCGAAATACTCCCGGCAGGGTATGCCGGCATCTGCCCACGCAGATGCCGCACAACCAGGGATAAGGGGGAGCCACGCGCGAACGTGGCGGGTCAGATCAACGAATTACTGGGCGGACTTGATCGCTGAGTACAGTTTTTTACCCGCCGTGGCCGGATCAGCACTCTTGTCGCTCATGAAGTTGCTCACAGTGTCGAAAATCGCGCCCTGCACCGCCAGCGAAGTGGCCATGTTGTGGGCCATGCTCGGCAGTTGAGCGTGGCTGGTGCCTGCTTCGGCGAAGTCTTTGGCCGAGGCCTGGGCACAGCTGTCGAACTTGCTCATGTCCAGGTCACTGCGTACCGGGATCGAGCCTTTGTTCTGGTTGAACACGTACTGGAATTCAGGCTCAAGCGCGACTTTGGCCACGTCGTTTTGCGCGGCGATATTGCCCGGCGTGTTGTTTTTCGCCGACAGTTTGAACATCGCCAACGAGTCGATGTTGTAGGTAAAACTGCCTTTGGTGCCCGGAAATGGTACGCACTCGAAATCAGTGCCGGCTTTTTTACCTGCAGCCGCCCACTCGCTTTTCGCCCAGTCACCCATGATCTGCATGCCGGCCTTGCCGTTGATCACCTTGGCGGCTTCCAGGTTCCAGTCCTGGCCGGTACCGTCCGGGTCCATATAGCCCTGGAGCTTTTTCAGCTTGCTGAACACTTCAGCCATCTGCGGGCCGGTGAGGGTTTTTTCATCCAGATCGACGAAGGCTTTTTTGTAGCCTTCAGGGCCCATGACGCTCAGCACCAGGTCTTCGAAGACCGTGCTGTCCTGCCACGGCTGGCCACCGTGGGCCAGGGGGATAAAACCGGCGGCCTTGAGCTTGTCGCCTGCTGCGAAGAGTTCATCAAGGGTGGTGGGAGCTTTGTCGATGCCGGCTTTTTTGAATACTTCAGGGTTGATCCACAACCAGTTCACCCGGTGAATGTTCACCGGTACCGCCACGTAATGGCCGTCGTACTTCATGGTGTCGGAGACGGTTTTGGACAGCAGGGTGTCCCAGTTATTGGCCTTGGACACCTCATCGAGGTTGGTCAGCAAGCCGAGTGCGCCCCACTCTTGCAGGTCCGGCCCCTTGATTTGTGCTGCTGACGGCGGGTTGCCGGATACTGCGCGGGTCTTGAGTACGGTCATGGCCGCGGCGCCACCGCCACCTGCTACAGCACTGTCTTGCCAGGTGTAACCGTCTTTTTCGATCAGTTTTTTAAGCACATCAACCGCTTTGGCTTCGCCACCGGAGGTCCACCAGTGCACCACTTCAACGGTGCCTTTGGAGTCGGCAGGAGCAGCCGCATAAGCAGTCATGGGAAATAAGGTAGCAAGCGAAATGACAACGGCGAGGCGATTGAATGAATTCATGTCGAGACCTTTCTTGTTGTTATAGCTGTGCAAGTCTTTTGCTTGCGCTGCCAAAGAGTGTATCCATCACCGCCAGCCCGCACGTAACGAACAGACGCCAAAATGTCACAACTCTGTGACATGGCGGCGAGACATTTCAACGTCATCTGACTGCAGATTCCTGAGGTCATTAAAGCAGCGCCCAAATACACGCAAGGTATTTTCCGCGTTACCTGTAGGACGCATCCCGAAGTCGTTTTCCCACGTTGAACCTGAAAAAAACTTCAGCGAGTCTGCAACACTTCGCCACAGTTCTAGAACGGATGCTGGCCCCCATCAGGAGATGAGTCTCATGCCAAAACAGCGCGCAGCACCTCAAAATCACTGTCTTATCAGCCAGCTACAAGACCCGGACGGTAACCCCTGCGCCTGGAAACTGGACATTCGCCGCTCGGGCAAAATACATGTCCATTGTTTCAATTTCGCCAACTACGCGACGCCGGCGGCGGCTCTGGAGGCCGCTGAAAACATGCGCAACCAGCTGGTGCTGAAAATGCCCCAGGCATTCTCCTATGAAAACCGCCAGCGCCTTATGCCCCACAACACCAGCGGTCATCCGGGGGTGTACCGGGTCCGCTCCAACCAGATCGAATACTGGCGTGCGACAACCCGCATTCACGGCTACAACCTGAGCAAGAGCTTTCGCGTTGACCGGTATGGCGATGACGAAGCCAAACACCTGGCGCTACAAGAGCGTCAGAGGCAGCTGACGCTGTGCGATGAACCCTACGACGTGGCCATGGAAAAGCTGCAACAGCATTTCGGCCAGACCAGCAGGCGTGTACGGGAGAACCGTATCAACGCCGCGATGAACAGCAACCACCCGCCTGGAACCGGGATTACAAAGGTCTCAACCGGCAATCTGGAACCCCTGCTGCCCATCAGCCCGGAGCAGGCAAGCCTGTCGATCAATCGCCATTTCGCGGCAAGTGCAAAGTAACCCGCAGACCGCCGGCACGCAGGTTCTGCAAGCTGACCTCGCCGCCATGGCTATGGGCGATGCTGCGCGCAATCCCCAACCCCAGCCCATAGCCCTGCTGCTGCCCGGACAGGCGAAAGTGCGGTTCGAACACCTGCTCAAGACGCTGCTCGGGCACGCCAGGCCCCTCATCATCAACTGTCAGCACAAAGGCCTGCTCATTGTCCTCAATGCGCAAATGCGCGTTGTGGCCGTACTTGAGCGCATTGTCGATCAGGTTACCCATGCAGCGGCGTAGCGCCAGCGGCTTGCCGTAGTAAGGTCTGACAGCCCGGCCCTGCAACGTTACGCGACCGTTGCCCTGAGGCAGCAGGTAAGGCTCGATCAGGCAATCGAGCAACTGGTTCAAATCCACCGCTTCGATGTTTTCGTGAATATCAGTGTCTTTCACGCATTGCAGCGCCCCTTTGACCAGCATTTCCAGCTCGTCCAGATCACGGCCGAATTTGTATTGCAGTTGTTCGTCTTCGAGCAGCTCGACCCGCAGGCGCAAGCGGGTAATGGGCGTGCGCAAATCATGGGAAATGGCACTGAACAACTGGCCGCGCTCGGTCAGGTAACGGCTGATGCGGGCGCGCATGGTGTTGAGCGCACGTGCCACCTCAACCACTTCACTGCCGCCGCCCACCTCGACCGGCTTGACCTCGTCCTCCCCCAGCGACATGTCCCGGGCAGCTCGCGCCAGACGCTTGAGCGGCCGGCTTTGCCAGTGCATCAACAGGCCGATGAACAACAGCAGAAAAATACTGCTGAGCACGATAAACCACACCTGCAAGGCCGGCAGCCCTTCTTCTTCAAGGCTGGTATAGGGCTGGGGCAGCAAGGACGCAATGTATAGCCACTCCCCTGGCACCATCTGAATTTGTGTCACCAGGATCGGTGGATCGACAGGTTCCAGCGTCAACGCAAAATGCGCCCAGGAGCGCGGCAGCTCATCGAGCTTGAGACCCGCATTGAAAATACGCAGATCCTGGGGGCTGACAAACTGCACCGACATTTCGACATTGGGCCCCACGGCCTCGCGCAACACCTGATCCACGGCATCCAGCACCGCCTGCTTGCGCTGGGTGGTCGGCAACACTTGCATGTCCAGCGGCTTGTCGTTGAGGCTTACGACAAAACGCGTACCGCCCATGCTGCGCAATTGGTCCAGCACCAATGGGCGATAGGCCAGCGGCAGGGAACGCAGGTAGGCGACGGTGGCGTTCATCGAGTGCGCCATGCTGCGCGCGCTGTTGACCAGGCCTTCGAGTTGCGTGGTACGCAACTGCGACAGCCAGATTGCGCTAGACAGGGTTTGCGCCAGCAGGATGGCGAGCAGGGTCAGCAACAACATGCGCCCCAGTAGCGAGCGGGGCATATGCCACTTGCGCAGGAAATTAAAGGTCATTGCCCGACGAGACCTGGGCAGCCAGCTGATAACCGCTGCCGCGGATGGTGCGGATCAAGCGGGGTGGTTTGTCGGTGTCACGCAGGCGCTGGCGCAAGCGGCTGACCGCCATGTCGACGATGCGGTCGAGCGGCATCAGCTCACGCCCGCGCGTGGCGTTGCCAATGGTGTCGCGGTCGAGGATCTGCTGGGGGTTGTCCAGGAACAGCTTGAGCAGGGCGAAGTCAGCCCCTGACAAAATGACCTCTTCACCATCAGTATGAAACAGCCGATGGGTCACGGTGTTCAGCCGCCACTCTTCAAATGCCAGCACTTCGTTGCCCGAGGCCGGAGCGGCAAATTGCGCCCTGCGCAATAACGCCTTGATCCGCGCCAGCAGTTCACGGGGGCTGAAGGGTTTGCCCAGATAATCGTCGGCGCCCAGTTCAAGGCCAATGATGCGGTCAGCTTCGTCGGAACTGGCGGTCAGCATAATGATCGGGATCTGGGCAAAGCGCGGATGCTGACGCACCCAGCGGCACAGGCTGAAACCATCTTCGTCGGGCAGCATGACATCGAGGATCAGCAGATCACTCGCCGCGCTGTCCAATGCTTCGCGAAAACCGGCACCATCGCCCACGGTGCGCACCTGAAAACCGGCGCGGGTGAGATAGATATCAAGAAGCTCTCGAATTTCCTGGTCGTCATCGACCAGCAAAATGGATTTGCCGGGTGTGGTCACTGTGGTGTTCCTTGTTGTTGTTATAACCCCTGTGGGAGCGGGCTTGCCCGCGATGGAACCGCAGAGGTTTACCTGACAGACCGCAGCGCCTGAATCGCGGGCAAGCCCGCTCCCACAGTAAATGCGCGGCTATCAGCCAAACGCCTGCTGCAACGCCACTCCCGCCCCGATCAGGCCAGGGTACGGTGCCGTCACCAGCCACACCGGAATGCCTTTGAGGTAGTCACTCATGCAGCCCTTGTCGGCAAAGCTGCGGGCAAAACCGCTGGCCAGGAAGATATCGGCAAAGCGCGGAATCACACCACCGACGATATACACCCCGCCACGCCCGCCAATGGTCAGCACATTGTTGCCCGCCACACGCCCCAGCCAGCAACTGAAATGCTCCAGAACCTGCAGCGCCACAGGGTCGCCCGCCAAAGCAGCCGCGGTAATGGCGCGGTCACTGTCCAGTACCGGCGTATGGCCGTCCACCGCACAAATCGCCCGATAGACCCGCGGCAAGCCGCTGCCGCTCAAAATGCTCTCGGCGCTCACATGGCCGATCTCATTGTAGATGTGCTGCCACAACTGCACTTCGCGCGGGTTGCTCATGGGCAGGTCAACGTGCCCGCCCTCCCCTGGCAAGGCCATGAACTGGCCCTCGCCGAGGTTGAGCAAAGTGCCCACCCCCAGCCCGGTGCCCGGCCCGATAACGACCGCCGGACGCGTCGGGTCAACTATGCCCGGGCAAACCTGGCGTACGTCTTCGGGTTGCAGGCGGGTCATGCCCAGGGCCATCGCGCTGAAGTCGTTGATCAGCAGCAGATTGTCGATGCGCAGCGCCTGGCAAAAGCCCGTACGGCTCAAGCGCCAATGGTTGTTGGTAAAGCGAAACTCATCGCCACTCACCGGCCCGGCCACTGACAGGCATACCGAGCCTACAGAGCCCGGAGCCAGTTGCAGTGTGTCCAGGTACAGCTTGATGGCATCTTCCGGGCAGGCGAAGTCTGCCGTGGGCAACACACTGACCGAATGCAACTGGTCGTTTTCCCACAACGCAAAACGTGCGTTGGTACCGCCAATATCACCGACCAGAGCGAGCTTCATTTAAGGTTTTCCAGAGACGAGGTAAAGGTGCTCGCGCCCTGCTCGGCCGAACTGAAGGCCTGACGCATAAACGCAAACAACTCACGCCCGGTGCCAACTGCATTATCCAGCGTGCCGACAGCCGGGGTGCGCGCGGCAAATTCTGCCTCATCCACCAGCAGTTGCAACGTGCCTTTTACCCCGTCCACGCGAATCATGTCGCCGTCCTGCACCCGCGCCAGCGCGCCGCCAATCGAAGCCTCAGGGCTTACATGAATGGCTGCCGGGATCTTGCCCGATGCGCCTGACATCCGCCCGTCGGTAATCAGTGCCACTTTGAAGCCGCGGTCCTGCAACACACCCAGAAAAGGCGTCATCTTGTGCAGTTCGGGCATGCCATTGGAACGCGGCCCCTGAAAACGCATCACGGCCACAAAATCGTGCTCCAGCTCGCCGGCCTTGAACGCATCGGCCAGTTGCTGCTGGTCCTGGAACACCCGTGCCGGGGCTTCGACGATCTGATGCTCCGGCGCGACTGCCGAGACTTTCATCACGCCACGGCCCAGGTTGCCTTCCATCACCCGCAGGCCACCCTCGGCAGAAAATGCACGGGCTACCGGACGCAGGATCGACTCGTCGAGGCTTTCAATCGGGCCTTCGCGCCAGACCAGTTCGCCATCCACCAGGAACGGTTCCCGGGTGTAACGGCTCAGGCCATAGCCCGCCACCGTGTTGACGTTTTCGTGAAGCAGACCGGCTTCGAGCAGTTCGCGAATCAGAAACGCCATGCCGCCAGCGGCCTGGAAGTGGTTGATATCGGCCTTGCCGTTCGGGTACACGTGGGACAGAGTCGGCACCACCTCGGACAGGTCGGCCATGTCCTGCCAGGTCAGCTGGATACCCGCCGACATGGCAATCGCCGGCATGTGCAGGGTGTGGTTGGTCGAGCCGCCGGTGGCGTGCAATGCCACGATGGAATTGACCAGCGAACGCTCGTCAACGATCTCGCCCAGCGGCATGAAATCGCCGTTTTGCTTGGTCAGACGGGTAACCTGATGGGCGGCTTCGCGAGTCAGCGCATCACGCAATGGCGTGTAAGGATTGACGAAAGAGGCACCCGGCAAATGCAGGCCCATGACTTCCATCAGCAACTGGTTGGTGTTGGCGGTGCCGTAGAACGTGCAGGTACCCGGGCTGTGGTAGGACTTCATCTCCGATTCCAGCAGCTCTTCGCGGCTGGCCTTGCCTTCGGCGTAGCGCTGGCGCACGTCGGCTTTTTCCTTGTTGGAAATGCCCGACGGCATCGGCCCGCCCGGTACGAAGATGGTCGGCAAGTGACCAAAACGCAGTGCGCCCATCAGCAGGCCCGGCACGATCTTGTCGCAAATGCCCAGCATCAGCGCCGCATCGAACATGTTGTGCGACAGCGCCACAGCCGTGGACAGGGCAATTACTTCGCGGCTCAGCAGGCTCAGTTCCATGCCCGGCTCACCCTGGGTCACGCCATCACACATGGCTGGCGTGCCACCTGCGAACTGGCCCACGGAGCCAATCTCACGCAGCGCTTTTTTGATTTGCTCAGGAAAGTGCTCGTACGGCTGATGCGCCGAGAGCATGTCGTTATATGACGAAACAATTGCAACGTTGGCCGCGTTCATCATCCGCAGGCTGTTTTTATCTTCAGTGCCACACCCTGCCACGCCGTGGGCGAAGTTCGCGCATTGCAGCTTGCCGCGTTGCGGGCCGTCGCCGGCAGCGCCACGAATAAGCGCCAGATACGCCTCGCGGGTGGCACGACTGCGGGCAATAAGACGCTCGGTGACTTCAAGAACGCGGGGATGCATGTGTTGAACTCCAGGCTAACGGATGTGGCGACCTGTGCGTGTCCTATGCTGACCGAAGGGCTCCGGGGAGCGACTTCAATCATTCGGACCCGTTGATTCAGGTCACTCGTTGTAGATAAAACAAAATATTGCCACTTAAATGGCTTGTTTTCTATTTTTATGCGAATAATCTTGTAATTCCAACAACAAATCGATGGCAGGCGCTTTCCATGACTCTACGAATCGCAATCAATGGTTTTGGCCGTATCGGCCGTAACGTCCTGCGCGCACTGTATACCCAAGGCTACCGTCAGGACCTGCAGATCGTCGCCATCAACGATCTGGGTGACAGTACGATCAATGCCCATCTGCTCAAGTACGACACGGTTCACGGCACGTTCGATGCCAATGTCGAACACGATCAGGAAAGCCTGACCGTCAATGGTGACCGCATCAGCGTGACCGCCATTCGCAATCCGGCCGAGCTGCCGTGGGCGGCACTGAACATCGATGTGGTGTTTGAATGCACAGGTTTGTTCACTGAACGCAGCAAGGCACAAGCGCATATTACCGCTGGCGCCCGTAAGGTGATTATCTCCGCTCCCGGCAAAAATGCCGATGCGACGGTGGTCTACGGTGTCAACCACGACATTCTGCGCCAATCCCATCAAATTATTTCCAATGCTTCCTGCACCACCAACTGCCTGGCACCGGTGGCGCAAATCCTGCACCGCGAATTCGGCATTGAAAACGGCCTGATGACCACCATCCATGCCTACACCAATGACCAGAACCTGACCGACGTCTACCACTCGGATCCGTACCGCGCACGTTCGGCCACCCAGAACATGATCCCGAGCAAAACCGGCGCAGCCGAAGCCGTGGGCCTGGTATTGCCAGAACTCGCCGGCAAGCTCACCGGCATGGCCGTGCGGGTGCCGGTGATCAACGTGTCGCTGGTCGACCTGACCATTGAACTCAAGCGCGAAACCACCGCAGCTGAAGTCAACGCGCTGTTCAAAGAAGCCAGCCAGCACTCCAAGGTACTGGGTTACAACACCCTGCCGCTGGTATCGAGCGACTTCAACCACAACCCGCTGTCGTCGATCTTCGATGCCAATCACACCAAAGTCAGCGGCAAGCTGCTTAAAGTGCTGGCCTGGTACGACAACGAATGGGGCTTCTCCAACCGCATGCTCGATAACTGCCTGGCGCTGCACAACGCGGAGTAACGCGATGATCGGTATCAGCTTCACCACGGCCACCCTGGCGGCGCGCAAGCGCATCGCCCTGGTGGCCCATGATCACTGCAAGGGCTTTTTGCTGGACTGGGCCGAGCGCCACAAGGCGCAGCTCAGCCAGCATGAACTGTGCGCCACCGGTACCACCGGGCTGCTGCTGGGCCAACGTCTGGGGTTGCCGATCGAGAGCATGATCAGCGGCCCGCTGGGTGGCGATCAGCAAGTGGGAGCGCGGATCGCCGAGCAACGGGTCGACATGCTGGTGTTCTTCTGGGACCCGTTTGAGCCACAACCCCACGACCCGGACATCAAGGCGCTGCTGCGGGTAGCCGCGGTGTGGAACATTCCGGTGGCGTGCAATGAATGCAGCGCCGACTACCTGCTCAGCAGCCCGTTGATGAGCCAGCCCCACGAACACCGCATCCCGGATTACAGCGCGTACCTCAAAGGCCGCGTTTAACCATCCCTCTGTAGCCGCTGACGAGTAGAACGAGGCTGCGTCCGAGCGCGAAGCGGTCGCAAAATCGGTAGCTGCGAAGTGTCTGAACGTACGGGTTACCCGGGTTTACGACGGCTTCGCCGCCGAACGCAGCCTCGCTGCGCTCCTCAGCGGCTACAGCTCAGGGGGCGTTCATCACGGGGCTAGCGTTTTTTGTTATTCATGGCTTTTCAAAACAGCGCTTGACCAATGGCACAGATGATAAGCATTATCATTCGCTCAAAATCGGTCGGGTAGCACTGTGAGTCAGTCCCACTTCAATCAAGTCTTCCTTACCCAACGGGTATCCCTGCTGCGCACGCTGGAGCGGATGGTCAACAACCACAGCACCGCCGAAGATCTGCTGCAGGAAACTTACCTGCGCGTAGCCCGGGCCTTGAGCGAGCGTACCGTCGAGCACCTTGAGCCCTTTGTGTTCCAGACCGCACGCAATCTGGCACTTGACCACCTGCGCGCCCGGCGCATCCAGTCACGCACCGTGGTCGAAGACGTGCCCACAGAGGTCATCGAAGGCGTTGCCTCCCCCCTCAGCACCCCTGAAGAAGCCCATCAAGCAGCGCAACTACTGGAGCGCCTGAGTGTGAGCCTGAGCCAGTTAAGCGCCCGCCAACAACGGATTTTCATCCTCAGCCGCCTGCATGGCTGCAGTTATCAAGAGATCGCCGAAGAGCTTGACGTTTCCTTGAGCACGGTTCAAAAGGAACTCAAATTGATCATGGCAATCTGCATCGGGGTAGCCGACAAGCTAAATCGCCCTTAACCTTGACCGGCGATGCCTGTTAGAACGCTCTGAAACTGCCAAGGAACATCCGTGACGGACACTCACAAATCTGCCGTGCCAGAACTGGCGCACGACGTGCTGCAGGACAGCGCCATGGATCAGGCACTGGATTGGCTGATTACCCTTGAGTGTGCGAGCGACGAACAAAAGTGCGCCTTCGAAAGCTGGCTCAATGCCGACCCTGCCCACGCCCAGGCCTTTGCCAAGGCCAACACGATCTGGAACGGCGAACCGCTTTTGGCCGCCGCGCAAACCCTGCAAACCCGCCGCGCCCCCAGCCTGTTACGGCGCATCGGGCGGCACTGGAAGCATCTGGCAACCGCGGCGGTGTTGATTATCAGCGTCGGCAGCTACAGCAATGTACCGTTACGCCTGCAAGCCGATCACCTGACCGTGGTCGGCGAACGCCAGCGCCTGCAACTCGAAGACGGCTCAAAAGTGCTGCTTAACACCAACTCGGCGTTTTCCAGCAAGGTGGACAACGCCCAGAGCAGTGCCCGCCTGTATCAAGGCGAAGCGTATTTCGAGATTCCCGCCGACGTGGAGTTCCCGCTGGTTCTCGACGCCGGCCCCGTGCGCGTCAGCGTGCGCGACACCGCCTTCGCCGTGAGCTACCTCAATGGTGAAGCGCAGGTGCGGGTGCAACGCGGTGATGTCGATTTACGGGTCAACAGCGCCGGTGCGCAAATGCGCCTCTCGGCCGGTAACAGCGTGCGCATTGGCCCCAACGGCTTCAGCAAGACCGCCCGGCTCAACCCGCAGACCGACCTGGCCTGGGTACAAGGGCGCCTGGTGTTTGAAAACTGCCCGATGGGCAAGGTGCTGGACGAAGTGCGCCGCTACTACCCTGGCTGGATCGTCAACAACAACGACAAACTCGCCAACGTGGCAGTCACCGGCAACTACCGGCTGGATCAGCCACTGGATATCGTCCGCTCACTGGCCCACATCACCTCAAGTAGCCTTTCAGAATTCCCGGCTTTGGTAATTCTTAATTAAAAGTAGGTTTTTTTACTCGATAGCCTAAGGTCATACGTCTCGTTGTAGTCAATGCAACTGATTCGCATTTTGAGTCAGCTTCGCAACTATAAGATTCGTTCACCACGGAGCGCTATCAATGCCCACACGTTTCAACAGCCGGACCTCATCCAACGCCCGCAAGGGTGGTTTGCAGCAGTGCACGTTGTCGTTGTTGACCGCCGCCATGCTTCTGGCCGGTGTACAGGCGGCTCCAGTCCTGGCGGCGACCGATGAGCAGCCGGCGACCCGCTCCGTGGGCAATTACAAGTTTGCGATCTCCCAACAGCCGCTGGCCTCTGCCCTGAATGACTTCAGCGCTGTCACCGGCTGGCAGGTCGGCCTGCCGGCAGAGCTGGCGCAGAATGTGTCCTCGCCCGGTGTACGCGGCTCGCTTACCCCGGAAAAAGCCCTGGACCGCCTGTTGATCGGCACCAACCTGGGCTATCGCAAACTGGCCAGCAACAATATCGTGCTGGAAAAGCGCAGCAGCTCCACCGGCACCCTGGCCCTGCAACAAGTGACCATCAGCGCCACCCGCCAGGAGCAGGACGTGAACTCGGTGCCCAGCACCATCACCGTCCATGACCGCCAGGATATGGACCGCGATAACGTCAACACCATCAAGGACCTGGTGCGCTATGAGCCGGGTGTCTCGGTAGGCGGCGCCGGCCAGCGTGGCGGCATCAGCAACTACAACATTCGCGGCATCGACGGCGACCGGATCCTGACCCAGGTTGACGGCGTCGAGATCCCCAACTCGTTCTTCAACGGCCCGTACGCCAAGACCCAGCGCAACTACGTCGACCCGGAAATCATCAAACGCGTCGAAATCCTGCGTGGCCCGGCGTCGGTGCTATACGGCAGCAATGCCATCGGCGGCGCCGTTAGCTACTTCACCCTCGACCCCAATGACATCATCAAGCCGGGCCAGGATGTCGGCGCCCGCCTCAAGGCCGGCTACAGCTCGGCCGATCGCAGCTGGCTGAAATCCGGCACCGTGGCCGGTCGTTCCGGTGACTTTGACGGTTTGTTGCACCTGAGCCAGCGCGACGGTCACGAAACCGAGTCCTATGGCGATCATGGCGGCACCGGCCTGTCCCGCACCGCGGCCAACCCGGAAGACACGAAAACCACCAACGTACTGGCCAAGCTGGGCTGGAACTACAACGATGATGACCGTCTTGGCTTCACTTATGAGAAGTACAAGGACCGCCTCGACATCAATGAAAAAAGTGCCGTCGGCGGCCCGTTCAACAACGGCCAGCCGCTGGGCATGTACCTGTCGCGCAACGGCAAGGACACCATCAGCCGCGAGCGTTTCGGCCTGGAAAACAGCATGGTGCTGGACACCGCCGTGGCTGACCACTTCAAGTGGAGCCTCAACTACCAGATCGCCAAGACTGACCAGAACACCCTGGAAGACTACTTCCCCTACAGCCGTCATGTGATGCGTTCGCGCAACACCACCTACGAAGAAAAAATGTGGGTACTGGATGCCCAGGCAGACAAAGCTTTCCATATTGCTGACACCGATCACCTGCTGACCTACGGTGCCACTATCAAGCACCAGAAAGTCACCGGCTCGCGCAGCGGCTCGGGCACCTGCCTGGCAGTCGGCAATGGTTGCACCGCCGTGGGCGCCAACAGCCCGAAAGACTATCTGGTCAAGTCCAGCGACTTCCCGGACCCGACCATCAACACCTACAGCCTGTTCGCCCAGGACCAGATCAGCTGGAACAACTGGACCTTTATGCCGGGCCTGCGCTACGACTACACCAAGCTGACGCCGCATATCACCCAGGAATTCCTCAACACCGTCAACAGCGACCAGAAAGGCACCGTCAGCGATGCCGACAAAGTCTGGCACCGCCTGTCGCCAAAGCTGGGCGTGACTTACGCGTTCAACGACAACTACACCTGGTACGGCCAATACGCCGAGGGCTTCCGCACTCCAACCGCCAAAGCGTTGTATGGTCGCTTTGACAACCTGCAGGCGGGCTATTCGGTAGAGCCGAACCCGGATCTGGAACCGGAAAAAAGCAAAAGCTATGAGACCGGCCTGCGCGGCAACTTTGAGGCTGGCTCATTCGACGTGGCGGTGTTCTATAACAAATACCGCGACTTCATCAATGAAGACGCCATCACCCCCGGCTACGACGACCTCAAGTTCCAGGCCAACAACATCAAGCACGCCACCATCAAGGGTGCCGAGGTCAAAGGCCGCTTGAACCTGGACGCTTTCGGCGCGCCGCAGGGCCTCTACACCCGTGGTTCGGTGGCTTATGCCCACGGCCGCAACGAAGACACCGGCCAGCCGATCAACAGCGTCAACCCGCTGACCGCCGTCATGGGCCTGGGCTACGAGCAGCAGAACTACGGCGCCCTGGTGAGCTGGACCCTGGTCAAGAGCAAGGATCAGGTCGACGACACCAGCTACTTCGCCCCCGATGGCACCAGCAAGCAGTTCAAGTCGCCGGGCTATGGCGTGCTCGACCTGACCGGTTTCTACAAGGTCACCAAGGACGTCACCGTCAATGCCGGCCTGTACAACCTGACCGACAAGAAATACTGGAACTGGGATGACGTGCGCGGCTACGACAGCGTAGGTGAAGCCGGCGTGCTGAACCCGGCCAATATGGAGCGCTTGACCGCTCCAGGTCGCAACTTCTCGATCAATCTGGTCTGGGATATCTGATCAGCCACTCTCACTGCTCAGACTTTTAACCTGCGCAGTGAGGATTTTTTACTGTGATGCGTCTTCCTGATCGTCTAGTTACAAAGCGCATCTCATTCTCAAGGATATTTTCATGACCACTGCTGATTCCGCATCACGTCCGGCCTTGCGTTCCCAACGTCTGAACCAGATCACCAACGAGCCGCATCAAAAGCTCGACGCGCTGGTCAAGGCACACAAGCCGTTTGATGAAGTGGCCAACTTCGCCCGTTTTGTCGTGGCTCAGTACCTGTTCCAGTCGGAACTCAAGGCGCTGTACACCGACCCGGCTCTGAAACAAATCGTCCCTGACCTGCCAGAGCGCTGCCGTGCCGAGCAAGCCAAGGCCGACCTGGCCGACCTCAACACCGAAGTGCCTGCTCCGGTTCCCGGCGCGGTCAATTCGCCAAGCAAGGCTGAGGCACTGGGCTGGATCTTCGTTTCCGAAGGCTCCAAGCTGGGCGCTGCGTTCCTGATCAAGCGTGCCGTGGGCCTGGGCCTGAGCGACACCTTCGGTGCCCGTCACCTTGGCGAACCTGCCGGTGGCCGCGCTGAAGGCTGGAAAAGCTTTATCAAGACCCTCGACGGCCTTGAACTGACGGCTGAAGAAGAAGCCGACCTCGACAAAGGTGCAGTAGCGGCCTTTGAGCGTTTTACCGTATTACTGGAACACGCCTACGCTGCTCAGCCAGAACTGGCTTAAGCTGACAGGCCCGGTCAGCGCTGGCTGACCGGGTGTCCTTTTATGCGTCCTGAGCTTATGACCCGCCAAACCCGATCTTCGTCGAAAATCGCCCGTATCCTGTTCGGCTTGCTGGCTTATGTAAGCCTGGGCATTGGCCTGATTGCGATTGTGATTCCCGGCCTGCCGACCACCGAATTTATTTTGCTCGCCGCCTGGGCCGCGACCAAAAGCTCCCCGCGCCTGAGTGCCTGGCTGGAAAACCACCGTTTATTTGGCCCGATCCTGAGCAACTGGCGCAACGGCAAGATCATCAAGCGCAACGCCAAGATCAGCGCCACTGTCAGCATGCTGTTGTGTGCCGGGCTGATGCTTTACGTGCTGGATCACAACTGGCCGGTGTTTCTGGCGATAGCCGGCATGAGCATGGGCAACCTGTGGATCTGGTCGCGGCCTGAGAATATGCCCGCAACCATTGCGACGTCTAAACAGCTGTAGTCGCTGCCGCAGGTTGCGAGGGGATCTCAGGGTTTTCAAGAAAACGGGTTGCTGCGCAACCCTTCGCAGCCTACCTACAACGCCAACGCACCGCTATACAGCGCATAAGCTGCCGCCATGGCAGCCAGCAGCACCATCGCGAATATGATCTTCTCCCAGGGTTTGAACAGCACCTCACCCTGCTCGCGCTTGGCCTTGGCAAAGAAGAAAATCCCCGGCGCATACAGCAGCGCCGAGAGCAGCAGGTACTTGGGCCCCGCCGCATATAACAGCCACATCGCATAGATCAGCGCGACAGCCCCCACCACCAGGTCCTTGACCCGCCGTCGGCTCGCCCGCTCATACGTCTCGCCCCTCACGCACAGCAACACCGCATAGGCGGCCGACCACAGGTAAGGCACCAGAATCATCGATGACGCCAGGTAGATCAGGCTGGTGTAAGTACCGGCGGACACCAGGGTGATCACCAGGAAAATCTGGATCATCGAGTTGGTCAGCCACAGGGCATTGACCGGCACATGGTTGGTGTTTTCCTTTTTCAGGAACGCCGGCATGGTGTTGTCCCGGGCCGTGGCATAGAGGATCTCGGCGCACAGCAGCGCCCACGACAGCAGCGCCCCCAGCAGCGAGATTGCCAGCCCGATGCTGATCAGGATCGCGCCCCACTCCCCCACCACATGCTTGAGTACCCCGGCCATCGACGGGTTTTGCAGGCTGGCCAGTTCCGGCTGGCTCATGATCCCCAGGGAAAGCACGTTCACCAGCACCAGCAAGGCCAGCACGCCGAGAAAGCCGATAACCGTGGCCTTGCCCACATCCGAACGCTTTTCTGCACGCCCGGAGTACACACTGGCCCCCTCAATGCCGATAAACACGAACACCGTGACCAGCATCATGTTGCGTACCTGGTCCATCACGCTGCCCAGGCTCGGGGTCTGCGTGCCCCAAAAATCCCGGGTGAAAATATCGGCCTTGAACGCCACGGCGGCTAGCACGATAAACATCACGATCGGGACGATTTTGGCGACGGTGGTCAACTGGTTGATAAATGCCGCTTCCTTGATCCCGCGCAGCACCAGGAAATGCACGCCCCACAGCAGCAGCGACGCGCAACCGATGGCAATCGGCGTGTTGCCCTGACCAAAAACCGGGAAAAAATAGCCCAGGGTGCTGAACAGCAATACGAAGTAACCGACGTTGCCCATCCAGGCGCTGATCCAGTAACCCCAGGCGGACGAGAAGCCCATGTAGTCACCAAAGCCCGCCTTGGCGTAGGCATACACCCCCGAGTCCAACTCCGGCTTGCGATTGGCCAGGGTCTGGAACACAAAGGCCAGCGCCAGCATGCCCACTGCCGTGATCGCCCAACCGATCAGTACGGCCCCGCCGGCAGCATGCTCGGCAATATTTTGTGGCAGAGAAAAAATACCGCCGCCAATCATTGAGCCGACAACCAACGCGATCAGGGCGTTGAGCCTAAGCTTTTGCGTCTGTTGCGACATCGCCACCTCTGCGTACTGTTTAGTTAAAACTCATCAATATCAGGCTACAGACGTTCACTGACTAAATATATGCAGGGCCCAAACGTTTAATAGAACCACGCAATAAGCCCTCCCACCCTAATAACCATATTTTCTATTGAAACCTAAAAAGCCGCTCATATATAGATGACGATTTAATTTCATGGAGGGGTTCATGAAACTTGAAGATGACATTTGCAAATCTGGAAATACTGGCTAGCTTCAATCCCCACGACACCGTGGGTATCGAATGTATTAATACCTGAAAACATCTCTGGAGTAAGGCTTTCAGGAAGCGTCATAAAAATACGTGATCGCGACCTTCCCCGCTCTACCAACAATGGAATGTAGTAATGCCCTGATCTATGTCAAATGGCTTAAATATCAATGGACTTAACTTTGAAGCCTCACTTCTCCTAGATTGGAGTCACTACAAATGTCTGATACTCCTGGAAAACTGCGACTGGGTGCGTTGGTTGCTCTGGTAGTCGGCTCAATGATTGGCGGCGGGATTTTTTCGCTGCCACAGAACATGGCCGCCAGCGCCGATGTCGGTGCAATCCTGATCGGCTGGGCAATTACCGCAGTCGGTATGTTGACCCTCGCTTTTGTGTTCCAGACCCTCGCCAATCGCAAACCTGACCTGGACGGCGGCGTATATGCCTACGCCAAGGCGGGCTTTGGCGATTACATGGGTTTCTCGTCTGCCTGGGGTTACTGGATCAGCGCCTGGCTGGGTAACGTCGGCTACTTCGTATTGCTGTTCAGCACCCTGGGTTACTTCTTCCCGATCTTCGGCGAAGGCAACACCCCCGCTGCCATCATCGGCGCCTCAATCCTGCTTTGGGCCGTGCATTTCCTGGTACTGCGCGGGATCAAGGAAGCAGCGTTCATCAACCTGGTAACCACCGTTGCCAAGGTCGTGCCGCTGGTTCTGTTTATCCTGATTGCCATCTTCGCGTTCAAACTGGACATCTTCACCAGTGACATCTGGGGCGTGAAAAACCCGGATCTGGGCAGCGTGATGGACCAGGTGCGCAACATGATGCTGGTCACCGTGTGGGTGTTCATCGGTATCGAAGGCGCAAGCATCTTCTCTTCCCGTGCCGAAAAACGTTCGGACGTGGGTCGGGCCACCGTGATCGGCTTTATCACCGTGCTGCTGTTGCTGGTACTGGTGAACGTGCTGTCGCTGGGCATCATGACTCAGCCTGAACTGGCAAAACTGCAAAACCCTTCGATGGCGGCCGTGCTTGAGCATGTGGTCGGTCACTGGGGTGCGGTACTGATCAGCGTCGGCTTGATCATCTCGCTGCTGGGTGCCCTGCTCTCCTGGGTACTGCTGTGCGCAGAGATCATGTTCTCGGCAGCCAAGGACCACACCATGCCGGCCTTCCTGAAAAAGGAAAACGCCAACCATGTACCGGTCAACGCCCTGTGGCTGACCAACGCCATGGTGCAACTGTTCCTGATCATCACTCTGTTCTCGGCCAGTACTTATCTGTCGCTGATCTACCTGGCGACCTCGATGATCCTGGTGCCTTACCTCTGGTCTGCAGCCTACGGCTTCCTGCTGGCGGTACGTGCCGAGACTTACGAGAACGCCCTGGCAGAACGCAAGAAAGACCTGATTATCGGCGGTATCGCGCTGATCTACGCCATCTGGCTGATCTATGCCGGCGGCCTCAAGTACTTGCTGCTCTCGGCCCTGCTGTACGCACCTGGCGCGATTCTGTTCGCCAAGGCCAAGCGTGAAAGTGGCCAACCTGTATTCACCAACATCGAGAAAGTGATTTTTGCCGCAGTAGTGATCGGCGCCCTTGTGGCTGCCTATGGTCTCTACGACGGTTTCCTGACCCTGTAACAACCTGTTTGTGTACTTTGGAGGATGACTGTAATGACCACGGAAAAAGTGAAATACGGCGTGCATTCCGAAGCCGGTAAGCTGCATAAGGTTATGGTGTGTTCCCCAGGCCTGGCTCACCAGCGCCTGACCCCGAGCAACTGCGATGAGTTGCTGTTTGATGACGTGCTGTGGGTCAACCAGGCCAAGCGTGACCACTTCGACTTCGTCACCAAAATGCGTGACCGCGGCATTGATGTGCTGGAAATGCACAACCTGCTGACCGATATCGTTGCCATCCCGGAAGCCCTGGACTGGATTCTGGACCACAAAGTGACCCCCAATCAGGTGGGTGTGGGCCTGGTCAACGAAGTCAAAGCCTGGCTCAAAAGCCTTGAGCCACGCCAAATTGCCGAGTACCTGATCGGCGGCGTGTCGGCAGACGACCTGCCGGACAGCTTTGGTGGCAAGACCATCCAGATGTTCCGTGACTTCCTCGGTCACACCAGCTTTATCCTGCCACCGCTGCCCAACACTCAGTTCACCCGTGACACCACGTGCTGGATCTACGGTGGCGTAACGTTGAACCCTATGTACTGGCCGGCGCGTCGTCAGGAAACCTTGCTGACCACCGCGATCTACAAGTTCCACCCTGAATTCACCAACGCCGACTTCCAGATCTGGTACGGCGACCCGACCGTTGACCACGGCAACGCCAGCCTTGAAGGTGGCGACGTGATGCCAATCGGCAACGGCGTGGTTCTGATCGGCATGGGTGAACGTACTTCGCGTCAGGCCATTGGCCAACTGGCGCAGAACCTGTTCAAAAACGGCGCTGTTGAACGGGTGATCGTGGCCGGTATGCCCAAGTCCCGCGCTGCGATGCACCTGGACACCGTGTTCAGCTTCTGCGACCGCGACCTGGTGACCATCTTCCCTGAAGTCGTGAACCAGATCGTTGCGTTCTCGGTATACCCGGACGACAAGAAACAAGGCGGCGTGGACGTACGACGCGAAGAAGGACACTTCCTCGACGTGGTGGCCAAGGCCCTGGGCGTGAAAAAACTGCGTGTCGTCGAAACTGGCGGCAATTCGTTCGCGGCAGAACGCGAGCAGTGGGATGACGGTAACAACGTGGTGGCTCTGGAGCCTGGCGTGGTGATCGGTTACGACCGCAACACCTACACCAACACCCTGCTGCGCAAGGCTGGCGTTGAAGTCATCACCATCAGCGCCTCCGAACTGGGACGCGGCCGTGGCGGCGGTCACTGCATGACCTGCCCGATCGTACGTGACCCAGTCGACTATTAAGTAACCCATTTGATTGCTTGCCCTGGCCCCTACAAGGGGCCGGTGCAAGCCGGTTAACCCGAAACCAAGGAGATCACCATGGCTTTTAACATGAAAAACCGCAGCCTTCTGAGTCTGGTGCACCACACGCCACGTGAGTTGCACTTCCTGCTCGATCTGTCCCGCGATCTCAAGCGCGCCAAGTACACCGGTACTGAAGAGCCGCACTTGAAAGGCAAAAACATTGCGCTGATTTTCGAAAAAACTTCGACCCGTACCCGTTGTGCATTCGAAGTGGCCGCCCACGACCAGGGCGCGCACGTCACCTATATCGACCCTGTATCTTCGCAAATCGGCCACAAAGAAAGCATGAAAGACACCGCCCGCGTTCTGGGCCGCATGTTTGATGCCATCGAATACCGCGGTTTTGAACAAGCCGTAGTCGAAGAGCTGGCCAAGTACGCAGGTGTTCCAGTTTTCAACGGCCTGACCGCTGAGTTCCACCCGACCCAAATGATCGCCGACGTGCTGACCATGCGCGAACACAGCGACAAGCCGCTGCACAACATCAGCTACGCCTACCTGGGCGATGCCCGCAACAACATGGGTAACTCGCTGCTGCTGATCGGCGCCAAACTGGGCATGGACGTGCGTATTGCCGCACCAAAAAGCCTGTGGCCAGAAGAGTCGTTCGTTAAGCAGTGCCAGGAATTCGCCAAGGAAAGCGGTGCCAAAATCACCCTGACCGAAGACCCTAAAGCTGCCGTCAAAGGCGTGGACTTTATCCACACCGACGTCTGGGTATCGATGGGCGAGCCGGTTGAAGCCTGGAACGACCGTATCAAGCTGCTGCTGCCTTACCAGGTCAACAGCGACATGATCAAAGCGGCAGAAAACCCACGCGTGAAGTTCATGCACTGTCTGCCTGCGTTCCACAACTGTGAAACCAAAGTCGGCAAAGACGTGGCCGAGCACCACCCAAACCTGAAAAACGGCATTGAAGTGACCGAAGAAGTGTTTGAGTCCCCGGTCAACATCGCCTTTGAGCAAGCTGAAAACCGCATGCACACCATCAAGGCGATTCTGGTCGCAGCACTGGCTGATATCTAAGCCTGTCCCACAGTCGTCATGCATACGCATGACGACTGTGGGAGCGAGCCTGCTCGCGAAGCTCGTTCGCGAGCAGGCTCGCTCCCACACAAGGCGCTCTCAAATTTCTAAAAGGACATCTTCTATGCGTATCGTCGTTGCACTGGGCGGTAACGCCCTCTTGCGTCGCGGCCAGCCCATGACCGCCGAGAACCAGCGCGAAAACATCCAGACCGCTACCGCCCAAATCGCCCGCATTGCCCACGGCAATGAACTGGTCGTGGCCCACGGTAACGGCCCGCAAGTCGGCCTGCTGTCTCTGCAAGCCGCCGCTTACACCGCAGTCGCCCCTTACCCGCTGGATGTGCTCGGTGCTGAAACCGAGGGCATGATCGGTTACATGATCGAGCAAGAGCTGGGCAACCTGCTGCCACAGGAGGCCGCGTTTGCCACCTTGCTGACCCAGGTTGAAGTCGACCCCAAAGACCCGGCGTTCCAGAAGCCGACCAAGCCGATCGGCCCGGTCTACACCGAAAGCGAGGCCAAGAGTCTGGCCGCCGAAAAAGGCTGGAGCATTGCTCCGGACGGCGACAAGTTCCGTCGCGTGGTGCCTAGCCCGAAACCCAAACGCATCTTCGAAATTCGTCCGATCAAGTGGCTGCTGGAAAAAGGCACCATCGTGATCTGCGCAGGTGGTGGCGGCATCCCCACCATGTACGGCGAAGACGGCAAGCTGCGCGGCATCGAAGCGGTAATCGACAAGGACCTGGCATCCTCGCTGCTGGCCCAGCAGCTGGACAGCGACCTGCTGGTGATCGCCACTGACGTGAATGCAGCCTTTATCGACTGGGGCAAACCAACCCAGAAAGGCATCTCCCATGCCCACCCTGACGAGCTGGAAAAACTCGGCTTTGCCTCGGGCTCGATGGGCCCTAAAGTTGAAGCTGCTTGCGAGTTTGCGCGTAAAACCGGCAAGACCGCAGTGATCGGCGCACTGGCGGATATCGAAGCAATCGTTCAAGGTAAGGCCGGTACTCGGGTCAGCACCGAAAAACCGGGTATCACTTACTTCTGAACCCCGGGGCAGGTCTTGGGGCCTGCCCTTTTCCCATCGCACCAAGGAGTACCCCTATGGCCTCGTTCGAACCCGGTCACCTGCATATCCACCGCGAACCGCTGCAACCGAGCGACTTTGGGTATGACATCAAGATCGATTACCAGGTCGTTCAGGATCCCAAGGAAGGCAAGTCGATGCAGTTCGACATGCACGGTCAGATCAACAAGAAGGAGTTCAAGGAGTCCTTCACACTACCCAAGGACATGGCCTACAACTTTGCCCATGACGCATTTCAGATTGCCGTGAAACATGGCATTCCAAAAACCGCTGACATCCGTTCGATGCACGGTTACTACGACAAGATGTTCGCCGACGTGATGGCCCAGCTCAACCACAAGCCGGGCGACCCGATCAAGCTTGATCATCTGGACTGACCCGACACTAAAATCTGTAGCCGCTGAGGAGCGAAGCGGCTACATCATCTTTGGCCTTGGCTCCCCGCCAAGGCATACTGGTCATCCTTGCTGGCCAGAAGTGTTTGCCTTTCCCATGCGTATCCATGTCAGTTTTATCGACCGTGTTGGCATCACCCAGGAAGTCCTGGCGTTGCTGGGCGGGCGTAACCTCAATCTGGATGCGGTGGAAATGGTCCCGCCCAACGTCTACATCGACGCGCCCACCCTCAGCCCGCAAGTGCTCGACGAGTTGCGCGAGGCGCTGTTCGGCGTCAAGGGTGTACAGACGGTCACCGTTGTCGACATCCTTCCCGGCCAGCGCCGCCACCTGCAACTGGACGCCTTGCTCGCCGCCATGACCGACCCGGTACTGGCACTCGACAGCGAAGGCCACGTGTTGCTGGCCAACCCGGCACTGGTGGCACTGTATGGCCATGAGCCGACCGGCGAGAGTATCGGCCAGTTGTTCAGCGACCCCGGATTGCTCGACGTGCTGCTGGAAAACGGCTTTCGCCTGCCACTGCGCGAGGTCACGCTCAACGGCCATCCACTGATGCTCGACGCCACACCGATCACCGATGCAGGCGCCCTGCTAACCCTGTACCAGCCAAGCCGGATCGGCGAGCGACTGGCGGCGCTGCACCACGATCACGCTGAAGGCTTTGATGCCCTGCTCGGCGACTCGCCTGCCATCCGCACCCTCAAAGCCCGTGCGCAGCGCGTAGCGGCGCTCGACGCACCGTTGCTGATCCAGGGTGAGACCGGCACCGGCAAAGAGCTGGTGGCCCGCGCCTGCCATGCCATCAGTGACCGTTTTGCCGCGCCGTTTCTGGCCCTCAACTGCGCTGCGCTCCCGGAGAACCTGGCTGAAAGCGAACTGTTCGGCTATGCCCCCGGCGCCTTTACCGGCGCCCAGCGCGGCGGCAAACCGGGGCTGATGGAACTGGCCAACAACGGCACGGTATTTCTCGACGAAATAGCCGAAATGTCACCCTACCTGCAAGCCAAGCTGCTGCGCTTTCTCAATGACGGCAGCTTTCGCCGGGTGGGCGGTGAACGCGAGGTCAAGGTGAATGTGCGCATCCTCAGCGCCACGCACCGCAATCTCGAAAAAATGGTCAACGAAGGCAGCTTTCGCGAAGACCTGTTCTACCGTCTGAACGTGCTCAATATCGAAGTACCGCCTCTGCGTGAACGCGGCCAGGATATTTTGTTGCTGGCACGCGCGTTCATGCAGCAGGCCTGCACCCAGATCCAGCGCCCGGCGTGTCGCCTGGCACCCGGCACCTACCCGGCGCTGCTGGGCAACCGCTGGCCCGGCAACGTACGCCAGTTGCAGAACGTGATCTTTCGAGCAGCGGCCATCTGCGAGGGTTCGCTGGTGGACATTGGCGACCTGGATATCGCCGGCACCTCGGTGGCACGCCAGAGCGACGGCGAAATTGAAACCCTGGAACACGCCGTCGAAACATTCGAGAAAGCGCTGCTGGAGAAGCTCTACGTCAGCTACCCCTCCACCCGTCAGCTCGCCAGCCGCCTGCAAACCAGTCACACCGCCATAGCCCATCGGCTGCGCAAGTACGGCATCCCGGGCAAGGCCTGACGGACATAGAACCCTGTAGATACTCTGTTGCCGGTCAACCCTCCCTGTGGGAGCGAGCCTGCTCGCGAAAGTCGTTCGCGAGCAGGCTCGCTCCCACAGTTAAAATTCCCTTCAGACCTTGCAGCTGCCGAACGCAGCTTTCGTTGCTGCTACAGAATTTGTGCTCCCGCTCATTGGCAACTCAAGCCTTGTATCGAATTCACTCCACCGGAACGAATTCGATACACGCCCTCTCTACCCATGCCACGCAAGGCTTTGATCCCCTTGGATTTTTTTATGGCCTTCAGGCCGTATCGAATTCGCTACAGCCTTGCTCTTCAAATACGGCTTATAAAATCTTAAGTAATTGATAAATAAGGATATTTTTAAACTGGCAATCATCTTGCAATGAACTCCTCATAAGCTCGGTCTGCACGAGCATTTACCTGTGACCACCAGACATGTCTGGCCTTGAGGAGTTTCCATGAGCGAGTTGCGTTTTACAGAAGACCACGAATGGCTGCGCGCCGAAGCTGACGGCACCGTAACCGTGGGGATTACCGCGTTTGCGCAAAACGCTCTGGGTGACGTGGTGTTTGTGCAACTGCCCGAGCTACAGTCCTACGACAAGGGCGCCGAAGCCGCCACCGTTGAGTCGGTCAAGGCGGCCAGCGGCGTGTACATGCCCCTGGACGGCGAAGTGATCGAAGTGAACCCGGCGCTCGACAGCAGCCCGGAGCTGGTCAACGAAGACCCGCTGGGCGAAGGCTGGTTCTTCCGCTTCAAGCCCGCCGACGCCAACGCTGTTGGCCAACTGCTCGATCAGGACGCCTACGACCGCCTGATCAAAGCCCAAGACGACAACTGAGAGCCCAGCCATGACCATCAATCTCAGCACTGCCAATGAATTTATCGCGCGCCACATTGGCCCGCGCCAGGCCGATGAGCAGGCGATGCTCGCCACTCTGGGCTTTGATTCCCTGGAAGGCCTCAGCGCCAGCGTGATCCCGGAAAGCATCAAGGGCACCAGCGTGCTCAACTTGCCCGCTGGTCAAAGCGAAGCCGACGCCCTGGCTTCGATCAAGGCCATCGCAGCCAAAAACCAGCTGTGCAAAACCTATATCGGCCAGGGCTACTACAACTGCCACACACCGTCGCCGATCCTGCGCAACCTCCTGGAAAACCCGGCCTGGTACACCGCCTACACGCCCTACCAGCCGGAAATCTCCCAGGGCCGTCTCGAAGCGCTGCTCAACTTCCAGACCCTGATCAGCGACCTCAGCGGCCTGCCGATTGCCAACGCCTCGCTGCTCGACGAAGCCACCGCCGCTGCCGAAGCCATGACCTTCTGCAAACGCCTGAGCAAGAACAAAACTAGCCACCGTTTCTTTGCTTCCAGCCACTGCCACCCGCAAACCCTCGACGTGCTGCGCACCCGTGCCGAGCCACTGGGCATTGAAGTGTTCGTGGCCGACGAGCGCGAACTGACCGACGTGTCGGCCTTCTTCGGCGCTCTGCTGCAATACCCGGCGAGCAACGGTGACGTGTTCGACTATCGCGAACTGGTTGAGCGCTTCCACGCCGCCAACGCGCTGGTGGCTGTAGCCGCCGACCTGCTGGCCCTGACCCTGCTGACCCCGCCGGGCGAGTTCGGCGCAGACGTTGCCATCGGCAGCGCGCAGCGCTTTGGCGTGCCACTGGGCTTCGGCGGCCCGCATGCGGCCTACTTCGCTACCCGCGACGCGTTCAAGCGCGACATGCCGGGCCGCTTGGTCGGTGTTTCGGTTGACCGTCACGGCAAGCCGGCACTGCGCCTGGCCATGCAAACCCGCGAACAGCATATCCGTCGCGAGAAGGCCACGAGCAACATCTGTACCGCACAAGTACTGCTGGCCAACATCGCCAGCATGTATGCCGTGTACCACGGCCCTAAAGGCCTGACGCAAATCGCCCAACGCACTCACCAGTTGACCGCGATCCTGGCCCGTGGCCTGAGCGATCTGGGGCTGAAGGTCGAGCAGGAACAGTTCTTCGACACCCTGACCCTCAACACCGGCACCAACACAGCAGCGCTGCACGCCAAGGCCCATGCGCAGAACATCAACCTGCGCGTGATCGACGACCAGCGCCTGGGCCTGTCGCTGGATGAAACCAGCAGCCAGTCCGACGTCACTGCGCTCTGGGCATTGCTCGCCACAGACGGCCAGACGCTGCCTGACTTCGACGCACTGGCCGCCAGCGTAACGGCCACCCTGCCCGCCGCCCTGCTGCGCCAGTCGCCGATCCTCAGCCACCCGGTGTTCAACCGCTACCACTCTGAAACCGAGCTGATGCGCTACCTGCGCAAGCTGGCCGACAAGGACCTGGCGCTGGATCGCACCATGATCCCGTTGGGCTCGTGCACCATGAAGCTCAACGCCGCCAGCGAAATGATCCCGGTCACCTGGGCCGAGTTCGGCAGCCTGCACCCGTTTGCTCCTGCCGAGCAAAGCCAGGGCTACCAGCAACTGACCACCGAGCTGGAAGCCATGCTCTGCGCGGCTACCGGCTACGATGCCATTTCCCTGCAGCCAAACGCCGGTTCCCAGGGCGAATACGCCGGTTTGCTGGCAATTCGTGCCTACCACCAGAGCCGTGGCGATGAGCGCCGCGATATCTGCCTGATTCCGTCCTCGGCCCACGGCACCAACCCGGCCACCGCCAACATGGCCGGCATGCGTGTGGTGGTCACCGCCTGTGACGCCCGCGGCAACGTCGATATCGAAGACCTGCGTGCCAAGGCCATCGAGCACCGCGACCACCTCGCCGCGCTGATGATCACCTACCCCTCGACCCACGGTGTTTTCGAAGAAGGCATTCGCGAAATCTGCGGCATCATTCATGACAACGGCGGCCAGGTGTACATCGACGGCGCCAACATGAACGCCATGGTCGGCCTGTGCGCACCGGGCAAGTTCGGCGGCGACGTGTCCCACCTCAACCTGCACAAGACCTTCTGCATCCCCCACGGCGGTGGCGGCCCGGGTGTAGGCCCGATTGGCGTCAAATCGCACCTCACACCGTTCCTGCCAGGGCACGCGGCAATGGAGCGCAAGGAAGGCGCGGTCTGCGCGGCACCGTTTGGCAGCGCCAGCATCCTGCCGATCACCTGGATGTACATCCGCATGATGGGCGGTGAAGGCCTCAAGCGTGCATCGCAACTGGCCATCCTGAACGCCAACTACATTGCCCGCCGTCTCGAAGAGCACTACCCGGTGCTGTACTCGGGCAGCAACGGCCTGGTCGCCCACGAATGCATCCTCGACCTGCGCCCGCTCAAGGAAACCAGCGGCATCAGCGTCGACGACGTAGCCAAGCGCCTGATCGATTTTGGCTTCCATGCTCCGACCATGTCGTTCCCGGTGGCCGGCACGCTGATGATCGAACCGACCGAAAGCGAGTCCAAGGAAGAGCTGGATCGCTTCTGTGAGGCCATGATCTGCATCCGCGAAGAAATCCGCGAAGTCGAGAGCGGCGGCCTGGACAAGGAAGACAACCCGCTGAAAAACGCTCCGCACACCGCTGCCGAGATGGTTGGCGAATGGACCCACCCGTATAGCCGCGAACAGGCGGTGTACCCGGTGGCGTCCTTGATCGAAGGCAAGTACTGGCCACCGGTCGGTCGCGTCGACAACGTGTTTGGCGACCGCAACCTGGTGTGTGCGTGCCCGTCGATCGAGAGCTATCAGGAGGCGTAAACACAATTTGTAGTCGCTGCCGAAGGCTGCGATGGGGATCGCAGGGTTTTCAAGAAAAACGGGTTGCTTCGCAACCCTTCGCAGCCTGCGGCAGCGACTACAGGTTATTTTTTGCCAATAAACCTATAAGAAACCGGAGAACCCTATGTCACTAAGCGTGTTCGACCTGTTCAAGATTGGCATCGGCCCCTCCAGTTCCCATACCGTCGGCCCCATGCGTGCTGCTGCGCGTTTTGCCGAAGGTCTGCGCCGTGATGAGCTGCTGCAACAAACAGCCTGTGTAAAAGTTGAACTCTATGGCTCCCTCGGCGCCACCGGCAAAGGCCACGGCAGCGACAAAGCCGTGCTACTGGGGCTTGAAGGCGAGCATCCGGATACCGTCAACACTGAAATCGTGGCCGAACGACTGGCCGCCATTCGCAGCAGCGGGCGCTTGAACCTGCTGGGCGAACACCCCATCGATTTCAACGAAAAATCGCACCTGGCGATGATTCGCAAACCCCTGCCCTATCACCCCAATGGCATGATTTTTCGGGCTCTGGATGCCGCCGGCATCCAGATCCGCAGCCGCGAGTATTACTCGGTCGGTGGCGGCTTTGTAGTGGATGAAGGCGCCGCGGGCGCTGACCGTATCGTCGAAGACAGCACCCCGCTGCAATACCCCTTCAAGACCGCCAAGGATTTATTGCGCCATTGCGTCACTCATGACCTGTCGATCAGTGAAGTGATGATGGCCAACGAAAGCGCCTGGCGCCCCGAGGCCGAGACCCGCGCCGGCTTGCTGAATATCTGGCAAGTGATGCAGGACTGCGTGAGTGCGGGTTGCCGCAACGAAGGCATTTTGCCCGGTGGGCTAAAGGTCAAGCGACGGGCTGCTGCACTGCACCGTCAGCTGTGCAGCAACCCCGAGGCCGCGTTGCGCGATGCATTGTCAGTACTGGACTGGGTGAACCTGTATGCCCTGGCTGTCAATGAAGAAAACGCCAACGGCGGGCGCGTGGTCACTGCGCCGACCAACGGGGCGGCGGGGATTATCCCGGCCGTGTTGCATTACTACATGCGTTTTATCGGCGGCGCCAATGAAGACGGCGTCGTCCGTTTTCTGCTTACCGCCGCCGCCATTGGCATTCTGTACAAGGAAAACGCCTCGATTTCCGGAGCGGAAGTTGGCTGCCAGGGTGAAGTCGGAGTGGCCTGCTCAATGGCGGCCGGCGCGTTATGTGAAGTGCTGGGCGGCAACGTACAGCAAGTCGAGAACGCCGCCGAAATCGGCATGGAGCACAACCTCGGCCTGACCTGCGATCCGATTGGCGGGCTGGTGCAAGTACCGTGCATAGAACGTAACGCGATGGGCTCGGTCAAGGCCATCAACGCAGTGCGTATGGCGCTGCGCGGTGATGGTCAGCATTTTGTCTCGCTCGACAAGGTGATCCGCACCATGCGCCAGACCGGCGCCGACATGAAAAGCAAATACAAGGAGACCGCCCGCGGCGGTCTGGCTGTCAACATTATTGAGTGCTGATTTTCAAGGAGTCTCGAATGTCCACCGAACAACTGCTTAAAACCCCGCTGCATGCACTGCACCTTGAACTCGGCGCCCGCATGGTTCCGTTTGCCGGCTACGACATGCCCGTGCAGTACCCGCTGGGGGTGATGAAAGAACACCAGCACACCCGTGAACAGGCCGGGTTGTTCGATGTATCGCACATGGGCCAGATCCGTCTGACCGGCGCCGATGCGGCCAAGGCACTGGAAGCTCTGGTGCCGGTCGATATCATCGACCTGCCGGTGGGCATGCAACGTTATGCCATGTTCACCAACGAACAGGGCGGTATCCTCGATGACCTGATGGTCGCCAATCTGGGCAATGACGAATTGTTTCTGGTGGTCAACGCCACCTGCAAGGATCAGGACCTGGCCCACCTGCGCAAGCATTTGAGCGCCCACTGCCAGATCCAGCCGCTGTTTGAAGAGCGCGCCCTGCTGGCCCTGCAAGGGCCGGCTGCGGTCAACGTGCTGCAACGCCTGGCGCCACAAGTGACAAACATGACCTTTATGCAATTTGCCCCGGTGACCTTGCTGGGCGCGGATTGCTACGTCAGCCGTTCGGGCTATACCGGTGAAGACGGCTTCGAGATCTCCGTGCCCGCCGCGCGCGCTGAAGAACTGGCCCGCCGCCTGCTGGCCGAGCCAGAGGTTCAGGCCATCGGCCTTGGCGCACGGGACTCGCTGCGCCTGGAAGCGGGCCTGTGCCTGTACGGCCACGACATGAACGACACCACCACGCCAATCGAAGCCAGCCTGCTCTGGGCCATCTCCAAGGCCCGTCGAGCTGACGGCCCGCGGGCCGGTGGTTTCCCGGGCGCCGAAAATATCTTCGCCCAGCAGCAGAACGGTGTGGCGCGCAAACGCGTGGGCCTGTTGCCGCAGGAGCGTACCCCGGTGCGTGAAGGCGCAGAAATTGTCGATGCCGAAGGTATAGTGATCGGCACTGTGTGCAGCGGCGGCTTTGGCCCGACACTGGGCGCGCCTTTGGCGATGGGTTATCTGGATATCGCGTTCACGCCTGTGGACACTGAAGTCTGGGCAATCGTGCGAGGCAAACGCGTACCGATGAAAGTATCGAAGATGCCGTTTGTAGCTCAACGTTATTACCGCGGCTAAACAAAAAGTTACACAGTTGCATGTTCACGGTGCGCACGTGTCATGCAACTGCCACATAACAGTGCAAACTTTCGATAGCGAAAACAGTGTTTAACCCACGAAAATAATTGAACAATCCTATAACGCTGTGATCTTTTAACATACGCCAAGTGCATTAAAAACCGCGGCCCTGCGGCGTATTTAAGGGGCTTGTTTTTTCAATTACAGTTTCGTAGAGTTTGCCCACTGTGTTTGCATGGGTCGCTGGAATCGTGACCTGGGCAGTAGCTCAACGTTTGCTACATCCCGTTCTGCGTCTCTTACTTTCCTGCAACCCAGCACCAGTACTCTTTCATTTGAAAGAGGCTGTCATTAATTGTTAGCGTCAAGGAATTAAGAAATGTCCCAACGTCAGAGCGGTACGGTCAAGTGGTTCAACGATGAGAAGGGGTTTGGTTTTATCACCCCTGAAGACGGCCCGGACCTGTTTGTGCACTTCCGTGCCATACAGGGCAATGGCTTCAAAAGCCTGAAGGAAGGCCAGAAAGTGACCTTCATCTCGGTTCAAGGTCAAAAAGGCCTACAGGCGGACGAAGTTCAAGCCGAAGGCTGATCTCGTACACAAAAGCCTCTGATGGTGACATCAGAGGCTTTTTTATGGCCGTTATTCCGTAAGATGGCTTTTTTCCTTCACGAGACCCTGCCATGTCGAAACAACCACTTAGCCCTCAAGGCGACTTTCCCACCGTTGGCCTGGGGCGCCGCCTGGCAGCCATGTTCTACGACTTTCTGCTGTGTACCGCCCTGCTGATCGTCACCACCTTTATCTACAAGCTGATCATGATGAGCTTTATTGGCGAAGCCAAAATGCGTGAGCTGTCAGAAGCAGGCGCACTGGACGGTGACCCGCTGTTGTCGACCATCCTGTTTTTTGTCCTGTTCGGCTTCTTTGCCAAGTTCTGGACCCATTCCGGACAAACCCTGGGCATGCAGGTCTGGGGGGTTCGCGTGCAGAACGCCGATGGTACGGCTATCAGCCTGTGGCAAGCCTTGCTGCGCTTTATCGTTTCCATTGGCTCATGGCTATGCCTGGGGCTGGGTTTTATCTGGTCTGTCTTCGACAAGCAAAACCGCACCTGGCATGACATGTATTCCAATACGCAGTTGGTACGCATCCCCAAGCAGAAGAAATAAAAAAAGCCCGTATCTCGCGATACGGGCTTGATGATAACGGTTAGCTCCCTGTGGGAGCGAGCCTGCTCGCGAAGCAGACAGCGCAGATGTCAGTTAAACACTGCCACTGCTGTTGCGAACAGGCTCGCTCCCATCCAGGTCAGCCTTCAGTTAACTTACTCCGCCAGCTTGAAGGTGATGAAGCTGGCACGCCCCTGACGCAGAACGCGCATCGACACCGAACGGTTCTTCGGCAATGCCTTGGCGATCTCGGTGAACTCCTTGCCATTGGTGATTGCCTGATTGTTCAGGTGGGTAATCACGTCACCAGGCTGCAGGCCAATCAAGGCTGCTGGACCGTCCTGAACGTCAGTGATGATCACACCGCCCTTGATGTCGTTGGCCTTCTTCTGCTCTTCACTCAGGTCAGCAACGGACACACCGAGACGATTGCTGCTTTGCTCGGCGCCGTTAACCGAAGCGATATCTTTCGCGTCATCAGGGATGGCGCCAACAGTCAGGTCCAGGGTTTTGCGCTTGCCGTCACGAATCACTTCAAGCGTTGCCTTGCTCCCTGCCTTGAGGGCACCAACCAGGTGCGGCAAATCTGCCGACATGACGATCGGCTGACCGTTCATGCTCAGGATCACGTCACCAACCTGCAGGCCGCCTTTGGCAGCCGGGCCGTCATCCAGTACCTGTGCTACCAGTGCACCGGCAGGTTTATCCAGACCAAAGGACTCGGCCAGGTCCTTGTTGACCTCTTGAATCACCACGCCCAACCAGCCACGGCTAACCTTGCCGCCAGCCTTGAGCTGGTTGGCCACGTCCATCGCCACATCGATTGGAATCGCGAAGGACACGCCCATAAAGCCGCCCGAACGGGTGTAGATCTGCGAGTTGATACCTACTACTTCACCTGCCAGGTTGAAAAGCGGACCACCCGAGTTGCCCGGGTTGATCGGCACGTCAGTCTGGATAAACGGCACATAGCTTTCATTTGGCAGGCTGCGCCCCATGGCACTGATGATGCCCTGGGTCACGGTGTGGTCAAAGCCAAACGGCGAACCGATGGCAACTACCCACTGGCCGGCCTTGAGGTCCTGAGACTTGCCCAGTTTCAGCACTGGCAGGTTCTTGCCATCAATCTTGAGCAAGGCCACGTCGGAGCGCGGATCTGTGCCCACCAGCTTGGCTTTCAACTCGCTACGATCGGACAGGCGCACGATGATTTCATCGGCATCAGCAACCACATGGTTGTTGGTCAGGATGTAGCCATCGGGAGAGATGATAAAACCCGAGCCCAGGGACTGGGCCTCGCGCTGACGACCGCCTTTGCCGGCAGGTGGCATGCTGCGCTCGAAGAACTCGCGCAGCCCCGGCGGCAGGCCTTCCAGGTCGGGCATTTGACCCATGCTGGAGACCCGCCGCTCCGGCAATTTTTGCGTAGTGCTGATATTCACCACGGCCGGTGAGGCTTGCTCAACCAATTGGGTGAAGTCAGGTAGCTGCGCTTCAGCCATGACCGGCACTGCCTGCCCGAGCATCAGCACGGCTGCAAAAATGGGTAGATAAGATTTCAATCGAGGCATCGACATACAGCTCCCGTTAATAACAGCAGAGTTAAGCGACAGGCACCAAAAAACAAGTCCAAAGCATAGACCGTTTTTCAGGCCCCGGAAAACAAACAAGGCCAGAGCCCTTGAGGGCCCTGACCTTTATAAAAAGACAAAAAAATGGCAAATCGAAAATTGTCACCCGCCATGTCGGTGCAACCCTATGGTTTGGCCTGGGCGTCGTCTTTGCCGACACGCATCGAGAGTGCGATCCGCTCCGCAGTTCCCATCGGGATTTCACCCACCACAGTGGCCATCATGTCGCCCTGAGGTGTGCTCAGGTGTCGTGTGACGGCGGCTGTAGGCCCCAGCTGAACACGGGCATCAGGCACCGCAGCCCCCTGCAGCGGCTCGATAAACACGGAGAAGCGCGTCAGCCCGTCGTCATACAGCAGGCTGGTGACTTCGATCCGGGTGCGCGGGTCACGGTGTACCGTGCTGCTGACTTGCTCGAAACCGGAAGGCAGCCAGTCGGAATGCCAGGCCTGGGTTGTGCTGCCCAGTTTGGCCCCGGCGTCCGCCTGGGCAACAGGTTGGCACTTCGCGGCAGGACTGAGCTGGCTGTCATCCGGTGGCGTTGTGGTCAAGGTGGTGAACTGGTAACGCTCAAGCAATTGCCCCTTGTCATTGAGCAACAATGACTTGATAGGCAAACCGGTTTCCCGGTCCAGATACAGTTCAAACCCGTAGCGATGCTGATCACGCGGCGCCAGCGAAATAACCGCTACCGGGCGCCCGGCAACCCTGGAGTTGCCTTCCATTGCCACGGTATACAGATCATTGAGCTTCTGTACATCGAACTGCCGCGCCGCAACAGCGGAGACATCGCCCAGGCGCGGGGCCAGCTTGCCAGTGACACATTCAGTGCGCCCGTCTGCTCGAATCACCTCTTGTGCGGGGCCATCGAGTTGCATCAACCGCTCACGAACCTTGCCATCCTGCACAAGGTGCCAGATGCTGTGGGTAGAAAAACTACCGTTGCGCTCGTAAACGAAAGTGCCTTGATAGCTGTGCTGTTGCTCGGCCTGCCCAAGACGTTTGAGCCAGTCCTGGGCTTCATCCGCATGGGCAGGCACAACAAACCAGCCACTGAGCAGAAGAGGTAGCAAGGGTAGGACGCGCATGATGGTCCTTAACGGTTTTCCAGGCTCGCAGCACGAGCATAAGGCAGTGGGCTTTCAGCCCCTTTCAATGCGGCTTGCTCTGCGTGCTGACGCAGGTACCCTGGCAAACGCTGGTCCTGCCAGCCTGGCTGACCTTGCAGCACACCGTTGGCCATCGGGCCGGTGGCCTGGTCGGCGTTTTCGCTGTAGTTGGCCAGTACTGCCGGGCCCTTGGCCATCGGCGCACTCAGGCTTTGAGCCGGGTTTTGCTGGGCAAGCTGGTTACCAACGATGTCGTCCTGGTTGTACAGGCGTACACCCGCCAGAACAGCGACGGTTACCGACGCGGCTACGGCCAGACGACCAATACTGCGCCACGGCCCGCGGACTACCTTGGCCGGGGTTTGTTCTTCGGCCAGCGCGGCCGAAACGGCAGATGCGATGTCCAGGCGCGGAATCAACAGGTCCTTGTGCATCACAGCACGCGCCACCTGATAACGGGACCAGGTGTCACGGGTTTGTGTGTCGTCGAAGGCATTCAATACCCGACGCAGTTCCAGTTCGTCCGCTTCGTTATCCATCACTGCGGACAGCGATTCCTGCAGGGCTTCACGACTCATGGCGGTTCCTCTCTTGGCTGTCGCCGCTGTCTCAGTTTTCCTGCAACAACGGCTGCAGGGCTTTGTCTATGGCTTCCCGGGCGCGGAAAATCCGGGAGCGCACGGTACCTACCGGGCATTGCATGACGCTCGCAATGTCCTCATAACTCAGACCATCGAATTCACGTAAAGTTAACGCCGTACGCAAATCTTCTGGCAGTAGCTGAATAGTGCGATGAACGGTGCTCTCGATCTCGTCCCGGAGCAAAGCGCGCTCCGGCGACTCAAGATCCTTGAGACCATGATCACCATCGTAAAACTCGGCATCTTCCGAGCTCACGTCACTGTCAGGCGGACGTCGACCGCGTGACACCAGGTAATTTTTCGCCGTATTAATGGCGATGCGATACAGCCAAGTGTAAAAGGCGCTGTCTCCGCGAAAATTACCGAGCGCCCGGTAGGCCTTGATAAAGGCCTCTTGGGCAACGTCCTGGGCTTCATGGGTGTCGTGCACAAAACGCACGATCAACCCGAGAATTTTGTGTTGATACTTCAACACCAGCAGATCGAATGCGCGCTTGTCGCCACGCTGTACGCGCTCGACCAGCTGCTGATCCTCTTCCTGGGCTAGCATGAATACTCCTCATAAGACCGGGAGGAAGATTGCTTTGCTAATTGATCAGGCTTGCAAACATAGACTCGGGCTTTTCGCAAAAGTTCTCTCCCCCCTGGCAAGTTTCCTGCGCGCTCGGATTTGGCACACACGAAAACGCAGCTCGGGCTTGGCCGGCTGCGTCAATAATCTTGTCGTCAAATTCAGCTGTCGAGTCGAAAAAACAAACCCCGCATCAATTTGGACGCCGTTCCCCTGCATCAAGGAGAGCCCACTATGGAACCCCAGGCCATACGAAAAGTTCAAAACCATCGTACGAAACCACCCAAGATGCACTACGAAATCGTACCAGAACTCGAGTCATTCCTGAGCCCTGCCACCACTCGCAGATTAATTGTGCAAATCGACATGCAGACCCTGCGAGTCTGAGGCACACTTTGCGCCCGCTGTAATTTCACAATGCCATAAAGGCCCGGCCATTGTGCCGATCCCCCCTTCTATATACTAGAGGGCGCTTTTTTGCGGATGTCAGAAGAATGAGCCAACATTTTCAACATGATGTGCTGGTGATTGGCAGCGGCGCTGCCGGTTTGAGCCTTGCGCTCACGTTACCCAGCCATATGCGTATTGCAGTGCTTAGCAAGGGCGATCTGGCCAATGGTTCAACGTTCTGGGCCCAGGGTGGCGTCGCCGCTGTTCTGGATGACACCGATACGGTGCAGTCCCATGTCGATGACACCCTCAATGCCGGTGGCGGGCTATGCCATGAAGACGCGGTACGCTTCACCGTCGAGCACAGCCGCGAAGCCATCCAGTGGCTGATCGACCAGGGTGTGCCGTTCACCCGCGATGACACTATCGACCCCGAGCAACAGGGCTTCGAGTTCCACCTCACCCGTGAAGGCGGGCACAGTCATCGGCGCATCATCCATGCGGCCGACGCCACGGGCGCGGCGATTTTCAAGACATTGCTCGAACAGGCCCGCCAGCGCCCCAATATCGAACTGCTCGAACAGCGCGTCGCTGTCGACCTGATTACCGAGCGCCGGCTGGGCATGCCGGGCGATCGCTGCCTGGGCGCCTATGTGCTGGATCGTGCCACAGGCGAAGTTGACACCTTCGGCTCGCGGTTCACCATCCTGGCTACTGGCGGCGCGGCCAAGGTGTATCTCTACACCAGCAACCCCGACGGCGCCTGTGGTGATGGCATTGCCATGGCCTGGCGTTCGGGCTGCCGCGTGGCCAACCTGGAATTCAACCAGTTCCACCCCACTTGCCTGTACCACCCCCTGGCCAAGAGCTTTCTGATTACAGAAGCCCTGCGGGGCGAAGGCGCGCACCTCAAGTTGCCCAACGGTGAGCGTTTCATGCACCGCTTCGACCCGCGGGACGAACTGGCACCGCGGGATATCGTCGCCCGTGCCATCGACCATGAAATGAAGCGTCTGGGCATCGATTGCGTGTACCTGGATATCAGCCATGAATCCGATACATTTATCAAGGCTCACTTCCCGACGGTTTATGAGCGCTGCCTGGAATTTGGTATCGACATCACCAAACAGGCCATCCCGGTGGTCCCGGCAGCGCATTACACCTGTGGTGGGGTAATGGTCGACGAACATGGTCATACCGATGTACCGGGCCTGTATGCCATTGGCGAAACCAGCTTCACCGGCCTGCATGGCGCCAACCGCATGGCCAGCAACTCGCTGCTGGAGTGCTTTGTGTACGCCAAGTCGGCAGCGGCCGACATCCTCGCCCAGGCGCCCGAAATCGCCGCGCCCGTGGCACTGCCGAGCTGGGATGCCAGCCAGGTGACCGACTCTGATGAAGACGTGATCATCGCCCACAACTGGGATGAGCTACGGCGCTTTATGTGGGACTACGTGGGCATCGTGCGCACCAACAAGCGCCTGCAACGGGCCCAACACCGGGTGCGCCTGCTACTGGATGAAATTGACGAGTTCTACAGCAATTACAAGGTCAGCCGCGATCTGATCGAGTTGCGCAACCTGGCGCAAGTGGCCGAGCTGATGATCCGCAGTGCCATGACGCGCAAGGAGTCACGGGGTTTGCATTACACCCTCGACTACCCGCACATGCTGCCCGAGGCCCAGGACACTATTCTGGTGCCAGCCACCTACGCCGACTGAACTTCAGGCGCACGCGCAAGCGCCGGTGCTGATCCGGCGCCAGCGCGGTGGCCGGGATGCACACCGCCCGCACCCGCCACTCACCCGGCAAGCGAAAACGCACAATGACTACCAAGGGCAGCGCCAGGCTGTCGCGGCGCAACTGTACCGCTTGCCAGCCCTTGTCCCGGCTCCACAACTGCCAGCCATCGGCATCATGGCGCAACCGGGTAATGGCACTGCCATGGGTAAGGCGGATGTGCCGTGGCAGCGCCCAGGCCCCGTGCGCCAGACACAGCAAAGCGCCGAGCAGCTGTGCCCAGGCAGGTATTGAAAGCAGGCAAATCGAGATCAGCGCCAGCAACTGGGCTGCAAGATACGCCGCCAGCAATTGCCCGCAGGCATGCCAGCGGCATTCAAAATGATTACTTGGGCTGGACACGATCCAGAATCATCCGAACCATGCGCTGCAGCTCCGGGTCTTCGGACTCGGCGCGTTCCATAAACCAGCCAAACATGTCCTGGTCTTCACATTCCAGCAGCTTGCGATAGCATTCGCGGTCCACGTCATTAAGGGTGGCGTACACCTCCTTGACGAAAGGCACCAGCAACACGTCAAGTTCAAGCATGCCGCGACGGCTGTGCCAGTAGAGACGATTGAGTTCAACATCTTCGACCATGGAGCGCTCCTCAAATAGAACGCAAGTATACAGGCCGATCGATCATAGAACAGACGGCTTTGGTCGGTCCCGTCCATCCTTTGCGAACTACCCATTTGCAAGGCGCACCTCTATGATGTGCTCCAGACTTATTCAACTGCGATGACCCATGGCCGACTCTGCTTTTTTCTGCACCCTGAACCACGAAGGCATTTTTGCTGTGATCGGCAACGACGCCAGCAAGTTTCTGCAGGGGCAGTTGACCTGCAACCTCAACTATTTGAGTGAAACCCGCTCAAGCCTTGGCGCCCGTTGCACGCAAAAAGGCCGCATGCAATCGAGCTTTCGCATTGTGCTGCAAGACAATGGCTGCCTGCTGGCAATGGCCCGCGAACTGGTTGAGCCCCAGTTGGCGGACCTGAAAAAATACGCCGTGTTCTCCAAGTCCAAACTGACCGATGACAGTGCCAACTGGGTACGCTTTGGCCTGAGCCACGGGGATGCCGCACTGCAAAGCCTTGGCTTGAACCTGCCGGCTGAAACTGACAGCGTCGTTCGTGCCAACGACCTGATCGCCATTCGCGCCTCTGAAGGCCGCGCGGAACTCTGGGCCCCTGTCGAACAGACTGAAAGCCTCGTTCAGCACCTCAAGGCTCAGCTGCCCGAGGCTGACCTTAACCAATGGCTGCTGGGCCAGGTTCGCGCCGGTATTGGCCAGGTCATGGCCCAAACCCGTGAGTTGTTCATTCCGCAAATGATCAACCTGCAGGCCGTAGGCGGTGTCAGCTTCAAAAAAGGCTGCTACACCGGCCAGGAAATTGTCGCGCGCATGCAGTACCTGGGCAAACTCAAACGCCATCTCTACCGCTTGTCCCTTGAGGCGGGGCATGACGTACCCGCCCCTGGCACGCCTTTGTTCACCCCGTCCCACAACAGTTCCGTGGGCGAAGTGGTACTGGCCGCGAAAGCCGAAAGCGGTGTTGAACTGCTGGCCGTGCTGACCAGTGATGCTGCGCAATCCGGGGATATTCACCTGGGTGAGCTGCAAGGCCCTGGTCTTTCACTGCTTGAGCTGCCGTATCAACTGGACCGCGATCGCGAAATCCAGCGTTGATTGCCACACATTGAAATGCAGTACCTAGAGAAATGAGCATGCTGGCGCACAGAGTCCAAATGGACTTGCTTAAGGCCATTGATAGAGATGACCTGGTTCTACCCACACTACCGGAAGTAGCGTTAAATATTCGCAAGGCAGCGGAAAACCCTGAAATCAGCGTCAGCAACTTGAGCAAGGTCATAGGTCGCGACACCGCGCTGTCAGCGCGGTTGATCAAAGTGGTCAACAGCCCGATGTTGCGCGCCACTCGCGAGGTGACTGACCTGCACACAGCCATCACCCGCCTGGGGGTCAACTACAGCAGCAATCTGGCGATCGGTCTGGTGATGGAGCAAATCTTCCATGCCCGCTCGGAAGTGGTCGAGCAGAAAATGCGCGATGTATGGCGCCAGAGCCTGGAAGTGGCCGGCATCTGCTACACCCTGTGCCGCCGTCATACCTTGCTCAAGCCTGACCAGGCGGCACTGGGTGGCCTGGTGCATCAGATCGGCGTCCTGCCCATCCTGACTTATGCCGAAGAGCACAACGAACTGCTTTCCGATCCGATTTCCCTTAACCACGTCATTGACAGCATTCACCCGCTGATTGGCGACAAACTGCTGGCAGGCTGGGAGTTTCCGGAAATGCTGTTGAAGATTCCCGGGCTGTATCAGGACTTTTCTCGACAAACCAAGGCCACCGACTACATCGATCTGGTGCAAATCGCTACCGTGTTTATGGATCAGGACATGGAGGCACTCAGCGCCCTGCCCGCTTTCAAGAAGTTGAACGTGGAGGCTGATGACCTGAAGTTTCAGGAGCAACTGCACGAAGCGCGCTGGATGTTTATCTGAACCTCTGGTTGCAGCCGTATGTACCCGCGGCTACAACCGATCTGCACTGACCGGAACAAAACTCACCCGTACTTTCAACCCGCCCTGCGCGCCATCATGCAAACTGATCTGGGCAAGATGGGCGCGACAGATTTCACCCACAATCGCCAGCCCCAGCCCAGAGCCTGCCACCTGCTGATTACGTCGGTAGAAGCGCTCAAATACCCGTTCGCGATCTTCATGGGGAATGCCCGGACCATCATCTTCGACTTCCAGTACTGCGGGTGCTGTCACGCGCAAAATCACATTGCCACCCACCGGTGTGTGGGCCATGGCATTGTCTACCAGATTGCTCAGCAGCTCATGCAGCAACGTGGGCTCACCCTTCAGCCATACAGGCTGGTCGGCTTCAAGCGCCAGGGCAAAACCCCGCGCATGGGCCAGCGGCGCCATGGCCATACCCAGCTCCCGGGCCAATTGACTCAGATCGAGCAACTGTGCACCGCCTTCGGCAATGGCCCGGGCGCCGTTTTCGATGCGCGCCAGCGACAGCAATTGATTGGCCAAATGGGTCAGCCGGTCCGTGCCCTGGGCCGCTTGCTCGAGGGTATGGCGCAATGTCTGCGGATCCTTCGCACGCAACCCCAGTTCAAGCTGGGCCTTGAGGACCGCCAGAGGCGTGCGCAGCTCATGGGCCGCGTCAGCAATAAACTGCGCCTGACGTGCGAACTGCCCACGCAAACGCTCGGTAAAATGATTCAGTGCCTGTACCAATGGCCGTAGTTCTCGCTGCACCGACACCAGCGGCAAGGGTCGCAGATCATCCATCTCGCGCTCCTCCACGGCACTGCGCAAACGCTCCAGCGGGCGCAGTGCCGCGCTTACGGCGAACCACACAACCAGCAATGCCCCCAGCCCCAGCATGCCCAGGCGCAACAAGGTGTCCGCCATCAAGCTACGAGCCATTGCCACCCGCGCTTCATCAGTCTCGGCCACCCGGATTTCCGCCATGCCGTTCATGCTGGGTTCGGTCACCGCCTTGAGCAAGCTCACAACACGCACGTTCTGGCCCAGATAGGTGCCGTTATAGAACCGTGCCAACGCCGGATAATCATCGGTACGCGGCGTGCCTGCAGGCGGCGCAGGGAGGTTTTCATAGCCAGAAATCAACTTTTGATGAATATCGTTGACCTGATAGTAAATACGCCCGGCACTGTCGTAGGCAAAGGTATCAAGGGCAACGTAGGGCACATCCGCACTGAGGCTGCCATCACGCTGCGACAGGCCGGCGGCAATGGTCCGTGCCGATGCCAGCAGGGTGCGGTCATATGCCGTATCGGCAGCCTCGCGACCATTGAAATAAGCACTCAAGCTGCTCGCCAGCATCAACACAACCAGCAACAGCGTAAGGTGCCACAACAGGCTCCAGCGCAAGCTGTCGAGCTTAAGCATCGCGGCCTTCCAGCAAATACCCCAGGCCCCTGAACGTCACGATCGCCACTGCCTGGCCGTCGAGTTTTTTGCGCAAGCGGTGAATGTAAATCTCGATGGCGTCCGGGCTTGCTTCCTCGTCCAGGCCGAACACCTGAGCCGCCAGCTGCTCCTTGCTCATGACCCTGCCAGGGCGCGCTATCAGCGCTTCGAGTACCGCTTGCTCGCGGGAGGTCAGCACCAGCAGATCATCGCCAAGGGTGAAGCGCCGGGTTCCGAGGTCGTAGACCAGGGCGCCGCATTGCTGCAGCCGTTCGCCCCCCAGCACACTGCGCCGCAGCAGCGCCTTGACCCGGGCTTCCAGCTCCGTGAGTTCAAACGGCTTGGCCAGGTAATCGTCGGCCCCCAGATTAAGCCCGTGAACCCGGTCCTTGACGTCACTGCGTGCGGTCAGCATCAACACCGGCAAGGTTTTGCCACGGGCCCGTAAACGCGCCAGTACTTCAAAGCCATCCATGCGCGGCAGACCTACATCCAGAATCGCCACGGCATATTCTTCACTGCTCAAGGCCAGGTCAGCGGCCACACCATCATGCAGAACATCCACGGTCAGGCCTGTACCTTTCAGGGCTTGGGCAACACTCTCGGCCAGCTGTAGCTGATCCTCGACCAAAAGCACACGCATCGGTTTCACCTCGATTTTTTGTCCAGGCCGCAGCCTTTTGTGCGCGGAGTGTACAGACGGCAGGAGTGCTGTGAAGCCTAAAAGCAGTGAATCTGTTTTGAAAGGTTAGCGAAAGGTTGGCCGGCTAGCATCGCGAGACTGACAGCAATCCCTGTCGCCGTCATGCACTGCATGATGGTCCGAAAAACGCCTCGAAGCGTTTTCGCCAATAAGAACAATAATGGAGCACCTGCATGCTGACTTTTCAGCCCAAAGCCCTTCATCCCTGTATTTCACCCCTACCCGCGCTCTGTCGCGATGATTTTGCACACCCCAAAACTGCCCTATAAAAACAAAAGCTCCTGAGGAGACGATATGAAATTCCCCCTGCGCACTCTGGCTCTTGCAGCCGGCTGCATGCTCTTCACTGGCCAACTGCTGGCTGAACCCAAACGCCCCGAATGCATTGCCCCGGCCTCCCCTGGCGGCGGCTTTGACCTGACCTGCAAGCTGGCGCAAAGCGCACTGGTCAACGAAAAACTGCTCAGTAAACCGATGCGCGTGACCTACATGCCCGGTGGCGTAGGCGCCGTTGCCTACAACGCAGTCGTTGCCCAGCGCCCTGCCGATGGCGGCACGCTGGTGGCTTGGTCCAGCGGTTCACTGCTCAACCTTGCGCAGGGCAAATTCGGCCGTTTCGATGAGGGCGCAGTGCGCTGGCTGGCTGCGGTCGGCACCAGCTACGGGGCCATTGCAGTGAAAAACGACTCGCCCTACAAAAACCTCGACGATCTGGTTCAAGCCCTGAAGAAAGATCCGAGCAAAGTCGTTATCGGTTCAGGCGGCACCGTGGGCAGCCAGGACTGGATGCAAACCGCACTCATCGCCAAGGCCGCCGGGATCAACCCACGTGACCTGCGTTACGTGGCACTGGAAGGTGGTGGCGAAATTGCTACAGCCTTGCTGGGTGGGCACATTCAGGTCGGCAGTACGGACATTTCCGACTCCATGCCGCATATCCAGAGTGGCGACATGCGTTTGCTGGCGGTATTCGCCAACGAGCGCCTGGACGAGCCGGAGATGAAAGACATCCCCACTGCCAAAGAGCAGGGCTATGACATTGTCTGGCCAGTGGTGCGCGGTTTCTACCTGGGGCCAAAGGTCAGCGACGAAGATTATGCGTGGTGGAAAGCCGCTTTCGACAAACTGCTGGCCTCCGAAGAGTTCAACACCCTGCGTGATCAGCGCGAGCTATTCCCGTTTGCCATGACCGGCCCGGAGCTGGACACCTACGTCAAAAAACAGGTGGCTGACTACAAGGTTCTGGCCCAGGAATTTGGCCTCATTCAGTAATCCCTGCTGACCGCTGACCGGGCTGTGAGCCTTCGCAGGCCCGGTACAGGAGTGAACCATGCTCTTACAACGCATTTTTGCCTCGGTGCTGCTGCTGGTATGCGCCGCTCTGGCGCTGATGGCCTGGCCCTATCAAGCGCAGTTTTCCTACGAGCCGGTCGGCCCGCGTGCCTTCCCGCTACTGATGCTCGGCCTGATGGGCCTGGGGCTGATCTACATGATTTTTCGTCCGACGCCCGTCGTCCACAGCGAAGAAGACCCGCAGCTGGACCGCGAAACCCTGACCAAGATCGTGCTGTGCACGGTGCTGCTGCTGATTTTCGCCGGTACGTTCGAACCCCTTGGATTTATCCTCAGCAGCATCCTGATCGGCATTCCGATGGCGCGTCTGTATGGCGGCCGCTGGCTACCCAGCTGTGTGATTGTCAGCCTGATGAGCGTCGGCCTTTATCTGCTGTTTGATAAAGCGATGGACGTTCCACTGCCGCTCGGCCTGCTCGAAGCTCTGGAGAACTGATATGGATACGTTTGGTTATTTGGGCCAGGGCTTTGGCGTCGCACTAAGCCCGTACAACCTGGTGACCGCCCTGTGCGGCACATTGATCGGTACCGTTGTCGGACTGTTGCCGGGCCTGGGCCCGATCAACGGCGTCGCCCTGCTGATCCCGATCGCCTTTGCCCTCGGCCTGCCTCCGGAGTCCGCACTGATCCTGCTGGCGGCGGTGTATTTGGGCTGTGAATACGGCGGGCGCATCAGCTCGATCCTGCTGAACATCCCGGGCGAAGCCTCGACCGTGATGACCACCCTGGATGGCTACCCGATGGCCCGCAAAGGCCTGGCGGGCGTAGCACTTTCGCTGTCTGCCTGGAGCTCGTTCATCGGCGCCTTTATTGCCACCTGCGGCATGGTACTGTTCGCCCCGCTGCTGGCCAAATGGGCAATTGCCTTCGGCCCGGCGGAGTATTTTGTGCTGATGGTATTTGCCATTGTCTGCCTGGGCGGCATGGCCGGGGATCGCCCGCTCAAGACCTTTATCGCCGCACTTATCGGTCTGTTTCTGTCGTGTGTGGGGATTGATGCCAACAGCGGTGTCTACCGTTTCACCGGTGACAACATCCACCTGACTGACGGCATTCAGTTTGTCGTTCTGGTACTGGGTTTGTTCTCCATCAGCGAAATCCTGTTGCTGCTGGAAAAAACCCATCGCGGCCAGGAAGCGGTTAAAGCTACGGGCCGCATGATGTTCAACTTCAAGGAAGCTTCGGCAGTGTTCGTGGTGAACATCCGCTGTGGCTTGCTCGGTTTCATCATGGGCGTGCTCCCCGGGGCCGGGGCCACACTGGCCAGTGCCGTGGCCTATATGACTGAGAAACGTCTGGCAGGCACCACCGGCAAATTTGGCCAGGGCGACATGCGTGGTCTGGCTGCACCTGAAACCGCCATTGGCGCTTCGGCCTGCGGTGCTCTGGTGCCGATGCTGACGCTGGGCGTTCCGGGTTCCGGTACCACGGCGGTGATGATCGGCGCCCTGTCGCTGTACAACATCACTCCCGGCCCGCTGCTGTTCCAACAGCAACCCGATATCGTCTGGGGCCTGATTGCCTCATTGTTTATTGCCAACATCATGTTGGTGATCCTCAATATCCCGATGATCCGCATCTTTACCCGGATTCTTTCGGTGCCTAACTGGGCGCTGGTGCCGGTGATCGCGATTATCACGGCCATCGGCGTTTACGCCGTGCATGCCACCACGTTCGATCTGTTCCTGATGATCGGTATCGGTATCTTCGGTTACATCTTGCGCAAGCTCGATTTCCCGCTGTCGCCGGTGTTGCTGGGGTTTATTCTGGGCGGGCTGATGGAACAGAACCTGCGGCGCGCCCTGTCGATTTCCAACGGTGCGCTCGAGATCCTGTGGGCAAGCCCGATCACTCTGGGCGTCTGGGTGCTGACAGCAATCATGCTGCTGTTGCCGGTAATCCGTATCTGGCGCAAGCGCAGCGCCCAACGTCGCGCCCTGGCCAATGCTTGATTCACAAATCAAGCATTGGTGGGGCACGCCGCTGGTCGGCCTGGCTGGCGGCTACCTCGCCAGCCTGATCGGCTGGCCATTGCCATGGATGGTCGGCTCGTTGCTGGCGATCATCCTGGTGCGCTGCCTGACACCCTGGCAACTGGCCGAGATTCCCGGCGGGCGTAAATGCGGTCAGTGGATTGTGGGCATCGGTATCGGTCTGCATTTCACCCCAGTGGTGATGGAGCAGGTGCTGGCGCATTTCTGGCTGATCCTGGCAGGTGCCCTGCTCACCAGTGTGTCGAGCGTGATCGGTATATGGCTGATGCGACGCAGCGGTGAGGATCGCGCCACCGCGTTCTTCTCCAGCATGCCCGGTGGTTCGGGGGAGATGGTCAACCTCGGCGCACGCAATGGCGCCGTATTGAGCCGCGTCGCTGCAGGCCAGAGCCTGCGGGTACTGACCGTTGTGCTGTGCGTTCCGGCAGCCTTCAAGTACCTGCTGGGCGAAGGTGCTCCCGCCGTACAGCCTGCCTCGATTAACTTCTACTGGCTGGCGTTATTGTTTCCGGCAGGTGCCTTGCTGGCCTGGATCTGGCAACGCTTGCGCCAGCCAAACCCTTGGTTGTTCGGGCCGCTGCTGGTCAGTGCCGGCGTGAGTATTTTATGGGATCTGCATATAGGCCTGCCGGACGGCAGCAGCCAGATGGGGCAGTGGTTGATTGGTAGCGGGCTGGGCTGTCATTTCAATCGGGCATTCTTTCGGCGGGCGCCGTCGTTCATCGGCAAAACCCTGCTGGGCACAGCCCTGACCATGTTGATCGCCAGCCTGTGCGCGCTGGGCTTGAGTGCCCTTACCCAACTCGATCTGCGCTCGATGACCCTGGGGATGATGCCTGGCGGCATTGCAGAAATGAGCCTCACCGCAGAAACATTGCAACTGTCAGTACCCCTGGTCACCGCTTTGCAGGTGATGCGCCTGATCTTCGTGCTGTTTTTGGCTGAACCCCTGTTTCGCTATTGGGCTCGCCAGGATCAAGCCAACCCTTCCTGACAACAAGTGCTGGCACACCGGCTATTACGCTGGGTGTGCCTAGTACCGCTGAGCAATGACTTAAACCGGTGGCAGTTTCCAGTCGATCGCAGCCAGGCCATTTTGCTCAAGGAACTTGTTGGTGCGGCTGAAGTGACCGTTGCCTATAAAGCCCCGGTACGCCGATAGCGGCGATGGATGCACCGACGTCAGCACCAGATGTTTGGTCGCATCGATCAGTTTCTGTTTGCTCTGGGCATGAGCACCCCACAGCAGGAACACCAGCTTGGGTTGCTGCTCGCTGACCACCTGAATAATCCGGTCAGTAAAATGCTCCCAGCCCTTCTTGGCATGGGAAGCGGCATTGGCGCGCTCCACCGTCATCGTCGTATTGAGCAGCAAAACGCCCTGCTCTGCCCAGTGCTGCAAGCAGCCATGGGGCGCAATGTCGATATTCAGGTCGCGTTTAAGCTCTTTATAGATATTGACCAGGGACGGTGGTGTCGGGATACCGGGCTGTACTGAAAAACACAGGCCATGTGCCTGACCCGGACCGTGATAAGGGTCCTGCCCGAGAATCACCACCTTGATCTTGTCCAGCGGCGTCAGGTTCAGGGCATTGAAAATAAGCGGGCCCGGCGGATAGATCTCTTTTCCGGCCGCATGCTCCTGGCGCAGAAACTCGCGCAGCTCGGCCATGTAAGGTTTATCGAACTCCTCACGCAAGGCCTGCTTCCATACAGGTTCAAGTTTTATACGGTCATCCGGCGTCATGGCTAAATCCTGAAAAACAATGGGGCGGACACTAGAAAAGGTCGCCCCCGTTGTCAACAGCACTATCGGCCCCGCCACCCCCAGTCATGACCAGAGCCGGCGCCATAGCCTGGTCTGTGGCCGGGGCGGTAGCCCCGTTCCCGATAGTAGCCATGGGGCGCCGGGTAGTAACGTGACCCCTGATAGTAACGTGGAGGCGGTGCATAATAGCTGCGCGGATATACATAATAAGGCCGGTAGCCACCATCGTAATAAAGCACCGGAGCCGTATATACCTCAGACCGGTAATAACCTGTGCTGCCCGAGTAGTAAGGCACACAAGCAGACAGTGACAAGCCAATGACAACAATAGAGAGCAGGCGACGATACATGGCGGCCTCCTGGACCGCGAAAGAGCACTCCCGGCGACGCCGGGAGGCGACAAACAGCAACGCTGTCCGACACCTTTAAGACCCTAAAAAAGGCATTAAGTGCCATTTACAAAAAGTGTCAGACAGGTGGATGTCTGCCCCCTCCCCCTCCGTTGCTACAATATAAATACTGGCTTAATCGATAATGGAAAAAGCACAGGCGCTTGCATTGGCTGCATTGCACTCATAAACAACCAGCCCCAGACCACTTTCAATCATCTTCCAGTTTTCAACATTGGCAAGCCGCATTGAATGTTCATTTGCAGTGCGCTGGCGATAATACAAATTCACACGGGAGCGATCCCGGGCTTTGTATTCACAATAGCCAATCCGCCCTGCAGCGCCTGGCTGATTATTTTCCGGATAAAAAACAGCACCCTCAAACGATTCTAGCTGCGAAGCCGTCACGGCACTGGATACTGCGATCCACTCGTCCCCGGCCCTGCTGGCCGGGGCCGTGTAAACGCCAGCACGGAGAGCCACATTCCCGGCACCCGGACAACTTTCAGAGCCACTGGCCAACGATATTACCGAATAAAACAGCGTGCATAAAAAAACCCAAACAACCTTCATAAACAGCCACCCCTGCACAATATGCATTAAAGATGATTAATAGCGGCAGACATCAACTGCCTGCCAGAACAATACTAATCAACCATCCTTTTTTGACAATGCAGTTATTCGTAGCCAATTTCCGATAATCACGCCCGAATACTTTTAACACTCACATTTAAAGAACAAGCAACTTCCGGACACCGGCATACAAAAAACCTATCCAGTAGTATTAAGTTACATACTCCCCCTCCAGGGTTTACCATAGGGCCACTGAACACCTGCCGGACACACCGACATGACGACCCCCGACATTTGCCCCGCCTGCGGCGCCCGCAACGACTGCTCCATGGCAAACCCCGGGACCCAGGGACAGCCCTGCTGGTGCTATGGCGTGAGCATTGCCCCTGAAGTTATCCGCGCCCTGCCACTTGAACAGCGCGACCTGACATGCCTTTGCCCGCGCTGTGCCCAGGTACAAAGCCAATTGCCGCCAGCGCCAGCGCCCGCCCTCACGTAAGATGCACATCTGAATTTCCTGTGATTGATCGCCATGCGTTTAGACCGTTTTCTCAGTAACTTGCCCCAGTTCAACCGCCAACAAGTGCGCCTGCTCCTGATAGAGAAGCGCATCCAGGTTGACGGGCAGGTCATCTGCGATCCACGCCATGAAATCCGTACATTCAGCCGGATTGAGCGCGACGGGCACGTCTTGCAGGCAGGCAAACCGGCGCGTTACTTCATGCTGCACAAGCCAACCGGTTGCGTAAGCGCCACCCAGGATGCGGAGCATCCAACGGTGCTCGACTTGCTGGATGAGCCGGACAAACACGACCTGCATATCGCAGGCCGGCTGGACTTCAACACCAGTGGGCTGATGTTGATCACCAATGACGGGCACTGGTCGCGCCATGTCACCCAACCACAAACCAAGATGCCCAAGGTGTATTACGTCGAGACCGAGCAGGAAATCACCGACGCCTATATCAGCAAATTCCGTGAGGGTGTCTATTTCGCTTTTGAAGACCTGACCACGCAGCCCGCCGAACTGGAACTGCTTGGCCCTTGCAGCGCGCGCCTGAGCATCGTTGAAGGTCGCTACCATCAGGTCAAACGCATGTTTGGCTACTTCAATAACAAGGTGGTGCGCCTGCACCGTGAAAGTATCGGGCCATTGGTGCTCGACATCCAACTGACCCCCGGCGAGTACCGGGCATTGAGCGAGCAGGAAACTCTGCAGTTCCACCCCGCCCCTGCGAGCTAACCTGCAACGGGGCCTGCCCCCTTTCTGTAACAATCACAGAGCACCATCAGTCAGACCGACACTCGATTCACTGGAGTCTGACGCCATGCTCAAGCCCGAAATTGCCGTGCTCGACATTCAAGGCCAGTACCGCATTCACACTGAGTTCTATCGCTGCGATACGGCAGAAAACACCATCATCCTGGTCAACGGCTCGATGGCTACGACGGCCTCCTTTGGCCAAACCCTGAAGAACCTTCATCCGCATTTGAACGTGGTGCTCTACGATCAGCCCTACGCGGGCAAATCAAAACCCCACAACCCTCATCAGAAAATGCTGACAAGGGAACTGGAAGCCCTGGTGCTTCTGGAGCTGATTGAGCACTTTGACGTCAATTATCTGCTTTCATTTTCATGGGGTGGTACGGCAGCTTTGACCGCACTGGCAGCCACGCCACGGCGTATTGAAAAGGCCGTGATCAGTTCCTTTTCACCGCTGATCAACGAAGCCATGCGCGACTACCTGGAGCGTGGCCGCCATTGCCTGGCAGCGCGTAACGGTACCCAGGTCGGCCATCTGGTCAACGACACCCTGGGCAAGCATTTGCCGCCGCTGTTCAAGCGCTTCAACTTCCGCCATGTCAGCAGCCTGGCCGAACATGAATACGCGCAAATGCACTTTCATATAAACCACGTCCTCAGCAGCGACCAGCAATGCTTCCTCAGCGCCGCCCGGGGTATTGAAATTCCTGTGCTGTTTATCAATGGCGAATGGGACGAATACACCGTGGCCAGCGATGCCCGGCACTTTGCGCAACCGATCGCCAACAGCCAGTTTGTCAGCCTGGAAAACACCGGGCATTTTCTGGATATGGAACACAAATCCGCCAGCCATATCAGTAAAAACGCCCTGCTCGATTTTTTAAAACCGACACACCCCCAGCACCCGTCACTTTCCCTGTGAGGGTGCCCGGAGCAAACAACAGGGCGAAAAAACCGCTACAAATGAAACATTTGAAGAATAAAACTTCTCATCAAGGCCGACTTCTGGTACAAAGTCAGCCGCTCTGAGCGGGTGTCGTATAATGGTATTACTCCAGCTTCCCAAGCTGATCACGCGGGTTCGATTCCCGCCACCCGCTCCACTATTTTCAAGGCTTGCAGCTCTGTTGATCCCATACCGCATCCCTCTGGGGGCCGTATTGGGGGCCGTTTCATGAGAGCTGACGCGAATAGCCGCACAGCCTGATCCCCCCCCCCCATATAGGTGCCAATCCTAAAACTCGTGGGGGGCCTGTAAAAAAGTAATATTAGTAATATCCCCTTCGAAAAATGGCTACAGCCCTTGCAGATCAAGGCTTCCAGCGTTTTCAGGAAACAGCGATATCTGAGCGATAGGAAGGCGATAGTATTACCTTTCTTTAAAGCTATATTTCTATTCCTTAAAACCCAATGAAACCGGGGCTTTGGCAGAGTTATTACTTTTCATATCGCTTCATATTACCCTCCCTTGTAATACCGAAAGCCCAGCAAAACCGGGGCCTCCAGGCCCATTAGCGATACCATATCGCTGATATCGCTCTTTTTGAAAAAACCACCCTGCTCCTAAGAATAAATCTCAAGAAAAGCGCTTACTCCCGGCTTCTCTGGCTATGGGTGGAATTGCCCCATTTATCCAGCGCGGATCCGCGATTTAGGAGTACGAATGAGTTTTGAAGACGAAGGCTTTACTGGAGAAAGCGCAGCATCCATTAGGGAAGAACAACTCGAAAAATATGGCGATCTCTTCGCCTTCGCTAAGGCTTGCTCAAAGCTCGCAGTGGATACCACTCAGCTTTTACCTGATACAGAAGATCGACTGGAGTTGACCTCCCGCCTCTTTTTTGCGCGCTGCACATCTCACTTCCAAGCTGCGATATGCCTGGCTGAAGGGGGCATGACGATCGAGGCTATGGTGCTTTGCAGGAGCCTGATTGAGACGTTCTTTGTACTCAATGCCCTCGCACAGGGTGTTGTGACACCAGCTGAGCTAGTAAGCCATGATGGCGCCTCAAGAAAATCCCACGCAAATGCTCTTTTGAATAGAAAAAATACATATCCCAGTGTCGTCCCATTCGAAAAAATTCTGAATGATTTTGTTGCTGATAAGGCTGCGTCAATAGAGATCAAGCTTTTTGATTTTGCTCGTAAAGGCGATGCCTTAGCGGCTTACGATGGTTTATATCGACACCTGTCCCATCACGCTGCACACCCCTCTTTATCAGCGGTCGAGGCCTACCTTATAGAGTCGAGCGATAAGGGGCCGCATGTTCAGTTTCGCCCAATCCTCGATCACACCCCTAGAGCCATCCTTAGCGCTTGCATCGGGATTCTGATGTGCTGCTTTGCGTGCGATAAGTTGGGCGCACGTAACCCACAGACCAATTCGACGGGCGCGAGGCTGTGGGAGGAATATGTAACACTCAATGATGCATACGATCTCTGGGGCTGATATTTGGCTGCGTTACCATGTGAAATCGTTTAAAAACACCAGAACTCGCGCAAGCCGTAGCTTTGACCGGCAATTCGATCGACGTTGGCCAAAGCGTTTTGTTCACCTGAAATGAGCGTTGTGGATTTGGAAAACCCACCGAAACCCATGTTTTCAAAGTTTTCGCCCAATGAAACCGGGGCTACCAGTATCACCCCGCCCGTGAACGCCCTGAGTGCCGCTGTGCAACCGCGCTGCATTTCCCTTCAAAACTTTGCATTTTGTGCAATGGCCGATCCCCTCCAGAAGCGCACAGTCTGCCTGGGCTGCAGGATCGTTTGCACTACATCCGGGTTTGCACAAAAAAAAGACACAAAGCCCGTCGGCGGGAGGGGGATAAGTGCATTTTATGGTGGTTTTTTTCTTGACCTGTTTTTCCCTAACGAGGATTTCTTAAAAGAGATGAGCAGGCTAGGGGGAAGGTGCGAGAGGGGGGGGTGGAGCTTGATCGACAGAAGGAAGGTTTGTCATTCCCAGAAATGACAAAGGGCGCCTTTCGGCGCCCCAATTCACAAACAGGCTGGCTTGTCATCGCTCTATGCCCGTCTGGCTCTACGATTGCTGGTTACCCAGGATCCTTAGAGTCTCACAAGCCCCTTTCGGGAACGACTCAATTATTGCGCAAATTTGAGCAATCAGCAACTGTTTGCTAAACACATTGGGCGTATGTACTGCCAATATGTTCAGGATTTTTACAGGCCAAGCGCGCTCCGAAGCGCTGCTTTGATCGCTGTGACCTCCTCTGCAGCCAGGGAAGGACTGCTGTAAGTGCGCACACCATTACGGTCTCTACCCTTGATCCGATCAAGTCTAGATAAGCTAACGGTGGCGACCATGTCGCATTTTGCCCAGCAGATCGGGCTGCCGCCTGGCAAATGACTCTCAAGCTCGACATGATGGCCGAGGAGCGGCACTGGGGCCGTCGTACTCAATGGAACCACCGTGACTAGCTTATTATTTGAGCGATGCTTACGTATGATCACCACAGGTCTGACTTTGATCATTTCAGGCATTTCGTAGCCCCTGAAGTCACAGATGAGAACGCAACCTTCCTTTGGTTGAAACTGGAGTGCCATTCAGCTTACTCAGCAAAAAAAGAAGATTTTGCTTGAAAAAGCAGTTGAGTGGCTACCTAAAAATGGAATTCATATTTCTCTTTTTTGAAATTTGCGGTCGCAACAACAAAATAATCAGATGAAGGTTGGGGTTTTTATGATTAGGGATGTAACTCTTGTAGAGAATAATTTCATTTCTATTTTTTCTGATGCTGTGATTTTATATGAAGCTGCTGTCTCGGCAGTGGATGAGGAACTTAAAAGTGCTTTAGTAAAATCCTCAATATTGACAGTTAATTACGCCTTGGAGGCGGCTGCGAACTCTTTTGTTTCGTCGGTTGAGTTAGATGACGAACTGAAAGGTAAGGTTGACAGGTACTCAACACTAGAAAAGTTTGGGTATGTTGTTAATTATCATACTGGGAAGTCGTTACCCAGTGGGGCAAAGATTTATCAGCAGGTCAGAAATCTTATAACTCGACGAAATCAAATGGTTCACCCTAAGGTCAATGCTGTTGGTTACCAAGTGCGTACTACTGGCGGTGGTGGCGAACCATTTATGCACACCGTCATAAAAAAAGCGCCCAAGAAAGGCGCGAGCCAAAACCCCAAGTTACTTGGTGATGATCCCGAGCTGTATACAGTAAAAGACGCTCAGGCTGCATTGCAGGCGATGACCTCTTTTTTAAATTTATATGTCGAAGAATGGTGGGGTATAGGGTATGAAAATGCCAATCTATTCTTGTATCAAACTTGGGATGGTTCAATTGGTGCAATGCCATACATGTTCAGGCCACATCAAATAAAAGTGCTTATAAGAAACAAAGAGCTTTTAGATGTTAGATTTATCGGTATTCATGGAATGATATCTCTTGAATAATTTTTTGAGCTTTTCAGTTAGTGTTGAGTGTTGTAGTTAAATTATTATAGGCTTTTTTTTCTGCGAGGAGCATTGCTCTTTCAGCGCCATTACTTAGGAGTGCAGCAATATTAGGCACTGGTGTTGCCCCATGCGTATGCCCCGCCAGTTGCACGTTCATCTCCTGCACCAGGTCGAGCAAATCACACACCACCTGAAACAGGTTCATGCTCTCGGAACCGATCCAGTTTTTCGGCGCGACCAGCCGCTGGCCATCCCCGGCCACGCTCTTGCGCAGACCCTCGATCCGCTCCTGCATATCGCCACCCACCGTGGCGTTGTACTTATCCCCTACCACCAGATTCAGGTCGCGGCCAGTGGCCTGGTGCAAGTCATCCACAGCCGCCACGCTCATCGATCCGCCTGACAGCAGTTTCACGGCGCCCAGGGCTTCTATGGTTTTGACCCCGCCGACGGTTTCCTTTGAGTGGTCGTCCACGGTTTGGCTGTGGCTTTGATAGTGCTCCTGGTTGTCCAAGGACTGCACTTCGCGGTCGGCTGAAAAGTCCTGTATGCGGCCATCGGTCTGCCGCGACCAGTTGCCGTCGGCGTCCACGCGCTGTTGGGCGGTTTCGCTGTGCTGCCAGACTTGATCCCCTTTGGGCACCTTGGGCAGGCTCAGGCCGTGGGGCAAGATGGTTTGAATGAACGGCTTGCTGGGCATGCGGTAGGTGAAGTTGACCACCCACATGGCGCCTTCCCCCGGGAAGCCGAAAAAGCCCATCTCATCACCCCCCCACGGACACTGGCAGCGGTAAACCGGCCAGGATCGGCAGGTTGGGGTCGGGTTCGCCGTCCTCGGCCAGTACCTGCAGGCCTACCGCGTACCGGGGCAGCGGCTCCTGGTCACCAAAAAATGACTTCGCCATCGCCCTGTTGCTGCCAGATCGGGTCGGAGATGTTGAACACCCGGACCAGGCTGTCCATGATTTGAATGCCGATGGCCAGGTTGAAAAAAACGGGGCTTTGATCCCCCCTAACAAGAGCCTAGGTGCGTCAACATCCTCACCACGAACCGCCTGTATAGTCAAAAGCGTTACATGTAGACATCAGCTACACAGGTGGGGTACGATCTGTTTCGGGGCAAATATCCTCCTTAATCAGAAAGTAAAAATACTTAAAGTACCGAAAACACCTAGAACACATAAAACCGCCAGAGGTAAACAGCTATGACTCTTCAAACCAGCCGAGCAACGACCAAATGAACCGAAGGAGGTAAACCACCAAATCACCACGAAATACCACTGGAGCTAGACCGATGACCAACTCACTTTTGCGTGCAGATACCACCACTGCAGAGCGAACCAAATCCGTCCCGCTCAACATGCGGGTCGATTTTAAGAAACGAGACTTGATCGATGTGGCCGCAGCCATCTCGGGAAGTGATCGAACCAGCTTCATCCTGGATGCCGCTTGTAAAAAAGCAGAGGAGGTCATTCTGGATCAACGCCTGTTCGTCCTTGCTGACGATGACTTCGACGCTTTCGAGCAAGCCTTACAGAATAATCCCGTAAGGAGTAACGCATGCATCCAGAAGCTGCTGAACAGGCCCTCTCGCTGGAGCTGAACGCCCCGGTAAAGCTGAATGAAATCCACAATCTGGACCCCTTCGATTGTGGCGAGGAGACAATCAACGAATACCTGAAGAAAAAAGCTCTAAGAGCCCAAGCGTCCAAGACCGCCACTGTGCTAGTCACTTGTATAAAAGGTACAAATACCGTCGTCGGCTATTACACATTGTCGAGCGGGACGATAATGCGGGCAAATGTCGTACCCAAAAAAGCGCAGCGCAACTCGCCCGATCAGCACCCTATTACAGTCCTCGGTCGCATGGGCGTGTGTAGGACGCTCCAAGGTACTGGACTGTCGCTAGACCTAATTCAAGACGCCGTACTTCGTGCCATCAGCGCTTCTGAAGACGTCGCATCAACTGCACTCATAGTCCATCCGCTTAATGATCGGTTGGTGGGGCTTTATGAGAAGGTCGGATTTATTCGCTGCCCGCAACTTTCCCCAATCACGATGATGCTTCCTTTCACCTGATTGGTACTGCACAGCGACTGGCCGCACTCTAATGCGGCCGGTTAAATTCTTCGCCCCCCATTTTTATGCCCGTTGCACCTCCCATGGCACTAACCTCAAACGCTGACTTTTCTCACCGGCGCTGACGTGCGTTGACGTGTTTCCCATTGTGCGGCTAGCCCTACCACCACATCGGATTCCGGCAGCATACTGCGCCCGCGAACCAGGTCTGCCGCCCGCTCGGCCAGCATGATGGTCGGCGCATTGAGGTTGCCATTGGGCTCCGTCGGGAACACGGACGAGTCGATAACACGCAAGCCTTCCATCCCGCGCACCCGCAGTTGAGAATCCACCACGGCCATATCGTCCTCGCCCATGCGGCACGATCCGCAAGGGTGGTAGGTGCTTTCCAGGTTTTCGCGCACAAACGCATCAATTTCGGCATCGCTATTGACGTTCGGCCCCGGTGCAATCTCGGTGTCCCGGAAACGGTCCATCGCGGGCTGGCCGATGATTTCCCGGGTCAGGCGCACGCAACGACGGAAGCCCTCGCGGTCTTCTTCGCGTTGCAGGTAATTGAACAGAATCTGCGGATGCTCGTAAGGGTCCGCCGAGCGTAGCCGCACATGGCCGCGGCTCTTGGGTTTGTTCGGCCCGGTAAGCACCATAAAACCATGGCCCTTGATCGGTTTTTTGCCGTCATAGCGCATGGCCGCGGGCAAAAAGTGGAACTGAATATCCGGCCAGCGCAGCCCTTCCCCGGAGCGGATAAAACCGCCCGCTTCAAAGTGGTTGGTGGCGCCGAGACCGTCCTTGCACAGCAACCAGCGCAGGCCAATCATCAGCTTGCTCAGGGGGTCCATTTTGCTGTTGAGGGTGACCGGCTCCTTGCAGCCGTACTGGATATAGATTTCAGAGTGGTCCTGAAGGTTTTCGCCGACGCCCGCAAGGTCATGTCGCACCTCAACCCCGGCCTTGCTCAGCACTGCTGCCGGGCCAATGCCGGAACGTTGCAGCAAGTGGGGCGAGCCGATCGGCCCTGCGCAAATCAGCACTTCGCGCTTGCAGTAAACCGTATGGGTCTGACCATCACGGTCATAGCTCACGCCCACCGCGCGCTTGCCATCGAGAATAATCTGGCGGGTCATTGCCTGGGTGATCACGGTCAAATTGGGCCGCTGCATGGCCGGGCGCAAATAGGCATTGGCCGTGGAACAGCGCACGCCGTCCTTGACCGTCATATGCATGGCACCGAAGCCTTCCTGCATATAGCCATTACAGTCGTCGGTCTTGATATAGCCCGCTTCGGCACCCGCATCAACCCATGCCCCATACAGCGGGTTTTTCATATTGTTGCCACTGGTGGTATGCAACGGACCGCTGCCACCGCGGTACTCGTCACCGCCCGCATCGCAGCTCTCAGCCCGCTTGAAGTACGGCAGACAATTGCGGTAACCCCAGCCCTCAGCCCCGAGGGATTCCCACTCGTCAAAGTCGAAGGCATGGCCACGGATATACACCAGCCCGTTGATCGACGACGAGCCCCCCAGCACCTTGCCCCGCGGGCAGTGGATACGACGGCCGTTAAGGTATGGCTCGGGCTCGGACTCGTAGCGCCAGTTGTACTTGGTGGTGTTCATCGGGATCGAGAACGCACTCGGCATCTGGATCACCACACTGCGATCACTGCCGCCGTATTCCAGCACCAGCACCCGGGTATCGGCATCTTCAGTCAGCCGATTGGCCAGTACGCATCCGGCAGAGCCCGCGCCAATGATGATGTAATCAAAATCTGTGATCGCCATATCTATCTCCCAAAATTCGTAACGCCGGACAGCGGCGCAAGCGGCATCGTTGCCTTGTCCCCGGTGGTGTAATGCGGATGCGTCAACTCGATACCCTGAATCACGGCTTCTTCGTTTTTCAGGTCGATGGAACGGCTGAGCCAGAAGTACACCAGCCCCGAAACGACAAGCCCGACCAGCCATGCCACATCGATATTGCCCAACGCCCTGGCCAGCGGACCGACATAGACCTCCTTCTGCGCCACGCCATCAAAGATGTAGAAGAACGGAATCATCGCGATAAAACCGATGGCGTAAGAGGCAAGGCCACGCAGCCCCCAACTGCCATAGAGGCTGTCATGGGGGGTGAAGAAGTGCGGAATGGCGTAGCGGCCCTTGCGTACGAAGAAGTAATCCGTGAGGTTGACTGCGGTCCAGGGCACCAGGAAATACAGCATCACCACCAGGTAGATACCCAATACCGACAGGCCCTTGTCCGAGTCCTGAAGGCTCAGCGAAACCCCCAGTTGCAGCAGGATCACGAAAGCGATGGCCAGGATGCGTGCCTTGCGCGTCGGCTCAATATGTTTGATGGAGTCCACACAGGTCAGGGTGGTCAGCTTGGCGCTGTAGATGTTCATGGCGATGACCGGCAGAAACACCAGGATCGTCACCCCGACCACAAAGATGCCCATCATCGGCGACACCGTATTGCCCACTTGCGACAGGGCCACCAGCACGTTACTGGCATGCAGGTGGTCAGCCAGCCAGGCACCTACAGCAATCATCCAGGCACCTGACAAAGAGGCACCGAGAAAAACCACCGCAATCAACTTGCCGCTGTGGGTGTTCTTGGGCAGGTAGCGTGAGTAGTCGGAGACATACGGCGCATAGGCGATGTTGTAGCTGGCGGCTGCGGCAAACTGGGTGATAAAGCCGGTCCAGTTGAACCCCAAAGGCGCCGGGGCAATTTCACCGACAGCCAGCAGCGGCATCGGCGCATCGGGCACCCAGTTCATCAGCACGGCCAGGGTCACCAGACCGTAAAGCGGAATTGACAAAAACAACGCCCATTTGAAACTGCGGTGCATCCAGTCATGCCCCAGAATCGCCAGCACCGTCGCCGGTACCGTTACGGCCAGCGCGACGACCAACGGGTTGAAACCAAACAGCTCCTTGAGGCCCTGCATCATCAACACCATGTTGACGATATTGAAACCAGCGAACACAAACAGCGTCGCCAGCAACGCCAGAATCACCCCGCGATAGCCGAACTGGGCCCGCGACTGGATCATCTGCGGCAAGCCAAGATGCGGCCCCTGGGAGCCGTGAAAGGCCATGAACAAAGTGCCGAACATGATGCCCAGCGTCCCGGCCAGAATGGTCCATAAAGCGCTCAGGCCGACACTGGGGCCCACAAAGCCAATGGTCATGGTGAAAAACGTGAAGTTACCGAGAAACCAGAACGGCCCCTGGCTGGAGAGCTTATCGGTGCGTTCGCTTTCGGGAATAAAGTCGATCGAGTGCCCTTCGACAGCCGATTTGGCATGAGTGTCCATGATGTACTCGCAGAGGTAGTGAAGATCATGACCAGATAACCACCCTGCGCAGGCGCGCACCGGGGCGCCTCTTTACAGAGACGCGACAGGCGCCCGACGCAGAAGAGCGTCAGTAGACACTCAGGGCAGCGTTATCCACACCGCTTTGGTTTCCAGCAGGTAATCGAGCTGTTCAGCGCCCAGATCCTTGCCGAAACCCGACTGTTTATAGCCACCGAACGGCATCGAAGGGTCGAGGGTGCCGTGCGCGTTGACGTAGACCGAACCGGCCCGCAGCCGCGGAATCAGGCTGTGCACGCGGCCCAGGTCATTGGAGTAAAGCGCGGCAGCAAGGCCGTAAGGCGAGTCGTTGGCCAGCGCCAGCGCTTCTTCTTCATCATCGAACGGCGCAGTGACCAGCACCGGACCGAAGATTTCTTCCTGGACGATCTGCATGTCATTGCGACAATGGGCAAAGATCGTCGGCTCGACAAAATAACCGGGCCCATCGACGGGCCGACCGCCATGGACCAGCTCGGCGCCTTCACGCTTGCCGATTTCGATGTAGTCCAGCACCCGTTGTTTCTGCAAGGCCGAGACCAGCGGGCTGATAAAGCAATCAGGGTCCAGCCCCGGTGCCATCTTCAGGGTGCGCGTGTACGCAATCAGTTCACGCAAAAAACTGTCGTAAATGCTGCGATGCACGTAAGCGCGAGTGCCCGCATCGCACACCTGGCCCGAGTTGAAAAACACCCCATTGGCGATCGCCTGGGCCGCCGCCGGCACATCCGCATCGGTCAGTACGATCACCGGCGATTTGCCGCCCAGTTCCAGGGTCAGACGCTTCATGTCGTCCAGCGCCGCCTGCCCCACTGTACGCCCCACCGGGGTCGAGCCGGTAAACGTCAGCTTGTCGATACCCGGATGGGTCGCCATCGCCGCACCCACCACACTGCCGCGCCCGGTGACGATGTTGACCACACCTTCGGGTATGCCCGCTTGCTGCACCAGCTCGGCAAAGCGCAGGGCCGACAATGACGTCAGTTCGGCTGGCTTGACCACCACGGTGCAGCCGGTGGCCAGGGCAGCACCGAGCTTCCAGGCCATGGTTTGCAGCGGGAAGTTCCACGGCACAATGGCGCCCACCACGCCAATGGGTTCCTTGCGGGTGTAGGCCAGGTAGTTACCGGGCAGAGAAGGCTCGACAGTGCGACCATGAATCTTGGTCGCCCAACCGGCGAAATAGCGCAGCGTATCGACCGTACCCTGCAGATCGACACCCCGGGCACTGGCCACGGACTTGCCCATGTCGATCGACTCGATTTCGGCCAGTTCATCGGCATTGGTTTCAATCAGGTCCGCCAGCCGATGCATCAACCGTTCACGCTCCTGCGGCTTGAGCTGGCGCCAGGCGCCACCGTCAAACTGCGCCCGTGCGGCTTGTACGGCGCGATCCAGATCGGCTGTGGTGCCCATGGGGATGCGGGTCAATAACCCCTCGGTCGAGGGCTCGATCACATCAGACGTTTGCCCGTCACTGGCTTCGACCCACTGGCCACCAATAAACATCTTCTGGTGTTTGCCGAGAAACTTTTGCGTCGCTTCGCTTACGCCGAATTTCTGCAAATACTGTTTGACCGTCATGTCCATTTTTATTCTCTCGGGCCGGAGTGAAGGTCACGCCAGGCCTCTTGGGTTCAAGACTCGATCCGGGGGCTGCACACTCATCCCCGGCGTGTTGCATTGTTCAGAGTTCGCGCGCTCTGGCCCGCTCGTGGTAGATAAAGCCGATGCTGTTGAGCAGCAATTGCGCAGCCAGAATCGAGGTCACGCCGGCCGGGTCATACACCGGTGCAACCTCTACCAGGTCCATGCCGATGATGTTGCCCTTGCTGCGTTTGGCCAGGGCCTGGATGATTTCCAGCACCTCGTAGTAGAGAAAGCCACCGTGGCTAGGGGTGCCCGTGCCGGGGGCAATGGAAGGGTCAAAACCGTCGATATCAATGGTGATGTAGTACTTGACCCCCTGCGGAATCAACTCCAGCACACCCTCGGTGCCAAGGCGGCGCACATCACGTACCGACAGGATTCTGGACCCGGCAGCGTGGGCCGCTTCATAGTCATCACGGTTGGAGGACGACACGTTGCGGATGCCCATCTGGGTCATGCCGACAATGTGGTTCATTTCAGAAGCCCGACGCAACGGGTTGCCGTGGCCATAGCGCACGCCATGACGCTCGTCGACGAAGTCCAGATGCGCATCGAAATGCACGATGTGAATCGGCCCCTTGCCTTCAAACGCCTTGATCACAGGAGCATGCACCGAGTGATCGCCACCCAGCACCACCGGCATGGCACCGGACGCGAGAATCTTGCGTACGGCATATTCGATATTGTCGTTGCTGGCATTCATGTCGGTGTGGACGATATCGGCATCCCCCACATCTACCATGCGCACATCCTGCGCAGTCAGGTACATCACGTCATCTTCGTGATCGTAGGCACCGGCATGACCAAAGGAAAACAGCGTCGAGGCTTCGCGAATTCCGCGCGGGCCCAAACGAGCGCCAGAGCGCCATTGGGTGCCCATGTCATTGGGTGCGCCGAGGATCGCCACGTCAGCATCCAGCGCATCCCAGTCAGTGCACACCGGGGCCTTTCCAAACGTACAGTGACCTACGAACGGAAGGTTCAAACGGCCGGATTCATACCCATTCTTAGACATGCGATGTATCTCCAGTTCTTGTTATTGGCGAGGACAGTGCTGGTAAGCGTCCCCTGCTGGAGTAACTATGAGCGCAGGTTTTGATGGAAAAAATGCCAATCATCCGATACTCATATCGGCCTGTCCGATGCATCAAGAGAAGGGAGTACCGGCGTGAATCAACTGCACACTGTTGATCTGAAACTGCTCAGGGTCTTTGTCGAGATCGTCAAATGCGGCGGTTTTTCTGCAGCCCAGGCGGCCCTGAATATCGGCCAGTCGACCATCAGCGAACAAATGACCCACCTCGAAACCCGTCTCGGGGTAAAGCTGTGCCAGCGCGGGCGCAGCGGCTTTCGCCTGACCGAGCAAGGGGTGGCCATTTACGAATCCACCCAGCGCCTGCTGCAGGCCGTGGACTCCTTTTGCCTGGATGCCGGCGTGCTCAAACAGCACATCACCGGCGTGCTCAACCTGGGCATCATCGACTCCACCATCAGCGACCCCGGCTCGCCCCTGCCCAGAACCACTCAGCGTTTTGTATCCCGGGGCCACGATGTACACCTCAATGTGTATGTCGGCACCCCGGCCGAACTGGAAGAACGGGTCCTCGACAACCGTTTGCACCTGGCAATCGGACACTTTCCCAACCCCGTACCGGGGCTTGAGTATTCCCCCCTCTACCATGAGGCACTGGGGCTCTATTGCGGGCGTCGCCACCCCTTGTTCGGTAGCACGGCAGAGAGCGAAGAATTACTGGAAGAGATCGGCGAAAGCAGAATAGTGGCCCGGGGCTTTATGCAGCAATACGATCTGGATAGTCTGGGCGTGAGCAAGGCGGCGGCCACGGTCGACAATATCGAGGCGCTGGCCATTTTGATCATCTCGGGGGCCTACCTGGGCTTTTTGCCCAATCACTTCGCGGCCCAGTGGGTCAAGACCGGCGAGATGCAACAACTGGCGCCCAACAGCCTTGGCCTGACCTCACCATTTGATCTGATCACCCGTCGAGGCGTTGCCCCACCACCGATTTTGCGGGTGTTTCTGGAAGATCTGGCCGCCACACGTCACGACACAAGTGCCTGAGAGCGCAATAAAAACAATTGAGGCAAAACTCCATGAAATCCCCCGGTGGTCGGCTGCAAGGCGGCACCCGACTGCCCTCCACGCGAACCCTGTGCAAAGAGCAGTCGCTGTCGCGAATTACCATCCTCAACGCGTTTGATCAGTTGATTGCCGAGGGGTTTCTGGAGTCACGTTGCTGGACTTCGCCTGGCGCCATGAGCTGCAAGGCCTGAGCCTGCATTTGCTGGATGGCGAGGCCAACAGCCTGAGCTAAATGAACCCGGATCAGTTGCAGGTATTCAGCGACAAGGCTGCAAAACTCGGCCTGGATGTGCATCTGGAAATCAGCAGCACCCGCAAGGAGGACTTCGATCAGGTCATCGCCATCGCCAGGGCCAACGCCATTATCGCCACCGCACTGTTCGTGCTCGGCGGCTATCTGGCGGACCGCTTTGACACCCGCAAACTCATCCCTCTGGGCCTGATCGGCACCGGCGGCCTGGGGCTTTATCTGGCCACCTTCCCCGGCTTCGACAAGCTGCTGATCGTGTTCTGCCTGCTGGCGGTGTGCGCGGACTGCATCTATTGGCCAGCCCTGCTCAAGGCCGTGCGCAACCTGGGCGAGAAGAACGAACAAGGGCGCATGTTCGGCTTTCTGGAGGGCGGTCGGGGCATCGTGGACACGCTGGTGGCTTTTTCAGCCCTGGGCGTATTCGTAGCCATGGGCTCGGGTGAGGCGGGGCTCAAGTCGGCCATCGTGTTCTATTCGTTGGTGGACATCACCGCGGGTATCGTCACCTGGTTCCTGTTGCGCGACAGCAAAGGATCACCGGTGGTCAAAAAGGAAGTCGGCGCATCCGGTATCTCCGGGCTGCTTGAAGCTATCCGTATTCCCGGTATATGGCTGGTCAGCCTCAACGTATTTATGGTCTATATCGTGTACTGCGGCCTGACTTACTTTATTCCTTACCTCAAGGATATCTACGAACTGCCAGTGGCCCTGGTCGGTGCCTACGGCATCATCAACCAGTACTTCCTGAAAATTCTGGGTGGCCCGGCGGGTGGTTATATGGCCGGCTCGCTCCCACAGGTTTTATGGTGCTGAACAGCACTTCACCCTCTCCCGCGCTTTTTAACCCCGTACATCGCCGTATCTGCATAGTGCAGCAACTGCTGGGCATGCTCGCCGTGTTCGGGGTATACGGCAATGCCGATGCTGGGGAAGATGTTTAACGTATGGTCGCCAACGTAGACGGGCTGGCTAAGGTTGATACGGATTTTTTCAGCCACGATCAGCGCATGCTCCGCCAGCTTGAGCCGTTCCAGCACCAGCACAAACTCGTCACCGCTCATCCTCGACACCGTGTCACTCTCCCGCACGCACAGGGTCAGACGTCGTGCTGTCTGTTGCAGCAAGTCATCACCGACAGCATGCCCGTAGTTGTCGTTAACAAGCTTGAAGTGGTCGAGGTCGACATAGAGCACGGCCAGGCACTCGTTGTCGCGCTTTGCGCTTATCAATGCGCGGTGCAAACGGTCGTAAAGCAGCTCTCGATTGGGCAAGTGAGTCAAGGCATCGTATTGCGCCAGATACTGCAGGCGGGCATGCAACTGCTTGCGTTCAATGGCCGCCGCCACCTGGGTCGACACGTATTGCAGCAGGTCCCGGTGCTCCTCGGTGTAGCGCTCTTCTCCTTGCAGGCTCTTGACCACCAGCGCTCCGATAATGCCGTTCTGGGTTGTCAGCGGTACGCCCAACCATGACGGTGCATTGTCGTCACTGCGGATCAGGGCCCGGCCACTGTCCACCACCTCCTCACTGAGGTGGCGAATCTGCGGGCAAAGGTCATCAACATGATAGGGAAAAGTCAGCACCCCCTGATCGCGCAATGCCACTGTAAAGCTCAGCGCCGGCAGCCATTGGCCGATAAGCTGGTGTACGCACGGGAACAGCGCCAGCAAGTCTTCAGCGCCGTGGGCAGCCTCGGAAATCGCGAAAAGCGCCGACTGGCGCGACTCTGCCTGTTTGCGTTCGGTGATGTCACGGGCCACGGCAACGCGCATTTCATGGGTTTCGGACCAGCGTGCAGACCACTGGATATGCACCACATGGCCGTCCTTGTGAACATAGCGGTTCTCGAAGTTGAGCTTGGGTTCACCCGCCATAATATCGTTGGCCGCCAGCAGGGTTCGCTCACGGTCGGCCGGGAACACCAGATCAATCATGGCCGTGCCGATCAGTTCCCGGGGTTCATAGCCGAGGATACGCTTGCTCGCCGCACTGACATAAACGAAGCGGCCATTGCGGTCCACCACACATACAGCGTCCAGCAGCAGGTCGACAAAACCTGCCTGTAGCAGGTAACTCTTGATGTCCATAGGGCAACGCAGCCTCAGGGTTAAACCTCAACAGTCATCCCTGAGACCTCAACCGCACTGCATTCCCTGCGACTTACTTTAAACGATAGTTCGTAACAGCCCCGGCAGTGCATGCATCAATGCACTGATGGCAAAACCGATGAACATCACCCCGCACAACCGGGTAATCAGCAGTTCGTGACGCTGATAGAGTGCCCTGACATGCCCCGCGCCGACAATACCGACCAGAATCATGTAGGCCAGCGCCCCGCCCACAAAGCTCAACGCGATCAGCCAGGGCAGCATGGCCCAGGTCAAAAGCTCTGCGCGGCTGGAAAGCAACGCCGTGAAGGTTGCCACTGCCACCGGGTACGCCTTGGGGTTGGTCAAACCGAACAATATGCCGTGGGCAAACGGCTGCCGCGCCGGGCCTTGTCGGGCGCCGCCGCTGGATTGGGCGCAAACGGCGCGGATGCCCAGCCAGAACAGATACAGCCCGCTGATCAAACCCAAGACGTTGAATGCGGTGCTGCCAAATTCACGGGCACCAACGATGGCAATCAGCGCCGTGCTGCACCAGATCACGTCACCGAGCAAATGCCCACACAAAAAACCTGCACCGGCACGCCGCCCACGGGCAGCGCCAATGCCAAAAACAGCCAGCACGCCCGGCCCCGGGGTAATGCCATAGATAAAACCGGAAGCCAGTACGGCCAATAACAACGAAGGTGTCATGCAAAACGCTCCAGAAAATCATGCCTCACGCTGTCACGTTGCCCGTGAAGTGAGCCGATTTTGCACGTTCTGCAGGGTTATGTAACCGCGCGCAGGGCAAATCTAGTGTCGACGCCCCAAAACATTCACCACCAGCCTATCAACCCAGCCCCAGATGCGCTGTTTTACTCGCCGCCACAGTGGTCGGGATTGCCAGTCCTGCAGGCTGACAGGCTCGCTCTGGGCGAAGTCGGCAGTAAAGCTGGCCGCCACCGCTTGCGTGAGCGCCGGGTCCAGCGCTTCAAGGTTGGCCTCAAGATTGAAGCGCAGGTTCCAGTGGTCGAAATTGCACGAGCCAATGCTCACCCAATCGTCGATCAGGACCATTTTCAGGTGCAGGAAACAGGGTTGGTACTCCAGGATCTGCACGCCGGACTTGAGCAGTCTCGGGTAGTAACGGTGCCCGGCGTAGCGCACCGAAGGGTGGTCCGTGCGTGGCCCCGTCAGCAGCAGCCGCACATCGACGCCCCGCGCCGCCGCCCGACGCAGCGAACGGCGCACGCTCCAGGTCGGCAGGAAGTACGGTGTGGCCAACCAGATACGCTGCTGGGAACTGTTAATCGCGCGCACCAGCGACTGCAGGATGTCGCGATGCTGATGGGCGTCGGCGTAAGCCACACGGCCCATGCCCACGGCTTCTTCAGGCATGTTTGGCACCTTCGCCAGGCCAAAGTGGGTCGCCGGTTTCCACGCCTTGCGGCTGATATTGGCGCGCCATTGGCGATCGAACAGCATCTGCCAGTCGAGCACCAACGGCCCCTGCATCATGACCATCACTTCATGCCAGTCGCAGGTATTTTCATTCGGCCGCCAAAATTCGTCGGTAACCCCGGTACCGCCAACTACGGCCAATTGCTGGTCCACCAGCAACAGCTTGCGATGATCGCGGTACAGGTTGTTCAAGCCACCGCGCCAGCGCAGCGGGTTGTAATGGCGCAGCTCGACCCCGGCCTCGACCAGCCTGCGGCGCAAACCCGGGCCCAGCCCCAGGCTGCCGTAGGCATCAAACAGGCAACGTACCCGCACCTCGCGCCATGCTGCTTGCTCCAGAGCCTGCACGATGATTTCGGCACAGTCACCGGCTTCAACCAGATACAGCTCAAGATCGATCTGTTCCTGTGCCTGCTCGATAGCGGCCAGCATGCGCGGGAAAAACTGCGGGCCGTCGATCAACAACTCGAACTGATTGTCGCTGCGCCAGCCAAACACCGCGCCAGCCATCTTAGCGGGCCGTGAAAATCAGCACCGCATTTACCGGTACTGAAAAACTGATGGCCGAAAGCCCGGCCAGTTTGCGCAAGGTTTCGAGCTCCGGTTGCAGGCCAAAATCTTCGGCTTGCAGCATCAGCGGCTCCAGGGTCACGACCTGAAAGCGTCGTTCATCCAGACGCGTGGCCAACAGCTCGGCCTCATAGGTGTGCTGTTTGCCGCGCAAGTTGACCGTTACCGGCAAGTGCAACTCCAGTTGCGCACCGGGGGCCAGATCGTTGATCGGTTGCAGGTCGATCTGCGCGCTGATCTGCGCTTCGGGGAAGTGCTTGAAATCAAAAAGCACGTCGCGCATGCGCTCATCACGCAAAGGGACTGCGCTGTTGACCGAATCCATCTCGATCCGCAATTGCGCCAGGCCCTTGCGGTCAACCTTGCCATGCAGCACCAGAAACCGGTGCACATCGGCGATATTGGCATTTTGCGTGGTGATAAATGACAGCCGTGACGACTCACCATCCAGGTACCAGTTGGCCTGGGCCGTCAGATTTACGCCAAGGGTCAGCAACAAGACGCAGGCAGAAGAAAACAACGCTTTAAGCATAAAAACTCATCAACCAATAAACGTGGGTGAACAGTAAACCCGGCGAGCGGTTTTGGCAGGACTTTTTTCACCCTCTTAGGACGCCAGGCGCCACCGACAGTTCCTGCCCAGCCTGTCATACAAGCATCATCTAAACGTCACAGTGATGACATTGCACCTGCCTAGCCTGAAGTTGCACACCTCAGTCGATTGGCAGAAACCCAGAGCGGGCACAGTGCCTGCACGGAGATTCGCAATGTCCCAGATCGCCCGTATCCGCGACACCGCTCCAGAACGCCGCTTGCACGCTGAGCGTTTGCTCGGCCCCGCAGCATTGCGTGAGGCCCAAGCCTTGCGTTTTCGTGTGTTCAGCGGCGAATTGAAAGCCAAACTCAAAAGCACCGAACACGGGCTGGACGAAGACGGCTATGACGCTTATTGCGAACATATCGGGGTTCGCGATCTCAATAGCGGCCAACTGGTAGCCACCACCCGTTTGCTGGATCACAGCGCGGCGCAGCGTATCGGCCACTTCTACAGCGAAGAAGAATTCAACCTTCACGGACTGGCCAATCTGCAGGGGCCGGTGCTTGAAATCGGCCGCACCTGCGTCGACCCGGCCTACCGCAATGGCGGCACCATCGCCGTGCTTTGGGGCGAACTGGCCGAAGTCCTCAACCAGGGCAATTATCGCTACCTGATGGGCTGCGCCAGCATCCCGATGCAGGACGGTGGCATTCAGGCCCGGGCGATCATGCAGCGCTTGCGCGAGCGTTACTTGTGTACGGAACATTTACGTGCCGAACCGAAAAACCCGCTGCCGGCACAGGAAGTGCCTGCCAACGTCATCACTGAAATGCCGCCGCTGCTCAAGGCTTATATGCGCCTGGGCGCGAGGATTTGCGGCGAGCCCTGCTGGGATGAAGACTTTCAGGTGGCCGACGTATTTATCCTGCTCAAGCGCGATGAACTGTGCCCGCGTTATGCCCGCCACTTCAAGGCGGCCATGTGATGCGCCGCTTGCGCCGGTATGCCCGGGTGGCACGGGTGCTCGGGGTGGTCAGTCTGGGGTTGGGCATGGCGGGTATGTTCGGGCTGCTGGAGCGCCTGGGCCTGAACAGCACGATGGGCCGCCGCCAGCGCTGGTCGCAGTTTTTCATGACCCGCCTGAGCAATGCCCTGCCCTTTCGCGTCACCGTGGTCGGGGAACTCCCGGCAACACCGATGTTGTGGGTGAGCAATCACGTGTCCTGGACCGACATTGCGCTGCTCGGGCAACTGACCCCGCTGTCGTTTTTGTCCAAGTCCGAGGTGCGCGGCTGGCCAGTGGCCGGATGGTTGGCAGCCAAGGCTGGCAGTTTGTTTATCCGCCGGGGAGCTGGAGACAGCCAGTTGATCCGCGAGCAAATGACCCGACACCTGCAACAGCCACTGCCCTTGCTGATGTTTCCTGAAGGTACTACCACTGACGGGAGCTCGGTGCGTACCTTTCATGGGCGGTTGTTGTCGGCGGCGATCGACAGCCGTATGCCGCTGCAACCGGTGGCTATCCGCTATTTGCGCAATGGCGAGGTCGATGCGATAGCACCGTTTGTTGGGGATGACGATTTGCTGTCGCATCTGTTGCGACTGTTTAGCCATGAACAGGGCGATGTCGAGATCCATCTGCTGGAGCCCATTGCCAGCCAGGCGCAAGAACGTGCCGTGCTGGCGTTCAGAGCGCAGGAAGCGATACGACGGGTGGTGACGGCGCCAGTCACACAAACAGATCCGTTGCCGGAGAGAGTGGGGGCGATGATTTGAGCCGGGAGCGTCGTTAAACAACTGACCCACCGCGTACATATCCGGCATTTGTGTCTAACTGAAATATTGGTTTCGCTCTTACAGCGAGTCCCTTTTTGAAGGACCAAAAAGGAACCAAAAAGTCCTCGCCCCATCGTACGGCCTTCGCTGCGCTCAGGTTCCCTCGCGCAGGCTCTGCTCCGTGGGCACGCCGCCACGGGCCATCCATGGCCCATCGCGGCTCTCCCGGCATCCATGCCGGTCGACCCACTGCGCAGAACCTCCACTCGGCCTCCCGGGAGGGCAGGCAGATCAAAAGCACTACGCCGAGGCGGCCGACCGGCCGGCCTGTTTGGCGCAATTATGCTCAATCCTGTAGTCGCTGCCGAAGGAACGAGGCTGCGATTTTTAACGCGAATATCGGATATGTGCTCAATGCATCAGTTATAAAAACGCTATCAAACAGGCCGCAACCGCCAGCCCAGCACATCCAGCAAATCACACCCATCACGCAGCAATTGCTCCGAAACAGTTGCCCTAAAGCACAGCGCGTATAAATACACGCTCTGTCTTATATAGCAATTGCACATATTTCTGAAAATGTTCCAAGTCGCCAAACCCGGCCGCCTTATCGGCGAACACCGACTATAAGCGTCGTCCCCTCGCCCCAGCAATTGGCAAACCTGTGCGAAAAATCTTGAAAAAACGTGAGCTGGCAGTCTCTGTAGCCGCTGCCGAGGAACGAAGGCTGCGATCGGTTTGGTGCGCCACTGCGCCGCAGCAGTCGTAAACCTTGAGAACCTGGTTCAACTGACACAACGCATTGCCTGATTTTGCGACGACTTCGTCGCCGAACGCAGCCTTCGTTCCTCGGCAGCTGCTACAGGAACACTGCAACTGTGGGAGCGAGCCTGCTCGCGAAGGTCGTTCGCGAGCAGGCTCGCTCCCACAATAGGGCTTGACCTGCAACAGAGTATCTACAGAGATTGCGCAGTACACGCGAACCGAACAGGCCGGCCGGTCGGCCGCCTCGGGGCGCAGTGTTTTTGATCTGCCAGCCCTCCCGGGAGGCCGAGAGGAGGTTCTGTGGAGTGGGTCGACCGGCATGGATGCCGGGAGAGCCGCGATGGGCCATGGATGGCCCGTGGCGGCGTGCCCACGGAGCAGGACCGGAGCGAGGGAACCTGAGCGCAGCGAAGGCCGTACGATGGGGCGAGGACCTTTTGGTTCCTTTTGGGTCCTTCCAAAAGGGACTCGACGTAAGGTCGAAACCATAGTCTCAGTTAGACACAAATGCCGGATATGTACTCAACGTATCAGTTAAACAAACAAGATCAAGCAGGCCGCAACCGTCACACAGCAATTGACAAGCCTGTACGAAAAATCCCGAAAAAAGTGAGCTTATAATTTCTGTAGCAGTTGCCGAGAAGCGAAGGCTGCTACAGATATCCCTTCCGGTAACAACCCGCCGCATACACCTGCAACTGCGGATAAAACGCCCTAAAATCCTCACTCAGCGGTTCATACAATGCCTTTAAATCCCGCATCGCTCCGGCCAGTTCCTCGGGGCGCGACAAGCGCCGGGCGATACCGTTGAACACTTGCTCCAGTACGGCAAAATCCCGGTACGAACCCAACCAGTCATGCGCCGCCATATGCGGCGCAATAGTGGCAAGACGCCGTGGCAGCTCCTGCTCGGCCACCAGCACCCGGTAAAAGTCCGACGTAAAACGCTCCAGAGGCCCTTCGGCATACTGCACCCAATCCCGCGCCAGGCAATGGTCGAAAAACACGTCCAGGACAATGCCAGCATAGCGCCGGCGAGTATGGGCAAAGCGCGACAACGACTGATCAACCAAGGGGTGGTTGTCAGTAAAGACATCAATGCTGCGGTGCAGCGCAATACCGTGTTCAATATCAGGGCTGTATTGGCCGTGCAGCCGCCCTTTGACGAAATCGCCGTAAAGGCTGCCCAGCATTTCTTCCGGGCGTTGTCCGCCCAGGTGCAGATGTGCGAGATAATTCATCGGCGCAGTTTAGCACTGCCACACCAATATCGTTATAACCCGATATATCGATTTGAGCAGATCTAAGATCAAAATCATATTTGTATATCGCGATATTACGATTTAAAGTTCGCCTCATCGCGATATAACGTTGTACCCACTGAGCACGACCACCATGCCTATCGACCTCGACGAAATAATAAAAGCCCTGGCACACCCAGTACGCCGAGAAATTCTCAACGCTCTGAAAAACCCTGATGCGTCGTTCCCTGACCAGATCCACTCCACCGAACATGGCGTGTGCGCAGGGCAGTTTGATCAACTCTGCGGCCTGTCGCAGTCAACGGTCTCAGCCCACCTGGCAACGCTGCAGCGAGCAGGCCTTATTACCAGCCAAAAGCACGGCCAGTGGCACTTCTTCAAACGTAATGAGGAAACCATCAAGGTCTTCCTCGAAAAAATCAGCCAAGAGCTTTAACAAGGACTTCCATGCCACTCTCGCTACTCATTCTGGCGCTCAGCGCTTTCGCCATCGGGACCACCGAGTTCGTGATCATGGGCTTGCTGCCCGATGTCGCGACCGACCTGGGTGTGTCCATCCCCGGTGCCGGCTGGCTGGTGACCGGTTACGCGCTGGGCGTGGCCATCGGTGCGCCGTTCATGGCACTGGCCACGGCCAAGCTGCCGCGCAAGGCCGCCCTGGTAGCGTTAATGGTGATTTTCATCATCGGCAACCTGCTCTGTGCCCTGGCCAGTGATTACAACGTGCTGATGTTTGCCCGCGTTGTCACTGCCCTGTGTCACGGTGCGTTCTTCGGTATTGGTTCGGTTGTGGCTGCAGGTCTGGTGCCTGCCAACAAGCGCGCATCTGCCGTGGCTCTGATGTTTACCGGCCTGACCCTGGCCAACGTACTGGGCGTCCCCCTGGGCACCGCTCTGGGCCAGGCCGCAGGTTGGCGCTCGACGTTTTTCGCCGTCACCGTGATTGGTGTGGTGGCATTGATCGGCCTGATCCGCTTTCTGCCAGCCAAGCGTGACGAGGAAAAACTCGACATGCGCGCCGAACTGGCAGCCCTCAAGGGTGCTGGCATCTGGCTTTCGTTGAGCATGACCGCGCTGTTTTCGGCATCGATGTTCACCCTGTTTACCTATGTGGCACCTCTGCTCGGTGATGTCACCGGCGTATCGCCTACCGGCGTGACCTGGACCTTGCTGCTGATCGGCCTTGGCCTGACCGTGGGCAATATCATCGGCGGCAAGCTGGCCGACAAACGCCTGGCCGCAACGCTGATCGGTGTGTTTATCGCCATGGCCGTGATGTCCACCGTACTGACCTGGACCAGCGTCGCGGTGATCCCTACCGAAATCACCCTGTTCCTCTGGGCCGCCGCCTCGTTTGCCGCCGTACCGGCGCTGCAAATCAATGTCGTGACCTTTGGCAAGGCTGCACCGAACCTGGTTTCGACCCTGAATATCGGCGCATTCAACGTCGGCAATGCACTCGGCGCCTGGGTTGGCGGCAGTGTCATCGCCCACGGCTTCGGTCTCACCAGCGTGCCACTGGCCGCCGCTGCGCTGGCAATACTGGCCCTGCTGGTGACGCTGATTACTTTCCGCCAGAACGGTAATTCCGAGCTGGCCACTGCTACTAACTGATCCTTTAGAGGGCTGCATACATGACGACGATTTTCGATCCGATCAAGCTGGGCGACCTCGAGCTGCCCAACCGCATCATCATGGCTCCGCTGACCCGCTGCCGCGCCAGCGAAGGTCGTGTACCCAACGCCCTGATGGCTGAATATTACGTTCAACGCGCTTCTGCCGGCCTGATCCTGAGCGAGGCAACGTCGGTCACGCCAATGGGCGTCGGCTACCCTGACACCCCGGGCATCTGGGCCGACGATCAGGTACGCGGCTGGACCAACATCACCAAGGCCGTACACGCGGCCGGTGGCCGGATCGCCTTGCAGTTGTGGCACGTAGGCCGCATCTCGCACCCGATGTACCTGAACGGCGAAACGCCGGTTGCCCCTAGCGCCATTGCCGCCAAGGGCCATGTCAGCCTGGTACGCCCCAAGGTTGATTTCCCGGTACCCCGCGCACTTGAAACTGCCGAGATCGCCGATATTGTCGAGGCCTACCGCACAGGTGCCGAGAACGCCAAGGCCGCCGGTTTTGACGGCGTCGAGATTCATGGCGCGAATGGTTACCTGCTCGACCAGTTCCTGCAAAGCAGCACCAACAAGCGTACCGACCAGTACGGTGGCAGCGTAGAGAACCGCGCACGCCTGTTGCTGGAAGTCACCGACGCCGCGATTGAAGTCTGGGGCGCTGGCCGGGTTGGCGTGCATTTGTCGCCACGGGCCGATCTGCATGACATGGGTGATGAAAATCTGGCTGAAACCTTCGGTTATGTCGCCCGCGAGCTGGGCAAGCGTGGCATTGCCTACATCTGTGCACGCGAGCATGAAGCTGCAGACAGCCTCGGCCCGCAGCTCAAGCAAGCCTTCGGCGGCCCGTACATCGTCAACGAGAGCTTCACCAAGGACAGCGCCAATGCCTGGCTGGCAGCGGGCAAGGCGGATGCCGTTGCATTTGGCGTGCCTTTTATTGCCAACCCTGACCTGCCTGCACGTTTGAAGGCCGATGCACCGCTCAATGAAGCGCACCCGGAAACCTTCTACAGCAATGGCCCGGTAGGCTACATCGACTATCCGGTGCTGTAAGGACTGAACAATCAGGCTTGCCTGTTGCTCAATGCAAAACGCCCGCGGCCATTGGCCTCGGGCGTTTTGCTATATTCGTTTGAATATTACTGCCCGGGGCCTTTTTGAAGGCAAAAAAAAGGGGCGGTTTGACCCGCCCACATTTTTCCCTAGTCCCTTTTGTTCCTTCTCATCATCCTGATGAATCGCTTCCCGCGATGTCCGTTTGCGTTCTTCCGTGAGCGCTGTATCAATCCGTCGATACAGTTCAAATACTAGAGTTTTATGGGATTGCTGCAAGCGCAGAAGTTATGATTTTTTATTACACACAACTTTTATCGAAAACTATAAAGTCATTTAATTTCAATAAGTTAAGAAATATAAGCGACAACAAAAAGGCATTTACCCTTTTCTTGCAAGCCCTTGGCTTACGCAAAAAGTAAGTAAAGGCTTACAGCAGCCCACAGGTAATACTCCATATCCTGCGTGACATTCCATTTCAGGGCCGACCGGATAAACAATTCGTTCAAATGGATGCACCGACGATGGCTGAATGAGGTGCAATCAACACCGCCGGCTATTCGTTGAAAAACATGGCCCACAAAAAACCCCGAATAGCTCGGGGTTTTAAGTCAGCTGCTTGCGGATTACTGGAACAGCGACTCGCTCGACAGACCATTGCGCTCAAGGATCTCACGCAAGCGCTTGAGCCCTTCAACCTGGATCTGACGCACACGCTCTCGGGTCAGGCCGATTTCCAGCCCTACATCTTCAAGGGTACTGCTCTCATGCCCACGCAGCCCGAAACGGCGAATCACCACTTCACGTTGCTTGTCGGTGAGCTCAGACAACCACTGATCGATACTTTGCGACAAGTCATCGTCCTGAAGCAGCTCACAAGGGTCTGTGGGCCTGTCATCCGTCAGGGTATCAAGCAGGGTTTTGTCAGAGTCCGGGCCCAAGGACACGTCTACCGAAGACACGCGCTCGTTGAGCCCAAGCATGCGCTTGACCTCGGCGACGGGTTTTTCGAGCAGATTGGCGATTTCTTCAGGGGAGGGTTCGTGATCGAGCTTTTGCGTGAGTTCGCGCGCTGCTCGCAGGTAGACGTTAAGCTCTTTTACAACATGAATCGGCAAACGGATGGTGCGGGTCTGGTTCATGATCGCCCGTTCTATCGTTTGGCGGATCCACCAGGTGGCGTATGTCGAGAAGCGAAACCCTCGTTCGGGATCGAATTTCTCGACAGCCCGGATCAGGCCCAGGTTGCCCTCTTCGATCAGGTCTAGCAGCGACAAACCACGGTTGACATAGCGTCGGGCGATTTTAACCACCAGACGCAGGTTGCTTTCAATCATGCGCTTGCGCCCGGCCGGGTCGCCGCTTTGCGACAAACGCGCAAAGTGAACTTCTTCTGCCGGAGAGAGTAACGGGGAAAAGCCGATTTCATTGAGGTACAGCTGGGTCGCATCAAGGGCCCGCGTGTAATCAATGTATTTATGCTGTTTTGTAGCAGTCGCTTTTTTGGACTTGGTTCTAGCTGTAGGGGGCGAATCGTCTTCTTCTGACATCAAGTCGCTATCGATGCTGGAGTCCATAAGGAGCACCTCATCGTCGATGTCAAACCCCGGCGCTTCTTTGTTGAGAGCCATTGCAATAGTCCTTTGTTGAGTTCGACCTCAAGCTCAAGCTTCGCCTTAATCCTTGGCAATGCTGGAGCCTGTTCCTTATCCACATCAGGAACAGGCTGGTAACCGATCAACGGCGAGGAAGGAATTGCAATGGATCTACAGGTTTACCTTGGCGGCGAATCTCAAAGTGAAGTTTCACCCGGTCTGTACCAGTTGACCCCATTTCGGCAATTGTCTGTCCGACCTTGACCTGCTGCCCCTCCCGAACCAAAAGCCTGCGGTTATGACCGTAGGCACTGACGTAGGTATCACTGTGTTTGATGATGATCAGTTCGCCGTAGCCCCTCAATCCACTGCCAGCGTATACAACCGAACCATCAGACGCAGCTAAAACAGGCTGTCCCAAATCGCCGGCGATATCAATACCTTTATTCAAACTACCGTTTGAAGAAAATTTTCCGATCAAAATTCCATTGGAAGGCCATCCCCAACCCTTGGGAGCCGGGCCTGCCGGCAGCGGTGCTACAGCTGCCGGGGCTGTTGTGGTGGCGGCAGAACGTTTGATAACCGTGGTTTTACTGCCCGAAGAAGATGACACGACAGTCGTCGTGCTGCCCGCTGGCTGTGAGCCGGAGCGGCCGTCAAAGCGAATCACCTGGCCCGGGACGATGGTGAACGGTGCGCCGATATTGTTTCGCGCAGCCAGTGCCTTCCAGTCCCAGCCGTAGCGAAAAGCAATCGAGAACAAGGTATCTCCGCGACGCACCGCGTACTGGCCGGTGGTCACGGCCGGGCGCTGGGCCACGCCGTTACGGTCGACGACATTCACGCCATTTTTGGGGGTGCTGGAGCACGCCGCCAACAAAGCCAGTGTGGTACTCAGAAATAGACCGACCACCAGTCTCTGAAAGCTTTTGCTGCTCTTACGCTGCGCAATGACTGTGAGACTCACCCGCCGCTCCCTTTGAAGATGGCTAAATAGTAAAACGCCAGTACTGGCCATGGTTTAGCGCAAGTATAACTGGCTACAGGGCTTTTACAGACTGCAAAGCCGATTCATAAACACACTGTATAAAATATACACAAATACTGGGCAGGGCCCGGGTGACGGGCTTTATGACCCGTACCCCGGCCCAAAATTCACCCGCGACGAACAAAGACTCAGGCCAGCGGCCCGTTGAGCAGCGGCACAAAGCGCACATTGCCTATCACCCGCCGGGCGAAACCGTGCTCTTCGCGCACGATCAACATCAATTGCTGCACCTCGCCCGCGCCCACCGGGATCACCAGGCGGCCGCCGGGGGCCAACTGGTCGAGCAGTGCCTGCGGCACATCCGTGGCCACGGCCGTGACGATAATGCCGTTGTAGGGCGCCAGCGCAGGCCAGCCCTCCCAACCATCGCCCCAGCGGAACACCACGTTGCGCAGGTTAAGCTCAAGCAACCGCTCCTTGGCCCGGTCCTGCAGCACCTTGATGCGCTCTACCGAAAAAATCCGTTCGACCAGCTGCGAGAGTATGGCGGTCTGGTAACCCGAACCGGTGCCGATCTCCATCACCTTGTCCAGCGGCCCGTCCTCAAGCAGCAGCTCGCTCATGCGCGCCACCATGTAAGGCTGGGAGATGGTCTGGTTATTGCCGATCGGCAGCGCCGTATCTTCGTACGCCCTGTGCGCCAGGGCCTCATCCACAAACAGATGACGTGGCGTGCGGCGAATGACCTCGAGCACGTTCTGGTTAACGATGCCCTCTTCACGCAGGCGCTGAATCAGCCGCTCGCGGGTGCGCTCAGAGGTCATGCCAATGCCGCGGTGCATCATGCCATCCTGCTCGCGCGCCATCAGCCCATGCCCTCCAGCCAGTCATTGAGGCTTTTGAAACCATCACCAAAGGTGCGATCCAGTTGCAGCGGCGTAATCGACACATAGCCCTGCATCACAGCATGGAAGTCCGTGCCCGGGCCGCCGTCTTCAACATCACCTGCCGCCGCAATCCAGTATCCGGCCTTGCCTCGCGGATCGACCACCCGCACCGGCGCGGCAGCGCGTGCCCGATGCCCGAGGCGGGTCAGTTGAATGCCGCGGATCTTGTCGAGCGGCAGGTTGGGAATATTCACATTGAGGACCGTACGCGGCGGCAAGTCCAGCGATGCGTGGGCTTCAAGCAGCTTGCGGGCAAAAAACGCTGCTGTCGGCAGGTTGTCCACCTGGCGGGACACCAACGAAAAGGCAAAAGAGGGCCGATCCAGAAAACGCCCTTCAAGTGCCGCCGCCACAGTGCCCGAATACAGTACATCGTCGCCCAGGTTGGCACCCAGGTTGATGCCCGACACCACCATGTCCGGCTGCTGCTCCAGCAAACCGTGAATACCCAGGTGCACACAGTCGGTGGGCGTACCGTTGATGCTGATAAAGCCATTGGCCAGGGTATGAGGATGCAGGGGACGATCCAGCGTCAGCGAACTGCTGGCGCCGCTTTTGTCCTGCTCGGGGGCAACCACCACGCACTCGGCGTAGTCGGCCAGCGCGCCATAAAGCGCAGCCAGGCCCGGAGCGGTAACCCCGTCATCGTTTGAAATCAGAATACGCATAAGCTATCCGTTTGATCCAAGCTCACCAGATCAACAAGCTCGCGCACCAGAACAGTGGCGAAGCATCCGGCCGGCAGAACAAATTCCAGTTGCAGAATGTCAGGCTGCGGATAATGCCACGTCAACCGGCCAATGGGCAGCCGCAGGATGCGCCGCTCATGGCTCATGCCGGCGCGTACCAGCCAGTCACGCAAGTCGGCTTCACGCTCTGCAATGGACTGCTCCAGCGCATGGGTGGCACCAGTGGTCGGTGATTCGCCCTCGCCCCACTGCGGGCCGGTGGGATGCAGATCGAGAATCGCCAGGCGCGGGTCGCTGCATTCAGCCTCCCCCGCCGGGAAAAAACTGCGGCTGTCGGTAAAAGCCAGTAGATCGCCAACTTGCGCCCGCTGCCAGCTGCCATCGGCCACCCGTGCGGCTAGCACCTGGTTGAACAGATAACTGCGCGCAGTGGAGAGCAGCCGCGAGCGCACATTGCGCTGCTCAGGCAGGGCCTTGCGCGCAGCATAGTCGCGGGCCTCACCCAGGTTGCCACCCTGCCAGCCAAAGCGCTGGCTACCGAAATAGTTCGGCACACCTTGCCTGGTGATCAGTTGCAGGCGTTGCTCCAGTGCGTCCTTGTCGGCATTCAGTTGCGTGAGGCGCAAGGTGAAACCGTTAGCCGCATGGGCGCCACGCTGCAATTTGCGCTTGTGACGCGAGGTCTTGAGAATCTTCAGCGTGTCGTTTTCAGCACCCGACAGATCAGGGTCTGCCTTGCCCGGCAACTGCACGCTGAACCATTGGCGGGTTAACGCCTGGCGGTCCTTGAGGCCTGCATAACTGACGGTGCGCAAAGGCACGCCCGCTGCCTTGGCAATGCGCCGGGCAGCTTCCTCGGTATTCAGACCGCGCTTCTCGACCCACAACCACAGGTGCTCGCCGTCACCGGACAGCGGTATATCGAGTACTTCGTCGACTTGAAAATCTTCAGCCGTGGCCTTGAGCACAGCCGTGCCCAGTGCCTCGCCATAAGCGAGCGGGCCCAGCAGATCGGACTCGTTCATGAGCGAACCAACAACGCAATGGAGTGCACCGCGATCCCTTCTTCACGCCCCACGAAGCCCAGCTTCTCGGTGGTCGTGGCCTTGACGTTTACCTGGTCCAAATCAACCTCTAGATCCGCGGCAATCAGCGCACGCATCGTTTCAATATGCGGCGCCATTTTTGGCGCCTGGGCAATGATGGTGTTGTCGACATTGCCGACTTTCCAGCCCTTGGCATGGATCAGACCCACGACATGACGCAACAGGACGCGACTGTCAGCGCCCTTGAAGGTCGGATCGGTGTCCGGAAAATGCTTGCCGATGTCGCCCAGGGCCGCAGCACCCAGCAAGGCATCGCTCAGGGCGTGCAAAAGCACATCGCCATCAGAGTGGGCCAACAGCCCGAATTTGTGGGAGATCCGCACGCCGCCCAACGTAATGAAATCGCCTTCAGCGAAACAGTGCACATCATAGCCGTGGCCAATACGCATAAAAAAACGCCCCGATTAAGTCAGGGCGTGATTCTACCTACTATTAAGCACTTAGTGCGCTTGCGTGGTGACGCAAGTGATCGTCAATAAAACTGGCGATGAAGAAATAGCTATGGTCGTAGCCTGGCTGCATGCGCAGTGTCAGCGGGTGATCAGCCAGCCTGGCGGCTTGCTGCAACGCCTCGGGCTTGAGCTGCACGGCCAGGAAATCATCGCGGTCGCCCTGATCCACCAGTAGCGGCAGTTTTTCCTGCGCTTCGCTGATCAGCACGCAAGCGTCCCACTCGCGCCAGCGCGCACGCTCTTCACCCAAATACTGGGAGAAGGCCTTTTGCCCCCACGGGCAGTCCATCGGATTGCTGATCGGTGCAAAAGCCGAAACCGACTGATAGCGCCCGGGATTGCGTAACGCACACACCAGCGCCCCATGCCCGCCCATCGAGTGCCCGCTGATCCCACGCTTTTGCGACGCGGGAAAATGCGCCTCGACCAGCTCGGGCAATTCCTGCACGACATAATCGTGCATCCGATAATGCTGAGCCCAAGGCTCCTGAGTAGCATTCAGGTAAAAACCCGCGCCCAGACCAAAATCCCAGGCGCCTTGCGGGTCATCCGGCACCCCTTCACCACGGGGGCTGGTGTCCGGCGCAACGATGATCAGCCCCAGTTCAGCAGCCATTTTCATGGCCCCGGCCTTGTGCATGAAGTTCTCGTCGGTGCAGGTCAACCCCGACAGCCAGTACAGCACCGGCAGCTTTGCGCCCTGCTCCGCTTGTGGCGGCAGGTACACGGCAAACACCATGTCACAACCCAGCACGTGCGAGCGATGCTTGTAACGCTTGTGCCAGCCGCCAAAGCTTTTCTGGCAGGAGATATTTTCCAATGTCATGGGCAGCTCCAGACTGCAAGAAAAACACCACCTCTGTGGGAGCGGGCTTGCTCGCGATGCAGACAACTCGGTCTTTCAGTTAAACCGGGTAGCTGCAATCGCGAGCAAGCCCGCTCCCACAGGTGTTTTGTGGCGTTCAGACTTGCCGCAGTCAGTTAGAAATGGATGACGGTACGAATGCTTTTGCCTTCATGCATCAGGTCAAATGCCTTATTGATATCTTCCAGGCCCATGGTGTGGGTGATGAAGGTATCCAGCGGGATTTCGCCGCTTTGCGCCATATCGACATAGCTCGGCAATTCGCTGCGACCGCGCACACCACCAAACGCCGAACCGCGCCAGACGCGACCGGTCACCAGCTGGAACGGACGAGTGGAAATTTCCTGGCCGGCACCGGCGACGCCGATGATCACCGATTCGCCCCACCCCTTATGGCAGCATTCCAGCGCCGCACGCATCAACTGCACATTGCCGATGCACTCGAAGGAAAAATCAACACCACCATCGGTCATGTCAACGATCACTTCCTGGATCGGACGATCGAAATCTTTCGGGTTCACGCAATCAGTAGCACCCAACTGTCGAGCAATTTCAAACTTGGCCGGGTTGATGTCGATGGCGATGATCCGTGCAGCCTTGGCTTTTACGGCACCGATCACCGCCGACAGGCCAATCCCGCCCAGGCCGAAGATGGCCACGGTATCGCCCGGCTTGACCTTGGCGGTGTTGAGCACCGCACCGATGCCGGTGGTCACGCCGCAACCCAGCAGGCACACCTTCTCAAGCGGTGCTTCTTTCTGAATTTTCGCGACCGAAATTTCCGGCAGCACGGTGTACTCCGAAAAGGTCGAAGTACCCATGTAGTGGAAAATCGGCTGGCCTTTGTAGGAGAAGCGCGTAGTGCCATCAGGCATCAAGCCTTTGCCCTGGGTGGCGCGAATGGCCTGGCACAGGTTGGTCTTGCCCGACAGGCAGAATTTGCACTTGCCGCACTCAGGCGTGTACAGCGGGATGACATGATCGCCGACCGCAACCGAGGTCACGCCTTCACCGATGGCTTCGACGATGGCGCCGCCTTCATGGCCCAGGATCGACGGGAAAATACCTTCCGGGTCAGCGCCCGACAGGGTGTAGGCATCGGTATGGCAAACACCCGAGGCCACAACCCGCAGCAGTACTTCGCCAGCCTTGGGCATGGCAACGTCTACTTCCACGATTTCCAGCGGCTTTTTGGCCTCGAACGCAACGGCGGCACGTGACTTGATCATCGATCGTCTCCAGCAAAGTAAAAACAAGACGCCGAGTGTAAATCAGCGCTGAGTGATTAATAATCCGGGCAAAAGCAAAACATTATTGCCATGCAGGGACAATCAACCATGAATGAGAACCGCTGGGAAGGTATAGACGAATTTGTCGCCGTGGCCGAATACGGCCAATTCACTGCGGCAGCCGAGCGTCTGGGCGTCTCTTCATCCCATATCAGCCGCCAGGTGGCGCGCCTTGAAGAGCGATTGCAGACCCGTCTGTTTTATCGCAGTACCCGCAAGGTGACGCTGACCGAAGCCGGGCAGACTTTTTTGCAGCATTGCCAGCGCCTGCAAGACGGGCGCGAAGAAGCACTGCGTGCCATCGGTGATCTGGCCAGCGAACCCAAGGGCATGTTGCGCATGACCTGTGCCGTGGCCTATGGCGAACGCTTTATCGTACCGCTGGTCACGCGCTTTATGGGGCTATACCCGCAATTGCGGGTGGACATTGAGCTGAGCAACCGGCCATTGGACCTGGTGCATGAAAGCCTTGATCTGGCGATCCGCCTGGGGCGCTTGCAAGACTCAAGACTGGTAGCCACGCGCCTTGCTCCCAGGCGTATGTATATGTGCGCCTCACCTTCCTATCTGGAGCGCTACGGGCGCCCCCACAGCCTGTCGGAATTGAGCCGGCACAATTGTCTGATTGGCAGTTCGGATCTATGGCAGCTGCAGCAGGACGGCCGCGAATTTTCGCAACGAGTGCAGGGGAACTGGCGATGCAACAGTGGGCAGGCGGTGCTGGATGCTGCGTTACAGGGTGTAGGGATTTGTCAGTTGCCGGACTATTACGTGCTGGAGCACTTGAAGACCGGGACGCTGGTGTCGTTACTCGACACCCACCAGCCACCCAACACCGCCGTATGGGCGCTGTACCCGCAACAGCGGCACTTGTCGCCCAAGGTCAGAAAACTGGTTGATTACTTGAAGGAGGGGTTGGCCAGACGGGAGGAGTATCAGGGGTAAGCCGCTGCTTGTGTAGTCGCTGACGAGGTACGAGGCTGCGATGGGCTGCGCAGCGGCCCCAGCATTTTGAAGGCCCTTCGGCCCTTTTCGCAGCCTCATTCCTCGTCAGCGACTACAAGGGGATCAGCGTTTCGCCCAACGCAAACGCAACCACTCAAGGTCTTCCGGGCGGGTGACCTTGATATTGTCCGAGCGGCCTTCGATCAAGCGCGGCGCCAGACCGGCCCATTCCATCGCCGAAGACTCGTCAGTGATGGTCGCATCCGCCACAAGGCTGTCTGCCAGCGCACGATGCAATGCACCAAGGCGGAACATCTGCGGCGTATACGCCTGCCAGATCAAACTGCGATCTACGGTTTCAACCGCACGCCCCTGCTTGTCCACCCGTTTGAGGGTGTCCCGTGCCGGAACGGCCAACAAACCACCTACGGGATCGTCCGCCAATTCACACAGCAGTTTGTTAAGGTCTTCCTGAGACAGGTTCGGCCGTGCGGCGTCATGGACCATTACCCAGTCATCGTCTGCCGCGCCTTGCGCATGCAGGTACAACAACGCATTGAGTACTGAGTCGGCACGCTCGCGCCCGCCGTCGACCCGCACAACCCGGGGGTCGGCAGCACACGACAAGGACGGCCAGAAGGGATCATCAAAAGCAACACTGACCACCAGCCCCTTGAGCCCGGGGTGGTCGAGAAAACAGCTGATGCTGTGTTCCAGAATACTGCGCCCGCCCAACTGCAAATATTGCTTGGGACGGTCCGCGGCCATACGGGCACCCACACCCGCGGCAGGAATCACGGCCCAGAAGGCCGGTGATGAAAAACTCATTGGGCCAACTGATAGAGGGTTTCACCCTCTTTGATCATGCCCAACTCATGGCGAGCACGCTCTTCAACGGTCTCCATGCCTTTTTTCAGCTCAAGTACTTCCGCATCCAGCACGCGGTTACGCTCCAGCAAAATTTCATTTTCAGCACGCTGATCGGCGATTTGCTGGGTCAGGTCGGTAACCTGCGCCAAACTGCCATTACCCACCCACAGTCGATACTGCAGGCCTGCCAGCAGCAAGAGCAAGATGAGAAACAACCAATTGGGACTGCGCATCGAATATCAGGTATCCAGTGAAAAGACAGCCATGCCGACAAACGTAAACAACGAATAGTACAAAGCCTGGACGAACCAGGCTTGTATACAGAAGCATCAGATTAGTGTCAAAAGACCCGACTTGGCGAATTTTCCGACACTACCTGCTGACTTTTTACCATTAAGTGCTCAGCCGCGAAACTCGCCACGACCGTTGTACTTGGCTTTTGCACCCAGTTGCTCTTCGATACGCAGCAATTGGTTGTACTTGGAAACGCGATCGGAACGGCACAGCGAGCCGGTCTTGATCTGGCCAGCGGCGGTACCCACTGCCAGATCGGCAATGGTGGAATCTTCGGTTTCGCCGGAGCGGTGCGAGATCACAGCCGTGTAACCAGCAGCCTTGGCCATCTGGATAGCTTCCAGGGTTTCGGTCAGGGTGCCGATCTGGTTGAACTTGATCAGGATCGAGTTAGCGATGCTCTTGTCGATGCCTTCTTTCAGGATCTTGGTGTTGGTTACGAACAGGTCGTCACCTACCAGCTGAACCTTCTCACCGATTTTGTCGGTCAGGATTTTCCAGCCATCCCAGTCGGACTCATCCAGGCCGTCTTCGATCGAGATGATCGGATAGCGCTGGGTCAGACCTTTGAGGTATTCAGCAAAACCTTCGGAACTGAACACCTGGCCTTCGCCCGACAGGTTGTACTTGCCGTCTTCGTAGAATTCGCTGGCCGCGCAGTCCAGAGCCAGGGTCACGTCGGTGCCCAAGGTGTAACCGGCGTTGGCGATGGCTTCGGAGATCACTTTCAATGCATCTTCGTTGGACGCCAGGTTAGGTGCGAAACCACCTTCGTCGCCCACTGCGGTGTTCAGGCCACGGGCCTTGAGCACTGCTTTGAGGTGATGGAAGATTTCAGTGCCCATGCGCAGCGCGTCGGAAAAGGTCTTGGCGCCAACCGGCTGAACCATGAACTCTTGGATATCGACGTTGTTATCGGCGTGCTCGCCACCGTTGATGATGTTCATCATCGGAACCGGCATCGAGTAAACACCCGGAGTGCCGTTCAGGTTGGCGATGTGTGCGTACAGCGGCAGGTCCTGGTCCTGGGCAGCAGCTTTGGCAGCAGCCAAAGACACGGCCAGGATAGCGTTGGCGCCCAGGGAGCCTTTGTTCTCAGTACCGTCCAGCGCGATCATCGCGTGGTCCAGCGCCTTTTGGTCAACCGGGTCTTTACCCAGCAGCAAGTCACGAATCGGGCCGTTGATGTTGGCAACGGCTTTCAACACGCCTTTGCCCAGGTAACGGCTTTTGTCGCCATCACGCAGTTCCAGCGCTTCACGGGAACCGGTGGAAGCACCGGACGGCGCGCAAGCGCTGCCGATGATGCCGTTGTCGAGAAGCACGTCCGCTTCCACAGTGGGATTGCCACGGGAGTCGAGAACTTCACGACCTTTGATGTCGACGATCTTTGCCATTGTTGTAAATACTCCAAAGTTGACGAAAACGACGCAGCTGAGGGAAATATTGTTATCGGCGGCAAGGGTCAAATAGCGGGCAGCCTTGCGGGCGATAAGGCTCGGGCCCTGAGGCCCGAGAAATCGTGCGGTACTTTACCGGAGAAACGGGGGTTACGCGGTTTCTATTGTCGGAAAACTTTTAACCAACTCATCCAGCGACTTCAACTGGGCCAGGAATGGCTCCAGCTTGTCCAGACGCAAGGCGCAAGGGCCGTCGCATTTGGCGTTGTCCGGATCCGGGTGTGCTTCCAGGAACAGACCTGCCAGGCTCTGGCTGATGCCAGCCTTGGCCAGATCGGTCACCTGGGCACGACGACCACCGGCAGAGTCCGAGCGACCGCCAGGCATTTGCAGCGCATGGGTCACGTCGAAAAACACCGGGTATTCGAACTGCTTCATGATGCCGAAGCCCAGCATGTCGACAACAAGGTTGTTGTAGCCAAAGCTGGAGCCACGTTCGCAGAGGATCAACTGATCATTGCCCGCTTCTTCGCATTTGCTCAGGATGTGTTTCATCTCCTGAGGTGCCAGGAACTGGGCTTTTTTGATGTTGATCACGGCGCCGGTCTTGGCCATGGCCACGACCAGGTCAGTCTGACGCGACAGGAATGCCGGCAACTGGATGATGTCGCAGACTTCAGCGACCACGGCTGCTTGCGCAGGCTCGTGGACGTCAGTGATCAGCGGCACACCGAAAGTAGCCTTGATGTCCTGAAAAATCCGCATGCCTTCTTCGAGGCCGGGGCCACGGTAAGAGCTGACAGATGAGCGATTGGCCTTGTCGAAACTGGCCTTGAACACGTAAGGGATACCAAGCTTTTCGGTAACCCGTACGTACTCTTCACACACCTGCATGGCCATATCACGGCTTTCCAGCACGTTCATGCCACCGAACAAGACCATTGGCTTGTCGTTGGCAATTTCGATATTGCCTACACGGATAATCTTTTGCGCCATTCTGGTTACGCCTTCTTCTCGTGTTGCGCCAGTGCAGCCTTGACGAAACCGGTGAACAATGGATGGCCATCACGTGGCGTGGAGGTGAACTCCGGGTGGAACTGGCAAGCAACGAACCAAGGATGATCCGGAGCTTCAACCACTTCTACCAGCGCGCCGTCACCGGAGCGACCGGTCACTTTCAGGCCTGCTTCAGTCAGTTGTGGCAGCAGGTTGTTGTTCACTTCATAGCGATGACGATGACGTTCAACAATCACGTCCTTGGCATAGCAGTCGTGAACCAGGGAACCGGCTTGCAGCTGGCAATCCTGCGCACCCAGACGCATGGTGCCGCCCAGATCGGAGGTTTCGGTACGGGTTTCAACTGCACCGGTGGCGTCTTCCCACTCGGTGATCAGGCCCACAACCGGGTGACCGCTGCTGCGATCGAATTCGGTGGAGTTGGCGTCTTTCCAGCCCAGCACGTTACGTGCGAACTCGATTACCGCTACTTGCATGCCCAGGCAGATACCCAGGTATGGCACCTTGTTCTCACGAGCATACTGAACCGCCGTGATCTTGCCTTCTACGCCGCGCAGACCGAAGCCGCCCGGAACCAGAATGGCATCACAGCCCTCAAGCAGTTCAGTGCCTTTGTTTTCGATATCTTCGGAGTCGATATAACGCAGGTTGACCTTGGTACGGTTGGAAATACCGGCGTGGCTCATCGCTTCGATCAGCGACTTGTACGCGTCCAGCAGTTCCATGTACTTGCCGACCATCGCGATGGTGACTTCGTGCTCTGGATTGAGCTTGGCGTCGACCACTTTGTCCCACTCGGACAGGTCGGCGCTGTTGCATTCCAGGCCGAAGCGCTCAACCACGAAATCATCCAGACCCTGAGCGTGCAGCATGCCCGGGATCTTGTAGATCGTGTCGGCGTCTTCCAGCGAAATAACGGCACGCTCTTCAACGTTGGTGAACAGCGCGATCTTGCGACGCGAAGACACATCAACGTGGTGATCGGAGCGGCAGATCAGTACGTCTGGCTGCAGGCCGATGGAGCGCAATTCTTTAACCGAATGTTGCGTCGGTTTGGTTTTCGTTTCGCCAGCGGTGGCGATGTACGGAACCAGAGTCAGGTGCATCAGCATGGCGCGCTTGGCGCCCACTTCGATGCGCAGCTGACGGATAGCTTCGAGGAACGGTTGCGACTCAATGTCACCCACAGTGCCGCCAATCTCAACCATCGCTACGTCGGCATCGCCGGCGCCCTTGATGATCCGACGTTTGATTTCGTCGGTGATGTGCGGAATTACCTGAATGGTTGCACCCAGGTAATCACCACGGCGCTCCTTGCGCAGGACGTGTTCGTAAACACGGCCCGTGGTGAAGTTGTTGTTCTGGGTCATGGTCGTGCGGATGAACCGCTCGTAATGGCCCAAGTCCAGGTCGGTTTCGGCGCCGTCGTGTGTGACGAACACTTCACCGTGCTGGAACGGGCTCATGGTGCCCGGATCAACGTTGATGTAGGGGTCCAGCTTCAGCATGGTGACCTTAAGTCCCCGCGCCTCCAGGATGGCTGCCAATGAAGCCGAGGCAATGCCTTTCCCCAATGAAGAAACAACACCGCCCGTGACGAAGATGTAGCGCGTCATGAAAAACCCTAGAAGTCTGCGTTAAAGCGGTCAGAGCCGCCGGGGAAAGCGAAGGAAGGCCGAAGCCCCCAATCACCAGCATTAGTCACAGTGCACCTTTCGAAAAACTGCTGCGTTGAAACAGACCGATGGAAACCACCGGTTCGATGCAAGCCACACATTTTTTTAAAATCGCCCAGCAAAGACTGCTTGGTAATCGGCAACATCTGCAATTCTGGTGAATCTACAGAAGTTGTATCAAGAAGGGAGCGTAGTCTACCGGAAACCCCCTTTCAGCTCAAACCTTGATCGCTCGAAGTTGGCAGCCAGCGTAATTGCCAGTGTCCACAGGGGCCCGAGTCCAGTCCATTGAGGTTTGCCACGGCCAATAACTGCTCATTGCGATACAGAAGCGGCAATCTGCCACGGGCGAATAACGGCACACCCCGTTCGTTGAACAACCGTTTGAGATCACGATGGCCGCGCTGCGCCAGCGCCATTACTTCGCCTCCTTGACGATAGCTCACTTGCAGGGGGCCATCAGGAATATCCCCGACAAAGCGCACCAGCCCATTACCTGGCAGCACCAGGGCCTGATCGGGTCGACCCCAGGACACTGGGGCAGCCGGCTGGTGCAGCCAGTCGGCGGACAACCACCAGATCCGCCCTGCCGCGCGATGCAGCTCGCCCTCCGCCAGCTTCCAGAGCGGCTGCGCATCGTTGCGGGCATCACGCAGGGCATCCCAGCCCGCCCAATGGTCGGTGTCCGGTAGCGAAGTAAGCGTCGCCAGCCAGTACCGCAAGGCATTGCGCTGGCGGGCAGGTGACAGGCTGGTCAGCGGCGCCAGGGCCAAGGAAGGCAGGCCGAGCCAGGCAAAGTCGCTGGCAGAGTCAGCCGCTTGCAGATCCTGCTTCGCCAACTCCTCAAGCAAACCCAGGGCTTCGGCACAGTGTGATGCGCTGCGGGCCATACTGGCGTTCGCCTGGGGCCAACGCCGGGTCAGGACCGGGAAGACCTCATGGCGCAAGAAATTGCGGGAAAAATCTGTCTGGCTATTGGAGGGGTCTTCAATCCAGCTCAACCCTTGCTCTCGGGCATATGACTCAAGCCGGGCACGCGGTACGTCCAGCAAGGGTCGAAAAAGGTGCCCTGCCCCCAGTCGACGCTGGCGCGGCATGGCCGCCAAGCCGCTGACCCCTGCCCCGCGCAACAGGCGAAACAAGAGAGTTTCAGCCTGATCATCACGGTGCTGCCCTACCAGCAGCACCTCCCCGGCAGCGGTGAGCGCTGCAAACGCCTGATAGCGCGCATCCCGCGCCGCACGCTCGACACTTGCACCCGCCTGCACCTGCACGCGAACCACCTGCAAGGGCACGCCCAGCCCGTCACACAGCGCCTGACAATGGGCCGGCCACGTATCAGCTGCCGCCTGGAGACCATGATGGACATGGACAGCGGTAATGGGCGGTATTGAATGGGTTTGACGCAATTGAACGAGGAGGTGCAGCAGGACGGTCGAATCCAGGCCGCCGGAGAGCGCGACGTGCCAGGCCTTGGCGTTGCGCCAGGGGGCAAGGGCTTGCAGAAGTAGAATTGGCATGTCAGCCATCAAAAGCCCCTCACCCTAACCCTCTCCCAAAGGGAGAGGGAACTGACCGCACGCGGTAGCGAGAACACCACCCATCAACCCCCTCTCCCTGCGGGAGAGGGTTGGGGTGAGGGCCAGCTTTAATCAGATATCAGAGACCGTAGCTCATCAAACGATCATAACGACGCTTGAGCAGAGCTTCGTGATCCAGCTTCTTGAGCATGTCGAGCTGGGAAATCAGATCGGCACGAATGCTCGCTGAAGCCGCCGCCGGGTCACGGTGCGCGCCGCCCAATGGCTCGCCAATCACCTTGTCGACGATGCCCAGGCCTTTCAGGCGCTCGGCAGTGATACCCATGGCTTCAGCGGCGTCGGGCGCTTTTTCGGCGGTTTTCCACAGAATCGAGGCGCAACCTTCCGGCGAGATCACCGCGTAGGTCGAGTACTGCAGCATGTTCAACTGATCACACACTCCAATGGCCAATGCACCACCCGAACCGCCTTCGCCGATAACGGTAGCGATAATAGGGGTTTTCAGGCGCGACATGACGCGCAGGTTCCAGGCAATGGCTTCGCTCTGGTTACGCTCCTCAGCGTCGATACCCGGGTAAGCACCCGGCGTGTCGATAAAGGTCAGGATCGGCATCTTGAAACGCTCGGCCATTTCCATCAGACGGCAGGCCTTGCGATAGCCTTCAGGGCGCGGCATACCGAAATTGCGTCGCACTTTTTCACGCACTTCACGGCCTTTCTGGTGACCAATCACCATCACTGGCTGATCGTCCAGACGGGCAATACCGCCAACAATGGCCGCATCATCAGAGAAATGACGGTCACCGTGCAATTCATCGAACTCGGTGAAGATGTGATCGATGTAGTCCAGCGTGTAGGGACGACGCGGGTGACGGGCCAAGCGGGCAATTTGCCAGCTGGTGAGCTTGCCGAAAATATCTTCAGTCAGCGTTTTGCTTTTGTCTTGCAGACGAGAGATTTCATCGCTGATATTCAGCGAATTGTCATTACCCACCAAGCGCAACTCTTCGATTTTGGCTTGCAGGTCAGCAATCGGCTGTTCGAAATCAAGAAAATTCGGGTTCATAAGCATCCGTCTTGGGTCGGCGGCAAAGCATGCCAGAGGGTCAAAAGCCCAGCATTTGCTGGCGTTTCGTACCGAGCTGGGGCAGCCGGTTGATCTGTATCGCGCCTACCTTAAGGGACAGGCGCTCTCAGGTCGAGATTAAAAATTCAGGTCGAGGTCAGGGCGCAGCTATGGCCCCTGACCGTCAACGGTATTGGAGGAAGACGTTGTCTCGCCCGAACTGGTCACGCAGGGCTTGAATCAAGCTGTCTGCCGGATCGATCCGCCAGGTCTCGCCAAACTGCAACATGGCCTTGGCCTCTTCACCCGTGTACTCCATGGTTATAGGGCAGGCACCGCGATGTTTCTTGAGCAGCTCGCCCAGATTGCGCAGTTGATCACCCTTAAGCGCATCGCGGCTCACTTTCAGGCGCAAACTCTCGGCCAGGCTGGTGCGTGCATCTTCCATGCTCATCACGCGCTTGACTCGCAAGCGCAGACCACCGGAGAAGTCGTCATTACTGACTTCGCCTTCGACCACCACCATCGCATCGGTCTGCAACAGCGACTGCGCCGAATGAAAAGCCTCGGCAAACAACGACGCTTCAATGCGCGCCGAGCGGTCATCCAGGGTAATAAAACCCATCTTGTCGCCTTTTTTGTTCTTCATGACCCGCAACGCGATGATCATCCCGGCAACGGTCTGAGTATCACGGGCAGGCTTGAGATCAATAATGCGCTGACGGGCAAAGCGGCGGATCTCGCCCTCGTACTCGTCAATCGGATGACCGGTCAGGTACAGGCCCAGAGTGTCCTTCTCGCCTTTGAGTCGCTCCTTGAGCGTCAGTTCCCTGGCCTTGCGGTGGTGGGCATAGACGTCCGCATCAGCTTCGACAAACAATCCGCCAAACAGGTCGGCGTGTCCGCTGTCATGGGTGCGCGCAGTTTGCTCGGCTGCCTTGATCGCTTCTTCCAGCGCCGACAATAACACCGCACGGTTCTGGTCGATGTTGGCTTGCCAGGCCTTGGGCTCGTCATGGAAAAACGGCCCCAGGCGGTCAAGGGCACCGCTGCGGATCAGACCATCGAGAGTACGCTTGTTGATTCGTTTGAGATCAACCCGGGCGCAGAAATCGAACAAATCCTTGAACGGCCCGTCCTGACGCGCCTCGGTAATTGCCTCGACAGGCCCCTCGCCCACCCCCTTGATCGCCCCCAGACCATAAATGATCCGGCCCTCATCGTTCACCGTGAATTTGAACTCCGAGGCATTCACATCCGGCGCATCGAGACGCAGCTTCATGCTGCGAATCTCTTCGATCAGGATCACCACCTTGTCGGTGTTGTGCATATCCGCCGACAGTACCGCGGCCATAAATGGCGCCGGGTAATGGGTTTTCAGCCATGCGGTCTGGTACGACACCAGGCCGTAGGCAGCGGAGTGGGATTTGTTGAAACCGTAACCGGCGAATTTTTCCACCAGGTCGAAAATGTTACCGGCCAGGTCAGCGTCAATATTGTTATTGGCGCACCCTTCGATGAAACCGCCACGCTGCTTGGCCATTTCTTCAGGTTTTTTCTTGCCCATTGCCCGACGCAGCATGTCAGCGCCGCCGAGGGTATAACCGGCCATGACCTGGGCAATCTGCATCACCTGTTCCTGATACAGAATGATGCCGTAAGTGGGTGCCAATACAGGCTTGAGGCCTTCGTACTGGTAGTCCGAGTGCGGGTAAGCCAGTTCGGCGCGACCGTGCTTACGGTTGATAAAGTCATCAACCATGCCCGACTGCAGCGGGCCCGGACGGAACAGGGCCACCAGTGCGATCAAGTCTTCCAGGCAGTCGGGCTTGAGCTTTTTGATCAGCTCTTTCATACCCCGGGATTCAAGCTGGAACACCGCGGTGGTTTCGGCTTTTTGCAGCAACTGGTAGGTCGGCTTGTCGTCCAGCGGGATAAAGGCGATATCCAGCGGCGGCTCGTCGACCTTGGCGCGATCGCGGTTGATGGTTTTCAACGCCCAGTCGATCACTGTCAGGGTCCGCAGACCGAGGAAGTCGAACTTCACCAGGCCAGCAGACTCAACGTCATCCTTGTCGAACTGGGTAACCAGACCACCACCCTCTTCGTCGCAGTAAATCGGCGAGAAGTCAGTCAGCTTGGTCGGTGCGATAACTACACCACCGGCGTGCTTGCCGACGTTACGCACAACGCCTTCAAGCTTGCGGGCCATTTCCCAGATTTCCGCAGCCTCTTCATCGACCTTGATAAAGTCGCGCAGGATTTCTTCCTGCTCAAAGGCTTTTTCCAGGGTCATGCCCACTTCGAACGGAATCATCTTCGACAGACGGTCCGCCAGGCCATAGGACTTGCCCTGCACCCGCGCCACGTCACGGATTACCGCCTTGGCGGCCATCGAACCGAAGGTAATGATCTGGCTTACCGCGTTGCGCCCGTATTTTTCGGCCACATACTCGATGACCCGGTCGCGACCATCCATGCAGAAGTCGACGTCGAAGTCGGGCATCGATACCCGTTCCGGGTTAAGGAATCGCTCGAACAGCAGGTCGTATTCCAGCGGGTCAAGGTCAGTAATCTTCTGCACATAGGCCACCAGCGACCCGGCACCCGACCCGCGACCCGGCCCTACCGGTACACCGTTGCTCTTGGCCCACTGGATAAAGTCCATCACGATCAGGAAGTAACCCGGGAACCCCATCTGGATAATGATATCCAGCTCGAAATTCAGCCGGTCGACATACACCTGACGCTTGGCGTCGTAATCCTCGGTGGTGTCCTTGGGCAGCAGAACGCTCAGGCGATCTTCCAGACCATCAAACGACACCTTGCGGAAATACTCATCGATGGTCATGCCATCGGGGATCGGGAAATTGGGCAAAAAGTGGGTGCCCAGCTTCACTTCGATATTACAGCGTTTGGCAATTTCAACCGTGTTTGCCAGAGCATCAGGCAAATCGCTGAACAGCTCGGCCATTTCCTCGGCGCTTTTCAGATACTGCTGATCGCTGTAATTCTTGGAACGGCGCGGGTCATCCAGTGCCCGGCCTTCACCAATGCAGACGCGGGTTTCGTGAGCCTCAAAGTCCTGTTGCTTGATAAAGCGCACATCGTTGGTCGCCACCAGCGGCGCCCCAATTTTGTCTGCAAGGGCCACAGCCCCATGCAGATGCTCTTCATCATTGGGACGCTTGGTGCGCTGTACTTCGATATAGAAGCGGTCAGGGAAAACGGCCATCCACTCACGGGCCAGGGTCTCGGCTTCTTCAGTGTTGCCACTGATCAGCGCGACACCTATCTCGCCCTCTTTCGCAGCCGACAACATGATCAGGCCATCGGCAGCCTCGGCTACCCATTCGCGCTCAATGATCACCTGGCCATTGCGCTGGCCATCGATGTAACCACGGGAAATCAGCTCGGTCAGGTTGCGATAGCCCAAAGGGTTCATCGCCAGCAGGCTGATGCGGCTGAGCGGGTTTTCCGGGTCCTTGTTCGACAGCCACAGGTCTGCACCACTGATCGGTTTGATTCCACCGCCCATGGCGGCTTTGTAGAACTTGACCAGGGAGCACATGTTGTTTTGATCGGTGACCGCGACGGCAGGCATATTCATGCCGGCCAGGGTTTTGATCAGCGGCTTGATCCGCACCAGGCCATCGACCAGGGAGTACTCAGTGTGCAGGCGCAGGTGAACGAATGAAGCCGGCATGGTGATCCTGTCTATAAGCTTTGAGAAACAACAAGGCCCGGATTGTACCGGGCCTTGGCAAAAACATCAGCCTTATGGCTAAAGGCCTTCAAGGGCCTCGTAAGCACGACGCACCGGGCCAAACGAACGACGATGAATCGGCGTCGGGCCCAGACGCTCCAGCGCCTCAAGGTGTACCGCGGTTGGGTAACCCTTGTGCCCGCCAATACCATAACCCGGATATTGCAACTCGAACGCTGCCATTTCCCGGTCACGACTGACCTTGGCCAGAATCGAAGCTGCCGCGATCGCCGGCACCTTGCTATCGCCTTTGACCACAGCCTCGGCTGGCATGGCCAGCTTGGGGCAGCGATTGCCGTCGATCATCGCCAACTTTGGGGTGATGCTCAGCCCCTCGACAGCGCGCTGCATGGCCAACATGGTGGCGTGCAAAATATTCAGTTCGTCGATTTCCTCGACTTCGGCCCGAGCAATACACCAGCTGAGGGCTTTTTCACGGATTTCGTCGAAGAGCTTTTCGCGACGGGCTTCAGTGAGCTTTTTCGAATCATTGAGCCCGGCGATAGGCCGATTGGGGTCAAGAATCACGGCTGCCGTTACTACGGCACCGCACAATGGGCCACGACCCACTTCATCGACACCGGCCACGAGGTCTTCGACCAGATTGAAGTCCAATCCGATTTGCATGGTTTCTTTACTCATTGGGATTGTGCAATCAGGTCCAGTACCGCATGGGCGGCCTGATTGGAAGCGTCGAGACGCAATGTGCGATGAATCTCGTCAAAGCCGCGGGTCTGCTCTTCGCCGCCCTCGAGCAAAGGCAGCAAGGTGCGGGCCAGTGCCTCAGGCGTGGCTGCATCCTGCAAGAGCTCGGGCACTAGCATGCGCTGGGCCAGCAAATTGGGCAGCGAGACATACGGGCTTTTGACCAGACGCTTGAGAATCCAGAACGTCAGACGTGCAAGGCGATAAGCCACCACCATCGGCCGCTTGTACAGCAAGGCTTCAAGAGTGGCCGTGCCGGATGCGATCAGGACCGCATCACAGGCCGCTAGCGCGAGGTGGGACTGGCCGTCGAGTAAGGTCAGCGGCAAGTCACGCCCCACCAGCAACTGTTCGATCTGCTCGCGACGCGCTGCGCTCGCGCAAGGCAACACAAAGCGCACTTCAGGGCGAGCTTCGCGAATTATTTGCGCGGCATCGAGAAATAGCCCGCCAAGCTTGCCGACTTCGCCACCACGGCTGCCTGGCATCAAGGCGACCAACGGCCCATCAGGTAGCCCAAGCTCAGCGCGAGCACCAGCCTTATCGGCTTCAAGAGGGATCGTATCGGCAAGGGTATGGCCGACGAAACGCACGGGCACACCGTGCTCTTCATAGAATTTGGCTTCAAAGGGCAGCAGCGTGAGCATCAAATCGCAGCCTTCGCGAATTTTCAGCACGCGCTTCTGTCGCCACGCCCACACGGACGGGCTCACGTAATGCACAGTCTTGATCCCGGCACGGCGCAGTTGAAGTTCGATATTGAGGGTGAAGTCGGGCGCATCGATACCGATAAAAACATCAGGCTTTTCAGCGATCAGGGTCTGAACCAGCAGCTTGCGGCGCTTGAGCAGTTCACGCAGGCGCCCCAGCACTTCAACCAGGCCCATGACCGATAGACGCTCCATCGGGAAATAGGAGCTCATGCCCTCTGCTTCCATCAATGGACCACCCACGCCGATGAATTCGATATCAGAATGCTGGGCCTTGAGTGCCCGCATCAACCCCGAACCCAATATGTCACCCGAGGCCTCACCCGCCACCAGCGCGATACGCAATCTGGCCATGACTAGCGCGTAATGCCGCGGGTGGAAGAGCGAATGGACTCTACAAACATGGCAACTTCCGGGAACTCCAAAGCAGGCTCGGCCAATTCGGCTAGCGCCTGATCAACAGTCAACCCCTGGCGGTAAACCACCTTGTAGGCACGACGCAAGGCATGGATGGCATCGTCACTGAAGCCACGACGACGCATGCCTTCAAAGTTCATGCTGCGTGCTTCAGCAGGGCTACCGAACACGGTTACAAATGCCGGAACGTCCTTGCCGATGGCAGTACCCATGCCCGAAAAACTGTGGGCACCGATATGGCAGAACTGATGAACCAGGGTGAAACCTGACAGGATCGCCCAGTCGCCCATATGCACATGGCCCGCCAACGCAGAGTTGTTGACCAGGATGCAATGGTTACCGATGACGCTGTCATGGCCGATATGGGCATAAGCCATCACCAGATTGTGATCACCCAGCGTTGTTTCAGAGCGGTCCTGAATGGTTCCGCGATGAATGGTGACACCTTCACGAATAACGTTGTGGTCACCAATCACCAGGCGAGTTTCCTCACCCTTGTACTTCAGATCAGGGGTGTCTTCGCCTACCGAAGAAAACTGGTAGATGCGGTTGTGCTTACCGATCCTGGTTGGGCCCTTGAGAATCACATGCGGCCCAATCACTGTCCCCTCGCCGATTTCCACACCTGCGCCGATGATCGACCAAGGGCCGACCTCGACGTCGTCGGCCAATATGGCCGTCGGATCGATGATTGCGCGAGGGTCAATCAAACTCATAGTTTGCGTTCCGCACAAATGATTTCAGCCGAGCATACCGGCTTGCCGTCAACCGTTGCCTGGCACTCAAACTTCCAGATGGAACGCTTGCAGCTCAAAAATTTGGCCTCAAGGATCAGTTGATCACCTGGCAGCACGGGCTGACGAAAGCGTAGCTTGTCGGAGCCTACAAAGTAATAAAGTGTGCCGTCAGCCGGCTTGAGGTCCATCATCTTGAAGCCAAGGATGCCAGCAGCCTGGGCCATGGCTTCAATGATCAACACACCCGGCATGATCGGGTGCGCCGGGAAGTGGCCGTTGAAAAAAGGCTCATTGATGCTGACATTCTTGTAGGCACGAATGCGCTTGTTCTCGACATCCAGATCCACCACTCGGTCCACCAGCAGGAACGGGTAACGGTGGGGCAGATATTCGCGAATCTCGTTGATGTCCATCATTTCGTGGGGAAGCCTGTAATAAAGATTGGGCGCGCGCGACTAAGGCGCGCTCCTCTAGCAAATCAAGGAAGCAAACCAGTGGCTCTGCACGCTTGATATGGAAATTGTATTAGCCTTTTGAAGAAGCTTTACCGCCGGGGGTCACTTACCGACGTGCTTTTCCAGTTGTTTCAACCGCCGGGCGATATCGTCCAGCTGACGAATACGTGCCGCGCTTTTGCGCCACTCGGCGGCCGGCTGCATTGCGGTACCGGAGGAGTAGGCCCCAGGCTCGGTAATCGAATGGGTCACCATCGTCATGCCAGTCAAGAACACATTGTCACAAATTTCAATGTGCCCCACCAAACCGACACCACCCGCCAACATGCAGTGCTTGCCAATTTTAGTGCTGCCCGAGATCCCGCAACACGCTGCCATGGCCGTATGGTCACCGACCTGAACGTTGTGCGCGATCTGGATCTGGTTATCCAGCTTGACGCCATTACCGATAATCGTATCGGCCAGGGCACCACGGTCGATGGCGGTATTGACGCCGATTTCGACATCATCACCAATGGTCACACCACCGATTTGCGCGATTTTTTGCCACACGCCTTTTTCATTGGCAAAGCCGAAGCCTTCACCGCCCAACACCGCGCCTGACTGAATGACCACGCGCTTGCCGATGCGAACATCGTGATACAGCGTTACGCGTGGAGCCAGCCAGCCGCCTTCGCCGATTTCGCAACGAGCCCCGATAAAGCAATGCGGACCCACCGTGACACCGGCAGCAATGCGTGCACCGCTTTCGATCACTGCAAACGCACCAATGCTTGCCGCAGGGTCAACCACTGCGTCGTCAGCAATCACTGCGGACGGATGAATGCCAGCAGCCGCTTTGGGCTTGGGGTCGAACAGATGGGAAATACGGGCATAAGCCAGGTAAGGATCCGGTACAACCAGGGCATCACCGGCATACTCTTCGGCGTCCGCAGCCTTGAGCAATACAGCTCCGGCCTGGCAGTCGACGAGAAATTTGCGGTACTGGGGGTTGGCCAGAAAGCTCAACTGAGCTGGGCCAGCCTCTTGTAAAGTGGCTAGCCCAGTGATTTCTTTCTCCGCAGAGCCACGCAAGGTGGCCCCGAGGAACTCGGCCAATTGGCCGAGTTTTATAGTCGCAGTCATAATTACTTCAGCTGATTCATGCGCTCGATAACTTGGCGAGTGATGTCGTACTGAGGTTTAACATCAATCACAGCACCACGCTCGAACACCAGGTCAAAGGCGCCTTTTTTGATGACTTCTTCAACAGCGCTATCCAGTTTCGGCTTCAGCTGTTTCAGCATTTCACGGTCGGCAACGGCTTTGGCTTCGTTCAGTTCCTTGGACTGGAACTGGAAGTCACGGGCCTTTTGCTTGAATTCAAGCTCCAGACGCTCACGCTCGCCTTGCTGCATTTTGTCGCCGCCTTTAACCAGACGGTCCTGGATACCCTTGGCGCTGCTTTCCAGGCTTTTGAGCTTGGTCAGTTGCGGGCCAAATTTCTTCTCGGCATCCACGGCATAACGCTTGGCAGCGTCCGATTCAAGCAATGCCATCTGATAGTTCAGTACGGCAATTTTCATGTCGGCGAAAGCCGGGCCAGCTACCAAAACCGAAGCCAGGAGAACCAATTGAGTCAACTTACGCACGATGCACTCCTAAAAAATCCGTTGTCTGTATCTAAGGTCAGGCTTTAGAAAGTCTGGCCGAGGGAGAACTGGAACACTTGAGTGTCTGCGTCATCCGGTTTCTTGATCGGCATGGCCAAGCTGAAGCTCAACGGGCCAAGCGCAGTCACCCAGGTCACACCAACACCCACAGAGCTGGCCAGGTTGCTGAAGCCGATATCGCAATCTTTGGTATCGCCCTTGCAGTTGGTGTCGAACACGTTACCCACATCCCAGAACACGGAAGTACGCAGGGAACGCTGATCTTTCACGAACGGCATCGGGAACAGAACTTCTACACCACCCTGGATCAGCACGTTACCACCAAATGGCAGCGGGTCTTGATCCGGGTCGGCGATGGTGCCTACGTTACCGGTTACATCAGCACCACGGCTCGGGGTACTGCGTGGACCCAAAGCGCTGTCCTTGAAGCCACGTACCGAGTTGAAGCCACCGGCGTAGTAGTTTTCATAAAACGGCAGGCCTTCGGTCGAACCATAACCATCACCATAGCCCAGCTCTGTGTGCAGACGCATGGTGTAGGTGTCGGTCAACGGCTGGAACAGCTGGGCACGGTAGTCCAGTTTGTAGAACTGCAGGTCGCTGCCAGGAATGGTGGTTTCAAACACCAGGCTCTGCGAGCTGCCGCGAGTCGGCAATACGCCTTTGTTCAGGGTCGATTCAGACCAGCCAACCGACGCCTTGAAGTTGAGGTACTTGTCGCCTTCACGGTTTACGAAGTCGAAAATCTCGTCAACGGTGTACTGGCCGGTGCTGATTTCATCCTGCTGTACGGTCAGGCCATAGGTCAGGCGCGATGTGTCGCTGATCGGGTAGCCCATGGTGATACCAGCACCCAGGCTGTCCACCGAGTAGTTTGCTACGTCAACGTCCAGATCTTTGTAGTCAGTGGTGCGGTAGAAGGCGTTGTAGCCCAGGCTCACGCCATCCGCTGTCCAGTACGGGTCAACGTAGCTGAAGTTGTATCGGCTCTGGTATTCGCTGCGGGTCAGGCCAATGCTGACCTTGTTGCCCGTACCCAGGAAGTTGTTCTGGGTAATCGAACCGCCCAGGATCAAACCGGCGCTCTGGGCAAAACCGACGCTGGCGGTAATGGAACCCGACGCCTGTTCTTCCACTGCGTAGTTCACGTCAACCTGATCGTCAGTGCCTGGCACTGCCGGAGTTTCGACGTTGACTTCCTTGAAGAAGCCCAGGCGCTCAAGGCGGACCTTGGACTGGTCAATCAGGTAAGTCGAAGCCCAGCCACCTTCCATCTGACGCATTTCGCGACGCAGAACTTCGTCAGCCGACTTGGTGTTGCCGCGGTAGTTGATGCGGTTCACGTAAGCACGCTTGCCCGGATCGACCACAAAGGTGATGGCCACGGTGTGGTCTTCAGGGTTTGGTTGAGGCACGCCGTTGACGTTGGCGAAGGTGTAGCCCTCGTTACCCAGACGACGGGTGATCAGCTCGGAGGTGGTGGTCATCAGCTTGCGCGAGAACACCTGGCCCGGCTGAACCAGCAGCAACGACTTGATCTGATCTTCCGGAACCTTGAGATCACCGCTCAGTTTCACTTCACCGACATTGTACTTTTCGCCTTCATTCACGTTAACGGTGATGTAGACGCTTTTCTTGTCAGGAGTGATCGATACCTGGGTCGAAGCGATATCCATATTGATATAGCCGCGATCGAGGTAGTACGAGCGCAGACGCTCAAGGTCACCCGACAGTTTTTCACGTGCGTACTTGTCGTCGTTCTTGAAGAACGACAACCAGTTCGTGGTTTTGAGTTCGAACAGATCGACCAGGTCCGACTCAGGGAAAACCGTGTTACCCACCACGTTGATGTGCTGGATCGCAGCAACGGTGCCTTCGTTGATGTTGACCTTCAAGGCAACGCGGTTACGCGGCTCGGGCACCACTTCGGTGTCTACCGTCGCCGAGTAGCGGCCCTGGGCAACATACTGACGTTGCAACTCGTTACGCACACCTTCAAGGGTGGCGCGCTGGAAAATCTCGCCTTCGGCCAGGCCCGACTGTTTCAGACCTTTCATCAGGTCGTCAGTGGAGATCGCCTTGTTGCCGTCGATGGTGATGCTGGAGACGGAAGGGCGTTCGACAACCGTGATAACAAGCACATTGCCATCACGACCCAGTTGGATATCCTGAAAGAAACCGGTTTTGAACAACGCACGAGTGGAATCCACCAGACGGCGGTCATCCGCTACTTCACCCACGTTCAGAGGCAACGCGCCAAACACGCTACCGGCGGAAACCCGCTGGAGGCCGTTGACACGGATATCAGAGATAGTGAAGGACTCGGCGTGAACTTCGGCGATCATCAGTACGGTGAGAACCGCAGTTAGCAGCAGACGTTTCATGAAGTCCTTTCTTATTCCAACTGGCAATAAACAAACTGCCGCAAAATGCGGCAGATTCGCAATTCAGCGAAGCGTTTACAGACGGCCCAGATCGTTGATCAAGGCAAGTAACATCACCCCGACCACCAAACTGATACCGATCTGCATTCCCCAACCCTGCACCCGATCCGACAAGGGGCGACCACGCACCCACTCGATCAGATAAAACAACAAATGCCCCCCATCCAGTACAGGAATGGGCAACAAATTCAGAACCCCCAGGCTGATACTCAGATAAGCCAGGAAATTCAGGAAATCAGCAACACCCGACTGGGCAGAAGCGCCCGCCACTTTAGCAATGGTTATCGGTCCACTCAAGTTTTTTACCGAGAGCTCACCGAACAACATTTTCTTGAGCGAGTCGAGCGTCAGAATGCTCATGGTCCAGGTGCGTTTAGCCCCCTCCCCGATCGCATCCAGCGGGCCATAGCTGACCTCGCGAATCATCGCTGGTGGCCAGTCGACACCTTTGACCCCGGCTCCCAGATAACCGGTTGCCGCCTTGCCTTCACCGCGAGCAGCCAGGGTGACCGGAATATCTACCGGCACACCATCACGCTCGACATGCAACACAACACGGGCCTCAGGATGCACACGCACCCAGTCGACAACCTGCTGCCAGTCCTTGACAGCCTGATCGTTGATGGCAAGCAGCTTGTCACCGGTTTTTAGCCCGGCAGCCTGGGCCGGGCCTTTCGGGTCGAGCTCTGCCAGAACGGCCGGCAACTCGGGACGCCACGGACGAATCCCCAGCGACTTGATCGGATCCGGCTCATCGGCACCCTTGAGCCAGTCTTTCAATACCAACTGATGGGACGCCTCGGCAGTGGTACCCGGTTCACGCACAACAACCTGCAAGGACCCGCTTTCACCCAGACGACGAACCAATTGCAGGTTGACGTTGGACCAGCCCGTGGTTGGCTCGCCATCAATGGATACAATTTCCTGCCCCGCTACCAGGCCGGCTTGCGCCGCCAGGCTGCCGCCCTCTACGGCACCGATGACCGGCCGCACTTGCTGGCTGCCCATCATTGCCAGCACCCAGAAGAACGCCATGGCCAACATGAAGTTGGCAATCGGCCCGGCCGCGACAATGGCAATGCGCTGGCCTACAGTTTTGCGGTTGAACGACTGATCAAGCTGATCGACAGGCACAGCGCCCTCGCGCTCATCGAGCATTTTCACATAGCCGCCCAACGGGATGGCCGCTACGACAAACTCGGTGCCCTGGCGATCATGCCAGCGCAGCAAAGGCGTACCGAAGCCCACGGAGAAGCGCAGAACCTTGACGCCACAACGGCGCGCCACCCAAAAGTGACCGAATTCATGAAAAGTGACCAGCACCCCCAATGCCACCAGGGTGCCAACAATCATATAGAGCGCACTCATCTACTTTCTCCGCGATTCTGTCCGGTTGCGGCCTGCACCACTTTCAGCCGTTACGACTCAACCACTGCTCAGCCAGCATTCGGGCCTTGCCATCAGCGGCGAAAACCGCCTCCAGTTCGTTTACGGCGACCACTGGCTCGCTATTTAAAACGTCTTCGATAATACGCGCGATCTGCGGGTAGCGGATTCGACCCTCCAAAAAGGCCGCCACAGCCACCTCGTTTGCCGCATTAAGCATTGCCGGGGCGCTATTGCCCGCAACGGCAGCCTCGCGCGCCAGGCGCAAACAAGGGAAACGTTGCTCGTCAGGGCGCTGAAAGTCCAGCCGCGCCACCGCAAACAGGTCCAACGGCGCTACACCCGAGTCAATCCGCTCAGGCCAGGCCAGGGCATTGGCAATCGGCGTGCGCATATCAGGGTTGCCCAACTGGGCCAGTACCGAGCCATCTACATAATCGACCAGCGAATGGATCACGCTTTGCGGATGGATCACCACCTCGACCTGCTCCGGACGCGCATCGAACAACCAGCAGGCCTCGATCAGCTCCAGACCCTTGTTCATCATGCTCGCCGAATCCACCGAAATTTTGCGCCCCATTGACCAGTTGGGATGAGCGCAGGCCTGCTCCGGCGTGACGTGTTCCAGCTCTGCCAGCGGTGTCTCACGGAACGGACCGCCCGAGGCTGTTAGCAAAATCCGACGTACACCGACATTACCCAGACCACGGGCAAAATCCTGGGGCAAGCACTGGAAGATCGCATTGTGCTCGCTGTCGATGGGCAGCAAAACCGAGCCGCTGCGACGCACAGCCTGCATAAACAGATCGCCGGTCATTACCAGCGCCTCTTTATTGGCCAGCAGGATCTTTTTGCCGGCATTGACTGCCGCCAGTGTCGGGCGCAAGCCTGCAGCACCGACGATTGCCGCCATCACCGCATCGACTTCAGGAGCCGACGCAATCTGGCACAACCCCTCTTCACCCACCAGCACTTCGGTGTTCAGCCCAGCAGCGCGCAAGCCTGCCTGCAACTGACTGGCAGCCTTTTCATGCGGAACCACGGCAACTTGCGGCCGATGCTTGACACACAAGGCCAGCAGCTCGTCGAGACGGCTGTAGCCGCTCAGCGCGAACGCCTGATAGCGCTCGGGATGACGCGCAATCACATCCAGGGTACTCAGGCCGATAGAACCCGTCGCCCCCAGAACGGTAATCTGTTGTGGACGACTCATGAAGCCGCCATCCACAGCAATACAGCAAATACAGGGATCGCTGCCGTCAGGCTGTCAATGCGATCCAGTACACCACCATGGCCCGGCAGCAGGTTGCTGCTGTCTTTAATCCCGGCCTGGCGTTTGAACATGCTTTCCGTGAGGTCGCCGACTACCGATATCAATACGATTACGGCAGCGCCCACCAACGCGGCAAACATCTGCGAAGCGCTCCAGCCGCGCACCACCCCGACAACGGCAGTGATCAGCAGGCTCAGCAGCAAGCCGCCAAAAACGCCTTCCCAGCTTTTGCCCGGGCTGACTTTAGGTGCGAGCTTGCGCTTGCCGAATTTGCGCCCGGAAAAATAAGCGCCAATGTCTGCGCCCCACACCAGAACCATCACTGCCATGATCAGCCAGTTGCCCAACGGCATTGCCTTGATCAGGACCAGGCCTTGCCAGGCCGGCAACAGGATCAACAGACCGATCACCAGCTTGGTCGCAATGCTCGACCAGTGCACAGCCGATTGCGGGAAGGTCAGAACCAGGAAAGTAGCCGTGGCCCACCACAATACCGCAGCACCCAGCACCCACGGCGCCAGGTCAGGGAACAGATGCAGGCCAAACAGCAACAAGGCCACCAGCACGGCAAACACAATACGCGCAGGTTGAGCCTCGAAACCGGCAAGACGCGCCCACTCCCAGGCACCCAGGGTCACGACCAGGCCAATAAACAGCGCAAAGCCGCTGCCCTCGAGCAGGAAAAAGCCGCACAAGGCAATTGGCAGCAAGATAAGTGCAGTGATGATTCGTTGTTTAAGCATTAAATCCGGGCTCCAGCCTCAACCTGTTCGCTCGTTTTACCGAAGCGACGCTGGCGAGAAGCGAAATCAGCCAATGCGTGCTGCATGGCTTCGTGTTTGAAGTCCGGCCAGAACAGGTCGGAGAAGTACAACTCGGAATAGGCCAGCTGCCACAGCAAGAAATTGCTGATGCGGTGCTCGCCACCGGTGCGGATACACAGATCGGGCAATGGCAAATCGCCCGTTACCAGACAGGTTTGCAACAAGCCCGGAGTGATTTCCTCCGGCTGCAAGTCACCCGTCTGAACTTGACGCGCCAACTGCTGCGCGGCCTGGGCGATATCCCACTGGCCACCGTAGTTGGCGGCAATCTGCAAGACAAAGCGGCCTTCGCCCACTGTCATTGCTTCCGCTTCACGCATCGCATTTTGCAAATCGGGATGAAAGCGCGAGCGGTCACCAATGATCCGCAGACTGATCTCGTTTTCGTTGAGGCGCTTGGCCTCACGACGCAGCGCCCTGAAAAACAGGTCCATCAAGGCACTGACTTCAGCGGCGGGCCGCTGCCAGTTTTCACTGGAAAACGCGAACAGGGTCAGTACCTCGACCCCGGCCTCGGCACATACTTCAATGACCGCACGAACCGCATCCACACCCGCTTTATGCCCGGCGACACCCGGCAGAAAGCGTTTTTTCGCCCAGCGATTATTACCGTCCATGATGATCGCGACATGTCGCGGAACAGATGACGGGTCAGCCTGCTTCGTCTTTTCCATAAAACGCCCTGACCCTTATACGGCCATCAGGTCCGCTTCTTTCTGCTTGGTGGCAACTTCGATATCTGCCACGGCCTTGTCGGTCAGTTTCTGGATATCATCAGCAGCACGACGCTCTTCGTCTTCGCTGATTTCCTTCTCTTTGACCAGATCTTTCAACTGGCTCAACGCGTCGCGACGGATATTACGCACGGCAATACGGGCGTCTTCAGCAGCATCACGAGCCTGCTTGGCGAAAACCTTACGGGTTTCTTCAGTCAGGGCCGGCATGGAGATCAGCAGCAACTCACCCAGGTTGGTCGGGTTGAGGTTCAGACCGGCGCTCTGGATGGCCTTGTCGACTGCGCCCAGCATGTTGCGCTCGAACGCTACAACTTGAAGGGTGCGGGAGTCTTTAACGGTGATGTTGGCTACCTGGCTGATCGGAGTATCCGAGCCATAGTAAGGCACCATCACGCTACCCAGAATGCTTGGGTGAGCCTTGCCGGTACGGATCTGGCCAAATGCATGGGACAGAGAGTCCAGCGATTTCTGCATGCGCGTCTGTGCGTCTTTTTTGATTTCGTTGATCATTGTTGACCTTCCTCGATCAGAGTGCCTTCAGCGCCGCCATGGACAATATTAAGCAAAGCGCCGGGCTTGTTCATATTAAATACACGCAATGGCATTTTATGGTCGCGGCACAGACAGATGGCCGTCAGGTCCATTACACCCAGTTTGCGATCCAGTACTTCATCGTAAGTCAGATGATCGAACTTCTCGGCATGCGGGTCTTTGAATGGATCTGCGGTGTACACGCCGTCAACCTTGGTTGCCTTGAGTACTACATCGGCATCGATTTCGATGGCACGCAAGCAGGCAGCTGAATCCGTCGTGAAGAAAGGATTACCGGTACCCGCAGCGAAAATCACTACATCCTTGGCGTTCAGGTGACGCATGGCCTTGCGACGATCGTAATGATCAGTCACGCCTACCATGGAAATAGCCGACATAACGATGGCGGAGATATTCGCACGTTCCAGCGCATCGCGCATGGCCAGGGCGTTCATCACGGTAGCCAGCATCCCCATATGGTCGCCGGTTACACGGTCCATGCCTGCAGCACTCAGTGCTGCACCACGGAACAGGTTGCCACCGCCAATTACCAATCCTACCTGAACACCGATGCCGACCAGTTGGCCGACTTCCAGTGCCATGCGGTCGAGTACTTTTGGGTCGATCCCGAACTCTTCAGAGCCCATCAGGGCTTCGCCGCTTAGCTTGAGTAGAATGCGTTTATAGCGAGCTTGATAACCACTGCCCTGCTGAGCCATTGCGAATCTCTCCTGCCGCGTTTTATAGATAATCTGTGCGAGGTCATTTTTCAACCCGCGCTTGTTCTAGCTGTGGCACTGCACAGCAGCACCATCGGAACACGAATTTGTAAACCGGTTCCGCCGAGAAGGAAAAATCCCCTCCCATTTGAAAAGAGGCTGCGCGCGTGAGCGGGCAGCCTCTTCGGGTCGACAGTTTAAAACCGTCTTATTGCTTGCTGGCAGCCACTTGAGCAGCAACTTCAGCAGCGAAGTCGTCAACTGGCTTCTCGATGCCATCACCTACTTTGAAGTAAGTGAAGGAAACGATTTCAGCGCCGGCTTTCTTGGCCAGTTCGCCGACTTTGATTTCCGGGTTCTTAACGAACGCTTGCTCAACCAGGCTGGCTTCTGCCAGGAACTTGCTGATGCGACCGGCAACCATTTTTTCAACGATTTCTGCTGGCTTGCCTTTGATCTTGTCTTCGTTGAGGCTCATGAACACGGTTTTTTCGCGTTCGATAGCATCAGCGGAAACTTGCGATGGCAGCAGGAACTCTGGGTTGCTTGCGGCTACGTGCATGGCGATGTCACGAGCCAGCTCAGCGTTGCCGCCTTTCAGAGCAACTACAACACCGATTTTGTTACCGTGCAGGTAAGCGTCAACAACGTCGCCTTCGATGCGCGCCAGGCGACGAATGTTTACGTTCTCGCCTACTTTACCAACCAGAATCAGACGAGCTTCTTCTTGAGCGGCGATCAGCGGAGCTGCGTCGGTCAATTTGTCAGCAAAGGCTTTTTCAACGCTGGCAGCGACGAAGTTTTTGAAGTCTTCTTGCAGAGCCAGGAAGTCGGTTTGCGAGTTGACTTCAAGAATTACAGCCGACTTGTTGTCGTCTGCAACTTTAACTGCGATAGCGCCTTCAGCAGCAACGTTACCTGCTTTTTTGGCTGCCTTGATGGCGCCCGAAGCACGCATGTCATCAATGGCTTTTTCGATGTCGCCGCCAGCCTTGGTCAAGGCTTTCTTGCAGTCCATCATGCCTTCGCCAGTACGCTCACGCAGTTCTTTAACCAACGCTGCAGTAATCTCTGCCATTTCAAAATTCCTCTTGGATAGGTTTTCAACCATTCCACCCGACCGAACGGGCGTTCAATTCGTTTGAAGCGCACCCCGAATCAACCGTGCACGTCGCCATCTGATACAGATACAACAAACAGGGTTACAACAAATGGATTTCGAGGTGGCAAAAAGGGGGCCAAGCCCCCTTTTTGCGTACTGAGTAAACGCTAGGCGTTAATTACTCAGCCTTCAACTACCGCTGCAGCTGGAGCTTCTTCGACGAAAACGTCGGTGCCGCCAGCAACGTGGTTACGGCCTTTGATCACAGCATCAGCCATCGCACCCATGTACAGCTGGATAGCGCGGATTGCGTCATCGTTACCCGGGATGATGTAGTCAACACCTTCTGGGCTGCTGTTGGTATCGACAACGCCGATTACCGGGATACCCAACTTGTTAGCTTCGGTGATCGCGATACGCTCGTGGTCAACGTCGATAACGAACAGAGCGTCTGGCAGACCGCCCATGTCCTTGATACCACCCAGGCTACGATCCAGCTTCTGCAGATCGCGAGTGCGCATCAGCGCCTCTTTCTTGGTCAGCTTGGCGAAAGTACCGTCTTCTGCCTGGATTTCAAGGTCACGCAGACGCTTGATCGAAGCACGAATGGTTTTGAAGTTGGTGAGCATGCCGCCCAACCAGCGGTGATCGACGTACGGCGAACCGCAACGTGCTGCTTCTTCAGCAACGATCTTGCCAGCGGAACGCTTGGTGCCGACGAACAGAATCTTGTTTTTGCCCTGGGCCAGACGCTCTACGAAAGTCAGAGCTTCGTTGAACATTGGCAGGGTTTTTTCAAGGTTGATGATGTGGATCTTGTTACGCGCGCCAAAGATGTATTTACCCATCTTCGGGTTCCAGTAACGGGTTTGGTGACCGAAGTGCACACCGGCCTTCAGCATATCGCGCATGTTGACTTGGGACATGATAGTTCCTTAATAAGTCGGGTTAGGCCTCCACGTATCCCAACGACCAACCAGCAGCTTCAAAGCTGAAGGCACCCAGGTCATCGTGTCGACACGTGTGTGGGTTTGTGCTCTGCGGGCTATACCCGCAAAGCGGCGCATTTTATACCACAAGATGCGTAAAAAACGAAGCGTGAATTCAGACTTTATTGCTAAGCCCTTATCTGGCAAGGGTTTACGTCTTGTTTGTAGCTTGTAGCTCAATCCTACTGCCGCCACCGAAATATTCCAAACACCGCTGGGGCCCATCACAGAAGGCCGAACGCAGGTGCTGTTATGGGGGTGGCGCGGCAGGACGCCGCGCCAGCCGCGATGGGCCATGGATGGCCCGTCGCGGCGTGCCCCCATAACAGTGCCGGAGTGAGGGCACCGGCGAGCCTTGGCGAGGCGGCCGTATGGTAGGGCCAAGACCTTTTGGTTATTTTTGGGATGGTCCGACACTCGGCGTTTGCCAAAAGTGACCCGCCGTAAGGGCGGAACCCGTAGAACGCCGTGACACATCGAATGGATATGTACTCGGTGGTTTTAACGGGAGTACCGCGTACATACCCTGCATCTGCGTTTAATCGGTGTACCGCGTACATACCCTGCATCTGCGTTTAATCGGTGTACCGCGTGCATATCCAGCATTTGTGTCTAACTGAAATTATGGTTTCGCTCTTACAGCGAGTCACTTTTTCCAAACGCCGAAAAAGTAACCAAAAAGGCTTGCCCCTGGCGTACGGCCTTCGCTGCGCTCAGGTTCCCTCGCTCCGGTCCCGCTCCGTGGGCACGCCGCCACGGGCCATCCATGGCCCATCGCGGCTCTCCCGGCATCCATGCCGGTCGACCCACTACGCAGAACCTCCT
>NZ_NQKQ01000019.1 GCF_002269505.1 Pseudomonas fragi | reverse complement strand
GCGGGAATGCCCAGTTTCGTGATTAGCATGCTCAGAAAAATTAACTGACTGTTGCACTTGTTCCTTGAGACCGCCATGTCTTTACGTAGCCGGTCAATTTTGGCGACGGTGGTTTTCAGTTCGGCATTGAGCTTTCCAATATCCACCACCTCGCGGTTGTCCCTGACTTCGACGTAGTTGCTGACCGACAGGTTGTAGTCGTTGGCGGTCACCTTCTCGAACGGGACGGATTGGGCGAAGTGCGCCACATTCATCTTGCTGTCGAAAGCCTGCATGATCTGTTCGATGTGCGCGTCCAATAGCACGTTGTTATTGGTTTCCTTTTTGAACAGGCTGCTGGCGTCGATGAATTGGGTGGTGGTGTCAGTCTTGTGTTTGGAGAGCACCAGAATATTCACTGCGATGGTGGTGCCGTAGAACAGGTTGGGTGCCAGCGAAATCACGGTTTCGACGTAATTGTTATCCACCAGATACTGGCGGATTTTTTGCTCTGCGCCGCTCCGGTAGAAGATGCCGGGGAAACAGACAATAGCGGCTCGGCCCTTGCCGGAGAGGTAGCTGAGTGCGTGCAACACAAAGGCAAAGTCGGCCTTGGATTTTGGTGCGAGCACGCCCGCCGGGGCAAAGCGTTCGTCGTTGATCAGGGTGGGGTCGTCCGAGCCGATCCATTTTACCGAATACGGTGGGTTGGAGACGATGGCATCGAAGGGCTTATCTTCACCAAAGTGCGGATCGATGAGGGTGTTGCCGAGCTGGACGTTGAACTTGTCGTAGTTGATGTTGTGCAAGAACATGTTCATCCGCGCCAGGTTGTAAGTGGTGTGGTTGATTTCTTGCCCAAAGAAGCCGTCTTCAATGATGTGCGCGTCGAAATGCTTTTTGGCTTGCAGCAGCAGCGAACCGGAACCGCACGCGGGGTCGTAAATTTTGTTGACGCTGGTTTGCTTGTGCATGGCGAGCTGCGCAATCAGCTTGGACACATGCTGCGGGGTGAAGAACTCGCCGCCGGATTTGCCGGCATTGGCAGCGTAATTGGAGATGAGGAATTCGTAGGCATCGCCGAACAGGTCGATGTGGCTGGCATCAAAATGCCCGAAATCCAGTTCGGCCACGCCTTTGAGCACAGCGGCGAGGCGGGCGCTTTTGTCTTTGACGGTATTGCCGAGGCGGTTGCTGGTGGTGTCGAAGTCGGCAAACAGGCCTTTGATGTCATGCTCCGATGGGTAGCCGTTAGCGGAGCGTTCAATAGCGGCAAAGATGGTGGCTAGGTCGGTATTCAGGCTCTCGTTGGTGTTGGCACTGGCGGCGACCTTGGCAAACAGCTGGGTAGGGTAGATGAAGTAGCCCTTGGTCTTGATGGCGTCGTCTTTGATGTCTGCGGTGATGACGCTGTCGGGCAGTTCAGCATAGTTGATGCTGTCATCACCGCCTTCGATGTAGCTGGCAAAGTTTTCACTGATAAAGCGATAGAAGAGGGTGCCGAGCACGTATTGCTTGAAATCCCAGCCATCGACGGAGCCGCGAACATCGTTGGCGATCTGCCAGATCTGGCGTTGCAGGGCGGCGCGTTGTTGGGTGCTGGTCATGCGTTCTTCCTGTTAATTTTCTGGGCTTCAGTCGTTTACTGGGCGTTGTTAAGGGCCTGGCTGTGTGATCTGGAGTCGCGGCAGCTGCGCTGCCTATGCTTGTGTCAGCTCAAGTAGGTCGCCTACTTGACATTCAAACAGTAGGCACAGCTTCTCAATGGCCTCCAGATCCACTTTCTGCGCCGTTTCTTTGTAGAGCAGGGTTACCGTGGCGCGGCTGAGCCCCGTTTCTCTGGCTACGTCAGCAATACGCATCTTGTGCTCGCCCATCATGCGGGCGAGATGGCAGCGGATCATGGCTGTGCCCCTGGCAATTTGTCTTCTCGTGAAACCCTGAGAGTAACACGACGCTTTTCTTAGCGTGACATTTTGTTAGTCAAACTAATATTTTTCAATCAACACTAACTTTTTATCGGCTTTTGGCTTGTCTGAAGATCGAGCCCAAGCAGGAGATCCGCTACAGCCGCTATTCGGCAAGCGCCTTCGTGGATTATCCCCTATCCAAGAAGCCGTAACCGACCATGCCACGCGAGCCGCTGAAACCTGCGCAAGCACGGGTCGCTGTGCAGCGTATTTTTGGCGTGGTAGTTCACACTTTATGCACATGACGACGAATCGCCCGAGCACCCCAAAGGCTAAAGCGATGCCCCACATTCAGCAGCCCAAACTAAGGCAACTCCCTTCCTTGCGTTAACCGGTGAGTTCGAAGCAGGGATACACCTTGATTATTAGTAGGCACCACGAGCCTTTTTCTCGTTGATCGGTGGCGCGCTCACATCACCCGAAACCGTCCTGAAGGAACAGCATCAAAAATCTGTATTCCAAACAGTATTCCATGAAGATTTATTAACAGAAATATACTATCTATATCAGCAACTTACATTACCAGTTCAGATTACCCCGGCCCACCAAATCCACAAAAAAAGACGTCCTCGGACGTCTTTTTTTGTGCCTGGGATTCAGTGAAACCTCAGATTTCAGTGACATCAAGCCGATACCCACCCCACATCCCCCACAAATGGTCTAAACGGACGATGAGCCCCTCCCCCAGTCAGGCCGAGCATCAGCTCAGCGCCAACCCAACCGGCAGACTGAAATAAAGGGGGCATGATGGATATCAAACAATTGCTGCTTGAGCGCGAGCTCAATGCAGTCCTTGCTCGCTATGCACGGGCTTGCGATCAGCGCGACTGGTCAGCCATGGATGATGTGTTCCTCCAGGAGGCGACTGCCGACTATGGCGGTCTGCATCAGCTTCAAGGTCGCGGGCCGATTGTGGCCATGATTCGTGTGCATCTGGATGGCTGCGGGCCTTCGCAGCACTTGCTCGGCAATCTGTTGGTCGAGTCCAGCGATTCAACAATCGTGAGCCGCGTGTATGTGCGCGCCGCCCATCGCGGCGCCGGCAGTATGCAAGGCTTGACCTATGAATCGCTGGCCGAATATCAGGATCGTTGGGTGTCAACACCAGACGGCTGGCGTATTGCCCATCGGCGTATGGATATCAGTCACGAGCTGGGATGCCGCGATGTCCTGCGCCCGGCCACTGAAAGCGCGCAGGGTTAAGCGCCCTGATATTTCAGGCAATCGGAATCAATGGATCCGCTGCAGCCCAGGCCACCTCTCGGTTGGCAGCCGGCGGGTAGATCCATACCGTATTGATCTGTGTTTTCAGCGACTTGCCTTCCTGGCGGGTCAACTTGACCTGGCGATCCCAGCCTTCGGTGTAGACCGCTCCCCAGCCACCCAGGTCCAGGCAGGTGACGTACTTGGGCTGGCTGTAGGCAACCGGGGCTACACCCAGCATCTGCGCGGCTACGTTATTGCCCGCGTGGCGCCCCAATACGATGGCGTGCTGGCAGGTCATCAGGGCATGGTTGCCCAGGTCATCCGTGGCGGCATAAGCCACGTCGCCGGTGGCGAAGATATCTTGCTGGCCTATGACTTGCAGATGCGCGTCTACATGCAGACGCCCAAGCCCATCGCGCTCCCCAGGGATTTGCGCCGTCAGCGAGCTGGCCCGTACACCGGTGGTCCAGATCACAGTTTTCGCTTCGATTCGTTGACCATCACCCAGGGTTACGCCTTGCTTATCGACGGCTACCACAGACGATTTCAAGCGCCAGGTCACTCCCAGATCATCACTGGCTTCGGCAATCGACTGGCTGATGTCGGCGCCCAGTGAAGCCCCGATTTTTTCACCCCGGTCAACGATGATCACTTCCATATCTGCATGCTCGCCCAGTATGGCGCGCAGGCGGGCCGGCATTTCGGTTGCCGTTTCAATGCCGGTGAAGCCACCGCCCGCCACGACCACGGTGTTGCGGCCACGGCTCGCTGGCAGATCTGCCAGGGATTTGAGGTGGTTTTCCAGGCGTATGGCTTGCTCGATCTGGTCCACGTCGAAGGCGTATTGCGCCACACCTTGGGTGTCAGGCAGCGCCAGCCCGCTGCCAGAGGCCAAGACCAGTTTGTCGTAGGGACGAATTTGTCTGGCGCCTGCAGCATCGGTGTAAACGACCTGTTTTTGCTGCACGTCGATGGTCTCTGCAGCGCCCTTGATAAAGGTGACACCTACCGCGTCGAGCAGTTCGCCAATCGGTGCGAACAGCTGGTGCGCGTCCGGCTCGTAAAAACGCGGGCGTATGCGCAGCTCGGCCTGAGGGGCCAGCACGGTCACTTCGACTTCGTTGTGGCCATGAATGTCGAACAGCCGCGTTGCACTCAAAGCGGTCCACATGCCACCGAAGCCTGCGCCAATAATCAGAATCTGCTGTTTCATTTTTTATCCCCTGATGAGAAGCCCGAGCAAAGCAACCCCGAATGACGATCACCACCGAACCTCAATAACGGCGACTATATTAGTCGTAGTTACAGAGAGCAATCTTTATTTGTGGTCCATGCCACTGCTGTCACGCCCAAGGAGCGTTGCTCGCCTGACTGATCACTGCTAAAATATGCGACTAATTCAGTCGGAGATTTTGATGTCTCTTTACAGCGCGGGCGTTGAGTACGGCATTCACTGCCTGCTTTTTTTGGTAGGCGATGGCGGCGAAAGCCGTGAGGCGAGCGTGCGTGATCTTGCAGAGTTGCAAGGCGTGCCTCAGGACTACCTGGCAAAGATTTTCACCAAGCTGGCCAAGGCCAAACTGGTCGCCGCAACAGAGGGCGTACGCGGCGGGTTCAAGCTGGCCAGGCCTGCTGACGAAATCAGCATTCTCGATATCGTCAACGCTATCGACGGCCAGAAGCTTATTTTCGATTGCCGGGAAATTCGTGGCCGCTGCGCACTCTTCGAAGGCTCGCCGCCTGCCTGGGCGCTGGACGGCCACTGTTCGGTTCACGCAGCGATGATGACGGCACAAAAGCGCATGGAAGAGGCCCTGGCCCAACAAACCATTCTTGATCTTGCCCGAAAGGTCGGCCGAAAATCTCCCGCCGAGTTCCCGGCACAGGTCGGCAAATGGATCAACGATCGTCGAGAGAAGAAAAGCGCCGCGCAGACTTCTGACGACCAGGCCATCCCGGTAACTGAAATCTCGGACTAAGCCCCGGCCCTTTTACAAACCCCACCGCCAGCGCCGACAAGATCAGCACAATCGCAAGCCCTTCGTTGAACCCAACCTTGTGCCCCAGCATCAGCATCGAACCTGCGATCCCGAAAACCGGAATCAGCAGGGACAGCGGTGCCACCCTGGACACCGGGTACTCGCGCAGCAACAGATTCCAGCCCCAGTAACAGAAATGCGTCGCCGCATAGACCTGAAACAACAGGGAAAACAACGCCACCCACTCAAAGCGGCTGACTAAAGCGGTAAAAGGCGCAGATCCGTGGGCAAGCCAGGTAAGCGCCAACAGCGGCAGCGGCGCAAACACACTGGCCCACACCACAAAGGCGAACATCTCCCGGACTTTCGACTGTTTGATAATGACGTTGCCGACACTCCAGCTCAACGCACTGATCAGCAACAGGCCATAACCCAGGGTCGTGCCCCGGCCGGGGCTGGCAGCAATAATGCTGATCAGCCCCAACAGCGCCAGCCCCATCCCCAGGATCTGGCCGAAGCCCAGATGCTCGCGAAACAGCAATACCCCCCAGCCCATGGTGAAAAAAGCGCTGAACTGGATCAGCAACGCGGCGGTTCCTGGCGGCACGCCCCATTCAATACCCAGATTGATCAGGGCCCACATGGCCACCCCAAAAATCAGGCCATAAGCGGCCAGCCACTTGATGGCAATCGGCGGGCGTTTGACGAAAAACACCCACGGCAAAGCCGCAAGGGTAAAACGCAGCGCCGTGAGCAACAGCGGATCAATAGCTGCCAGACCCAGTTTGGTGATGGGAAAGTTAAGCCCCCAAACGGCCGTCACCAGCACGGCAAGGAGCAAATGTTTCTTTTGCATAGGGTTGTGCTTCCAGTGGCAAGGCGGGCGGCGTCATGCACCACCCAAAGTGCCACTATGCACATTTGCAGCATCGGCCCGCTTGCACTATCAGGTCATAGATCATTAAATTCGGGCCATGCGCAAAATTGAATCCGACACCTGCGAAAATATCCCCCGCGACGCTGTCGTCACGGCCATTGACTATGCCGACGGGCAGCACTTTGCCCTGCACAGGCATAACCGCGGGCAGTTTGCCTATGCCGCCTGCGGTGTGATCACGGTGTATACCGACCAGGGCAACTGGGTGGTACCGCCGCAACGGGCCATCTGGGTACCGGCAGGGGTGCCCCACGAGATGAGCATGAACGGCCCGGTCACCATGCTGAACACCTATATACGCGGGCCCGCTTCTGCCCGGCTTGGCCTGCCTGCACAGTGTCAGGTGTTCGGCATATCGCCCCTGCTGCACCAGCTGCTGATCCAGGCCCGGGATATTCCGGCGCTTTATGACGAAACCCGCAGAGAGGGGCTGCTGATGAATTTGCTGCTCCATGAAATAGCCGACATGCCAGCCCTTTCGCTCAATGCGCCGCTACCGGCTGAGCCCAGGCTGGCCCTTGCCTGCCGCACGCTGCTGGAGCTGCCGTCACTGGATATCGGGATTGATGACATGGCCCGGCAGGTTGGCATGAGCCGCCGGACCTTTACCCGCCTGTTTCGCCAGCAAACCGGCATCAGTTTTGTGGAATGGCGCCAGCAAGCCTGCCTGTTGGCAGCGGTGGTGCGCTTGGGGCACGGCGAGGCAGTTACGCAAGTGGCGACCGATCTGGGCTACAGCAGCCCGAGCGCTTTCACCAGCGTTTTTCGCCGGGTACTGGGCGAAGTGCCAAGCCGGTACTGCCTCAAAGGGATTCATTAAACCGACTGGCCAGCCCCGCTGCCGGCGAAAGCAGCACCCGTTCACAATTGCATCTGCCTCAGTGCGGATTACGTACCCCCACAACGCGGTAAACAGCGCTCCCCGTATCCCTGAACATCAGTCGCCAGGCGCCTCGCCTGCGGCTGCCGTTAAAACCAAAAAGGTCAGCGGACATTAATTGATCGCTGTGGGCGTGCCAGTTGACCGCCGTTGAACGCCCCTCGCGCAAATGACTCAAGGTCAGGGCAACACTGATACGGTTACGGCCCGAAAACTGAGCCTCCACTTGTTCAGGATTATCAATAGTGATCGCAGTTGGCGAGCGGGCTGGAGGGAGCGCAGCGGCCACCGGCCTGGCGCTTTGTATGCGCTGCTTTTTTGGGGCCGTGCTTTTGCCGGGCAATCGGGTCATGGGCGTAGCCTCGGGCGTTCCCGTAACGCCCGAAGGTTCTGGAGCCTGTGGTTCATGATGGGCGCGAAGCAGCAGGCTGCGAACACCAAGATGCCTCAACTCACGGGTGGGTGGCTGCCCTGTTGCAACTACAGCGCGCAAACGCTCCCGAGACCCGACGTCCACGACATATCCGTATATGTCGCCCCGTACAGTGGGGTAAACCGCCAACGCCACACCTGTAGTCTGCAGAACCTGACTGTGCTGGCTGTAAAAAAAGTTGACCAGCTTGACTGTTTCATCAGGGCTCAGCGCCATGTTCCGGGCAAACTCCAGGGCTTTTTCCGTAACGCCTTCAGCCAGCTCATATCCCTGCGCATCCGTGATGCCTGGCGTTGGCCGTTGCCCCTCGGCCAAGTCCTGCAGCCGGTTCACTGTAAACAGTACCGAGCCTGCCACTGCCCCCAATCCTGCAACAGCTTGAGCGGCATTAAACAGCCAGCCCAGGGCATAGCCAAGCGCGGCAAAAATGACGATCAGACTTAGCCCGGCAACGACCCGATAGGTTCTGGGCAAATCGTCTTCCCGCCCATCAGGGTCTATGCGATTTATCGGGTTATTACCGACCATGGCATAAACATTCAAGCCGTCGATGGCCCCTGCCGGGTCTGCACTGACCCAGCGTTGCAGCCAGGCCGCGTAATAACGCACACCGTAATAGTAGAGTCCGGATGCATCGCGCTCCTTGCCCGAATAACGCAGGGTCTTGAACGTGGCTTCAAGCGCGCTTTTCGCCGCCCACCATGCGGTCGCCCCGAACGGGTAAAAACCCTCCTGGCTGAGCAGTACCGCGCGCTCATCAAGCTCCAGTGTGCCGCTGCCCAGGTGATCGCAAAGGCTGAAGCGCACATGCTCATCCTCAACCCCATCGGGTAACCCCTGCTCCCAAGCCAGTAAACGGACCCCGGTGCGGCCAGCTTGCAGGGTCAACACACTTGAGCGCTCTCCCGTGGCCCGATTGAAGCGCAGTTCCAGCCCCGGCAAATAACGTACTTCATGCAGGTGCGTGAGGTTTGCGGCCCGGGTCGTTCGACGTTTAAGCGCCCGTTGCCCCTGACCGTCGTAGACGTAGACTTCTTCATCATTCGCACCGCTGGTGCGCTGCACGCTGGTGACCCGCAACAGTTGATTGCGCACATTCCACTCAAGGGCCTGGCCACGCACCAACGCCAGTTGATTGCCACAGGCATCAAATCCCTCGCCTGAAGCCAGCAGGGAGCCGGGCTCAGCCAACTGGCTGCGGTTACTGGTTTCTGACACGGACATGCGCTGGGTATAGCCCTGGCCGGCAGAGGGCAGGTGTTGCATCTGTACCAGGTTGGCGCCAGCATCGTACTGATAGTGCCGCGTATAGTTACGCCATAGCTGCGTGTCCGTCGTGTCGAAGAGCACCGCTGCAGGGGCATTGGCACCACCGGAGTGACGCGCATTTTCTCGCCCGGTGGCTTTGACCAGTTGATAGAGCGTGTCGTAAGTAAAGACGCTCGATGCTTCGATGATCGAGTTGCTGGCCCAGGTGGTCGGTTGAGCGCCATCCACCACACGCGTCATATTGCCCACTCGATCGTAGGTGTAAGCCAGATCCTGCAGGACTCTACCTCGTGCCCCACCGCGACAGGCCTGCAACCGCCGCAGGTGGCCATCATCGTCTGAGTACGTAGCCCGGGTGACAACACCGTTGCCCGCCCGCTCGCTCGTCACTTGCCCGGCGGCGTTGTAGACCTGCTCATCCACCAACAGTTTTGACTTGCTACCTGCCGTAAGCAGGTCAACACGTACCTGCTCCCCTGCAACGTTGTACTCGAAGCGCTGTCGGCTCCCCTTGGCATCACGCAGCCCGAATAATTGACCCAGCGCGTTGTAATGCCAGGCCGTCAGGTAATGCTGAGCTTCCAGCTGTCGCTCGCGCAGCGCTTGTGACTCAGGCCAGTCGAGCGCTTCAGGGGCCAGACAGAAACGCCGCGACTGACTGCATACATCGCCTGTTAATCCGTAATGCTCGTTGATGACGCTGCCTGCCGGGTCATCATGGCGGACCAGACGACCGCATCGGTTCCGCGTCCTGTGCGCCGCATCGACCGCCCCGTAGGTAAAACGCTCAAGGCAACGGGCCTGGGGCTCATCACGGTGCTGTTCATGAACGGCCATGAGCCTGGATTGGGCATCGTAGTCAAAACGCTGGTGATGCCCGCGCCCGTTCCAGGTTTTGCGCATCTGTTGCGCAACGTCGAACAGGGTAATTTGCCAACCGCTATCGACGCTGTCGGTGCGCAATGCCAGCCCTGAAAGACTGGAAATCTGGCGTTGATTGGCCGCGACAGTGGGCGAATGACTGCGCAATGCCCGTAACCGCGGATCCCACTGCCTGAGCACAAAACCGGTGGCTCCAAAGACAGTTTCGTGAATGCGCGCCTGGGGGGACTGCTGTGCAGTCAGGCGGTGGTATTGCACCCTGCGTACGCTCAAACCCCTGGGGTCAACCGCCGTCAGTGACGGCGTGTGATGATGCACATTGGTCATGGCGTCTGGCCTGTTTTGTGAAATGGAGCAAAAAGGCTATGGCTCAAGTTAAGGGTAAAGGTGGTAAAGAGTTATTTTTTAAAAGGCCGGTCCCCCCCTCCCCAGCCATCGCCCCCCAATGGACGAGGCTGAGGCTGACTTCATCGCGCCCACAAAAAAACGCCCGAAGGCGTTTTTTATATCTGACAGCCTGTGTTTCACACCCGCGACTTGCGCCCGAAAAATGGATGGCTCGGGTCGTTGTAGCCCGGCGTCGTTGAGTGCCCGGTGACCACCAGATCATTGATAAAGGCTTCGTCCTGCGCAGTGAACCGGTAGTTCAACGCCGGTACATAGTCTTCCCATTGCTGTTCGGTGCGCGGCCCGGCGATGGCCGAGGTGATCAGTTGGTTATTCAGCACCCAGGCCAAAGCAAACTGGCCTGCGGTAATGCCTTGCCCCTCGGCATAGTCACGAATGCGCTGGGCCAGGTTCAGGGACTCGGGGCGCCATTCCGTCTGCTGCAAGCGCGGGTCGTTGCGCCCGGCGCGGGTGTCCTGGCCAGGGGCCTGATCGGGGTCATATTTGCCGGTGAGCACGCCGCGCGCCAGCGGGCTGTAAGAGATCACGCCAATCCCGTAATGCTCCGCCGCAGGCAAGTGCTCGACTTCAATCTGACGGTTGGCCAGGTTGTACAGCGGCTGGCTCACGCTCGGACGCTGGATGCCCAGCAGGTCGGCACTGCGGCTGAATTCGGCAAGCTTCCAGCCACGGTGGTTGGACAATCCGTAGCCACGAATCTTGCCCGCCCGAATCACGTCATCCAGCGCACGCAGGGTTTCATCCACCGGGGTGTCGTGATCTTCGCGGTGCAGGTAAAACAGGTCGATATAGTCGGTGTTCAGGCGCTTGAGGCTGGCGTCCACCGAGGCAATAACGTTCTGGCGCGAGGCGCCGCTGTTGTTCGGCCCGCTGCCGCCCGGGTTGGGATTGACGAACTTGGTGGCCAGCACCCAGTGCTGACGACGATCACCGATCAAACGGCCAACCACTTCTTCCGAGGCACCGCCGTTGTAGCCGTTGGCAGTATCGATGGAGTTGATGCCCTGCTCGAAAGCGCGGTCGGTGATGCGCCGGGCGACGTCGTCCGGGGTCTGCCCGCCGAACATCATGGTGCCCAGGGTAATGGGCGAAACCTTCACGCCGTTGCGGCCCAGGTTGCGGTATTGAATGTCGCTCATGCTGACTCCCTGCGTGGTGATCGTGAAATCAAGTGGCGCAAACAGTAGTCAGCCGTGTTCTGGCGGTCAACGCCCAACGGGGCATAACCATAGAGCGGTTTTATCAGGGATTCGCTTATTCAAAACTGGTCTTTAAACGTCGGAATTAATTATTTATGGATCTAAAAAACCCTCGGTAATCTCATGACTTTTCGGACCGCATGAAAAGGAATCATCATGAGCCGTCTATCCCATGGCCCTGACTATTCACCTGCAATCGCCCCTGTTGCAGGCTCACGCCCATGAATATCCCTACCGGTTTTCTCGACAGCAGCGGCAGTGTTCCCTTCAGCCTGCCCGAGCGTGATCAACAGGGCGACGACCCCATCGCCGAACGTATCAGCCGCAACGTGCGGCGCTTGCGCGACAAGCGCCAGTTGAGCCTGGAAACACTGGCCCATGCCAGCGGTGTGCGCAGAGCGCTGATTGCGCAGATCGAAGCGGGTCGCAGCCTTCCCTCGGTCAAGGTGCTGAGCAAAATCGCCGGTGCACTGAAAGTGTCCATCGCCGAGCTCCTCGACCCTGACAGCATCGGCATTGTTATCCGCCGCGCCTTGCCCCCTGAACACGCCGCTCATAGGGTGACATTTTCCGAGCTGCGCCTGGGCCCCCAGGCCGAAGAACAGGTGCCCGGCAACCCGCACAGCGTGCAAAAAAATCTGCAGGTGGCCAAAGGCAGCCTGGAACTGAGCATCGATGACCAGCAGTTCCTTCTGCACGCCGGCGACTCGATCCTGTTTCGCGGCGAACAACCCCACCGCTACCGCAACCCGCACAACAGTGAAACCGTCGCCTATCTGCTGACCAGCCCTGCGCAAGTGCAGGAATAGCCCGCGCTTCCCTATCCTCTGCCTGGAGCCTTCGCCTTGTCACGTCAGCCCTCCCCTCTGGATTTTCCTGAAAGCCCGCTGTCCCGTGCCTTTGAACAACCGTTGTTTCTGGGCCTGTTCCTGCCGGTGCAGTCCGGAGGCTGGAGCCCATCAGCACTGCCACGCAGCACCACCTGGACCTTCGACTACAACCGCCAGCTGACCCTGCGCGCTGAAGCGCTGGGCTTTGACCTGGTGTTTGCCCTCGCCGAATGGCTGGGCAAGGGCGGCTACGGGGGAGATATCCGTTACCACGACGAGTCGCTGGATGCCTTTATCACCCAGGCCGCGCTGGCGTCGGTGACCGAGCGGATTTTGCTGATTTCCACCCTGCATGTGCTCTACGGCCCCTGGCACCCGCTGCACCTGGCCAAGTTCGGCGCCACCCTGGATCACATCAGCAAGGGCCGCTGGGGGTTGAACCTGGTGACCGGGCATCGTCATCGCGAACACCGGCGCTTCGGCCAGGCCCCCATCGAGCACGACCAGCGCTACCGCCAGGCCGACGAATTTATCCGCGTGGTGCAGGAGCTGTGGCACAGCCCGGACAACGTTGATTTCAGCGGCGATCATTACAAGCTTGAAGAGGCCTATGTCAGCGTCAAACCGTCCTTTGGCCGCCCGGTGCTGGTCAACGCCACCGGCTCACCCGCAGGCATCGACTTCGCCGCCCGCCACTCCGACATCGTCTTCACCACCAGCCCCGGCAGTGCAGAGATCGAAAACGCGCTAGAGAAACTGCCCGAGCATTTGCAACGGATCAAACACGCTGCCAACGGCTATGGCCGCCAAGTACGCACCTTGATCAACCCGCTGGTGATCTGCCGCGACAGCGATGCCGAAGCCTGGGAAGTCCATGCCGCCATCACCGCCGCAGGCGACCCCGGTGCGCTGGAGGGCCATGCCCGCGAGGCCAGCGATGCCCATGCCTGGCGCGGCCACCAACCGGCAGAGCGCTACGTGGGCGGCAATATCCAGCTGGTCGGCAGCCCCGAGACCGTGGTGCGCGACATCATCCGCCTCAAGGAGGCCGGTATCGACGGCCTGCAACTGAGCTTCTTCGACTTTGCCCCCGACCTTGAACAATTTGGAGCGCGCGTGCTGCCACTTTTGCAGCAGGCCGGATTGCGCCGCTAACCCACCCCCAGGATGACCGCCATGCCCTTTACCCGTCGTCAATTCGTTGCTGGCCTGTCTGCCCTGTCCGCGCTCGGCGCCAGCATTCCGTTCCTGCCCACAGCCCTGGCCGACGCAACGGGTGAAGCCGTCAGCGGGCGGCGGGTATTCAACCTGCTGATCAACCCCGAGCCGCCGTCCCTGAGTTCGTTCAACACCACCGCCGGTACCAGCGTCACCGCCAGCAGCAAGGTGCTGGAGGGGTTGCTCACTTATGACGAAGCCCTCAACGCCCGCCCCGCACTGGCCACCGCCTGGGAAGCGGCACCCGATGGTTTGAGTTACCGCTTCACCCTGCGCGAAGGGGTCAAGTGGCATGACGGCGAGCCGTTCACCTCGGCGGATGTGGCGTTCTCCCTGGATCTGATCAAGCGCTTTCACCCCCGGGGCTCCAGCACCTTTGCCAACCTGGAGCGGGTCGATACACCCGACGAGCACACCGCCATTGTCCACTTGAGCAAGCCTGCGCCTTACCTGATCCGCGGTTTTGCCGGCGGCGAAACACCGATCCTGCCCAAGCACCTGTATGCCGCGGGCGACCCGCTGAGCAACCTGCACAACAACGCCCCGGTGGGCACCGGCCCGTTTCGGTTCAAGCGTTGGGAGCGCGGCAGTTTTATTGAATACGAACGCAACCCGCAGTACTGGGACCCGACGGCCACCGTGGTCGACACCCTGATCCTCAAAGTCATCCCCGATGGCGCGGCACGCCTGGCCGCCTTCGAGAACGGTACGCTGGATGCTGGCGGGCAAAGTCCGGTACCGCTCAGCGAGCTTGAGCGCCTGACCAAGTCAGGTCGGTTGAAGGCCACAACCCGCGGCTATCGCTACACCATTACCCCGACCATGCTCGAGTTCAATCTCGACCATCCGCTGCTGTCACGCCTTGAAGTTCGCCAGGCGATTGCCCATGCCCTGGACCGCGAAGTGATCCGCAAGGTGGTGTACTACGGCTACGCCGAAACCAGCTACTCGCCTATCCCGAAAAGCTTCGCCAACTACGTCTACGAGGGCCCCAACCCGTACCCCTTCGACACCGCGGCGGCCAATGCATTGCTGGACAAAGCCGGGCTGGTAAAGACCGGCAACTGGCGCTTCAGCCTGACCCTCGACCCGCTGCCCTACGGTGACAGCTACAGCCGCACCGCCACCTATGTGCGCAGCGCTTTGGCACGCATTGGCATCGAAGTAAAACTGCGCGCCCAGGATTTCCCCACCTATATCAAACGTATCTACACCGACCGTGACTTTGATTTTGCCGTGGTCGGCATGGGCACCCTGTACGACCCGACCGTGGGTGTACAGCGGCTGTTCTGGTCGAAGAATTTTCGCAAGGGTGTGCCCTTCTCCAACGGCACCCACTACAACAATCCAGAAGTCGATCGCCTGCTGGAAAGCGCCGCGGTGGAGACCGACGAGCAAAAACGCGGCGAGCTGTTCAAGGCGTTCCAAAAGATCGTGATTGAAGAAGTGCCCTCCATCACCCTGGTGATGCAGCAGCAAGTGTCGGTGTACAACGCCCGGGTCAGTGGTTTCGAAGACGACGCCAACGGCCTGGACAGCAGCCTGGCCAATATCAGCCTGGCCGACACCGGAGGCGCCCATGCTTGAACGACGCAGAATGTGGCGCCTATCCCGGCGCACCCTGTGGCAGGCCATCCCCACCGTGGTCGGCATCCTGGTGCTGAATTTTTTGCTGCTGCGGCTGATCCCCGGTGACGCCGTGGATGTGCTGGCCGGTGAGTCCGGCGGCGCCAGTGCCGAAACCCTGCTGCAGTGGCGCAGCCATTTCGGTCTGGACTTGAGTCTGATGGAGCAGTTGCAACGCTACCTTGGTCAACTGGCTCACCTGGATCTGGGGATGTCGCCGCGCTTCAACCTGCCGGTCAGTCATCTGGTGCTCGATCGCCTGCCCAACACCCTGCTGCTGATGGTCGGCGCTCTGGGGCTCGCGCTGGCTATTGGCATCGCTGCCGGAACGATCATGGCCACCTGGGTCGGGCGCTGGCCTGACCGGGTGTTATCACTGGCGGTGTTGCTGCTGTATTCCACGCCGGGGTTCTGGATCGGCCTGATGGCAGTGCTGCTGTTCTCGGTAAAACTCGGCTGGCTGCCCAGCAACGGCTTCCAGACCCTGGGCCTGGATCTGCATGGCCCGGCCTGGTTGCTCGACCGCCTGCAACATGCCGTGCTGCCGGTGCTGGCCCTGGCCACGTTCTATATTGCCCTGTACGCCCGCCTGACCCGCGCCGCGATGCTTGAAGTGCAGCGCCAGGATTACGTGCGCACCGCCCGGGCCAAGGGCCTGGCGCCCTGGCGGGTGGTGTCACGGCATGTGCTGCGCAATGCCCTGCTGCCCGTTTCGACCCTGGCCGGCCTGCATTTCGCCGCCCTGCTCGGCGGTGCTGCCGTGACCGAAACCCTGTTCGGCTGGCCCGGCCTGGGCCGCCTTACGCTGGAGGCTGTGATGTCCCGCGACTACAACCTGCTGCTGGGCATCCTGTTGCTGTCATCCATGCTCGTGGTGGTGATCAACATCACCGTCGACCTGCTGCAAGCCTGGCTTGACCCACGTATCCAGGCCGACTGAAAAGGAGCTGTCCCATGACCACTGCCGTACTGCCAAACGCCCCGACCGGCTACAGCGAAAGCGTCTGGGCGGCCCTGTTGCGCAACCCCTCGGCCTTGACTGGCGCGACCATGCTGGCCCTGGTGCTGACCCTGGCACTGCTGGCCGGCACGCTTTACCCCGGTGACCCGCTGGACATGGTTGCCATGCCGATGCTGTGGCCCGGCGACGATCCGGGCTACTTTCTGGGCAGCGACTCACTGGGCCGCGACGTGGCGGCCGGAATCGCCCACGGGGCCCGTGGCTCCCTGCTGATCGCCGCCAGCGCTACCCTGATCAGCGTGTTGATCGGCACCGTGGTCGGCGCCCTTGCCGGCTACCACGGCGGCAAGCTGGGGGATGTGCTGATGCGCATCTGCGAAGTGTTCCAGACCGTCCCCTCGTTTTTACTGGTCATCGTCATCGTCGCCATCGGCAACCCGACGCTGGGGGTCATCGCGCTGGCGATCGGTATCGCTTCATGGCCCACGGTGGCACGGCTGGTGCGCGCCGAATTCCGAACCCTGCGCGAAGCCGACTTTGTGACTGCCGCGCGCAGCCTGGGCTTCGGCAACAGCTCGATCATCCTGCGCGAAATCCTGCCCAATGCGCTCGCGCCATTGGTGGTCACCACCTCGATCCTGATCGCCCAGGCGATCCTGGTGGAAGCCGGGCTGGCCTTTCTCGGCATGAGCGACCCGAACCAGGCCAGCTGGGGCGCCATGCTCGGCAGTGGTCGAGAACAGATCGCCAGCGGCTGGTACCTCACCACCCTGCCGGGGCTGGCCATCATCTTCGTGGTGCTGGCCCTCAACCTTCTGGGCGACGGTCTTAACGACGCCCTCAACCCTCGCCTGCGACGGTATATCCCATGAGCCTGCTGGACGTACGCGGTTTGCGCGTGAGCTACGACAATGCCGACGCCGTCAAAGACCTGAGCTTCACCCTGCAAGCCGGCGAGACACTGGCGCTGGTGGGTGAATCCGGCTGCGGCAAATCCACCACGGCCCTGGCGCTGATGGGCCTGCTGCCGGACAACGCCCGGCTGGCCGGGCAGGTCTTGTTTGAAGGCCAGGACCTGCTGAGCATGGCGCCACGGCAGATGCGCCAGTTGCAGGGCAATGCGCTGGGGATGATTTTCCAGGACCCGCTGTCGAGCCTCAACCCGGTGCTGACCCTGGGCGAGCAAGTCGCCGAAAACCTGCTCGCCCACACCGACCTGACCCGTCGACAGGCCTGGAAGCGCGCCGAAGAGCTGTTTGCCCTGGTACAGCTGCCGCGCCCCGCTGCGCACCTGCACGAGTACCCGCAGCACTTGTCCGGCGGCCAGCGCCAGAGGGTGGTGATCGCCATGGCGATTGCCTGTCAGCCCCGGCTGTTGATCGCCGACGAGCCGACCACGGCGCTGGATGTCAGTGTCCAGGCACAAATCCTCGAACTGTTGGCGCGCTTGCGTGGCGAGCTGGGCATGGGCCTGCTGTTGATCACCCATGACCTCGGGGTGGTTGGCCAGCATGCCGACCGGGTCATCGTGATGCACGACGGTCACGCGCTGGAAAGCCAGCCGACCCGGGCCCTCATCGAACTCCCGCAACACCCCTACACGCGCGGCCTGTTGCAAGCCTCGCTGGGGGCCGAACATGACCAGCACTACCTGAGCAATCGCCTGGCTGAAATCAACGTCGAACGACAGCCCGGCCAGCCCACGCGTTACAGCGTCAACAGCAGCCACTATGGACCGGGGCGCAAGCCTCGGGCACCCGCCGGCAACCCGGCGTTGCTCAAGGTCAGCGACCTGACCACGGGCTACGGCGACAACACCGTGCTCAATCGCATCAGCCTTGAAGTGGGCGAGCGCGAGAGCGTGGGCCTGGTTGGCGAATCGGGCTGCGGCAAGTCGACCCTCAGCCGCACCCTGCTGCGCCTGCTGCCTGCCCGCAGCGGCAGTATCGAATTTGCCGGGCGTGATATCGCGACACTGGCAGGCCAGGACTTGCTGGCCTGGCGGCGTCAGGTGCAAATGATTTTTCAAGACCCCTATGCCGCGCTCAACCCGCGCCACAGTGTCGAGACCCTTCTCGACCGCGTGCAACGCCTGCACGGGCAGACCGATGCGCACCAGCGCCAGCAGGCCCGCCTGACGATGCTGGATGCCGTGGGGTTGGCGCGCAGCAGCCTGGCGCGCTTGCCCCATCAGTTTTCCGGTGGTCAGCGCCAGCGCATCGGCATTGCCCGGGCGCTGATCCTCAAGCCCCGGCTGGTGATCTGCGACGAGCCGGTGTCGGCGCTGGATGTTTCGACCCAGGCGCAGATCCTCAACCTGCTGGTGGAGCTGCGCGAAGAGCTGGGCCTGTCCTATTTGTTTATCTCCCACGACCTGTCGGTGGTGCGCTATTTCGCCGACCGCATCCTGGTCATGGAACAAGGGCAGATCGTCGAGCAAGCCACCCCGCAAACCCTCTGGCATTCACCCCGGCACCCCTACACCCGTCGCCTGCTGGCGGCGATACCCGGTGCTGCTGTGCCGCCCCCGGCCCTTCAACCCGTATCCGGCCTGCGCTTTGCCGTTGGCTGGTGAACCGCTCAATTCCAAGGAGCATGACATGTCGCAAATAGACTCAGCCTGGGGCGCCGTCCCGTCGGCGCGATACGAAGCACTGGCGGGCCGCTTTCGGCCGATCTTCGCGCAGATTCGTGAAGGGGCCGTGGAACGCGAACTGGAACGGCGCTTGCCGCTTCAGGAGTTGCAATGGCTCAAGGAGGCCGGCTTCACCACCCTGCGTGTACCCGTCGAATACGGCGGGGCCGGTGCCAGCCTGCCGGAACTGTTCAACCTGCTGATCGAACTGGCCGAGGCCGACTCCAACCTGGTGCAGTCGTTGCGCGGGCACTTCGGTTTTGGTGAAAACCTGCTCAACAGTCGCGACCCTGAATATCAGGGCGTATGGCTGGAGCGCCTGGGTCGTGGTGAAACCGTCAGCCCGGCGTCCGGCGAAGTGGGCAATGCCAAACAGCTTGAATTCGGCACCCGCCTGAGCCTGCACGGCGGCCACTGGCTATTGAGCGGCAGCAAGTTCTACACCACGGGTGCGCTGTATGCCGACTGGGTCGATGTCAGCGCCAACAACCCCGATGAACAGCGCGTATCGGTGACGGTGCGCACCAGCGACCCGGGGGTCGAAATCATCGACGACTGGAATGGCTTCGGCCAGACGCTGACCGCCAGCGGTACCGCGCATTTTCGCGAAGTGCCGGTGGACCCGCTCAATGTGATCCTGGCTGAAAACCGCTTTCGCTATTCACCGGCTTTTTTCCAGTCTGTGCACACGGCGACCCTGACCGGGATTGGCCGCGCGCTGGCCGAAGAAACCGCCGGGCACGTAGCCAGGCGCACCCGCAGCTTCAGCAGCGGCAATGCACCCCGTGTGGCCCACGACCCGCAAGTGCTGCAAGTGGTGGGCAACCTGCGCAGCGCGGCCTATGCCGCCGGGGCCATTGCGGCGCAGAACTTCCAGGCGCTGGAGCGGGCCCATCAAGCCCATTTGAACGATGACGAACAAGCCCTGAGCCACGCCGTGAATATTGCCGAACTGGAAGTGGCGCAGTCGCAAACCATTGTCTCGGACTTGATCATCAAGGCCAGTGGCGACCTGTTTGACGCACTGAGTGCGTCGGCCACCCTCAAGCCGCTGGGGCTGGACCGTTTTTGGCGTAATGCGCGCACGCTGTCCTCGCACAACCCGCGCATCTACAAGAGTCGCATCGTGGGGGATTTTGCGGTGAACGGCACACCGCCACCGGCGCAATGGCGCATTGGCGTGGCGTAGGATAAAAATCACGAAAAACCCGTTGTCGCTGCCGAAGGAACGAGGCTGCGATCGAGATGGTGCGCCACTGCGACGTAGCGGTCGCAAGACCGGTACACGCGGTATGCCTGATTAATCATGGAAGCCGACCTTACGACTGCTGCGCAGCCGGACGCAGCCTCGCACGGCTCGTCAGCGACTACAGATTCTCCACCAACTCCGTGTTGTAGTCGCTGACGAGTAGTACGAGGCTGCGATCGAGCGCGTAGCGGTCGCAAGACCGGTACACGCGGCGTGCCTGATTAACCGTGCAAGCTGACTTTACGACTGCATCGTCGCAGTGGCGCACCAAATCGATCGCAGCCTCGTTCCTTCGGCAGCGACTACAGGGGCAGGCCATTGGGCTCAATGACACACCAGCCCGTCGCCGATCTTCAGGCTGTCCACCAATAACGCGTTGCTGCGCAGCTCCCACGCACGGGTCTGCCCGCCACGGGCCTGCCAGTCGCGCAGCGCAGCATTGATCAACGCGCGGCTTTGCTTGTCGACCACCGGCAAGTAAACCCGTACATCGCTGCTTGCCTTCAACGTCTGGGGTAACAGCGCATAGAAGCGCCAGTCCGGTGACTGCGCCAGCGCCTGCAGACTGTGGCGCTCTTCAGCCAGCAGGTTGCAATCACCCGCCATAAACGCCACCGCGGCACGGATCGACGACACATAAGTGCGCAACTCGGCGCCCTGTTGCTGCAGGGTTTGCGCCCACGGACTCCCCACTGCCACGCATACACTTTGCTCACGCACAGGACGCACGGGCGCATTGCGCAAACCAATCAACGCACCCTCACGGTACTGCACCGGCAAATCCCGCAGGCTCGCCACCCGGTCGGCCGCAACCGGCAGTTTCAGACTGCCGGCGATGACCAGGTCGACACGGTCGTCATGCCACTGACCGTCCTGCGGTAAAGCCTGCAATTTCACCTTGAGGCCAAGGTAAGCCCCAAGGGCCTCGGCCAATTGACTGTCCAGCTCATCCGGCTCGGCAACCAGCGCCTCTTGCCCCAGGCTCGGACGTGGATAACTGCGCACACCCACACGCAACACCTGACGCTGTTCGGCCGCCTGCAACAGTGGCCCCCAGGGCATATCGCCCGGTGCCGCAGGCCATTGCCAGGCAAGTAGCGCCGCCACGCCAATACCCGCCGCCGCCAGCCACCTAACCACCGTGGCGCAAACCCCGGCGCCAGTAGGTAAAGCGCCGCTCCAGCAGGGCCAGCAAAAAGTTGAGCAGCAAACCCACCACAGCCAGCAGCAAAATACCTGCGTACATGCTGGGGATCTGGAACACCTCCTGGGAATTGAGGGTCAGAAAGCCCAGCCCCGAATGAGCGCCGATCATCTCCGCCGCCACCAGAGCCGTAATGCAATAAGCTCCCGCCAGGCGAATCCCGGTAAAGATCGACGGCGACGCCGCCGGCAGCACGATTTTGGTAAACAGAAACCAGCGGTTCGCGCCCATCGACAACGCCGAGTTGATCAGCAGCCCGTCGACCTGCTTCACGCCGCTGATGGTACTCAACAGGATCGGCCAGAACGACGCCCAGAAAATGATCGCGATTTTCGACAGTTCACCAATGCCCAGAAACAGAATGAACACCGGGAACAATGCCAGCGCCGAGGTCTGGCGAAAAAACTGCAGTAACGGATCGAGCACACTTTCGACCCGCGCAAACCAGCCCATCACCAGCCCCAGGCTGACCCCGCAAGCGATGGCCAGCAGCAACCCGGCAAAAGAGCGTAACAGGCTGGCGTGCAAGTGCTTGAGCAAATCACCGCTGCTGGCCAGGTCCAGCACTGCACCCAGCACCGCTGAAGGCGGGCTCAGGTAACCGGGATTGACCACCCCCAATTGCGGCAAGGCTTCCCAAAGGGCCAGGAACAGGACAATGCCCACCGAGCTGTCGATCACCCGCCGTGAAGTCAATTTAAAGCCCATGGTCATACTCCAATCCGATAACCACCCAGAGTCGCAATGCTCTGCCAGTTCTGATGCGTCGCCGCTGCTGCTGGCTCACGGGTTATGTCGGTCACTTCATCGCGCAGGGCCTCCCAGGCGCGCTGGCGATAGTGAATAAAGGCTTGGGTATTGCGCAGTTCAGGAAGGCGGGGGCGGGCCAGGTCGATATCGAAAATCTCTTTGATCCGCCCCGGACGCTGAGTCATCACCGCGACCCGGTCCGACAGGAAGATCGCCTCGTCCAGGCTATGGGTAATAAACACGATGGTCTTTTTGTGCGTGCCCCAGATGCGCAGCAATTCGCTTTGCAGGGTCTCGCGGGTTTGCGCGTCGAGAGCGGCGAAGGGTTCGTCCATCAACAGCACATCCGGGTTGTAGGCCAGCGAGCGGGCAATCGCCACGCGCTGGCGCATGCCACCGGACAACTCGTGGGGGTAGCGCGAGGCAAAACCGTTGAGCCCCACCAGTTCCAGGTATTCGCGGGCGGTTTCCAGTCGCTGTGCCTTGCCCACGCCGCGGATCTCAAGGCCCACGGCAATGTTGTCGAGCACCGTGCGCCAGGGCAGCAATGCATAGCCCTGAAACACCACGCCCTGATTGCGATTGATGCCCTGCAGGGGCTGGCCATCGACCAGTAGCTCGCCACCGGTCTTGTGCGCCAGGCCGGCAAGGATGTTCATAAAGGTGGATTTGCCACAGCCCGACGGCCCGAGAATGGACAGGAATTCACCTTCGCGTACCTGCAGGTCAAACCCCTCCAGTACCGGCACCCGCTCTGTTTGACCGGTCTCATCGAGTGACTGGAATTCCATGCTCAGGTCACGGGCGACGATCTTGTGTTCCGCCATCAGGCATGCCCCCGGGCGAACGGGTTGAATTCGTTGGTGTAGACGTCCTTGACGGCTATCGAACCTTTTTTGATCTTGCCTTCGTTTTCGAGGATATCGATGTAGTACTGAATCGGCGGCTCGGTCACCACAAGGTCATCGACATAGGCAAAGCGCTCCACCAGCTCAAGCTTCATGCCGATGCGCTCGGAGGTGATCTTGCGGGCGTCGTCAGGGTTGGCATTGACCCAGTTGGCGGCACGGGCGATGGCGTTGACCACATCGCGGGTGGCCTCCGGATGCTCGCGACTGAACTTGCCATACACGCTGTACGGCGCCATGCCGCCCAGCCCGCCATCCAGATCGTAGTCACTCCACAACTTGCGCAATGCCGGGTTATGTTCGGCACCGCCGGACGATGGCGGGTGAATGATTGCGATGTCGATATTGCCGGTGGCAAGGGTCTGCTCGGCCTGGTTGTCCGGCACCACGACCCAGTTGATCTTGTCGACGTTGACGCCCTGCTCGCGCAAGTATTTTTTGGTGACGAACTCAGCGCAGGCGCCAAAACTGTTGAAACCCACGGTCTTGCCTTCCAGATCCTTGGGCTTGACGATGCCTGAGTCATCACGCACGAAGTATTTCATGTGCGGAGCCTCTTGCAGGGTCTTGCCGCCAGCGGCTACTACCTTGAGGTCCAGACCACTGGCGATGGCTGAAATCACCAGCGGCACCATGCGCGAACCGAAGTCGATTTCGCCGGTGCCGGTCAATGGAATCACCTGCGGCGCGGCAATGCGCCCGATGTATTTTGGCCGTGCGCGAGTGCCTTCGAAATAGCCGAGGGAGTCGGCGACGTAGACCAGATCGAAGGACGGGTTGTCGGGGTATTTGAAGTCCACGACCTGATCAGCGCGACTCTTGATTACGGCTGCGCTTTTAGCGCCGCTGTCCTTTTTTTCGCAGCCGGGCAGCAGAATACCTGCAGCGCCGACCGCGCCCAGTACCGCGCAATTACGCAGGAATGCTCTTCTGTTGTTGATCGGGTTCATGCCCGCTCCTTGTGGATTGAGTGCTGCTGTTGTGGGAGCGGGCTTGCTCGCGATGGCATCACCGTGATTCGACAGGCAGATCGCAGCGCCTGCATCGCGAGCAAGCCCGCTCCCACAAGGGTTGGGTTGCCCGGATTCAGGCGGTTTTCAGGGTGTAGCGCGACTCAGGGCGAGTCAGGCCGTAGTGTTCGCGCAAAGTGCTGCCCGCATATTCACTGCGGAACAACCCGCGCTGGCGCAAGATCGGCAGCACTTCATCGAGGAACACTTCAAAGCCATCCGGGAATGCCGGCGGCATCACGTTGAAGCCATCGGCCGCACCGCTGCGGAACCACTCCTCAATCAAGTCGGCAATCTGTACCGGGGTGCCCACCGGCACCCAGTGCCCGCGCGCGCCCGCCAGGCGGTTGATCAACTGGCGCAAGGTGACGTTTTCGCGGTCGACAATATCGATGATCAGCTTGAAGCGGCTGGACTGGCTTTCAACACCCTCGAAGTTGATCAAATGGCGGGGAAACGGCGCATCCAGATCCTGCCCCGACAAGTCCACACCCAGCATGCGCCGCAACTGCCCCAGCGATACGTGGGGCAATACCAGTTCATTGAGTTCGTCGAACTTGCGCTGGGCTTCGGCTTCGGTGCTGGCGATATACGGGCTGATACCCGGAAGGATTTTCAGCTGGCGCGGGTCGCGCCCCGCAGCCCTGGCCCGGGCACGGATGTCGTTGGCAAATTCGGTGGCGCTGTGCAGGGTCTGGTGCGCGGTAAAAATCGCCTCGGCATGCCGAGCGGCAAAGTCCCGGCCATCCTCGGAAGAACCGGCCTGCACCTGCACCGGCCGCCCCTGTGGCGAACGCGGCGAGTTCAACGGCCCTTTGACCTTGTAGTAGGCCCCCACATGATTGATCGAGTGCACCTTGTCACTGTCGGCAAATACCCCGGCGGTTTTATCCAGCACCAGCGCGTCGTCTTCCCAGCTGTCCCAGAGGTCACCGACCACTTGCACAAACTCTTCGGCCTGAGCGTAGCGATCATGGGCCGAAGGGTGCTCATCAAGACCAAAGTTGGCGGCGGCGGCAGCCATTGACGTGGTGACAATGTTCCAGCCCGCACGGCCCTTGCTCAGGTGATCCAGCGCGCTGAACGAACGCGCCAGGTTGTAAGGTTCGCTGTAGGTGGTACTGGCCGTGGCGATCAGGCCGATGCGCTGGGTCACCGCCGCAATGGCCGCCAGCCAGGTCACCGGTTCGAAGCGGATACGCAGGCCTTCACGGCCGCTTTCGGCCAGTGACGGCGAGTCGGCAAAGAAAATCGCATCGAGTTTTTCCCGCTCGGCACGCAGCGCCAACTGCTGGTAATAGCCAATGTCCATGGACGACTCCGGCACTGACTGCGGATGGCGCCAGGCGGCTTCGTGATGGCCGTTGGGGTAGATAAACAGGTTGAGGCTGAGCTGACGTTCGGACATGTTCTGTTCTCTGAATTCAGGTAGCGGGGGTTCAATGCAGTTCGGCGAAGTCGCTCAGCACGTCGTCGCGCAGGGCGATAAAGTGGCTGTCGCTACGGTTGCGCGGGCGCGGCAGGTCGATATCGAGAATGCGGCGGATACGCCCGGGGTTGGGCTGCATGACCACCACGCGATCACCGAGGAACACAGCCTCGTCCACATCGTGGGTCACGAGGATCATGGTGATTTTTTCCTTGGCCCAAATGTTTTGCAGCTCGCCCTGCAAGCGCGCACGGGTCAAGGCATCGAGGGCGCCCAGGGGTTCGTCGAGCAACAGCACGCTGGGGCGGTTGACCAGCCCGCGGGCAATCGCCACACGCTGGGCCATGCCACCGGAAATCTGGTGCGGGTAGGCATCGATAAAGTCCTGCAGGCCTACCAGCTCGATGTGTTCGCGCACGGTGTCGCGCTTTTCCTTGGCGCTCAGTGGCGAGTTTTTCAACGCCACGGCAACGTTCTGTTCAACGTTGAGCCAGGGGAACAGGCGGTGGTCCTGAAACACGATGCCGCGCTCCAGCCCAGTGCCGTCAATGGGCTGGCCATTGAGCAGGATGCGCCCCTCGTACTCTTCGTCCAGGCCCAGAATCAGGCGCAGCAGGGTGGACTTGCCGCAACCGCTGGCGCCGACGATGCTGATAAATTCGCCAGGGGCGATGTCGAGCTGGATGTTGTCCAGGACCTGCAGTTGGCTGGTGCTGCCCGGTCGGGATGCAAAGCGCTTGCTGATGTTTTCCAGGGTCAGGCTGTTATTGAGCATGCTGCAATCCTTCTGAAAGTGTCGATCAACGCGGATCAATGCCGTACAGGCGTTGCATGCGTCGCTCAAAAATCCGCGCCAGGGCATTGAGGCTCCAGCCCACCAGGCCGATGACCACCATGCCGAACAGCACCAGGTCCATCATGAAATGCTCACTGCCATCGATCAGCGTGTTGCCAATCCCCTCCCCCGACACCAGCAGGTATTCGGCACCGATGGTGGCCAGCCACGAATACACCAGCGCCAGATACAGGCCGGTAAAGATCGACGGCAAGGCGGCAGGCAACATGACCCCGACGATGGTTTGCCAGCGGCTGAAGCGGTAGACCCGCGCCACTTCCAGCAGGTTGGGCGGCACATTGCGCAGGCCATCGCAGGTATTCACCACCACCGGCACCAGCGCCGCCAGTGACAGGAACACCACCTTGGCCACATCGCCCAGGCCAAACCACACCGAGATCAGCGGGATCCAGGCGAACAGCGAAATCTGTTTGAAGGTGTTGAAACTCGGGCCTACCAGGCGCTCGAAGGTGTGCGACAGGCCCAGCAGGCAACCCAGCACCAGGCCCAGGGTGGTGCCGATAAAAAAGCCGCTCAGGTTGCGCGTCAGGCTGGCGCTGATGGCCCGCCAGAACTTGCCCGAAGCGATCTGGTCCCAGGCCGTGGCCGCCACCTTCTCCGGTGAAACCAGCAGCCCGGACTGGCTCCAGCCCATATGTGAGGCCAGCCACCACAAGGCAACGACGCTGATCGGCAACACCCAGCCGCGATAGCGACGGCTGCTGCCATGACTGATAGCCAGTGCGCTGCTCATGACAGGCGCCCCGCTACCGGAACGCGGCCACGATTAAGGCGGCGCTCGGCGTAATCAAAGCCACGGTCGATCAACAGGCCGATCGCCCCGACCACCACCACGGCGGCCATCACCAGATCCAGCTGGAACAGTTGGCGACCATAAACAATCAGGTAGCCCAGCCCTTCGCTCGAGGCCACCAGCTCAACCACCACCAGCGACAGCCAGGCTTTGGTGAAGCCCAGGCGCAACCCGGTGAATAGCGTAGGAATGGCAGCAGGCAGGACAATGAAAATCACGCTCTGCCAACGACTGAAACCGTAAGCCCGCCCGGCTTCCAGCAAGCCCTGGGGCGCCTGTTTGAAAGCCTGCAGGGTGCACAGCGTGATCGGCACCATCGCCGCCTTGGCAATCAGCACGTACTTGAGCGGTTCGCCGATGCCAAACAGCAACAAGGCAAACGGCAGCCAGCCCAGCACCGGGATCTGCACAATGGCATTGAAGGTGGGCAGCAGATAATCCTCGACGGTTTTCGACAGTCCCATCGCCAGCCCCAGCGCCACACCAATCGCGCCTCCCAGGGCAAAGCCGACCACTACCCGCTGCAGGCTGGCGGCGGTATTTATCCACAGGTCGCCAGAAGCAAAGAGATCCGACAAGGTGTCGTAGACATAGCCTGGCGGCGGCAAGACCTGCTCTGACAGCCAGCCCTGCTCCACCCCCAGATACCACAGGCCCAGCAGAGTCAGCGGCAACAGCCAGGGCAAGGCCCGGTCACTCAGGGTCGTGGCCCAGGCCGAGGTGTGTGGCACTTCGACCTTGCGTACCGGGCGCGTCGGTGCGGGCGGCAAACGCTTGACGTTGTCCTTGGGTAACGCCGGTGCGTACTGCTGCGGTGTGACGGTCTGTGCCCTGGCCATATGCCTGGCTCCCTTGCTTGCTACAAAAACGGAATTCCTGTGGGATCTCCCATAGGGGTATGCAGTTACTTACCCGCTACCGTGTTGCCAGCAGGCTGCTTGCCATCCGCGCCATAGGCCGTCCAGAAGTTCTCCAGGCCTTTGGCCTTGAGGGCAGTTTGCAGGTAGCCGGGCTCAAACCAGCCCTCGATACTCACCGGGCGGCGGATCAGTTTTTCGTCCTTGGCCTGCTCCGCCACCGCCTGGTAGCGGCTCAGCAGAAAGGTGTCGATCAGCGGCGAATTCCTGTCCCGCAAACTCACCCCGGTAAAGTCAGCGCGCAGTGAGTCCACCGGGTCGTTGCTCTTGGCCCACTCGGCGAAAACTTCATCACGGTGGCCGTCTTCGGACGTCCATTTCGCCGCGTCTACCAGGGTGTCGACGACTTTTTGCACATTGGCCGGGTGTTCTTTCTCATAGGCACCACGCACCACCAAGGCGGTCTGACGGGTGTAACGCACATCCTGGTCCGGGTTGTCGTAAACGATATCGATCAGGCCTTTATCACGCAGCTTGAACAGTTCACGACCGCCGAAGGCTGCATCCACGCCATTGGAAACCAGCGCCGCCTGGGTACTGCCGGCATCCAGGTTGATCACCTTGATATCGCGCTCGGTCATACCGTGTGCTGCCAGCAGGTTGATCGACACCAAGTGCCCGTTGGTGCCGCGAAACACCGCGACCTTCTTGCCCTTAAGGTCTTCGATGGTCTTGATGTCAGAGCCCTTGGGCACCGCCAGATAGAGGTTGGCCCGCACCCCCAGGGCCGCCAGCAATTTGGTGTCCAGGCCGTTGGAGCGTCCAACCACCGCCGGCAGATCCCCCTGATACGCGAAGTCCAGCTGCTGATTGGACAAAGCCTCGTTGACCGCAGGGCCAGCGCCTTTGAAGAAGAACCACTGCACTTCGGTGCCCGTGCCAGCGAACGCTTTCTCCAGCAATTGCTGGTTACGCACGATGCCCAGCGGCGAGCCACTGAACGTGACCGGATCACCGCCACCGGCGCTCGCCACACCGACGCGCAACACATCGGCCTCGACCAGCGGTACTGCCATGACCGCCGCCAGCACGGCGGCAATACGGGTCTTGCGCAACAGGGCATTTACTTTGAATGTGGCCATGGGCAGGTCTTCCTTGAAGCAGTAAGGCGCGGCCCGTCAGGCGGCGAGGTGTTTTTTGTCGGCTTCGGTTTTCGGCGAGAGGGTGTCCGGGGTCGGTTTGAGCGCCTGGCTCAGGCGGCCGTCGACACCCACCGGTACATCGCCGTCGATGGTCGTGCGCCGCACGATGCGCTGGGCATCGCCGTAGTCGTTGATCGCAATATGCTGGGTGGCGCGGTTGTCCCAGATCACCACATCGCCTTCCTGCCAGCGCCAGCGCACGGTGTTGTCGACATGGGTAATGCGGTCATGGAACAAGCGAATCAGTTGCCTGGAATCGTTACTGCTGACGCCCTGAATCTCTTTGACAAAGTGGCCCAGGAGCAAACTCCTTTCGCCTGATTCCGGGTGAACGCGAACCAGCGGATGTTCGGTTTCATACACTTCGGCAGTGAACTGTTCGCGATAACGCTTGAGGCCGGATTCATCGGTACCGCGAGGCGTCGCATAGTCATAAACATTGGTGTGCAGGGCGCGCAAGTTGTCCGCAAGTTGCTTTAACGGCTCGGGCAAATCGTTATAAGCCGAAGCGGTATTGGCCCACACCGTATCGCCGCCATAGGGGGGAATCACCACACCGCGCAAGATGGAGATTTTTGGGTAATTGGCAACAAAGGTCACATCCGTGTGCCAGGAGTTGGCACGGGTCTCCTTGGCGTCGAGGTGCAGGATGGCAGCGCTTTTCTCGGCAGAACGTACGGTCGGGTGGGGCACCTGGTCGCCAAAGCGGCGGGAGAAGGCTTCGTGCTCGGCGTCGCTTAAATGCTGATTGCGAAAGAACAGGACTTTATATTTCAACAAGGCCTGATTAATAAACTCGAATGTTTCGGCACTGATATCACCGCCCAGTTTTACGCCTTCAAGTTGTGCGCCAATTCGACCCGCTACGGGTTTTACTTGAATAGTCATCGCCCCACTCCTGCTTCACGAGTTGTTGTGAACAGATCATAAAGGCATAAAAACTCAGGCAGCCAATCACTTTTTAATCTAACGATAGACGAGCACTTTTATAGAAGTAAGGTTGTTTAAAGGCCACTTAAAAGTTCTAAGTTATTTGGTTGTAAGGTCATAACCACTTCAATCATTCAGGCCGATGCCAATCATCCCCCTGCTGTGATATCGGCTGATCTGATACGACCCCCCTTGGCCCAATGCCTGCCCCCGCTTGCGCACGAGCGCAGGAACAAGACAGCGTTTGCCTGAGCCGAATCGACCCCCACCGTCATCCCGGTGTCATGGGGCTTTGTTTCCTTGACGGGCATTCAGCCTTCAAGGAGTCCCCATGATTCGCCCCACACTGCTGGCCCTCGCGCTTTTTTCCGTGATCAACAGCGCCGCTGCCGAACCTGCTGCGCCACTGCCCCACTCCCCCGGCGCACCTTATGCCGCCACAGGCCTGGCCGACCGGATCGTGCTGACCCCCGGAGCCGATCCGGCACGGGAAATGGCCGTTACTTTCCGCACCGATACCCGCCAGCAGGTCAGCCAGTTGCAACTGGCTCCCGCACTCGATGGCCCGCAACTGGCCAAGGCCGCGCATGAGGTCGAAGGCACGAGCATCAGTCTGGACAACGAGAACGGGCCAGCCTTGTTCCACCAGGTGCGTCTGCACGATTTGCAGCCGGGCACCGCCTATGTGTACCGGGTCAAGGGTAGCGACGGCTGGAGCGAGTGGTTGCAGTTCCACACTGCGGCCGAGGGCTTCAAGCCGTTCAACTTCATCTACATGGGCGACGTGCAGAACGACATTCTGTCCCTGGCTTCACGCAGCATTCGCCAGGCCTTGCAGAGCGTGGCCACCCCCGCATTGATCGTGCATGCCGGTGACCTGGTGTCGCAGCGCGAAGACCTGGTGCACGACGACCAATGGGGTGAATGGAACCAGGCAGGCGGATACAACTACGCGATGATCCCTCAGGTACTGGCCGCCGGTAACCACGAATACCTCGACGGCCTCAACCCCGACGGCAGCGAAACCCGCACTCTGGGGCCGCACTGGAGCCGCCAGTTCGCCCTGCCGCAAAACGGCGTCGAAGGGGTGAAGGACACCACTTATTTTGTCGACTATCAGGGTGTGCGGTTTATCGTCCTTGATGGCACCTCGGCGCTCGATATGGGCACCCTTGATCAACAGACCCGCTGGCTTGAGCAAAGCCTTAAAAACAGCCCTGCGCGCTGGAATATTGTGGTCACTCACCAGCCTGTATTTACCTGCGCCCGCCCTGAAGATACCGAGCCGTTGAAGCTCAACTGGAAGCCCTTGTTCGAGCGCTACGCCGTGGATCTGGTGCTGCAGGGCCATGACCACTGTTATAGCCGCGTGACCCACGAGGCCGGGCGCGTTGCGGCCAAAGCCGCACGGGCTGGCGGCAAGGTTCAGGGCCCGGTGTATATGGTGTCGGTGGCCGGATCGAAAATGTACGGGCTCAATGACCGTGCGCATCTGCAACCGGACCGCAGTGCCGAAGAAACCCAGCTGTACCAGACCGTCGACGTGCAGGATTCGAGGCTCAAGGTGCGCAGCTACACCGCGGCCGGCAAGCTGTATGACGCCTTTGACCTGGAGCGCGACGGCAAAAACCGTAACCACCTGCGCGAGCCGGTGAAAAACCTGCCCGCCGAACGCGCCTGCACGCAAACGGCTGGCCCCGACGGTTTTGCCTGCAGCTCAAGGGCCAAATAACCCGCTCCCACAATGAGTGGCTGGGGCCGGGGCCTGGTTGATCAGGTAATCGGCGCCGGGTTGAACAGGGTGATGTCATTGTGCAGTTTGTGCTGCTCGGCCCAGGTGTGTTGTTTGCCGCTGGCCACGTCCAGGTAGTAGTGGAACAGCTCCCAGCCCAGTTCTTCGATGCTCGCCCGCCCGGTAGCGATGCGCCCGGCGTCGATATCGATCAGGTCCGGCCAGCGCCGCGCCAGCTCAGTGCGGGTCGAGACTTTCACCACAGGGGCCATTGCCAACCCATAAGGCGTGCCGCGCCCGGTGGTGAACACATGCAGGTTCATACCAGCGGCCAGTTGCAAAGTACCGCAGACAAAATCGCTGGCAGGCGTGGCACAAAAAATCAGGCCCTTGCCCTTGACCCGCTCGCCCGGCCCCAGCACCCCATTGATTGCGCTGCTGCCGGATTTGACGATGGAACCCAGGGATTTTTCGACGATATTCGACAAGCCGCCTTTCTTGTTGCCCGGCGTGGTGTTGGCGCTGCGATCCGCCTCACCCTTGGCCAGGTAACGGTCGTACCAGTCCATTTCGCGCACCAGTTCACGGGCGACGGTTTGGGTTTCGGCACGGGAGGTCAGCAAGTAGATGGCGTCACGCACTTCGGTGACTTCGGAAAACAGCACCGTGGCCCCCGCTCGCAACAGCAGGTCCGAGGCATAGCCCAACGCCGGGTTGGCCGTAATCCCGGAGAACGCATCGCTGCCACCGCATTGCATGCCCAAAATCAGCTCGGACGCAGGCACGCTTTCGCGGCGACGTTGATCGAGCTTTTTCAAACGTACCTCGGCCAGCGCCATGATCTGCTCGATCATTTCGCCAAAGCCGTGGCTGGAGTCCTGCAGGCGGTACAGCCACGGCTCGCTCAAATCCACCGAACTGTCGTTGTCATGCATCACTTGGCCTGCCTGGAGTTTTTCGCAGCCCAGGCTGATCACCAGCGCTTCGCCCCCCAGGTTGGGGTTGCGCGCCAGGTTGCGCACGGTGCGGATCGGGATATAGGCGTCGGTAGCACTGATCGCCACGCCGCAACCGTAACTGTGGGTCAAGGCCACCACATCATCGACACGGGGGTAAAGAGGCAGCAACTCGTCCTTGATGCGCTTGACCGCATGATCGAGCACACCGGTTACGCACTGCACAGTGGTGGTAATGCCGAGGATATTGCGCGTACCGACGGTACCATCAGCGTTGCGATAACCCTCGAAGGTATAGCCCTCAAGCGGCGCTTGAGGTGCAGGAACATCGGTGGCCAGTGGCAGGCTGTCGAGAGGCGGGGCGGTGGGCATGCGTAACTGGTCCTCATTGACCCAACTGCCCCGCGCAATGGCTTGCAGGGCGTAGCCAATCACCTGACCGTAGCGGATCACCTCGCCCCCCTCGGCAATATCGACCAGCGTGACCTTGTGGCTCTGGGGTACAAAATCCAGGGTCACCAGCCCGTCGGCAAACACAGTGCCCGCCGGTACGCCCTGGTCATTGACCACCACCGCGACGTTATCCCGCGGGTGCAAGCGGATCGAGCGCGGCGAATCGGAATGTTCAATCAACGTCATGACGCCGCTCCTCAACTATGGACAGGTAAAATATCAGCGATTTTCGGGTCGCTGGTCGGTGGCTCTTTAAGTACCACACGCTTGATCGGCCCTACGATCACCAGGTAGCTGAAGACCGCCACCAGTGCGTTGCAACCGACAAATACCAGCGCCCATTTGAACGAGCCCGTGGCGCTGATGATGTAGCCGATGACGATAGGGGTGGTGATGGAGGCGATGTTACCGAATGTATTGAACAAGCCGCCGCTCAGGCCGGCGATCTGCTTGGGCGAGGTGTCGGAAACCACAGCCCAACCCAGTGCGCCTACGCCTTTGCCGAAGAATGCCAGGGCCATAAAGCCCACCACCATCCATTCGATGTCCACATAGTTACAGGCCACGATGCTACTCGATACCAGCAGACCCGCGATGATCGGTGCCTTGCGGGCAAAGGTCAGGGAATGGCCCTTGCGCAGCAGGTAATCGGAAATGACCCCGCCCAGCACTCCGCCGATAAACCCGCAGACCGCCGGCAAAGAGGCAATAAAGCCGGCCTTGAGGATGGTCATGCCGCGCTCCTGCACCAGATACACCGGGAACCAGGTCAGGAAGAAATAGGTGATGCCATTGATGCAGTACTGACCCAGGTAAACACCGAGCATCATGCGATTGGTCAGCAGTTGGCGTATGTAGTCCCACTTGGGACCGTCGGCCTTTTTGCCTTTCTGTTCCATGTCGACCATACCGCCGTTGTCGGCGATGTGCTTGAACTCCGCTTCGTTGATGCGTGGATGCTCACGCGGGCTGTAGATCACCTTGAGCCAGATGCCCGAGAAGACGATGCCGAATACGCCCATCACGATAAATACGTGTTCCCAGCCGTAGGAATAAACGATCCAACCCATTAGCGGTGCGAACAGCACGGTGGCGAAATACTGCGCCGAGTTGAAAATCGCCGACGCCGTACCCCGTTCGGCGGTGGGGAACCAGGCGGCCACGATGCGGGCGTTGCCGGGAAAGGACGGCGCTTCGGCCAGCCCCACCAGAAAACGCAGCATAAACAGCGCAACCACGGCCGTGGACATGCCGAATTCACCGACAAAGCCTTGCAGCACGGTGAACAGGGACCAGGTGAAGATGCTCAGGGCATAGACTTTTTTCGAGCCGAAACGGTCGAGCAGCCAGCCGCCGGGGATTTGCCCGGCCACGTAGGCCCAGCCGAATGCGGAGAAGATGTAGCCCAGGGTCACGGCGTCGATGCCGAGGTCTTTTTGCAGGCTGGAGCCCGCGATGGCGATAGTGGCACGGTCGGCATAATTGATCGTGGTCACCAGAAAAAGCATGAGCAAAATCAAATAACGGACATGCGTCGGCTTGGTCGCTTGCATGTAGTACTACTCCCACTGATTATTTTTATGCGCGGGTGAATCTATTTTGGCTGTTGCTGACGGGTGGAACTTATGTGGGAGCTGCGTGAGCCACCGATCGTATTCCTTTACGTAAAAAGCCGCTGATTACTCAGCGGCTTGATCATTGCTTACTGCGGGCCTTGCTTGTCGATCAGGGCGGCCAGAGCTTCATACTCGTCCGGCAGCAGATCGGTCAGCGGGGTACGCACCGGGCCTGCGCCGTAACCGGAAATGGTTGCACCGGCCTTGACGATACTGACCGCGTAGCCGGCTTTGCGGTTGCGGATATCCAGGTACGGCAGGAAGAAGTCGTCGATGATCTTGCCCACGGTGGCGTGATCTTCACGGGCCACTGCGTGGTAGAAGTCCATCGCGGTTTTCGGGATGAAGTTGAACACCGCCGAGGAGTACACCGGCACGCCCAGCGCCTTGTAGGCCGCAGCGTAGACTTCGGCGGTCGGCAGGCCACCCAGATAGCTGAAGCGATCACCGAGGCGGCGACGGATCGACACCATCAACTCGATATCACCCAGGCCATCCTTGTAACCGATCAGGTTGGGGCAGCGTTCGGCCAGACGCTCCAGCAGCGGCGCGGTCAGGCGGCAGACGTTGCGGTTGTAGACGATCACGCCGATTTTTACCGACTTGCACACCGCCTCAACGTGGGCGGCAACGCCGTCCTGGCTGGCTTCGGTCAAGTAATGTGGCAACAGCAACAGACCTTTGGCGCCCAGGCGCTCGGCTTCTTGAGCGTATTCGATGGCCTGGCGGGTCGAACCGCCGACACCGGCGAGGATCGGCACGCTGGTGGCACAGGTATCAACTGCGGTCTTGATCACTTGTGAGTATTCGCTGGCAGCCAGGGAGAAGAACTCACCCGTACCACCGGCTGCGAACAGGGCCGAAGCGCCATACGGGGCCAGCCATTCCAGACGCTTGATGTAACCCTCACGGTGAAAATCACCTTGAGCATTGAAGTCGGTTATCGGAAAGGACAACAGACCGGAAGAGAGGATGGACTTCAGTTCTTGTGGATTCATTATTCGAACACCCTGGGAGCACGTTGTGATGAGAAATGCGTTAGCGCTTCGTTACGTCGTACGTCATCGTACAACTTAACAAGGGAACGTCAATCTCATTTCTTGAAATCGTGCCTGGCTTGGGGCAAATCAGCTTCGATAAAAACGAAAATGCCCGTCTAGTACGGGCTCTGGGTGCGGTGCGCAGAATTTAAATTTAATTTTTAAAAGAGACCGGTTGTCCGAGAACAATCAGAAATCTGTAGATACTCTGTTGCAAGTCAAGCCCAACCAAAAGCCCCTCACCCTAGCCCTCTCCCGGAGGGAGAGGGTTGGGGTGAGGGGCTTTGAGCCATCACTTTCTCCCCAACTTGTAGCCGCTTTGCTCCTCAACGGCTACACGTCGGGAGCGCCCTACCCGCGCTGCGCCTCTGCTTCCTCGTGGGCATGACGCAGGCGCTCGCGGCTGTTGGTCAGGTGCAGACGCATGGCCGCACGGGCCGCTTCCGAATCCTGACGAGCAATGGCCTGGTAGATTTCTTCGTGTTCGCGGTTGAGCCGGTTCATGTACTGCTGCTGGTCATCATGGGCCAGACGCGCCGAATTGAGGCGGGTACGCGGAATGATGCTGGTGCCCAGGTGAGTCATGATGTCCGTGAAGTAGCGGTTGCCGGTCGACAGCGCAATCTGCAAGTGGAACTGAAAATCCGAGGCCACTGCATCGCCATTACGGGCAGTGTTTTCGTTCAAGGCATCCAGTGCGGCACGCATTGCGCCCAGCTGTTCGGCACTGCGCCGCTGCGCTGCCAGCCCGGCAGACTCAACTTCCAGGCTGATACGCAACTCAAGAATCGCCAGCACATCGCGCAGAGTAACGACGGTTGCCGGGTCGATGCGAAAACCGCTCGGGCTCGGTGTATCCAGCACAAAGGTACCGATGCCGTGCCGCGTCTCGACTTGCCCTGCGGCCTGCAGTCGGGAAATCGCCTCGCGTACCACCGTACGGCTTACACCATGAGCCTCCATGATTGCCGACTCGGTGGGCAACTTGTCACCGCGCTTGAGCATGCCGTCGCGAATCTGCTCGGACAGCACCGTCACCAACTCTTGCGCCAGGCTGCGGCGCTTGCGAGGGAGGCGGGGTACGTCGTTGTGGTTTTCCATGGTGAACATTTTTCTCGAAATCAATGGGATCGAAAGCAGGTTTTTAAAGCAGCTGAAAAATCGCCCTGGCGCACCGGACGTCCGTGCTGCTGTGCTTGCGTATGGTCGCATCATAGCTCATGGCGGTTGTACGATCACCAGTTGACCTGCAATACCCCGCTTGTCCTGCCTCAACTGCACAGGGCTGGGAAAACCGTGCGTGGCAAATCTCACACTTTTGAAATGCCTTACGCCAGTTACAGTTCCCTCCCCCCAAGAGCCCCGCTGCGTCTGATACGCATCCTTTAGCTGATTGCCCATGCTCCCTTGACTGCACAGTCAAGCCAAAGGGCTTTAAACATGTTGAATTCGAAAACACGCTACAGGAACGTGCCGCCCCGCTTTCCCCCCCACTCATTAAATCACCGGACTCTCACCGCAGGCCTGATTGCTGCTCTGTGGGCAGTCCCGGCCCAGGCAGTAACGTATGTCGAACAAGGACGCCTGCATGACGCTGCCAGCTGGCATAACGATGAGTTCAAGCGCGAGTGGGGGCTGACGGCCATCGGTGCTGACCACGCGTATGCCCGAGGCTTGAGCGGCCTTGATGTTCGCCTTGGGATTTTCGACAGCGGTACCGATTTGCGACATCCGCAATTTGCCGGAAAAAACCATAAACCCGTCACTCTCGCCGACGCTGGCTGCGCCAGAGAGACCTTTGCAACGGATGACCATGACGGATGCTACCGGGCTGACGGCGATCAGCCACAATTCGACTACACGCTTGAGTTGCCGCAGGACACGCTGCAAGAAGCCCTCGCCAGCGGTGAATATACAGCCCAGGAGCTGGACGACTATCTGAGCAGACAAGGCGCCCGATACAACCCTCACGGCACGCACGTCGCCGGAACAATGCTGGCCAATCGCGACGGCAAGGGCATCCACGGCGTCGCCTGGGGAGCCGACCTGAGCCCGGTCAGAATATTCAGCCACAGCTATGACAGCTACTTGTCCGATAAGGGCGAACTGCAGGTTGATCCAGGCCACGAGGCCTACGCTGCGGTGTTCAAACAATTGCGTGAACAAAATGTTCGCGCCATCAATCACAGCTGGGGTTCACCGAAGGTCTTCCAGACTCTTGATGAGCTGGATGCAGAACTCGAAAGGCAACGCTTCGGCCTGGGCAATACGCTGGCTCAAGGGTCACGGGATGCAGGCTTTTTGCAGGTATGGGCATCCAACAATACCCGCACGAACAACCTGTCTCCCGAAACCGCGCCCTATGCCGACATATTGACGGCCTTGCCGCGCGTGATGCCTGAAATCGAAAAGTACTGGCTGAGCGTGGTCAACGTGAACGACACCCTGACGCTGGCCCCCGGCTCGTTCCGCTGCGGCTACAGCATGAACTGGTGCGTGGCGGCTCCGGGCACCGGTATTATTTCCACCTACATCGCCGGTGAGTTGGACGTCGAAACCCTCTATCAGGACGACGGCGAGATAAACGGAGTGCAAGTCACAAGCGACCGCCCCAGGTTCGGTTATGGCATCGACACGGGCACGTCAATGGCTACCCCCCATGTCACCGGCAGCCTTGCACTTCTTATGGAACGCTTCCCCTACCTCGACAACCCGCAAATCCGTGACGTGCTGTTGACCACTGCCCGCGACCTCGGAGCTCCCGGTGTCGATGACGTGTACGGCTGGGGCTTGATCGACCTGAAAAAGGCCATCGACGGGCCCGGGCAATTGCGGGTTGATACCGATGTCATCATGGACCGCCGGGCCGGGGGCGCCAAAGTATGGCAAGGCGATGCATGGGATGACTGGCGCAACGACATCAGCGGTCCGGGCCGACTGGGCAAAAGCGGCGCTGGCTGGCTACGGCTCAGTGGTAACAACAGCTTTGCCGGTGCAACCCTCAACGGCGGTACTCTGGAGCTTAATGGCAACAACCGTTTCAGCCGCGATGTGAACGTCGAAGGGGGTTTGCTACGGCTCAATGGCACGTTACTGGCCACTGACCTCAACATAAACGGTGGTATCGCGCAGATCAGCGGCCAGCAGATCGGGGCCAACACCTACGTGGGCTCAGGCGGACTGCTTAGCGGTGATGGCGAACTGTCGAGCACCCGGGTGCTGGGCACTATTGTGCCCGGCAGTGGACTGCGGGCAATGACCATCAATGGTGATTACTCACAGGGCCACGGCTCATTGCTGATTGCCAGTGCGGGCCGCCAACCTCATACCCCTGCCCTGCACATCACCGGGCAGGCACAACTGGACGGTGGCACCCTGCGCGTGAACCGCCAGCCCGCTGTTTTTCCCTTGGGCCAGCATTACCGGGTGCTGCAGGCCGATGCAGGGGTCAATGGCCAATTCAGCGCACTGGATCACAGTTCCTTCTCGCCGTTTTTAAGCTTCACCCAAACCCGTGACGATACCGCTCTGGGAATCAACGTAGGCCGCGGCCTGCCACTGGTTGCGGCTGCCCGTACCGCCAACCAGCACGCTACGGCTCGCGGCGCTGACATGCTTGATATGTCGCAGCCCGTTGCACAGCGCCTGACCTCGCTGTTCCCCGACGCGGCCACCAGAGCGCTGGATCAGCTAAGCGGTGAACTGCATGCTGGCACCCGGTCGGTGCAAATCGAAAACACCCGGGTACTGCGCGATGCTGCGCTGGCCCATGCCCGAGGAGCGCTGGACAGCCCAGCCCGGCAAACGGACAACTCACGCCAGGCTGTGTGGCTGCAGCCACTGCTGCAAAGCGGTCGCCTGGACGGTGACGGCAATGCGGCTTCTGTCAGTCACACACTCACTGGATTGCTGGTCGGCGCAGATCATGACTTCGAACAAGGCTCTCGCGCCGGGGTGCTGTTGTCCAGCGGTCAAAGCCGGATAAAAAACGCACGTGGCGACCGGGCCAGTCTCGACGGTTACCAGATCGGCATGCACGCGGGGCACACCTGGAATGCGTTCGGACTGTACGGCGGACTCGCCTATGGCCAGGACCGGATAAAAACCAGCCGTTACGTCAGCTTTCCCGGCCTTGATGAAAAGCTGTCAGCCGACTATCACGGCCGTACCCGACAAGCCTTTGTTGAAGGTAACTACCGCGTGCTTCAAGGCGCATGGAACTGGCAACCCTTTGTGCAATTTGCCCGCGTCAACAGCCAGACTGACGGGTTCCGTGAGCGCACCGCAAAGAGTGCGCTGCAGGGGCGTGCAGCCAGCAGCACGGTTAACCTGGCCACCGGCGGCTTGCGTTTCAAGGTGGATTTGAACAGCACCTCAACCGGCCCCTTCGGGCTCAGCCTTAACGGCAGCGCCGCCTATACCCACGCCAGCGGCGATCTGTACCCGACAACCGACGTTGCCTGGCAAGATGCAAGCAACATGCGTATTGCCGGTGTGCCGCTGAGCAAAACGGCGCTGCAACTGAACCTGGGCGCTGTAGCCCGACTCAACCGCAGCAGTTCCGTGAGCCTGGACCTGAAAAATCAGCGCGGGGAACGCTCGAACGGGCGAAGCGTATCAATTCAGTATCAGTTCGAGTTCTGAAGACTGATCATCCTCGGCATCGCTCACGACAAATGTGTCGTCCGGGATCCAGAACAAAAACGGGTCCCGGGCCGGACGCTCGTCATAGGGCCGCACACGCCCTTCCTCATCGACTGCACCTGCACGCCGAAATCCATACACATGACGGCGCTCGACATGAATGCTTGGCGCCGCGCCTTCGCCGCTGGCAGGCTCGATGTTCATGGCCTTCAAGGTAGCCAGCAAATCATCAATGATCTGCTGGCGATCGAGGGTAAAGGCCGATGCAAAGCAGCGCCAGAAACGCCATCCCGCACGTTCCAGAATACGCTGGCGGCGCATGTCGCTGTCCCAGCGATCCGGTCCGTGGAAACGGTCGCCGTCACATTCGATGGCCAGGCGGCTGTCGTTGTCGCCCTCTACTACCATGTCGATGCGATATGCCCCCACGCCCACCTGTGGAATCACCCGATAGCCACGTCGGGTCAATTCATCGTACATCTCGCGCTCAAAGCCGGATTCGCACAACTCGCGCAAATCACTGACCTGGGCAGCATCCTGGGTAAAGGGTGTCTCGAAGTGCTCAATCAAGCCGCGGCGCAAACTGTCCACAGGGCTGAGGTCCGTTAACTCGACACTGCGCACCAGGTACATGCGATCCCGCGCCCGCGAAGCGGCCACGTTGAAGCGCTGGGCTATCGAGTCGCGGCTATTGGCAAAGCAATCGCCGGGAGATGCCACCATGCTCAGGAACATGATGTCGCGCTCCTTGCCCTGGAACGTGCGGGCATCCCCACAGCTGATCTGGAACTGGGTGATGACCTCTTCTCCCAGCTCTTTGGTCAGCATCTGCATGATCTTTTGCGCTTGCTCGGCGCCCAGCAGCGAGACCACACCTATGCTGCGCCCGGCGATCTGCGGCAGGGCGATCAGGCGGCGGATTTCCTCGACTATCACATGGGCTTCGCCGAGGTTGAACTTGCCTTTCTTCTCCCCGTCCATGACCAGCAGATCCACCAACGGCGGGTCAAGACGCTCAGTCATCATCGGCAGGCGCAGCGGTTTGAGCTCGTGGTTGTAGAACTCGCGCTTGGAGTACTCGATGATCGGCGCCACACAGCGAAAATGCTCGCGCAGCATGGTGCCACTCTTGGCAAACACCACTTTGAACAGGTCGTACAGCGAACGCTCGGGGGACATCAATGGACGGTAGAGCCCGACCTGATTGCCCAAGAAGCGCGCCATCATGCTCTGCACACGCTCTTCTTCCATGCCGATACCGTCCGGCGAGACCTGTTTGTCATCGCCCACCACCAGCACTTTTTTCGCCCGCAACAACGCTGGCAGCGCCGTCAGGTCAGACTGGGACGCCTCATCGATAATCACCAGATCAAACGCACCGTACTGCGCAGGCAGGCTCTCGCAAATACGGTAATGAGGCATGATCCAGCACGGGATTGCAGAAATCGCAACATCGGCCGCCAGTCGCGCATCCTGACGATAACGCCCGGCGCGCACGCCGGTACCCTTGCCGATCTTGCGAATTGCGGTGCGATACAGCTCAAGGGCTGCCCTGACACTTGGCGTGGCGTTTTCCGACAGGCGCAACCAGGTTCGCTTGACCACCGCATCCTGATAAAGACGCGACAGGCTTAGTTCCAGTTCACCGCGCAGTTTGAACAAACGCTTGAGGTCTTCGCGCCCGTCGATGCTTTCGAGATAACGGGCCAGACGGCTCAAGCGCCACAGGTCCAGGCAGTTGTCCGGCAGCAGGCCATCGATCGGCCCTGTGCCCGGCTCTTCACGCAAACGGGCGGCCCAGAGCAGACCGCCACTTTGCGCGACGAGGTCGGTGACGCGCTGTACAGTCTCAAGGGCTGCGGCCATGGCCATCACCCGGCGTAACTCGTCCATCAGCCCGGACCATTGGGTCTGCAGAGTGGCTATATCGACCTGCGGCTGGCCAAGACTCAAATCCAGAAAGCCTTGCAACCGCTCACTGATATCACCACCGCAACCGGCCAGCGCTTTGTTGAAGGTTTCCTTGATAGCCCAGGTGGCGGCCAGACGATGACGCATCAGGTAGTGGCGCAAGATGCTTTCGGCCTCGGCCAATACCGTGGCGTTGCTGCGCAACTGACTGACGTCGGCCCAGCCCGGGAACAACTGTTTAAGCTCGCTGCTGGCACGGGTTTCACCTTGCTCGGCAAGCACAATCGCGTCGAACTGCTCAATCGCCCGAGCTGCCGCCATCAGTTGGTCGGCGTCGGTTTCCAGCGTCGGCAAGGGTATTTCGGCAGCCAGTGCATTCCAGCGCAGCAGCAAGGTGCGGCTGTGTTGCAGGAAGCGCACAAAGGCTTGCACGTGTTGCCAGTCCTGGTCGCTTTGCGGCTTGCTGCCCAACACCACAATGGCGTCCAGCAACTGCTTTTGCGTGCCCTTGCCAATCAGGCCGGACAAGCCGAATGGACGTCGTCCTTCGGCCAGGTTATCGATGGCACCCACTAGTTCGGGTTGCGTGTGCAGCTCGAACGACAGGCTTACCGGTCGGGCCACAAAGGCCTTGCGCCCTGCCAGAGTCTCTTCAATCTCGCCCTTGAGGCTGGCGAACAGCGCCAGCACATCATCGTTGCCACCACGCATCAGGCAAGCCTGCATGGGCGCGGCCCAGTGATGGCCCGAGGTGTTGATCTGTGTGCGCAGGGCTTGCAGTTGGCCCAAATGCTCGGCCAGCGCCTGGGCCTGCTCCAGGGTCCGGGAGCTGTTATCCAACAGACGCGGCACTTCGCCAGTGCTTTCCTTGAGCTGCAACTGGCTTTCCTGTGCCAGATCCTGATGCACCTGAATCAGTGTCTGCGCGTCCGGGAAGTCGGCCAGTTGCGGCAGTTTCTGGCCCAGATAGCTCAGCGATTCCTTGAGCTCAAGCCGGGCTTCGCGCAAGGCAATGATGTCTTGCAACGTGAAGCGCGGGCGATGCTCTTCACCCACGCCGATCCGATCGGCAAAACAGTTGATCTCGGCTTGCGCCGCCGCCACTTGCAAGGCCGCATGGGTGGGGCTCAGGCGTTCACCGTCAATTTCCAGGTCCGACAGGTTACGCTCGGCCCAATGGGTGATCTCACGGTCCACGCTGGCCATCTGACCGTGAAGAGTATTGATTTCGTCGTCAATCTGGCCAATTTCGCGCTTATACAGTGCTCTATCTATGCGCTGTACTTCGGCTGAAATCTTTTGAATAGCGAATTCGAACTGCTTCATGCCATCCGCTTCGCTGCTCAGCAAGCTGATCGCCAGCGGGCGAATCTCTTCCGGGAGTTTTTCCTGCAGTACTGCCAGGGCCGGGTCTTTCATCGACGTCACCAGCACTCGCTTGCCATTGGCCAGGTAATGGCTGATGACGTTGGCGATCGTGTGAGTCTTGCCCGTGCCGGGCGGGCCTTGCACCACCACCCCGTCATGCACCTCCAGCAACTGGATGATTTGCACCTGCTCATCGTTGTACGGCTTGGGGAAGTACAGCTCGTGTACCTTAGCGGCTGGCGCATCGCCGCCTTGAGAACCACTGACGTAGGACAAACCACGAAACGGTGGTAGGGCCACGTCCTCCAGCACACTGGACGGTTCAGTGAGAATGGCCCGCAAGGCCGCCGGCAACTCATCGGCTTCCTCGATCCCGCCTTCAAAGCGAGCCAGGTCTTCAATAAACATATTGCTGTCGCGGGTTCGGGCAAACAGGCACCAGGTATCGGTGACGCACAAGAACTCTGCGGCCTTGGGTACTGAACGATCACCTTCGGCCAGCGTCACCGGCAAAAACTGACCATGGGCATCAAGCAAGGTCGACGCCGAACGAATCACCGGCTCGTAACTGGCGGCGTTGAACGGGCTGATACCGGCCTGATCCTGTTTGAAAAAATCCTTGGCCAGGGTTGCCAGCGGCCCGACGCCGGCAATATCGGCCGCCACATAGGCATCCACTTCCAGTCTGGGCTCAGCGGCACGCGGGCGTACTTCTATCGCCATACTGTCGGGGTTGATGGCAATTTCAACCAACTGGCTGATTAACGGGTAATGGATGACACCGACCACGGGATGTTCCCACGTCGAAACCCCCAGCCCCCACACCAGCTCCAACTGTGCGTCGCCCAGGTTGCCCTGCATCTGTTGCACCAGCATAAACAGCTCGGCATACAGCTCAATGCTTTTGCGGCGCTGCTTTTCTTCTGCGGCCCACAGGCGCCAAGCCGTTTGACTGTAGGACTTGAACTGCGCGCGGATCTCACCGGCGTCCAGGCAGTCTTCCAGATTGACCCACTCTTCGACGCTGACGTCTTCATCGATCTGCAGGGCCACAGGCATCAAGCGTGAGCGCTCGTCCTCGGAGATCGCCGTGCTGTTGACCAGGACCTCCCGTGCCAGACGCACCTTGAGTACAGGCTCGGTCTGCGGGGTGCCCTTGAGCTCGATCCACAACGCAAGCAATGGACTGAGTGGGGCTGGAGGTTTAGTCTCATGCAAGCGTTCAAGCTGCAGCCAGACTTCGTCTTCCTCACCGTTGTGCAGATCCAGACTGACTCCGGGTAACGCTCGCAGTTTTTCTTCGCTGGCACTGAAAGCGTTGTGTTGGCTGAGAGTTAACGCTGGCCGCTTTTGCATCAGCGCAGTCTGTTTAACAAATTCGATCAGGCCGGCGAGACGGGCACGTACTGTTTCCATGGGTGAGCTGAACCACTTCGATAAGGGGGCACTTCGATAAAATCTGGAAGCGCCAAGTAAAAGCGAAATTTCCTACGATGACCGATACGATACAGAGGTTCTGGTGGTATTCAGATACATGATTTTGTAAAAACGTCCCGCGATAAAAGACGGTCCGGTTATTTCCGAGAAGGTCACTGGTTATGCTGTTGAAGTTTTAATCACTCAACGCATGTCTTCGCAGCTACCCATGGTCAGGCATTTCAAAGCGCACAAAAAAGGCCCTCCCCGAAACCGGGGAGGGCCTTTTGTTTAACGCTGGGGGAATTAGCCCAGGTTAACGCCAAAGTTCGAAGCCAATGGCGCCAGGCCACCTGCAAAACCTTGGCCGATTGCCTTGAACTTCCACTCTTCGCCATTGCGATACAGCTCGCCGAACACCATCGCGGTTTCGGTGGAAGCGTCTTCGCTCAGGTCAAAACGTGCCAGCTCTTTACCGTCAGCCTTGTTCAAAACACGGATATAGGCGTTAGATACCTGACCGAAGTTTTGCTTGCGGCCATCCGCTTCGTGAATGGTCACCGCGAAGGCCAGTTTCTTGGCTTCTTGCGACAGACCCGCCAGGTTGACGTTTACTTGCTCGTCGTCACCGTCACCGGCGCCCGAACGGTTGTCGCCCTGGTGCACAACGTTGCCGTCCGGCGAAGTCTTGTTGTTGTAGAACACAAAACTGCCGTCGTTCAGCACTTTGCCGTTCTCACCAACGATAAACACCGAGGCGTCCAGGTCGAATTCCTGACCGTCAGTCACCCGTGGGTCCCAACCCAGGCCTACAACCACTTCGGTAAGGCCCGGTGCTTCTTTGGTCAGGGAGACGTTGCCGCCTTTACTCAGACTTACTGCCATGTTCGTGAACCCTTATATGAAAAGTTGATGGGGTGCAGATTAAAACTTCAGGCCGTAGCTTTCCGCCAACGGCTTGAGACCGCCAGCAAAGCCCTGGCCCACAGCGCGGAACTTCCACTCGGCGCCATTGCGATACAGCTCGGCAAAGATCATCGCGGTTTCGGTGCTGGCGTCTTCTGCCAGGTCATAACGCGCCACTTCACTGTTGTTGTCCTGGTTCACAATGCGGATGAAAGCATTGCGCACCTGACCGAAGTTTTGACGGCGAGCGTCAGCTTCGTGAATGGTCACGGTAAACGCGATCCGGTCGATGTCGGCGGGCACTTTGGACAGGTCGACCTTGATCGCCTCGTCATCGCCGTCGCCTTCACCGGTACGGTTGTCGCCCGTGTGTTCAACCGAGCCGTCAACGCTTTTGAGCTGGTTGTAAAAAATGAAATCGGAGTCAGCGCGTACTTTACCGTCAGCCTTGAGCAAGAAAGCGCTCGCATCCAGGTCGAAGTCTTGACCATCGGTGGAGCGAGCATCCCAGCCCAGACCCACGAGGACTTTGGTCATCCCGGGGGCTTCTTTGGACAGAGACAGGTTGCCGCCTTTGGAAAGGGAAAGTGCCATGTGTAGTTCTCCTTAGTAATGTGCGATCAAGCTTTCGTGTCGTTGTTAACGTCGGATTGCTCTTCTTCCTTACCGGGAAAGATGATGCTGGCCACGATACCGATAGCCAATACCACCAACACCACAATCAGACTGGTGTTTGGATCAATTTCATAACCATGGCCAAACAGGTGATCGGTTGCGTTCAGGGCCAGCTTGCCGGCAATAAAGAACAACAGCGCGATAACCGCTTTTTCCAGGTGCACCAGGTAACGTTTCAGTGCTTCCAGAACAAAGTACATGGTCCGCAGACCCAGAATGGCGAACATCATGGCCGAGTACACGATCAAGGGTTCACGGCTCACGGCAATCACGGCCGGTACGGAGTCGAAGGCAAACAGAATGTCCGAAACCTCAACTACCACCACACACAAAAACAGTGGGGTCGCAAAAAGAGCGCCCTTGCCTACAAGGGTCATTCCCTTGTTCTGCGGCTTCGTGATCTCTTTTTCAAGCTCTGTACGTGAAACAAAGAAATTATGTCCGTGCAGCTTCGGCCAGACAGGGAACAGTTTTTTCGCAAAACGGTAGGCGATGTGCTTGGAGTAATCCTCCTCCTCATCCTCTTCCTTGCTGCGCAGCATCATCACTGCGGTCCAGGCCACGACCACGGCAAACAGCACTTCGACCCAAGGGCCAAACGCCAGCAGGCCAGTACCGATCGCCACGAAAATCAGGCGGAATACGATGGCGCCGATGATGCCCCAGTACAGAACACGGTGACGCAGCGCGTCCGGGATCTTGAACCAGGCAAAAATCGCCATGAACACGAACAGGTTGTCGACGCTGAGCACTTTCTCCAGCGCGTAACCGGTCACGAACAGGCTGGCCACACTTGGGCCGTGGGCCACATACAGATAGCCCGCAAACATCAGCGAGATCACCACCCAGAACACCGACCAGACGGCGGCGTTGGTCAGCGAGACCGGTTTATCGCTTTTGTGGGTAAACAGGTCGATTGCCAGAGCAATGACCGCCAGAGCCACAAATACAGCGATGGTAGTTGGCGGAAAGCCAATTGCCGTGTTTTCCATGATGTCCTCAGAGATCAAAATCGCCAGGGTTCAGCCCCAGCTCATTGCAGATAGTGCGGCAGGCAGCCCGCTCACTTTCATCAAAGTTGCCGTCGGCGCTACCGATTGCGCAGCAAACACGCACCAGCAGCCGGGCGGCATCTTCTTTTTTACGTAGCTGACCGATCGATTTCAGCGCTTCCGCACGACCGATCTGCTGGTCAAACTCAAACTTTTCGCACACCGAGTTGAAGGCCTTGATCACGTCCTTGACGTCAAAGACCTTCAGCTCATTCGAGTTTTGAATAAACCCGACCATCTTCTGTTTTTCGTCGCTGCTGATGTTGCCATCGGCAGCGGCCACCAGTGCGCACCCGGAAACCACGGCTTCCATGAACTCACGGTTCTTGAACTTGCTGACTTCCGTCGACAGCTTGTCACGGGCGGCGGTAGCGTTGGTTTTGAGCCATTCGAGCATTGGAGTCACCTTGTCAGAAATTGCAGGTACGGCGCCTGGTTCATCAGGCGGCCACTTACAGAGCGCTCATTTGGAACCGGCAGCCCAGCGCATGCCCCAGCCGAAAGCTTTATCCATATCGGAATGGCCCTTGAAGAACTCAACCCGACGGTTGACCTTCACGCTGCCACCGACGTTTTCAAGCAAGGCGATAGCGCACATGCCTTTGGTCCCGCCCTCTTCGCTCAGACGCACTTCAATCGGCGGCTCGCCGGGGATATACAGGGTGATGACACCGTCGGTCGCCTGCCAGTTCGGCGCGCCTTCGTAGATGAACGCGTAAACCAGCACGCGACGCATCTTGCGCCACTCCTTGCCATTGATACGCAGCCACTCGCCGTCGCTCACGGAGCCGGTGCGGTCGTCGCCCATCAACTGGATAAACGGCTCGTCACGGAAATCACCGAAGGCATTGCCCAGGGCCTGGACCGCGCCTTTGCGGCCGTTTTCCATTTCGTACAGGCAACCCACGTCCAGATCGATGCCGCCCGACTTGCCGGTGGCCTTGTTGCGCAGGGTTGCGAAAAAGCCGCCAGCACCACCGGCGCCGCTGTCATTCGGGTGGGTGCGATTCCAGTTCAGGTTGATCTTGATCTCGCCGAAATCACCGTCCTTTTTCTCAAGGCTGATGGACGGACGCTGCTTGTCCAGAGTGATTTTCGACAGATTGATCTTCGATGCAGGTGCAGCAGGTGCAGGCGCTGGCGGTGACACAGGTGTCGGCGCGGCTGCCGGAGCAGGTGCCGGAGCGGGTGCCGCGATATCAACACCAAAATGTTGAGCCAGAGGCGCCAGGCCACCGGCAAAGCCCTGGGCCACGCAACGGAACTTCCACACACCCTGGCGGCGATAGAACTCACCCAGGATCAACGCGGTTTCCTGCATGCCCTGGGTCGGAATCGGTGCGTCAATGCCGCCACTCACGGTGACAGTCAATTGCGGGAAGGCATCGAAGCGGGCCTTGTTCTCGTAGATGGTCGCAGTCAGGGCGACTTTCTCGATGGCCGGGTCAATGGCGTCCAGATTGACACTGAACACACTGCGACCTGCCGCCGATTCCATCAGCTTGACCGCGCCATTGTTGACGCTTTGCTGGCCGAAGAAGCACATGTCGTTATCGCCGCGCACCTTGCCCGACTCATTGAGCAAGAACGCCGATACATCCAGGTCTGCGCCAGCCACCGGGGTGTAGCTGACGGTGACGCTCAGGGTGCCACTGGCAACGCCCGTATTGGCGCCTGGAGTCAGGGTAGTCATGCGCGCACCGCCTGGGCCGCATCAGTGGCCAGATCCTGGGCGGTACGGCCATTGGCCACGGTGCCAATAGCGGTCAGGTCCCAGCCCGCCGATGTGCGGCTGATGTACGCCATGACCACGCCGGTGTGACGGCCCTTGTCCGACAGGTTGAAGCGCGCCAGCTCTTTGCCGGTCAGCTCGTCAACGATACGGCAGTAGGCGTTTTCTACTGCCTCGAAGTTTTGCCCGGTAAAGGAGTTGACGGTAAACACCAGGTGTTTGACCCCGGCCGGCAGTTGTTCCAGGTTGACCTGGATCGACTCGTCGTCACCCTCGCCCTCACCCGTACGGTTGTCGCCGGAGTGAACGATAGAGCCGTCATTGGACTTGAGCTGGCGAAACCACACCAGATCCAGTGGTTGTTTGGCACTGTCGAGCAGGATGCACGAAGCATCAAGGTCGATGGCGGCATCACTGCTCAGCAGCTTGGCGAAAAAACCGCTGGGCTTGACCGGGTCCCAGCCCAGGCCCATACGGATTTTCTTGAGACCGGTTCCCGCTTCTTTCTCGAGAGAGATGGTTTGATTCTTGGACAGCGAAATGGCCATGAAGCGTCTCCTTGTCTGCACTGATGCATGATAGGTATTGAGTGATTATTGACATGCTTTGCTTACGCCTGGCTTACAGCTCCTCGCGCAAGCACACGTCAAGTGGCCGCTTGCGCCGCCACAGCGCGTGAAATTCACGCCAATGCGGCTCTTGAGCGGCCCCGAGCATTTGTTCATCGCCCCGGGTGTCACCCCAGGCACGTAGTTCGTATTGGTCCAGAGGCCCGTATTGCGCCTCCAGCCGAATGACTTTTTGTTCACAGCGACAGTTGATGCCGTCGATATCGCCGGTGAGCACGCCATCGACCGAGGCCAGCCGTGTTCCGATCAGGCCGATACCGAGCTTCTTGGCAAAAGGTGTGAGCACCAGCTCGGGGGACGCAGAGCAAATCGTCACCTTGGCGCCCTGCTCAATCTGGTTGGCGACGGATGTTAAGCCCAAAGGCCGCATTAGACGCTGCCAGGAAACGTCACAAAATGCTTCGGCGCGTTCCTTTACCCAGGCCTCTCTGGCACCGGTCAAGTAGACCGCGATAAGTTTTTCTTTCAGCGCATTACGCGAAATCCTGCCCAGCAGGTAGCAAGCGGTCGCCGGGATCATCCGCAGCAGACGCATCGCAAACAGTCGATTGCCAAAGGCAAAGCGCAAAAACGGCACGAACGTGTCGTGATAGGTCAGCGTGCCATCGAAATCGAAGGCAGACAGGACCTGCTTTCCTTTAACCGGTGTTTTCAAAACGTCGTTCAACCCACTAATTCAGCCAATCGCAGGCTGCCTCCAAAAGTGTCCGACGGGCTGGCAATTTCAGGGCGAACCCCTTGCCAATGTGCCCGTTCAATAATTGTTTGCGCCCATTTGTAATGGGTTGCGGGCTCGCACATGGCGTCGTTGAACTTGAACACCGCAGGCGCCGCCTCATTCAATATGTGGCGTGCGCTGTTGAGATCTTCAAGACTGACTTGCAACGCCCTGTGGATAACTGCAATTTGCGACGGGTGGATCGCGGTTTTACCCACAAGCCCGTGGGCCATATCCAGCGCCAGCTCTTGCTCCATCAAGTGCGGTGCATTGAGCTGTTCAAACACCGGCGCGGTCAGGGCAAAACCTGCCGAGCCCATGATCCCGCACAACATGGGAATCACATAGCTCATGGGCGTGCTGTACAGCGTCATCGCTTGAGGGCGACGCAGGCCCAGGCACCCCATCAAGTCGTTACCGCCAATGCGCAGGGCAATAATACGCTCTGGTAGTAGCTCCAGCATGGCGCTGCGCAGTTCAACCATGGCGTTGGGGATAAAAACGTCTGCGGTTTCCAGGGTGGGCATCAACATCAAGTCTTCGCGGGTGACCGCCTGCTGCCACTCGCAGATATTGCCCAGACTGAGCTTGGGCACGACAAAACCGTCGACATGACGCATCAGCGACCAGTCATTGAGGACGGCTGCCATCGCGGCATCCCGTGGCCGCACAAACAGGATCGGCCCGCCGGACGGTCGACCGCCACGCGCCTCGATGCCCAACAGCAGGTTTTTCAGGTTGTTCAGCCCCTGCTGCACGTCAGTTTCGGCCACGGCGTCTTCCAGGCACACCACCAGCGAGCGCAAACCCTGGATCTTTTCGCCCAGCACCACATCCAGAATATCGGGACGGGTAGCCGGCATATAAAGTGTGGCGCCCAAGGCATAGGCTGAGTGCTTGATCATCAGCGAACACTCCTGATTACGGTCACGGCGCGATACGGCCCCAACTGATCGCCGACTTCCTGAACCTCAATATTGGCCTGACGCGTCAGGTGCAGCAGCAGTTGCACGTCCTGATCGTCACGGTTGCGCACCAGCACGTGGTCCGGCACACGGCGCATGACGGCGCGGGTGGCCTCGGCGATCCCCGGTTTGACCCGGTTGGGGTTGGTCACCGCAAACCGGGCCGAGATACGTTCGACCGCAGCCACGGCCGAGTGTTGCAATGCGCCAGCCTGCTCCGCCGTCCAGGGCAGGGCCGCGGCCTGAGGTGCCAGTCGCGCGCGCTCGGTTTCGATGCTGTGGATAAAACTCATGGTCACGTCGTGTTCCGCCAAATGGTCATACACCACGCACCCATGCAGGCCCGGGTCTTGTGGCCATATGGAACGCGAAACCAGCCCTGAAACCGTCGCCCCCAGGATGCCAGATGGGATCAGCCAGTCTTCTGCCGAGGCGGCCAGCCAGGCACGGCCACAGGGGTCGGCCAGCACCACCAGACGCGGGTCGGCTGGAAAACGCGAGTCCCCTGTCAGGCTGTCGCGGATCTGGCCGCTGATCGCCCCTTTGCCGGTCCAGCCATCGACAAACACGATGTTTTCCGCACCGTGGGCCTTGATGATAGCTTCGAGCGCGACGTTGTCGATTCCACGGTCACGAATAATGCTGATCCCGTAATGCGCAGCCTCGCGCCCCAGATCGAGCAATGCCCTGCGCAGCAACACACCCAGCGGCAAACCCGCGCGCACAAACGACACCAGCGCAATCGAGGGGCCGTTGTAGCGCTCATTCAAAGCCTGGGCCAGCGCCTGCACATCACCCGCCATACGGGCACCGTTCTGGGCCAGGGCCAGTTGATAGAGGCTTTTATGGGTGCCGGACGGCGCATGTTCCTGGCTGATCATTTCGGAGTAATGGCGCTGCTGGGTCTGGATCAGGCGCTCTTTTTCCTGCACGTCGGTGACTTCTATCTGCATGGCGCGCAGTAAAAAGTGCACGTCATCGGCGGCATAGCTGCCACTGCCCACGGTCTGCAGCCCTGCGAAGGCATTATTCATGATCGACGCTCGCCAGCACATGCGCCGCCAGCTGGCCGCGCTTGGGTGTGCCCCACCAGTCGCATTCGGCCATAAAGCCCAGGTCCGACACACTGTCGCCAAAGCCCAGCAGCGGGCGTTTGCCGTTGATCGCCTGGTCGCGGCGGATCCACTCACGTACCGCTTCACGCTTTTGCAGGGTGATGGGCAGGAATGCCAGATTGTTGCCATTGCCATGCACATACAGGCCGTCGAGCAAGCCCCGCGCCCTGACTTCGGCCAGCACGGTGAGCAGCGCCTGATCGGTTTCGTTGTTGTGCTTGGTGACCACGTAATTGGCCAGGCCATGCTCTTCAACCACCCAGCCACGCAACGAGAAACCCAGTTCGGCGCCAATGGCCAGGGTTTGCTCGCTCAACTGGTGCAGGCGGGTTTGCTCCGACGCCAGCTCGTCGCACATGCGCGCATGCCAGACCGGGTCCAGTGAACCGTCCGGGTTGAGAATCACCCCGCCGTGAGCACAGACCGCGCCGTGCACAAACGGCAACTGCACGCGCTGATAGGCTTCGATGCTGCGTGCGGTCACGGGGACCACGTCACTGGTAGCCAGCAGCCATTCCACAAAGCTCTTTTGCGTCGCGCTCATAAAGCCGTTGGGTTGGCCGTCCACGTCCAGGGTGGCGGTAAAGCGTGGCTCATCGCCCATTTTCCGGGCGGTTTGAAACAGGGTGTCGTCCAGATCAACGAACACCAGAGGGCGATTACTGTTCATCAACGATTACCTGCGCATTCAATGCGCTAACCAGCGCCGGGTCGACGGCAGCGGCCGGGGTTTCGCTGCAGATCAGCACCCGGTCAAACTGGCCGGGGGCGACGTTGTAAAGAAAGTTGGGGATGCCCAGGCCGTAGTTGTCCGAGAACGACAACGCATGATCGATGGCATGGCCCAGGGCAATCGGCGAACGGCTGGTAGAGCTGAAGTGCACGTCGGCACCCGCCCGTTCAAGGCGCTCGGCCAACAAAAAAGGACGCCAGACAAACTCGCTGGTACCGATCACCAGAATCCGTTCACCGGCAGCGACCTCCAGGCCCGGCGCCAGCGTGTCGTGGTGTTCGCGAACGCCCATGCGGCCCCAGTCGCGGCTCGCGTCCAGTGCCCAGTCGCCTTGGGCAACACTGCCCACTTCGGGCATTTCTGGCAGTTCTGCGGTTAAATCTTCGGCGAACGTGTAGCGACCGTCGAGTAAAGCCACGCTGCTGACGTGATCGCCCATGGCTGTACGCACGGCATCACCGGACCAGTCGGTCAGGGTGGCAGTAACGATGCGCTCGATCGAATCGAGCCCCGCCTCGGCCAGCGCCCGGGACAGATTGATAAAGGTATTGCCGGTGGATGCTTCATCGTCCACCAGCACCAGCGAACGGGCGTTGAGCATCATCTCGCGGGTTGGCGCGTCTTGCGGCAGGTGCAGCAAATGCGAGCTGGCGTGGCTGTGTTCCTCTTCAAAGCGGGCAAACAAGGCGCTGCCCGTAGGGTGACGGCTGCTGCACAGGTACACGCAATCATTACGGGTCTGGCTCAGGGCACGGTGTACCCCGGCACCGAGCCCAACGGCGGTTTCGGCCATGCCGATCACCAGCACCGGCCCGGGCAAATCAGCAGGAATCTTGCCGGCAAGGGCATTGAAGCTTTCTGCCATTAATGAGGGCCGAGCCGGAATATGCCGGCCCAGTACACGCGAAACAAACAGAAAGGCCCGCTTGGGATTGCGCCGCTCGGCAAAATCGAAAAGTGCCTGCGGAGCAAAGGTCGATGCATTGACCTTTACCTCCAGACGACCGCGCTTGAGGTTTGCATGCAAAACCTTTGGTTCGGTCATGGGGTTAGCGCTATTCATCAACTTTTACTACCTGAAATACATAAAAAAATGGGGGACGATCGGCGAGTCGATAACTTTAAACAAGCGAAAAATAGTTACCGAAAACGTCAAATCACCCCAGGAGCGAATCGCCGCGAACCGGCACGACCACGGTGATCGCCTTGACCTGCACATCCTCGCGCCAGGCGCTCGGGGGCACTGCCAGGCCGAGGCGGCGTGCGGCAAAAATGCCTGGCAGGTTGACCCCGGCTTCACGGGTGTAGCCGATGCCGCCGGAATAACGCAGGTTGATTTCCAGCAGGTGCGGCTGTCCTTCGGCATCATCACGGGTTTGTACATTGACGATGCCGTCGCACTTGAAGTGCCGCGCGGCCTTGATCGCCAGCTCGACGGCGGCGCCATCGCGCTCGAACGTCTGCATCAGGCCCTGCTTGCGCCGCCCCACATAGGCCACGGCCTCGCCCGCTTCGCAGACCATGTCCACCGAACACTCACTGCCAGGCATATAGGGCATGACCAACAACGGCTTGGGCGCATCCGACTGGCCGTAGGCCTGGGCAAAGACGCTGGCATTGACCTCATGGGCGTCGGCATTGGCGAAACTGCGGAACGGGTCGACGTTATCGGCCAGTCGCCAAAAGCCCTGGCCGTAAATGCCGCGCGTGGGTTTGACACAGACCTGACCGTCACGGGCCAATTGCGCGTAAGCCGCTTGCAGTTCGGCACGGGTGCTCACGGTTATAGCCGGGATGCACGCCAACCCGGCCGCCAGCGCTTCGCGAGTAAACGCCGATTTGTCGTCGACCCGTTCAAAGGTGTCCAGGTCCAGCGCGCCAGTGACCAATTGCAGCCCGGCCGCCTCGAACTCGGCGCGGTGCGCTTCATAGACCTGGCCCACACGCCCGGCCAGCACCACCTTGATCTGTTGGGCACGGGCCTGCTCGATCACCCAGCCGATGCGTTCCTGGTTGTCTTGCGGTTCGCGCCAGGCGATATCCGCCAACCCGGTAATTTCGGGGCGACTTTGTCGGTGCGAGGCGAATATCCGTACCGTCTCCGGTAGCGCCGCCCGGGCACCTGCAATCACGTCGCGTTGGCTCGATTGCCCTTCAAGAAACCAGATCATGAACATCCCTTGGTACGCATAAACGCGGGAGTCTAGCGGATGGGGGCCAGCAACACCCTTAGTCATTACGGGAAGGCCGTGTAACCAAATATGAAATTAATTAACTAAATAGTTCATAATGTGCGGCATCGTGTCGCGCCCCGTCGTCGACACTTCATATAAAGGAGCTTCTGTAGATGTTTTTCTCTTCCCGCGCCCTGCTGAACACCAGCCTGTGCGGCGGTCTGTCATTGCTGGCCCTGACGCCTGCCTGCGTACTGGCCGACACCACCGACAACCTGATGAACCGTTCGACCCTGACCGGCGACTGGGGCGGCGAACGCCAGAAACTGGCCGACAAGGGCGTCAAACTGACAGGCGACTACAACTCGGAAACCTTTTCCAACTTGCATGGCGGGATCAAACACGGCACCCGTTATTCGCAGCAGGTGCGCATCGGTGCCCAGTTCGACATGAGCAAATTGCTCGGCACTGCGGATGCTGGCCTGGTGCAAATCACCATCAATGATCGCCGCGGCCACAGCGCCTCTGAGGATCTGGTAGGCAACCGCCTGCCAATTCAGGAGAACGCCGGCGGCAACTACACCCGCCTGTCTGAGTTCAGCTACCAGCGCACGCTGTTTTCCGAAGACCTGACCACCAAGCTGGGCTTTATGCCGATGGGCAACGAATTTGGTGGCATGCCGTTGTTGACCAGCTTCGTCAACGCCGGTTTTTGCGCGCACCCGCTGACCCAATCCAATGGCAGTGGCTGGACGAACTACCCCACCGGGCACTGGGGCGCTGAACTGCGCTACACCGTCAGCCCGGCCCTGACCCTGCAAACGGCACTGTTCCAGGTCAACCCCGAGTACAACAGCCGCTCCTCCGAAGCCTTCAGCATGACCACCAAAGGCACCACGGGGGCGATCATGCCGCTGGAGGCGATCTTCACCAACAACGCCTGGCTCAACGGCCAATACAAAGTGGGCTGGTACTACGACACTTCCAACACCCGCAAGATTGGCAGTACGCAAAAAGCCAACAACCGCACCGGTGCCTATGTACTGGTCGATCAGGCCATCTGGCGTGACGAGCAAGACCCCGATAGCGTATTGCGCGCCTTTGGCCAGGCGTCCAGCAGCAATGCCGCCACCTCGCCGATGCGCCACTGGTACTCGGTGGGCCTGGTCAAGCAAAAGCCGTTTGCCAGCCGCCCTAAAGACAGCATCGCCTTTGCTTATGGCCGCGCCGTATTCAACTCCCGCTCGCGGGATGTCCAGGAGGCTGCAGCCAGCAGCCCGGAGCAGGCGGACATGATCGCCAGCCTGGACAGCGGCGAGCAGCTACTGGAACTCAACTACGGTGCGCAAGTCACGCCGTGGCTGCTGCTGCGCCCGGACGTGCAATACATCATCGAGCCCGGTGCTTTCTATGGCACCAACCGCAGCAATGCGCTGGTAGCGGGCTTGCAGGTTAAAGCGACGTTCTGACCAAAAACCTCTGTAGTCGCTGACGAGGAACGAAGGTTGCGATCGAGTGCGAAGCAGTCGCAAATCAAGCGAGTCGGTTTTGTTACGATCGCTTCTCAACCGTACGCAGCCTTCGTTCCTCGTCAGCGACTGCAGATGCACTGCTTTCACAATTCGTTAAGGATTGCCCTTCTATACTCCAGCGCAGTATTCCATTCGATTGCTGCCTGGTAGCCCAATGCGTCTGACTCGTCCTGCTCTGCTGTTATTACTGCTCAGTTGCGTGCTGTTGTTTTTTGCACTGGGTAACCATCAATTGCAGGGCTCGACCGAGTCTCGTGTGGCGGGCATCGCTATGCAAATGCATGTCAGTGACGATTGGGTTACCCCCAATCTGCTCAACCAACCCTTCCTGGAAAAACCACCCCTGAGCCTGTGGCTGGATGCAGGCGCCATTCGCGTATTCGGCGGCGAACTGTACGCCGTGCGCCTGGCCTCGGCCTTTGCCGGGCTCTTTTGCGTGCTGTTGCTCTACGCCATGCTGCGCAAGCTGGGGCGCCCCACCGCACTGGCCTGGACAGCGGCGGCGATGCTGGCAACCATGGGCATATTTTGGGGCAACGCTCGCCAGGTAGGCGAAGATGCCTTGCTGACCCTGGGCGTGACCATGGTCTTGCTTGGGTTTTTTCATGCCAACCGCCAGCCCGGCTTTGCACGGGGCAGCTGGCTGCTGTTTGCCGCCGGGATCGCTATAGCCAGCTTGAGCAAAGGCGTTCTGGGCCTGGCATTGCCGGGAGTGGTGATTTTTGTCTTTCTGCTGTGTGAAAGCCTGATCGAAAAACGTTTCGTGCTGCGCAACTGGCTACGCCCCGCACTGTTAACCCTGCTGGGGCTCATCCCGCTGACGATCTGGCTGTGCCTGCTGTATCAACGCGGCGGCATGCAGGCGGTCAGCGAACTGCTGCTGACCAACAGCGTTGGGCGCTTTAGCGGTTCCTTCGTCGAAGCCGGGCATTACGAACCCTTTTACTACTACCTGCGAAAACTGCCCGAAGCCTTCCTGCCGTGGAACCTGCTGACCTATCTGGGCCTGTGGCACTTTCGCAAACAGCTGCGCAGCAACCCCTTTTTGCTGTTTTTCTGTGTATGGCTGGTAGCACAATTTGTGCTGCTCAACCTCGCCTCCAGCAAGCGGGCGGTGTACATGATGTCGATGGCACCCGCCGCCGCCGTGATTGCAGCCGAGTACGCCAGGGTGGTTCTGGACTGGCTGTACAAAAAAAGTGCGGGCTCGGCACTGGCAAGATTCCTCAGCGACAACCATCTCCCCCTGGCCATCGCGCTGCTGACCGCGCTGGTGGCTGCCTACCTGTTGGCAGCCCATCGGGCCCCGCTGGCCGACAAGGAAGAGTCCTTCCAGCCCCTGGCCGCCCGGGTCATGAGCCTGCAAGCCAGCGGTAAACAGGTCGCCCTGCTGCGCCCCGACGAACGCCTGGGCGCCGTGGTGTTCTACAGCCAGCAGTTGCCGCACACACTCAGCTCAACAGAAGAATTGCAGGCATTCCTCAGTGCATCGCCCGACAATATTGCCCTGGTAGAAAAACCGGAGGTACCGGGCATGGCCCTGAATACTCTGCAGAAGATCAGCGTGGGGCGACACGACTTCTACTTTGTCTGCCTGGCCACTTCAGCCCCGTAAATTTGATCCCGGGCAACACAAGCGCAGATGGCGTGGCCGATCACCGTGCATTGGCTACGCTCCTTGGACACTTCCAGACCAAGGAGCCAGCCATGACCATCGGTATATCCAGTAAAACCCTGAGCGACTACGACGCTCACCTGGCCTACAACACGGCTACCGCTTTCCTGCGCAAATCCGACCTGGCCAATTACCTGATCGATCAGCTTGAGCAACAGCACGTAAAACTCACTGTCGAGGTCAGCACCGACCCGGCACTGGCCAATCAGGATGTGTCGAATAACGGCGCGATTGTCTGGAACCTGCTCAGCAACGCCGCCCCAGGCCCCAACCTGGCTGACGTGACGGCCCTGCTCAGCCGTATTCCGGCACAGCAAAAACCCTACGTCACCAGCCTGTGGTCACTGATGCATTTGCTCGCCGTGGCGTGTCAGCAATTAAACAGCCAGCTCAACTTCCGCGATGCCGATGCGACCTGGCCCTGGCTCGATGAAAAAGTGCTCAGCGCCAACGATATCGAAAACGTGGTGGCCCGCGAACTCAGCGATCTGCCATTGCCCGATGAGCAAAACTGGGAACGCCTGCTCAAGCGCAATTGATGGGTATGGAATAACGTTATGGGAGCGAGCAGGCTCGCTCCCACTGGCGGGGGTCAGAACTGCGAAGCTTCATACCCGTGACGGTTGCTGGTGGTTACCACCGGCACAATGACCTTCCAGTCTTTGGGCTCGATAAAACCGAGCATTTGCGGATTGCCGTTCGCGCTATCGGTTTTGATAAACAACGAAGCACCGTAGCCAAACGTGGTGCTGGTGGACAGGTGCATGTCCAGCAACAGTTGGTCCATGCATTCGCTGTGGCTCACCAGAATCAGGTTATGGCCCGCCACTTTGTGCTTGAGAGCATCACGCAACATGCTGCCGCGGCAGTTGAACAGCCAGTCTTGCGCCTCTACAGGGTGGACAAACATGGCATCTGCGGTTTGCCGGGCGCGGGTCAGCAAGCTGCTGTAAATATCGGTGCTCCCCAGCCCCAACTGCTTGAAATCTGCCCCCAGTGCCTGAACCACGGCTTCGCCGCGCACGGTCACGCCGTCCATTGGCCCCAGGCATTGCGCCGAAGAACGGTCGCAACGCTCACCGTGACGGACCACGGCAATCACATCACCTTTGGCCCAGCTATCGGTCAGCGACAACACGTGGTCGGCATGGCTGGGCTGTGCCAGATCAGGCGGTGCCGCAGGTGCCAGCAGCGTCAATGTCAGCGCAACGGCCAGCGCAATTGCCACGATCACTACCAGCGCCTTTTTGTAACGAACCAGGCCGCGACGCAACAGCGAACGGTTAATTCCGGTCAGATCAAGGCTCAACGTCACGATGCTTATGCCCCCTGCGGCAGTCAGTGATCACACTGACGGACACCCTATAGCGCGAATATGACAACGGGTCGCTTCGCGGCCCGGCGGTAAAAACAGACTTGCACAAAACAGCTCTCTATTAGCTGAACATAGCCTAGAAAAAGGGAGGTCAGAGGCAGGTGAAACGGATGTGAAAAAAAACGTAAAAGCAGGACATAGCCACACTACCCAAATGGATATGTTGTTATGTGAACTGGCGCTAAACAAAACGTTTCAGCTCTGACGAATGCAGCCGATACCCCTCCAATACAACACTCGGCTGGGTCAAAAAAAATAATTCCCTCCAGCGAACTTAGATCATGCGTGCAGCGTTCCTGGAGAACTCTATGAATAGATGGCTGAGCAATATCAGCGTCAACCTTAAACTGTCCCTGGGCTTTGGCCTGGTACTGGCCCTTACCTGCGTAATGGCCGTCTGCAACTGGATCAGTCTGGACAAGATGATTGATCGCAGTAACTGGATGAGCGACATCACCCGATTAAACACCGCGTTTACCAATCTTCGGGTTACGCGCTTGCAGTACATGCTCACCGATGGCGACGAAACTGCCGCACAAAATGTACAGGCCAGCATTGATGCGTTTTCTGCACAGCAAAGCCAGTTGATTGCCACCTTCCAGAGCCCGGAAAACCTCAAGCTTCTTAAAGAGCAGCAAGCCATCATTGGCCGCTACGAGCGTGCGCTGGTGACCATGCGCAAGGCCTATGTCGAGTCTGCCGTATCGCGGACCAACATGGACCGCAGCGCTGCCCTGGCACAGGACGCCATTGCGACGTTGCTCAACCGCGCCCTGCAACTGCCCGCAGGTGATGAAAACCGCTTTGCCATGTTCCAGACCGTGTCTGAAGTCCGTGAGCAGTTCCTGCTCTCGCGCTACCAGGTGCGTGCCTACATTGCCGCACCCAACCCCACCACGGAAAAGGCCGCCCGCCAGCAACTGGACGCTGCCATTGCCAGCCTTGACCGCCTCAGCTCGCACTTTGCTGCCAATGCCGGCGACACCCTGCGCACCCTGACCAAAACCATGGATCAGTACCAGGAAGCCCTGGAGCTATACACCAGCACCGACAACACCATCATTGCCATGCGCAAGGACATGACCGAATACGGCACCAGCATCCTTGGCCGCAGCGATGAGCTGTACAAGATCCAGCTTGAGCGCCGCGATATCGAAAGTGCCGCGGCCAACAGCACGCAATTGATCACCACCCTTCTGGTCTTGCTGTTCGGTATTACGGCGGCCGTGATCATCACCCGCCAGATCACCGTGCCGCTGCGTGAAACCCTGGCCGTGGTCGATCGCATTGCCGGTGGCGACCTGACCCATAACCTGCGTGTTACCCGTCGCGATGAACTGGGTGTGTTGCAACAGGGCATTGCGCGCATGGGCACCACCCTGCGCGAGTTGATCAGCGGTATCCGTGATGGCGTCAGCCAGATCGCCAGTGCTGCAGAAGAGCTGTCCGCGGTGACCGAGCAAACCAGTGCCGGGGTCAATAGCCAGAAGATCGAGACCGATCAGGTGGCCACCGCCATGCATGAAATGACCGCCACCGTGCAGGAAGTGGCGCGCAACGCCGAGCAAGCCTCGCAAGCGGCAGCAGCCGCAGACAACGAAGCCCGCGAAGGCGACACCGTGGTCAACCAGGCGATTGACCAGATCGAGCGCCTGGCCGTGGAAGTTGGCCGCTCGACCGAAGCCATGGCCGTGCTGCAACAGGAAAGCGACAAGATCGGCAGCGTGATGGACGTGATCAAGGCCGTGGCCGAGCAGACCAACCTGCTGGCCCTCAACGCCGCGATCGAAGCCGCCCGTGCCGGTGACGCAGGGCGCGGTTTTGCCGTGGTGGCCGATGAAGTGCGTGGCCTGGCCCAGCGTACGCAAAAATCCACCGAAGAGATTCAAACCCTGGTCGCAGCCCTGCAAAGCGGCACCCAGCACGTGGCCACCGTGATGCAAAACAGCCGCACCCTGACCGACAGCAGCGTGACCCTGACCCGCCACGCAGGCACCTCGCTGCAGGGCATTACCCGCACGGTGTCGAATATTCAGTCGATGAACCAACAGATTGCCGCTGCTGCCGAACAGCAATCTGCGGTCGCCGAAGAGATCAGCCGCAGCATCGTCAACGTGCGCGACGTTTCCGAGCAAACCGCAGCGGCGAGTGATGAAACGGCCAAGTCCAGTGTTGAACTGGCGCGGCTGGGTAACCAGCTGCAAGAGATGGTCAGCCACTTCAAGGTGTAAAGCGATCAGTCCCCTCTCTCTTCGGGAGAGGGGTAGTCAGGGGCTCCTGACCTTATTCGTGCTGAACCCGGGCGCGCTTGAGCAACTTCTTGCTGCGCTCGGACAGGTGTAACACCCGCAGATGCTTGCCTGCTTTGCGATAGCGCTCGCGCAGAGTGTCCAGTGCCGCAATGGCCGAGTAATCGACAAAGCTCAAATGACGACAATCAAGTGTCACCTGCGCCGGGTCACCGGCCGGGTCGAACTGCTTGAGAAACGCGGTAGTAGACGCAAAAAACAACGTGCCGTGGACACGGTATAGCTTGCTGCCGTCACTCTGCATATCCGCGTCGGCGTACATCTGACGGCCCTGCTGCCAGGCGAAATTAAGTGCCGCGATAACCACCCCGCACATCACCGCCACTGCCAGATCGGTAAACACGGTGATCACCGTCACCGCAATAATCACCAGCACATCGTTGAGCGGCACTTTGTTGAGGACTCGCAAAGAGGCCCAGGCAAAGGTCTGCTGCGACACCACAAACATCACCCCCACCAGCGCTGCCAGCGGAATGCGTTCGATAAACGGCGACAGAAACAACACAAACAGCAAGATCATCACCCCGGCCGTCACCCCGGACAAGCGCCCGCGTCCGCCGGAACTGAGGTTAACCACGGTCTGGCCGATCATTGCACAACCGCCCATGCCGCCGAACGCGCCCGAGACCATATTGGCCGCGCCCAGTGCCACACACTCGCGGTCCGGGTAGCCGCGGCTTTCGGTTATTTCGTCAGTCAGGTTGAGGGTCAGCAGGGTTTCCAGCAGGCCAACCACCGCCATCACGATCGCATAGGGCGCGATGATGCCCAAGGTCTCAAGCGTCCAGGGAATCTGCGGCAGGTTGAAGCTCGGCAAACCACCCGCGATGTGCGCCATGTCGCCCAGGGTGCGGGTCGGCAGGCCAAGCAGGTACACCGCCAACCCGACGCCCAGAATGGCCACCAGCGCAGGCGGCGCGGCGCGGGTCAGACGTGGCAGCAAATAGACAATGGCCATGGTCGCAGCGACCAGCCCGATCATCATGTACAGCGCCATGCCGCTGAGCCAGGTGTCGCCGTCCTTGAAGTGATCCAGTTGGGCCATGGCAATCACGATCGCCAGGCCGTTGACGAAACCCAGCATCACCGGGTGCGGCACCATGCGCACCAGCTTGCCGAGTTTGAACAGGCCGAACGCCAGCATGATCAGCCCGCTCAACAGCACCGTGGCCAACAGATACTGTACGCCGTGTTGCACGACCAGGGCCACGATCACCACCGCCATCGACCCGGCGGCACCGGACACCATGCCCGGCCGGCCGCCAAACAGCGCGGTCAGGGTGCAAATGATAAACGCGCCATACAACCCCATCAGCGGGTTGAGATGGGCAACCAGTGCGAACGCAATGCACTCGGGCAACAGGGCGAAGGACGTCGTGAGCCCGGCCAGGACATCAGCGCGCAGACGTGAGAGTTTCATGGTTTACCTAAAATTCGGGACGGGGAAAACGGAGGGAGTTACAGGCAACAGATGGTAACAAATTGTGCAGGCTATAAAACCATTGTGGGAGCGAGCCTGCTCGCGAAGTTCCTTAAGGAGACTTTCGCGAGCGGGCTCGCTCCCACACTTGAGGTCACACGAGTGAAGAGCTTACTTCACCACCATCCCCACACCACGGCCACGCGGGTCGGAGGCGGTTTCAAGCGCTGTACCCTTGACCTGGATCGCCTGGATATCCCCCATGTTCCAGCCCTGATCCTCCAGGGTGTAACCCATTGCCTTAAGCTCGTCAGCCACCTTGCCGGTGAGCGGTGCATAGGCGTCGAAGTAAATCGTGTCTTTGGGCAGCAACTGGTGATGCACACGCTGTGCAGCAACGGCTTTTTCCAGTGGCAGGTCGTAGTCGTAGATATTGTTCAGCACCTGGAAAATCGAGGTAAAGATCCGCGAGCCGCCCGGTGTACCCAGCACCAGCGTGACCTGACCATCGCGGGTCACCAGGCTTGGGCTCATGGAGGACAGCATGCGCTTGCCCGGCTCAATGGCGTTGGCATTGCCACCCACCACACCAAAGGCGTTGGCTACGCCAGGCTTGGAGCTGAAGTCATCCATTTCATCGTTCAGCAAAAAGCCCGCGCCCTTAACCACAACACCGCTGCCGTAATCCCAGTTCAGGGTGTAGGTATTGCTGACCGCATTGCCCTGTTTGTCGACGATGGAGAAGTGAGTGGTCTGATGCGGTTCCAGGCCCGGCTTGACGTTAGCCGTCGCAGAGATCGCTTTCGGATTGACCTCTTTCGCACGCTTGGCGATATAGGCCGGGTCGGTCAGTTCAGCAACGGGCATCTTGCCGAAAGCCGGGTCACCCAGGTAGTCGGCGCGATCGGCGAAAACGCGTTTTTCGATTTCGGCCAACAGGTGGATGTACGGCGCAGAGTTCAGTTCGACGCCTTTAAAGTCTGCGGCGCGGTCTTCTTTAATGCCGATCAACTGTGCCAGAGCGATACCGCCCGAGCTTGGCAGTGGCGCGGTGTACAAGGTGTTGCCACGGAAATCGACGCGCATCGGCTCACGCCAGTTGACCTTATACTCGTTCAGGTCTTGCTTGGTGATCAGGCCTTTGTCTGCTTGCATTTGCGCGACTAGCAGATCGGCAGTCTTGCCGCGGTAGAACTCCTTGGCACCCTGGTCGGCAATGCGTTCCAGGGTCTCGGCCAGCTCTGGCTGCTTGAAGGTTTGCCCGGGTTTCATGCTGCCAAAGTAATCACCGAAGTTGGTGGTGCCCTTGAACAGCGCCAGCGCATCTTCGCGGTACTGGAATTGCTGGTCGGCCACTTTAAAGCCGTTTTTCGCGTAACCCACAGCCGGGGTCAGCAGTTCGGCCCAGGGCAACTTGCCGAAGCGCTGATGCGCTTCCCACAGGCCCATCACCGTACCCGGCACGCCGGCAGCGCGGGAACCGACCAGGCTCAAGTTCTCGATGATTTCGCCTTTGTCGTCCAGGTACATATCGCGGCTGGCGGCTTTGGGGGCCGTTTCGCGATAGTCGAGGAAGTAGGGTTTACCATCGATATACATCGTCATAAACCCGCCACCGCCGATATTGCCGGCTTCGGGATAGGTCACAGCCAGGGTAAAGGCAGTGGCGACTGCTGCATCGACCGCATTGCCACCTTTTTTGAGAATTTGCGCAGCCACTTCGGCGCCGTATTGATCAGGTGCGGCGACTGCGCCGCCGTTCAGGGTGACGGCATACGCCGAAGAACTGGCAACGATGGCAGCCGTCAGGGCCAGGGTTTTGAACCACACAATGCGCATTCGATACATCCTTTTATTGTTATCAACTGTGGCCGAACCTTGTCTGAATTCGGCGACATTTTCAAACAACAAAAGCAAATGGTGGGAGCCAGCCTGCTGGCGAAGCAAGCAACTCGACCGACCTGTACCAGGGCAGTGATGCTTTCGCGAGCAAGCTCGCTCCCACAGGGGTCAGGCGTGTGCTTTATGTGTAGGCGCCGCACATAAATGCAGTAGGAGGCCTTACAACATTTCATCCTTGATCCACTGCACCACACTGTTGCGCTTGGGTGCCCAGCCCAGCAGTTCACGGGCGTTTTTGCCCCGCACGCGGCTGTTGGAACCCAAACCGTAGTTGGCCATTTCATAGCCCCACTCGGCTTCGGCATCGGCCAATGGCCAGTCGTGGGCTTGCCCCAGGTCCAGGGCTTGAGCAATGGCGTTGCTCATGTCGGCAAAGGCCGCTTCGCCGCTTTCAACAAAATAGAAGGTACCCGCCGGGGTTTTCGCAAGTGCCAGCAGGTACAACGCCACCACGTCTTCGATATGCACGTTGGACCAGATATTCTGGCCTGTGCCTACATGGCGTACCACACCGCTTTTACGCGCTTGTTTGAGCAGACGCGGCAACTGCACGCTGTCGCGGTTGACGCCCAGGCTGTGACCGTAGATCAGGGTGTTGCAGATCACCGCCGAGCGCACGTTATCCTGCGCCGCAGCGAGAATCAGGTTGTCGATGGCCACCCGCGCGGCCTTGTCCACGGTCGGTTCAGGCAGTTGGCCTTCATCATAAATGATGTCGCTGGCCTTGCCGCCCGATGCATCGCCCACAATGCTTGAACCGCTGGTGTGCAAGAACACTTTGCCGCTGCCACGCAGGGCATCGAGCAAGGCTTCGACGCCACCACGGTGGTCGCTGCTGGCGGCATTGATGACAGCATCGGCCTGGCGCGCCTGAGCGGCAAGCAAGGCGCTGTCATTCAGGGTGCCAATGACCGGGGTAATGCCCAGGGCGAGCATCTGCTGTTCTTGCCCGGTACTACGCACCAGACCGGTGACCTGATGACCGGCCTTTACCAGTGCCGTGGCAATCGAGCCACCGATAAAACCTGCTGCGCCGGTTACGAAAACATTCATGCCATGACTCCCGTATGAGTAAGTAATGGCGCCAGTATCGAAGAGTCATGGCCGTGGAAAAACCCGTGGCAGGCCAATTCAATCTTGCGTGCAGATCACGAATAAGCCTCGGATTACTCCCTGAAACAAGGCCCCGCATATCCCGCCAGCTTGGCCTGGATAAAGTCCAGAAAGCACTGGATGCGCAGCGCCAGCTGCGAGTTGCGGTAATACACGGCATGGATCGGCTGGCGATAGCCGCTGTTGAACTCGCCCAGCACCACGCACAGGCGCCCGGTGCTGATATCTTCGTGGGTCATGAAGTGCGACAGGCAAGCAATGCCCTGCCCTTGCAGCGCCAGATGGCGCACAGTTTCACCGCTGGAGGCGCTGATGGCAGGCTGGATGGGCCAGCGGTCACCCTGAGCATAACGCAGCGGCCACTGGTTGAGGCCATCGTTCTGGGTAAAACCGATCAGAGTGTGGTGGGCCAAATCTGCAACATTTGTGGGCATGCCGTGGGCGGCGATGTAGTCCGGACTGGCGAGGATATTCAGCGGGCTGCACCCCAGGGAGCGGGCATGCAGGGTGGAGTCGGCCAGGGTGCCGATACGAATGGCAATATCGGTGCTTTGTTCCAGCAGGTCGATAATCAGATCGTTGCTGTTGAGTTCCAGCTGAATCTCGGGGTAAAGGGCGCGGAACTCGGGGATATACGGCACGATGGCATGCAGCACAAACGGCGCGGCGGCGTTGATGCGCAAGCGCCCGGAGGGGGTGCGCTGGTGCGAGATCAGGCGCTCTTCCAGCTCGTCCATCTGCTCAAGGATCAACTTGGCCCGTTCGAAGAAGAACTTGCCTTCCTCGGTCAGATCCATACGCCGGGTGGTGCGGTTGATCAGCGTGGTTTCGAGCTTGGCCTCCAGGCGTGAAAGCGTGCGGCTCACGGCTGACGGCGTTTGCCCGGCCTGCTCGGCGGCAGCGGAAATCGAGCCGCACTCGATCACCGAAACAAAGATTTGCAGCTCATCTGATCTGGCTTTCACGCGGTCGACCTTATCTACGTGTGGGAGCGGGCTTGCTCGCGATGGTATCACCGCGGTTCGTCATAACAACCGAGCTGCCTGCATCGCGAGCAAGCCCGCGCCCACCCCGGCGTCGCTTATGCCTTGAGGCCAAACACCTCTGCCAGATGCTGCTCGTAACGGGCGGCATCGACCTCTGGCTGCGGACGCTTCATCACGTCAACACACAAAAAGGTCGGCAGGCCGGTCATGCCCAAAAACTCATTCGCTTTATGGAACGGGAAGTACACCGCGTCCACGCCCTTGCCTTCAAAGAAGTCGGCCGGGTCATCGAACGCCTGCTGAGGTGCGTTCCAGGTCAGCGACAGCATGTACTGCTTGCCTTGAATCAGGCCGCCGCTGCCGTAGCGCTGCGAAGCGTCGGAACGGGTGCGGCCGTCACTGGCGTAGAGTTTGCCGTGACCCTCGGTGAATACTTCATCCATGTACTTTTTAACGATCCATGGCGCGCCCATCCACCAGCCCGGCATTTGGTAGATGATGACGTCAGCCCAGAGAAATTTTTCCACCTCTTCGGCGATATCGTAGCCTTCGTCGATATGGGTCACTTTGACTTCAAAACCCTGACGATCAAAAAACGCCAGCGCAGTGTCGTGCATGGTCAGGTTGTAGCGACCATCGGAGTGGGCGAATTTTTTCGCACCGTTAAGCAAGAGTATTTTTTTCATCATCAGCCTCCAGGGGGTTAAACCCTCAGCGCTGTTGAGCGACAGGGGGGTTCAAAAACATGTCGGCAGAATATCGTTGCCCTCCCATGAGAAAAACCCGTGATGGGTCAAATCACCTTTGCTGCTAAAGCACGAATCTATTGTCAATTGTTGATTAGCAAGTGAGTACCCAGCAGCGCCATGCCACTAAAAAACACCCGTTTAAACAGCAAGGCGCTGATGCGCTGGCGCAACCATTGCCCCAGCCACATGCCGAGCATGGCGGGCAATAGCGCCAGCAATGAGGCATTGAGCTCAGCACCAGCCAGGTTGCCGCGCCAGTACAGCCCCGCGGCCAGGGCTAATGTGGAGACGCTGAAGGACAAACCCAAGGCCTGCACCAATTGGTTTTTGCTCAGGCCCAGGGATTGCAGATAGGGCACGGCAGGGATCACAAACACCCCGGTGGCCGAGGTGATGACCCCGGTGATCAGCCCGCACACCGGGCCCAGCCAGGGTTCCCGTTGTGGGGCGACGCGCAGGGTGGGCAGGAACAACCCGCTGAGGGCATAAAGCAACAGGGCCGCGCCCAGCGCTCGTACCACCCAGCTACCGCCGTCGATACTGAGCCAGAGCATGCCTAACGCGGTGCCGATAAAAATCCCCAACTGCATGGGCCACAGGCGTTTGACCAGCGTCAGCAACTGGCCGCCTGCGGCCAGTTGCCAGGCGTTGGTCACGATGGACGGGATAATCAGCAGAGCCGCAGCCTGCGCCGGAGCAATAGCCAGCCCGAGCATACCCATGGCGACAGTCGGCAGGCCAAGGCCAATGACGCCCTTGACCGTACCGGCCAGCAAAAAGGTCATAATCACCAGCAGTGACAAGGCCCAGCCCAGGTGTTGGTAAAACTCGACAAGTGTTTTCATGGGCCTATGCTGGGGCATGGGCCAGCGCCTGAAAATGCGCCATATACAGAGCCAGCCTCTTGCCAAGCGATAGTCTGGACACAAACCCCTTGTGGGAGCGGGCTTGCTCGCGATTCAGGCGACTCGTTCTACCTGAATGACCGCAGCGATACCATCGCGAGCAAGCCCGCTCCCACAACACGCCCGCCCTAGGGGTAAGGACTTTTCATGCACTTCGATCTGGTTGACCTGCGTCTGTATTTGAATGTGCTGCAGGCAGGCAATATCACTGCCGGCGCCAGCCTCAGCCATTTGTCGCTGCCTGCTGCCAGTGCGCGGATCAGGGCGATGGAGGCATCGCTGGGCGTGGCTTTTTTGCAGCGTACGCGCCGTGGCATCAGCCCTACCCCTGCCGGGCAAGCGCTGGCACAGCACGCGCGGCTGCTCTTGCAGCAGGTCGAGCGCATGAATCACGACCTCAGCGAGTACGCCCAAGGCTTCAAAGGCCGTGTGCGCCTGATGTGCAACACCGCTGCCCTCACCGAATACCTGCCCGAGTTGCTCGCCGACTTTGTGCGCCAGCACCCCACTATCAGCGTCGATCAACAAGAACTCACCAGCCTGCGCATTACCCACGCGTTGCGCCTGGATGCAGCCGATATCGGCGTGATCTCCAGCGCGGTCGACACCCGTGACTTGCAAACCCGGCCGTTTCGCGATGACCCACTGGTGCTGGTCATGCCCCTCGACCACCCGCTGGCTCACTCGCCGCAGCTCTCGTTCAGCGACACCCTGAGCCATGACTACGTCGGGTTATCGGCCAACAGCGCGTTGGCGGTGTATCTGGAAGAGCAGGCGTTGCATGTGGGTGTACGCATGCAGGTGCGGATTCGCGCCGAAGGTTTTGACGCAGTGCTGCGCATGGTCGCCCGGGGCGCCGGGCTGGGGATTGTGCCCAGGGCCACTATCGAACGCTGGCAGGCGCCGCGCACGTTTAAAGTGATGAACTTGAGCGAGCCCTGGGCTGACCGCAAATTGCTGTTGTGTGCCCGCTCGTTTGCGCAATTGCCAGCCTATGCAGTGGCATTGCTGGAAGCGTTAAGCTTGTAAGAATAGTCGCCGTTTGCTATCAGCCTGTATGCCTTAGTTTTTACCAAGAGTAAGATCCGGGGCTTGCGAAACCCGGGGCACCTTTGGCCGCGGGTATTTTTATCCAGTTTTGAGAATAACAACTCACAGGGCACCCGATGGCTGACGCTAACTCCCCCCCGGTCACACTTAAACGCGGTTTGAAAAATCGCCACATCCAGCTGATTGCCTTGGGCGGCGCTATCGGTACGGGCCTGTTTCTGGGGTCGGCGGGTGTGCTCAAGTCGGCCGGGCCGTCGATGATTCTTGGCTATGCGATCGCCGGCTTTATCGCATTCCTGATCATGCGCCAACTCGGTGAAATGATCGTCGAAGAGCCGGTGGCCGGCTCCTTCAGCCACTTTGCCCACAAGTACTGGGGCGGCTATGCGGGGTTTCTGTCGGGCTGGAACTATTGGGTGCTGTATGTGCTGGTGGGCATGGCCGAACTGACGGCCGTGGGCAAGTACATCCAGTTCTGGTGGCCCGAGGTGCCAACCTGGGTCAGCGCCGTGGTGTTCTTTGTACTGGTCAACTTGATCAATACCCTGAACGTCAAAGTGTTCGGCGAAATGGAGTTCTGGTTTGCCATTATCAAGGTGGTGGCGATTGTCGGCATGATCGTACTGGGTTGCTACCTGCTGTTTAGCGGCACCGGCGGCCCGCAGGCGTCGATCAGCAACCTGTGGAGCCATGGCGGGTTCTTCCCCAATGGTGGCATGGGCTTGCTGATGGCCATGGCCTTTATCATGTTTTCCTTCGGTGGCCTGGAGCTGGTGGGTATCACCGCCGCTGAAGCCAGCGAGCCGAAAAAGGTCATTCCCAAGGCCATCAACCAGGTGGTGTACCGGATTCTGATTTTCTATGTGGGCGCACTGACGGTGCTGTTGGCCCTGTACCCGTGGGACCAGTTGCTGGTGACCCTGGGCGCCGGCGGCGATGCCTACGGCAGCAGCCCGTTTGTGCAGATCTTTGCCCTGATCGGCAGTGATACCGCCGCGCAAATCCTCAACTTTGTGGTGCTGACCGCCGCGCTGTCGGTGTACAACAGCGGCGTATATTGCAACAGCCGCATGCTGTTCGGCCTGGCCGAGCAGGGTGATGCGCCCAAAGCGCTGATGAAACTGACCAAAAACGGCGTGCCGTTGCGCGCACTGGGTGTGTCGGCACTGGTGACGCTGCTGTGTGTGGTGGTCAACTATGTGGCCCCGCACAAGGCCCTGGAGCTGCTGTTCGCGCTGGTGGTTGCCTCGCTGATGATCAACTGGGCGCTGATCAGCCTCACTCATATCAAGTTCCGCAAGGCGATGGCGGTACAGGGCGTGACGCCTTCGTTCAAGGCATTCTGGTTCCCGTTCAGCAATATCCTGTGTCTGGTATTCATGGCGGTGATCGTTTCGGTGATCTGGATGATCCCCGACGTTCGCGCGTCGGTGTATGCGATTCCGGTGTGGCTGCTGATCATCTACGGTTTCTATGTGGTGCGCCTGCGCACTGGCAAGGCTCTGGCCAACTCGCACTAAGCATTTGGCTGTTACAAAAAAGCCCCGGTACTGAAAACAGTACCGGGGCTTTTGCGCATCTGGGGGTCGGAACCAGGCATCTGTCAGAGTAACGCTGCGGTTAGGGTGAGGTTCGATAACCCATCACCGGAGGTCTTATGTCTGCGCCAATCACCGTGCTTCGCGACACCCATCCCCTGCCCGTGCTCGATGCCTGCAAATGGGAAAAACTCGAGGGCGACCCCCATACCGTCAACCTCAACGCCTACACCAGCGAAGACGGCAGCAAGATCATGGGCACGTGGATTTGCACGCCCGGCAAGTGGTATGTGGAGTATGTGAAGTGGGAATACTGCGATTTCCGTGAAGGCTATTGCATCATCACCCCAGAGGGCAAAGAACCGATCCATCTGCGGGCCGGGGATATCTTTGTGGTAGAGCCGGGCATGAAAGGCACATGGGAAGTGGTGGAAACCGTGCGCAAGTATTTCGTTTTTGCCTGAATGAAATCACGCAAAAAACCGGGAGCCCGCCCGACGCGGGCTCCCGGTAAAACGACCCGTTACTGAGGTTTACGATAGCTGTTGATGATGGCCGAGAAGTCCTTGCCGCCTTCGCCGCGCAGGCTCATGGCCTGATACAGCTGTTGCGCCACGGCGCCCATCACCACAGGCTGGTGGGCCTGACGTGCGGCCTCGGTGGCCAGCCCCAGATCCTTGAGCATCAGCTCGGCACCAAACCCGCCGGTATAGCCGCGTGATGAAGGGGCCGTCTCGACGATGCCCGGCCACGGGTTGTACACCTCCGAGCTCCAGCAGCGCCCGGTGGAGCTGTTGATCACCCCGGCCAGTACTTCGCTGTCGATACCCAGTGCAGCCCCCAGGGCCATGGCCTCGCTGACGCCGACCATGGAGATCCCAAGCAGCAGGTTGTTGCAGATTTTAGCCACTTGGCCGGTGCCCACATCCCCGCAATGGACGATGTTGCGGCCCATTTGTTCGAGTACAGGGTGCAGGGTGTCGAACAGCGCCTGGGAAGCGCCGACCATAAAGGTCAGGGTGCCCGCCTGCGCGCCGCCGGTACCGCCGGACACCGGCGCATCGGCCATCTGCACGCCCTGTTTGGCGGCTGCAGCAGCGACATCGCGGGCGGTCTGAGGGTCGATGGTGCTGCAATCCACGGCGGGTACACCGGCGCCGATGCCGGCCAGCACGCCGTCCTCACCCAGCCACACGCTGCGCACATGGGCAGCGGCCGGGAGCATGGTGATCACCAGTTCAGTGCCTTGGGCGGCCTCCCGAGGTGAGGTGCTGATATGGCCACCCAAGGCGGCCAGCTCAGCGAGGATGCTTTGGTTCAGGTCAAACAGGTTCAACGAATGCCCGGCCTTGAGCAGATTGCGCGCCATCGGTGCGCCCATATTGCCCAGGCCGATAAATGCGATATTCATACGGGTGCCCTCAACGAAGATTGATGGTTGTGTTGACGCCATCGTTCACGCTGTCATCGTCGAACCAGCGACTGGTGACGGTCTTGGTTTGAGTATAGAACTGCACCACTTGCTTGCCGTACGGGCCAAGATCGCCGAGTTTCGAGCCACGGGAGCCGGTAAAGCTGAAGAACGGCACAGGCACCGGGATCGGAATATTGATACCCACCTGGCCCACATCGATTTCAGTCTGGAACTTGCGTGCTGCAGCGCCGCTTTGGGTAAACAGGCCGGTACCGTTGCCAAACGGGTTGGCGTTGACCAGTGCAATGGCCTGGTCGAGGGTATCGACCTCAATCACCACCAGCACAGGACCGAAAATTTCCTGGGTGTAGATTTGCATATCGGTGGTCACGCCTGAAAACAGGGTCGGACCGATAAAGTTGCCTTGTTCGAAACCCGGGACTTTGATGTTGCGGCCGTCAAGTTCAAGCACTGCGCCTTCCTTGATGCCGCTTTCGATCAACCCCAGCACCCGCTCTTTCGCACGTTTGGAGATCACCGGACCTACATCGGTACCCGCCTCGCTGCCGGCGTTGACCTTGAGGTTTTGCGCCAGCGCCTTGAGATCCGGCAGCCATTTTTTCGCCGCCCCCACCAGTACCACCACCGAGGTAGCCATACAGCGTTGCCCGGCCGCACCAAAGCCGGCACCGACCAGCGCGTTGAGGGTTTGCTGACGGTTGGCATCGGGCAGGACCACGGCGTGGTTTTTCGCGCCCATCATCGATTGCACACGTTTGCCGTGACGGCCCGCCAGGTCATACACATGGGTACCGACGGCGGTTGAGCCAACAAACGAAACCGCCTTGATATCGGTGTGGGTGCACAGCGCATCGACCACATCCTTGCCGCCGTGTACGACGTTGAGCACGCCTGGCGGTACGCCGGCTTCCAGCGCCAGCTCGACCAGCATCAAGGTCGACAGCGGGTCTTGCTCGGATGGCTTCAGAACGAAGGTATTACCGCAGGCAATCGCCATCGGGAACATCCATAGCGGAATCATGGCCGGGAAGTTGAACGGCGTGATCCCGGCGCAAACGCCGATTGGTTGGCGCAAGGTGTAGGTATCCACCCCACCCGCTACGTTTTCTGCGAATTCGCCCATCTGCAAGGTGCCGATAGAGCACGCATGCTCGACTACTTCCAGGCCACGGAAAATATCGCCCTCGGCGTCGGCAATGGTTTTGCCTTGTTCAGCACTGAGGACGGTGGCGATGCGTTTGGAGTGCTCACGAATCAGCGCCTGCAGCTTGAGCATGATGCGCATGCGCGCGCCAATGGGCGTCAGCTTCCAGGTCTGGAAGGCGCGCTGGGCACTGGCAATGGCGGCGTCGACTTCCGAGGCGGTGGCAAATGGCACTTTAGCCAGCACTTGCTGAGTGGCCGGGTTGACGATGTCGTGCCACTCGGTGGTCTGCGACTCGACCCATTCGCCATCAATCAATAAGCGGGCGTTTTGATACGGGGTGTTAGAAACGCTCATGGAAGTCTCCGGAATTATTCTTGTGAGTACGGGCGTCCAGATTGGTCGCAGGACTGTTTTTGGAGTATAGGTGTGCGTTCTTCTAATAAGAACGCACATAAAAGCCGGTCAAACATGCAAAAAAACATCACATCGCTAAGTGCATTGAACTGGGACGACCTGAAGTTTTTTCTCGAGGTGGCCCGCACCCGCAAAGCCAGCAGCGCGGCCAAACGCCTGGCGGTGGACTACACCACCGTGTCGCGGCGCATCAGCTCGCTGGAGGCTGCCCTCGGTACGTTGCTGTTTGAAAAGTCGCGCACCAACGGCTTCACCCTGACCAGTGAAGGCCAGCGTTTGCTGGGCTATGCCGAGTCGATCGAAAGCACGCTGCACATGGCCTGCGAGCAGGTGTCGGGGTCGGGCGTGGCGTTGTCGGGGCATGTGCGCATGGGCTGCACCGAGGGGTTCGGGAGCTTTTTTGTCACCCCCCAGCTCAGCCATTTTGTCGATGCCTACCCGGCCATTTCGGTGGACATCCTGCCGCTGCCGCACTTTATAAGTCTGTCCAAGCGCGAAGCCGATATCGTGATCGCCCTGGAGCGCCCGGAGCACGGGCCTTATGTGTGTTGCAAGCTGTGTGACTACCGCTTGCAGCTGTATGCCACCCAGGAATATCTGGACCAGCACCCGCCGATCCACCGGGCGGCGGATTTGGCCGAGCACACCTTTATCAGCTATGTGGACGATCTGGCGTTCAGCTCGGAGCTGCTGTACCTGGCCAACGTGCTGCCCGGCGCCAGCGCCAACCTGCGCAGCACCAGTGTGATTGCACAATTTGTGGCGGCGCAGCAGGGCCGTTCTCTGGCGATTTTGCCGTGCTTTCTGGCCGCTCAGGATCCGCGCTTGCTGCCGGTGTTGCCGAATGAGGTCAATCTGACGCGGCAGTTCTGGATGTACTGTCGTGAAGATCTGAGGAAGTTGAAACGCATCACCTTGCTCTGGGATTACATCCGCGAAGTGACGGAACTGAATGCGCCGCTATTGCTGGGTGAGACCCGGGGCATGAGGTTTGTGGACTGAGAATTTACAGGGAGAAAGGGAGGCCCATCCTAACAATGGCCTGTGTGCCCTTGGCAACGATTTGTGACAGGACTGATACAGGAGCAGACAGTCGAAACTGTCTCTTACGGTGGCGCACACAGCCGCAATAAGAACCCCATGTGGGCATCGGCTGGACACCTGCACGGGTGCCCAATCTGTCACCTGAGTTGGAATTGTCATGTGGCGAACGTTATTCGAAGTCGATTTTTCTGGCAGTTGGAGCGCGGGTGGGGAAATGGTCCGTAGCCCCATCGCCGTCACCGCCAAAGCATGCCTAAAATTGCCTACGCAAATACCACGAGTAAGCCAGATGCTTGCATCGAGGACATTGTGCGGCCTACAGATTCGAAGCAAAGTCAGAATGGGGCTAAGTGCTTGCTGTAGCCAAATTTAACACCTGATGCGAAAAACCCCCCGCATTCTCGCTGTTTTGTACAGCTCTGGCACTCAGGCGCGTACTCATTCTTCCAGTCGCTGATTGATTTACGGTAGTAGGGCTGGATGTCTGAATTCACTAAGCACAGCTGATGGTTATAGACCGAGATATTCATGCCGTACTTGGCCAGAATTCCAACCGATTTGCTGAGCGTGTCTTTGTACTCAACTGGGTCGATCCAAAGCTCATCGAGATTGGCCCTGGTGAAGCCCATCATCTCAAGGCCCATCAGCGCCACATGATCAACAAACAGCAGATTACGTGCGATGAACTCACACAGTTCAGGCAGGCGCTGCACCGATAACTTGTGAATGACCACACGGATCTCAACTTTCTGGCCCAAGCGCTTCAGATTGAGAATGCCCTGAATGGTTTCGTCGAATGCGCCTTGAGCCTGGACGATGTAGTCATGCAGCGTCGGATCGTCTGAATAAACAGGGATTCCGATCATCGCATCGAGCAACTCAATCTGCGCATACTTTTCAGCGAACGCTGGATCTTTAAAACTGCGCCCGTTCGAGAGAATGTGGATTGCGGTTCTCGGCAGATAACTTTTGGTCAGGCTGATGATTTTAAGGAAGCGCTCCCGATTGGTTGTCGGCTCGCCCCCAGTAAAACCCAACTCGCGAGTATCTCTTGGAATAAGCGGAATCAAGCTCTCGATTTCGTCAAGTATCCACGAGTCATCAGCTGCCTTTGGCGGTTGTGAACACATAAGACAGTAATGATTACACTGCTCGGTAACCAGTATGCTGTTGTGCTGCGACGACGCTCGAAAAAGAACGCTAATGCTCTGTCGATCAGCTGAAAGCCGAATAACGTCACCATCACCAATGTAGCTGTATTCATTCGGCAGGATCGAGTAATCCGAGTCGGAAGGCAGTACCTCAACCAAATGTCGATGTTTCTCTAGTAGAAGGTAGTGCGCGAATCCTCGGGGGATCTCCTGATCGGAAATAAAGTAGGCTATTTCCCGTCGCAAGACTTCAGGCAAACTCCGGCGAGTCGACACCTTAAGCAGCGTGAGATCCCTATGAACATCAACCGCATGAATACGGATAATCTTTCCGCCGAGTTTCAACATCTGTTAGCCCAACCCATAAAAATCCGTCTTATTTGCTCATCACTTTCCATCAGCTCAATGAGATGTTTGAAAATCGCCATATTTCGCTTACAGAAAGATGACTCAGGTTTTCTTGCTACCACGTCCTTGTGTATGGCGTGATGGTAGACGGGCTCAGCTCCACAGTAAGGTTCAAACGCACAGTCAGAGCACATTGGAGCGCTTAAGGTGAAAGAGTTCTCCAGTGCATCCAAAAGCTGATCAGAGAGGATGATCTCCTCATATGAGTGCTCAAGAATGTTACCCAGACGGAACGTATGATCACCCATTTCGGCAAGCATACGGCTTTCATCTGAGGCGTAGACCGATCCGTCGTAGTTGAACACGATGGCTGCGATACCAGCACCGGCAGGGTTCATCAAGTCAACAAACCCAGGGTCGCCTGATGTCAGCATTTTTGTCACTACGAGTGAAGAGTACTGCTCTACAAATCGTATGCCGGCCTTGTTTAGCTCAAGGATATACTCAAGACCTTCCTTGTAAAATTCTAGCCAGCGCTCCGTATCATACGACATGAATTTTTTGGTCTTGATCGCAAAGCCGTATGGGGAGAGCGTACGGAGGAAGATGCCATCAAAGCCCAAGCGCAAGTACTCATCAATGATGTCGCGCGCTCGTGGCAAGCTCTTATCTGTGGTTGTCATCAGGGCTGACACTTGGTCATAGCCGAGGGCTGCACGGGCTTTCTGCAAGCCTTCCTCGAAACGCTGATGACTATCTCGGCCTGGTCGCGGGCGATTTGCATTATGCAGATCCATTGGCCCGTCGAGCGAAGATGACAGAGCGATGTTGTGCTGCTTACAGAAGTCGAGCACATCATCGCTCAATAGCGAAAGCGTGGTAGCAATGACGAACTGTAGGTCACGCCCTTCTCTGACATTACGTTTTTTGGCCTCAAGAACAACGTACCTCACCATCTCGAAGTTCAACAGCGGCTCGCCACCCTGAAATTCAATTTTGATAGCTGGATTGGGAGACCTAAAGGCGAAGTCCAGTGACTTGTCCGCCATCTCTGTGGTCATGTCGAATTCGCCTTTGCTTTCCGACTGCCTTGAAACCTGGCAGTACGGACAGCTATGGTCGCACCGAAGAGTCACTACAAAGATATGCAAATTGGTAAACTCGGCCAGCCTGGACAATCGCGTGCGAATCTTGAGTGCCAGGAGTTGCAGTGGCGTTTGCTCATTGGTGAAGCGAATAAACTGCTTGGATCGAAGAGTAGGGATCAACTCTGATGAAAGTGGAAGTGTCTTGCTAATGATCGGTTCAAGCATCGGCACTGGTATTACATGAAATTCGCCGGCCATGTTGGTAATGACGTACTCGCTGTCATTCAGACGGTCGAATTTAAAGGGCAGTAACTCGTAGGGACGTTGCTGCGCGTAGAACTCCAGCTTTTGGAATTTACTCACTAATCAGTCCGGTTTTTGAAAAGGCTAGTCCGAGTATCAGGTTCTTGATCGGTTGCGTCTCAACTGCCAGTCGGTGGCGCAGTTGATAATCTAGCGCATCCTTCTTGAACTCTTGGACGGCAAACAGAAAGGACTGCTCGTCAACACCGAGATTCGATGATAAAGCGCAGACAAACTGCCCCCCATCGGGCGTGATATCAACCGTCAGGACATTGATCGATCGATAAGCAGCTTTCTGCAAAACCTGCGCATCATAAAGTCGCTCATCAAAAACGAGCTTATGAGAGAAATTCATTATCGACCCGAATAGTGGGAGCTGTGGGAACTGTGCGAGGAGTGGGAGCTATGGGAGCTGTGGGAAGCCATCATCTGTCCCTGATCCCCGCGCTTGAGAACAAAGGCGAACAGATCGTTACCACCGCGAACCAAAAGGTTCTCGCTTTGAACTACAGCTTGAAATGTGTTCTTTGCTTCCGAGTTGGGCTCGACAGGCTCATAAGTAGATAGAGCGCAAGCCTGCTCTGTAGCTACGGCTGCGGCCAGAGTGGCCAGGGGAACCAGAAAGGAGCGCTTTTTCATTGTGGGATATCCCTATCGATGTATTGATTATCTGTTGAGTGCCGGTGACGCGCACCAATGATATCAATTTGAAATCAACTAATGGCCTTTTACTCATCACAGTCCGACAGACGACCCCCTGCTCAATTCTGACGGCTTGAAGCAATGGGCTATAAGTCGATAAAAACCAAGGCGCTTCATTGATTGTATTAACCTTTCGCGCCTTCCAGCTCTGGTTGTACTACCGCGAGGACCTGGGCAAACTCAAGCGGATTACCTGTTGTGGGATTACATCCGCGAAGTGACGGAACTGAATGCGCCGCTATTGCTGGGTGAGACCCGGGGCATGAGGTTTGTGGACTGACCCCAAACCCTGTGGGAGCGGGCTTGCTCGCGATACAGACACCGCGGTCTGCCTGAATGATCGCGGTGATGCTATCGCGAGCAAGCCCGCCCCCACAAAAAGGGGGGGAAGTACGAATCTCTAGTCGGCAATCACCACAATCGACACACGGCGGTTTTCCGTACGCCCGGCGCGGGTGTTGTTGCTGGCTACCGGCTCGCGGCTGCCCAACCCGCGGATCTGGATATTGTCCGGGCGCATGCCGACTTTGGTCAGGGCCTTGACCACACTGTTGGCACGGCGCACGGACAGTTGTTCGTTGTAGGACTCCTTGCCGGAAGAATCGGTGTGGCCATCGACCCGTACGCGCTGGATATCTGCACCCAGCAGGGCGGTACCGATGCGCTCGACGATTTCCTGGCTTTGCGCGTTGAGCACTTCAAGGTCGCTGCCAAACAGTACTTTGCCCGACAGGCCGAACGCCCAGCCCTCTTCAGTCAACTCAAAGCCCTGCTCCTTCAATACCGCAATCTGCGCCGGGGTCAGCCCCTTTGGCGGGGCAGTCTGGCAGCCGGTCAACGACAACGCGGCCAACAACAAGGCAACGCTGAAAAACTGCAGATAACGCTGGGTCAATGCACGCATTTTGGGGGTTAGCTCCTGGTAATTACGGTGTTTGCGGGGTGCTCCGACTCCGCTACATGTTGCCCGCCCCGGTCGAGGCGTTTTGCCTGGTACATCGCCGAGTCCGCTGCACTAAGCAGCTCCTGGGCGCTTGTACCATGTTCGGGATAGACCGCGATGCCAATGCTGAGCGAGGTCACGACGCACACCTGCCCCGGCAACAGAATCGGCTCAAGCATGCTGGCGATGATCTTGTCCGCAATGCGCTGGGCGTCTTCGATTTTGTGCAGCGGGGTCAGCAAAATCGCAAATTCGTCACCGCCCAGGCGCGCCACCACGTCGTCTTCACGCAGTTGCGCACGGATGCGCGTGGCCACGGCGACCAGCACCGCGTCACCGGCGGCATGGCCGTAGGCGTCATTGATGCCCTTGAACCGGTCACTGTCGAGAAACAGCACGGCGGCCTTGTCCCGGGTTTTGTTGAGCGAGCGCAGGGTGCGCGTCAGCCGCGTTTCAAAATAGGCACGATTGGGCAGGTTGGTCAGCGAGTCGTGGCTGGCCTGGTGGGCCAGGGTTTCATTTTCGTTTTGCAGGTGGCTTTGCCACGACTCCAGCTCGTCGAGCAAGGCATTGAAGTCGTTGCTCAGGCTATCCAGCTCGGCAATATGCGCAGGCGGCACGCGACGATCAAACGCGCGTTCGCGGCGGGCGGCGTGGGCCACTTGCGCCAGTTGCTGCAACGGCCCGGTAATCCCGCCCAGCAGCCGGCGCGAAAGGTACAGCGCGCTCCAGGCACTGAGCGCGGTACACAGTACTACGCCAAGCAGGCCGCTAAGCAAAAAGCGCAGCATATTGGCGCCATGCCCACGCAGGACCACGCGGCCAACTTCGCGCCCTTGATGCAGGATTGGCACCGTGATCGGCTGCTCCAGCAAACTGTCGGCCAAGAGCATTTCGACCCTCGACAACAGACCGTTTTCGGGCCGTTGCCATTGCGCGAGCAAATCACCATCGGCGGTGTAGACCCGCGCCTCGGCGACCGCTTCGGTTGAGGCGATCAAGGCCAGTGCCTCAGTTGCCGCCCCGGGGTCGTCAAACACCACGGCCGCTTCCACGGTGTAGTTGATTGAGCGGGCAATCAGGTGCAGGTTGTGATCGGCATAAACCTTGAGTGCCAGCACGCCCAGCAGGGTCATGGAGGCGCTGGCCAGTGTTACTGCCACCAGTGCCACCCCCAGATGCCCACGGCGCAACACCGAGCGCAATCGGCGCCGGTTTTTGGGGGCTCTGGAAGTGATCATGGCTGCGCCGCCCGACGGCGTGACAGTTGCAACACGCTGGGGTGAATACGTACACCGCTGCGGGCTACGGAGTCGAGGTTGACCTCGAACGACACTTGCTCATCACGCACATGCAGGCAAAACAGGCTGCCCACGGTGCATTGATCACCGTCTTCGCTGATGCTCAGCACCGCTTTGGAATTAAGTCCGGTAAAAAGTCCGCTGCGCTCGGCAGCGCTGAGCTTGCCCAGATACACCGCGTTGCAGTTGCCGGCTATGCCCGGATCACTGACCAGCACGCGACGCACCTGCACCGGCCGGCCACTGGATTGGGTAGCCCCCTTGAGCAAATCATCGGTGTATTCGGTCGGACCGATCACACACAGCTGCAATTGCGCGGGCTCGGTGGGCCAGCGCGCATAACTGAGGATGCCAAGTACAACCTGGGTCACAGCCTTGGCGCGCTGATCAGCCAGGTTAATGGGCACTTCAGGTTGAGCCAGGCAAGGAGCGCTCAGCAAAAACAGACAAAGTGAAAGCAGTCGCAGCCGCCATCCAAAGTGCTGTTCAGCCGATGAGACGGCCACGTCCATGCGGGATTTCTCTGAGATCTTTATAGGAATAGTGTCGTAACGATAGCACGCCCAGTGTATTAACTGTGATACAGGTCACATTGGGCGTGCCATTTCTTGTGGGAGCGGGCTTGCCTGCGATACAGACGGCACGGTCTGCCTGAAAAACCTCGGTGATGCCATCGCGAGCAAGCCCGCTCCCACAGACACGCACCCAGATCAGGACCAAGACTTCGGCTACCCCAGCCCCAGCATCAACCCGCTCAGGCGCTTGACCTTACGCTGTACGGCCTCTTCAAAAACCCCGGCACGCGGTTCTACCAGACTGAACCAATGTTTGGCCCGGGTGATACCGGTATAGATCAACTCTTTGGTCAACACCGGGTTGAGTGCTTCGGGCAACACCAGCGCCGTGTGGGAAAACTCCGAGCCCTGGGATTTGTGTACCGTCATCGCATAGACCGTTTCAACATCATTGAGCCGGCTGGGCAGTACAAAACGGATACCGCCCTGCCCGTCATTACGCGCAAACGCCACCCGCAATACATGACGCCGGGCCTGACCATCAGCCTCGGGAAGCTTGAGGGCGATGCCAATATCGCCGTTCATCAGCCCCAGCCCGTAATCATTGCGAGTCATCAGCACCGGACGGCCTTCGTACCACTGCTGGTCGCCGTCAATCAGCTTGCGAGCAAACAAAGCGCGGGTGATGCGCTCATTCAGGCCTTCGACACCCCACGGCCCTTTGCGCACCGCGCAGAGCACCTGGAAAGCCTCAAATGCTTGCAGTACGCTGCCCGCCCAGGCTGCCCAACAAGGGGCTTGCAGTTCCGCTTCAGCGTCAGGGCGCTGCTCACGCAACACTTCGAGGTAATGCCGATAGCCTTTGGCCTCAGTGCCTCGCCCTTCCAGTGCCAGACGCTCAAAACTCCGATCCTGCTCCCCCTTGAGGGGCAATGCGAAAAGATCGGCATGGCTGCCTGCCGCCAGTAAGGCCCGTGCCTCGCGAGGCTGTTGCTGGTTGACCAGCCGCGACAGCTGGCCAATACCGCTGCCCTCACCAAAGCGCCGCGAATGACGCAGCATCACCACTTGCTGGGCCAGCGGGTGCGTACCGTCCAGGTCTTGCTGCAAGTCGCTGGCGCTGAGGTTTTCACCACTGACCTGCTCCAGCCAGCTACGGGTTTGTGGGGTATACCAACCCGCCTCGGCATCCCGACACAAATCCCCCAATACGGCACCGGCTTCAACCGACGCCAACTGATCCTTGTCACCCAGCAGCACCAACCGTGCGTGGGCAGGCAAGGCATCGAGCAAATTGGCCATCATTTCCAGGTCAATCATCGACGCTTCATCCACCACCAACACATCCAGCGGCAAGCGATTGCCCGCGTGATGACGGAAGTGACGCGTGCCGGGCCGACTGCCAAGCAGACGGTGAACAGTGGTCACGTCACTGGGGATTTTTTGCCGAACCTTGTCGTCTACTTCCAGCGATTTGACCTGCAAACTGATGGACTCGGTCAGCCGGGCGGCTGCTTTGCCGGTCGGCGCTGCCAGGCGAATGCGCAAGGGCGCGCCCGCCTCTACCGCCGGGGCTTGCAGCAACGCCAGCAAACGCACCACGGTGGTGGTTTTACCGGTGCCGGGGCCGCCAGTGACGATGCTGAAAGCACCGCGTGTAGCCAATGCACACGCCAGTTTTTGCCAGTCAATCGGCGCATTCTGTGCCGGGCTGCCGAACAGGCCGTTCAAGCGTGCGGGCAAATCCGTGGGGGTGGCTTCAGCCTCTGCCAGACGCTGGCGCAAAGCGCTGTCGATTCGACGCTCATAAGCCCAGTAACGCCGTAAATACAGACGCCGCTCACTTAGCACCAATGGTCGACTGGCCGCATCCGCTGACGACAGCCCGGCATGTTCGACCAATGAACTGGTTTGCAAGGCCTTGCACCAGGCATCGCCATCCAGCGCCTCAAGCAGTTGCGAAGGCAGCAGCATGGCGCCGGTTTGCACATCGCCTTCGGGGGGCAAAGAGAGCGCGAAATCAGGCTCTTTCAGGGTTTCAAACAAATCCAGACATACATGCCCGTGGCCCAGTTGATGGCTGGTCAAGGCCGCGGCCAGCAGCACCAGCGGATCACCCTGAGGGTCGCGCTCGTGCAGGAAAGCCACGAAGGCTTTGTCCAGCGCGCGCAACCAGCCACGCTCAACCCAACGTTCAAGCAACAGCAACAAATCCTCGGCACGGCTCAACGGTTGCAACAGGGCCAGGCTTTCGGCCGTCAACGGCGTAGGCAACAATTCGGCAAACGAACGACTCATAACAACACTCCCTGTTCCCACGCCGGTTCAACTGTTTTCGGCAGCGGTTTGCCCTGGAACATCAGGTCCAGGCTCTCGATCAATAGTCTGGGTGGCCGGGTGAAGAATACCCCCTGCCCCTGGGAGCGCGTGCCGCGCAAAAACAGATACAGCGCGCCGCCCATGTGCTGGTCGTAGTCATAGCCGGGTAGCCGCGCCTTGAGCTGACGGTGCAGGGCCAGCAGATACAGGACGTACTGCAGGTCATAGCGGTTATCCAGAATCGAGGCGGTCATCGCCTGTTCGGTGTAGGCCGAATCATCCGCGCCCAGCCAGTTCGATTTGTAGTCCGCCACGTAATAACGCCCCTGATGCTCGAAGGTCAGGTCGATAAAGCCCTTGAACATGCCATTCAACAGGCTCGGCTCAGCCCCCGCACGCGGCGCACCGCCGTGGGTATGCTGACGTACCAGTTTGTCCATCTGCACAACATCGACCTTATGGCTGGCAAACCAGAATTCCATTTCAATCTGGTACTGGCTCAGCTCGCTCAATACCACAGCGGGTTGGCCATTATTCAGACGCAGCGGTTCATCTTGCAGATGCTGCAACCAGTCACTCAGGGTCTCGATCCAGCCTTGCCAGCCGCGCCGGTTACAGCGGCGCGCCACGGCGTCCTTGATCGACAACGGATCAGCCTTGAAACCTTCACTGCCGGCCCATTCGAGTAGACCGTGGAGAAAGGTCCCGGGATTCGGCCCACGGGGAAAGCGATGGATATCGCCGCCGCTGAGTAACACATCCCGCGGCGCATCCGGGTCGAGTCGTTCATCGTCCGAGAGCTTTTGCGCCAGGGCGCTTTCCGGTGCTTCAGCGGGGCTGAGACTGTCACCAATACGCAATGCACTGTAGGAAGCAATCCACCAGTTTTCGGCAGCACGCCGGCTCGGCACCAGCGGCTCAAGCAAGGTGGCCTGATTGAGCGGCGGGTAAAAATGCGCATCGTCCGCGGCAGGCACAGGCAAGCACTGTATACCGGGGCAATTATGCTGCAGCTCTGCCAACCAGCTTTGCAAACCCGCCGACTCGGCCAGCATCGCTCCGCCACCCAGCAAGTACCCCAGGGCTGAAAGGTGCAGCACAGAGCGGTTGTTGTTGCCCCGCTTAAGGTCGGCAACACCCAGCCAGCACGCATGCCGGGCACGGGTCAGGGCCACATAAAGCAGGCGCAGGTCTTCGGCCAGACGCTCGTCATCGGCCTGGGCGATCAGCTCTGGCGTCGGCTTCAAACTCACTTGGGCGTTGCCGGCAGCATCGTGAAAATGCAGGGGCAAACGGCTGCCATCCACAGGTTTGGTCGAGCAGATAAACGGCAAGAACACCAAGGGATATTCCAGCCCCTTGGATTTGTGGATGGTCACCACTTTGACCAGTTGTTCATCACTTTCCAGGCGCAGGATCTGCTCTTCACCCGCCTGCCCCGACAAGGCCAGGTGCTCGGCCAAATGGCGGATCAACGCTTGCTCACCGTCCAGTTCGGCTGCGGCTTGTTGCAACAATTCGGACAGGTGCAAGACGTTGGTCAGTACGCGCTCACCATCAGGGCGGGCAATCAGCGCCTGGGGCAGTTCAAAATCGTGCAGCAAGCGGCGCAACATGGCGAGCACCCCTTGCTTGCGCCAGGTTTCGCGGTAACCGCGGAACTGCATAACGCGTTTTTCCCACGCAAGCTCGTCCTGATTCAGACGCTCCAGCTCTATCAGTGGCAGATCCAGGGTGATGCAAGCCAGTGCAGCACGCAGTGGACGCTCTACGTCAGGTTCGGCGCAGGCCTTGAGCCAGGCCAGAACATCGTGCGCTTCCTGAGCGGCGTAGACCGAATCCTTATCTGACAGGTAAACGCTACGTACACCCCGCGTCGACAACTCTCGTCGAACCGCCTGCGCTTCCTTACCGTCCCGAACCAGAATTGCGATGTCGGCAGGCAATACACCGCGTAACGGTTCGCCGTCCCTGGCAAAGCCGCAGCGACCTTGTTGGCCACCATTGAGCAACTCGACAATCTGGCTGGCACACGTCGCAGCCAGTTGCTGGCGATAAACCACACCCGAGACCGGCTGCTCGGAGGGCAATTGCCAGAGGGTCAATGCCTTGCCCGGTACGCCATCCAGTAGCAGGACTTCTTTGCGTCCCTGGGCCTTGACCGACACAAAGGGCACCGGATTTTCAGCACCCTGGCGGAACAGGAAGGCACCGCGCCCGGTTTCACGCTGCTCGGCACGCTCAAATACGTGGTTTACGGCTTCGACCATCGCGTGGCTGGAGCGGAAGTTGGTGTCCAGCGTGTGCAAGCGGCCATTGGTGGCGTGCCGGGCGCGCAGGTAGGTGTAGATGTCCGCTCCGCGGAAGGCATAGATCGCCTGCTTCGGGTCACCGATCAGGAACAGGCCGGTGTCGGGGCTATTGTCTTCGATACGGTAGATGGTTTCGAAGATGCGGTATTGAACAGGATCGGTGTCCTGGAATTCATCGATCAGCGCCACCGGGAACTGCTCGCGAATCAGGCTTGCCAGGCGTTCGCCGCCTTCAGCCTGCAACGCCGCGTCCAGACGCAGCAGCATGTCGTCAAAACCCATTTCGGCACGGCGGCGCTTCTCTTCCTCAAAACGCACACTCACCCAGTTTGCCGCATGTTGCAGTACCGCGGCGTCCGGGGTAGGCAAAGCATCGAGCGCGGCCTTGAGGCCGTACATCGCGTCCAGCCCAGGATGCTGTGGTGCCGTGCTCTTCCAGGCTTCGGCCATGCCGTCAGGGGTCAGTCGCGTAAAACCAGTGCCAAGGTCGAGTTGCTCCTGGGTTTCATCCGCAGCCCATGCGCTGAGCTTTTCAAACCAGGGCTCGAAATAGCGGGCCTGCATTTTCCGACCGTCGACGGCTTTAGTGGCCACCCCTTGCAGGCAGATTTCGCGCAGCTCTTGTGCCCATTGCAGCCAAGGCGTTTTGAGCTGCGACAACGCCTCGCGGCGCTCCTGCAAGCAGGCTTCGATCATTTGCGCCGGGCTCAGCTCTGCATTGGCCGGTTGGCGTGAAGTGCCAAACAGGGCCCGAACCCGTGGTAGCAAGGCAGCGGGACCACTCCAGTTGGCACGCACCCAGTTCAGCGCGTCGCCCTGCATGGGGTAGCAAAACAACCGCCAGTAGTCACGCAGCACTTCACCCAGCAAATCGCTGTGGTCGGTTTCCAGGGTCTGGGTAAACAGGCTGCCACTGTCAAAAGCATGCTCGCGCAACATGCGCTGGCACCAACTGTGGATGGTCGAAACAGCGGCCTCGTCCATCCATTGCGCGGCGATATCAAGACGCCCGGCGCAAGCGGCCCAGTGCTCCGGGGCAAACTGATCGCGCAGTTGCTCGACCAGTGCATCCGGGGCATCTATCTCGCTGCGAAAATACCGCGCGGCTTCAGCCAGACGAGTGCGGATGCGGTCGCGCAGTTCTTTGGTGGCTGCGTCGGTAAAGGTCACTACAAGAATTTGCGGTGGTAATAATTCACGGCCAAAACCAGACGCTTCACCCCCATGCCCCAGAATCAAACGAAGGTAGAGCGCAGAGATAGTGAAGGTTTTGCCGGTGCCGGCACTGGCTTCGATCAACTGGCTACCGCGTAGGGGAAATGCCAGGGCCAACGGTAATGTTTGCTCGCTCATTAGCGGGATGCCTCGCTGTTCAATGAGCGCCAAGGCGCATCAAAAAGGGGTCGATAGAGGGCATCGCACCACTCTTCAAATTCGTTGCTGGCCATCAAGGCCGCGTAGTCAGGGAACTGGCGGGCCAGTGCTGCGCTTTCGCGGCGCTCTCCATCACTGGTCTGGCCGTCACCTTCGTAAGCCTTTTGTGCAGCGGCTACGGCCTTGCCCGGGTCAGTCTGTGCCAACCAGGCGAAAGCGGTTTTCACAGCAATTGGCAGCGGGTGACTCATGCCGACTTTCCAGGCCACCAACAAGTTGCCCAGAATCTCACGAGCCTGCTTGGTATCCAGTGGTTCGAGCAGCAAGGTGTCATCGCTGGCCACCAGCGCGGTGGTCATGTGCAGGCCACTGGCGCACGCGGCCAGATGGTTGACCCACGGCCGGGTCAAACGGTGCCATTTGCGGGTTTTAATCGCACCAATACTATTGGGAATGGTGGTGATGGACAGCAGGCCTTGGTCACTGCGTTGGTGCAGATTGCCGAGCCAGCCTTCCAGCGTCAGGCCGTGATCTTCAAAACTGACGGGCAGTGCATTGTTTAGCGGCACTGGCCAGAGGGCCAGGAGCTGCTGATAGCGTTGCAGTACATCGGGCAAGGGCTCGATCAGTTCGTGTTGCAGACATTCACCAAACCCGGCCATAGGCAACAAGCCGCTGCCCTGCAGACGTTGGGCGCGGTTGTGCAAGGCGCTTTCAAGCTGATCGGGCTGCGCCAGTGCGGCTTCGAGCAAACTGTGACTCAGGGTGTAGCGTTGCAATGCATCCAGCACGAAAGGCTCTTCATCGGCCAGTGGGACTTCGGCGGCCTCGAAGAACACTTTCAAACGTTGGCTAAAGAAGTGACGTACAGGGTTACGCAAAAAGTCCTGAAGTTGCGTCAGGTTTAGTGGTTCTTCCTGAACGTGCTCAGCCAGCGAGCTGGGTTGCGTCGGCTCTGGCTGCGGCGCGTGCAGTCGCTGCCATTCACGGGCATAGCTGAACAGATTGGTGTTGCCTTGATGAAAGTAGCGGGTACTGAAAGGTTGCAGCGGATGCTCTTGGGTCATGGCTTGCAGCAGATCTGCACCGCCCTCCAGGTGCCAGCCACTGGCAAGGTGGTCACGTAACTGGCCAATCAGCACGCAGGCAGGGCGCTCGCTATTGTCGCGAATACTGCGCCCTACCCAGCTGATATAGAGCTGATCACGTGCCGAAAGCAGCGCTTCGAGTAACAGATAACGGTCATCTTCGCGGCGGGAACGGTCACCCGGACGATAGTCACTGCCCATCAGGTCGAAGTCCAGCGGTGGCTGTGCCCGCGGGTAGTCACCGTCGTTCATGCCCAGCAGGCATACCAGCTTGAAGGGGATGGCCCGCATCGGCATCAGGGTGCAGAAGTTAACCGCCCCGGCCAGGAAGCGTTGTGACAACTTGCCTTGATCAAGCCCGGTTAACCAGGCTTCGCGTACTACGGTCAGCGGTAACTCATCTTGCAGGCCCACCAGTTCACAGGTTTCGAGCCAGGTTTCGCGCAGTTCTTCAAGCTGGGCCAACAGGTAATCGTCGTGCTCGGTTTCAGCCTGGAAAAACAGCTGAACCAAGGCTTGCAGACGCACGCCCCACTGCTGCGGCAGCGCCGGTTGCGAAAGCTCCTGATGGGCAATTTCCAGCGCATCGAGCAAAGCCACCAGCGGGCCGATCAGTACAGCATCCAGACCGCCGATCTCGTCGTAGGGCTCAATGCCATCGCAGGCCTCACCACTGCCTACGGCATACCCGAGCAACATGCGGCGCAAGCCGAAACGCCAACTGTTTTGTTCAAGCTGCTGCGGCAGGCCAAGGCCTGCGCGTTGTTCAGCGTTCAATCCCCAGCGAATGCCCGCGCCTTCAATCCAGCGATGCAGGGTTGGCAGGTCGCGCTCTTGCACGTTGAAGCGTGCGCGTAGCGAAGGCACATCCAGCAAGTCGAGAATTTCACTGACCGGGAAACGGCTGTCAGGCAACTTGAGCAGGTGTTCAAGAGCAATCAATAACGGGTCACGGCCGCGCTGGCCCTGGTCGGCCAGGGTGTAAGGAATAAAACGGCGATCGTCGCGCTCAATTTGACCAAAGACGGCCCGGATATGCGGCGCGTAGCTGTCGACATCGGGCACCATCACAATCACATCGCGAGGCTGCAACTGAGGGTTTTCGCTAAATCGAGCAAGTAACTGGTCGTGAAGGATCTCTACTTCACGTTGCGCACTGTGGGCAATGTGAAAACGGATTGAATGATCTTTATCTAAGTCGATGGCAGGCCACAGCTCACGGGTTTCGTTAAGCGGGCGCAACTCAAGAATGTCGTCCTGCAACTGATTAAGCAGATTGAGAGGTTCAACTTCGCTGAACAGGTCGATTCGGCCATCACGAAAGGCAGCACGGTAGCTGTTGGGGTCGTCGTAGCTATCAAGCAGGTTGATGTAGTCGCGACCTTGCTTACCCCATGCTGCGAGCAAGGGGTGGGCGTGCTGGTGCAAGGTATCCAGATCAAGGGCAGTAGGCATCCCGCTCTTGCGGGCCTGACGTTTGTATTGATGACGCAGCAGATCTTTATCCGCAACGATGTCAGACCAATGATGGCGACAGGGGTTATGCACACACAGCAGCACTTGGCTGAAACGGGCCAGCCCCGCCAGGGCTTCGAGTGCTTGCGCGGGCAATGAGGAAATCCCGAAAACAATTACCCGTGCCGGCAAACCGGGCGGGGCCTGTTCAAGGCTGCCGATCTTGTCCATGAAACGCTGATGAACACCGGCACGGCTTTGGGCCATACCTTCCTCACCGACATCAAGCAGGAGTGCACGCCACAACTCCGCCTGCCAGCAATTGGCCGGGCTCAGGGCCGGGCTTTCCCCTCGCGCATTACGCAGTTGATGGCGACCGGCAGCCCAGTCTTCAAGCCAGTCAGCACGGTAGACCTGGTATTGGTCGAACAGGTCAGCAAGGCGTTCCGACAGTTGATAGCGTTTGCGCAAGTCGCTGTCGTGAGTGAGGAAGCGTTGCAGGGGCTCGAAGTGCGGCTGATCAATAAGGGTTGGAAGCAGGCGCATCAGACGCCAGGTCAGCGGAGCCTTGTCGAGCAGTGACTTGGCGGGAATTTCTTCGCTGCCCAAGACCAGTCGATAGAGCTGCCACAAGAATGTGCCCGGGAGTTGCACATCGATGGCTGCCGCGATGCCGCAGCCACCGAGATCATCCTCCTGGGTATCCTCGGCCAGAGCCAGCTTCAGCCATTGGGCGATACCGTTACTCTGCACCAGAGCAATTTCGTTCTCCAAAGGTGCCAGTGGATATAGCCGCATCCAGCTGACGACCAGGTTGCGTAACTCATCCAGGCGGTTGCCATGAACCACCATAAATCCCGCATTGAGAGACGTAGCAACCGGCATGACGGCATCCTTAGGAGAAGGCAAAATCCAAAGGCGAACCTTAACATTGCTCGACCAGATTGGTGGAGTTCAAGGTGTGAGAGCAGGACTGAGACGCACCGAACTTTTCTCGGCGCAAAAACAAACCCCCTGTCTGCGTTAGCAGACAGGGGGTTTGGAATTTAATCTTGACGATGAC
>NZ_NQKQ01000018.1 GCF_002269505.1 Pseudomonas fragi | reverse complement strand
GCGTCTCAAGCCTGTAAATGTGTAAACGATGTACCCGGTCAGATGTGTAAAGGATCTACCGGTCTCTACAGTGAGGGCGCTATGCTCAGGCGCTGTAGAAATACCCGCGGCTGCGCAATGCCACGATGCGCGGGCTGCCATCGGGGTGGGGGCCGATCTTTTTGCGCAGGTTGCTGATATGCATGTCCAGGCTGCGGTCGTACAGGGTCAGCTTGCGGCCCAGGGCGATCTGCGCCAGTTCCTGCTTGTCCAGCGGCTCGCCGGGCTGGCGCAGCAGGGCTTCGAGGATGCGGCTTTCGGAAACGGTCAGGGTGATGTCGCGCTGGTCGATGGTGACCACGCCGCGCATCGGGCTGAAACACAGGTCGCCCAGCTCCATCTGGCTGGACACGGCCGCCGGGTGGCTGCGGCGCAATACGGCGCGCAGGCGGGCGGTCAGCTCACGGGGGTCGCAGGGTTTGGCCAGATAGTCATCGGCACCCAGCTCCAGGCCCAGGATGCGGTCCAGCGGCTCGCCACGGGCTGAAAGCATCAGCACCGGCAGATCAGGGTGGTCGTTGCGCAGTTGCTTGAGCAGCTCAAGGCCGCTGCCGTCGGGGAGCATGACATCCAGCACCACGGCATCGGGGCTGGACTCGCTCAGCGCCTTGCGGGCACTGGAACCGTCGTGGCATGCGCGAACCTGAAAGCCTTCCTGGCTCAGCCAACTGACCAGCAGCTCACACAGCTCCTGGTCATCATCTATCAGTAACAGGTCGCTCATGACTTACTCGATTTGACCGGTGCCGACGCTGTTTGCGCCGGCTGCCGGTAAAGATACAGGTTACGGCAGGACTTGCTTGAACGGCTTGACGCTGACGTTGGCATAGACACCGGCGGCCACGTAAGGATCGGCTTCGGCCCAGGCCTGGGCAGCGTTCAGCGACTCGAACTCGGCCACGATCAGGCTGCCGCTGAAGCCGGCAGCGCCCGGATCATTGCTGTCGATGGCCGGGTGCGGGCCGGCCAGGACGATGCGGCCTTCGGCCTTCAGTTGTTGCAAGCGCTCAAGGTGCGCAGGGCGGGCAGCCAGGCGGGCTTCAAGCGAATTGGCGACGTCTGTTGCAATGATGGCGTAGAGCATGTCAGTCCTTGGTCTTGGGGGAGGTATCGGTCGGGTCGGTGTCATGCAGATGTCGCGACAGATAAATGCCCTGGGCGATCAGGAACAATACGGTCATGCCCAGGCTGCCGAACACTTTAAAGTCGACCCAAATGCTTTGGTAGGTGAACGCAACGAACAGGTTGGCAGCACCGCAGAACAGGAAAAACCCGATCCAGGCCACGTTCAGGCGGGTCCAGATGGCATCAGGCAGGCTCAGGGCGTGGCCCATCATGCGCTTGATCAGAACCTTGTCGCCGATAAAGTGGCTGCCGGCAAAGGCCAGCGCAAACAGCCAGTTCACCACCGGGGCTTTCCACTTAAGGAAAGTTTCGCTGTGGAAGGCCAGGGTCAGACTGCCGAACACCAGGCAGGCAATCAGGGTCAGCCATTGGCTTTTCTCGAGTTTGCGTTGCTTGATAAACAGGGCGCCATACACCACCAGCGAACTGATGATGAGCATCGCCGTAGCGCTGTAGATACCGCCGACCGACAGGCTGTGCCCGCCGATTTCGACGATGCGCGGCTCGATTTTGTAAACGATGAAAAACAGTAACAGCGGGATGAAGTCGATGAATTGTTTCACAGTGGCAGCCAGAAGCAGGATGTGGCGGCATAATAACAAACATCAATGACAGCGAAAGCGTCAGCTAGAGGTTATTAAATCCCCGTGGAAATTGACTTGCATTGCCATAGCACAGCTTCTGATGGCGCCCTGGCGCCTGCGGTACTGGTCGCGCGTGCGTTCGAGAAAGGTGTGCGAGTCCTGGCCCTGACCGATCACGATACACTTGAAGGCCTCGACGAAGCCCGCACGGCGGCGCAGGCGTTAGGCATGACACTGGTCAACGGCGTTGAGTTGTCCTGCACCTGGGGCGGGGCGACGATTCATGTGCTGGGTTACGGTTTCGATGTCAACGCCCCGGCGTTGGTCGAGGCCATTGCCAAATTGCATGATGGCCGCTGGCTGCGGGCTGAAGAGATCAGCCGCAAACTCGCACTCAAGGGCATGCCCGGCGCGCTTGAAGGCGCGCGGGCCATCCAGCAGGCCCTGGGCGACAGTGGCAATGCCCCGGCCCGTCCGCACTTTGCCGACTTTCTGGTGGAGGCCGGTTACGTCAAGGATCGCGCCGAAGCCTTCCGCAAATGGCTGGGGGCCGGCAAGCTGGGCGACGTCAAGTTGCACTGGCCGACCCTGGAAGACACCGTCGCCACCCTGCGCGCAGCGGGGGCCTGGGTCAGTCTGGCGCACCCTTCGCACTACGATTTCACCCGCAGTAAGCGCCGACGGCTGATTGGCGACTATATTCAAGCTGGGGGTCACGCTATTGAAGTGGTCAACGGGTACCAGCCGGCCGATCAGGTTGGCAGCCTGGCGATCCTTGCGCGTGAGTTCGGTCTGCTGGTCAGTGCCGGCAGTGATTTTCATGGTCCTGGGGGCTGGTCCGAGATCGGCGAATACCGGCCGGTACCGGAAGACTTGCCGCCATTGTGGTGTCGATTCAAATATGACAAGCCCACTGCCAACGTCTGAACAGGTAAACACTGTGAGTCAATTTTTCCAGATTCATCCGGAAAACCCACAACCGCGCCTGATCAAACAGGCCGTTGAAATCATCAAGAAGGGTGGGGTAGTGATTTATCCCACCGACTCGTCCTACGCCGTGGGTTGCCAGATGGGCGACAAGGGTGCGATCGAGCGGATCAAGCGCTTGCGTAATCTGGACGACAAGCACAACTTCACCCTGATGTGCTGTGACCTGTCGCAGCTGGGGCTGTTTGCCAAAGTTGATACCGGCATCTTCCGTCTGCTCAAGGCCCATACGCCGGGGCCATACACCTTTATCCTCAACGCCACCCGCGAAGTGCCGCGCCTGTTGCTGCACCCCAAGCGCCGCACCATCGGCCTGCGTGTGCCGAGCCATCCAATTGCGCTGGCATTGCTTGAAGAACTGGGCGAACCGCTGATGAGCGTGACCCTGATCCTGCCGGGCGAGAGCGAGCCGATGGAAGACCCGTACGAAATTCGCGATGCCCTGGAAAAACAGGTCGACCTGATCATTGACGGCGGCTTTGGCGGCAACAAGGCCTCCACTGTCATCAGTCTGGTGGACAGCGGTGACCCCGAGATCGTGCGGGTGGGCTGCGGCGATCCTCAACCCTTTATGGTCGAGGCCTGATGTCTGACGTAGAAGCACCTGAGGCCCAGGCCGGTGCCCAGCAAGAACTGTCCCTGGCCATGGTCTATGGCCAGGCAGTCATCGAAATGCCGCAAGACCTGTATATCCCCCCGGATGCACTGGAGGTGTTTCTCGATGCTTTTGAAGGCCCGCTCGACCTGCTGCTGTACCTGATCCGCAAGCAAAATATCGACATCCTCGACATCCCTGTGGCGGAAATCACCCGCCAGTACATGGGCTATGTCGAACTGATGAAAACCGTGCGCCTGGAGCTGGCGGCCGAATACCTGGTCATGGCGGCAATGCTGGCCGAGATCAAGTCACGCATGCTGTTGCCGCGTACGGCTGCAATCGAGGAAGACGAGGGCGACCCCCGTGCCGAGCTGATTCGCCGCCTGCAGCAATACGAGCGTTTCAAGGCAGCCGCTGAAGGCATCGAGGGGCTGAGCCGGGTAGGGCGCGAGATCTATGTGCCCAAGCTCGATGCCCCCGAAGCACGGGCGCGCAAGCTGGTACCGGATGTGGCGCTCGAAGAGCTGCTGATGTCGATGGCCGAAGTGCTGCGCCGTACCGACATGTTTGAAAGTCACCAGGTCAGCCGTGAAGCCCTGTCGACCCGCGAACGCATGAGCGACGTACTTGAGCGTCTCAAGGGGGGTGGCTTTGTGCCCTTTGTCGAGCTGTTTACCGCTGAAGAAGGCAAGTTGGGTGTAGTCGTGACCTTTATGGCCATTCTTGAACTGGTCAAAGAGTCGCTGATCGAGTTGGTACAAAATGAACCCTTCGCGCCGATCCATGTGCGGGCAAGAGCCGAATAAAGAGCTGAAACCATGAATTTGACTGAACCCCGCGAGCTGGCCCCCTTGCTTGAGGCCTTTCTGCTGGCCTCGGGAAAGCCGCAGAGCCTTGAACGCCTGTTCGAACTGTTTGAAGAGGGCGAGCGCCCGGAACCCCCGGTCTTCAAGAAGGCTCTGGAACTGCTGCGCAAATCCTGCGACGGCCGCGCCTTTGAACTGAAAGAAGTTGCCTCCGGCTATCGCCTGCAGATCCGCGAAAAGTACTCGCCCTGGGTCGGACGCTTGTGGGAGGAGCGCCCGCAACGGTACTCGCGGGCCATGCTGGAAACCATGGCGCTGATTGCCTATCGCCAGCCCATCACCCGTGGCGAGATCGAAGACGTGCGCGGCGTTGCGGTCAACAGTCATATCGTCAAGACCCTGCTGGAGCGCGAGTGGATTCGCGTGGTGGGTTATCGTGACGTGCCGGGCAAGCCAGCGATGTTTGCCACCACCAAGGGCTTTCTTGACCACTTCAACCTCAAGAGCCTCGATGAGTTGCCGCCGCTGGCCGAGCTGCGCGAGCTGGAGCCTGACCCGATTCTCGATTTCGACGATGCTCCGGTGCCTGCGCACTTGCAGGCCCTGGCCGACGAGAGTGCCGAGCCCGAAGAGCCAAAAGATGAGACCAGCTTCCGTACCTTGCTGACGGAACTGGACTCGATGGAAGAAGGTCTTAAAACCGACTTTGATGACTTGTTGCGTGATGCAGTGACAAGTGATGAGCCGCAGGCAGCAAGTGAAGAGCCAAAGCCTGAGCCTGAGATGCAAGCAGAGCCAGAGGCGCAACCACAACCGCAGCAACCGTCTGCGGCTGAACTGGCCCGCGAGCGATTGCGCGCTGCGGTTGCCGCACTTGAGCAGCGATCTGCCATGAGCGACGAAGAGCTTGAGGCTCAGGCGCTGGCCGAAGCCATCGAACAGGAGCGCCGTGAGCTGGAAGACTGACACCCCCCTGTGGGAGCGAGCCTGCTCGCGATTTGAGCGGCGAGATGTATCTGTACTGACGCAGCGATTTCATCGCGAGCCGGCTCGCTCCCACAGAAAAGCATTCGAGGTGTATTCATGAGTTCAACCAAAGACCCCTGCATCGGTGTTTGCAAATTCACTGACGACATTTGCCTGGGCTGCGGGCGCACAAAACGTGAAATCAAGGCCTGGAAGAAACTCGACAAGGACGATAAACGCACGGTGCTGGCAGAATCCGCCCTGCGCTTGCTGGCGCTTGAAGCCACCGGCCGGCGGAAAAGCAAGTGAGCCGGGCACTAAGTGACTGGCCGTTGATGCGTAATGGTCAACATCAGCGTATGATTCGCGACCCTCTGGGGCTCAGCAGAGCTCCAAGGCCCATTTTTAACACTTCAGGCGCTCGCCTGAATTGACACACCGGGAGGTGCCCAGATGAAAGATCTCGACCCTAAAGACGGCCAGGAAATTGGCCCGGCAGGCGAAAAACTGCAAAAAGTCCTCGCCCGTATTGGCGTTGGCTCGCGTCGCGATGTAGAGAGCTGGATCAGCCAGGGCCGCATCAAGGTCAATGGCAAGGATGCAACTCTGGGTCTGCGCGTAGACCTGCACGACGCCATCACCATCGATGGCAAGGTGATCAAGCGTGAAGAGGCAGCCGAATCGGTTCGCCGCGTGATCATGTACAACAAACCCGACGGCGAAATCTGCACCCGTGACGACCCTGAAGGCCGTCCGACCGTGTTCGACAAGTTGCCGCGTCCAAAAGAAGGCCGCTGGATCAATATCGGCCGTCTGGACATCAACACCACCGGTTTGCTGATGTTCACCACCGACGGTGAGCTGGCCAACCGCCTGATGCATCCTTCCTACGAAATGGACCGTGAGTACGCGGTACGTGTGCGTGGCGAAGTGGATGACGACATGATCGCGCGCCTCAAGGCCGGCGTAGTGCTGGAAGACGGCCCGGCGCGTTTCACCGACATCAAGCAGGCGCCGGGCGGCGAAGGCTTCAACCATTGGTACCACTGCGTGGTGATGGAAGGCCGTAACCGTGAAGTACGTCGCTTGTGGGAATCCCAGGGCCTGGTGGTCAGCCGCCTGAAACGCGTGCGTTTCGGCCCGGTGTTCCTCAACTCCGACCTGCCGATGGGCCGCTGGCGCGAAATGAGCCAGTTCGAAGTGGATATCCTCAGCGCTGAAGTCGGCCTTACGCCGGTTGCCATGCCTGAGATGAACGCCAAGAGCAAAGACAAGCTTGAGCGCATGCAGCGCAAATCCTCGCGCCCTGTGGCCCGTGGTGACCGTGTTGCCCGCGTGCTGCGCCCGGCTGAAGGTGCACCTGTTGCGCCGCGTCCGGCCCGCCAGCCGCATATCGAAGGCGAGCGTCCGGGCCGTCCGGCTCGCGATGAGTCGGCTCGTCCGGCCCGCAAGCCGGCAGGTCGTACTGACCGTGTGCCAGCAGGCCGTGGTGCGCCAGTTGCCGAGCGTCCGAGCGAAATCAACAAGCGTCCAACCAAGCCAACCCGTAACGGGCCAAAGCTGGTTGACGATGCGCCGTCGGGCAAGCGTCGTGGCGCTCCGGCAGGTTCGGGCCAGCGCCCGGGCTTCGGTCGTCGCAAGCCGCAGTAAGCGGTAAGCGCGGTACAAAAAACGCCAACCCCTCAGGGGTTGGCGTTTTTTTATGCCTGCGCAAAGCCATTACCTACCTGTAGTCGCTGAGGAGCGGAGCGAGGCTGCGATCGGCTGCGTAGCAGTCGTAAAGCCAGCGCACGCGGTGTGTCAGGTAAAACACATTGCCCGGATTCGCGACTGCTACGCAGTCGATCGCAGCCTCGCTCCGCTCCTCAGCGACTACATAGGAATGTTTCACTTTTAAAGTGGCAAGTAATCGTTACAGCCTGTCAACAAATTCATACGAATTCAGCCACTTACCGACCCTAAACCGCTGAAATCACCCTGCTGTAATGAAAATTTTCCGAGATTTACAGAATTAGGACAGTTCCTACATAAATTGCGGCTTGTTTCGTATTGCAATCGGCTGTGTGATGGGATCTTGCCTTCGTGCGGGTGTACAATGCGCCGCGTTTTAACTGTGACTCAATTGCGTACCCGCGCATTTTGCCAAGGCTACCCGCCTTGATAATTCCGCAATGCCATAAGCGTTGCGGGTTCGATTCCGTCACAGATAAAAACAAACAGGTGACGCATGACTCGTGAAACAACCTTGGATTCCTGGCGTCTGCGCTGGGGTTTGATTTGTGTTGTAGACCCTTCGATCACTGCCTCTGGTGCTCAAGTTACAACGCACTGAATCACATCAAACCTTGTGTGGGACCTTTTCAATGAGTGGAAATACCTCGCATTCGGGCGAGCTTAAACGCGGCCTGAAAAATCGTCATATCCAGCTGATAGCCCTCGGTGGCGCGATTGGCACTGGCCTGTTCCTCGGTTCGGCCGGGGTGCTCAAGTCGGCCGGGCCGTCCATGATTCTGGGCTATGCGATCTGCGGCTTCATTGCCTTTATGATCATGCGCCAGCTTGGCGAAATGATCGTCGAAGAGCCGGTTGCCGGTTCATTCAGCCACTTTGCCCATAAATATTGGGGCGGTTTCGCCGGTTTTATGTCGGGCTGGAACTGCTGGGTGCTCTACATCCTGGTGGGCATGTCGGAGCTGACCGCCGTCGGTAAATACGTGCACTACTGGTGGCCGGAGATCCCGACCTGGGCCTCGGCAGCGGCCTTCTTCGTGCTGATCAACCTGATCAACCTGACCAACGTCAAGGTGTTCGGCGAGGCTGAGTTCTGGTTTGCGATCATCAAGGTCGTGGCGATTGTCGGCATGATCGCCCTGGGCAGCTACCTGCTGGTCAGCGGCAGCGGTGGTCCGCAGGCATCGGTCAGCAACCTGTGGGAACACGGTGGCTTCTTCCCGAACGGGACGACCGGTCTGATCATGGCCATGGCCTTTATCATGTTCTCTTTCGGTGGTCTGGAAATGCTCGGGTTCACCGCAGCTGAAGCCGACAAGCCGCGCACCGTGATCCCGAAAGCGATCAACCAGGTGATCTACCGCATCCTGATTTTCTACATCGGTGCCCTGGTAGTTCTGCTGTCGTTGACCCCGTGGGACTCGCTGCTTGAAACCCTGAATGCCGGTGGCGACAGCTACAGCAGCAGCCCGTTCGTGCAAGTGTTCTCGATGCTGGGCAGTAACACCGCTGCGCACATCCTCAACTTCGTGGTCTTGACCGCAGCGTTGTCGGTGTACAACAGCGGTACCTACTGCAACAGCCGCATGTTGTTGGGTATGGCGCAGCAGGGCGATGCGCCGAAAGTGCTGGCCAAAATCGACAAGCGCGGCGTGCCGGTCAACTCGATCCTGGCCTCGGCGGCGGTGACGGTGATTGCAGTACTGCTCAACTACCTGATGCCCCATGATGCGCTGGAGCTGCTGATGTCGCTGGTAGTGGCCACCCTGGTGATCAACTGGGCGATGATCAGCTACTCGCACTTCAAGTTCCGCCAGCACATGGACAAGACCGCACAAGTCCCGTTGTTCAAGGCCCTGTGGTACCCCTATGGCAACTACATCTGCCTGGCATTTGTGGCGTTCATCCTGGTGATCATGTTGCTGATCCCGGGGATTCGCGTGTCGGTGTACGCGATTCCGGTGTGGGTAGTCTTTATGTGGGTGTGCTACCTGATCAAAAACAAGCGCGCGGTGCAGGCATCGGCTGCGGCTTACAGCTCTGCTAAATAAGCTGAGCGGTTAATCCACCAAACCCGGCCATTGCGCCGGGTTTGTTGTTTGTGGGGTATCCTTAAGGCCCTGAACGCGGACCCTTTTTTAATGCTGGTGATTTCCAATAACGTGCATATCCCTGATGCCGAGATCGAACTGTCAGCCATTCGCGCCCAGGGTGCGGGCGGGCAGAACGTCAATAAAGTTTCAAGTGCCATGCACCTGCGCTTTGATATCCCCAATTCGTCGTTGCCGGATTTTTACAAAGAGCGGCTGCTGGCGTTGCGTGACAGCCGAATTACCAGTGATGGCGTGCTGATTATCAAGGCCCAGCAATACCGCACCCAGGAGCAGAATCGGGCTGATGCGCTGGAGCGTCTGGCGGAGTTGATCGTCAGCGCGACCAAGGTCGAGAAAAAACGCCGCCCGACCAAGCCGACCCTGGGCTCAAAAAAGCGTCGGCTGGAATCCAAGACCAAGCGCGGCAACATCAAGGCCGGGCGGGGCAGGGTGGATTTTTAAGCTGGGCTTTTAAGATCAAAGGCCCCTCACCCGAACCCTCTCCCGGAGGGAGAGGGGACTGATTTGTGGTAATAGTGAGTTCGCCTGCGGTCAGCTCCCTCCCTCTCCCTCCGGGAGAGGGTCGGGGTGAGGGTGCTTTTTATCAGGTGCGCGCAGCTTGGGCCTGGCGATACAAATAAACACTCAGCAATAACCCGCTGAATGCCGCCAGCGCCGCAAACAGAAATATCGACGCAAAGCCGAACCCTGCTGCCACGGCGCCCACCAGCGGCCCGGTGATGCCCAGCGACAGGTCGATAAACAGCGAATACGCACCCACCGCAGCACCACGGCTTGAGGCTGGCACCAGGTTGACGGCCTCAACCCCCAGCGCCGGGAATACCAGCGAGAACCCAAAGCCGCTCAGGGCTGCTCCCGCCAAGGCCAACTCCGGGTTGGGTGCCAGCCACAGCAACAGCAGGCCCAGGGTTTCAACGCCCAGGCAGGCAATTGCCACGCGAAAACCGCCGATGCGGTTGATCAGATTGCCGAACAGCAAACGCGCACTGATAAAGCTGGCGCCAAACAGGCTCAGGCACAGCGCTGCGTTTTCCCAGTGGTTGGTCGCGTAATACAGGGTGATAAAGGTGGCGATGGTGCCAAAGCCGATTGAGCCCAGGGCCAGTCCGGTGCCGTGGGGCAACACTCGCCCCAGTACATGTAGAAATGGCAGGCGTACGCCACTGACAATGGGGGCCGCCAGTTTTGGCCAGGCCAGCAGTACGCCCAGCGCACCCAGGAGCATGATGCTTACCCCCAGGCTCCACATGCCCAGGTGGCCGACCATGACCACGCCCAAAGGCGCGCCAATGGCAATCGCGCCGTAGCTGGCGATGCCATTCCAGGAAATCACCTTGGCCGTGTTCTGTGCGCCGACCCGGCCAATGCCCCAGCCGATGGAGCCGGAGCCCACCAGGCTTTCCGCGCTGCCCAGCACCAGCCTGCCGATCAGCAGGCTGGCAAGGCTCCAGGCCGGCATGCTCGTCAGCCAGGTAGACACCAGCATAAACACGCCGCTCAGGCCGCAGCCGGCCAGGCCAATCATCACGGCGCGCTTGCTGCCCCGGGTATCGATAAAGCGACTGGCGTACGGACGACTCAATAGTGTGGCCAGATATTGCACGCTGATCACCAGCCCGGCGATCACAGTGCCGTAACCGAGATGGTTGTGCACGTAACCCGGCAGCACGGCCAGTGGAATACCGATGTTCAGATAGCCGATAAAGGTAAACAGGACGATGGAAACCACTTGCAGCGTGATTGCCATGGGGCGCTGTGTTTCAGGCATGGGGTAGGGGTCCTGCGGGGAGCGGTTGGTGCAGATTATAGTGGCGTAACCAGTTGTGTCGCGATTAAAGCGGCCAGGGCATTTTCCTGGGTGCCGAAGCGCTTGAGCAGGAGCGCTTGCTTCTCGGGGCTGAGGCGCTCCCAGAGGTCGATCATTTTCTCGGCGGTGCCGATCAGCACGCTGGCCTGGGTGTCGCTGAAAGTGTCAGTCACGCTTGAATCCGGAATAGGGGGGTGGAGCAATTGTGTCAGACGGTGTGAAAAACTGAATGCTTTTCGCACCGTCTGATTGTGCGCCGTCAGTCTTCGCTGTCGGCCTGCAGGCTTTCAGAAGCCTCGTCCAGTGCGGGGTTTTCGCCACTGGTGTGTTGCGGGGTTGGCTGCTCGGTTTCGTGCAGGCTTGGGAAGGGGAGGTTTGGGATCTCGTGCATCGTCGCGCTCCTCGTAAGGTGTGTTTTAAGTAGCTTGCTAAGGATACAGGAGGGAGTGTGACAATTTGTCTTTTTATTGCGTCTGGGGGGATTTGTAGCGAACTTTTCATCTGACGGCGTAAGAACCCTGTAGTCGCTGCCGAAGTCTGCGGTGAGCTCGAGAGAACGGGTTGCTCCGCAACCCTTCGCAGCCTTCGGCAGCGACTACAGGTACAAAATCAGCGGGTACACACCTGCGCTATGGCCTTGGCCAGCAGGTTCAGGCGCGTGCCGTCGACCCCGGCCATATTGGCGCGCCCCGAGCCGACCATGTATACGCTGTGTTTCTCGCGCAACAACTGGACTTGCTCCTGGGTCAGGCCGGTGTACGAAAACATCCCGCGTTGCGCATTGATATGAGCAAAGTGCTCAGCCAGCCCGAACGGTGTCAGGGCTTCGACCAGGCCGCTGCGCAATTGCGCGATGCGGCTGCGCATGGCTTCTACTTCGTCGATCCACAGTTTTTTTATCTGTGCATCACCGAGAATCGTCGCCACCACCGCCGCGCCGTGATCCGGTGGGTTGGACCACAAGTTGCGCGCAATATAGGCCAGTTGGCTGCGGATGTCGGTCAGCTTTTCGGCGTCATTGGCACACACAATCAATGCACCGACCCGTTCGCGGTACAGGCCGAAGTTCTTCGAGCACGAGCTGGTGATCAGCACTTCCGGCAGTTCACGGGTGAACAGGCGGGTCGACCAGGCGTCTTCCTGCAGTCCGTCGCCAAAGCCCTGGTAGGCAAAGTCGATCAATGGCAGCAGTTCACGACGGCGTACCACGTCCAGCACCTGCAGCCAGTCAGCCTGGGACAGGTCAAAGCCGGTCGGGTTGTGGCAGCAGGCGTGCAGCAGCACCACATCGCCCTTGGGTGCGTGCTCCAGCGCTTCGAGCATGGCCGCTACATTGAGCGTGTTGTCGCTGCCCACATAGGGGTAGTGACTGATCTTCAGCCCGGCTGCGGCAAAGATGGTTTCGTGAATCGGCCAGGTTGGATCGCTCAGCCAGATGCCACGGCCCGGCAAGCATTGCGCGATAAAATCGGCGCTCAGGCGCAAGGCCCCTGTACCGCCCGGGGTCTGGGTCGCTGCAGCACGCTTGCTGGCCAACAGGGGCGAGTCTTCGCCCAGCACCAGTTCGCTGATCAGTTGCCCGAATCGGCTGTCACCATGACCGCCGATATAGGTTTTGGTCTGTTGCTGATCCACCAGGCGCTGCTCGGCCAGCTTTACCGATTGCAGGATCGGCGTCAGGCCATTGGCGTCTTTATAGACGCCCACGCCCAGGTCGAACTTGTCCGGGTTGCTGTCTTGCTGGTAGGCGTCCATCAAACCGAGGATCGGGTCGCCCGGTACCCGACCAATATCGGCGAAGTGCATTACTTGCGACCTTCAGCAGTTTTGGCCACTTCGTCGGTGCGTGCGGCCATGATGAAGTCGTTGCGGTGCAGGCCCTTGATCGAGTGGCTCCACCAGGTCACGGTGACCGAACCCCATTCGGTCAGCAGACCCGGGTGATGGCCTTCAGCTTCGGCGATTTCACCCACGGCATTGGTAAAGGCCAGGGCGAATTTGAAGTTCTTGAACAGAAAGACCTTTTCCAGCTGCATGATGCCGTCGCGAACTTCGATGTTCCAGTCCGGGATCTGTTTGATCAGGATCGGCAACTCTTCGTCGCTGACCTGTGGAGCATCGGCGCGGCAGGCTTCGCAGTGGGCTTGGTTCAGTGCGTTCATGGTGGATTCCTGAAATCAGTTTTTATAGATGACTAAAAAGGGTTAAGCCGCTTTCGGCTTGGGCGTGAATTTCGGCGCGTGCAGGCCCAGGGGCATGCCTTTTTCGACCATACCCATGATGTCTTCATGGGCCAGGTCAAACAGTCGCTTCAAGTCCGGCAGGACAAAATACAACGGCTGCAAAATATCGATGCGATACGGCGTGCGCATGGCTTCCAGCGGATCGAAAGCCTGATGTTCCGGCTCTGATGACAGGCTGTAAACCGTTTCTTTGGGCGACGACAGAATCCCGCCACCGTAAATGCGTTTGCCTTCAGGCGTGTCGACCAGGCCGAACTCGATGGTCATCCAGTACAGGCGTGCCAGATACACCCGTTGTTCTTTGCTCGCCTGCAGGCCCAACTTGCCGTAGGTGTGGGTGAATTCGGCAAACCACGGGTTGGTCAGTAGCGGGCAGTGGCCGAAAATCTCATGGAAAATATCCGGCTCTTGCAGGTAATCGAGTTCTTCGGGGGTACGAATAAAGGTGGCCACCGGAAACTGCTTGTTGGCCAGCAACTCGAAGAAGGTCTGGAAGGGGATCAGTGCGGGTACCCGGGCAACTTGCCAGCCCGTGGTAGCGCCCAGGACCTGATTGATCTCGTCGAGTTGCGGGATGCGGTCGTGGGGCAGGCCCAGCTTTTCGATGCCTTGCATGTACTCGGGGCAGGCGCGGCCTTCCAGCAGTTTCAGCTGGCGGGTAATCAGCGTGTTCCACACCGCGTGTTCAGCGGGTGTGTAGTCGATAAAGCCATTGGCATCAGGCTCACGGGCGACGTATTTCGTTTGCTTCATGGGGCTCTCCGCAAGGAAATCGTTTTTATTATTCGGTGTTGTTGCGATGCCTTAGTGATACCCCAAGTGAATGTCCTGTGCAGCTAGCCTAAAGCCGGTAATGCTGGGATGATGGCGCTTATTCGTAAAGTATTCGTTACGACGTGAGAGGCGGGCTGTCATTCTTGAGTGCGCGACAGTACAACTGTCACAAAATCGTGACGATGAAATGCCTCTGAAGCCGGAAAATCTCTCTGTGGGAGCGAGCCTGCTCGCGAATGGCGCTCTTTGAGCCTTCGCGAGCAGGCTCGCTCCCACATAGGACATCCATTGTTAGTTATTCCCGAGCCCTGCCCATGCGCATTAAAGTCCACTGCCAAAACCGGATTGGCATTCTTCGCGACATCCTCAACCTGCTGGTGGCCTACGGCATCAACGTCAAGCGCGGCGAGGTGGGGGGTGATCAGGGCAATGCGATTTATCTGTACTGCCCCAATCTGATTAACCTGCAGTTTCAGGCTTTGCGTCCGAAATTTGAAACCATTGCCGGGGTGTTCGGGGTCAAGCGGGTAGGCCTGATGCCCAGCGAACGTCGGCATATGGAACTCAATGCCTTGTTGGGGGCGCTGGAGTTTCCCGTACTGTCCATCGATATGGGCGGTTGCATCGTCGCGGCCAACCGTGCCGCCGCGCAGTTGCTCGGGGTGCGGGTGGATGAAGTGCCGGGCATTTCCCTGTCCCGTTATGCCGAAGATTTTGACCTGCCCGAACTGGTGCGAGCCAACAAGTCGCGGATCAATGGCCTGCGGGTCAAGATCAAGGGTTTGGTGTACCTGGCGGATATCGCGCCGCTGCAGCTCGAACACGATGAAAGCGAGGCGATGGCAGGGGCCGTGCTGACCCTGCACCGCGCCGACCGCGTGGGCGAGCAAATCTACAATGTGCGCAAGCAGGAGTTGCGCGGTTTCGACAGTATTTTCCAAAGCTCCAAAGTCATGGCCGCGGTGGTGCGCGAAGCCCGGCGCATGGCACCGCTGGATGCGCCGCTATTAATAGAAGGTGAAACCGGCACCGGCAAGGAGCTGCTGGCCCGGGCCTGCCATCTGGCCAGCCCCCGCGGCCAGTCGCCATTGATGGCGCTGAACTGTGCCGGCTTGCCCGAGTCGATGGCTGAAACCGAGTTGTTCGGCTACGGCCCCGGCGCGTTTGAAGGGGCGCGGGCCGAGGGCAAGCTGGGTCTGCTGGAGCTGACAGCTGGCGGTACGTTGTTTCTTGATGGCGTGGGTGAAATGAGCCCGCGCTTGCAGGTCAAATTGCTGCGCTTCTTGCAGGATGGTTGCTTTCGCCGGGTCGGCAGTGATGAAGAGGTCTATCTCGATGTGCGGGTGATGTGTGCCACCCAGGTCGACCTGTCCGAGCTGTGTGCCCGTGGCGAGTTTCGCCAGGACCTGTATCACCGGCTCAACGTGCTGTCGCTGCATATCCCGCCGCTGCGCGATTGCCTGGACGGCCTTGAGCCGCTGGTCGAGCACTTTCTCGATCAGGCCAGCCGCCAGATCGGCTGTTCGCTGCCGCGCCTGGCGCCGGCGGCGATGGACCGGTTGAGCCACTACCACTGGCCGGGTAACGTTCGTCAGTTGGAGAACGTGCTGTTTCAGGCGGTTTCGCTGTGTGATGGTGGGGTGGTCAAGGCTGAACATATTCGTTTGCCGGATTACGGCGTGCGTCAGCCCCTGGGTGAGTTCTCGCTGGAAGGCGGCCTGGAGCAGATTGTCGGGCGTTTCGAAAAGGCGGTGCTGGAGCAGCTGTATTCCGAGCACCCGAGTAGCCGATTGCTGGGTAAGCGATTGGGGGTTTCCCACACGACTATCGCCAACAAGCTGCGCGAGCACGATATTCTCAAGGTTAAGCCGTAAACCGTGGGAGCGAGCCTGCTCGCGAACGGTCTTCGCGAGCAGGCTCGCTCCCACAGGTTTCGCCTTGACTGGCAGACCATGCCTTGCCGCTACCGGCAGAACTCCGCCGTAGTGACATTTTTTGCCTTTCTTCTCCCATCCCCAAATCAGCTACGAGCCCAGTCAATACGGCCTTTCGTAGCGTCAAAATAAAGTTGGTGCGCAAATTGCAATGACCTCTGCAGTACAGCGGTGGGCGGCAAGCGTCCGTCAGACAGAGGAAAGACTGTGGACAAGTACCTATATGTGGCAATGACCGGCGCCAGTCAGAACGCACTGGCGCAAAAGGCCCATGCCAACAATCTGGCGAACATCTCAACCAACGGTTTTCAGCGTGACCTGGAACAGGCCCGCTCGATGCCGGTGTTCGGTGACAGCTTTCCGGCGCGTGCCTTTGCCTTGACCGAGCGCCCGGCCACCGACTTCAGCCCCGGTGCGCTGGTGGAGACCGGTCGTGACCTCGATGTGGCCGTGTCCGGTGACGGCTGGCTGGCGGTGCAGGCCCCCGACGGCAGTGAAGCTTATGTGCGTACCGCCAGCATGAACGTGGATGCCCTGGGCATCCTGCGTGCTGGCAACGGCATGCCGATCATGGGCAATGGCGGGCCGATCGCGGTGCCGCCCCAGCAGCAGATCGAAGTCGGCGAAGACGGCACCATCAGCATCCGCGCCCAGGGCGAAGGCCCCCGGGTGATGGCGCAAGTGGACCGGATCAAGCTGGTTCAACCTGATCTGAAAACCATGAGCAAGGGCCTTGACGGCCTGATCCACACCAATGACGGCCAGCCGGCCCCGGCCGATGCCAATGTGCGGGTGACCTCGGGCTTTCTGGAGGCGAGCAACGTCAATGCAGTGGATGAAATGACCTCGGTGCTGGCCCTGTCCAAGCAGTTCGAGCTGCATATCAAAATGATGAACACCGCCAAAGAAGACGACCAGGCCATGACTCGCGTCCTGTCTATCAGCTAATTACTTGAACGTAGCGCCGAAAAACCGGCGCGCGAGGAGAGCACCATGCTTCCGGCACTGTGGGTTGCAAAAACGGGTTTGGCTGCACAAGACACCAACCTGACCACCATTTCCAACAACCTGGCCAACGTCTCGACCACCGGCTTCAAACGTGATCGCGCCGAGTTCCAGGACTTGCTCTACCAGATCAAGCGCCAGCCGGGTGCCCAGTCCACCCAGGACAGCGAGCTGCCATCGGGTCTGCAAGTGGGTACCGGGGTGCGCATCGTCGGCACGCAAAAGAACTTCACTGCCGGTAGCCTGCAAACCACCGAGCAGCCGCTGGATATGGCCATCAACGGCCGCGGTTTTTTCCAGATCATGCAGCCCGATGGCACAACGGCCTACACCCGTGACGGTACTTTTCACCTGGACTCCAACGGTCAGATCGTCACCGCCAGCGGCTTTGCCCTGGAACCGGCGATTGTAGTGCCGGCCGATGCCCAGACTTTCACCGTTGGCCAGGACGGTACCGTGTCGGTGACCATTTCCGGCAACCCGGCGGCGCAAGTGATAGGTAACGTGCAGACCGCCGACTTTATCAACCCGGCCGGCTTGCAGTCCCAGGGCGGCAACCTGTTCCTTGAAACCGCTTCCAGCGGCGCGCCGCAAATCGGCACGCCGGGCCTGAACGGTTTTGGCCTGACCATGCAAAGCATGCTCGAGACCTCGAACGTCAGCACCGTGGAAGAAATGGTCAACATGATTACCACCCAGCGTGCCTATGAGATGAACTCCAAGGTGATCTCGACCGCTGACCAGATGTTGTCGTTCGTCACGCAAAACCTGTAACTACGTGAAATAGCGGGAGAGCTCATGAAGCGCTTGTTTTCTGTTCTGGCACTGGGCGCCATTACCTTCGTGGCCGGTTGCGTCAGCCCGCCACCGCGGGCCAACGATCCGTACTACGCGCCTGTGCTGCCGCGCACGCCGCTGCCGGCTGCGGCCAACAACGGCTCGATCTACCAAGCCGGTTTCGAGCAGAACCTGTACAGCGACCGCAAGGCGTACCGTATCGGCGACATCATTACCATTACCCTCAACGAGAAGACCCAGGCGAGTAAAAACGCCAACTCGGCGATCGGTAAGAACAGCAACACCAGCATCGGCCTGACCTCGTTGTTCGGCAGCGGCCTGACCACCAACAACCCGCTGGGCGGGGGTGACCTGAGCCTCAATGCCGGTTACAGCGGCAGCCGTGCCACCAAGGGCGACAGCAAGGCCGGGCAGGGCAACAGCCTGACCGGTTCGATCACCGTGACCGTGGCCGACGTGCTGCCCAACGGTATCATCGCCGTGCGCGGTGAAAAGTGGATGACCCTCAACACCGGTGACGAACTGGTGCGCATTGCCGGCCTGGTCCGCGCCGATGATATCGCCACCGATAACACCGTGTCTTCGACCCGTGTGGCCGATGCGCGCATCACCTACTCGGGCACCGGTTCTTTTGCCGATGCAAGCCAGCCGGGCTGGTTTGACCGTTTCTTCCTTAGCCCGCTGTTTCCCTTTTAGTGATGAACTTCACCATGCCTAACCTCAAGCATCTGCTGGCCGCCGTGTTGCTGTTGTCGACCGCCCTGGGCGCCCACGCCGAGCGGTTGAAAGACATCGCCAGCATTTCCGGCGTGCGCTCCAACCAATTGATTGGTTATGGCCTGGTGGTCGGCTTGAACGGTACGGGCGACCAGACCACGCAAACCCCGTTCACCCTGCAGACGTTCAACAACATGTTGTCGCAGTTCGGCATCAAGGTGCCGCCAGGGTCGGGCAATGTGCAGCTGAAAAACGTTGCGGCGGTGTCCATCAGCGCCGATTTGCCAGCATTTGCCAAGCCGGGGCAGGTGATCGATATCACCGTTTCCTCCATCGGCAACTCCAAAAGCCTGCGCGGCGGTACGCTGCTGCTGACACCGCTTAAAGGCATCGATGGCAATGTGTATGCGGTGGCTCAGGGCAATCTGGTGGTCGGCGGCTTTGATGCCGAAGGCCGTGACGGCTCGAAAATCACCGTCAACGTGCCGTCGGCCGGGCGTATTCCGGGTGGTGCATCGGTTGAGCGGGCCGTGCCCAGCGGTTTCAACCAGGGCAACAGCCTGACCCTCAACCTCAATCGTTCGGACTTCACCACCGCCAAGCGTATTGTCGACAAGATCAATGACCTGCTCGGCCCCGGCGTGGCCCAGGCCATCGATGGCGGTTCGGTTCGCGTGACTGCGCCACTGGACCCGAGCCAGCGCGTCGACTACCTGTCGATCCTGGAAAACCTCGAAGTCGATCCGGGGCAGGCGGTGGCCAAGGTCATCATCAACTCGCGTACCGGCACTATCGTGATTGGCCAGAACGTCAAGGTTTCGCCCGCCGCGGTAACCCACGGCAGCCTGACCGTGACCATCACTGAAGACCCGATTGTCAGCCAGCCCGGCCCGCTGTCCAACGGCGAGACCGCTGTTGTGCCGCGCTCGCGACTCAATGCCCAGCAGGAAGCCAAGCCGATGTTCAAGTTCGGCCCGGGCACCACTCTCGACGAGATCGTGCGTGCAGTGAATCAGGTCGGCGCGGCTCCTGGCGACTTGATGGCGATTCTCGAAGCGCTGAAACAGGCCGGCGCGCTGCAAGCCGACCTGATCGTGATCTGAGGCCGACGTCATGGATATGCGTAAGAGTGGAGTGGTTAGCGGTAGCGATTCAGGGGCGTTCACCGACCTGAATCGGCTGAATAACCTGAAAGTCGGCGACCGCGAAAGTGACGGCAATATGCGCAAGGTTGCGCAGGAATTCGAGTCGCTGTTCCTCAACGAAATGCTCAAGTCCATGCGCTCGGCCAACGAAGTGCTGGGCAAGGACAACCCGCTCAACACCCCGGCTGCCAAGCAGTATCAGGAAATGTACGACCAGCAACTGTCAGTGACTCTGTCCCGGCAGGGCGGTGGCATCGGTCTTGCGGATGTATTGATGCGCCAGATGTCGAAAAACAAAGCTGCGGTGCCGGGGGAGGCTGCGATTACCACGGCGCTGACTGCCGAAGTCAAAGCCCCGGCCGCCGCCACCGTCGACAGCCCTTTTGTGCGCTCCAGTGGTCAGCGTCCATTGTGGGCTTCGCGGGTTGCCACTACGCCAGCAGCCGCAGCCGACGGTCATAAAAATGACATGGCCATGCTCAATCAGCGCCGTCTGGCGTTGCCGAGCAAGCTCACTGACCGTTTGCTGGCTGGCATCGTGCCGTCGGCCGACCCGGCACGCGCCACGCTCAACACCGCCACTGTGCTGGGGCGTACATCGCCGGGGCTTGATGCAGTGCTCAAGGGCAGCCGTCAGCCGATGCTCAGTGCCAGCGGCGTGCAAGGCCGCATGCAGATTTACGGTCGTGCCGTGGCGCAGCCGCCGCTGGCCCCTGCCAAACAGGCCTTCGAGTCGCCGGATGCATTTGTCGCCACCATGCTGCCGATGGCGCAACAGGCCGCCGACCGCATCGGTGTCGACCCGCTGTACCTGGTGGCGCAAGCCGCACTGGAAACCGGCTGGGGCAAGTCGGTGATGCGCCAGCAAGATGGCAGCAGCAGCCACAACCTGTTCGGCATCAAGGCCACCGGCAGTTGGCAGGGCGCCCAGGCACGGGCCATCACCAGCGAGTTCAAGGGCGGGCAGATGGTCAAGGAGACGGCGGACTTCCGTTCCTACGACTCCTACCAGGACAGCTTCCATGATCTGGTGACGCTGTTGCAGAGCAACAATCGTTATAAAGATGTACTCAACGCGGCCGATAAACCGGAGCAGTTTGTACGCGAGTTGCAGAAGGCCGGTTACGCAACCGACCCTGAGTACGCAAGCAAGATTTCGCAGATAGCCAAGCAAATGAAAACCTACCAGAGCTACGCCTCGACGGGTTCTCTCACGAATTTATAAGGTTTGAACCATGGCGAGTTTGATCAACATCGGGATGTCGGGGCTCAACGCCAGTCAGGGCGCATTGGCGACAGTCGGCAACAACATTGCCAACGCCAATACCTCGGGCTATTCGCGTCAGCAGATCGTCCAGGGCAGCGGTGCTTCGCAGCAGGTGGGCGGGGTGTTTATCGGCACCGGCACCACCCTGGCCGACGTGCGCCGCGTGTACAACTCCTACCTCGACGCCCAGTTGCAAACCACCACGTCGCTCAATGGCGATGCCCAGGCTTATCTCGACCAGATCGGCACGGTCGACAAACTGCTGTCGGATAAAAATACTGGCGTTTCGGCAGCCCTGAGCAGCTTTTTCAGCTCGCTGCAAACCGCCGCCGCGGCGCCTGGTGATGTGTCGGCGCGCCAACTGCTGCTGACCAGTGCGCAGACATTGAGCAATCGTTTCAACTCGATTTCGTCCCAGCTCAACCAGCAGAACGAAGGGATCAACAGCCAGCTGGATACCCTGACCTCAATGGTCAACCAGCACACGGCCACCATCGCCTCGCTGAACAAGCAGATCACCCAGGCCACCACGGCGGGCAATACCCCGAACAACCTGCTGGATGCGCGCAACGAAGCGGTACGCACCCTCAACGAGCTGGTCGGGGTGACGGTCCAGGAGCACGACAACGTCTACGACATCACCCTGGGCACCGGTCAGGCGTTGGTGCAGGGTTCGACCTCCAATACCCTCTCGGCGGTACCGGGCAAGGTCGACAAAAGCCAGTACAGCATCCAGATCAATTACCAGCAATCGAGCTCCGACGTGACCTCGGTGCTCAGCGGCGGCAAGATCGGCGGCCTGTTGCGCTATCGCGATGAGGTACTGGCCCCGGCCATGAATGATCTGGGGCGTACAGCCATTGTGGTCGCCGATGCGATCAACCAGCAGCTGGGCCAGGGCCTGGATGCCAATGGCGAGTTCGGCTCGTCGATGTTCAACAGCATCAACAGTGACAAGGCCATCACCCAGCGCAGCCAAGCGGCGACCGGCAATATTGGCGCAGGCAACTTCAATGTCAGCATCGCCGACAGCGGCGCGCTGACCGCCTACGACTATCAGGTCACGTTTACCAGCGCCACCGAGTATTCGGTCAAGCGCTCCGACGGCACCGATATGGGCGCGTTCGCCACCACGGACAACCCGGCCAAGGTCATCGACGGCTTCACTCTGGACCTCAAGGGCGGCCCGATGACCGCTGGTGATGCGTTCAAGGTCAGCCCCACCCGCAGTGGCGCAAGCAATATCGGCGTACAAATGAGCGATGCCAATAAATTGGCATTTGCCGGGCCATTGGTGGCCGGGGCGGGCGGCTCCAATACGGGTACGGGTGCGGTGAGTGGCTTGAACCTGACAGTACCACTGGATATTTACAGCGGCACCAACCTGGGCCAGTCACAGGTTGAAGACGCGATGCCATTGCGTATTGTATTCGATGGGGTTAATGACGCTGGAACCCATACTTACCGGGTACTGAACGAAAAGGGCGAAAAGATCAGCGACGGCTCCTATGTGCCGGGCCAGGACAACGCCGTCAAGATCAAGGTGCCGGTCGCCAACGCTGACGGCAGCACTTCGGATGTCAGCTTCGACGCAACCATCAGCGGCTCGCCGGGCAAGGGTGACAGCTTCGATATCAAGTTCAACAAGGACGGCAAGGCTGACAACCGCAACGCCAACGAACTGCTGGGCCTGCAAACCAAGGCCACAGTGGGCGTAAGCAAGGACGGCACCGGCGGCGTCAGCATGGCTACTTCCTACAGCCAGTTGGTGTCCAAAGTGGGCGGCAAAGCCAGCCAGGCCGCGGTCGACGGTACTGCCAATGGCGCGGCACTGGCCTACGCCAAAGAGGTGCGCAACTCGGTGTCCCAGGTCAACCTGGACGAAGAAGCCTCCAACCTGGTCAAGTTCCAGCAGTACTACACCGCCTCGTCGCAGATCATCAAAGCGGCGCAAGCAACCTTCAGCACGCTGATCAACAGTCTTTAAGGGAGCCCGCGACGATGCGTATTTCAACTTCGCAGTTTTTTGAATCGACCAGTGCCACCTACCAGAACAACTTCTCGTCGGTGATCAAGACCCAGGGCCAGATCGACTCCGGCGTGCGCATCCAGACCGCCGCCGATGACCCGGTGGGCGCGGCGCGCCTGCTGCAATTGCAGCAGCAAAAAGACATGCTGGCCCAGTACAACACCAATATGAACAGCATCAAGTCATCGCTGGGTGCCCAGGAAGCGGTGCTCGACAGCATCAACAATTCATTGCAAAAGGCCAGTGAGCTGGCCCTGGGCGCAGGCAGCGGCAAAAGCGATGCCGATCGCCTGGCCATTGCCAACGAACTGGGCAGTATTGAAGAGCAGGTGTTCAGCCTGCTCAACAGCAAGGACGCCGCGGGCAACTACATGTTCTCCGGCTCCAAGACCGATACCCCGCCTTACACCCGCAACAATGATGGCACCTACAGCTATCAGGGCGACGACACCCAGCTCAACCTGAAGGTTTCCGACACCCTGACCCTGGCCAGCAGTGACACGGCCAGGAGCATCATGGAAGGCGCGACCAATACCGGGCGTACCCAGGCGACTTTTGTGTCAAGCATGGGCGCCGATGGCAAGCCGACCGTCAATGACGGCAAGCTCTCGGTGTCTGCCGGTCTGGTCACTTCAAGCGCGGTGTTCAACAAGAGTTTCGCCGAAGGTCAGCCCTATACGCTGAAATTCAGCAGCAGCACCCAGTACACCCTTACTGACCGCGACGGCAATGACCTGACCTCGCAGGTGGCGGGCAATGGCGTGTTCGACCCGACCAGGGACGGTTCGCAGAACATCAGCCTGCGCGGGGTATCCTTTGATATCACCCCCAATCTCAAGGACGTTCCTGCAGCTGAGCGGGATGCGTTGGTGGCGGAGCGTACCTTTACCCTTGAGGCCAAGGCAGACACGATTAACGCCTCGCGCACCCCGAGCAATACCTCGACTGCACAGCTCACCGAGTCGACAGTGACCGATGCCGGCGTCTACGCCGACAGTTTCCCGAGCAATGGCGCGGTGATCAAATTCACCAGTGCCACCGAGTACGAGGTGTATGCCCAGCCGTTGACCGCCGACAGCAAATCGATTGCCAAGGGCGATGTTGCCAGCGGCGCGCTGGGGGTTGATTTCACGTTTTCAGGCACTCCTGAGGCGGGCGACCAGTTTGTCGTCAACCGCAACAACCACCAGAGCCAAAACGCGCTGGACACCATCAGCCAGCTGCGCAAGGCCCTGGAAATCCCCAGCGACAAAGACCCGCTGGCCCAGCAAACGCAAAAGGACGCGATCAACTCCGCGATCGGCAACCTGAAAAACGCCAGTGCCGGCGTCGACAGCGCCCGCGGCTCGATTGGTGCGCGGCTCAAGGCGGTGGATATTCAGGCGGATGAAAATATCAGCCTGGGCCTGGCCAACGACTCCACCACGGCGGCGATCGGCAACACCGACATGGCGGGGGCATCCATCGAACTGGCGTTCCAGAAAGCCATGCTCGAAGCCTCGCAACTGGCATTCGTGAAAATCTCCCAGCTGAGCCTGTTTAACCAGCTGTGATACTGACTTTGTAGCCGCTGAGGAGCGGAGCGAGGCTGCGATCGGCTGCGAAGCGGCCGCAAAACCATCCGGCTCGGTGTTTCAGAAATCCGGTGATGGCCGATTTTGCGAGGACTGCGTCCTCGATCGCAGCCTCGCTTCGCTCCTCAGCGGCTACAGGTCAGTCCTCGTCTTTCTTGAAACCTTTTGTATAAAACCGCACAAAATAGCGTGACCTATGAGTCATAACGGGCATCTTCACTGTATCGTATGAAACGTACGGGCGGGTGCGGGGCCTTTTCCAGGCTGTTTTGTTTATTTTTATGCACCCATATTCGCCGCATTCCTGCGCGAAAAAGCCCCTTTATTGTCAGCGCCCCTCGATTTTGCGAGCGGGTGATCTCCAGCTATTTAGTATTGGGAAGCCACAATGATTGGCATTAAAAGCATCGCCAGTTACGTGCCAGCAAGCGGTGTAGACAACTACGCGCAAGGCGCGAAGTTCTCCAAAGACGAAGAATTCATTCTGGGCAAGATCGGTTCGGCCTTTCTGCCGCGCAAAGAGGCTGACCAGGAAACCTCGGATCTGTGTGTCGAAGCGGTCAACGCGCTGTTCGCCAACAACCCGCAACTCAAGCGCGAATCCATTGACGCGCTGATCGTCGTCACCCAGAACGGCGACGCCGAAGGCCTGCCGCACACGGCCGCCATCGTCCAGGACAAGCTCGGCCTGCCGACCCATGTTGCCGCCTTTGACATTTCCCTGGGGTGCTCGGGCTATGTCTACGGCATCTATGCGATGAAAGGCTTTATGGAAGCCACGGGCCTGAAAAACGGCCTGCTGATCACCGCAGACCCCTATTCGAAAATCGTCGACCCGGAAGACCGCAACACCACCATGCTCTTTGGTGACGCGGCCACCGCCACCTGGATGGGCGAAGACGCTCCCTGGCAGTTGGGCAAGGCCAAGTTCGGCACTGACGGCTCGGGTGCGCCCCATCTGAAAGTCAGTGATGGCGTGTTCTTTATGAACGGCCGCCAGGTCTTCAACTTTGCCCTGCTTAAAGTGCCTGCGCACTTGAACGAGCTGCTGGAAGAGTCCGAACTGACCTCCAAAGACATCGACGCGTTCTGCATCCACCAGGGCAGTGCGGCCATCGTTGACGCCGTGGCCCGTCGCTTTGAAGGCGAGCCGGAGAAATTTATCAAGGATATGGTCGAGACCGGCAACACCGTGTCGTCGAGCATTCCGCTGCTGCTGGAAAAGCACGTGATGACCGCCACCTGGAAGCGCGTGGCGCTGAGCGGTTTTGGTGTGGGCCTGTCGTGGGGCTCGGCGATTATCTATCGCCCATAAGCTGCAAGCCGAAACATCAAACGCCCGTGGCCCTAAAGCCATGGGCGTTTTGCTTTCTGACAGGGCAGATTGAATTTGTGGGAGCGGGCTTGCTGGCGATGGCATCACCCTGGTTTGCCTGAAGCACCGCGCCGCCCGAATCGCGAGCAAGCCCGCTCCCACACTGGGGGGACCCGGCAGCTAATCGACCCGCTAACCCCCTGAATTACAAGGCATGCCCCTTTGCCAGCAAAAAAAATCAAAATAACCCTCAAGCAACCGACATTCACGACGATAACTATTACGAAGGTTCTCTAGGCCACACCCGGCGGTTGCCAGGGCCGGAAGCCGCAGTATTCATCCAATGAGGATTTCGTCATGGCTTTATCAGTAAACACTAACGTCACGTCCCAGACCGTTCAGAAGAACCTGAACAAAGCCGGCGACTCGTTGAGCACCTCGATGACCCGTCTGTCGTCCGGCCTGAAAATCAACAGCGCCAAAGACGACGCTGCCGGCATGCAGATCGCCAACCGTCTGACCTCCCAGGTTAAAGGCATGACCGTTGCCATCGCCAACGCCAACAACGGCTCGTCGATTGCACAGACGGCTGAAGGCGCGATGCAAGAGTCGACCAATATTCTGCAACGTTTGCGTGAACTGGCCCTGCAGTCCGCGAACGGTGATAAAAGCGCTGATGACCGTGCTTCCCTGCAACAAGAATTCACAGCGAAAGTCGGTGAACTGACCCGTATTTCGTCTACCACCACCTTCGGTGGTCGTAACCTGCTGGACGGTTCGTTCCAGAACCAGGCTTTCCAGGTGGGTGCTGATGCCAACCAGACTATTTCGTTCGGTATGAGCGATATCAGTGCTACTGGTTTGAAGGGCTCTTATGGGGAAGCAAGTGCTTCGGGTGCTGCAAGTGCATTGTCAGCTAAGATTGTTGGTGGCGTAAACGATGTTGCCAAGTTCAAGGCCTCTGGCGCTGATTTTGCTGCGCCCACGTCTGATGAAACCCTGACTATCAATGGTGCAGATGTTTCGATTGCTAAAGGTTCAAAAATCGAAGACGCCATCGCCGAAATCAACAAGCAGACTTCCAAGACTGGTGTGTCGGCGTCCGTTGATTCCGCAGGCAAAAAAATAAACTTGTCCTCGGCCATTACTTTTACAGCCGTAGGTTCTGCAACCTCGACAGCGGGTTTTGTAACGCCCGCGGCTCCTAAAGCAGGCGCGGAAGCCGGTGAAGTCCGGATCAACGGTATAAAGGTTGATATCACAGCGGATAAGTCTTTAACAGAAACTGCAACAGCTATTAATCTTTTGAAAGATAAAACGGGAGTCACAGCCACAGTTAGTAGTGATGGGCGTCTGGAGCTGACTTCGGCGAAAGGTCAATCAATTGACTTGGCTGATGGAGTGGGTACTACTGGTCCAGGTTCACTTTCCAAGCTAGGCCTTACGGCGGGTAGTACTGAAGCCAAATTAACTACTGATACCTCTGTGTCTTTTAATGGCGTTGAGGTGAAGTTTAAGAAAGGTGATTCGATCGATACTATTGTTTCTTCGATCAACAGCGCTAGCACAGGCGTAACTGCCAGCAAAAATGCTGACAACACGCTGAAGCTGTTTTCCACTAAAGATATCACTATTGCTGACGGTAGTGCAGGTACTGGTCTTGCCTCCTTGGGGCTGGCAACTACAGCTAAAACCACCAACGCCAACACCGTCGAAACCACCGTCTCCGACCTGAGCGTGTTGACTGCCGAAGGCGCTCAACAAACTATTCAGGCCCTGACTGGTGCAATCCAGCAGATCGACACCCAACGTTCTGCACTGGGTGCCGTGCAAAACCGTTTCGACAGCACTGTTTCCAACCTGCAAAGCATCTCCGAGAACTCGACTGCTGCACGTGGTCGCGTTCAGGACACTGACTTCGCATCGGAAGCTGCCGAGCTGACCAAGCAACAAACCCTGCAACAGGCCGCTACCGCGATTCTGTCCCAGGCTAACCAGCTGCCATCCGCTGTAATGAAACTGCTTCAGTAATTTCGGCGTTTGGTTGAGAGCAAAAGGGCGCGTTTACGTGCCCTTTTGTTTTTTCAGCATTTGGTACTTGAAGGTGGCACGAATTGTGAAGCTGTCTGCTGCCTTGGCACTAGCTTCGTCAATAAAGCGATAGCCACCGGATAAGGAGAATACAGATGGCCAGTTCTACGATTACCGGTGTCGGCTCGGGCTTTGACACTATCGGTATTGTGAAAGCCTTGGTTGATGCTGAAAAAGCACCCAAGCAAAGCCAGATTACTGCGCAACAAAAAGATACCACCATTCAGTTGTCCGCCGTGGGTACGGTAAAGGCTTCGCTCGAAACCTATCGTGCAGCCATTGCCAAGCTCAACAGCGTTTCCAGTTTCAACGGTCTGGCCGCTACGTCGTCAGACGAAAAAATTTCCAAAGTCAGCATTGATGACAAAGCCTCCACCGGCACCTATGCGCTGGACGTGAGCAAGTTGGCGACCTCGTCAAAAATCACCAGTAAGGTGTTTGAGGGTGGTACTTCCTCGGTCGTGAACTCGGGCACTGAGCCTACGACCCTGACCATTTCGCAGTCCGGCTCTGACTACAATGTCTCTATCCCCGCAGGCGCAACCCTTCAGCAGACACGTGAAGCGATCAATACGCAGTTGCAGTCCAAGGGCGTCAGCGCCAACGTTTTGACCGATGCTAATGGTTCGCGTCTGGTAATTGGCTCGCAGACCACGGGTAAGGGCACCGACATCACCATCAGCGGTGATTCAGAGCTGTCGACTGGCTACGACGCCGGTAAAGCGCCGGTAAATGCGGAATACACCATCGATGGCATCGCCATGGAGTCGTCGAGCAACAAAGTCACTTCCGCCATCAGCGGTGTGACCCTGGAGCTGATTGATACCAAAGCGTCTACCATCACCGTTGCCTCCAATACCGCAACGCTGAAAACCTCGGTACAGTCGTTTGTCAGCGCCTACAACGCGCTGTTGACCAGTATCAATACCCAGACCAAGGTTACGGCCACTGGTGATGCGGCAACCACTACCTCGGGCGCCCTGACTGGCGATGCGTCGATGCGTCAACTGGTCAGCGGCATTCGCAACGAGTTGCTGCAAAATTCTGCCTCGTCAAGCATGGGCAGCTTGTCCCAGATGGGGATCAGTACCGATCAAAAAACCGGGTTGCTGACATTGGATGACAAGCAGTGGGACGCTGCAGTCGCCAAGCCTAATGGCGCCACTGAAATTGCCAAGGTGTTTAGCGGTGATAACGGCCTGGTGGCGCGCATGACCAAGGCGACCGATAGCTATGTGGGTACGACCGGGCTGCTGGCCAGTCGCGTGACTGACTTGAATACCAAACTCACGGACCTGACCACTCAGCAAGCGGATCTGGATAGGCGCATGGATAGTCTGAAAACGTCTCTGACTTCCAAGTACACCGCCATGGACACCCTGATCGCCAAGATCAACGCCAGCAGTTCCAGCATCATGACCACGCTCAATTCGCTGAATAACCCTAAAACCAGCTGATTTCGCCCCTTTGCGCGGCTAAAGCTTGCGCCGCGCCGGTCGATATAAGAATCAAGAACCAGTCATTTTTGCCTGACACCGTAATGAGGTAGAAACATGAACCCGATGCGCGCCCTTCGTCAGTATCAGAAGGTTAATTCCCACGCTCAAATCTCCGAAGCCAGCCCCCACCGTCTGATTCAGATGCTGATGGAAGGTGGTCTGGACCGTATGGCCCAGGCCAAGGGCGCGATGAGCCGTGGTGATATCCCGCAGAAGGCCATGTTGATCACCAAGGCCATCGATATCATCACCGGCCTGCGTCAGGGCCTGGATGAAGAAAAGACCGACGACAAGGCCGCGCTGGAGCAGCTGGACAGCCTGTACGAGTACATGGCCGTGCGCCTGACCCAGGCCAATGCCAAGAACGACCCGGAAATCATCGATGAAGTGGCACGCCTGCTGATCACTGTAAAAAGTGGTTGGGATGCCATCGCCCCGCAATAAGCCAGAGGAGTGCGTCATGAGCCAACTGCAACGTATTCAGGAAACCCGCGAAGCGCTGATTGATGCCCTGGCCGAGCGCAACTGGGATGCCATCGGCGAGCTGGATTCGGCCTGTCGGGTGTGTGTCGAGAATGTGCTGGACGAAGCACCCCTGGATGAGGCGGTGTTGCGCGAAAATCTGGAGGGGTTGTTGGTGGTGTATCGCATGTTGCTGGAGGCCGCGACCGATGAGCGTCAGGCGGTCGTTGAGCAGATGGGGCAGATCAACCAAGCAAAAAATGCGTCAAAGGTTTACCATCTATTCGGTTAAGGCCTAAAGAATATGTGGTTAATTACGTTTTAAACCGCCATAAATTTGACTCGGCACAGTTTTTTGACTTAACTAGCACGTTATTCTGTATTCAGTCGTCTTAGATATCCAACAGGGTTAGGACGTCTACATATGTCCTGCCATCCGGGGCATTGAGTTGACTAGGGAAGTTGCTATTGCATGTGGCGTGAAACCAAAATTCTGCTGATCGATGACGATAGCGTCCGCCGCCGTGATTTGGCGGTGATTCTGAATTTTCTTGGCGAAGAAAATTTGACCAGCCCTAGTCATGAGTGGGAGCAGGCTGTCAGTGCCTTGCCGTCCAGTCGTGAGGTGCTCTGCGTGCTTGTAGGCACCGTGAGCACTGCGGGTGGCCTTTCAGGACTGCTTAAGACACTGGCCGCGTGGGATGAGTTCCTGCCGATCATGCTTTTAGGTGAAGTTTCTGCCCTCGACTTGCCTGAAGACCAGCGCCGCCGGGTGTTGTCCAGCCTCGAAATGCCCCCCAGCTACAGCAAGCTGCTTGATTCCCTGCACCGTGCCCAGGTCTATCGCGAGATGTACGACCAGGCCCGCGAGCGCGGCCGTCATCGTGAGCCCAATCTGTTTCGCAGCCTGGTCGGTACCAGCCGGGCGATCCAGCATGTGCGCCAGATGATGCAGCAAGTGGCCGATACCGATGCCAGCGTGCTGATCCTCGGCGAGTCTGGCACCGGCAAGGAAGTGGTGGCGCGCAATCTGCATTACCACTCCAAGCGTCGCGACGCGCCGTTTGTGCCGGTCAACTGCGGGGCGATTCCTGCCGAGCTGCTGGAAAGCGAGCTGTTTGGTCATGAGAAGGGCGCCTTTACCGGGGCCATCACCAGCCGCGCCGGGCGTTTTGAGCTGGCCAATGGCGGCACGCTGTTCCTCGACGAAATCGGCGATATGCCGCTGCCGATGCAGGTCAAGCTGCTGCGTGTATTGCAGGAACGTACCTTTGAGCGTGTGGGCAGCAACAAGACCCAGTGCGCCGATGTGCGGATCATTGCCGCGACCCACAAAAACCTCGAAAGCATGATTGAAGTCGGCGTCTTCCGCGAAGACTTGTACTACCGCCTCAACGTGTTCCCGATTGAAATGGCGCCACTGCGTGAGCGGGTCGAAGATATTCCGTTGCTGATGAACGAGCTGATTTCGCGCATGGAGCACGAAAAACGCGGTTCGATCCGCTTCAATTCTGCCGCCATCATGTCGTTGTGCCGTCATGCATGGCCGGGCAACGTGCGCGAACTGGCCAACCTGGTGGAGCGCATGGCGATCATGCATCCGTACGGGGTAATTGGCGTCGTTGAGCTGCCGAAAAAATTCCGCTATGTGGACGACGAAGACGGGCAGATGGTCGACAGCCTGCGCAGCGATATGGAAGAGCGCGTGGCCATCAACAATGCCTCAACGGACTTCGTGGCCAGCGCCAATGCGATGCTGCCGCCGGAAGGCCTGGACCTCAAGGACTACCTTGGCGGGCTGGAGCAGGGTTTGATCCAGCAGGCACTGGATGACGCCAACGGCATCGTTGCGCGGGCGGCCGAGCGTCTGCGGATTCGTCGTACCACCCTGGTCGAAAAAATGCGCAAGTACGGCATGAGCCGTCGCGAAGGTGAAGAGCAGGCGGATGATTGACTTATGGTACGTCGATCGTCTGTAGTCGCAAAGTCGGTCTGCGTGGTGTGTGAGGCTACCCTCGCAGGCTGGTTTGGCAACTGCTGCGCAGTCGATCGCAGCCTTCGTTCCTGGTCAGCGACTACGGTTGCAAGGCGACCGTTGGATGTATCCCGATAATTCACCGCAATCAGGCACGGGTATTGCTTCGCTTGGTCTAACGGACCGTTTTATGACGGTCAGCCAAGCGAGTACGCCCCATGTCTCAAGCCGCCGTCCAGTTGTCCTCGGCCCCCGATCCCTACAGTTTGCTTGAAGCCCGCGTCTCGGAGTTGACCGGCGAACTGGCAGTGGTCAGTGCGCAGCGCATGGCCGAGCTGGCAGAGAAAGAACGGCTGGCCAACCGCCTGCAACACCTGCTCGACCTGCTGCCCGGCGGGATCATCGTGATTGATGACCGCGGCCGCGTGCGCGAGGCCAATCCTGCGGCCTGCGAGCTTTTGGGGCTGCCGCTTGAAGGCGAGTTGTGGCGTCATGTGATTGCCCGCTGTTTTGCACCACGGGAAGACGACGGCCACGAAGTGTCCCTCAAGGACGGTCGGCGCCTGTCGATCGCCACCCGCTCGCTGGACGCCGAGCCCGGGCAGTTGGTGTTGCTCAATGACCTGACAGAAACCCGTCGCCTGCAAGACCAGCTCGCGCGCCATGAACGCCTGTCGTCTCTGGGGCGCATGGTCGCTTCCCTGGCCCACCAGATTCGTACACCGCTGTCAGCCGCGCTGATCTACGCCAGTCATCTGACCGAGCAGGCGCTGCCGGTGGAAACCCAGCAGCGCTTCGCCGGGCGCCTTAAAGAGCGTCTGCACGAGCTGGAGCATCAGGTGCGCGACATGCTGGTTTTTGCTCGTGGCGAACTGCCATTGAGCGACCGGGTTACCCCCAAGGTGCTGATGCAAGCCCTGCAGGCCGCCGCGCAAACCCATGTCCAGGGTGTGGCAATCCGCTGGCAGTGCGATGCCTACACGGGCCAGTTGCTGTGCAATCGCGACACCCTGGTCGGCGCGCTGCTCAACCTGATCGAAAACGCCTTGCAGGCTGGTACGTCGCAGGTGCGGCTCAAGGTGCATCTGTATCGCCGCGATAACAGCCTCAGGTTGTGTGTCAGCGACAACGGCAGTGGCATTGAGCCGCACGTGCTGGCGCGCCTGGGCGAGCCGTTTTTTACCACCAAGGCCACCGGTACCGGTCTGGGCCTGGCGGTGGTCAATGCCGTGGTGCGTGCGCACCAGGGGCAATTGCAATTACGTTCGCGGCGGGGGCGTGGCACCTGTGCCTTGCTCAGCTTGCCGCTGATTCCCGTTGTCGCGGAGGCAAACTGATGGTGATGCGAATTAACGTGCTGTTGGTCGAGGACGATCATGCGTTGCGCGAGGCCCTGGCAGACACGCTGTTGTTGGCCGGTCACGGATTTCGCGCCGTCGGTTCGGGGGAAGAAGCCCTGGCTGCAGTGATGCTGGAGCCCTTCAGTCTGGTGATCAGTGACGTCAATATGCCCGGTATGGATGGCCATCAGTTGCTTGCGCGCCTGCGCGCCTGCCAGCCGCAATTGCCGGTACTGCTGATGACGGCTCACGGCGCCGTGGAGCGGGCGGTGGATGCCATGCGTCAGGGGGCGGTGGATTATCTGGTCAAGCCGTTTGAGCCCAAGGCCCTGCTTGATCTGGTCGCCCGCCATGCGTTGGGCAGCCTCGGCGTGGCCGACAGCGAAGGGCCAGTGGCGGTCGAACCAGCCAGCGCACAGTTGCTGGAGCTGGCTGCGCGGGTGGCGCGCAGTGATGCCACGGTGTTGATCTCGGGCGAATCGGGCACCGGCAAAGAGGTGCTGGCCCGCTATATTCATCAGCACTCCCATCGGGTTGATCAGCCGTTTGTGGCGATCAACTGTGCGGCGATTCCCGACAACATGCTCGAAGCCACCCTGTTCGGTCATGAAAAAGGCGCCTTTACCGGTGCGATTGCCGCCCAGGCCGGCAAGTTCGAGCAGGCCGATGGCGGCACCTTGTTACTCGATGAAATTTCCGAGATGCCGCTGGGTTTGCAGGCCAAATTGCTGCGCGTGTTGCAAGAGCGCGAAGTGGAGCGGGTGGGTGGGCGCAAGCCAATCGTGCTGGATATTCGCGTGGTCGCCACCACCAACCGCGACCTGGCGGGAGAAGTGGCGGCAGGGCGTTTTCGCGAAGACCTGTACTACCGTCTTTCGGTATTCCCTCTGGCCTGGCGGCCGTTGCGCGAACGTACTGCCGATATTCTGCCGCTGGCAGAGCGGCTGCTGGCCAAATACATCAGCAAAATGAAGCACACTGCTGTAGGGTTTTCGCCCGATGCCAAGGCCTGCCTGAGTGCTTACCCGTGGCCGGGCAATGTGCGCGAGCTGGATAACGCGATTCAGCGGGCGTTGATCTTGCAGCAGCGCGGTTTGATTGAGGCGGCAGATTTTTGCCTGGCCGGGCCTGTGGCCTGTGCACCTTTGCCGCCGTTGGCGGTGGAAGTTGTGGAGTCGGCGGGCGGCTTGGGCGATGATCTGCGCCGCCGCGAATTCCAGATGATTATCGACACCCTGCGCGCCGAGCGTGGCCGGCGCAAGGAAGCTTCCGAGCGTCTGGGTATCAGCCCGCGCACCTTGCGCTACAAGCTGGCGCAAATGCGTGATGCGGGGATGGATGTTGAGGCTTATTTGTTTGCTTCGGGCTGACAGGCGCCCCCTTTTTTTGTGGGAGCGAGCCTGCTCGCGAAGCAGGCGCAGCGGTTCATCAGGTGCATACGGTGAAGTCTTCGCGAGCAGGCTCGCTCCCACAGAGTTGAGTGACTTTTTGCCTGCGACGTTTTGTAACGGTAATTGTTATAAATCGACAAGGAGCTGGCACCCTTGTTGCTACACCTCAATATGCGCTGTGAAAGTGTCAAAAAAATGCGGGTCGTCGGAGGCAGTTGTCCATGAGCCAAGGTATTGAATTTAATCGATTGATGTTGGACATGCGGGCCATGCAGATGGACGCCATGGCGCAACCGAAATCGGCTGTGCAGGCCGCTCCCGAAGCGGGTGCCAGCAGCTTCTCCGACATGCTCGGCAATGCGATCAACAAGGTCAGCGAAACCCAGCAGGCGTCGAGCCAGCTGTCAAACGCGTTCGAGATCGGCAAAAGCGGGGTCGACCTGACTGACGTAATGATCGCCTCGCAGAAGGCCAGCGTTTCTTTCCAGGCCTTGACCCAAGTGCGTAACAAGCTGGTTCAGGCTTACCAAGACATCATGCAGATGCCGGTTTAAGGGCGATATCAAGTCATGGCAGATGCACTCCCGGATAACGTTCCGGCCAAAGCAGGCGCAGGCGGCGGCAAACCGCTGTTTGGCCTGACCTTCCTCGACAATCTGGGCGATATGACCATGCTGCGTCAGGTCGGCCTGATGGTCGGCCTGGCGGCGAGCGTGGCGATCGGCTTTGCCGTGGTGCTGTGGTCCCAGCAACCCGATTACCGGCCGCTGTACGGCAGCCTGGCCGGTATGGATGCCAAGCAGGTCATGGAAACCCTGGCCGCCGCCGACATTGCCTACACCGTTGAGCCCAATTCCGGCGCCTTGCTGGTCAAGGCCGATGACGTTTCCCGTGCCCGCCTCAAGCTGGCCGCTGCTGGCGTAACCCCAACAGACGGCAATATCGGTTTCGAAATTCTCGACAAGGACCAGGGCCTGGGCACCAGCCAGTTCATGGAGGCCACACGCTATCGTCGTGGCCTTGAAGGCGAGCTGGCGCGGACCATTTCCAGCCTCAACAACGTCAAAGGCGCACGGGTTCACCTGGCCATCCCGAAAAGCTCGGTGTTTGTCCGTGATGAGCGCAAGCCCAGCGCTTCGGTTCTGGTAGAGCTGTACTCGGGGCGTTCGCTGGAGCCTGGGCAGGTGCTGGCCATCGTCAATCTGGTGGCCACCAGCGTGCCCGAGTTGAGCAAGTCGCAGATCACCGTGGTCGACCAAAAAGGCAATCTGCTGTCGGATCAGGGTGAAAATTCCGAGCTGACCATGGCCGGCAAGCAGTTCGACTACAGCCGCCGTATGGAAGGCATGCTCACCCAGCGCGTGCACAACATCCTGCAGCCGGTGCTGGGCAATGACCGCTACAAGGCCGAAGTGTCGGCCGATGTGGACTTCAGCGCAGTCGAGTCCACCTCCGAGCAGTTCAACCCCGATCAGCCGGCCCTGCGCAGCGAGCAATCGACCAGTGAGCAGCGCACCGCCAGCAACGGCCCGCAGGGCGTGCCCGGGGCCCTGAGCAATCAGCCGCCGAGCCCGGCCAGTGCGCCGCAACAAACCGGTCAGGGCGCTGCTGGCGGGGCAGGGATGATCCAGCCGGGCCAGCCGTTGCTCGATGCTAATGGCCAGCAAATCATGGACCCGGGCACCGGCCAGCCGATGCTGGCACCGTACCCGGCCGACAAACGTTCGCAATCGACCCGCAACTTTGAGCTGGACCGCTCCATCAGCCACACCAAACAGCAGCAGGGCAGGGTCAATCGCCTGTCGGTGGCGGTGGTGATCGACGACAAGATCAGCGTCAATCCGGCCAACGGTGAAATCACCCAGGTGCCGTGGACCACCGACCAGCTGGCGCGCTTTACCCGTCTGGTGCAGGACGCCGTAGGCTTCGATGCCAGCCGTGGCGACAGCGTCAGCGTGATCAACGTGCCGTTCTCCACCGAACGCGGTGAAGTAATCGCCGATATCCCGTTCTATTCCCAGCCCTGGTTCTGGGATGTGGTCAAGCAAGTGCTCGGCGTGCTGTTTATTCTGGTGCTGGTGTTTGGCGTGCTGCGCCCGGTGCTCAACAACATCACCGGTCACGGGCGCAACAAGCAGGTGGCCGGCATCGGCAGCGATGCCGAGATGGGTGGCTTGGGCGGTCTTGATGGCGAACTGGCCAACGACCGTGTCAGCCTTGGCGGCCCGCAAAGCATCATGTTGCCAAGCCCGAGCGAAGGTTATGACGCGCAGTTGAATGCAATCAAGAGTCTGGTCGCAGAAGATCCGGGTCGTGTAGCCCAAGTAGTAAAAGAGTGGATCAATGCCGATGAGTGATAACCGCGCCGCCGCCAATGCCAAGTTGACCCGGGTCGACAAGGCCGCCATTTTGCTCCTGTCGCTGGGCGAATCAGATGCCGCCCAGGTGCTGCGCCATATGGGGCCCAAAGAGGTCCAGCGGGTGGGTGTGGCGATGGCGCAAATGCGCAACGTGCACCGCGAGCAGGTCGAACAGGTGATGAGCGAATTCGTCGAGATCGTCGGCGACCAGACCAGCCTCGGCGTGGGTTCGGACAGCTACATCCGCAAAATGCTCACCTCGGCCCTGGGCGAAGACAAGGCCAACGGCCTGATCGACCGTATCCTGCTGGGTGGCAACACCAGCGGCCTGGACAGCCTCAAGTGGATGGAACCGCGTGCTGTGGCCGACGTAATCCGCTTCGAGCACCCGCAAATCCAGGCCATTGTGGTGGCATACCTCGACCCCGACCAGGCCGGTGAAGTGCTGGGTCATTTCGACCAGAAGGCGCGCCTGGACATCATCCTGCGGGTCTCGTCGCTCAACACCGTGCAACCGGCAGCGCTCAAGGAGCTGAACCAGATCCTCGAGAAACAGTTCTCCGGCAACTCCAATGCGGCGCGCACCTCATTGGGCGGTGTCAAGCGGGCGGCCGACATCATGAACTTCCTCGACAGTTCGATGGAAGCGCAGTTGATGGACTCGATCCGCGATATCGACGAAGACCTCTCGGGCCAGATCGAAGACCTTATGTTCGTGTTCAACAACCTGGCCGATGTCGACGACCGCGGCATCCAGGCGTTGCTGCGTGAAGTGTCCTCCGATGTCCTGGTGCTGGCGCTAAAGGGCTCCGACGAGAACGTGCAGGAAAAGATCTTCAAGAACATGTCCAAACGTGCCGCCGAACTGCTGCGCGACGACCTGGAAGCCAAAGGCCCGGTGCGCGTCAGCGATGTCGAGACCGCGCAGAAAGAAATCCTCACCATCGCCCGCCGTATGGCCGAAGCCGGAGAAATTGCTCTCGGCGGGAAGGGCGGCGAAGAGATGATCTAAGTGAGCAGCGGCGAATCCCCCGGTGATGTGATCCGTGCCAAGGATGTCGGTGCTTTCGATGTATGGGGTTTGCCCAGCTTCGATCCGTGGCGCGAGCCCGAGGCAGAGCCCGAACCCGAGCCGGTTGAAGAACTGCCCGAGATGGAAGAAGTGCCGCTGGATGAAGTTCAGCCGCTGACCCTCGAAGAGCTCGAAAGCATTCGCCAGGAGGCTTACAACGAAGGCTTCGCCACGGGTGAGAAAGAAGGTTTTCACAGCACCCAGCTCAAGGTTCGCCAGGAAGCCGAAGCGGCGTTGACGGCCAAGGTCAACAGCCTGGAACGCTTGATGAACAGCCTGCTGTCGCCACTGGCCGAACAGGACCAGCAGCTTGAAAAAGCCATGGTCGGGCTGGTCGAGCACATGACCCGGCAAGTGATCCAGCGCGAGCTGAAAACCGATTCGAGCCAGATCGGGCAAGTGCTGCGCGAGGGTTTGAAGCTCTTGCCAATGGGCGCTGAAAATATCCGTCTGTTTATCAATCCGCAGGACTTTGACCAGATCAAGGCTCTGCGCGAGCGTCATGACGAGCAATGGCGGATTGTCGAAGACGACAGCCTTCAGCCCGGCGGTTGCCGGATTGAAACCGAACACAGCCGTATCGATGCCAGTATCGAAACCCGCATCAAGCAGGCCATGAGCCAGTTGCTTGACCAGCTCCACGAACAGGTACTGCATCCGGCGGCGCCTGATATCGATATCGACCTCGATGCACCTTAAGCGTACCAGCTTCGCCAAACGCCTGGGCAGCTACGCTCCGGCGGTGTCCTTGCCCGTGCAGCCGGTGGTTGAAGGCCGTTTGCTGCGCATGGTCGGCCTGACCCTGGAGGCCGAAGGCCTGCGTGCCGCCATGGGCAGCCGCTGCCTGGTGATCAACGACGACAGTTTTCACCCGGTGGAAGTCGAAGCCGAGGTAATGGGCTTTAGTGGCAGTAAAATTTTCCTGATGCCCGTCGGCAGTGTGGCCGGCATTGCGCCAGGCGCCCGAGTGGTGCCGTTGGCCGATAATGGCCGCTTGCCTATGGGGATGAGCATGCTCGGCCGGGTGCTCGATGGTGCCGGGCGTGCGCTGGACGGTAAGGGCCCGATGAAGGCCGAAGACTGGGTGCCGATGGACGGCCCCGCCATCAACCCGCTCAAGCGCGACCCGATCAGCGTACCGCTGGACGTGGGCATTCGCAGCATCAATGGTTTGTTGACGGTGGGTCGCGGTCAGCGGCTGGGCCTGTTCGCCGGCACGGGCGTGGGCAAGAGTGTGCTGCTGGGCATGATGACCCGTTTTACCGAGGCCGACATTATTGTGGTGGGCCTGATCGGTGAGCGGGGTCGTGAGGTAAAGGAATTTATCGAGCATATCCTTGGCGCCGAAGGCATCAAGCGCTCTGTGGTGGTGGCATCGCCTGCCGATGATGCGCCCTTGATGCGTTTGCGCGCGGCGATGTATTGCACGCGGATTGCCGAATACTTTCGCGACAAGGGCAAAAACGTCCTGTTGCTGATGGACTCCCTGACCCGATTCGCCCAGGCCCAGCGGGAAATCGCCCTGGCCATTGGTGAGCCGCCCGCGACCAAGGGCTATCCGCCTTCGGTGTTCGCCAAGCTGCCAAAACTGGTGGAGCGTGCGGGTAATGCCGAAGCCGGGGGTGGTTCTATCACCGCGTTTTACACGGTGCTGTCAGAAGGCGATGACCAGCAGGACCCGATTGCCGACTCGGCACGGGGCGTGCTTGACGGCCATATCGTGTTGTCCCGCCGATTGGCTGAAGAGGGCCATTACCCGGCCATCGATATTGAAGCGTCCATCAGTCGGGTCATGCCCTCGGTGGTGAGCGAAGAGCACATGCGCCGCGCCCAGCAGTTCAAACAACTCTGGTCCCGCTTCCAGCAAGCTCGGGATCTGATCAGCGTGGGCGCCTATGTGCCGGGCGGCGACCGCGAGACCGACACGGCGATTGCCTTGCAACCGGCGATGGTGGGGTATCTGCGCCAGGGGTTGAACGACAATATCAGCCTGGCCGAGAGTGGCGGTCATCTGGGCAGCATCTTCGCCCCTGCAGCCGGGGGTTAATCGAGCATGGCCAGTGACAGCAGGGCTTCACGCCTGGCGCCGGTGGTGGACATGGCCGAAAAGACCGAGAAGGCGGCCGCCCAGCGTCTGGGGCACTTCCAGGGACAGGTCAACCTGGCCAACAGCAAACTCGGTGATCTGGAAAATTTTCGCGGTGAATACCAGGCGCAATGGATCGATCGTGGCAGTCAGGGCGTGACGGGGCAATGGCTGCGCAACTATCAGTATTTCCTTGGGCAACTGGAAACTGCAGTGGGCCAGCAGCGGCAAAGTCTTGTCTGGCACCAGAACAACCTCGACAAGGCCCGCGAGACCTGGCAGCAGGCCTATGCCCGGGTCGAAGGCCTGCGCAAGCTGGTGCAGCGCTACGCCGACGAAGCTCGTCAACTGGAAGACAAACGCGAACAAAAGCTGATGGACGAACTGTCCCAGCGTTTGCCGCGTAAAGACGTTTACTAGTCCGCCAATCCAGCCCGCTCCCACACAAGGGTCTATAGTTGCACTGACTATCTCGGGAGCAATTCACATGGCAGTGACATCTGAAGTCTCGGCAGATGGCAGTAAGCTGACGATCGCCATCAAGGGCCGTTTCGACTTTGCCAAGCACCAGGAGTTTCGTGACGCTTACGAAGAACTCAGCCCCGCACCCGCCTGCGTAGTGGTGGATTTGAAGGATGCAACCTATCTCGACAGTTCAGCCCTGGGCATGTTGCTGTTGTTGCGTGAGCATGCCGGAGGCGATGATTCTGATATTCGGGTGGTCAACAGCAGCCCGGATGTGCGCAAAATTCTGGGGGTTTCCAACTTCGACAAGTTGTTCGATATCAATTGAGCGGCTCGATACAGCGCCTGCGCAGGCTGCAGCAGACGATAGTGCAGCAGCGCGACCAGATTGCGCGGCACAACGACTACCTGCTCAACGAGCAGCGGGTGGCCAAGGCCGTATTTGACCGGGTGGCACACTCGGGCTGCCTCAATGCCCCCAATATCCGCTATCTGCAATCGCCCTATGCCTTGTTCAATGGCGATTTACTGTTGGCCGCCTATACGCCATCAGGGGATACCCACCTGCTGCTCGCCGACTTTACCGGTCACGGCTTGCCTGCTGCGATTGGTGCCATGCCCCTGGCGGAGGTGTTCTACAGCATGACGGCCAAGGGCTATGGGCTGGCGGAAATACTCAGAGAAATGAACGCCAAGCTTAAACGTATCCTCCCCGTCGATATGTTCTGTTGCGCCGTGTTGCTGTGTGTGAGTGCCCAGCGGCGCTGCGTCGAAGTCTGGAATGGCGGCATGCCTGATGGCTATCTGCAAGCGGCACTCAGCGGTGAGCGCACGGCACTGACCTCGCAGCACTTGCCATTGGGTGTTTTACGCGCCGAAGTGTTTGATCATGCCACCCAGGTAATGCCGATGCTGCCCGGCGATCAGTTGTTTTTATTGACCGACGGCGTGATCGATACCTGTGGCCCCGATCAGCAGCTGTTCGGGGTTGAGCGTCTGGAGCGGGTACTGGATGCCAACCGGCATCCGCTGCAACTGATTGCCGAGGTCGAACAGGCGTTGCGCGATTTTCAGGGGCAAGCCCGGGATGATGTGAGCATGGTGCAAATCACTTCACAGCTGCCGGCGTTTCTGGGGGTGCCGGCTATTGTCTACTCAGACAGCGGCCAATGCAGCCCGCGGGACTGGTCGGCCAGCTTCGAGTTTCGCGCGTCGACCCTGCGCCAGTTCAATCCGCTGCCCTTCTTGCTGCAACTGTTGATGGAGGTCCACGGGTTGCGTGCCCAGGGGCCGGTGATCCATGCGGTGCTGGCCGAGCTTTACAGTAATGCCCTGGAACACGGGGTTTTGGGTCTCGATTCGCGGCTCAAGCGCGATACAGGGGGCTTCGCCCATTACTATCAGCAACGCAAGGAGCGTTTGGCGACGCTCAAGTACGGCTTTGTACGGGTGTCCTTGCAAGTCGAACCGATCGGGGAGAGCGGCCGTCTGCTGATTCAGGTGGAAGACAGTGGTGCGGGTTTTGATGTTGCCAGGGTGATGGCCAGGCCACTGGATTTAGACCGTCTGTCGGGACGCGGGGTGAGCCTGGTACGTCAACTCTGCCCTGCAGCGCGTTGGGCGCCTGATGGCCGTAGCGCGACCGTGGAGTTTTCGTGGGGGGGTCTGGCATAATCCGCCCATTCTTGATCAAGGAGTGAACAAGTGTCTGACATTCATATGGATCCGAAAGTGGTCAATGCATTGCGAGACGTGATGGAGGGAGGGTTTGCCGACCTGCTGGACACCTTCCTCTCCGATTCCGAAGAGCGTCTTGGGCAATTGCACAGCACCCGCGAAGTCGGCGACCTGACCCTGGTTGCTCATAGTTTCAAAGGCAGCAGCAGCAACATGGGCGCCATTCGTTTGGCGCATTTGTGCGGCCTGCTTGAAGAGCGTGCGCAAAAGAAGCAACTGGCCGAGATCCAGGACCTGGTGATCAAAATCGACGATGAATACCAGATGGTCCGGCGCCTGTATCGCGCCGAGCGCCAGCGTTCGGTGCCGCCGCATTTTGTATCCCGCTGATTTTACAAAAAACTGGCCCGAACCTTGCTCTGACTCTCTGACCTGTACCTATGCCAGCCGTACAGCGGAGATCCGTTAATGCCCGTTGCCGCCCAAACCCTGCTTCAGACACCCGCCGCCACTGCCCCTAAAGCAGCGGCGGGCAGCCCTGCGCAGCCTGCCAAGGCTGATGCGCAGGCTTTTGCAAAGGTCTATGCCAAGGCGTCTGACCCGGCGCCAGCTGTTGCCGATAGCGGCAACCCCTTGCCTGTCGGCAAGGCCAAGGATGCAGTCAGCACCGATCAGGATGACAGTGCTGACAAGCCGGACGATAACGCGGCAACGGCCGATCCGCTGGCAGTGCAGCCGGTGGCGCCGGCTCCGGTGCCGGTTGTCGAAGCACCACCCTCCGCGCAGCCGACCACCCCTGAAGTGTCAGCAGTGCAATTGGCGGTTGCGGCGCCACCGTCACCGGTGGCTGACGATACCTTCGACCCCGAAGCCGACCCCTTGGACGCGATGCCCGCCGTGCGCCTGGCGATGGAGCAGGGCGGGCATGTTTCGGCCGGCAGCCAGGCTCCGGTCAAAACCCCGACGAACGAAGCCGCGCCTGCTGCCGCTCAGGGGCAGGCCAGCGCGATTGCCACGCTGGTCGATGGGGAAGGTGAAGACTCGACCACGGGTGATGGTGGTGATAAAGCCTTTAAGGGTTTGGTCGATGAGGGGCTCAAGGATCTGAAAAGTGCCTCCAGCGACACCCGTGTTGATGACTTCGCCAACCGTCTGGCTGCGCTGACCCAGGCGGCGGTACCGAAAACCACCAATGCGCTGCCGGTCAATCAGCCGTTGGCCATGCATCAGAGCGGCTGGTCTGAGGAAGTCGTCAACCGCGTAATGTACCTGTCCAGCGCCAACCTTAAATCAGCCGATATCCAGCTGGAGCCTGCAGAGTTGGGGCGTCTGGATATTCGGGTCAATATTGCGGCTGACCAGTCGGCGCAGGTCAACTTTGTAAGTGGCCATGCCGGCGTGCGCGAGGCGCTGGACAGCCAGATGCACCGCTTGCGCGAAATGCTCGCCCAGCAAGGCATGGGGCAGGTGGACGTCAACGTGTCGGATCAGTCGCGCAACTGGCAAGGCCAGCAGGGCCAGGAACAACAGGCCCGCAGCGGCAGTAGTGGCCAGCGCCTGGAGAGCGTGATTGATGACGAGCCGGTTGAAGTGACAGCAGTTGCGCCAAGCGTGGTGCTGGGCTCCAGTGCGGTGGATTACTACGCCTGATAAAAAACCTGTGGGAGCGGGCTTGCTCGCGATGCAGGCAGTGAGGTTTGCCAGAAGCACCGCGGTGATGCTATCGCAGGCAAGCCAGCGCCCACAAAATCGCCAGCGCTCATGATCCATCAGCGCCACTTCTGGCATAACACTTGCTCTGCCTAGTCCAGCACCTGTGAAAACCGAAAAGTGACGGATTATTGGCATGGCGACGAGCGACGCAGTAAAAGACCCCGCCGTTAAAGGCAAACTCAAGCTGATTATCCTGATCGTCGTGGCGGTGCTGCTGGCGATTGGCCTGTCCGTGGGCGCCACCTGGTATTTCATGCACAGCCCCAAGAGCGAAGCTGTGCCGCAGGCCGACCTCAACATTAAACTGCCGGCCATCTATGAACCCATGGCCCCGGCCTTTGTGGTCAATTTCAACGCCAATGGTCGCCAGCGCTATATGCAAGTCAGCGTGACCCTGCAAGCTCGCGACCCGGCCGATCTCAAGGCGCTGATGGTGCATATGCCGGTGATTCGTAACAACCTGGTGATGTTGTTCTCCGGGCAGACCTTTGACGACCTCGCCACACCGGTTGGCCAGGAAATTTTGCGCCAGAAAACCACTGCCAGCGTGCAGGAAGTAGCGCAGAAAGAACTCGGCAAAGTGGTTATCGACCAGGCGCTGTTTACTAACTTTGTATTGCAGTAGGACCACGACATGGCCGTGCAAGACCTGCTGTCCCAGGATGAGATTGACGCGCTGTTGCATGGTGTCGATGACGGTCTGGTACAGGCCGAAACCGCTGCCGAGCCCGGCAGTGTCAAAAGCTACGACCTGACCAGTCAGGACCGTATTGTCCGGGGCCGCATGCCGACCCTGGAAATGATCAACGAACGTTTCGCCCGCTACACCCGCATCAGCATGTTCAACTTGCTGCGCCGCTCGGCGGACGTGGCGGTGGGCGGGGTGCAGGTGATGAAATTCGGCGAATACGTGCATTCGCTGTATGTGCCCACCAGCCTCAACCTGGTCAAGATCAAACCGTTGCGCGGCACGGCACTGTTTATCCTCGACGCCAAGCTGGTGTTCAAGCTGGTGGACAACTTCTTTGGCGGCGACGGCCGTCACGCCAAAATCGAAGGCCGTGAATTCACCCCCACCGAACTGCGCGTGGTGCGCATGGTGCTGGAGCAAGCCTTCATTGATTTGAAGGAAGCCTGGCAGGCGATCATGGAAGTCAATTTCGAGTACATCAACTCCGAAGTTAACCCGGCCATGGCCAATATCGTCGGGCCCAGCGAAGCCATTGTGGTGTCGACCTTCCATATCGAACTCGACGGCGGTGGCGGCGACCTGCATGTGACCATGCCGTACTCCATGATCGAACCGGTGCGCGAAATGCTCGACGCCGGTTTCCAGTCCGACCTCGACGACCAGGACGAGCGCTGGAGCAAGGCCCTGCGTGAAGACGTGCTGGACGTCAGCGTGCCGCTGAGCGCCACCGTGGCCCGCCGCCAGCTGCGCCTGCGCGATATTTTGCATATGCAGCCCGGCGACGTGATCCCCATCGAGCTGGAAGATGAACTGGTGATGCGCGCCAATGGCGTGCCGTCGTTCAAGGTCAAACTGGGTTCGCACAAAGGCAATCTGGCCTTGCAAGTGGTTGAGCCCATCGGTCGGCGCTAGGCGCCTGGCCACAAGAATTTGCTGTGCTAATGATTGAATGCCCGCCGAGGATACCCCCATGGCTAACGAACACGATACAACCGCTGCAGACCAGGCGCTGGCTGATGAATGGGCAGCCGCGCTGGAAGAAACCGGCGATGTTGGCCAGGCCGATATCGACGCGCTGTTGGCGGCCGATGCGGCAACCAAACCGTCCTCCAGCCGTCTGCCGATGGAAGAGTTCGGCAGCGTGCCGCGCAACAACCAGCCGGTGACCCTGGACGGGCCCAATCTGGATGTGATTCTGGATATTCCGGTGTCAATTTCCATGGAAGTGGGCAGTACCGACATCAACATCCGCAACCTGCTGCAACTCAATCAGGGCTCGGTAATCGAGCTCGATCGTCTGGCCGGTGAGCCGCTGGATGTGCTGGTCAACGGCACCCTGATTGCTCACGGCGAAGTGGTGGTGGTCAACGAGAAGTTCGGCATTCGCCTGACCGACGTGATCAGCCCAAGTGAACGCATCAAGAAGCTGCGCTGAATGAAACGGCTTCTTGGCGGTTTACTGGCCTTGCCCTTGAGTGTACTGGCCGCCGAGCCTGTGGCCTCGGCTGCTACGGCCCCGGTGGTGGGCAGCAGCCTTGGCGGGCAGTTGACCCAATTGGTGCTGGGCCTGCTGCTGGTGCTGGGCTTGATTTTTGCCCTGGCCTGGCTGCTGCGCCGCGTGCAACAGGCGGGGCCGCGCCAGGGGCAGGTGATCGAGCTTGTCAGCTCCCGGGCCCTGGGTGCACGGGACAGGCTGGTGCTGGTGCAGGTGGGCAATGAACAGATCCTGCTCGGCCTTACGCCAGGCCGTATCACCCCCTTGCATGTGCTCAAGGAACCGGTGCAAGTACCGGGCGCGGCGCAACCGGCCACCCCCGAATTCGCCAAGCGCCTGATGGAAATACTCGGTCAGCAAAAGGACAAGCCGTAATGCGTTTAGTTGTCGCGCTGTTGTTGGCGCTGGTCGCGCCATTGGCGTTCGGAGCTGACCCGCTGTCGATTCCGGCCATTACCCTGGGTACCGGGGCCAACGGCCATCAGGAATACTCGGTCAGCCTGCAAATTCTGCTGATCATGACTGCGCTGAGCTTTATCCCGGCGTTTGTCATGCTGATGACCAGTTTTACGCGGATCATCATTGTGTTTTCGATCCTGCGTCAGGCCCTGGGCTTGCAGCAGACGCCGTCCAACCAGATCCTTACAGGCATGGCGCTGTTTTTGACCATGTTTATCATGGCGCCGGTGTTCGATCGGGTGAATAACGACGCCTTGCAACCCTACCTGGCGGAAAAGCTCTCGGCCCAGGACGCAATCCTCAAGGCTGAAGTGCCGATCAAGGACTTTATGCTGGCGCAGACCCGCAGCAGCGACCTCGAGCTGTTTATGCGGTTGTCCAAGCGCACGGATATTGCAACGCCGGATGCGGCGCCCCTGACCATTCTGGTGCCAGCGTTCGTGACATCGGAGCTTAAAACTGCCTTTCAGATCGGCTTCATGATTTTCATCCCGTTCCTGATTATCGACCTCGTAGTGGCCAGTGTGCTGATGGCCATGGGCATGATGATGCTCTCGCCACTGATCATCTCGTTACCGTTCAAAATCATGTTGTTTGTACTGGTGGATGGCTGGGCGCTGATTATCGGTACCCTGGCCAGCAGTTTCGGCGGAGTTTGACCCCATGACCCCAGAAGTCGCGGTAGACCTGTTTCGCAGTGCGTTGTGGCTGACCACCCTGATGGTCGCCGTGCTGGTGATCCCTAGTTTGCTGGTGGGGTTGCTGGTGGCGATGTTCCAGGCTGCGACCCAGATCAACGAACAGACCCTGAGCTTCCTCCCGCGCTTGCTGGTGATGCTGGTCACGCTCATCGTGGCCGGGCCGTGGCTGGTGCAGACCTTTATGGAATACATCCTGCAGTTGTACGGCAGTATTCCGCAGTTGATCGGCTAAATGTCGCTGCTCGCCCTGACAGACGCGCAGATCAGTACCTGGGTCGCCAGCTTTATGCTGCCGCTGTTCCGGGTGGGCGCGCTGCTAACCACCATGCCGATCATCGGCACCACCCTGGTGCCCAAACGCATCAAGTTGTTTTTGTCCCTGGCGATCACCCTGGCGATCATGCCCAGCCTGCCGCCGTTGCCCGCCGTCAACCCGCTGGATCTCAGTGGCCTGCTGCTGATTGCCGAGCAAATCGTCATCGGTGCGTTACTGGGGTTTGCATTGCAGTTGTTTTTCCAGGCGTTCGTGGTCGCCGGGCAAATTGTCGCGATCCAGATGGGTATGGGCTTTGCGTCCATGGTCGACCCGGCCAACGGGGTCAACGTGGCAGTCATCGGGCAGTTTTTCACCATGCTGGTGACCTTGCTGTTTTTGTCCATGAATGGCCATCTGGTTGTGTTTGAAGTGTTGACCGAGAGCTTCACCACCTTGCCGGTGGGCGGTGGCTTGTTGCCCAACCACTACTGGGAAATCGCCAACAAGCTCGGCTGGGTGCTGGGTGCGGCGTTGCTCCTGGTACTGCCGGCGATCACTGCGCTGCTGGTGGTCAACATTGCCTTTGGTGTAATGACCCGGGCCGCGCCGCAACTGAACATCTTTGCCATCGGCTTTCCGCTGACCCTGGTGCTGGGCATGGTGATCCTGTGGATCAGCATGGCGGACATTCTCAACCAGTATCAACCGCTGGCCTCCGAGGCCCTGCAGTTTTTACGTGATCTTGCGCAGGCCAGATAGCCATGGCCGAAAGCGAGAGTGGCGCCGATAAAACAGAAGACCCCACGGAGAAACGAAAAAAGGACTCCAGGGAAAAGGGTGAGATCGCACGCTCCAAAGAGCTCAACACCCTGGCCATCATGCTGGCTGGCTCAGCGGGCTTGCTGATTTTTGGCGGCGCGCTGGCGCAGGATCTGATGGAGCTGATGCGTTACAACTTCAGCTTGAGCCGTGAGGTGCTGCTTAACCCGGATTCGATGGGCGCGTTCCTGCTGCACTCGGGCAAGATCGCGCTGCTGGCCGTGCAGCCCGTGTTGATCACTTTGTTGATTGCCGCTCTGGTCGGCCCGATATCCCTGGGCGGCTGGCTTTTTGCTGCTGGCAGCCTGGCACCTAAATTCAGCCGCATGAACCCGGCCGCCGGGATCAAGCGCATGTTCTCGGCCAAAGCGCTGGTGGAACTGCTCAAGGCGCTTGCCAAATTCTTTATCATCCTGATCGTGGCCTTGCTGGTGTTGAAGTCCGATATCGATGACCTGTTGCGCATCGCCCATGAGCCACTGGAGCTGGCGGTGATCCATAGCCTGCAAGTGGTGGGCTGGAGTGCCTTGTGGATGGCCTGCGGGCTGATCCTGATCGCTGCGGTCGATGTGCCGGTACAGCTGTGGGAAAGCCATCAGAAGCTGCTGATGACCAAGCAGGAAGTGCGCGACGAGCACAAGGATCAGGAAGGACGTCCGGAGGTCAAGCAGCGGATTCGTCAGGTACAACGCGAAATGTCCCAGCGCCGCATGATGGCGGCGATCCCGGATGCTGACGTCATCATCACCAACCCGACGCACTACGCCGTGGCCCTCAAGTACGACCCCGAGAAGGGCGGGGCACCCATGCTGCTGGCCAAGGGCAGCGACTTTCTGGCGTTGAAAATCCGTGAGATCGGCGCCAAGCACAACATTCTGCTGCTGGAATCGCCGGCGCTGGCGCGGTCGATCTATTACTCCACTGAGCTGGAGCAGGAAATCCCTGCGGGGCTATACCTTGCCGTAGCCCAGGTGCTGGCCTACGTGTATCAGATCCGCCAGTACCAGGCCGGTAAGGGCAAGCGCCCGGATCCGCTCAAGGACTTGCCGATCCCGGCGGATTTGCGACGTGATGAGTGAAGTGCCAGCAGTTTTGTTGCAGTGCTGACTCTTTGATTCGAGTGATTTCTTGTCAATTTCTTCAAACAAAGAGTGTCTGGTAGTGCACTGTTATATGCTGATCTTGTATTAGGGTAGATCCTACAAAATACTTGGAATCGCCTTACTTCTTGCTTTTAAGTTAACTGTTAACTTCCCCGCATCTTATTTCTCTGGATTGAAATAAACAAGAGCTTTTCAAGCTTGCAGTTCTTGTTTGTTTTGGAGGGGTAAGTGTGTAATCGTCTTTGGCTTTAAACGGCTTAATATACAATTAAAACAATTGCTTTGATGCATTTGTAGGGAGGCTATTTGATGAATGTTGCAATTAAATCGGCTTTGGCAGCTATGGTGCTGTTGGCTTCTTCGGCATCGGTTGTTAATGCTGCAGGTGCGGGGACGGGTTCAGTTACGTTTAGTGGCGAGATTATTGAGGCGGCGTGCTCCATTACCCCTGAAAGTGTGGATCGGCCTGTGCCGCTGGGCTCAGTTTCGAAGTCCCAGCTGAGTGGCGGCGGGGTCGGGACTAAACACTATTTCGACATTGAGTTGATCGGCTGTTCGTTGACCGGCCTTACTGACAAAACGGTAACGGCCACCTTTACCGGTACCGGGACGACTGAGGTGCCTGGTGCGTTGGCCCTGAACGGCGTTGCTGGTGCGGGCATCCTTTTGACCGAGTTCGATGGCACTGCGATTACTTTGGGTAATGCAACCACCCCGAAAGCGATTACGCCGGGAAGCAATACTCTGACGTTTGGTGCTCAGTTGAAAGGCCAGTCATCAACAACCGGTACTGTTGGTACGGGTACATTTACCGCTGTTACACACTTCGCCCTCGCGTATCAGTAAGCAATTACCCTGTTGCCACCTGTGTGGCAACAGGGTGTATGCCTGTGGAGTTGCCGGTGAGTATTATTTTGAATTCTATAGTTGCTTGCACGTTTAGCGTGTTTGTAGCTTTATTTTCTGGTGTTTCGGCTGTGCAAGCAAGTCCGGGGAACGGGCGTGTAACCCTTGAAGGGCAAGTTGTTGATTCTGCATGCGCACTTGATGCGAGCAATGCGTATCAACTTATTGAATTCGGTCCTTTGCCCATGGGGCAACTTATTCGTCAGGGCCAGTCTTTGCCAAAGTTATTCACGTTGCGTTTGATCAAGTGTTCATTGGCCAGGCCTGACTCTTTCCGTCCAAGTAGTTACTTGCCTGACTGGCTGCATGTAAGGGTGACTTTTGACGGTCTGGCAGACGCCGGCGGGCGCTGGTTTGCCGTTGGCGGAACCGCAAAAGGTCTTGCCCTGCGCATTGCTGATGCGCATGGGCAGGAAAGCCAGCCCGGAGTCGCCATGGCACTGATACCTCTGACTGGAGCGGACCAGGAGCTGCACTACAGCCTTCAACTGGTTGGCAATGGTCGTCCCATGGCCGTTGGATCTCACCGAACGGCGGTGCGTTTTCGGCTGGAGTATTTCTGAATGTACGGGCTGTTTACAAGGCGGGATTATTCAATCGCTCAAACGATACTGCGCACCGGCATGCTGGGCGGGTTGATGGCACTTGGCGCTGAGGCATGGGCTGGGGATGATATTCAGTTCAATAGCGATGTTCTTGACCTCAACGATCGTACCAATGTCGACCTTTCACAATTTTCGCGCAGCGGCTTTATTTTGCCTGGCGTTTATCCGATGCAGGTACAGATCAATACGCACTTGTTGTCTGAGCAACGTATTGCTTTTTATCCTCCGGACGATGATCCGAAAGGCAGCCAGGCCTGCCTGACTCCCGAGCTGGTTGCGCAGTTGGGACTCAAGCGTGCCAGGCAAGCTGAGCTCGGCTGGTGGAAGGGTGGCGAGTGCCTGGATACCAACAGCCTGGCGGGGATGGACGTCAGCGGGGATCTGGGCACTTCTACCCTGCATGTTTCCGTGCCACAGGCCTATCTGGAGTACAGCGCCCAGAACTGGGATCCGCCCTCGCGGTGGGACAACGGCGTGCCTGGCGTTCTGATGGATTACAACCTGACGGCCAAGTCCACCAGCCAGAAGGGTACGGCCCGTCGAACCGACTTGAGCGGCAACGGTACGTTCGGCGCCAACGCCGGCCCCTGGAGGTTCCGCGCAGACTGGCAAGGTCGTATAGAAGACGAGCGTTACAGCCGTGCGCAACGGCTGGAGTGGAGCCGTTTTTATGCCTATCGCGCGCTGCCTGCCATTCAGGCTCGTCTGACCCTGGGTGAGAACTACCTCTATTCAAATGTGTTTGACAGCTTCCGTTTTACCGGCCTTGCACTGAGCTCGGATGAAAACCAGTTGCCGCCCAATTTGCGCGGCTACGCACCGGAAGTCGTCGGCGTTGCTAAAACCAATGCCAAGGTCATTATCAGCCAGAAAGGCCGTGTGCTCTATGAGGCGCTGGTGGCGGCGGGCCCTTTCCGTATTCAGGATCTCAATGATGCCGTAACCGGCACCCTGGATGTACGCGTCGAAGAGCAGGATGGCAGCGTCACCACCTTTCAGGTTGAGTCGGCCAATATTCCCTACCTGACGCGCCCCGGCACAGTGCGCTACAAGCTAGCCACCGGTCGACCGTCTTCTCTTCAGCATGGAGGGCAGGGCGACATCTTTGGTACGGCCGAGTTCTCCTGGGGGGTAAGCAACGGCTGGTCCCTGTATGGCGGTGGTCTCAGTGACAATAATTACACGGCGCTTTCTATCGGGGCGGGGCGCGACCTGCTTGCCTTTGGTGCCATGTCATTCGATGTTACCCGGGCCAGCGGCACAGTGCAGAACAAGTCTTTGTCGGGCGATTCCTTTCGGCTGAGCTATTCGAAAAACTTCGACCAGTACGACAGTCAGGTCACGTTTGCGGGCTACCGGTTTTCCCGGAAAAACTACCTGAGCATGAGTGAGTACCTGAGTGCGCGCCATGACGGTGGCCCGGTGGGGGGGAGCAAGTCGCTTTACACGGGGACATTCAGCAAGCATTTTCGGGATCTGGGGCTTACCACTTATCTGAGTTACAGCAACCAGTCCTATTGGGATCGCCCGACCAGTGAGCGCTGGAACTTGTCCCTGGCACGTTATTTCAGTGTCGGTTCGGTCAAGAACATGAGTCTTTCCATGAACCTGTTCCGCAACCAGGAGAAAAATCAACACAGTGGCATCTCCAGCGACAATACCGGCATGTACCTGTCGGTCAGCCTGCCTCTGGGGCGTTCCGGGACACTGAACAGCAGCGTCAACAGTTCGCAAGGCCAGAACAGTTACTCCACGACTTACAGCGACCGGCTTGATCAGCGTAACAGCTATCAACTGGGTGCAAGCGACACCTCGGTCAGCGGTTACCTCAACCATGCCGGTGACCAGGCTGACATTACTGTCAGCGCTGCCCTGCAAGAGAACAGCTACAACAGTCTCAGCCTGTCTGCGCGCGGTGGCGGTACGTTGACGCCCTATGGGGGGGCAGGGCATCGAACTGCCGGTACGGGTGGCACCCGGTTAATGATCGACACCCGTGGAGTGCCTGATGTACCGATCCGGGGCTACGGCAGCCCGACGCGCAGCAATGTTTTCGGCAAGGCAGTGGTCGCAGATGTCGCCAGCTTTATGCGCACAGGGGCCAGTGTCGATCTGGAAAGCCTGCCAACCCATGTGGAAGCGACGCAGTCCATGACTCAATTGACGCTGACAGAGGGTGCCATCGGTTATCGCACGCTGGACGTGATTGCCGGGCTTAAGGCCATGGCGGTGTTGAACCTGCCTGACGGCAGTTTCCCCCCCTTCGGTGCCACCGTGAAAAACCAAAAGCAGCAGGGCACCGGCATCGTCAATGATGCTGGCAACGTCTACCTGAGCGGCATTCAGCCCGGCGGGCAGATGGTTGTCAGTTGGGGGGGGCGCGAGCGCTGCGCCTTTGTGTTGCCTGAAAACTTACCGATCGACGGTTTGTCCTCCACCCTCAATCTGTCCTGCCAGATGGTATCAGCGGACAAGAATATGCCTGCGTCAGACTCGCTGACCGGGATTATTGATACAGAGAAACAGTCATGAAGATTAACAAACTCAGTTCTGCGAGCTCGTCGCTTGCCATCCTGATGCTGGTTCTGGCCGGCAACGTCAACGCCGCCATAGGTCTGGATCGAACCCGGGTCGTGTTTGATGGCAGCAAGGATGTCGCCAGCATGACCATCACCAACAACAATACCCAGTTACCCTATCTGGCCCAGGGCTGGATCGAGGATGAACAGGGCAACAAGATCACCTCGCCGCTGATCGTTCTGCCGCCGGTTCAACGGCTGGAACCCGGCAAAAAAAGCCAGGTAAAGATTCAGTCGCTACCTGCGATCAAATCGCTGCCCCAGGACCGCGAGACTGTCTATTACTTCAACCTGCGGGAAATCCCGCCTCGCAGCGACAAGGCCAACAGCCTGCAAATTGCCCTGCAGACTCGCATCAAGCTGTTTTACCGCCCGGCTGCGATAGTTCCAGGTCAGCAGGAGCACTCTGACCCCTGGCAAAAAAAACTGACGCTTACCCGTGAGGGGGATGGCTATCAGGTCAATAACCCGACCCCGTACTACATCACGCTGATAGATGCCCGTAGCGGCAAAGATGCCAAAACCGCCTCCGGTTTCGAACCCTTGATGGTGCCGCCAAAAGGCACGCTCAAGCTGGGTGTGAGTGCAGCAGAACTGGGCGCCAAACCCTGGCTGACCTATGTGAATGATTACGGCGGTCGCCCGACGCTGGCGTTCAATTGCAGCGGCAACATGTGCAGGGTGGATGCCGATGCGTCCCCGACCAATGACTAGTCCAAGGCGCAGGAGAGTCGCGATGAAACCTTACTCCGTGACGGCTCTGAGCTGCCTGTTGCTGGCGCTTTATGCCGCGCAGGGCCATGCCGAAACCCAAGGCATGAGCGGAGTTCTGGATATCTTGGGCTCACTGGTGGATACCCCTTGTGCCCTGGACATGAGCTCGGCAGATCAGGCCATAGACCTTGGAAATGTGTCGCGCAGTCAATTGCTGCGCCCCGGTGATGAGGCATCGCCGGTGGCTTTTCAGCTGCGCTTCATCGATTGCCAGCGCGCCTCCGGCAGCATCCTCAATGAACACACCGGCAATCTGGTGTGGAGCGCGTATCAACCCGTGGTCTCCGTGACTTTTCTGGCTCCGGCCGATGAGGATGATCCGCGACTGGTCAAGGTGTCCGGCGTCAGCGGCCTGGGCTTGCGCCTGACCGATGCCCTGGGTCGGGATGTGCGTCTGGGGGCTCGTGGTGAGCCTTTGTTTCTGGCTCATGGCAACGACACTCTGAACTGGCAAGTGCAGCCCACGCGCACTGCTGCAGCGCTGAGCAACGGTGCCTTTCGGGCCACGGTCGATTTCAGGCTTATGTATGAGTGAGGGAAAACGATGACCATACCATTCGCGTCGCGGGCCGTACTCACGTGTGGCTGTCTGCTGCTGATCCTCTGCGAACGTGTTCAGGCAGATGTCGCCGTCACTATCCGCGGGACGATCCTGCCGCCTCCACCTTGCATCATCAATGCCGGCAACACCCTTGTTGTCCCGTTCGGTAATGATCTGATGACCACCCGGATTGACGGGGTCACTTATCGGCGCGCCGTGCCCTATACGGTCACTTGCGACCCGCAGCCCTCGAACGACATGAAGATCACCTTGCAGGGCACCGGGGCGGGGTTTGACAGTACGGTGCTGAGAACCAGCAAGAGTGATCTTGGGGTCAAGCTGCTGCTGGGTGGTGTTCTCTGGCCCCTCAACAGCGCGGTGAACTTCACATACCCCAATTTGCCGGTCATGGAAGCGGTACCGGTGAAAAACCCAGGCAGCAGCACACTGACCGGCGGGGCGTTCACCGCTGCCGCTACGTTAGTGGTTGCGCTGCAGTAAGAAGGATCCGGATATGAAACGCTGGCAACAGACAGCCTTGTTTGCACTGTGCACATTCGGCTCTGGCAGCAACGCAATGGCAAACCTTGCGTTCAATGGCACGCTGGTGGAGCCGCCACCGTGCACGATCAACAGTGGCAGCAATATCGATATCGACTTTGACAATGTGGGTATCAGTACCATTGATGGCGTGAACAATCGCAAAGCCGTGAATTACACCATCAATTGCACGGCAGGGACTTTGCCGTGGGCGATGAGGTTGACGGTGCAGGGCACAGCAACGACGTTTGACTCGGCCGCAGTGCAGTCCAGTGTTGCGGGTCTGGGGATCAGGCTTTTGCGAAATGACGTGCCCTTCGTGCTGAATACGCCGGTGCTGATCAATCCTTCGAGCCCTCCGCTGCTGCAAGCGGTGCTTGTCAAAGACACTGGGAGCTCGCTCGCCCTGGTCGGGTTTACCGCTTCGGCAACGCTGCTGGCCTATTACCAGTGAGGAGTCTGTCCATGGGACTTGAGATAAAAGCCAGTTGCTGGAAGCCAGTGGTTGTGACGCTGTTGATGGGTGCATCGCTGCTGTCCGCCAGCGCGCCGGCAGCACCCAACATGAGTTTCAGGGGCGCATTGGTGGCGCAGGCGTGCACGCTCCGGCCCGGCGATGATGATATTCCGCTGCAACTATGGGATACATCGAGCCAATATCTTTACTTGAACACCCGCACTATTGGCAAGCCCTTTGAAATTCATCTTGAGGGGTGTGACATCAGTATTGGCAGCGATGTGACTATTACTTTAAGCGGCAATGCAAGTGCCGTGCTACCAGGTCTGCTGGCGCTGGGCGGTGGCAGTACTGCCGCTGGGGTGGCGATCGGGATAGAAACCCCGGCGGGCAATTTGTTGCCGCTCAACGTGACAAGCGACAGGCAAGCATTAACCAGCGGCGCCAATGTCATTGCACTCCAGGCCTTTATCAAAGGTGAGCCTCTGGCCATTGCCAACCAGGCAATAATCGCGGGTGCCTTTACTGCCACATCGACCTTTACTTTGGATTACCCATAATTCCTCGCAAGGAATGGCGGTATTGAAAAATGAGAATCATATGAAATATTTGATAGCTATGCTTTTTTTGCTATGTGGTGCGCAAGTTGCAATGGCGGGGCAATGCCGAGTTGATTCTGGTCCTTTGATTGATGTGTATGATAATTCTGTCCACATTTATGCCGATGTGCGGGCGATCCCTGGTAGCGGAAAAATTGTGTTGGGTGGATATCAGATGGAGTGTAGATACACACCCAGCGGCCCAACGGGGGATAACTCTAGAGATTATTGGAAAACCAATTTGAATCCGTTGGTGCCGGGTCCTAAGTTCAGTGGTTACAGTATGGGGTTAAGTATCCAGAATGCGGACTATTTGCCTGCAGTTAGCGGTATTCATGTGGCGACGATGGAAAACAGTGGGAGCGGCGGCAGCGGTGGGTGGGTTGATCTGAATACCTATATGTTTCTTCGTACTGTTGGGGTGCCAGTCCATTTGATTAATATCCGCGCAGGAGATCTGATCGGAACCATGAATTTTAGGCAGACGAACAATACCAGCAATCCTCCAGCCGATGTGGAGGTTTATATACTGGCCAAGAATGATTTCAACTTTCATATTTCCACTTGTACAATAAATGGCGATATGCCAATTGTCGTTGACTTTAATGAGGTTGATCCCGTGGCGATTGGAGAGAGCTCGGTTGGTTCGCCTATCCAGGTAACCAGAAATCTGACGTATTCCTGTCCTGATCCCGGTATTACGTCTGCGATAACCATTACATTGAATGGCTCGCCTGCGTCGTTCGACTCTAATATTTTGAGGACGAGTAATCCCGATATTGGTGTGGGTTTGCTGCGTGCAGGGGTGGAGGTGGCCCCCGGAACGTCTTTTAGATCGGCTCTAAATAACAGTGTTGGATCGGACAGTGTAGTGTTCTCACTCGTCCGCAAGCTAGGCAGCTTTCCCGCAGCAGGGCTTTTTGCGGCCAGTGCAACGCTGATTATGGGGCTTCCGTAACGGGCGTCAATTTGAAGAGTGTGGGTACAACCCCTCGGGCCATATGAAGAGGTGTGTGAAGTATATATATCTGGAATGCTGTTGTTGCTGTTGTTGCTGTTGTTGCTGTTGTTGCTGTTGTTGCTGTTGTTGCTGTTGTTGCTGTTTGTGCATGTTTCTATTGTCGTCGATGAATAGAGTGTAAATAACGGTTCCTGGGCCGGTATAGTAAGTTATTCGCCGGGCTGCACTGTTAATGATAATGCGCCGATCGATGTTGTTTTTGGTGTGCCTGGCCCTGATTCGATCACGGCAAATGTATATCAATCGACTGCCACGAAGTTTGTTTTGGTGAGATTTTCGTGCGCAGCTGCTTCAGCTGCCCAAGAGGGGCACAGCAAAGGTTGTAAATGTTTTGCGAAGCGGCCTTGGTGAGCCAGATAAAATGAGCCATCAGGTCTACGTCCGATTGCGAAGCGGTCGCAATGACTGAGTGCATGAGTTATCTGGCAGGCGCAGAAATCTGACTTTACGTTTGCTTCGCTGTGCTCACCCGCGGTAGAGATTATCGACCGCGGCAAGCCCTCCAGCCTGGCCGATTGCCAAAGTTGGAAGGTTTCTTGCAGAGGCAGGCTCTACGGCGCACATGGCGTCAAAAGTTTGCTAAAGGTTTGTCGCAATGTCATTGGATCGCTCTCAGTTAATCAACACCGCTCGCAGCGGTCTGGCCGGCCTGGGTCAGGGCCAGTTGGGTGTGCCGCTGTTGTTGTTGGTGATGCTGGCAATGATGATGTTGCCCATCCCCGCGTTCCTGCTGGATGTGTTTTTTACCTTCAACATTGCCTTGTCGATTGTGGTGCTGCTGGTGTGCGTCTACGCCCTGCGGCCACTGGATTTCGCCGTATTCCCCACCATTCTGCTGGTCGCGACCCTGATGCGGCTGGCGCTCAACGTGGCCTCCACGCGGGTGGTGATGCTCCATGGCCAGGAGGGCCACGCCGCCGCGGGCAAGGTGATCCAGGCCTTCGGCGAGGTGGTGATCGGCGGCAACTATGTCGTGGGTATCGTGGTGTTTGCGATCCTGATGATCATCAACTTCGTGGTGGTGACCAAGGGCGCGGGGCGTATCTCCGAAGTCAGCGCGCGCTTTACCCTTGACGCCATGCCCGGCAAACAAATGGCGATCGACGCCGACCTCAACGCCGGGCTGATCGACCAGAACCAGGCCAAGATGCGCCGCCAGGAAGTCGCCCAGGAAGCCGAGTTCTATGGCTCGATGGACGGTGCCAGCAAATTCGTACGCGGTGACGCCATCGCCGGCCTGCTGATTCTGTTTATCAACCTCATCGGCGGCATGGCTGTAGGTATCTTCCAGCACGGCATGACGTTCAGTGAGGCAGGCAAGGTGTACGCCTTGTTGACCATCGGTGACGGTTTGGTGGCGCAATTGCCGTCCCTGTTGCTGTCCACGGCCGCCGCGATCATGGTGACCCGTGCTTCGGGCTCCGAAGACATGGGCAAGCAGATCAACCGCCAGATGTTTACCTCGCCCAAGGCGCTGGCTGTCTCGGCAGGCATCATGGCGATCATGGGCATCGTGCCCGGCATGCCGCATTTCTCCTTCCTGAGCCTGGCTGCAGTCGCCGGTGGTGCGGCGTACCTGATGTGGAAAAAACAGAACGTGGTCAAGGTCCAGGCCCTGCAAGAGGTCAAGCGCCAGCAGGAGCTGCTGCCTTCGCCAGCCCGCGCCCAGGAAACCAAGGAGTTGGGCTGGGATGACGTCACCCCGATCGACATGATCGGCCTGGAAGTGGGCTACCGCCTGATTCCGCTGGTGGACCGCAACCAGGGTGGCCAGCTATTGGCGCGGATCAAGGGTGTGCGTAAAAAGCTGTCCCAGGACCTCGGCTTTCTGATGCCTACCGTGCATATCCGCGACAACCTCGACCTGGCCCCCAGTGCTTATCGCCTGACCCTGATGGGAGTGATTCTGGCCGAGGCCGAGATCTACCCGGACCGCGAAATGGCGATTAACCCGGGCCAGGTTTTTGGCACGCTTAACGGGATTACCACCAAAGACCCGGCCTTTGGTCTGGAAGCGGTGTGGATTGAAGTCAGCCAGCGCAGCCAGGCGCAGTCGCTGGGCTATACCGTAGTGGATGCCAGCACTGTGGTGGCGACGCACCTCAATCAGATTTTGTACAAGCATTCCCACGAGCTGATTGGCCATGAAGAAGTCCAGCAGTTGATGCAGTTGCTGGCCAAGTCTTCACCCAAGCTGGCCGAAGAGCTGGTGCCAGGCGTTTTGAGCCTGTCGCAATTGCTTAAAGTATTGCAGGCCTTGTTGGCCGAACAGGTGCCGGTGCGGGATATCCGCAGTATTGCCGAGGCCGTCGCCAACAATGCCCATAAGAGTCAAGATACTGCCGCTTTGGTTGCCGCCGTACGTGTGGGCCTGTCCCGTGCCATCGTGCAAAGCATTGTAGGCGTTGAGTCCGAGCTGCCTGTGATCACCCTGGAACCCAGGTTGGAACAAATATTGCTCAATAGTTTGCAGAAGGCAGGAGTTGGCCAGGAAGAGGGCGTTTTGCTGGAGCCAAGCATGGCAGAGAAGCTCCAGCGCTCGTTGATCGACGCTGCTCAGCGTCAGGAGATGCAAGGCAACCCGGTAATCTTGTTGGTGGCAGGCCCGGTACGCGCGATGCTTTCGCGTTTTGGCCGTCTGGCGGTGCCCAACCTGCATGTACTGGCTTACCAGGAAATCCCTGACAACAAGCAGGTCACGATCGTTGCGACAGTAGGCCCTAACGGCTGAGGGTTTGTTTTATGCAAGTGAAGCGATTTTTCGCCGCCGATATGCGTCAGGCCATGAAGCTGATTCGTGATGAGCTGGGGGCTGACGCCGCCATTATTGGCAACCGCCGGATTGCCGGGGGCGTTGAGTTGACCGCGGCCCTGGACTACAAACTGTCCGCGCTGGCACCCCGGGTACCGAACATTGAGCTCGAAGAAGAGCTGCGCAAGACCCAGTCGCGGATTGTCTCGGCCCAGGCCGAGTTGAGCCTGCGCGGTGAAGGCGAGGCCGCAGCAGGGGATAACCGGCAGTTGTTTGCCGGTTTGCCGCTGACCGCTGCAGAACCGTTGATTGAACCGACCCTTGAAGAGCCGCCGCGCCCGGCACCTACGCCCGCCGCACCGACGATCGATCAGCGCGCATTCGACAATATGCGTCATGAACTCAACGGTTTGCGCGAATTGCTGGAAGTGCAGCTGGGCTCGCTGGCCTGGAGCCAGTTGCAGGACGCCAAGCCGGCCCAGGCCAATCTGTGGCGACGCCTGCAGCGGATCGGTCTGTCCGGGCCGTTGTCGCGGGATTTGCTGGCGCAAGTGGCTGGCATTGAAGAGCCGCGCCAGGCGTGGCGGATGCTGCTGGCGCATCTGGCGCGGATGATTGCCACGCCAGAGCTGGAGCCGCTGGAAGAGGGCGGTGTGATCGCCATGGTCGGACCTGCCGGGATGGGTAAAACCACCACGCTGGCCAAGCTGGCGGCGCGTTACGTGCTCAAGTACGGCGCGCAGAATATCGCGCTGGTGAGCATGGACAGTTTTCGCATTGGCGCCCAGGAGCAGCTCAAGACCCTGGGGCGCATTTTGAATGTACCGGTGACCCATGTGGCCCCCGGCCAGTCGCTGGGCCAGACCCTCGAACCGCTGGTGCGCAAGCGCGTGGTGCTGGTCGATACTGCGGGCCTGCAAGCCAGTGATCCGGCGTTGCGCCTGCAGCTTGAAAGCCTGGCAGGGCGCGGGATCAAGGCCAGGAATTACCTGGTATTGGCCACCACCAGCCAGAAGCAGGTGCTGACGGCCGCGTACCTCAGTTACAAGCGCTGCGGGCTGGCCGGTTGCATTCTGACCAAGCTGGATGAAACGGCGAGCCTGGGCGAAGTGTTGAGCCTGGCGATCAGCAACGAGTTGCCGGTGGCTTACCTCACCGACGGCCCACGGATTCCGGACGACCTTCACCTGCCGCGGCGTCACCAGTTGGTGAGTCGCGCAGTGAGTGTGCAAATGCAGGAAGAACCCAGCGAAGAGGCCATGGCCGATATGTTCGCTGATATCTACCACAGCCCACCCAAACGGGTTGGCTGAGGTAGTCAAGATTACGTTGCAATGTACCTACATCGGCTGGTCTGAAGGTGTTGTTCCACTGGGGAACGAGCAGCCAACGCATGTAGCCGCGTCTAAGTAAGACAAGGTAAAGAAAGATCATGGGCAGCATGCATCCCGTACAGGTGATCGCAGTGACCGGCGGCAAGGGTGGCGTCGGTAAAACTAACGTGTCAGTCAACTTGTCCATCGCATTGGCCGAGCTGGGCAGGCGCGTTCTGTTGATGGACGCGGACCTTGGGCTGGCGAACGTTGATGTTTTGCTGGGCTTGACCCCAAAATTCACTCTGGCCGATGTGGTCGAGGGGCGTTGCGAGCTGCGCGACGTTCTGCTCCAGGGCCCCGGCGGGATCCGCATCGTGCCGGCGGCCTCGGGCACCCAGAGCATGGTCCACCTGAGCCCGGCGCAGCATGCCGGCCTGATCCAGGCCTTCAGCGACCTGGGCGACAACCTGGATGTGCTGGTGATCGACACCGCCGCCGGGATTGGCGAGTCAGTGGTCAGTTTTGTCCGTGCCGCCCAGGAAGTGCTGCTGGTGGTGTGCGACGAGCCGACCTCGATCACCGACGCCTATGCGCTGATCAAGCTGCTTAACCGCGATTACGGCATGAATCGCTTCCGCGTGCTGGCCAACATGGCGCAAAGCCCGCAGGAAGGGCGCAACCTGTTCGCCAAGTTGACCAAAGTCACCGACCGCTTTCTCGATGTGGCCCTGCAATACGTGGGCGCCGTGCCTTACGACGAGTGCGTGCGCAAGGCCGTACAAAAACAGCGCGCCGTGTACGAAGCGTTTCCGCGCTCCAAGTGCTCGCTGGCGTTCAAGGCCATTGCGCAAAAAGTCGATACCTGGCCGTTGCCCGCAAACCCGAGGGGGCATCTGGAGTTCTTTGTCGAGCGTCTGGTGCAGCAGGCAGGAGGGCGCTTTTAATGACGGCCAGCGGTTACCGCATGTACAGCAAGTCATCGCGCGACAGCCAGTACGAGCTGATCGAGCGCTACGCCCCTCTGGTCAAGCGCATCGCCTATCACCTGTTGGCGCGTTTACCTGCCAGCGTGCAGGTGGATGACCTGATCCAGGCGGGGATGATCGGCCTGCTCGAAGTGTCGGGCAAATACGACGCCACCAAGGGCGCGAGTTTCGAGACTTACGCCGGTATCCGCATCCGTGGCGCGATGCTCGATGAGGTGCGCAAGGGCGACTGGGCACCGCGTTCGGTACACCGCAATACACGCATGGTCAGTGACGCAATTCGGGTAATTGAAGCAAAAACCGGTTGTGACGCTAAAGATCATGAAGTTGCGGCCGAACTCCAGTTAAGCCTTGACGATTATTACGCCATTTTGAATGACACCCTGGGCAGCCGCCTGTTCAGTTTTGACGATCTGTTGCAGGACGGCGAACACGAAGGGCTGCATGAGGATGGCGCGAGTGCCCACACGGAGCCGTCGCGCGACCTTGAAGACGAGCGCTTCCAGGCTGCGCTGGCCGATGCCATCGCCCACCTGCCAGAGCGTGAAAGGCTGGTGCTGGCGCTGTATTACGACGAGGAACTGAACCTCAAGGAAATCGGCGAAGTGCTGGGGGTCAGCGAATCCCGTGTCAGCCAGTTGCACAGCCAGTGCGCGGCACGTTTGCGGGCACGGCTGGGGCAGTGGCGCGCGCACTAGGGCCCTTGATACCTGTGGGAGCGGGCTTGCCCGCGATGGGATCGACACGGTGAATCAGACAGACCGCGTCGACCCCATCGCGGGCAAGCCCGCTCCCACAGTCGATTAGGTGTGTTTGAAAACGAATTGATTGAATGACGCGCCCTGCACATGAGCGCGTTAAAGACTGCTTGGAGGTCGAATTGGACAAGAACATGAAAATCCTCATCGTTGATGACTTTTCAACGATGCGGCGGATCATTAAAAACCTGTTGCGTGACCTGGGGTTCACCAACACGGTCGAGGCGGATGACGGCACCACGGCGTTGCCGATCCTCAACCTGGGGCACATCGACTTTCTGGTGACGGACTGGAACATGCCGGGCATGACCGGCATCGAGTTGCTGCGCCATGTACGTGCCGACGAAAAGCTCAAGCACTTGCCGGTGCTGATGGTGACCGCCGAGGCCAAGCGCGAGCAGATTATCGAAGCGGCCCAGGCCGGTGTTAACGGTTATGTAGTCAAGCCGTTCACCGCTATCGCACTCAAAGACAAAATCGAAAAGATCTTTGAACGCATCGGTTGATCGGCTGCCTTGGGGGCACTATGGAGCATAAAGATTGCACACAGGCCGATTTCGAATCGACCCTGAAAAAACATGCTCACGAATTGGTCGAAAGCCTTGAACGAGGCCAGTTTGGCGATGCCGTGCAGTTGATTCACGAGCTTAACCAGACCCGCGACCGCGGGTTGTATCGCGAAGTCGGCAAACTGACCCGCGAGCTGCACAGTGCCATTGTCAATTTCCACATTGACCCAAGCATGCCGCAAGCCGAAGAAGTGTCGCAGATCACGGATGCCACCGAACGTTTGGCTTATGTTGTGAAACTCACGGAAGCGGCAGCCAACCGGACCATGGACCTGGTGGAAAACAGCACGCCACTGGTCAACGGGCTGGGTCAGGAAGCCAAAGAACTGAGCGCGGATTGGGGGCGCTTCATGCGTCGCGAAATCGGTGCCGAAGAGTTTCGCGAGCTGGCGCGTCGAATTGACAGTTTTTTGACGCGCAGTGAAACGCAAAACAACATCGTCTCCGCCAATCTGACTGACATCTTGCTGGCCCAGGATTTCCAGGACCTGACCGGTCAGGTGATCAAGCGGGTGACGCAATTGGTTACGGACGTGGAGAGCAACCTGCTCAAGCTGGTGTTGATGGCCAGCCAGGTAGATCGCTTTGCCGGCATTGAACACGACCGTGATGCATTGCGCGCTGAAAATAATTCGCAAAAAAACCAGGCCAAGGGTGAAGGTCCGCAGATTCATGCCGATACACGTAATGACGTCGTATCCGGTCAGGATGATGTAGACGATTTGTTGTCCAGTTTGGGTTTTTAGGACTTGAAGAGGCGTGCGGGCGCTGTTGCCCGGCGTCGAAGAGCCTATTTCAAGGAGCACGTACATGAGCTTCGGCGCCGATGAAGAAATCCTTCAGGATTTCCTGGTTGAAGCCGGCGAAATTCTGGAGTTGTTGTCCGAACAACTGGTCGAGCTGGAAAGCCGACCGGATGATGCGGATCTGCTCAATGCCATTTTTCGCGGTTTTCACACTGTAAAAGGGGGCGCCGGCTTCCTGCAGCTCCATGAGTTGGTGGAGTGCTGTCACATTGCCGAGAACGTCTTCGACATCCTGCGCAAGGGTGAGCGTAGCGTCGACGCAGAGCTGATGGACGTGGTGCTTGAGGCCCTGGATGCGGTCAACGGCATGTTCAGCGAAGTGCGCGAGCGCAGCCCGATCACCGCCGCGACCCCCGAGTTGCTGGCAGCGCTGGCGCGCCTGGCCGAGCCTGCTGCTGCGCAGGCCGTGGTTGCAGCAGTGTCTGAACCGGTGCTTGAAGCCCCGGTGACCGACATTACCGACAGCGAATTCGAACAGCTGCTCGAATCTCTCGATGCGGTCAAGGCCGCTGCGTCCGAGCCTGAACCCGCGGCCCCGGCAGAACTGTCGGCAAGCGACGAAATCAGCGATGCCGAGTTCGAATTGCTGCTCGACCAGTTGCACGGCAAGGGCCAGTTCTCGACAGATGCAGCCGTTGTTGCTGCTGTGCCTGAGGAAGTGCCTGCCGCGCCTGTTGAAGTCAGCAATGAAATCACCGATGACGAATTCGAAGCCCTGCTTGATCAACTGCATGGCAAGGGTTCGTTTAATACCGATGCGCTGGATACCGCGACCGCGGCACCTGCCGAGCCTGCGGCCAGTGCCGCGGAGCCTGCGGGCGACCCGGACCTGATCAGCGATCACGAATTCGAAGCCCTGCTCGACGAGATGCACGGTAAAGGCAAGTTCAGCGCCGACTCGGCAGCAGTGGTGGCTGCAGTAGCCCCGGCCAAGCCTGCTGCGGCGGCTGCGCGTCCGGCACCGGCCCGTGCTGCTGCGGCACCTGCGGAAAAACCGGTCGCCAGCGAAGCTGAAACCACCGTGCGCGTCGATACCGCGCGGCTGGATGACATCATGAACATGGTCGGCGAGCTGGTCTTGGTGCGTAACCGTCTGGTGCGCCTGGGCCTGAACAGCCATGACGAAGAGATGGCCAAGGCGCTGTCCAACCTCGACGTGGTTACCGCCGACCTGCAAACCGCCGTGATGAAAACGCGGATGCAGCCGATCAAGAAAGTCTTCGGCCGCTTCCCGCGTCTGGTGCGTGACCTGGCGCGCCAGCTGAAAAAAGAAATCAGCCTGGAGCTGGTGGGCGAAGACACCGACCTGGACAAAAACCTCGTCGAGGCCCTGGCCGACCCGTTGGTTCACTTGGTGCGCAACGCCGTCGACCACGGCTGCGAAACCCCTGAAGAGCGCGCCGCTGCCGGCAAGCCGAGCTGTGGCCGGGTGATTCTGTCGGCCGAGCAGGAGGGCGACCATATCCTGCTGTCGATCTCAGACGATGGCAAAGGCATGGACGCCAACTTCCTGCGTTCTCTGGCGGTGAAAAAAGGCCTGATGGACAAGGATGCGGCCGATCGCCTGAGCGAAAACGACTGCTACAACCTGATTTTTGCGCCGGGCTTTTCGACCAAAACCGAAATCAGCGATGTGTCCGGGCGTGGCGTGGGCATGGACGTGGTGAAAACCAAGATCGCCCAGCTCAATGGCTCGCTGAGCATCGAGTCGGCCTTGGGGCGGGGTTCGAAAATCGTCATCAAGGTGCCGCTGACCCTGGCCATTATGCCGACCCTGATGGTGATGCTGGGCAATCAGGCCTTTGCTTTCCCGCTGGTCAACGTCAACGAAATCTTCCACCTCGACCTGTCGCGTACCAATGTGGTCGACGGTCAGGAAGTGGTGATCGTGCGCGACAAGGCGCTGCCATTGTTCTACCTCAAGCGCTGGCTGGTGGCTTCTGCCGCCCATGAAGAGCAGCGCGAAGGGCATGTGGTGATTCTGTCCATCGGTACCCAGCGCATCGGTTTTGTGGTCGACCAACTGGTCGGTCAGGAAGAGGTGGTGATCAAACCGTTGGGCAAGATGCTCCAGGGCACGCCAGGCATGTCGGGGGCTACCATCACCGGTGATGGCCGTATTGCCTTGATTCTGGATGTTCCGAGCATGCTCAAGCATTACGCATCACGGCGTATTTGATTCTGGTGAGTCGGGGCCCGCGCCCCGTACTGCCTAACGGAGTGTTTATGGTAGTCAAGGTCCTGGTGGTGGATGATTCCGGTTTTTTCCGCCGCCGCGTCTCGGAAATTCTGTCGGCTGACCCGACGATTCAAGTGATCGGCACCGCCACCAATGGCAAGGAAGCGATTGATCAGGCGCTGGCGCTCAAGCCGGACGTGATCACCATGGATTACGAGATGCCGTTGATGGATGGCATCACGGCCGTGCGCCATATCATGCAGCGCTGCCCCACGCCGGTATTGATGTTCTCGTCGCTGACCCACGAAGGCGCCCGTGTCACCCTCGACGCGCTGGATGCCGGGGCGGTGGATTTCCTGCCGAAAAACTTTGAAGACATCTCGCGCAACCCCGAGAAGGTCAAACAGATGCTGTGCGAAAAAGTACACAGCATCTCGCGCAGCAACCGGCGCATGTCCAGCTACAGTGCACCTGTACCGGCAGCGGCGGTCCCGGCTCCGCCAGCAGCGCCCCGGCCAGGTCTTGGCGGTTTTGTTGCGCCAGCCCCGGCCCCTGCGGCTGTGCGCACCACACCGATTGCCAGCCGTGGTGGCCCGGCGCCGACCCCCGCTGCAGCTGCGCCCAAGCGCAAGGCTTACAAATTGGTGGCTATCGGTACTTCAACTGGCGGGCCGGTGGCCTTGCAACGCGTACTGACTCAGTTGCCGGGCAATTTCCCTGCGCCGATCGTGCTCGTGCAGCATATGCCGGCGGCATTCACCAAGGCATTTGCCGAGCGCCTCGACAAGCTTTGCCGCATCAGCGTCAAGGAAGCCGAGGACGGCGATATCCTGCGCCCCGGACTGGCCTTGCTGGCTCCTGGCGGCAAGCAAATGATGATCGATGGTCGTGGCGCTGTACGCATCCTGCCGGGCGATGAGCGTCTGAACTACAAGCCGTGTGTGGATATCACCTTCGGCTCTGCTGCCAAGTCCTTTGGTGACAAAGTTTTGGCGGTGGTGTTGACCGGCATGGGCGCCGACGGCCGCGAAGGCGCCCGCCTGCTCAAGCAGGGCGGCAGCCAGGTGTGGGCGCAGGACGAAGCCAGTTGCGTGATCTACGGCATGCCCATGGCCATCGTCAAAGCCAACCTGGCGGATGCTGTTTATGGCCTCGATGATATCGGCAAGCATCTGGTCGAGGCCTGCCACTGATGGACGTGCTCAGCCTGATTGGCATCATCATGGCGTTTGTCGCGATTATCGGCGGCAATTACCTGGAGGGCGGCCATCTTGGTGCCCTGGCCAATGGCCCGGCAGCGCTGATCGTGCTGGGCGGCACTGTGGGCGCGGCGTTGCTGCAGTCGCCGATGAGTGCATTCAAGCGGGCGATGCACACCGTGGTGTGGATTTTGTTCCCGCCGCGCATCGATATGGCGGGCGGCATCGACCGCGTCGTCAACTGGAGCCTGACGGCGCGCAAGGAAGGCTTGCTGGGCCTTGAAGGCGTGGCCGATACCGAGCCCGACAGCTATTCGCGCAAAGGCCTGCAATTGCTGGTCGACGGCGTAGAGCCGGAAACGATCCGCAGCGTGCTGGAGGTCGATTACATGACCCAGGAAAGCCGCGATATCGAGGCCGCCAAAGTGTTTGAAAGCATGGGCGGCTACGCGCCGACCATCGGCATCATCGGTGCGGTCATGGGCCTGATCCATGTCATGGGCAACCTGGCTGATCCGGGGCAACTGGGCAGTGGCATTGCCGTGGCGTTTGTCGCGACCATCTACGGCGTGGCCAGCGCCAACCTGGTGTTGCTGCCCATCGCCAGCAAACTCAAGGCCATTGCCATGCGCCAGTCGCTGTACCGCGAGATGTTGCTCGAAGGCATCCTGTCGATTGCCGAGGGCGAGAACCCGCGTTCCATTGAACTCAAACTGCAAGGCTTTACGGGTTAACTATGAGCCGGCGCCGTCGCCACGGGGATGAACACGTCAATCATGAACGTTGGCTGGTGTCCTACGCGGACTTCATCACCTTGCTGTTTGCCTTTTTCGTGGTCATGTACTCGATTTCCTCAATCAACGAAGGCAAGTACCGGGTGATTTCCCAGGCCTTGGTCGGGGTTTTCAATGACACCGAGCGCAGCATCAAGCCGGTGCCCATCGGTGAAGAGCGCCCGCTGACTACCCTGCCCGCCGAGCCGTTGATCAAAGACAGCGAACATACCGACGCCGGATTGGGCCAGAGGCCCGATGACCCGCTCAAGACCATTGCCAATGACATCACCAATGCCTTTGGCGATCTGATCGCGTCCAAACAATTGACGGTGCGCGGCAATGAGTTGTGGGTCGAGATCGAGCTCAACTCCAGCCTGCTGTTCGGCAGCGGCGATGCGATGCCCAGCAATGCCGCCTTCGAGATCATCGACAAAGTGGCCGCGGTACTTAAACCGTTTGAAAATCCGATTCATGTTGAAGGTTTTACTGACGACCTGCCGATCCGGACTGCGCAGTACCCGACCAACTGGGAACTGTCATCGGCACGTTCTGCGAGCATCGTACGCATGCTCGCCATGCAGGGCGTCAACCCCGGACGCATGGCCTCGGTGGGCTACGGCGAGTTCCAGCCGGTGGCCAATAACGCCACGCCAGAGGGCCGCGCGTTGAATCGCCGGGTAGTGCTGGTGGTGTCGCGCAACCTTGAGGTGCGCCGCAGCCTGACCGGCACGGGCACCGCCAACGCAACACCGGATGCCGCCCTCAAGCGGGCTGGCACACAAACTGCACCGCCACAGACACAGCCACTGGTTCGCGGGAATGCCGTCAATTCCCCGTCACCACCCCTATAATCTCGGCCGGCACGCATGCAGCCGGGAGGAACAACTGAATGAGAGTCTGGGCAGTAGCCAATCAAAAAGGTGGGGTCGGCAAGACCACCACATCCATCGCCCTGGCCGGTTTGCTGGCAGAGGCGGGCAAACGTGTGGTGATTGTCGATCTCGACCCGCACGGCTCCATGACCAGCTACTTCGGTTATGACCCCGATGGTCTGGAACACAGCGTTTACGACCTGTTTCTGCATCAGGGCCAGGTGCCTGAAGGCCTGGCAGCGCAGTTGCTGCTGCCCACCAGCCACGAGAAGATTGCCTTGCTGCCGGCCACCACGGCCCTGGCGACCCTGGAGCGTCAGGCCCCGGGGCAAAGCGGTCTGGGTCTGGTGATTGCCCGCAGTCTGGCGCAACTGTGGCAGGACTATGACTACGCGATCATCGACAGCCCACCGATTCTGGGTGTGCTGATGGTCAACGCATTGGCGGCCAGCCAGCAACTGATCATCCCGGTACAGACCGAGCATCTGGCGCTCAAGGGCCTGGAGCGCATGGTGCATACCCTGCGCATGATCAACCGCTCGCGCCCCCAGGCGCTGCCGTTCTGTATCGTGCCGACGTTGTTCGACCGTCGTACTCAAGCGTCGATGAGTACCTTGCGGGTGTTGCGTGATGTGTATCCCGAGACCCTGTGGCAGGGTTTTATCCCGGTCGATACCCGTTTGCGCGATGCCAGCCGGGCAGGGCAGACGCCTTCGCAGTTCGATGACAAGTCCCGTGGAGTGATCGCCTACCGTGCGTTGCTCAAACATGTACTGACCCGCCAGCTTGCACCGCAGGTGGCGTGAGGTGGGCGGGTATTCAAGTATCGGTCGGGTCTGGCCGATAACGTCTACAGGTCTCTGTCGCGAGGCTGTTGAGTGGGGCACTTTATGACGCAGCCAGTAGCACTTTCCAATCGCTCGCAAGTGGCCTTGCAGTCGTATCTTGACGACTTGCTGTTTGATGCAACCCAGGCGCTGGAAGCGGCTGAACCCGTGCCTGCCGAGCCGCAGGCTGAAGTCGCACCTGCCATTGAAGCGCCGCTGGCGATGCCGGTGGAGCTGTCTGAGGTCGGCGTGCCTGCCGAGGCGCTGGCCCATCCGCTGGTCGAAGTCCATCGGCCCAGTGCCCCCGGTGCGCATTTGCCGGTGCCCGATGATGGCCGCCCGGCCTGGGCGGCCGAACCCTTCGAGTGCCTGCTGTTCGATGTGGCCGGGCTGACTTTGGCAGTGCCATTGGTGTGCCTGGGTTCGATCTACTCACTGGCCGGGCGTGAACTCACTCCGCTGTTTGGTCAGCCGGACTGGTTTCTGGGGATACTGCCCAGCCAGAGCGGCAAGCTCAACGTGCTCGATACTGCGCGCTGGGTGATGCCTGAACGCTATCGCGACGATCTGCGCGAAGGCCTGCAATATGTCATTTCGGTACAGGGTTACGAATGGGGGCTGGCAGTGCATCAGGTCAGCCGTTCGTTGCGCCTGCACCCCAACGAAATCAAATGGCGTTCCCAGCGCGGGCAGCGGCCATGGCTGGCGGGCACGGTGATCGAACACATGTGCGCATTGCTGGACGTGGAGCAACTGGCGGCATTGATCGCCAAGGGCAAGTCATAACAAAAATTGTGGTCGATTCCCCTGTGTGGGCGAGTCGCCAGTTATCAGCATCGAGCAGTATTTCAGTCAGGGGTTTGGGGTATGAAACAGTCAGCGGCACAGGGTTCTGAAGATCCGATCCTGCAATGGGTTACCTTCAAGCTGGACAACGAGACCTACGGCATCAATGTGATGCAGGTGCAGGAAGTGCTGCGTTACACCGAAATCGCTCCGGTACCGGGCGCGCCTTCCTACGTGTTGGGCATTATCAACCTGCGCGGCAACGTGGTAACAGTCATCGACACCCGTCAGCGTTTTGGCCTGTACAACGCCGAGATCACCGATAACTCACGCATCGTCATCATCGAAGCCGACAAGCAAGTGGTCGGGATTCTGGTCGATAGCGTGGCAGAGGTGGTGTATCTGCGTCAGTCAGAGATCGAAACGGCGCCTAACGTGGGCAATGACGAATCGGCCAAGTTTATCCAGGGCGTGTGCAACAAGAACGGCGAACTGCTGATTCTGGTTGAGCTGGACAAAATGATGACCGAGGAAGAATGGTCGGATCTGGAGAACATCTGATTGATCCTTGAGGCGGCGATAATTGTCCTGGGCCTGTTGTGGGCCGTGACCCTGTGGCTGTTTGTCAGCCACGTGCGCCGCCAGCGCGTGCTTGCGGCGCAACAGGCCGCCGCCGATGAGCAGCGTGACCGACGCCTGCGGGAACTGGCGCGGCGCCTGGACACCTACCAGAACGGCAATGTGCAAATGGGCGAAGCCCTGCACGAACTGCGTGCCGTGGTCGCGCCGCTGCCCGAGAAGCTGACCCAGCTTGAACAGCGCGACCCTACCAGCCTGTCGTTCAACCAGGCGGCGCGTCTGGTCAGCATGGGCGCCAGCGTCGATGAACTGACCCAGGCGTGCGGCCTGACCCAGGCTGAAGCCGAACTGATGAGCAAGATGTACAAGGGTTGAGTGGCGTGTATTTCTGTAGTCGCTGAGGATTGCAGCGAGGCTGCGATCGTCGGCGAAGCCGTCGTGAAAGCTGAATCCACGATTTACCTGAAACACCGCACAACCCGACTTTACGGCTGCTACGCAACCGATCGCAGCCTCGCTGCGCTCCTCAGCGACTACAGATTGCTGCCGATATCCTCCAGCAGCGCCTGGCGCAACACTTCAATCATGCGCAACCTTGGCCCTCGGGCATGGCTGAGCAGCACAATTTCGCGGACATAGCGCTCATCACCTGCCGGTTCCAGCACACAACTGCCGGTCCAGCGTTCAATTCCCGACCAGCATGGCACCAGGCTCACGCCAAGGCCCTGTGCCGCAAGCAGGGCGATGGTTTCCAGTGCATCCAGATCGAGCAGGGCAGCGGGTGTCAGGCCGTGGTCGTGCAGGTACTGCACGGCATGGCGGCCACCCCAGGCGTCGGGGTCATACTGAATGTACGGGCAGTGTTGCAGGCGGGCGTTGATGCTTTGCGCAGAATGTCCATTGGAAATAAACAGTAAGGGCTCCTTGCGCAGCAGCACCGCGTCGAAGGTCTTGCTCAGCGCAAACGGTGGCGCGACCACTAGCGCGGCATCCAGCTCATTGGCCTCCAGTGCCTGATACAGCGAACGCGACGTGCCTGGCACAATCACCGGCTTTAGCTGTGGGGTCGAGCGGGTCATGCTGCGCAAGGCTTGCGGCAAAAGCCCGGTGAGTGCCGTGGAAATAGCGCCGATGCGCAAGGGCCCGGTCAGGCCACGGGTGTCGGCGTCACCTGCCAGCAGCGCCACTTCATTGACGATGGCGCGCGCCCTTGGCAGCAAGTCCATACAGGCCAGGCTGGGTTTGGCTTCATGCCCGACCCGCACCAGAAGCGCCATGCCCAGTTGCCGTTCGAGCGCCACAATACGCTGGCTGACGGCCGCGGATGTGAGGTTTTCCAGGCGTGCGGCCTTGGCGATCGAGCCGCAATCAACCACGGCGACAAGGCTTCTCAGGTAGCGCGTATCCATAAGAATTACTTTCGTTCGTGGAAGAAATAACAGGTTATCTCTTTTGATGGGGGCAGTGCATGATTTCTCTCGAGGCCATTCGGCCAGAGCCGTTCTCGGGAGGTCACTGTGCAATCGCTGTTTCATTTTGCCTATCACGTTCGCGACCTGGATCAGGCCCGGCGCTTTTATTGCGAGGTACTTGGCTGTGTGCAAGGGCGCAGCACCGAGACCTGGCTGGATATTGATTTTTTTGGTCATCAGCTGTCATTGCATCTGGGCGAGCCGTTTGCCGTCAGCAACACCGGCAAGGTGGGTGATCACTGGGTGCCCATGCCGCATTTCGGGGTGGTGTTGAACATGCCGGACTGGAATACCCTGAAGGCCCGGTTGCTGGCCCACGATGTGGAATTTGTACTGGCGCCGACCCTGCGCTTTGCCGGAACGGCGGGTGAGCAGGCGACGATGTTTTTTCTCGATCCCTCGGGCAACCCGATTGAGATCAAGGGTTTCGCAGATTGGGCGGCGGTGTATGCCGTGTAATGCAGCCATGAGCCGAGGTTGAACATCCTATGAGCTTTCTCGACACCGCAGATGCCCGCGCTATCGCTGAACACGTGCGCACGGCGCAGCTTAGCCCCGGGCGGGTAGCTGAGCATTTTCTGACGCAAACCAGCGCCCGCGAGCCTGCTATCCAGGCGTTTGTCGCACTTGATCCGCAGCGCGTGCGCAAACAGGCCCAGTGCCTGAGCAGCTCGCAGCTCAACGGATTGCTGGCCGGTGTGCCGGTGGGCATCAAGGACATCATCGATACTGCCGATTATCCCACGGCGTTTTACTCGCCAATCTATACCGAAAACCAACCTTCGCGGGATGCCCATGTGGTTGCGTTGTTGCGTCAGGCCGGGGCAGTGATCATGGGTAAAACCCATACCACCGAATTTGCCTACATGAAGACCGGGCCGAGCCGCAACCCCCATGATTTGAACAGAACTCCGGGCAGCTCCAGCGCCGGCTCTGCGGCGGGTATGGCGGCAGGCTTCTTCCCGATGGCACTGGGTACGCAAACGGCGGGTTCATTGCTCAAGCCAGCTTCTTATTGCGGGTTGTACGCGTTCAAGCCGTCCCATGGGCTGGTGTCGCTGGAAGGGGTCAAGCCGCTGGCGCCGAGTTTTGACACCTTGGGCTGGTACGGCCGTTCGGTTCGCGACCTGGCACTGCTCGCCCGTGTATTGGTGCCCGGCTTGCCGCAAACGAACAGGGACAATGGCGCCAGATCATTCGGGTTTTGTCGTACGTCGCGTTGGGATCAGATCGATCCGCCGGTGGCTCAGGCCTTGCTGGCAGCTATCGAACAAGTTAAGGCCGCAGGCCACAGCGTGACTGAGGTGGTTCTGGAGGACGAGTTTGCCAGTGTCTTTGATGATCATCAGTTGATCAATGACTGCGAGGGTGCCCGGTCACTGAGCAAGGAATGGCAATCGAACCCGGAGCAACTGAGCGCGCAAGTGCTGGCCATGATTGAGCGCGCTCGGGCTACAACCTGGGATCAGGAAACGGCGGCCAGGAGCCGGCTGGCGGCGTTGGCACCGATACTGACAGCGCATTTTGAACCCTTCGACGCCATGCTCGGTGCCACCTGCGGCATGGTTGCGCCGTTGGGTCTGGAGGGTACGGGTCCATCAGACTTTTGCAAATGCTGGATGGCCTTTGGCTTGCCCCAGATCAACATCCCGTTGCCCCGTGCGCAGGCGGAGTTGCCGGTGGGGCTGCAAGTTATCGGCGGGTTTCGCCAGGACAGCATGCTGCTGGATGCGGCGCAGCAGGTGGACATGGTTTTGTCCGGTCTGTAGTCGCTGAGGAGCGCAGCGAGGCTGCGATCGATTGCGCAGCGATCGTAAAGTCTGAGCACCGGGTTTGACTGGCACGGCGCAGGAGTCTGAATTTACGACGACTGCGCCGCCGATCGCAGCCTTCGGCAGCGACTACAGGGAGGGTGGTCAAGGGGGGGTGATGTCCCGTTCCTCCGGCTCGGCCTGCGGGTCAAAACCCTCAGGGAACTTGCCTTTAAGCTGCCAGGCAAACGCAATGATCTCTGCCAGTGTGCGGTACAGCTCTTGCGGAATGCTGTCGCCCAATTCCATGCGCGCCAGTAATTTGACCAGCTCGGCATTTTCGTAAATCGGCACTTCGTGTTCACGGGCCAGGGCCAGGATGGCTTCGGCCAGTTCGTCATCACCTTTGGCGGTGAGGGTAGGGGCCTGCTTGCCGTCGTATTTGAGGGCAATCGCCTGGCGTGGTTCGGTGGGTGTATTCATGCGGTTTCATCGACCCAGCGTTGTTCCAGACGGGTATGGCCACTTTGTGGCGGGGTGCCTTGATGGCAATCCAGATCGGTCACGCTCAACCCGGCATCACTCAGGCGCTGGCGCAAGGCGCCCAACTGGCTTTCGATCAGGTTTGCAGTGAACGCCTGTTCAGCCCAGAGCTGGCCCGACAGGTTGCCGCGCAGCAACTGCGCCTGCACATGCAGCGGGCCCAGCGGGGCAAGGTCGAAGGCCAGCTCCACGCGCCACAGTTGATCCTTGATTTCCCGGGACTCGGGTTTGTCTTGCGCTTGTTTTTCCGGCGGGTCTTCACGCTGGAACTTGATCTGCAAAGGCACGATGTCGTGGGCATTGCGCATGGGAATTTCCAGTTGCCAGGTGGTCAGTACCCCACCCTCGGCGGTGCGCCCGCTCTGTTCCAGACTGGACAACTGATGGCTTTGCAGGCGCGAGATGGCTGCCGCTGCCAGTTTCAGCAAGTTTTCCAGGCTGTCTTCACCTTCGCCACTTTGCAACAAACGCTGGGGCAGCGGGAAGCCGCCGGGCTGCGGCTTGGCGCTGATCTGGCCAAGCATGCCCAGGGCGTTGCGCACAAAAGTCGGCAGCGCCTGGGCCTGGGTGCTGGCCGCCATGCCCGGGTTGAAACTGGTGCTGGCCGGCAGACCGGGCAGGATCTGCGCAATCAGGCGCAACAAGGTGGCTTTCATGTCCGGGGCCAGTGCCTGGGTTTGTCCGCTCAGCAACCGCGCTTCCAGAAATGCGCCGCTGTTGAGCAGGGCATCGCCCAGGCCTTTGGCGTTGCTCAATTGCGCGTGCGCAGGCAAGCCGGCCAGTAGTTTGTCGATGGATGTGCGCAGATCGGCAGGCATGTCGGCACTGGCCGGCAGTTTTTGCAGGGCGTTGAGCAGGCCCTCCAACGAGCCTTGCCGGCGCTGTTGTGTTGCCAGTTGTTGCGCCACGGCCAGTTGTTCCTGGCGCCCGTTCAGTGGCACAAAGTTCAGACTCTGCGGGCCGTCCACCTGTGCGCTGAGCAAACTGCCGATCCGCAAAGGCTGCGGGCTGTCCAGGGTCAGGGTGCTGCCGCTCAGCGCGCTGTTGAGCAGGGTCACCAGCGATCGGTAGACCGCCGGTTGCCCGGCGGGCTGGGCCAGCGCCTGGGTGGTCAGGACCTTGCCTTGCAGCAGGGTGCCCACTGGCAGTTGTTGGGTGTCCAGGCGGGTCAGGGTGGCGACGCTGCTGCTCAGCGCCTGTTGCAGGCTGATCGCAAGGTTGCCCGCAGAGGGTTGGGTCACGGCCAGTTGGCTGCCCAACGGTAGCGGGAAAGTGCTGCTGGCCTGTACGTTGGTTTCCCGGCCACCGGCCAGGGTCAGCTTGAGCAGCAACTGAAATGTCAGGTCGTTTTGTTTGAGCGCCAGCACCTCTGCCTGGGCGCTCTGGCCGGGTCTTATCAGGCCTTCTGCAGGTTGCAGCAGCTTGAGCACTTCACCGCCCACAAGCCCCTGACGCACACTGCTGGGGGCGGATTGTGGGATAGGTGGAATATTCATGTCGCCTTTCATCGTAACAACCTGTCGAAATTGCCCTCTTTAGCGTAGGACATGGCATGTATAATGCTGCCCCGTCGTTCAGAGCGCATAAAAAACATAACAATTGTTTGATCCAGCTCTCTGAATCAGGCCGCAAATGCATTTATCCTGCATCACTTTAACGGCCATGCCTGCGCCGACTTGAACCGTGAAGGCCTCAATTACGTGACCAGCCCTCTTTTAGAAGCCGTAGCGCTCGCTTGTGAGCGTGACTGGCGCATGCTGTTCGAACACCTCGAATTGCGTCTGGCCAGTGGCGACATGCTGCAAATCAGCGGCCCCAACGGCAGCGGCAAAACCAGCCTGCTGCGCTTGTTGGCGGGCCTGATGCAGCCAACGGCTGGCGAAGTACGGCTTAACGGTATGGCCCTGAGCGCCCGGCGTCATGAACTGACCAGCAACTTGTTGTGGATCGGCCATGCGGCGGGGATCAAGGATTTGCTCAGCGCTGAAGAAAACCTCAGCTGGCTGTGCGCCCTGCATCGCCCGGCAACCCGCGTGGCCATCTGGGCCGCGCTGGCCGCGGTTGGCTTGCAGGGCTTTGAAGACGTGCCGTGCCACACCTTGTCGGCAGGGCAGCAGCGCCGTGTGGCGCTGGCCCGCCTGTATCTGGACAGCCCGCCGTTGTGGATTCTCGACGAGCCGTTTACCGCGCTCGACAAGCAAGGCGTGGCGCAACTCGAGGAGCACCTGGCCCGGCATTGCGAAAGCGGCGGCATGGTGGTGCTCACCACGCACCATACCTTGGCCCGGATGCCGGCCGGTTACCGCAATATCGACCTGGGGCAGTGGGCTGTATGAGTGTGTTTGCTGTGTTGGTGGCGCGCGAAGCGCGTTTGCTGTTTCGCCGCCCGGCCGAATTGGCCAACCCGTTGGTGTTCTTCGCCATAGTGATCGCGATGTTTCCGCTGGCTGTCGGCCCGGAGACTAAATTGTTGCAAACCTTGTCTCCTGGCCTGCTGTGGGTCGCGGCCCTTTTAGCGGTTTTGCTCTCGCTGGACGGGCTTTTCCGCAGTGATTTCGAAGACGGATCGCTTGAGCAGTGGGTCCTTTCGTCGCACCCCCTGCCTCTACTGGTGCTGGCCAAAGTGCTGGCACACTGGGCGTTTTCCGGCCTGGCGCTGGTTATCCTGTCACCCCTGCTGGCCCTGATGCTCGGGCTGCCGGTGGCCTGCCTGCCGGTGTTGCTGATGTCGTTGCTGCTGGGGACGCCAGTATTGAGCCTGCTCGGTGCCGTGGGCGCTGCCCTGACCGTGGGCCTCAAGCGTGGCGGCTTGCTGCTGGCGCTACTGATTCTGCCTTTATATATCCCGGTATTGATCCTTGGTAGTGGCGCCCTGCAGGCGGCATTGCAAGGCATGCCTGCAACTGGTTACTTGCTGTGGCTTGGTAGCCTGACCGCCCTGGCTGTAACCCTGACACCTTTTGCAATAGCTGCCGGCCTGAAAATCAGCGTCGGCGAATAATGAGGTCTGGCCTGCGTGGGCCAGTAAAGACCCTGGCTGGCATGACAGCAAACCTGTCGTGACCGGCACCGTGATGGAAGCAGCGTGATGAACTGGACTTGGTTTCACAAACTCGGCTCGCCCAAATGGTTCTATGCCATCAGTGGGCGGCTGTTGCCGTGGTTAAGCATTGCCGCGGTGCTGCTGATCACCTGCGGGGTGGTCTGGGGCCTGGCCTTTGCACCGCCGGACTACCAGCAGGGTAATAGCTTCCGCATCATCTATATACATGTTCCTGCGGCCATGCTGGCGCAATCCTGCTACGTGATGCTGGCGGTGTGCGGTGTGGTGGGGCTGGTGTGGAAGATGAAAATCGCCGACGTGGCCCTGCAATCCGCGGCCCCCATTGGCGCCTGGATGACTGCCGTGGCGCTGGTCACCGGTGCGGTGTGGGGCAAGCCGACCTGGGGCTCGTGGTGGGTCTGGGATGCGCGTCTGACCTCGATGCTGATTCTGCTGTTTCTGTACTTCGGCCTGATTGCCCTGGGCAACGCCATCACCAATCGCGACAGCGCGGCCAAGGCCTGCGCGGTGCTGGCGATTGTGGGCGTGATCAATATTCCGATCATCAAGTACTCGGTGGAGTGGTGGAACACCCTGCACCAGGGCGCGACCTTCACCCTTACCGAAAAACCGGCCATGCCCATGGAAATGTGGATGCCGCTGTTGCTCACGGTGCTGGGCTTTTATTGCTTCTTTGGCGCGGTGCTGCTGTTGCGCATGCGTCTTGAGGTACTCAAGCGCGAGGCCCGTAGCAGCTGGGTCAAGGCTGAGGTGTTGAAAGCTCTGGAGGGTGCGCGATGAGTTTTGCTTCTTTTGGCGACTTTCTCGCCATGGGCCATCACGGGGTGTATGTCTGGTCGGCCTATGGCATTTGCCTGGCGGTGCTGGGGTTGAACGTGGCACTGCCAATCATGGCGCGCCGGCGTTATCTGCAACAAGAGGCGCGTCGTTTGCGTCGGGAGAATTCGAAGTGAATCCGCTGCGCAAAAAACGCTTGATCATCATCCTGGCGATTCTGGTAGGGGTCGGCGCTGCCGTGGCCCTGGCTCTGAGCGCCTTGCAGCAGAACATCAACCTGTTTTACACCCCGACCCAAATCGCCAATGGCGAAGCGCCATTGGATACCCGCATTCGTGCCGGTGGCATGGTCGAGGACGGTTCGCTCAAGCGTTCGGGTGACTCGCTGGACGTGCAATTTGTGGTCACCGACTTCAACAAGTCCGTGACCATCCAGTATCGCGGCATCCTTCCCGACCTGTTCCGTGAAGGGCAGGGCATCGTCGCGCTGGGCAAGCTCAATGCCCAGGGCGTGGTGGTGGCCGATGAAGTACTGGCCAAGCACGACGAAAAATATATGCCGCCCGAAGTGACCAAGGCGCTGAACGAAAGTGGCCAATCCGCGCCTGTGCCTGCAAGTGAGGGTAAGTACTGATGTCTGGACTCTATATTCCCGAATTGGGCCATCTGGCCATGATTCTGGCCCTGTGCTTTGCCATCGTGCAGGCCATCGTGCCGCTGCTGGGGGCCTGGCGCGGCGACAAATTGTGGATGAGCCTGGCGCAACCCGCTGCCTGGGGGCAATTTGCCTTCTTGTTGTTCTCCTTTGCCTGCCTGACCTATGCCTTTATGGCCGATGACTTTTCGGTGGCGTACGTAGCCAGCAACTCAAACAGCGCACTGCCGTGGTACTTCAAGTTCAGCGCGGTGTGGGGTGCCCACGAAGGGTCACTGCTGTTGTGGGCGATGATCCTCGGTGGCTGGACCTTCGCCGTGTCGATCTTTTCGCGGCAGTTGCCGCAAGTGATGCTGGCGCGGGTGCTGGCAATCATGGGCATGATCAGTGTCGGCTTCCTGCTGTTTTTGATCCTGACCTCAGATCCTTTCGTGCGCTTACTGCCGCAGATTCCTTCGGATGGCAACGACCTTAACCCGCTGTTGCAGGACATTGGCCTGATTGTTCACCCGCCAATGCTGTACATGGGTTATGTCGGTTTCTCCGTGGCCTTCGCGTTCGCCATTGCCGCCTTGCTGGGTGGTCGGCTGGACGCTGCCTGGGCGCGCTGGTCGCGGCCGTGGACCATCGTGGCATGGGCCTTCCTCGGTATCGGCATCACCCTCGGTTCGTGGTGGGCTTACTACGAGCTGGGCTGGGGCGGCTGGTGGTTCTGGGACCCGGTGGAGAATGCCTCGTTCATGCCATGGTTGGTGGGTACGGCGCTGATTCACTCGCTGGCCGTGACCGAAAAGCGTGGTGTTTTCAAAAGCTGGACCGTTCTGCTGGCGATTGCCGCGTTTTCCCTGAGCCTGCTGGGTACGTTCCTGGTGCGTTCCGGCGTATTGACCTCGGTGCATGCATTCGCGTCCGACCCTGAGCGCGGTGTATTCATCCTGATCTTCCTGCTGTTTGTAGTGGGCGGTTCGCTGACCCTGTTTGCCCTGCGTGCGCCAGTGGTGAAAAGCCATGTCAGTTTCAAGCTGTGGTCGCGTGAGACCCTGCTGCTGGGCAACAACCTGATCCTGGTGGTGGCAGCGTCGATGATTCTGCTCGGCACCCTGTACCCGCTGATTCTGGATGCCATCAGTGGCGCCAAAATGTCGGTGGGCCCACCTTACTTCAATGCCCTGTTTATCCCGCTGATGGCTTTGCTGATGGTGGTGATGGCAGTCGGTATGCTGGTGCGCTGGAAAGACACGCCGGTCAAATGGCTGTTGGGCATGCTCACCCCCGTATTGCTGGGCAGCGCCGCGCTATCGGCCATTGCCGGGGTGGCCTATGGCGACTTCAACTGGGCGGTACTGACCACCTTTATGCTGGCGGCCTGGGTGCTGCTGGCCGGGGTGCGTGATATCGGTGACAAAACCCGTCACAAAGGCCTGATCAAAGGCGTGCGTAGCCTGACCCGCAGCTACTGGGGCATGCAGATTGCCCACCTGGGTATCGCCGTGTGCGCGTTGGGTGTGGTGTTGTCGAGCCAGCACAGTGCCGAGCGCGACTTGCGCCTGGCACCGGGCGAATCGATGGAACTGGGCGGTTATCACTTTATTTTTGAAGGTGCCAAGCACTTCCAGGGTCCGAACTTTACGTCAGACAAAGGCACTGTGCGTGTGATCCGTAACGGCAAGGAAGTCAGCGTACTGCACCCGGAAAAACGCCTGTACACGGTGCAGAACTCGATGATGACCGAAGCCGGGATCGACGCTGGTTTCACCCGTGACCTCTATGTTGCGCTGGGCGAGCCGCTCGATAATGGCGCCTGGGCCGTGCGGGTGCATGTGAAGCCGTTTGTGCGCTGGATCTGGTTCGGTGGCCTGCTCACAGGCTTTGGTGGACTGCTGGCAGCGATGGACCGTCGCTACCGGGTCAAGGTTAAAAGCCGCGTGCGTGAAGCACTGGGCATGACAGGAGCCACGGCATGAAACGTTGGTTGATGCTGGTCCCGCTGGCCGTTTTTCTCGGTATGGCGTGGTTTCTCTACCGAGGCTTGTATCTGGACCCGACCGAGTTGCCGTCGGCGATGATCGACAAGCCTTTCCCGGCCTTTAGCCTGCCTTCGGTGGAGGGTGACAAAACCCTCACCGAGGCTGACCTCAAGGGCAAGCCTGCGCTGGTCAACGTGTGGGCCACCTGGTGCATTTCGTGCCGGGTCGAGCACCCGGTGCTGACCAAGCTGGCCGATCAGGGTGTGCTGATCTATGGCGTGAACTACAAAGACGTCAACGAAGATGCGAAAAAGTGGCTCAAGGATTTCCACAACCCTTATCAGCTAGACATCAATGACGCAGACGGCTCCTTGGGCCTGAACCTGGGCGTGTACGGCGCTCCTGAGACATTCCTGATCGACAGCAAGGGCATCATCCGCCACAAGTTTGTCGGCGTGATCGACGAGACCGTGTGGCGCGAGCAGCTTGCGGGTAAATATCAGGCACTGGTTGACGAGGCCAAACCATGAAGCGCTGGCTAGCCGCCGTGGTGTTCGGTTTGACCCTGACCGGGGTTGCCCATGCAGCCATCGACACCTATGAGTTTGCCAACGACGCCGAGCGCGACCGTTTTCGTGAGCTGACCAAGGAACTGCGTTGCCCCAAGTGTCAGAACCAGGACATCGCTGATTCCAACGCCCCTATTGCCACTGACCTGCGTCGCGAGATCTATCGCATGCTCGGCGAGGGCAAGGACAACCAGCAGATCCTTGATTTCATGGTCGCCCGCTATGGCGATTTCGTGCTCTATAAACCGGCCCTGACCAGCAAGACCGCTGTGCTCTGGTTTGGCCCGCTGGCCCTGCTGGTGGGTGGCCTGGTGGTGATTGGCGTCATCGTCGGGCGCCGTCGTCGTACAGAGCAGGTTGCAGGTTCGGACACACTTTCTGCCGAGGAGCGCAAGCGCCTCGACACTTTGCTGGATAAAACCAAAGATGATTGATTTCTGGCTCGCAGCAGGCTTGCTGCTACTGATAGCCCTCAGCTTTTTATTGATCCCGGTATTGCGCGGGCGCCGTGCCCAGCGCGAAGAAGACCGTACCGCCTTGAACGTTGCCTTGTATCAAGAGCGGGTGGCCGAGTTGCAAGCCCAGCGCGAAGAGGGCGTGTTGACCGCTGAACAGTTCGAAACCGGCCGCGCCGAAGCGGCCCGCGAATTGCTCGCGGACACTGAAGGCGTGGCGCCGGGGCGGGTGTCCAGCCTGGGCAAGGCCATTCCGTTGTTGGCCGCAGTGCTGGTGCCGGTACTGGGCTTGAGCCTGTACCTGCATTTTGGTTCCAGCGACAAGGTCGAACTGACCCGCGAATTCTCCCAGCCGCCGCAATCCCTTGAAGAAATGGTCGCACGCCTTGAGCGTGCCGCTGCAGCACAACCGGATTCGGCTGAAGGCCTGTATTTCCTGGGCCGTGCCTATATGGCGCAAAACCGTCCGGCGGATGCGGCCAGGGTGTTCGAACGCGCGGCCAACCTGGCCGGTCGTCAGCCCGAGTTGCTGGGCCAGTGGGCACAGGCGCAGTACTTTGCCGACGATAAAAAATGGAGCGACAAGATCCAGGCGCTGACCGATGAAGCCTTGAAGGCCGACCCGAAGGAAGTCACCAGCCTCGGCCTGCTGGGCATCGCCGCCTTTGAGGACCAGCGCTTCGAACAGGCCATTGGCTACTGGCAACGGTTGATGACGGAACTGCCCGAGGGCGATGCTTCCCGCGCGGCGCTGGAAGGTGGTATTGCCAAGGCCCGTGAGCAACTGCAGGCCAGCGGCGGCAAGGTTGAAACTGCACCTGTGGCCAAGGCGATGGCCTCGATCAAGGTCAGCGTGGATCTGGCCGATGCGGTCAAGGCCAGTGCCTTGCCGGGCGACAGCGTGTTTATTTTTGCCCGTGCGGTATCCGGCCCGCCGGCACCGCTGGCAGTAAAGCGCGTGACCGTGGCGGATTTGCCGATCACCGTTGAACTGGGCGATGTCGATGCAATGCTGCCGCAATTGAAACTGTCGAACTTTCCTGAAGTCCAATTAATGGCACGCATCTCCCGTGCTGGCCAGCCGACAGCAGGCGAGTGGGTAGGGCGCAGCCAGCCGCTGTCCAGCAGCACTAAAGAGCTGCAACAGCTGACCATCGATAGTCCGGATAAATAGACATGCATCCACTTGCACGCATCACCTTGCTCACACTGGCTTTAGGCTTGAGCGCTTGTGCGGTTCACCAGCCTTACGAACCGCCTGCGCCCTCCACGCCGGTGCCGCAGCCGACGCCCCAGCCGTCAGGTAAACCTCTGCCGGACATGCCGATACCCAAGGCGCCAAAACCGCTGCCGCGCACCTCGGCGACCTTCGCGCCACCCCCCGGCGGCCCGAGCCACTGGGATGCGCGCATGGGCGTGTATGTGCTGGATAACCAGACCAACGTCTTCTACCGCCAGCGCGCCTACTACCGCTGGGACAACGGCTGGAGCCGCGCTGTGAGCCCCAACGGGCCGTGGGAAGAGACCGATATCAGCGGCGTACCGCCGGGGTTGAGTCGGCAGTTCAAGTAAAGCCAAGCGGCGACCTTCGGGTCGCCGTTTTTGTTTTGCACACCATGTCTGTCGCGCAGGGCCTTGCTGCAAGCCAAGCGCCGAAATATAGGCAGACAACAGGATTGCGTTTAGATCTAGCAAGAGATGAATAGGCCGAATTATATATTCCGGTATGTTTGTCGGAAATTAATTAGCTTGTTTGAGAAGTTTCGCACCTTAATCAGGAGCGGTACTTCTCTATCTGTAGGTTGGGTCTGAAATTACGGTGTTTTGTTTGAATGGGTGAGGGATTTGTACTAAGTTTGATTTTAAGGTTGGTAGCGATATGTCTTGTTTAAGTAGCTGTTGGGCTGAGCGGAGTGTTGTTTATCGCAGTTTGTATTGTTTGTATTGCCTTGCAAAAGAAGGTGAAATGTTATGTTTCTGGTTAAATATCTTTTTGGTCTTTGTCTGGTCATCATGATGGTCGCTGGCACTGTCAGCGCTGAGCAAAATAATAAGCGCGCAGACTTAATAACGGTTTATCAACAAGCAATTGTTAATGATGCGAAGCTGTCAGCCGCGCGTCATGAGTATATGGCTCTTCGCGAAACCGTTCCGCAGGCCAGGGCAGGGTTGCTGCCTGCACTCAGTATCGGTGGATCACTTGAGTCTGTCCGTTTGGCGATGGAAGAACCGGAGTTCTCGCGAGCGCGAAGCCAATCGGTATTTCATGCTGACATTAATCAACCCCTGTTTCGTCTCGATCGCTGGCTTCAACTCGACGCCGCACAGGCCAGCACAGCACGGGCCGAACTGGAGCTGCGTGCAAAAGAGCAAGGGATGATTCTTGGTGCGGCACAGGCCTATTTAGATACATTACGTGCACTGGACTCATTGGCAGCCTCGAGAGCCGAGGAGGCGGCACTAAAGCGTCAGCAAGAGCAGGCACAAGGACGGCTTGTCCATGGTGCCTCCAGTATTACCGATGTTTTGGATGCACGGGCAGCTTATGACACTGCCAATGCAAATCGAAAGCTGGCAGAACGTAAGGTTGACGATGCATTTGAAGCCTTGGTGCGACTCACTAACCACGAATATTCGTCAATCGAAGGTATTGATCACCACTTGCCGGTACAGGCGCCAACACCCAATAACGCAAAGTTTTGGGTTGGGAAGGCGCTGCAGCAAAACCTTTCACTGTTGGCCAGTAATTTTGCGGTAGTTGCTGCCGAACGTACCAATCAGCAGCAAAAAGCTGGCTTTGCACCCACCCTGGATATGGTGGCATCTTATCGCAAGGGAGATAACGACGGTTTTGGCTATAGCAACCCTGCTGGGGTTGGTGCTCCTGAATATCGAGGTGATGTTTCGCGAAATAGCATTGGGCTGCAACTAAATATTCCTTTGTATTCAGGAGGGATGACGCGTTCGAAAGTTCGCGAATCGACGGAGCGGTTGGCACAAAGTGAGGATCAGCGAGATGATCGACGGCGTGAGGTGGTGCAAAATACCCGAAATTTTCATCGTGCCATTAATTCGGATGTCGAACAGGTTGCTGCAAGACGGCAAAGTATCCTGTCCAGTCAGTCATCACTCTTGGCAACTGTGCGGGGGCGCGAGTTGGGCTCGCGCAGTCTCATGGACGTGCTTAATGCTGAGCGTCAGCTTTATGGTGCTGTCAGAGAATACAATAATGCGCGATATGATTATGTATTTAATACGCTAAGTTTGAAGCAGGTTGCAGGTGTATTGAATGCTGCAGATTTGACGTCGCTGACAATGTTTATGAACAAGGGTTATGATCCGGATCGTGATTTTCTCCCCCCCCGGCTAGCGGTGTTGAGCTGGTAAGGGCTTTTCTGTTTTCTTGTTTGGCCAGTTGTGTGTGGGTGTTGAGATTTTATCACCTGAGCAAGAGTTCGATTGTTTGAGCTTTTTGTAACTGTTCTTGATATTCAAAATATTAATGTAATGTATTTTCTCTGCAAAAGAGAGCGGGCGGCTCTATGGACGAAAATGGACAATCTGGATATGCAACTGCTTCTCCTCAACTGGATGCCGGTCTGGTTTGTTTAGTAATGTTGGCCCGCTTTCATAATGTGGCTGCATCGGCTGAACAAATAGCGTATGAGTTTGAAAATAAGTTATTCACGCCTGATGAGTTGCTGCTGGCCGCGAGAAAGCTTGGATTGAAATCCAGGTTGGTCACGACGACGCTTGTCCGACTCGCTAATACCCCGTTGCCTGCTATAGCCATTGATGGTAATGGGCGTTTCTTTATCATTGCCAGGGTTGATCAAGATCAAGGTAAAATTCTTATTCATGATCCCTGTGATGAGCGGGCAAATATCATCAGTGTCGAAGTGTTACGCAGCCGATGGAACGGTCAATTAATATTGATCAGGTCTGAAGCAGGTAGTCCTGGAGAAACTTCCCGATTCGATTTTACCTGGTTTATCCCTGCAATCGTCAAGTACAGGAAGTTATTGGGTGAAGTGCTATTGGTCTCTTTTGTGCTACAAGTTTTTGCACTGCTGACACCGCTTTTTTTTCAAGTGGTGATGGATAAGGTACTTGTGCACCATGGTCTGACTACATTGGATGTCGTTGCCATTGGCCTTTTAGTCATCATGTTATTCGAGTCAGCATTGAGTGGTTTGCGTACCTATATATTTGCCCATACGGCGAGCCGAATTGATGTGGAATTGGGCGCTAGGCTTTTTAAGCATCTGGTTAATTTGCCACTGGCCTACTTTCAAGCTCGTCGAGTAGGCGATTCTGTCGCACGTGTGCGTGAACTGGAAAATATTCGTAGTTTTCTGACGGGGAACTCGATAACGTTGGTATTGGATGTGATGTTCTCGGTCGTATTCATCGCCGTTATGTTCTACTACAGTGTCTGGTTAACACTGATAGTATTGTTCTCACTGCCACTGTATGTGCTGATTTCAGCGCTTATTACGCCTGTCCTGCGGGCACGACTGCAGGACAGTTTTAGCCGCGGAGCCGAAAATCAGGCTTTTTTGGTTGAAACCGTAAACGGTATTGATACGGTTAAATCCATGGCTGTTGAGCCACAGGTTATTCGTACCTGGAATAACCAATTGGCAGCTTATGTTGCTGCAGGGTTTAAAACGCAAAACCTCTCAATGCTGGCCAATGAATCAGTCAGTTTGATTGGTAAGTTAGTTACAGTAGCCACGCTCTGGATGGGTGCCAGATTGGTCATTGACGGTAGTCTCACGGTCGGTCAATTGATTGCTTTTAATATGCTTGCAGGCAGAGTCGCACAACCCATCATGCGAATGGCCCAGTTGTGGGCCAGCTTTCAACAAACGGGTGTCTCAGTTCAACGCCTGAGCGACATTCTAAATACGCCAACTGAATTGTCCCAAGGTAATCGCAGTGCCTTGCCTGCCCTTGAAGGGCATATTGAATTTGATCAAGTATATTTTCGCTATCGTACGGACGGTTCTGAAGTGCTTCGCGGTATTAGTGTCCACATCACCGCTGGCGAAGTTATTGGTGTGGTAGGGCGCTCGGGTTCTGGAAAAAGCACGATTACACGTTTGCTCCAACGCTTGTACGTGCCTGAACGTGGCCGGGTGTTAGTGGATGGCATGGACTTGGCATTGGCTGATGCATCTTCTTTACGTCGTCAGATCGGTGTGGTGCTTCAGGATAATATGCTGTTTAACCGCACTGTTCGCGAAAATATTGCATTGACTGATCCAGGTACTCCATTTGAAGTTGTTATGCAGGCGGCACAAATGGCCGGCGCACACGAATTTATTCTGGAGTTACCTGAGGGTTACGACACCGTGGTCGGTGAACATGGGGCTTCATTATCGGGTGGTCAGCGGCAACGGGTGGCGATCGCTCGAGCATTAATCGGAAATCCACGGATTCTTATTTTTGATGAGGCGACCAGCGCTCTGGACTATGAATCCGAGAGGCTTATTCAGCAAAACATGCAGCTTATTTGCAAGGGCCGCACGGTCATTATTATTGCTCACCGCTTATCAGCTGTAAGGGATGCGAATCGAATTCTTGTGATCGATCGAGGGCAAATTGTTGAGCAGGGCACCCATACAAATTTACTGACTCTTGAGGAGGGGCACTACGCTCGGTTGCATCGAATGCAACAGGGATAAGTCTCTGTGGCACGCACCCTGAATGTGTATGTCCTCAAAGGATGGTCTGTATGAGTGCTCGATCTGATTTGTTGCAACGCTACCGCTGTGCCTGGCGCGAGACATGGCGTAGCCGTAAAACCATGGATGCCCCAAAACGCCTGGCTCATGAAATTCAATTTTTACCTGCTGCATTAGAGTTACAGGACAAACCAGTACACCCTGCGCCGCGTGTGTTTATGTGGAGCATTATTTCTTTCGCCACATTGGCGTTGATCTGGGCCTGCCTTGGAAAAATCGAAGTCGTTGCCGTCGCTCCAGGGAAAGTTGTGCCCAGTGGCAAGACCAAAGTGATCCAGCCCAGTGAAACTGCAGTGGTCACAGCGATTCATGTCAGCGATGGTCAGGAAGTTAAAGCAGGCGAGGTGCTGGTCGAACTGGACTCCACTTCAGCAGATGCTGAAGTCAAGCGAGTGAAGGGGGATCTATTAGCGGCACGCATAGACAGTGTGCGTGGTGGAGCAATGCTGGAGGCGATCAATCATCAAAAAGCTCCTGAACCGCTTATTGGTCTGATTCAAGGTGCCACCCAGGAGCAAGTGCTGAGTGCCCAGCGTTGGTTGCAAGGGCAATATCAGGAGTATCGAAGCAAGATAGATCTGGTGGACGCTGAAATTGCTCAACGAAGCGCGGATATTCAGTCAGCCAAAACTCAAGTTTCCAGCTTGCAGAGAACCTTACCGATAGCTACTCGGTTGGCAGAAGACTACAAGCAGCTATTGGCACAGCAGTTTGTGGCAAGGCACGAGTACCTGGAAAAGGAACACGCGCGCCTGGACCTCCAGCGCCAACTCGGTGTTCAGCAAGCGAGCGTTTTGCAGTCCACTGCGGCGCACAGTGAAGCCAGCCGAAGACGGGAAGGGGTTGTGGCTCAAACCCGTCGTGCCATGCTCGATTTGCAGCAAGAAGCCAATCAGAAAGAAGCAAGCCTGGTTCAACAATTGACCCAGGCCACGTATCAAGAGCACCTGACCTTACTCAGGGCATCCGTAGATGGCACAGTCCAGCAACTTGCTATCCATACCGTCGGCGGGGTCGTTACGCCAGCGCAACAACTGATGGTGATTGTGCCGACTGGCCAGCCTGTGGAAGTTGAGGCCATGCTGGAAAATAAAGACGTGGGGTTTGTTCGGCCCGGGCAGGCGGTCACGCTTAAAGTTGAAACCTTCACCTTTACCAAATATGGAACCGTTGAAGGGGAGGTCGTCAGCATCTCTAATGATGCCATTGAGGATGAAAAACGGGGTCGAGTTTACAGCAGCCGTATTCGACTTAAAGTTGACAGACTGTTAGTGAAGGGGGAGCGCGTTGCGTTAACCCCGGGAATGTCCGTGACAGCGGAAGTAAAAACTGATCATCGGCGTGTGATTGATTACTTTCTCAGCCCTTTGCAGCAGCATATAAATGAAAGCCTGAGAGAACGTTAATTAAAGCAGAAGTTTTCTCAATGTGCCTGGTGGATGTTCCGTGTTTCAGTTTCAGTCTATTAAATGGCGGTTTTATATGAAAGTAAAAATAGCAGTTACGCTGATCGGCTTATTTTTCATGGCTTTTTTAATCGTAATCATACAGGAGCGAACTGATAAACAGACTCTGACAGAACTTAAAAAATTATCTGCATGGCTATCCAGTGCTGGATCTATAAATGCGGATGACCGGAGTTTTGTGAGTGATTGGACGAGAGGGTCGATCAAGTTTGCGGTTGCAACGACGGGCAGATTCTTGACCGATAAGGAATTTCAAGTTGTTTCAGATGGTTTGGCGCAAAGCATCGCGCACACTGTTTTAGAGGAGGGTGGCATCCTCGCTGTGCACGAGTTGATTGAAGCGGACATAAATGCAACGGTTCAGGGGTTTAACTTGGAAAGGTGGCACTGGCCTGGCACCCTATATGACCAACTTCCATACCCATTCGGTTGGGGGCAGGATTTTGTTCAAGTAACCGGCAATAGCCGTATGGAGTATATTAAAAATATGGGGGGCGCGCTTATGCAAACTGTAGCGGGGCTCAATCGATACCTTGATCGCGACACACTGCTTGATACAGTGCTTCATTGGAAAATGGCCCGTGACGCTAATAGTTGGGTTGACGACAATATATACAGATTGTTCCCTGAGACTTTCGTGCCGGCAGCTGAATAAATAAAGGTTGAATGAGAACCTTCGGCGTCACTGCGTCTCAGTTGTGCTTGCAGAGGAAGATATGAAGAGGTGTCGAAGAGGGTTGAAGTATTATTTTTCAATACTTTATGTCGTGATCTGGCAGTTGTTGAGAGTCGGGGCTGCAGGTCTTTTGCTAATGTACTATGTGCCGGCATTGTTTATTATGTTTAGCGCTCAATATGTTTCATATGAAGATGCTGAGCGCTATGAAAATTATCAGCCATCCAATTCTTACGTTGCGTGCGGGATGATATCGGGAATCGTTATTGAATTGACCGGGAAGTATATCGTGTTCTGGCCTGAGTACGAGGGAAAGAACTCGTGGGATAAAGATTTTATTTTAAATTAAAAGGGCTGTGATGCCAATCTTAGATTATTGGATTTAACGGTTTCATGACCTGGATTTAAAATTGTCAAGTCTGAGGATTATTTTGCCAAGCGAGACGAAAAATCAATATTGGAGGTCGCTGTAACTCTGTTAGTAAAGAGAGATAATTTCATGAGTCGTAAGCTTGGATTTTATGCGTTGGCCGGTCGGAGTGGAGCTGTTTTAAGTGCTAAAGATAAGAGTTTCGCAGTCGGGCTTAATCTTTTTTCTGCTGATCGTAGTGATAATGTTTTACGGATTTTATGAATCGCTACTATTGGTCAGAAATTAATGGTGAGGTGACTGTTTTGTTTGAGTGTTATCGAGCACGCAAAAAATGATCAGCTAGATGACTGTGAAGGATATTTTCTTCTTGATGAGTTCGAAACTTTTGTGAGAGTCAGGTTTTCGTTTGATGAGATGACGTATTGGCAGGGGATAGTTGAAAATACAAAACGTTTTGTTCTGTCTAAAGTGAAAAATGAATAATATTTACGTCGTAATATCACGATTTAAGAGAGGTCAGTATGAATGTGCATAGGGTTGGTATTCTTGCTGCGCTGTCTGCTTTTTCATGTTCAGTATTGGCTGAGTGTGTTTTGTTCGAAGGTCAGCAGGCAAAACTTTCATACAGGCTAAATACTTCAGCGGAAGAGTGTAAGTATGTACGCTATAACGGGGGGAGTGTTGTAACTCTGGATGTGAGTTATCCAGATATGAAAATTGTTAATTCCAAGATTATTAGTGATTCGATGGTGTCTATTTATTTGGTCTCTATATTCGGGGAATATAATCAAGACGCGATTTTTGAAGGGAGGCAGGGCGGTCTCAAGGAACAAGTGCAACACCTGATGTAAGGTGTTGCCATGTCTACCCAATACAAACACTTGAGTACCGA
>NZ_NQKQ01000017.1 GCF_002269505.1 Pseudomonas fragi | reverse complement strand
GGCCCAAACGCCCGCGAAATATTCAGTAACAGTGCAACCGGTAAAGCGCTAAATCCCCCGCCAAATCATTCGTTTACTCAACAGCTCCCCGTGACTGTTGCTCAGGTGACAGCGTTTGCTCTGGATATTTGCCCTGCCAGCACGACGACGGGCCGACCTCCATTGCCCGGAACCCCGCATGAAACGCCCTCGACACACCCGCCGTGCGCTGCTGATCATCCCGTGTTTATTGCTGGCCGCGGCCCTCGCGGCCTGGCCTTTGCTGACACCGGGCCGCGACGCGTATGACACCGTGCCCGTCACCCGGGGCGATATCGAAAGCAGCGTCACTGCACTCGGCACCTTGCAACCCCGGCAATATGTGGATGTGGGCGCGCAGGCCAGCGGGCAAATCCACAAGATTCACGTGGACGTCGGCAGCGAAGTCAAGGAAGGCCAATTGCTGGTCGAGATCGACCCGTCCACCCAGACAGCCAAACTCGATGCCAGCCGCTTTGCCATTGATAACCTTAAGGCCCAGTTGCAGGAGCAACGTGCCCTGCACGACCTGGCCCAACATAAATACCGGCGCCAGCAGCATCTGGCCAAAGGCGGCGCTACCCGCGAAGAGGACGTGCAGGCCGCCGAGGCCGAAGTGCGTACCACCCAGGCGCGGATTGACATGTTTACTGCGCAAATCCGCCAGGCCCGGGCCAGCTTGCGCAGTGACGAAGCCGAACTGGGCTATACGCGGATCTACGCGCCCATGACTGGCACCGTGGTGGCGCTGGACGCCCGCGAAGGCCAGACCCTCAACGCCCAGCAGCAAACACCGCTGATATTGCGCATCGCCAGGCTTTCACCAATGACCGTCTGGGCAGAAGTCTCGGAAGCCGACATCGGCCAGGTCAAACCCGGCATGCAGGCCTGGTTCACCACCTTGAGCGGTGGTAACCGGCGCTGGAGCAGCAACGTGCGCCAGGTACTGCCCGTACCGCCCAAACCGCTCAACGAAATCGGCCAGGGCGGCGGCAGCCCCGCCAGCAAAAGTGGCAGCGGCCGCGTGGTGCTGTACACCGTACTGCTGGATGTAGATAACCACGATCAGGCACTCATGCCAGAGATGACCACCCAGGTATTTTTTGTCGCAGGCCAGGCCAGGGACGTATTGCTGGCACCGATCGTCGCGCTGCAGGACACCACCGACAGCGAGCGTCAGATCGCCCGCATCGTGAGCGCAAGCGGCAAGGTCGTGCCGCGTGAAATCCGCACCGGCATAAGCGACCGTTTGCGCGTAGAGATTATCGACGGCGTGAATGAGGGCGATCATCTGCTGATTGGCCCCGCTACCGGCAACGGAGGCTGAATGCCCACTCCCCTGATCGAGCTGCAGGGTATCCGCAAGATCTACGGCGGCCTCGACACCCCTGAGGTTCACGTACTCAAAGGCATCAGCCTGTCGATTCATGCCGGAGAATTTGTCGCCATCGTCGGTGCCTCCGGCTCGGGCAAATCGACCCTGATGAACATCCTCGGCTGCCTCGATCGCCCCACCACCGGGCGCTATCTGTTCGCGGGCGAAGATGTCGCCCGGCTGGACAGCGACGAACTGGCCTGGCTTCGCCGCGAAGCCTTCGGCTTTGTGTTCCAGGGTTATCACTTGATCCCCTCGGCCACGGCCCAGGAAAATGTCGAAATGCCGGCCATCTACGCCGGTACCCCGGCTGCCGAACGTCACGCCCGCGCAGCCGCCCTGCTCGAACGCCTGGGCCTGGCCGAGCGCACCGCCAACCGCCCGCACCAATTGTCCGGCGGCCAGCAACAGCGCGTTTCCATCGCCCGCGCCCTGATGAACGGCGGGCATATCATTCTCGCCGACGAACCCACCGGCGCCCTCGACAGCCACAGCGGCGCCGAGGTCATGACCCTACTCGACGAACTGGCAGGCCAGGGCCACGTCGTGATCCTGATTACCCACGACCGCGAAGTCGCCGCGCGGGCCAACCGGATCATCGAAGTGCGCGACGGTGAAGTCGTCAGTGACAGCGCCAACCCCGGTCAGCCCCTGCCTGCCGATAACCCCCGGGCCTTGCAGGCCATTGACCTGCGCAAGCGCCTGAGCGAAGGCAGCGAAGCGCGGGGTGCCTGGAAAGGCGAGCTGGTGGATGCCGTTCACGCCGCCTGGCGCGTCATGTGGATCAACCGGTTTCGCACCGCCCTGACCCTGCTCGGGATCGTCATAGGCGTGGCCTCGGTGGTGGTGATGCTGGCCGTCGGTGAAGGCAGCAAACGCCAGGTCATGGCGCAAATGGGCGCCTTCGGCTCCAACATCATTTACCTCAGCGGCATGTCGCCAAGGCCCAGAGCGCCGCTGGGCATCATCACTCTCAATGACGTGGCCGCCCTGTCGAGCTTGCCGCAGGTCAAAAGGATCATGCCGATCAATGGCGCAGAGATTGGCGTGCGCTACGGCAATGTCGACCACACGATGTACACCGGCGGTAACGGCATCGACTTCTCGGCCATCTTCAATTGGCCGGTGGTGCAAGGCAGCTTCTTCACCCAGGCTGACGAAAATGCTGCGGCGGCCGTGGCGGTAATCGGCAAGAAGGTGCGCGACAAAGTCCTCAAGGACGTTGCCAACCCCATCGGCCAATACATCCTGCTGGAAAACGTGCCGTTTCGCATAGTCGGTGTATTGGCCGAGAAAGGCGCCAGCTCCGGCGACTCGGACAGCGACACGCGCATCGTGGTGCCCTATTCGGCTGCCAGCGTGCGCCTGTTCGGCAGCCACAACCCTGAATACGTGGTTATCGCGGCCGCAGATGCGAGCAAGGTCAACCAGACCGAAAAGGCCATCGAGCAGTTGATGCTCAAGTTGCACCACGGCACGCGCGATTTTGAAATAACCAACAATGCCGCGATGATCCAGGCCGAAGCCAAGACCCGCAATACCCTGTCGTTGATGCTCGGCTCGATCGCCGCCATCTCGCTGCTGGTGGGGGGGATCGGGGTGATGAACATCATGCTGATGACCGTACGCGAACGGACCCGCGAGATCGGCATCCGCATGGCCACCGGCGCGCGCCAGCGCGACATCCTGCGCCAGTTCCTGACCGAGGCCCTGATGCTCTCGGTGGTCGGTGGCGTGGCCGGCATCACCTTGGCTTTTATCGTCGGCGGCGTGCTGTTGCTGTGCGATGTGGCCGTGGCGTTTTCCCCGGTCGCAGTACTCGGTGCCTTTGCCTGCGCGCTGGTGACCGGGGTTATTTTCGGCTTTATGCCGGCCCGCAAAGCTGCCCGGCTCGACCCGGTCACGGCCCTTACCAGTGAATGATCTTTCGATGAAGCCGTCCCTGAGCCTGATGACCTTGTGCCTGCTGTTGGGCGCCTGCAGCCATTCCACACCGGATGCCACGCTTGACGTTGCGGCCCCCGCCAGCTGGCAATCGGCCCACACCCTGACCCGCCTGCAAGTCAGCCAACAACAATGGTGGCAACAGTTCGCCAGCCCCGAACTGGATCGCCTGATCAGCCAGGCGCAGATCGGCAGCTACGATCTGGCGGCTGCAATGGCCCGAGTTCGCCAGTCCCGCGCGTCAGCCGTGATTGCCGGGGCACCGTTACTGCCCGAAGTGACCCTGGGCACCCAGGCCAGACGCGAAAAACTGCTGCGCGGCAGCGGCTATAGCCAACTGGATGCCAGCGATGACAACAAGGCCGTGGATACTTTCGATGCGAGCCTGAGTGCCAGCTATGAGGTGGATTTCTGGGGAGGCAAGGCGGCGGCCCACGACAGCGCGCTACAGTCCCTCAAGGCCAGCGAATTTGATCGCGATACTGTCGAGCTGACCCTGCTCAGTGGCGTTGCCAACAGCTACGTGCAGACCCTGGCTCTCGATGAGCAGGTGCGCATTGCCCGACTCAACCTGGCCAATGCGCAAAGCGTGTTGCACGTCGTACAAACCCGGCATGACGCCGGCTCCGCCACGACCCTGGAACTGGCCCAGCAAAAAAGTCTGGTCGCCAGCCAGCAACGATTCATTCCTTTGCTTGAGCAACAGGCCACAGAAGCGCGCATCACCCTCGCTGCTTTACTTGGCCAGCCCGTACAAAGCCTGACACTGGGTGATACGCCTTTCTCACAACTGCATTGGCCGACCATTGGCAGTGGCGTGCCCAGCCAGTTACTCAGCCGGCGCCCGGACATCGCCAGCGCTGAAGCCAGGCTGGTCGCAGCCAGTGCCGATATCACTGTCGCCCGCGCGGCCATGCTGCCCAGCCTGACCCTGAGTGCCAGCATCGGCTCTGGCGCAGACCATTTCAGCGATATCCTGCGCAGCCCGTTCTACAACCTCGGCGCCGGGCTGGCGGCGCCGATATTCAATAATGGTCGACTCAGCGCCGGACGCGACAAGGCCACCGCCCGCCAGCAAGAACTGCTGCAGAGCTATCGGGGGAGCATCATCAACGCCTTTGCCGACGTCGAAAAAGCCCTCAACAGCATCAGCGGCCTTGACCGCCAGCGCCAATGGCAGGACGAAGAACTTACCCAGGCGCAACTGGCTTTCGACATTGCACAACACCGCTACAGCGTCGGTGCCGACCTGCTCCTGACAGTCCTGCAAACCCAGCGCACGCTGTATCAGGCCCAGGACCTGCACGTACAACTGCGCTTGGCACGGCTGCAGGCCAGCATTGCTTTGTACAAGGCATTGGGTGGCGGCTGGTCAGCGACTGCCGGGGATTGATGATCTGCGGTCAAGAGTGCTTTGCTTGGGTAGCGGTTTTTCCGACGGTAAAGGGCGAGGATACTCAACCTCATTCTTACGCCAACCAAGGAGTTATCCATGACAGTTCCAGCATTCGGCCTCGGTACATTTCGCCTTAAAGGCCAGGTCGTCATCGACTCGGTCAGCAACGCCCTGGACCTGGGCTATCGCGCCATAGACACGGCACAGATTTACGAAAACGAAGCTGAAGTCGGCCAGGCCATTGCCGAAAGTGGCGTGGGGCGTGACGAACTGTTTATCACCAGCAAGATCTGGGTCAGCAACTTTGCCAGCGATAAACTGATCCCAAGCCTTGAAGACAGCCTGAAGAAACTGCGCACCGACCATCTGGACCTGACCCTGATCCACTGGCCGAGCCCTGACAATGCAGTGCCGGTTGCCGAGTTCATGGGCGCATTGCTTGAAGCCAAAAAATCGGGCCTGACTAAACAGATTGGCGTCTCTAACTTCACCATCGCCTTGATGAAAGAAGCCATTGCCGCCGTTGGTGCCGAGAATATCGCCACCCACCAGATCGAACTGCACCCCTACCTGCAAAATCGCAAAGTAGTGGAATTCGCACACAGCCAAGGCATCCATATCACCTCTTACATGACCCTGGCTTACGGTGAAGTGCTTAAGGATCCGGTGATCATGGCCATTGCCGAGCGCCATGACGCTACGCCAGCCCAAGTGACCCTGGCCTGGGCCATGCAATTGGGTTATTCGGTGATTCCGTCGTCGACCAAACGCAGCAACCTTGAGAGCAACCTCAAGGCCTGCACACTGAAACTGACGGATGCCGATATGGCGCAGATTGCGACCCTGGACCGCGGCCATCGCCTGACCAACCCGCAGAGCGTTGCGCCTGCGTGGGATTGATTCTGCCTGAGTGAAGCCCCTGTAGTCGCTGACGAGGAAGGAAGGCTGCGAGCGGCAGCACACGCCCCATTGCTGTCAAGTCCCCCTCGCAGCCTCGCTCCGCGAGTCAGCGACTACACGGCCTACGCAATGACGGATTATTGGAGACCAAAGCGCTGCAACTGCATTTCCTGCAGCCGGCTCAAGGTGCGTCGAAAGGCAAACTCAAGGTAACCCTGGGTATAGAGCTGATCCATTGGCACCTGCGCTTCAATACATACCGGCACCTTGCGGTCATAGCATTCGTCGATCAGGGCGATGAAACGTCGCACGCTGTCATCGTATTTGGACAACTGCGGCAGCTCACGATCCCCCGCCTCGACTTTCACCGCCCCGTCTTCCGTACCCCGGGCGATTTTGCCTTCGCGCTGCTCGGCACTCAGGCACGGCACATCACTGAGCAACATGACTTTGTAACGATCACAGATCTCCATAAACTCAGTGGCCGCCAGCGGCTGCTCACATAACTCATGGAAATTGCACCACAGCACTGCATCACTGGCCTGCACCACGTTCAGCGAGCGATGGCCCACATCAATGGCTTGCTCAGACACCGCCTGGCCTTCGGTCAAGGATCTGAACACTGGCTCGATCGCGCTCGGCTGGCCCGGCCCGGTCACCCAATAGCGCTGATGGGCAATGCCGGGGTGCAAGCGGTGGTCTTCTATGCCGTTCACCGCCACCACGTCCATATGCTGGAGAATCGCCGTGATCCCCGGGGCAAAACGGTCACGGTTAAAGCCATGCCCGTAGAGGTCGCCCGGTGGCTGGTTTGAAGTACAAACCAGCACTACGCCCTCATCGAACATGACTTGAAACAGACGCCCCAGAATGATCGCGTCGGCAATGTCATTGACGAACAGTTCGTCAAAGCACAACACCCTCACTTCCGCGCCCAGGCCTTTAGCCAGTGTCTTGAGCGGGTCCGCCGTACCGGTCAGTTGAAACAGGCGCTGATGTACCCATTGCATAAAGTGATGGAAATGCTGACGCCGGGCGGGTACCTGCAGGCTCTGATAGAACTGATCCATCAACCAGGTCTTGCCCCGCCCCACCGGCCCCCACAAATACACGCCATTGACCGACTGTGCTCCCGAGTGCAGGGCCTCATGGCAGCGCTGCAAGGCCTGGACGGCCACCCATTGGGCGGGGTCGTGGACAAAGCCCTTGTGTTCGATGGCCTGTTGATAGGCATTAAGGGGGGACTCGACATTCATACCGATAAATGGCTCCTGAATCAGAGATACCAGTATGCCAGCAAGGGAACGACCCAAGCACTTGAAAAAAACCCCAGCGCCCTCACATTGTTACCCATGCAGTAACAGAGCATTTTGCCATCAGGTATTTTTACTTTTTTAAAACCGCGTAACCTTACTCACATGACTCGTCCAACAGTTGACATTGAAACAACGGTACTTCGTACGCACCCGATTATGATAACGAGTGCCGTAACTTCTTTCCGCCACCTCGGCAAATGAAGTCAGTCAGCTTTAACTCTTGATTACTTTAGAGGCCACTTACATGAAAAAACTTATCGCTCTCTTTTTAGCCGGCTTTGCAACGCTGGCTGTTGCAGGTGAAACTTCTACCGTCAAGCAAGCCACCGTCGAACCTTATAGCTACGGCACCAAACTGGATATCGCACGGGTGATCAACCTGTCGCCTATCCCTAAAGTTTGTGAAGTTGTACCGGCTACCATGACGTATGAAGACTCCCAAGGTCAGCGCCACACCCTTGAATACCAAGTGATGGGCGACGGTTGCAGCACGCACTGATACTCAATGGTTGCACGCACGGATGCGACCCCAGCCCCCTCTTTTGAGGGGGCTTTTTCGTTGGGTGCCGATCTACCGCGATGATTGTTACTGATCCGGCAAGACTGCATGGCAATCTTTTGACTTTAATCAATACGCAGCGCGCGTATTCTATGTACATCCCTCAACGCAACACTGAAACAGGGCACGGTACTTCGTGTTACGCCAACTACCCCAACGGCGTAGCAACTTCGACCGCCACCATGGCAACTGAAGTCAGTTATTCGTGATTGTTTTAAGGTCTCAAAAATGAAACGTTTGATCGCTCTTGCTCTTATTGGCTTTTCTACTCTGGCTGCGGCTGGCGAACTTCAAGTTGCGCAACAACAACCCGCCGTCGAGCATTACACTTATGCCACCGACCTGGACATTGCCAAAGTTATCAGCGTGTCACCTGCCGCCGATGTTTGTGAAGTAGTTCCCGCACAAATGACCTACGAAGACCACCAGGGTCAGCGTCATATTCTTGAGTACCGCGTGATGGGCAATGGTTGCAGCAACGGCTGATATTATCGCCAGGCGCAACTATTGCGAGACAGCCCCCGTTTAACGGGGGCTTTTTTATGCAGGGCATTGCGGGATACTCTCGACACAAACCAATGGCAAGGAGCCACCCTCGATGCAGTCCCCACCCACATTCCAGACGCCGCGCCTCGTGCTGCAACCCCTGCAACTCAGCGACGCCCCGGCCATTCAGCAACGCTTTGCCCACTGGCAGGTGGTGCGCTACCTGAGCGCAGTCGTGCCCTGGCCCTACCCGGACGATGGCGCACAGAGTTATGTGCGTGACGTGGCGCTGCCGGCCATGGCCAGCGGTGAAGAGTGGCACTGGACGATTCGCCTGTTGGAGCAGCCAGATGAGCTGATTGGCAGCATCAGCCTGATGGATGCCGTCGACAACAACCGGGGGTTCTGGCTCGCGCCACAATGGCAGGGTCAGGGGTTGATGAGCGAAGCCTGCGAGGTGGTCGATGCCTACTGGTTCCAGACCTTGCGCCGCGCCTGCATGCGCGTGCCTAAAGCAGCGCCCAATACGGGTTCACGACGTATTTCCGAGCGGGGCGGGATGCGCTTGATCAGCAGCGAAGAGAAGGACTTTGTCAGCGGCAGGTTTACTTGCGACCTGTGGGAAATTACCCGGGAGCAATGGTTGGCCCGGCAGAAAACCTAAGGTGAAAAACACCCGGCCCTGTCAAAAGAAACCGATCAGGGCCGGGCAGAAACGCTCAGTGCACGATTCGTTTCAGGTGCCGAGAATCAGTCTTTCTTCTCGGAAATCACCTTACCGGTCGAATCGAAAATAATTTCGTATTCCAGGCCATCGACCTTCTTGATCCCTTCAGCCTTCCAGATACCGGCAGCCGGGTCCTGGGCTTCAATTTTCTTGATCACGGTGTAGCCGTTCTTGTTCTTGAGAACTTCGACCAATTCCTTGGAGAATGCCCAGTTCGGATCAACAGGCTGAGCCATCGCTGCACCGGCACTCAACAAAGCAGCAGTAGTGATTACAGCAGCAAAGGTTTTCTTCAACATTGTCTTAACTCCATTAATTGATGTTGCGTCTGGTACTCAATGTGACTGGAACAACCGTAGCAGAGAAAAACCAGGCCATAGGGCTAAATGACAGGCTTTTGACATGGCTCATGTTCTCGTTAGCTCTGGTGCGGGGTTAGAATGCGCAAAACCAGGAATAAGCAATGAGTGAAACACGCCTCACAGAAGCCGAAAACGATGCCATCACCGAAGCTGCGGCTCAGTGGTGCATGCGTATGCACGAACCCGACTGCACCCGCCAGGAACGTGAAGCTTTTGCTGTGTGGCTAAATGCCAACCCCCTGCACGCGCTGGAATATGAAGCGATGCTGGAGATCTGGGGGGTCAGCGAGCATCTGACACGCCCGCCCCCTGCTACAGCCCGGGTGGTCGCATTGCCTGCTGCACCGCGTCGCAGCACCTGGCAGCGTTTTGCCGTGGCCGCCGTCGTTACCCTGCTCGCTCTTCCCGTGGCGGCCTACAGTGGCTGGCAACTGGGCTGGCTGCCCAATGCCCATGAACGCTACAGCGCCGACGCCAGCGCGAAGACGGTGACCCTGCCTGATGGCAGCCAGGTCGAACTCAACCTGGGCAGCCAACTGACCTTCAGCAATTACAAGGACCAGCGCCGGGTGACCCTGGGCAAGGGCGAGGCGTTTTTCAAGGTCAGTCACGATGCGTCACACCCGTTTCTGGTGCAGGCGGCAGAAGGTCAGGTTCGCGTCACAGGTACCCAGTTCAATGTGTGGATGTACGAAGACCAGGTGCGGGTCACGCTGCTCGAGGGCTCGGTGCTGGTCACCAGCAACAAGCGCCTGAGTGGCGACGGACTGCGGCTGGAGCCGGGCATGCAGGCGCGTTACAAGGCGGGCGATTACGCCGCGCAAATCAGCCCGACCTCGGCCGTCACCTCCGAGCTGGCCTGGCGCAACGGCAAGCTGGTGCTGGACAACCTGTCACTGGCCGACGCCCTGCCCCTCATCAACCGCTACCTCGACACCCCGCTTGCCCTGGCTGACAGCGCCACCGGCAAGTTGCGTATTGGCGGGGTGTTCAATACCCGGGAAATCGATCATCTGGTGACCTCCCTGCCCAAGGTGTTGCCAATATATCTGAGCCGCAACGCCGATGGTCGGCCAGTACTGAGTACCCGCCCGGCCCTGTAATGGGCCAGGGCACGCCCCTGACCATTAACAAAATTTAATAATCGCTCCAACCCCCGCCCACACTGGTCGCGAACGCGATTGAGACGAATTCACGACAAAATTTCTACATTTGAATGTTCATGATTTCTGTCGCTCATTCGTCTAGTTAAGTAAGAGCATTTTTTTCTTTTCCTGATCAGGCTCTGAAAAGGAGTTTTTTGCATGCATAACCAGCAAATACCATCGGATGGTAGAAACCCGCATCGCGAAGCCACTTTCCAGTCCGATCCCGGGCTGCTGGACGCGCTCGCGCCCTTGCAAGGCAATGAAAGGATCCGCCACTTGCTCAAGTGTTTCGGGCTGCGTACCAGCCTGGTGCGGCTCAAGGTCATTGACGCACTGCTGACGGCTGCCGGCAATGATCGCAGGCTGGGGGTGCGCGGCATGCACAGCCACTTGCAGGCGCTGGATATCCCGCTGTCGTTCCTGAGTGTGCGCGAGGTGCTCAAGCGCTTGTGCAGCGAGGGTGTGGTGGTGCTCAACAGTGACAAGAGCTACAGCCTGCATCCACAGGCTGAAGCCGTCCTGACCGGCAAGATTGAAGCTTAAATCTTGGTCTTGCGGCGCATCACGCCATTGATCACGACCACGATCACGGCCACGCCGATGGCGATGTACTGGAACATTTTCTCGGTGATCATGCCGGCGTTTTGCATGTACGAAAGACCAAACATGATTCCAAGAACCACCAGTGAAATCAAAATCGAGTATTTCAAGCGCTGCGAAGGGGTCATAACCTGTTCCTGAAAGTAAGGCAAAAACATTTCGAAAAATGTAGTCAATATTTCGAGATGGCGAGCTGGCCCGCCTTGAACCGCGGGCCATATTACACTGCAAACAGCTTTTAGCTGCCCAAAGGTCGACGAAACCCGCTTGCGGGGCGTGCGCAAAGGTCCACCAACCAATCCACAAACACCCGCACCCGTGGCGACAGCTGCCGATGTTGCGGGTACAAGGCGGTAAGCGCCAGACGCGGTGGCAAGCAGTCACTCAGCACTTCTTGCAAACGCCCCTCACGCAGCAGTTGCGCAACATGGTAATGCGGCGTTTGCACCAACCCGTACCCCGCCACACACGCCGCCAGATACCCCTCTGCACTGTTGACCGCAAGGCGTTTGGGCAAGTCGGGCAAACGCACCTGGTCACCCACCTGGAATTCCAGCCCGTAGCGCTTGCCCGACACGCTGGAAAAATACTCCACCACCTGATGCCCGCTCAGGTCGTCGAGCGATTGCGGCACGCCGTGGGCGAGCAAATACGCGGGGCTGGCACACGTCACCTGATCCATCTGCACCAGCGGTCGTGCCACCAGCGAATCGTCCATGGTCAGGCCACCGCGAATCACGCAGTCCACACCTTCACGAATCAGATCGACCGGGCGATCGTTGAGGCCAACTTCCAGCTCGATCTGCGGGTAGCGGTCGGTGAATTCCGGCAACGCCGGCAACACCACCAGACGCCCCACGGCAGCAGGCATTTCGACCCGCAACATGCCCTTGGGCTGGCTGCTGCGAAACAGCCCTTCGGCCTCCTCCAGATCCGCCAGCAGGATGACGCAACGCTGGTAATACGCGACGCCGTCCAGGGTCGGGCTGACCTGGCGCGTGGTGCGGTGCAGCAGTTGCACACCCAGGTGTGCTTCCAGTTGTTTGATCAGCACCGTCACTGAGGCACGAGGCATTTGCAGGCTGTCGGCAGCCTTGGCAAAGCCGCCCAATTCAACGATGCGAGTGAAGACCAGCATCGCGTTGAAACGGTCCATACCCCCTCCATTATTTAGAAAATACGAACAGTGATGGTGCTTTTACCCGGTTTATCTTGCCGCTGTCGAGATTAAGAATAGCCCTACCCCCCCTTCAGGAGCACATCACATGCACACTCGCCAACTGGGTCAAAACGGTCCGCAGGTCAGCGCTATCGGTCTGGGCTGCATGGGCATGACCGACTTCTATACCACCGGCAGCGATACCCGCGAGGCCGTGGCCACCCTGCACCATGCGCTGGAACTGGGTATCAACCTGCTCGACACTGCCGATATCTACGGCCCGCACAGCAACGAACAACTGATCGGCGAAGCGATTCGCGGTAAACGCGACCAGGTATTTCTCGCCAGCAAATTCGGCATCGTGCGTGACCCGGCCAACCCGGCCTTTCGCGGCATCAATGGTCGCCCCGACTACATCCACCAGGCCATCGACGGCAGCCTCAAGCGCCTGGGGGTTGAGACGCTCGACCTGTACTACCAACACCGTATGGACCCGAACGTGCCGATTGAAGAAACAGTCGGTGCGATGGCGGAGCTAGTCAGGGCGGGCAAGGTACGTTATCTGGGCCTGAGCGAAGCGTCGGCGGCCACCCTCGAGCGTGCGCACAAGGTGCACCCGATCAGCGCGCTGCAAAGTGAATATTCGCTGTGGAGCCGCGACCAGGAGAGCAATGGCTGCCTTGAGGCTTGCCGCCGCCTGGGGGTTGCCTTTGTACCCTACAGCCCGCTGGGGCGTGGGTTTTTGACCGGGGCACTGAAATCAGCGGACGACTTTGCCATCGATGACTTCCGCCGTTTCAGCCCGCGTTTTCAAGGTGAGAACTTCGGCAAAAACCTGCTGCTGGTCGAGCAAGTGCAAACACTGGCCGCTGAAAAAGGCGTGACGGCCGGGCAACTGGCGCTGGCCTGGGTACTGGCACAGGGCGATCACTTGATCCCGATCCCGGGCACCAAGCAACGCAAGTATCTGGAAGAGAATGTGGATGCGCTGGAGGTCAAACTGAGCGCCAGCGAGCTGGCCGCACTGCAAGCCATTTTCCCGGCCAGCGCCGTGGCCGGGTTGCGCTATGCCGAAGCGACGATGAAGCAGCTCACACTCTGAGACTGCACTTCCTTTACCCTATCCTGTAGGAGCGAGCCTCTCGCGATACAGGCAAACCGCGTCGTCTGTTTCGCGAGCAGGCTCGCTCCTACACCATCAGGTCATTTCACAGCACGTCAGAAATCCCGTTTGTAGAAGATATCCAGCGAGCTCGCAAAGCCGCTGGCCACTTCTACATACACGCGCTTGCTCAGCTTGTAGCGCAGGGCAATGGTGCTGGCAGGTTCAAACACACCCACGCCGTAACGCACGCTCAGCCGCTCGTTGATCTTGCCGCTGGCGACCACCGCCGTGCTGTTGCCAGTGCCTTCAGTATCCAGTTCAAAGTCCTTGAGCCCCAGGTGGTTGGCCAGGCTGGTGGTAATCCCCGAGCTGCCCATCAAGCCCAGACCCAAGGCTGCCTGTGCCAACAGGTTTTCATCTTCCCCGGTGCCCGTCAGCGGACGCCCAAGAATCAGGTAGGACAACGCCTGCTCCTGACTCATGGCCGGCTCCGAGAAGATTTGCGTGGTGGGCTGTTCCGCACTGCCTGTCAGGCGAATCCCGGCAATCACATCATCGGTCTGGCGCACGGCTTCTATGTCCAGATACGGCTGGTCTATCGGCCCGGCAAACAACAAGCGTGCCCGGCGAATGGTCAGCTTCTGGCCATAGGCACGGTAGCGGCCATTATTCAGGCGCAGCTCGCCACGGGTGTCCATGTTGTTGCCAATATGGACCTGCCCCGCCAGGTCGGCGTTCAGACCAAAGCCCGAGAACGTCAGCAACTCCTGCCCCACCACCACGGTGATATCCATGTCGACCTGCATCGGCGGTGCTTCGTCCGCCGCCTGCTGGCCCACGATAACCGTGTCATCCGAGACCTTGACCGTCGAGGGCGGCAATTCGCGCACCACGATTTCGCCTTTGGGCACGTTCACCGTCCCGGCGATCAACAGCGTGTTGTCGGGGTTGAGGGAAATTTTCAGGTCTGGAGCGACTTCCAGCTTGGCATAGGGCTCGACCGTCACCGGCAGATTGTTGCCCTTGACCAGCACATTGACCGCCACCGCCTGGCCCCAGGCCACATTGCCGCTGACGCTGCCCTGGCCTTTTTGACCACTGGTCCAGCCGCCATTGATCAGCGCCGTTTCACCGTTGATGGCCAGCGTAAGCTGCACATTTTCAAAGTTGGTCGGCAACTCCGGCCCCGAAATCTCGCCGCCGGTCAGCGCCACATTGCCGTTGACATGGGGCGACAGCAAAGCACCCGAGATCGTGCCGGAGCCGTTGAGCTGGCCGGTGAGTTTTTCCACCATCGGCGCGAACGGACGAATCATCGACACATCCAGCCCGGTAAGGCGGAATTCACCGGTAACGGGCTTGCTCTTGGGCAGCGGATTGATCCGCGCTGCCAGCATCAACTGCCCCAGCTTGCCACCATCGAAATCAAGGCGCGATTCAACCCGGTTAGGGGTCAGGTTGCTGGTCAGCTTGAACGCTTGATACGGGAAGTCCAGCCACTGACCTTTGTCTCTGAAGCGCAACGTTCCGCCACTGGCATCCACCACGACCTGGCCCTTGGGCCCGCTGGCAGGCAAGTCCAGAGTCAGGTCAGCATTGAGCTGGCCCTGCCACTGGAAGTCCTTGGGAAACCACTCGGCCAGGCTGTCGAGGGGGAACTGTTTAAGGTGCAAACGCAGTTTCGGGTCCGGCACCAGGCGCTGCTCTTCGCTGCACAAACTCGCCGGGCCGGAGAGCCAGCACTGCGCCCCCAGGTTAAGCCGGCCATCGGCCAGCCGCTCCAGACGCGCCGGGTTTTGCAGCACCCAGGCCTGGCCGCCGGCCTTGACGTCACCACTGACCAGTCGCCCGCGCCAGTTGTCCTTGTCCAGGCCGCCATCCAGAGCCAAAGCCAGTTGCAACATGGGCCCTTGCAAATCCAGTTTGAGCTGCTGGCGCTTGATATCACCACTGCCGTTGGCAGTCAGTACACCCAACTGCGTGTCACCCGCGCGGATGCCGCTGCCCTTTAGATCGATGCGGCCGCGCTGATTGCGGTCGAGGCTGGCATCCAGGGTCAGGTTTTGCAGATGATTGTCGGCAAATGCCAATTGCTGGCCATTGAGCGCCACTTTGCCTTGCGGTGCCTTGAGCGTTCCACCCAGATCGACACTGCCTTTGAGCTGACCGCGCAGTTCAGGCCAGAGCTGCCCCAGGCGCGGCACATTGAGATCAAGCCGGGCCTTGATTTGCTCCTGCAAACTGGCGGTGCCATTGATGCGGTTATCGCCCAGGCGAATATCCAGTGCACTGACCGTCCAGGCTTCACCCGCACCACTGGCCTTGGCTTGCAGCACGGCGGGCAGGCCACGCAAACGGCCCTTGAGGTCGAGGTTGGCATCCAGTTCCAGGCGCTCATTTTTGAACGAGCCCTTGCTGCGCAAAGGGCCTGCCAGCGTACCCGGTAACTCGGCCACCCAGTACGCCGGGTTGAGCGCGCTCAAGTCCAGCGCCGTGTCCCAGACCACGCCATCGGCGAACTGCACATTGACGTGACCTTCGGCCTTGCCCTGCCCGGCCACCAGTTTCAACTGCGGCAGAAATATCTTGCCAAGGTCACCGCTGAACGGGCTGTTGAGGCTGAACTTGCCCGCCGGGCCATCGAGATCCGCCTTGAAGTTGCCCAGATAGTTACCGTCGCGATAGGACACTTCACCCACAAACGTGCGCAAATCCACATCCGGCTTGTCGATCAGCGGATAGAGGTTGTGCCAGGGAAATTCCAGCCAGTCGATTTTGGCTTCGGCACTCAAGCCTTCATGCCAGTCCACTTGCCCCGACAGTTTCAGACGCTTTTGGGGATTGGCCGTCAGATCCAGCGCGGCGATCTGCGCGCCCTTGGCGTCCACACGGCCTTTGAGCAGCAGGTTCACCGGCTCTTGTTCCGCTGGCAATGTGGCACTGCCATTCAATTCATAACCGTCTTTAAGATCGCCCTTGGCCGTCAGCAGGAGCTGATTGAGCACCAGGGTGTCCGGCAGATCGGGGCTGGCCTTGAACGGTTCGGCGGTAATTTTCAATTGCGCCGGCAAGTTGTCGGCCAAAGGCTGAAGTTCGCCCGTCAGGTGCGCATTGATGTAACCCGTGGTGTCGGCTGCCAGGTTCAGGGTAGTTCGTAAATTGCCATCTACCTTGAGCGCGATCGCCAGGGGTTTGCCATCCGGAGCTGGCAGGCTGACGTTGCCTTGCAAGGTCAGCGGCCAGTCGCCATTGGGTTGCAGCAGGCCGGACAGTTCAACATTGAGGTCTTCGCGCTCGACCTGCACCGAGTCGATCTGCAAGCCCTTGGCCGTCCACTGCGCCGACATCTGCATGCCCTTGAGCTGCTCGATGCCGTTGAACAGCACATTGCCGACCTTGACCACGCCCACTTCAATCGCCAACGGCAACTTCAGCTCCGGCAGGCTGACAGGCCCGCTGCTGCTGTCTTCGCTTGGCGGGAACTGCAGGCTGATCTGCTCGGCCTGCAATTGATCGATACACAACGTCATGCGCGTCAGGCAGCCCGGTGACCAGGCGAAAATCGGCCGGCTTACCTCCACCCGACTGCTGCCCTGCTCCCACAACAAATGATCAGCGCCCCACTGGCCGCCCAGGCGCCCGGCAAAATTATCAACCTGCAGCCCCGGCACTTGCCCCAGCACCCAGCGGCTGCCAGCTTGCGTACCCAGAATCACGGCTACGCTGGCAACCACCAGCAGCAGCAATGCCAGCAGTACCAGCCCGGCTATTTTCAAACCACGAATCACAGTTCTGGCCCCATCGAAAAGTGCAAACGGACACCGCCGTCGTCATCCAGCGCATGGGCCAGATCCAGACGTATCGGGCCAACCGGCGAGATCCAGCGGATACCCACGCCGACCCCGGTTTTCAAACTCGGGAAGTCCAGTGTGTTGAACGCGTTGCCCTGATCGACAAACGTCGCCCAGCGCCATTTTTCTGCGAACTGATATTGATACTCCAGGCTGCCGGCGAGCATATAGCGCCCGCCGATACGATCACCGTCGGAGTTTTTCGGCGACAGGGTCTGGTAGTCGTACCCGCGCACGCTCTGGTCACCACCGGCGAAATAACGCAATGACGGCGGAATCGACTTGTAGCCATTGGTGGCACTGCCGCCAAACTGGATACGGCCCAAAAAGCGGTGTTTTTCCCACAGGGTGGTCAACGCTTTGAACTGCACATCGCCATGCAGCAGGTTGGTATCGGACATCAGCCCTTGCTTGGCTACTTGCATATCCGTGGTCACGCTGTAGCCGTGACTGGGGTCAATACGGTTGTCGCTGCGCAATACCGAATAACTGACGCCCGGCATCAGCAGGGTACTCAGGCCCGAGTCATCGCCCAGACGGTATTCTTCGTGCTGCCATTTGAGCGAGACAACGCGCGTCCAGCCGTTGTCCAGCTTGCTGTGCCACTCCGGGCCGACCGTGAGCAGCTTGCTCAAGGTATCGGTGTTGGCGATTTCTTCGTTTTGATAACCGGCGGCAAGACGCAGCTTGTCGGTGAGCGGCGGATCCAGCGGGATGTCATACCAGGCACCGACGTTTTGCTTGGGCTGGGAGATCTCCGATTCAAAGCCGTAGCTGTCGCCGCGCGGGTTGCCCCAGTGGCGCATCCAGCTGGCCTTGCCGCGGGCACCGGTATCGGTCGAGTAACCCAGGCCCAGGGTCATGGTGCGCGGCTTGCGGGTTTCCAGGTCAATGTCGACCGGGATCACCTGCCCCACCGCAGTACTCGGCGCGGCATCGACGCGCACTACCTCAAAGTAGCCACTGCTTTGCAGATTCTGATTGAGCTCGGCGACCAGCTCCGAGTCATAAGGGGTATTCGGGGTAAACGGCACCATGCGTTGCAGCAAGGTCTGATCAAAAGGGGCATCGCCGGCAAAACTGACTTTGCCAAGCAAAAAACGCGGCCCGCTTTCGTAGACCAGATTGATATCGGCATACCCGCCTTTAGGGTCGACCAGCAGTTCGTGCTGAGTGAATTTACCGTTGAAAAAACCGTAACGCAGGGCACGGTTCTGGATCAGACGCTTGGCGTCTTCGTAATTGCCCTGATTGAGCACCGCGCCGGGTTTGAGATCATCGCTGGCCGGTATCTGGAAGGCCTTGAGCGAAGCAGCCGGGCCTTCGACACGCACGTTGACGTTGCGCAGATGCACCGGCTCGCCGGGATCAATACTCAACACCAGACGCGGCGGATCGCCGGGCTTGACCTCGGTTTCTATGGAGGGCTGGTAGTAACCCAAGGCCTGGGAAGCCTTTAAGGCCTGCTCCTGCGCGCCACGCTGAAAACGCAAAAGCGCTTTCTCGTCACGATCGCCGAGGCTGCCTATATAGCCTTCCACGTTGGCCTTGAGGGCGTCGTTTGCCGGTTTGACCTTGACCACCAACTCGCTTTGGGCAAACGCCGCAAAACTGCTGAGCAGCAGGACAACACCACTGGTAAATCTTCCTGGGAACTTCATAGCGCGGATGCTATCACGGGCTGGGGGGCTCAAAGAGTGCGCCAAGGAGCAAAAGTTCGTCTTTAAGACATCGCTGAAAATGACACCTGCGGATTGGCATGGAAGAACACATGTTCTATCACGGGCCCCACCGCAACTTCCCCGATCTCCACATAGCCCTGGCGCTTGTAGAATTCCAGGTAATGCGGGTTGCCGGTGTCGAGCACTACACCTTCGGAATGCTCGTCCTCGGCGCACCAGTTATGCACCGCTTCAAGCAACTGTTCGCCGTAATGCAACCCCTGAAATTCGGGATGAATACCCAGCAACGGCAGCATGTGCACGGCATCTCCCGGCACGCAGGCCTGCACTGCCTGGTGATAGGCCAGATAGCGCCGCGTGCAGTTCAGCCCGGCGCTGAGCACCATGCGCAGCTGCCAGGCCCAGCTTTCGGTAATCCCCAGCCGCCGCTGCGGCGGGGCAATCAGGGCAATGCCCACCAGACGGTCATTGACCAGCAAACCCAGTGCCGGCAAATCCTGAAAAAAATGCTGCCTGACCAGCTCCCGCACCGTCGCGCGAACCCGTTGTTCGTAACCGCTGCGCTCGGCGTTGAACAGAAAACGGAATGTCGGCTCATGGCGATAGGCCTGATACAGCAAGGAACGCGCTTCTCTTGAATAGCCACTGTCTAGCAACTGGATCTGACTGGTGGCGTTCGGCGTTTGCGTCATGCGATCAACTCCCCGGCGCGGCCTCGATAGCGGCGCTTCTAATGCGTACGAACCCCCGAGGGCCACAACAGTTCCATCGTGGCCGAATGCATCCTACGTTAGCAGTGCATTTGCTCCACTGCACGCTGGCAGCCAGGGCGTCAGTCCGCTAGCATCGCAGTTTTGCTCAGGACTGCCCGCCCATGAAAATCGTTTCATTCAACATCAATGGCCTGCGCGCTCGGCCACATCAGCTGGCAGCGCTGATCGAGAAACATCAGCCTGACGTGATCGGCCTGCAGGAAACCAAGGTCCATGACGACCAGTTCCCCCTCGCCGACATCGAAGCCTTGGGCTATCACGTGCACTTCCATGGCCAAAAAGGCCATTACGGCGTCGCCCTGCTTTCGCGCCAGGCGCCCCTGGAACTGCACAAGGGTTTTGCCAGCGATGAAGAAGACGCTCAGCGCCGGTTTATCTGGGGCACCTACGCTGACGAAAACGGCCAGCCGGTGACCATCATGAATGGCTACTTCCCACAGGGTGAAAACCGCGATCACCCCACCAAATTCCCGGCCAAACAGCGCTTCTACAGCGATCTGCAGCAGCTGCTTGAAAGCCGGTTCAGCAATGAACAACCGTTGGTGGTGATGGGCGACATCAACATCTCGCCGCAAGACTGCGACATCGGCATCGGCCCGGACAACGCCAAGCGCTGGCTGAAAACCGGCAAGTGCAGCTTTTTGCCGGAAGAGCGCGAGTGGCTGGAGCGCCTCAAGGGCTGGGGCCTGGTCGACAGCTTTCGCTACCTGCACCCGGACGTGGCCGACCGGTTCAGCTGGTTTGACTACCGCAGCCGTGGTTTTGAAGACGAGCCCAAGCGTGGCCTGCGCATTGACGTGATCCTTGCTTCCCGGGGACTGGTGCCACGAATCAAGGCAGCGGGAGTCGACTACGACCTGCGCGGCATGGAAAAACCGTCGGATCATGCGCCGATCTGGCTGGAATTGAGCTGAGCTGAGCTGAGCTGAACTGAACTGAACTGAACTGAACAAAATCCTGTAGATACTCTGTTGCAGGTCAAGCCTCCCTGTGGGAGCGAGCCTGCTCGCGAACGACTTTCGCGAGCAGGCTCGCTCCCACAGTTGAAGTTTCCTTCAGACCCTGTCATCGGTTTGAAACCTTTCTGACTTAAATTGCAGACCTTTCTACGGCCCCAGGAAGGTGCCTTCCCATGCTGCGCTTTTTGTCGTTGACTCTGTTATGCGCAGTAACCAGCCTGACAATGGCGGCCGAACTGCGTATCCAGGGTTCCAACACCATCGGCGCCAACCTGGGTCCAGCTCTGGTCAGGGCCATGCTCGCCGAACAGGGCCTGCATGACATCCATAGCGTCCCGGTCATCCCGCCCAACGAGCACAGTATTGTCGGCACCACAGCCCAGGGCCAGCAGATCCGCGTGGATGTCGCCGCCCACGGCTCGGGCACCGGCTTTACTGCGCTGGCCGCAGGGCGTGCTGATCTGGTGGCTTCGTCACGGCCCATCAAGGACCGCGAACTGGTTGACCTTGAACCCCTGGGCGACCTGAAAAGCCCCGGCGCCGAGCAAGTGATCGCCATCGATGGCCTGGCGATCATCCTCCATCCGCACAACCCCCTCAACCAGCTCAACACCGAGCAACTGGCACAGATTTACAGCGGCCAGATCAGCCGCTGGGAACAGTTGGGCGGCACCGGCGGGGCGATTCACCTGTATGCACGCGACGACCAGTCCGGCACCTGGGAAACCTTCAAGGAGCTGGTCCTGAACCGCAACGGGCAGCCCTTGAGCAGTACTGCGCAACGCTTCGAGTCCAGCGAAGCGCTGTCCGACGCCGTCAGCCATGACCCGCAAGCCATCGGCTTTATCGGCCTGCCTTATATCCGTGAGGCCAAGGCCCTGGCCATTGTCGATGGTGCATCGCAACCGATGTTGCCGCTCACCAGCCTGATCGCCAGCGAGGACTATCCCTTGTCCCGGCGCCTGTTCTTTTATCTGCCCCCGGCTGCAAACAATCCCTGGGCCAAAGCGCTGGTTAACTTCACCCAGAGCCCTCAAGGTCAGGCCATCGTCGGGCAAAACGGTTTTGTCGCCCAAAGCGTGCAGGCGGACAGCGTGCTCCCGGGCGCGCACATGCCGCAGGCGTATCAGGCGCTGACCCGGGAGGCGCAGCGCTTGTCTGTCAACTTTCGTTTTGAAGAAGGCAGCGCCTCCCTGGATAACAAGGCGCGTCAGGACTTGCTGCGTGTGGTCGACTACCTGAGCGCCCACGGCAAGCTCGACAAGCAGGTCACCCTGGTGGGTTTCGGCGACGCCAAGGATGACCCGCAGCGAGCACAACTGCTGTCCCGGTTACGGGCAATGGCGGTGCGCCGCGAGTTGGTGAAAAGTGGCGTGGTACCCAGGGAAATTCGCGGTTACGGTGCACAAATGCCGGTGGCAGCCAACACCGAAGATGAAGGCCGCCTGAAGAATCGTCGGGTTGAGGTGTGGGTTTATTGAGCCACCGGCCTATCAACCTGTGGGGGCGGGATTGCTCGCGATAGCATCGACTCGGCACTACTGATACACCGCATTGACCGCATCGCGAGCAAGCCCGCTCCCACTCAAACCCGCAACCACTTGTCCAGCTCAAACTTGCCCACCGCAGCCCGGTGCACTTCGTCCGGGCCATCCGCCAGGCGCAGTGTGCGCTGCATGGCATACATATAAGCCAGCGGAAAATCCCCCGAAACCCCAGCCCCGCCATGCATCTGAATGGCCCGGTCAATCACCTTCAAGGCAACGTTGGGGGCGACAACCTTGATCTGGGCGATTTCACTTTTGGCCACCTTATTGCCCACCGTGTCCATCATATACGCAGCCTTGAGGGTCAACAGACGCGCCATGTCGATCTCCATGCGCGAGTCGGCGATCTTGTCGATATTGCCCCCCAGTCGTGCCAGCGGCTTACCGAACGCAGTACGGGCCAGCGAACGTTTGCACATTAATTCCAAGGCCCGCTCGGCCATGCCGATCGAGCGCATGCAGTGGTGAATCCGCCCCGGCCCAAGGCGCCCCTGGGCAATCTCGAAGCCCCGGCCTTCACCCAACAAGACGTTTTCGTACGGCACACGCACATTGTCGAACAGCACTTCGGCGTGACCGTGAGGTGCATCGTCATAGCCGAACACCGGCAGGGGCCGCACGATTGTTACCCCCGGTGTATCCACCGGCACCAGGATCATCGAGTGTTGCTGATGGCGCGGGTTTTCGGGATTGCTCAGGCCCATGAAAATCATGATCTTGCAGCGTGGGTCACAGGCCCCCGACGTCCACCACTTTCGGCCATTGATCAGCCACTCATCGCCTTCACGCACGGCGCGTGCAGCCATATTGGTGGCATCCGCCGAGGCGACGTCCGGTTCGGTCATGGCAAACGCCGAGCGAATCTCGCCGCGCAGCAGCGGCTCCAGCCACTGCTGCTTTTGCGCCGCGCTGGCATAACGCACCAGTACTTCCATGTTGCCGGTATCCGGCGCCGAGCAGTTGAAGGGCTCGGAACCCAACATCGAGCGCCCCATGATTTCTGCCAGCGGCGCGTATTCGAGATTGGTCAGCCCGGCACCCTGTTCGGACTCGGGCAAAAACAAATTCCACAGGCCTTCAGCCCTGGCCTTTAGCTTCAGCTCCTCCATGATCGCAGTGGGCTGCCAACGATCACCCTCAGCCACCTGCTGATCAAAAATCGCCTCCGCCGGGTAGACATGGGCGTCCATAAACGCTGACACACGCTCGCGCAATGCCTTAACTTTCGGGGAATAAGCGAAATCCATAAGTGGCTACCTTCTACCGGGGATGCTGAAAAGTGATACCCGATGCTAGATCAGCCCCCCTTTATTTGCGCTACCTATTAACGGCGTGTATTACCATTCATAAGCAATATATGATCGGAGCGCCTCACCCTTTCCAACAACAAGAGCCACCGCGCCATGAACCTGAACAAGGTCGACCTGAATCTGTTTATCGTCTTCGATGCTATTTACACCGAAGCCAACCTGACCCGCGCCGGGCAGATTATCGGCATCACCCAGCCAGCGGTGTCCAATGCGCTGGCACGGTTGCGCGAAAGCTTCAACGACCCGCTGTTCGTGCGTACCGCCCAGGGCATGGTGCCCACCCCCATGGCGCAGAACATCATCAGCCCGGTGCGCAGCGCGCTGGCGCTGTTGCGTGTTTCGGTGCAGGAAAGCCGCACCTTCAACCCCCTGCAAGCCAACAAGACCTACCGCATCAGCATGACCGACCTGTCAGAAGCGGTGATTTTGCCGCCGTTATTCCAGCGGCTAAGGCGTCAGGCACCATCGGTAGTGGTCGAGAGTTTTCTCTCCCATCGACGTGAGACCACCAGCGACCTGGCTGCCGGGCGCCTGGATTTTGCGGTGGATGCGCCACTCAACACCGACCCGCAGGTGCGCCACGTCAAATTGATGGAGGACCGCTACGTTTGCGCCATGCGCCAGGGCCATCCACTGGCCGCCAAAGCCGCCTTGAGCCTGGATGAATACCTGGCGTTGACCCACATTCATATCTCGACCCGGCGCAACGGCCTGGGCGAAGTCGACCTGGCGCTGGGCAAAATGGGCCTGCAACGCAAGATCACCCTGCGTTCGCAGCATTACCTGATGGCCTCCAATGTGCTGCAACAGACCGACATGGCAATGACCGTGCCCGAGCGTTTTGCCCGCCGCCATGGCCTGCACTTTGTCCCCCTGCCCCTCAATGAACTGCCTAATGTTGAAACCCATCTCTACTGGCACGAAAGTACCGAGCAAGACCCGGCCAATCGCTGGATGCGCGAGCAACTGATCGAGCTGTGCCAGCAACAACAGAAATCTGAAGCCACGAGCCTGCTTGACGTAAACGTCAACCAGCCATTAGTTTAACCACACGATTCCTCCAGAGCCCGCCCATGAGCAGCCAGACGTACAGTATTTCCGACCTTGCCCGCGAGCTTGACATCACCACCCGCGCCATCCGTTTTTATGAAGAACAGGGCCTGCTCGCCCCCGAGCGCCGCGGCCAGGAACGGGTCTATTCAGCGCGGGACAAGGTCAGCCTGAAACTGATTCTGCGCGGCAAGCGCATCGGCTTTTCCCTGGCCGAATGCCGCGAACTGATCGAGCTTTATGACCCCACCAGCGGCAACCAGAAGCAACTCAACAGCATGCTGGCCAAAATCGCCGAGCGCCGCGAGCAGCTTGAGCAACAGTTGCTGGATATCCAGCAGATGCAGCTGGAACTCGATACCGCTGAAGAACGGTGTCTCCAGGCGCTGGAACAGACCATAAAAAAACAGACGACTAAAAGCCCCTAGCCCTACCCTCGCCCAAAGGGAGAGGGAACGGACCGCATACGAACTCAAGAACACCACCGATCTGCCCCCTCGCCCTTTGGGAGAGGGTTGGGGTGAGGGCTTGGCAAGACACATATTTCAATAGACACGGTGACCCCCATGACACTTCCAAGCCATGTGCGCCTGATCGAAGTAGGCCCGCGCGACGGCCTGCAGAATGAAGCCCTGCCCATCAGCGTCGCCGACAAGGTGCAACTGGTTGACGCCCTGACCGACGCCGGGCTGGGTTATATCGAGGTAGGCAGTTTTGTCTCGCCCAAATGGGTGCCGCAAATGGCCGGCTCGGCCGAAGTCTTTGCACAAATCCGGCGCAAACCGGGGGTGGTCTACGGGGCACTGGCACCGAACATGCGCGGCTTTGAAGATGCCGTGGCCGCCGGGGTAAAAGAAGTCGCGGTATTTGCCGCCGCGTCCGAAGCGTTCTCGCAACGCAATATCAATTGCTCGATCAGCGAAAGCCTGGCGCGTTTTGTACCCATCATCGAAGCGGCCCGACAGCATGGCATCAGCGTGCGCGGCTATGTGTCCTGTGTGCTCGGCTGCCCTTATGAAGGCCAGGTCAGCCCGCAGCAAGTGGCACAGGTCGCGCAGGAGCTGTACGCCATGGGCTGTTACGAAGTGTCATTGGGCGACACTATCGGTACCGGCACCCCCACAGCCACACGCAACTTGTTCGAAGCCGTAACGGCATGCGTGCCACGAGAGAAACTCGCCGGGCACTTCCACGATACCTACGGCCAGGCGCTGGTGAATATTTACGCCAGCCTGCAGGAAGGTATCGCCGTATTCGACAGTTCAATTGCCGGGCTCGGCGGTTGCCCTTATGCCAAAGGCGCCAGCGGTAACGTGGCCACAGAAGACGTGTTGTACATGCTCAACGGCATGGGCATCGACACCGGGGTGGATATGGACAAGCTGTTACTGGCCGGTGAGCACATCTGCCAGGTACTGGGCCGTGTTACCGGATCACGGGTGGCAAAGGCCCGCCAGGGCTAAAAAGTGTTCCGGGGTGTTACCTCACCGCCACACAAACGAGTAACACGGAAACAAACCGGCCCTGCCCAGGGTCGGTTTTTTATTGCCTGTATTTTCAAGCTATTGATTTATAAGGGTTTTTAAAAGTTGGCACGGCTCCTGCTATCTCTATGGCATAACAAGAATAAAAACCGCAGCAACATAATAAAAACAATACGAAACGACTCTGACATAACAAAAACAACACGGCAGAGACGCAGCTAACAGATTTTTTTGGAGAAGGTTTGCTTTTCCGAGGGCCTAAAAGCCACTCGCAACCGGGCAGAGAATAATAAAACTACCTTCAGGTAGCACCCGCACAGGTTGGATCACGGGTTTGATAGCCAGTGATAAAAGTGGATCAGCGCTCAAAAAAATACGTTTGCTCTTGATCCCGGATGGGGATCGCAAAAAAACGCAGCAAAAGGGTGAGTTCCAAAAACAACAATAGACCGCCCTTCAATAATAAAAAAAGAGCACGCAACGACATATTAAAGGGGAGCCTCGGCTCCCCTTTGTGTTGTCTGGGGTTTGATAATTTGCTTGATTGGATACCCCCGTGGGAGCGAGCCTGCTCGCGATGCAGGCGCCACGGTTCATCAGGCAAGGCCTTCGCGAGCAGGCTCGCTCCCACAGGGTTTGCTTATTTCTGTTGGCATTCCTGAATACTGATCTCACGCATTTTGAATTTCTGGATCTTGCCAGTCACGGTCATGGGAAAGGTCTCCACAAACTTGAAGTAACGCGGCGTTTTAAAGTGCGCAATCCGCGACTTGCACCAGGTTTGCAGCTCCAGTTCATTGGCCGTATGGCCGGGATGAAACTTGATCCAGGCAACGATCTCTTCACCGTATTTGGCGTCGGGGATGCCCACAACCTGCACGTCAGCCACTGCCGGATGGGTAAAAAAGAACTCCTCCAGCTCCCGCGGGTAAATATTCTCACCTCCGCGAATGATCATGTCCTTGTTACGCCCCACAATCCGCACATACCCCTGCTCATCCATCTGCGCCAGATCACCGGTGTGCATCCAGCCATCACCGTCAATGGCATCAGCGGTGGCCTGTGGGTTGTTCCAGTAACCGAGCATCACGCTGTAGCCACGGGTACACAACTCGCCAATCTCACCCCGTGCAACAGTGTTACCCGCAGCATCGATCAACTTGCTCTCCAATTGTGGCTGGGTGCGCCCTACCGTGGTAACACGCACTTCCAGTTCATCCGCAGGACCTGTCTGGATTGATACCGGACTGGTTTCGGTCATGCCATAAGCAATTTGTACTTCACCCATGTGCATGTCACTGATAACACGGCGCATGACCTCGATCGGGCACGTAGCCCCGGCCATGATCCCCGTGCGCAGGCTCGACAGATCAAACCCGGCACGCTGCGGGTGGTCGAGCATGGCAATAAACATGGTCGGCACACCGTACAAGCCGGTGGCCCTCTCCTCGGCCACCGCCTGCAGCGTCAGTTGCGGGTCGAATGCCTCTGCGGGGTAAATCATGGTGGTGCCATGGGTCACGCAACCCAGGTTGCCCATCACCATGCCAAAGCAGTGATAGAGCGGCACCGGGATAACCAGACGGTCGCTGGCCGTGAGCCCCAGGCTCTCACCAACCATATAGCCATTATTGAGAATGTTCTGATGGCTGAGGGTCGCCCCCTTGGGGAAGCCCGTAGTACCCGAGGTGTACTGGATATTGACCGGCTGGTCGACGTGCAGGCTCGCTTCGCGATCACGCAACTGCTGCGGCTCGACCTCGCCAGCTAATGTGGCAAGCTGCGACCAGGGTAAAAAACCTGCCGGCGGCTCAGCGGCGAGGCTGATGACTCCGCGCAAGTTGGCAAAGCGTTCACAGTCCAGCGCCCCGATCGACTGCTCCGCCAGCTCAGGGATCAGTTCCTGAAGCATGGCGTGATAGTTGGAGGTCTTGAACGCCCCCGCGCACACCAGCCACTGACACGCCGATTGCTTGAGTACGTATTCGAGCTCCGAGAGCCGGTATGCCGGGTTGATGTTGACCAGGATCACACCAATCTTGGCGCTGGCAAACTGGCTGATAAACCACTCGGCGCCGTTAGGAGCCCACACCCCCAACCGGTCCCCCGCCTGCAAGCCCAAAGCCAGCAGCGCCCTGGCATGCAGGTCGACCACCGCGGCCAATTGTGCCCATGTGTAACGTTGCTGCTGATGGCGCACCACCAACGCCTCCCCCTGCGGGTAACGCGCAGCAGTCCGATCGAAAGCCTGGCCTATCGTCATCGCCAGCAGCGGCTTGTCCAGCGCACCCTGGCTGTAACTGGGGACGGATTGCAACTTCATGACAACTCCTCTTGTGATTGTTTTGGGAGCATGAGCAAGGCGCGCACTTCACCAGCTCATTTGAAGAACAACAAATACTCTGGCCTAAGTTGACGTTAACGTAAAGGTCGTTGACAGTTAAAGGTGCCAAGTTTACGTTAACGTAAAGGTTATCAATGGCGACGCAGTAACCGCCTCCACAAGAACAATGAATATAGGTGCCCCATGAGCTACCCCACCCTGAACTTCGCCCTGGGCGAAACCATCGACATGCTGCGCGATCAGGTCCAGGCATTCGTCGCTGCAGAGCTGGCGCCACGCGCGGCGCAAATCGATAAGGACAACCTGTTCCCGGCCGATATGTGGCGCAAGTTCGGTGACATGGGGTTGCTCGGCATCACCGTCGCAGAAGAATACGGCGGCACTGGCCTGAGCTATCTGGCCCACGTGGTGGCCATGGAAGAAATCAGCCGCGGTTCAGCCTCGGTTGCCCTGTCCTATGGCGCCCACTCCAATTTGTGCGTCAACCAGATCAACCGTAACGGCACCCATGAACAGAAGCTCAAATACCTGCCCAAGCTGATCAGCGGCGAACACGTCGGCGCCCTGGCCATGAGTGAACCTAACGCCGGTTCTGATGTGGTATCGATGAAACTGCGCGCCGACAAGCGCGGCGATCACTATGTCCTCAACGGCAGCAAAACCTGGATCACCAACGGCCCGGACGCCAGCACCTATGTGATCTATGCCAAGACCGATCTGGAGAAAGGCCCGCACGGGATCAGCGCATTTATTGTTGAGCGTGACTGGAAAGGCTTCAGCCGCAGTAGCCATTTCGACAAGCTCGGCATGCGCGGTTCCAACACCAGCGAGCTGTTTTTCGACGATGTCGAAGTACCCGAAGAGAACCTGCTGGGCACCCTCAATGCCGGCGTAAAAGTGCTGATGAGCGGCCTGGACTACGAGCGCGTGGTGCTCTCGGGTGGCCCCACCGGGATCATGCAGGCCTGTATGGACCTGATCGTGCCCTACATTCACGACCGCAAGCAGTTCGGCCAGAGCATCGGCGAATTTCAGCTGATACAGGGCAAGGTGGCCGACATGTACACCCAGCTCAATGCCAGCCGCGCCTACCTGTATGCCGTGGCCGCCGCGTGCGAACGTGGCGAAACCACGCGCAAGGATGCCGCCGGAGTGATTTTGTACAGCGCCGAACGTGCCACGCAAATGGCCCTGGACGCCATCCAGATTCTGGGCGGTAACGGCTACATCAATGAATTCCCGGCCGGGCGCTTGCTGCGTGACGCCAAGCTGTATGAAATCGGCGCTGGCACCAGCGAAATCCGACGCATGTTGATTGGTCGCGAACTCTTCAACGAAACTCGCTAAGGAGCGTTGGCATGTCCATCTTGCAGACGACGATCAACCCGCGCTCGGCCGAGTTCGGACTTAACCGCGACGCCATGCTCAAACAGGTCGAAGCCTTGCACACCCTGTTGGCGCAGGTGCAACAGGGTGGTGGTGTAAAGGCGCAGGAGCGGCATACCTCACGGGGCAAATTGCTGCCACGCGAACGGATTGACCGCCTGCTGGACAGCGGTTCGCCCTTCCTTGAATTGAGTCAGCTAGCGGCTTACAACGTGTACGGCGAAGACGTTCCGGCCGCAGGAATCATTGCTGGCATAGGTCGGATCGAGGGCGTGGAATGCATGATTGTCGCCAACGACGCCACGGTCAAAGGGGGTTCGTACTACCCGCTGACGGTCAAAAAACACCTGCGGGCGCAAACCATCGCCGAGCAAAACCGCTTGCCGTGCATTTATCTGGTGGATTCGGGCGGTGCCAACCTGCCGCGCCAGGATGAAGTGTTCCCGGACCGTGAACACTTTGGACGGATCTTCTTCAACCAGGCCAACATGAGCGCGGCGGGTATCCCGCAGATTGCCGTGGTCATGGGTTCCTGCACCGCTGGCGGCGCCTATGTGCCTGCCATGGCCGACGAGGCCATTATGGTGCGTCAACAGGCGACGATTTTTCTCGCAGGCCCGCCGCTGGTAAAGGCTGCTACAGGTGAAGTGGTCAGCGCCGAAGACCTCGGCGGGGCCGATGTGCATTGCAAGATTTCCGGGGTGGCCGACCATTACGCCGAGAGCGACGAGCACGCGCTGGCACTGGCCCGGCGCAGCGTTGCCAACCTCAACTGGCGCAAGCTGGGCCAGTTGCAGCAACGCACACCGCTCGCGCCGCTGTATGACACTGATGAGCTGTACGGCATTGTGCCGGCCGATGCCAAACAGCCATTTGATGTGCGCGAAGTGATTGCACGGCTGGTGGACGGTTCGGTGTTCGATGAGTTCAAGGCCCTGTTCGGCACCACGCTGGTGTGCGGCTTTGCCCACTTGCACGGCTACCCGGTGGCGATTCTGGCCAACAACGGCATCCTGTTTGCCGAGGCCGCGCAAAAAGGTGCGCACTTTATCGAGCTGGCCTGCCAGCGCGGCATTCCCCTGGTGTTTTTGCAAAACATTACCGGCTTTATGGTCGGGCAAAAATACGAAGCCGGCGGCATTGCCAAGCACGGGGCCAAGCTGGTCACCGCCGTGGCATGCGCCAAGGTGCCCAAATTCACCGTGATCATTGGCGGCAGTTTTGGCGCTGGCAACTATGGCATGTGCGGGCGCGCCTACGATCCGCGCTTTTTGTGGATGTGGCCAAATGCCCGAATTGGTGTGATGGGCGCGGAGCAAGCCGCAGGCGTGTTGGTGCAGGTCAAGCGCGAGCAGGCAGAACGCAATGGCCTCGGGTTTACAGCCCGGGAAGAGAGCGAGATCAAGCAGCCCATCCTCGACCAGTACGAGCATCAAGGCCACCCCTACTACTCCAGCGCGCGCTTGTGGGATGACGGCGTGATCGATCCGGCGCAAACCCGCGACGTACTGGCACTGGGTTTGTCTGCCGCACTGAATGCACCTGTCGAAGCCACCCGTTTCGGTGTGTTCCGGATGTAACCCCCACAGCCTTTCAGGACTGACCAACATGATGGATTTCAACACCCTCGAACTGCACACCGATCCCCGGGGCTTTGCCACCCTGTGGTTGAGCCGCGAGCAGAAGAACAACGCATTCAATGCCCAGATGATCCGCGAACTGATCCTGGCTCTTGAGGCCGTACAAGCCGATCCTGCCCTGCGCTTTCTGGTGCTGCGCGGGCGCGGCAAGCATTTCAGCGCCGGGGCCGATCTGGCCTGGATGCAGCAATCGGCCGAACTGGACTACCACACCAACCTCGACGACGCCCGCCACCTGGCCGAACTGATGTACAACCTGGCCAAGCTGAAAATACCCACCCTGGCCGTGGTTCAGGGCGCGGCCTATGGTGGCGCGCTGGGCCTGATCAGCGCCTGCGACATGGCCATCGGCGCCAATGACGCGCAGTTCTGCCTGTCGGAAGTGCGTATCGGCCTGGCGCCTGCGGTGATCAGCCCCTTTGTGGTGCAAGCCATCGGTGAGCGCGCAGCCCGGCGCTATGCCCTGACGGCGGAGCGCTTCAGCGGCGAACGTGCCCGCGAGCTGGGTTTGCTATCGGAGTGCTACCCACCCGCCGAGCTTGAGCAGCACATCGGCCACTGGATTGACAACCTGCTGCTCAACAGCCCCCAGGCCATGCGCTCCTGCAAGGACCTGTTGCGGGAAGTCAGCCACGGCGCACCGACCCTGGCTATTCGCCGTTACTGCGAAAACGCCATAGCCCGCATCCGCGTCAGCCCAGAAGGCCAGGAAGGCTTGCGCGCCTTTCTGCAAAAACGTGCCCCCAGCTGGCAAGCCGATCCATCGACACTGGAGCCGCGTTTATGAGCGCCCCTCTTCTGACCTCCGTACTGGTAGCAAACCGTGGCGAAATCGCCTGCCGGGTGATGCGCACGGCCAGGGCCCTGGGCCTCACGACAGTAGCCGTACACAGCGCGACCGACCGCGACGCGCGGCACTGCCGCGAAGCCGATATCTGCGTAGACCTGGGGGGCAGCAAAGCCGCCGACAGTTACCTGAAAATCGACAAGATCATCGCAGCGGCCAAGGCCAGCGGAGCCCAGGCCATTCACCCCGGTTACGGCTTTTTGTCGGAGAACGCCGGCTTTGCCCGTGCCATTGAAGCCGCCGGGCTGATTTTTCTTGGCCCGCCCGCCAGTGCCGTTGATGCCATGGGCAGCAAGTCCGCCGCCAAGGCCTTGATGGAAGTGGCTGGCGTACCGCTGGTACCGGGCTACCACGGCGAAGACCAGGATCTGGAAACCTTTCGCCTCGCCGCGGAACGCATCGGCTATCCGGTGCTGCTCAAGGCCACGGCGGGCGGTGGCGGCAAGGGCATGAAGGTGGTCGAGGACGTCGCCCAGCTGGCAGAGGCGCTGGCCTCGGCGCAGCGCGAAGCGCTGTCGTCCTTTGGCGATGCGCGCATGCTGGTGGAAAAGTACCTGCTCAAGCCACGCCATGTGGAAATCCAGATTTTTGCCGACCAGCAAGGCAACTGCCTGTACCTCAATGAGCGCGACTGCTCGATTCAACGTCGCCATCAGAAAGTCGTGGAGGAAGCGCCAGCACCGGGCCTGAGTGTCGAACAGCGTCAGGCGATGGGCGAGTCCGCCGTGCGTGCGGCGCTGGCCATAGGTTATGTGGGTGCGGGCACCGTAGAATTTTTGCTGGATGCGCGAGGCGAATTCTTCTTTATGGAGATGAACACGCGCTTGCAGGTTGAGCACCCGGTCACTGAAGCCATCACCGGCCTCGATCTGGTGGCCTGGCAAATCCGCGTGGCGCGGGGTGAAGCCCTGCCCATCAGCCAGGCGCAAGTCCCGCTTAACGGCCATGCTATTGAGGTGCGCCTGTATGCCGAAGACCCGAGCCATGATTTCCTGCCCCAAACCGGCCGTCTTGAGGTGTATAGAGAGTCGGCAGCAGGCCCGGGCCGTCGTGTGGATAGCGGTGTCAGCGAAGGCGACGAAGTGTCGCCGTTCTACGATCCGATGCTGGGCAAGCTGATTGCCTGGGGCGAAGATCGCGAACAAGCCCGCCTGCGTCTGCTGGCCATGCTTGATGAGTTCGCCATCGGTGGCCTGAAAACCAATCTGGGCTTTTTACGGCGCATCATCGGTCACCCCGCCTTCGCCGCAGCCGAGCTAGATACCGGATTTATCCCGCGCTTCGAAGAACAATTGCTGCCTGCTTCAGAGCCATTGCCTGCTGCCTTCTGGTCTGCTGGCGCACAAGCCTTCAACCTGAGCGAGCAGCCCAGAGTTCGCGCTGATGACCCGGCCGCGCCGTGGTCTGCACACAACGGCTTTCGCAGTGGTCTGCCAGCACAGACCTTGTTGGCCCTGACCTGCAACGGCGAGCAACAGGTCATCCACCTCAGCGCGAACACGGCTACCTTGCGCGATGAGCAACTGGTCATCGAACAGGACGGTGTACGCCGCCAGCACCTGGCCATCCGCCGGGCCGATGCCCTGTACCTGCGCTGGAACAATGAGCTGCATTGCGTGCGCCTGCACGATCCAATCAGCGCCGTAGACGCCAGCCACACCGCCCAAGGTGGCCTGACCGCGCCGATGAACGGTAGTATCGTACGGGTGCTGGTTGAGGTTGGGCAAACCGTCGAGGCCGGCGCTCAATTGGTGGTGATGGAAGCCATGAAAATGGAACACAGCCTGCGCGCCCCCCATGCAGGCGTTATCAAGGCGCTGTTCTTTCAAGAAGGCGAAATGGTCAGTGAGGGCTCGGCGCTGGTCGAGCTGGAGTGAAAAAAGGCGGATACCGTGTCCGGTATCCGCCTTTCTTGCAGCCCTGGCGAGCGGTACCTAGAACTTGACAGTGGCCTGTACCACGACGCCGATAATCCGACATTTATCATCAAACAGGGTTTTGGGATAAGTCGGGTTAAGGGGTTTGAGGTAACGCTGACCGCTTTCTTCGATCAGCTGCCGAAAGGTGGTGGCCTCGGACTCTGGCGTCAGGGCGATCACCATTTTGCCGGGGGTGGCCTCGATATCCGGATCAACCAAAATCATCATTCCTTGCGCGATGCTGACCCCCACCGGCGCGGTCATGGCATCACCCGTTACCTGCAGCCAGAAGGCACCGCCTTTGGCGTAGTGATCGCTGACCTCGAAAATCGTGCCGGGCGACGCGTAGTCGGGCTGTACTTTCTCGTTGACCTGACCGGCCGATACCCAGTCCCTGACCGGATAGCGGAATACCGAGGTGATCTCGTAGGCGTATTCGTCAGCGTCGGGGCTGTCGCCCGCGTCATTGCGCTCACGAACCACCAAAGCAACCTCAAGGTGTTCCAGCCCAAGTGCATGCAGTACGTTGTTCATCGTCGGCAAGTCGGGTTGGCGGCGTTTATTGAGCCAATGGCCGACTCCGCCCTGGGAAGCCCCGACGCGCTCGGCGAGTTTTTCTTGCGTGAGTTTCAGCTCGCGCAATTTGGTTCTGACTAAAGCGATCCATTTATCCATCAGCCGAACAATACGGATTGAATTCGGCGCAACAATACACGGATTGTATTATTTACTTATCACAATAAAATACTTAATGTACTAATCTGCTTTGACTGAATCGATCAATTCCTGAAACGCAGGTAAATCATGACTCCAATAGCAAAAATCCCCGTCGAAACCGAGCCCTATGGCGGGCTTGAATCCATCAAGGACAGCATCGCGACCCAGCGTGCCCTCGACTATTATTTGAAACCACCTGTTTCTCAACAGGTTTCGGAGAAGAAAATTTTCCAGGTCAGCGATGACGTGAGCCAGGAGGAAGCTCTGGTGCTGGCGTCGGATTACTTGCGCTGCGCAATTGCCAATGCGCAAAGCGCCAGCGAGCATCAGCAAGGCTCTCAACGGGACCTGCTGTTGAGCCTGCTGTTTCTCATGGAGCCTTCCAGGCAATTATTGGACAAGGCAATAGACATGCAACAACTGCCTGCCCTCTGAAGTGAAAAAAGGCGCTGGTTACCCGCTGCGGACACCAACGCCTTGGCCATCACGCTTCTAGACGCTCTTGGGCGAGGCTATCGGCAATGCGCGTGGTGTTCATGTCCTGGGCTTTAGCCCTTAGAAATATCTGACGCAACGTCTCACCAATGCCTTCAACGTGCTGGCGAACCTGCTCAGGCGTACCGCCGTTGTACTCGTAGGAAACGTCAATAATGCCGCCCGCATTGATCGCGTAATCCGGTGCGTGCAAACAACCCCGGTGCCACAGATCATCGGCATGGGAAGCCTTGGCCAATTGATTGTTGGCCGCACCGGCGATCACGGGTGCACGCAGTACCTGCAAGGTTTCATCGTTGATGATGGCGCCCATCGCACAGGGCGAAAACACATCCACGTCCAGCCCGTAAATATCCAGTGCACTGACTGCGTGAGCACCCAGTTCGTCGACTGCGCGGCGCACATTGGCCTCCTGGATATCGTGAACCCACAACTCGGCGCCCGCCTCCTTCAGGTGCCGGGCCAGGTTGAAACCCACCTGGCCAAGGCCTTGTACGGCCACCCGCAGGCCTGTCAGGTCACTGCGGCCCAAGCGTTGCAGAACCGCTTCACGCAGGCCGATAAATACCCCCAGGGCGGTGGCCGGGGACGGATCGCCACTACGTGTGCCACCACCCAGTTGCTCACGGGTGCCAGCACCTACCACATGACGGGTGCGCTGGGCCATCAGGGCCATTTCAGCAACCCCGGTTCCGGAATCCGCCGCAGTGATGTAACGCCCGCCCATGCTCTCGACAAACTCGCCCATGGCCCGGAACAGCGCCTCGCTCTTGTCTTTATGCGGGTCACCAATAATCACCGCCTTGCCCCCACCCAATGGCAACCCGGCCAGCGCCGACTTGTAGGTCATGCCTCGGGACAGGCGCAGCACATCGTTCAAGGCTTGCTGCTCGTCGGCATAGGGCCACATGCGGCAGCCGCCCAGGGCCGGCCCCAGGCGCGTGTTGTGCACTGCAATAATGGCTTTGAGGCCTGTGGCCTTGTCATGACAGAACTGGACTTGTTCGTGATGATCGAATTCGGGGTGAGCAAAAATCGGCATTGCATTCTCTCTCTTGTTTTTAGCCCTGGAAACGAGCCAGACCACAAAGTCAGTCTGTGACTCGTGGCAAAAGAGTGAGGGTTTTACTTGGGATTTTTCTTTCTAAATTGCAGGAGTTGTTCTGCTAATCTGCATGCATCATTCAAAAACAATAAGAAAACAGATCAATTCATGCAGATAAAATTAAGCGCCATCGACCGCAAGATTCTTCGCCTGCTTCAGCACAATGCCGACCTGTCTGCCGCCGAGGTGGCGGAACGCGTGGAGTTGTCGCAATCGCCCTGCTGGCGGCGTATCCACCGCCTGCAAGAGGAAGGGCTGATAGAGCGCAAAGTGGCCCTGCTCAACCCCAAGAAGCTCGGGCTCAATGTGGTGGTGTTCGTCAATGTGCGGCTGTCAGGCCACGGCCGACGGCACTTGACCGAATTTGAAGAGGCAATCACCGATTACCCCGAGGTGATCGAGTGCTACACCATGGCCGGCGACATGGACTACCTGCTCAAGGTGGTCACCCACGACATCGACAGCTATGAACGATTTTTGCGTGATCACCTGCTGCAGAAACCGCACGTTCAGGAAGCCCACTCCAATATCGCCATGAGTGAGGTCAAACGCACCACTGAGTTGTTGCTCGACTAGGTCTGCAGGCCGCGAGATAGAGCTTTGGGCCGGGGGAACGAAAAATTAATTTCGAAAAGCGCGGGAAATAGCTTGATTTGCAAATGATAATGATTATTATTGCATGCAGCTGGTCGCGAGATCAGTCGATAATTCAAGGGACCTTAGGTCGGTCTTTTGAATTACCTCCTCATCAGGCTAATCACGGTTATTTGACCCGGCTTCTGGCCGGGTCTTTTTTTTTGCGGCCAGTTAACTGGCTCTGCGTGCTTCAGGCTAATGAAGTCTGGTGTGCAGCCATTTTCTTGGGTGGCCGTCACGATAGGACGATGATAGCAAAAGAACATCGGGAAACGGAAGCCTGAAGTCTTGGACTATAGCCGTAATGGCAATCTAGCACTTGAGAATCAATCGCAAAAACCCTACAATTGCGTAGCGTCAAGGATGACGCCCCCCTTCTCTACCTCCTACTTCTTCTTGCCCAAAAAACCGTATTGGCCTATCGCCATAGCGATGTACAGTATCGTCCACAATTATCAGATTTCGGGATTTGGACGATGACCGTGGCGCCCTCCTCACTTCATATCAGCAGCGACTTCGACAGCGGCAATATTCAGGTGCTGGACGCCAGCAATCCGCTGCAGGTGCAATTGGCCATCAAGCCGGACAGCAAAAGCCCGCACTTCCAGTGGTTCCATTTCAAGGTCGATGGCCTGACCCCAGGGCACACTCACCATTTTCAATTGAGCAATGCCAGCCAGTCTTCCTACAACAAAGCGTGGGATGGCTATCAGGCAGTGGCGTCTTATGACCACGAAAACTGGTTCCGGGTCCCGACTGAATTCGACGGCACCTCGCTCAATTTTCACCTTGAGGCTGAACAGCCGCAGGTCTGGTTTGCCTATTTCGAACCTTACAGCCGCGAACGTCACGAGCAGTTGATCAAGAACGCCCTGCAGTGGTCGGGTTGCCAGTTACTGGCCACCGGCAAAAGTGCCGAAGGCCGCGACATTCAATTGTTGCGCAAAGGCAATGGCGCCAGTCACAAGCGCAAGATCTGGATCATTGCCCAGCAACACCCCGGCGAACATATGGCCGAATGGTTTATGGAGGGTCTGCTGGAGCGGCTTGAGCAAGGCAGCGACCCGCAAATGCGCAAGCTGCTCGACTTCGCCGACCTGTACCTGATCCCCAACATGAACCCCGACGGCGCTTTCCACGGGCACTTGCGCACCAATGCCAACGGCCAGGACTTGAACCGCGCCTGGCAGAACACCAGCCCGCAGGTCAGCCCCGAAGTGTTCTTTGCCCTGGAGCAAATGAGTCAGTACGGCGTCGACCTTTTCCTCGATATTCATGGCGACGAAGAAATTCCCTACGTGTTCACCGCAGGTTGTGAAGGCAACCCGGGCTACACCCCGCGCCTGGCGGCGCTTGAGGAACGCTTTCGCAGCCACCTCAGCGGCCTGACCAAGGACTTCCAGACCACCCACGGCTATACCCGCGACGAGCCCGGGCAAGCCAACATGACCCTGGCCTGCAATAGCGTCGGCCAGCGCTTTGACTGCCTGTCGCTGACCCTTGAGATGCCGTTCAAGGACAACGACGATGCGCCGAACCCGCAGACCGGCTGGGATGGCAAACGCTCAAAACAATTGGCCAAGGATGTGCTGACCACGCTGTCGGCGATGGTCAAGGAGCTGCGCTAAAAGCCCACATCCAGCACCACGCTGTCGGTGTAGCTACCGGCTGGCGGCGTGGTCTGGTCGGAGTAGATTTTGGCGTTGTAGTTGAAAATCTGACTGCCAGTGCCCAATCCGTTACCGGGGTTGACCTCGGCGCTTGAGCTTGCCCGTCGGGCTGCAGTGCCCACGCTGCCCCAGCGGGTAGTGCCGGCCCCCTGAAAAATGTCGTAGGCCAGGTAATTGCTGCCGGAGATCATCTGCCGCCGCCCGCCCACACTGACAGGGTGTGTACCATCGCCCAAACCTACCGTATAGGCACTGCCCTTGGTGCAGTTGACACTGATGGTCTGGCTGATTGTTGAAAACGCACTGACCACCGGTGCGCTGCCAAAACTGATCGAAGGCGCACTAATGGTGCAGTCGTTGGCCACCGTCATGCTCACCGTCAGGGTGCTATGTTTGTCGGCTCCCGTGTCGTACCCCAGACAAACCCCCCAAAACCCCCAGTCCGGTGCAGTATTTCCAATCCCAGCGAATATTCAGGGTTTCGGTGTAAACGCCTGCCGCCACGTTGTTGACTGCGGTTGTGAAGTACAACGGGATCACACTCGGCGCCGAGGTACCCAGCAGACCATTACTGGCAAAGTCGAATGCCTGGCCGCGGGTGATGGGGTGAGCGGTGCTGTTATTGGCATAAATGGTGTAGGTAATCACATCTCCGGTGGGTCCAACCATACCGGGGCCAGTGGGCGTGATAGTGGCCTTGAAATACGCCTCACTGAGTAACGAAATCCCCCCCGGAGTGCAGGTGAGGCCCGAGTTGGAGGATGATGTGCTTTGCGGCACAGTGCGAACCAGGGTCGAGCTGATCGAGCCATAACCGGCCGGGCTGGCGATCCCCGCCGCGGTACAACCGGCCTTGGCCTCAAACGCCGCTAGACAGCACAACAACATCCCTAACCCGATACCCCCTTTCATTGGCACACCACCGGATCGATCAATGGCACCTGATCCGCCTCGGCGGGCAATGCAAACTGCGCCTTGCACTGCTGGCCGTCGGGCATGATCACCTGCAGGGAGTTCTGCTGCGCCAGGTTTTCCAGGTACACCAGCCCGTCCCAGCCCACTACGGCACGCTCGCCATTCTGCTCATTCAATACCGCACTGCCCAGGGCCAGATCCTGCTGGCGGGCGTCGATCAGATGCACACTGGCCGCAGCCACCCTGCGCAACTCGAACTCCAGTAAATAGCCGCTGCCCCGGCGTACCGCCACGCGCTGTTCGACATTGGGGCTGATGATATTGGCTGACAGGTTCAGCGGATCAATCTCATATTTGCCTCGGTAATAAGCGCTGCTCCAGGGCACCAGCAGATGACCGTTCTTGTCGGTGTTGCCGATCCACTGATTCTCGTAGCGCACGCCCACATCGGGGAACCCCCCGGTGCTGACCACCACAAAAGCGTCGTCGATGCGGTTGGCGGCGAATGTCTGCCCGTCCATCCATACCAACGAACCACTGGCATCTGCCCAACGTGTCATCTGATCCGAGCTGCCATAAACCCCAGCTTGCAACTGCACCGATTGCAGACGCCAGGTCAGGTCGGCCTGGCGGTAGTCCGGCGAGTCGCCACTGGCATAGCCCAGGTTGAAACCCACACCGCCCTGGCTCGGCACGCCGCGGCTGTAATTGACCCGTTGCTGGCTGGCGCCGGTATTGGTGCGCTCGGTGCTGAAACTCAAACTGCCTTTGAGGTCGAACGGCATCACGATCTGCGCCTGCATCGCCCAGTTGCTGTCCCCCAACTCACGGTTGGCCGAGACGTAAAAACTGCTGTTGAACCACAGCGGCTTGCTCCAGCTCAGGTTAAGCAAGCGAGTACGCGAAGCATCGGCGGCTACCACATCAAAGTAGCCAGCACCCAGGCTGCCAAAGCGATCCAGGTTCAGGCTCAGGGTCAATTGCTCGCTGCGCTGGCTGAGGCTGATGGAGTCGCTGCCGATGACCGAAAGGTCGGCGTAATCGGCAAACCGTTGCAAACGCTGATAGGCCAGGCTGAAACGCTGCGCATTGTATTGGTAGCCCGTGCTCAGTTGGCGCCCGTTGCGGCCATCGAACTGACTCTGGCTCACGGCACTGTTGAGCACACCGAAGTTGCCCAACTTGAGGTTGGCCCCCATGCCGCCCAACGTCAGTGACTCAGACGCTTCAAGGTGGCTCTCAAGGGTCAGGCTGTCAGTCAGGCCATAGCGCAGGCTGCCAGATGTCACTCCCGCGCCGTAGGCAAAGTTACGTACCCCGTATTCACGCCGTACGCTGCCCGCCGACACGGAAAAATCACTCAGGCCTTGTTGCAGCAAGGTGCTGGTCACATAAAACGGCACACTGGTAGATACTTGCCGCCCCAGTGCATCGGTGGTCACCACCACAGCCTCACCGGCGCCATTGATGAAAGGAACGTTGGTCAGGGTGTAGGGGCCCGGCTGCAGGTTTTCGCTGGAGGACTTGTAGCCATTGATAAACAGATCCACTGACGACGGCACCGCCGCCTCACCGGAGAACTGCGGCAGCGGGTAAGTCACAAGATCCGGGCGCACGCCAAAGTCCCGCGACAGCTGCACGCCGCCCATGCGCACGGAAGTGGTCCAGGGCAACGCGCCACTCACCAGATCACCTGCCTCATAGGTGAGCATTCGCTCGTCGTCGGAGAAACGCCACAGCGTGTCATACCGCAGGTAACCGTTATCCAGCTGGCCAGCGGCGGCGCCAGCGATACTGCGTCGGTATTGCCCGGTATTGGACAGCGTGCCCCAGCTGTCAAACAGCCGCACTTCATTCCAGACAGCCAGGTAAGTACCCGCATCGTCGGTTTCGTTCAGGTAGGCATCGTAGTTGAGCAAGCCGCCAAAACTGCTCAGCGCCTCGGTGCGCGGGTAGCTGGAGCGCCTGCCGAAGTGCTGCTCCGGCAGCCATTCGGGAGGCACGTCCAGTAACAGCCGCTGGCTCTGGATGTCGTACTCGCTGTGCAACCCCGGCACACTGTCGAGCCCCACCTCATCATGGGCGGGGCCCGGCAGATGAATGCCCGCCTCTTGCAGATCGGTTGCCGGCAGATAAAGCTGACCGGCACGTTGTTGCACTTGAACCAGGCGCCCGGTATTCATTTGGTTGACCACCAATTCCAGATACAACGGTGCATCGGCGACAGCCTGCAGGGTGGCGGGCGGCGGCGGAAGCTCTGCCGCTTGCGCGGCCTGCCCTCCCAGTGCACCGCACAGCCCGATGATGGCCGACACCAGTGCCCTGCTCACTTCCACACCCCGTCCCTCAATAGCTACTGCTCCTTGCAAACGCCGACACGACGGAGCTCATCAACACCGTCGCGCTTAAAGTCACTGTCAGAGGGACTTGCTACCTGTCGGTGTTACCGCCCCAAAGGCAAGTCCTGCGCCTTGGGTTGACCATTGACCCGAACCTGCAAGGCATCACCCTGGGCCACAGGCGCCGGCCAGCGCATCGTTGCGCCCGGCAGCACATAGCCCAGCAAGCCGTCGACTAGCGTTTTCGACTGGCCGCCCGACTTGAGTACCGCCTCGGTCAAGCGCGCATGCACCGCGCCCCGGTTATGAACCTCGATATAGGGCTTGCCATCGACACTCACGGTGCGACCACTCAATTGCGGCAAGCCGATACCGGCAGCGTCCCGTGGGCGGCTTGCGTCCACCTTGCTCCACAACCCGGCGCCATAAGCAAACAGCGGCACCGAGTAACGCATTTGCAGACGAATCATCGCCGCCGGTTTGGCGTTGTCACCAGCCGCAGGGGGAAGCGGCGCAGGGATTTCATCGATGATGATCCGGTAAGCGTGCTCCTCACCTGCAGGGAAGGATTTGGTGCGGGTCAAGCGAATTAGCTGCTTTTGCCCCGGCGCGAGTGTGGCCACCGGAGGGCTGCCAACCACATCACGCTGATTTTGATACTGATCGTCAAAACCGTCCTGATTCCAGGCAAATACCCGAATCTGCATGCTGGCAGGCGCATCCCCGCGGTTTTCCAGCCACAGTGCACTGGCTTGCTGATCAGCTTCCAGTACCGGGTCGATAGGCCATATCAAAATCGAACTGGCCGCCAGCACCTGCTGAGTCACCCCCAACATCAGCAGGCTACAGGCCAAGCTCTGAAACGGCCGTGAAAATAAGTGCATATACATACTCCTGATCCCTGGACATCAATAAGACAATTGCACTTGCAACGTATCGCCGTAGGTGCCCGCCGGCTGGTTGCCCGGCAGCAGCACATAGCCAAAAATCGGCAGGCTGATCGCATTGGCATTGGTATAAGGCACGTTGACCGACTGCGCGATGCCAAGGCTCTGGCTGTGAGCCGCGTCCTGAAACAACTGGTAGGTCACCCGCGCACTGCCTCCGCTGACCTGCAGATGTCGGCCGCTGGCGTTATACAGTCCGCCATCGACCTGCATGCTCACACTCACCCCGGGGGTGCATTGCAGCGAAACGCCACCGGCAAGTGCCACACTGACCGGCGCCGTCGACAACGCCGGATAGGTACCGAACGCCAGGCTGCCGTAAATGCCGCCCGTCGTAGTAACCAGGCAACCTGCCACAATGCTCGCACCGACCTGAAACGTCGCGCTGGTAGCTGCGTACAAAAAACCAGTGAATGAATACAGCAGCACCAGCGACGTGGCGTGCAGCCAGCTCACAAGGTTAAAAGGTCAGCGAAACGTTGATGACGTCACTGTAAGTACCCGCCGGGAGCCCGGCTTTACCCATTGCCTTGCCATAGAGGTTGATGGTTTGCGCCGCGCCCGAACTGGGCCCGGCCGCGACCGTGCCATTGATGGCCACAAGGGTGTTATGCCCGGAGTCCGAGTAAAGGTCGTAGGGCACATAGTTGCTGTTACCGTCCGACAAGGCACGGGTGCCCCCGGTGGAAAGCCCGTCATGGGCGCCGGCACCGACCGTGATCACCGGCGAAGTCCCGGCCGAGCACTTGATCGACAAGGCTCCACCGGCGCTAGCCATCACCTGTGAATCCGCTTCAGTAAAAAACGTTGTTGTGGAACCGAAACTCAAGTTACCGAAGTCCAGCCCGGTAGCCCCTGTAGCCCCGTTAACCAGGCAACTGGAGGTCAGGGTCAGCGTGGCGTTGACAACCCCGGTTACCGTAGTGGCCGCCTGTAACTGGCCGGTCAACATCAAGCCCAACAATGAGAAACCCAGCGTTGATTTAAGTACGCGCATCTTGCACCCCCACTCATGTTCACCAATCCAGCGTCACCCGTAGCGTGTCGCGATAGACACCTGCCCGGAGCGCGTTGGGATTTGACATCACCATGCCATACACCGGAATCGGTACCTGGCCACCACTTGCCACCACAAAATTGTGTTGCTGCCCGATGCTGTAGCTATTGCTGCCAGCGGCATCCAGATACAGACGATAAGGGATCAACTGCTGACCATTGCTCAATTGGCGAGTCAGGCCATTACCGTGATTGCCACCATCGATGGACACCGAGAACCCCCGAACGGCCGGGTTGCAGGTCACCTGTAGATTGCTTTCCCTGCCTTCCAGCATCGCCTCGACCGGGGTATCCCAGGTCGGACCGCGAGAGCCAAAATTGAGCGTGCCAAGGTTATCGAGCCGGCTTGCATCAGCAGCCCCACTGCTCACCTGGCATGCGGGCATGATCACCAGCCGTACCTGAATCTGCCCGCTGACCATGGCCGCCTGAGCATCCATAAGCAGCAGCGCGCAGGCTGCGAACAAAACCGAACGTTGGGCAAGGCCGGTCATTTCCCTACTCCTGGCACTACCACGTGAGGGTGACTTTCAACAAATCGGCATACAGCCCGGCCGGAGGGATTTGCGCCAATGTATCGATGCGGCCATAAAGCGGCAGCGCCACCGAACCGGTGTCAGGCACTGTGCCACTGACGGGAACATTGACCAGCAAGGGTATGTGACGAGCTGGATCGCGGAACAAGCGGTAAGGAATCGGCGGGCTACCGGGCCCGAGGGCGAGGTAACGGACATCTGCGGTGCCACCATGCTGGCCACCGTCGATCTGTAATTGGTAGGTGGTATCGGGGTTGCATTCCAGGCGTGGTAAACGTGCGTTTATCAACGTCGCGCTCAGGGGGGCTGACGGGCCGTCCAGCCGGGGAGCACGGCCAAAGTCCAGCAGGCCCAGGTAATCGACACCCGCATCACGGGTAACGCCCACCAGCTGGCAGCCCCGCTCGACGATGACTCGCACCTGCACTTCGTACTGCGCCGACCAGGCACATGTACTAAACAAGGAGCCAATGATGACTGTCCCTAGACGATGCTCCACGACCATTCCCTGCGTATTTTTATAGGATGAAGACTAGCATCGAAGGAAGATTCTTCCATGAGCGGGAGAAATTAAACAAAACTGTACCGTTCATCACTTTCTGCTCACAGACGTTTGGGTGCAAACGCTCGGCCCCAAGGCGATTAGCCGTTATCATGCGCCACACTTTTGCCCTGCCCACGAGTACCCGACCTGCATATGGATACCCTCGCTAAACTGCGCGCCGGCCAACTGGCGGGCCTCAAACGTCTTGATCTGTCGTGCGGGCTGACCGAGTTTCCGGCCGAGATATTCCAGCTGGCCGATACGCTGGAAATCCTCAATCTGAGCGGTAACGCATTGAGTTGCCTGCCCGACGACCTGCATCGCCTGAAACGCTTGCGCATCCTGTTTTGCTCGGACAATCAATTCACCGAGCTGCCGGCCTGCCTGGGCCAATGCGCACAATTGAGCATGATCGGCTTCAAGGCCAACCGCATCGAGCATGTGCCGGGCGAGGCGCTGCCACCTTTGCTGCGCTGGCTGATCCTGACCGACAACTGCATCAGCCAGTTGCCCGAAGAACTGGGCCAGCGGCCACTGCTGCAAAAACTGATGCTGGCTGGCAACCGTTTGCAGCAACTGCCCCAAAGCCTGGGCAACTGCGAACGCCTGGAACTGATCCGCCTGGCCGCCAACCAGTTCAGCGAGCTGCCTGACACCCTGCTGGCACTGCCTGCCCTGAGCTGGCTGGCCTATGCCGGTAACCCGCTACGGGAAGACGCCAGCATTCATCGCGCGCCCGACACCACGCCCAATATTGATTGGTCGCAGCTTGAGCTTGAGCAAAAACTGGGCGAAGGCGCTTCCGGAGTTATTTATCAGGCCCGCTGGAACGCCCCCGGTCAGGCTGACCAGTCAGTGGCGGTCAAACTGTACAAGGGCAGCATCACCAGCGACGGTTCACCGCTCAATGAAATGAACGCCTGCATCGCGGCCGGCCAGCATCCCAATCTGATCAAGGTGCTGGGCCGGGTCGTGGGCCATCCTGACAACCAGGCGGCTCTGGTAATGGAGTTGATCGACCCGTCGTTTATCAACCTGGCGGCCCTGCCCAGCTTTGATACGTGCAGCCGCGACGTGTATGCCGACAGCACCCGCTTTACCTGCGACAGCGCCCTGCGTATCGCCCGCGGCATTGCCTCGGCGGCCGGCCACCTGCACGCACAGGGCATCTGCCATGGTGATTTGTACGGGCATAATATTCTGTTCAATGCCCGGGGCGACTGTCTGCTGGGGGATTTTGGCGCCGCGTGCTTCCATGCTATCGACGACAGTGTCCAAAGCCGGGCGCTGCAACGCATCGAAGTGCGGGCATTCGGGATTTTGCTGGGAGAGTTGCTGGAGCGGATCGACTCGGGCTTGAGTGATCAACAGCGCAATGAGCTGCAAGGGTTGCAACAGCGCTGTATTCAGCCAGAGGTGCTGGCACGGCCGGGGTTTGCCGAGGTAATCCAATTGCTGGGATAAAACCCGTAGTCGCTGCCGAGGTACGAAGGCTGCGAGCTCTTTGATAATTAAGGGCTCGCAGCCTTCGTGCCTCGGCAGCGACTACAGGGTCAGCGGTGGCTTATGCCAACGCCACAAACATGTCCTGCACGTCGTCCTGCTCTTCCAGCTTGGCCAGGAACTCCTGGACTTCGGCCATTTGCTCGTCAGTCAAGCCGCTTACCGGGTTCTTCGGCTGGTAGCCCAGCTTGGCCGATACCACGGTAAAACCTTGCCCAGGCAATGCTTTCTGTACAGCGTCGAGGTCAGTCGGCTCGGTGATGAACAAGGTCGTGCCTTCTTCTTCGCCTTCTTCGAAATCCTGGGCGCCGGCTTCAATCGCAGCCATTTCAGGGTCGGCGTCCGGGGTATCCGGCTTTGCTTCGATCATGCCGACGTGGTTGAAGTCCCAGGCCACCGAACCCGAAGCGCCCAGTTGGCCCTTGCGGAAGGCAACGCGGATTTCAGCCACGGTACGGTTGATGTTGTCGGTCAGGCACTCAATGATCAGCGGCACCTGATGCGGGGCGAAACCTTCGTAGGTCACGCGGTGGTATTGCACGGCCTCGGTACCGATACCTGCACCTTTGTTGATCGCGCGCTTGATGGTGTCAGCCGGCATCGAGGCTTTTTTCGCCTGTTCATAGACCAGACGCAAGTGCGAGTTCATGTCCGGGTCAGCGCCGTTGCGCGCAGCAACCGTCAATTCCTTGGCCAGCTTGCCAAAAATCTTGCCGCGGCTGTTGGCGGCGTCCGCTTTATGTTTAACCTTCCACTGTGCGCCCATTACTCACTCTCTCAATCTGGTGTGTCGCGACCTGTCGGCCGTCGAATGGGCGCAAGTTTAACCGGCAAGAAGTCGGCAATCGACCAAAAAATCCAATTGATAGCTGCTTAACCCTTGTCAGCCTTGCCCGCCGCCGCGGCAAATCTGGCCAGGCGCACGTCCAGATGCCGGGGCCGGCGACCATGATCCTCGGCCCATTCCTTGCGCCGAATGGCATTGCGCACCATCAGCGAACCCAGGTAACGAATGGGTTCGGGCGGGAAATACCCCAACGGCCCGTTGACCAGCGGCGAGCGGCTCCAGTCATTGGCCAGCCCCAGCACCAGCGAGGCGAGAATCTGCCCGCCCATATGGCAAGGCCCCACCCCGCTGCCCGAATAACCAAAGCCATAAAACACATTGCCGTGGCCGCTCATCTGACCAAAAAACGGCAAACCGGTGACAGAGCGATCTGAAGGACCGTTCCAGGTCGCCTCGACGCCAACCCCGGCAAAAGCCGGGAAAAACTGCTCCAGGCTTTTGCCCAGCAACCCGGCATAAGGTGACGGCTGATCGAACACCGGCAACATACGGCCACCGTAGGCAAAGGTGTTGCCGCCCTTGCCCAACATGATTCGGCCGTCCGGGGTGTTGTGGTAGTAGTGCACGAAAATTCTCGAATCGAGCACCGTGACGCCACTGGTCAGGCCGATTTCCTGCAGCAGGTCCGGGCGCGGTTCCGTGATCAGCATGTCGCTGGAAACAATCGCCACACTGCGCTCGAACTGCGGGAATGCCCGCGCCATCCAAGCATTCATGGCCAGCACTACACGATCAGCACGAATGCTTCCGGCAGGCGTGCGAATCAGCGCCGGCGCCCCCTCTTCCAGCCCGGTCATTGGCGTGTTCTCGTGGATTTTAACCCCCAGCTGCAAGGCTACCCGACGCAGGCCTCGCACCAGTTTGCCAGGCTGCACGCTGGCCGCAGCCGGCGAAAACCAGCCCTCCAGATGCTGGGCCGAACCGGCCCGGCGCTGCACCTCATCGACCGCCAACTTGCTGAACGAGTTGATGGCGTGGCGCTCCAGTGCAGCAATCACGCCGTCCGTCGAACCGACCTGAGCCCGATTGGTCGCGGTGTACAACGTGCCATCAAGGCGGTAGTCAGCGTCCACAGCATACTGCTCACAAAATGCGCCGATTGCGTAAATGCTCTGCTCCGAGGCCTTGACCAGCCGCACGGCCTCCTCCACCCCGAACAGCCGTTCAAGGGTGAAGTACTTGGCCGACCATGACAGCGCGCAGCCGCCATTGCGCCCGCTGGCACCTGCGCCACAAATGTCGGCTTCAATCAGCACCACATCCAGTTCAGGGCTTTGCTCCTTGAGCATGATTGCCGTCCATAACCCGGTATAACCACCCCCCACAATGCACACCTGAGCACGCGTGTCACCCGCCAGCGCCTCGCAGGGCGCTTCATTTTCCAGGGCCAGTGCCTGTTCCAGCCAAAAAGGTCGCATGGGTCATTCTCCTGCTCAGGTGCGTAAAGGCTTGATCAGCAATGGATGATTGGGCACAAACGGGCATGCGGCTTTGAGCCCCTCAGGCCGGCTGTTCCAGTGCGGGATGAGCACCAGCGAGGAAAACAGCGCGCAGCAGGCGAACACGATAAACACCGTGACCGTGTCGAAGTAACCGGGCAGCAGGCCGCCAAGAATCGCCCCGACCGAACCGCAGCCATTCACAAACCCCGCGGCAGTGGCACCGGCTTTGGCAGTGCCGAAATCAATCGCGGCCGCGCCGCTGATCATCGAGTCCGGCCCGTACAGGGTCAGGCCCATGACAAACAACAAGGCCACCACCAGTGCCACGCTGCCTGAATGCAATGCCCCCATAAAGAACGCGAGGGAAATGGTCAGCGCCAGCAGACTCAAAATGCAGGCTGGCATACGCCGGGCGCCGAAAAGCTTGTCAGACGCCAGACCAATCATGATCGGCCCCAGCAAGCCCGCCAGCTCAAATGCTGTAGGAATAATCGCCGCGCCGACCTTGCCCACCTGCGGCATTTGCTCAAACACGATCACCGGGCCCCACAACAAAATCGCGTAACGCGCCGGCTTGAGCATGAAGTACGCCAGGCCCAGGGTCAGCACCGTGCGATTGCGCATGATCTCGCGCAAGGGTGCCCAAACGCTGATGCGTTTTTCGGCAGCGATTTCATCAGCGCTCATTGGCGGCTCGGGCTCAACCGCTGGCAGGCCGACGTCTTGCGGTGTATTGCGCTGGAAGATAAAGAACAGCACTGCGACCAGCGCCACTACTGCTGCACTGGAAATAAATGCCGCATGCCAACTGCCAATCAGCGTATACGCCCACCACCCGGCAAAGGGTGAAGCCACCAGCCCGCCAAAGGCGTAACACGAACTCCACAGCCCCAACACCCGGCCACGTTGCTGCGCGGGGAAAAAACTGCCGATGTTTTTGCACAACCCCGACCAGCCGGTGGATTGCGCCAGGCCCTGGATCAGCATGCAGGTCGCAAAGATCGGCAAGGTGGCGTAGGTACCCATGACCAGCGCGGCCAGCGCCGAAATGATCAAACCGCCCAGCACCACCACTCGCGGACCAAAGCGATCGGCGAGGATGCCCCAGGTAAATTGCCCTACGGCGTAGGCTGCCAGGTAGATGCCGTCAAGGTTGGCCATCGCCATCTTGTCGAGGTGAAAGTTGGGGTCTTCACCGATCCCCAGTTTGGCCACGGAAAAGGCTTTGCGAGTGAAGTAAAAGGCCGCGTAGGCCAACCAGGTGATGGCAAAAATCTGCACGCGCCAACGCTTGATGGTGGCAATGGAGTTGTTCATGTCGGGTCTGACCTCAGAGGTGGAATGTGCCGGCAGAATCAGAAAAGAACGCCTGTTTTTTATTGTGTTGAGCACTTCAATACCGCCCTTCAGACAAGGACCGTATTTATCAGACACATCGCGAACGCCCGTTTTTTGTTGGACTTCAGAGTCGTTCACAGATGCATCACGACCCGCCGCTATCGAGGACATAACGGCGGGCTGAGGTCGATCAAAGCAATTACTGACTAATAGGTAAAATCGATTTATCGTATTTCAATCATAAGCTCAGCTTGTAAGAGGCAATCCAATGTCGGTTTCTCATGCTCAGTTGAAGGCCTTTCACGCCGTTGCCGTTCATGGCAGTTTCACCCGCGCGGCCGAACGCTTGTTTTTAAGCCAGCCGGCCATCTCCGATCAGGTCAGAAAGCTTGAGGAGCGCTTCGGGGTGCTGCTGTTCCATCGCAACAAACGCTCGGTACGCCTGACCGACCTGGGCGAACGCCTGCTGAGCATCACCCAGCGCCTGTTCGGGGTGCAGGCCGAAGCTCAGGAGCTACTGCAGGACTCCCAGGCCCTGCAAACCGGCAGCCTGATCCTGGCGGTGGATGCACCGGTTCATGTGCTGCCGCAGATCGCACGCTTTTGCGAGCGCTACCCCGGTATCACGGTAAAAATCGAAACCGGCAATACCGACGAATGCCTGGCGCGGCTGTTCAACTATCAGGCCGATCTGGCCTTGCTGGGGTGTGACGTGAGTGACGAGCGACTGCTGAGTGTGCCCTTGCGCAGCGATCCGATGGTGGCATTCGTGGCCAAAACCCACCCTTGGGCCAGTCGTAATGCCATCTGCCTGGCCGATCTGGATGACACGCCTTTGGTTCTGCGCGAAGTGGGCTCCGTGACCCGGCAAACCCTTGAAGAAGAAATGAGCCAGGCAGGCCTGCGCATCCGCGCCGCGATCCAGGTGGAAGGCCGCGAAGCCGCGCGTGAAGCGGTGGTGGTCGGGATCGGCGTGGGCGTGGTGTCGGCAGCCGAGTTCGGTTCCGACTCCCGGGTCTGCGCGCTGCCCATCACCGATTGCACAAGGCGCCTGACTGAAACCCTGGTATGCCTGCAAGAGCAGAGTTCACGGCGGGTGGTGGCAACCTTTCTGGAGATTGTGCGCACAGACCTGCAAAACCTGTAGTCGCTGCCGAGGAACGAAGGCTGCGAGCTTCTGCAGATCAACAACTCGCAGCCTTCGTTCCTCGGCAGCGACTACACATTCAGGATATTCAGGGCTATTACACCGCCAACTGCATAAACGCCTTGATCAACCGCAACTCTGCACGCCGCTCCATACAGCCCAGCATATGCAGGTTGACCAACCCTGCACCATTGATCGGCACCGCTCGCACACGGGGGTCATGGCTGACTTCCACCGATGACACAATGCCCACGCCCAACTGCGCAGCCACCGCTTCGGTCACCGCCTCCCGACTGTCGAGTTCCAGCAAAACCCGCGGGTTGACGGCGGCCTGCTCACAGGCGCTGTCGAAGGTTCGCCGGGTAATCGAGGTCGGTTCACGCAGCACCATGATCACTTGATCCAGTTGCGTAATTGCAATGCCATCCGGCAACGCCAGCCACGGGTGGTTGGCGGGCACCAGGGCACAAATCCGCGACTCGTTCAGCGCACGCAAGGTCAGCCCCTTGCGTGGTTCAACTTCGGTCAGCACCGCCACATCGGCATGCTCCGACAGCAACGCCGCCAGGGTTTCCTGGGCATTGCCCAGGCGCAAATTCACGGTAATCCCCGGGTACCGCGCGCGCAGACTCGCCAGCATCGGCATCACCAGGTGCGGGCCATCGGCTGCCACCTCAAGCCGCCCGGTGAGCAGTTGCCGGTTGGCCTCCAGCATTACCTGCGCTTCATCCACCAAACCAAACATGGCCCGGGTGATGGCCGCCAGCTTGATGCCTTCTTCGGTCAACTCCACGCGCCGCGCAGTTCGCCGCAACAAGGTGATCTGGTAGTGCTCTTCAAGCGCCTTGATATGCCCGGTCACCGCTGGCTGGCTGATAAACAGCCGCGCCGCCGCCCGGGTGAAGCTGCCTTCGCGGGCTACAGCGTCAAATGCGCGGAGCTGAAATAAGTTCATTTATAAGCCTCACTGATGGCAGGCATAACAACAAACAATTTGATTGATAGCAACACAAACTGCAATTTATGCCCTGTACCAAGTAGCCATCCAATGCTTGTGAGGAATTGAGAATGAGTACTGCCGCGCCGATCCTGCTGACCCCTGGCCCACTGACAACGTCGGCGCGTACCCGCCAGGCGATGATGGTCGACTGGGGCTCATGGGATGACAGCTTCAACCAGCTGACTGCCAGCCTCTGCGAGCAACTGCTGACCATTATCAACGGCACTGACAGCCACCACTGCGTGCCTTTGCAAGGCAGCGGTACCTTCGCCGTCGAAGCCGCCATTGGCACACTGGTGCCACGAGACGGCAATGTGCTGGTGCTGATCAACGGCGCCTACGGCAAGCGCCTGGCCCGAATCTGCGAGGTGCTGGGGCGCCGCTTCTGCACCTTTGAAACCGCAGAAGACGAACCAACTACTGCTGCCGACGTCGACCGCCTGCTGCGCGCCGACCCGAGCATCACCCATGTGGCGTTGATCCATTGCGAAACCAGCACAGGGATTCTTAACCCGCTGCCAGAAATTTCCACTGTTATTGCCAGCCACGGCAAACGTCTGATCATCGACGCCATGAGTTCTTTCGGCGCTCTGCCCATCGATGCACAGCAAGTGCCTTTTGATGCATTGATCGCCGCCTCCGGCAAATGCCTTGAGGGTGTCCCGGGCATGGGCTTTGTGTTCGCCCGCAAGGAAGCGTTGGCCAACGCCGCGGGCAACAGCCACTCGCTGGCGATGGACTTGCACGATCAGCACGTTTATATGGCCAAAACCGGGCAATGGCGCTTCACCCCGCCCACCCACGTGGTGGCTGCCCTGCACGAAGCCCTGCTGCAATACAGCGAAGAAGGCGGTTTGCCTGCCCGCCACCAGCGCTACGTCAACAACTGCCAGGCGCTGCTTGATGGCATGGCCAGAATTGGCATCCGCAGCTTTTTACCAGAAGCCATCCAGGCACCGATTATCGTCACCTTTCACGCACCAAAAGACCCCCGCTACCAATTCAAGGAGTTCTACGAACGGGTCAAGGCCAAGGGTTTCATCCTGTACCCGGGCAAATTGACCCAGGTCGAAACTTTCCGTGTCGGCTGCATCGGTCACGTCAACCAGGCCGAGATGCAGGCTGCCGTGAATGCCGTAGGCCAGGTGCTGGAAGAAATGGAAGTCTTCGATATCTGATGGTGTGAATGCTGGCTCTAACAACCCAAATTATTTCGCGCGGCACCGCCCGCTCTTACAGGATTCACTGACATGAACTACACCAACCCAAGCAAGCTGCAAGCCGCCATTCTCGACTGGGCCGGCACCGTGGTCGATTTCGGCTCATTCGCCCCGACCCAGATTTTTGTCGAAGCCTTTGCAGAATTTGACGTGCAGGTCTCTATCGAAGAGGCTCGCGGGCCGATGGGCATGGGCAAGTGGGACCATATCCGTACCCTGTGTGACCAGCCGCAGATCACCGAGCGCTATAAAAAGGTGTTCGGTCGCGCCCCGACTGACGATGACGTGACCGCGATTTATCAGCGTTTCATGCCGCTGCAGATCGAAAAGATCGCCGAGCACTCTGCCCTGATCCCCGGCGCACTGGACACCATCGCCCAACTGCGCGAGCAAGGCATCAAAATCGGTTCATGCTCGGGTTACCCGGCGCAAGTGATGGCCAAAGTGGTTGAGCTGGCCGCTACCAATGGCTATGTTGCCGACCACGTGGTGGCCACCGATGAAGTGCCAAACGGTCGCCCATGGCCAGCTCAGGCACTGGCCAACGTGATTGCACTGGGTATTGACGATGTAGGCGCCTGCGTGAAGATCGACGATACCGTGCCTGGCATTCTTGAAGGTCGCCGCGCCGGCATGTGGACCGTGGCGCTGGTGTGTTCGGGCAACGCACTGGGCCTGACCTGGGAGCAATACAAGGCTCTGGACCCGGCAATCCTGGCCAGTGAGCGCAGCCGCATTCACGCCCTGTTTGCCGGCTCGCGCCCGCACTACCTGATTGACACCATCAGCGACCTGCCTGAGGTGATTGCCGACATCAACCAGCGCCTGGCCAAGGGCGAGATGCCGCAAAGCAGCTGATAACTTCAAGCCGCAAGCTTCTCGCTTGCGGCTTGCGGCTTGCGGCTTGCGGGAATCCTACCGCTCTACCCACCCGGCAAACTCGTCGATAAATTTCTGCAAAAACGGTCGGACTTTTTCTGACAGCTTGCCGGACGCATCAAATGCATCCCCCGCCCCGCCCAGATAAGCCTCGGGCTGCTGCATGCACGGCACATTGAGGAACACCAGCGACTGGCGCAAATGATGATTGGCTCCAAAGCCACCAATGGCCCCTGGCGAAACGCTGATCACCGCACCGGGTTTGCCACTGAACACACTCTGGCCATAAGGTCGCGAACCGACATCAATGGCGTTTTTCAACACCCCTGGCACCGAGCGGTTGTACTCGGGGGTCACAAACAGGATGGCATCGGCCGGGCGGATCTGATCGCGAAAAACCGTGTAGGCCGCAGGCGGAGACGCACCATCAATATCTTCGTTATAAAGCGCCAGCTCACCGATTTCGACAATAAACAGTTTCAGGCTTGGCGGAGCCAGTTCTGCCAGAGCCAGGGCCACTTTTCGATTGAGGGAGTCCTTCCTCAAACTGCCAACCAACACTGCAACGCTGTAGACCTTGCTCATGGAAAACCCCGAGTCAGAAGCTGTAGGAAGAGTAGTTATAGATGATCGGACGCCTTTCTTGCACCCCAGTTCACCCTATCGGCCTGCAAGCCTGTAAAGTAGGGGGACTATTTTTTTCACATTGTTAAACTTCCCCTGCTGAACAACGGTCTACAGAACCGCAAATTGGGTGTTTATCTCCAGAGGTTCTCTACAAATGGCTGCAGTTCTCGTTGGGCAATTTCATGCAAGGGATGCGGAAGGTCGCGTCTATTCCGTGCATGAGTTTGAAGAATCAAATGCAACAGGCGACCTCGTAAAAACCTACAAACTGGCCATTGGCGATCGCGTTAAAAAGACCGATGACAATAACTTCGAACTGGTGCAATCGGGCGTCATACTGGTTCGTGACCCCTCTCCGGTTGTCGCTGCCTGACCTGCTCCACGGCCTTACGCGCCAGTCCAAGGATCAGACCCGGATAAGGCTTCGCAACGCTGAAACCTCATCTGTCGGACACAAGCATGCGTCTACGCCACATCGAAGTGATTCAAGCCATCTTGCAAACCGGCAACCTCGGCCATGCTGCCGAGTTGCTGCAATTGCCCACGGCCACCCTCAGCGCAACGCTGCAGGAAGCCGAGCAGCAATTGGGCTTTATGCTGTTTTCAAGTGTTCGCGGGCGGCTGCAAGCCACCCGCGACACCCTTGTGCTGCAACCCCTGATCAATCAGCTGTACCAGGCACTTGAGCCTCTGCGCCAGCTTGGCAACGAGTTGCGCCAGCATCAGGAACCGGCCTTACGCGTAGCCTGCAGCGAAACCCTGGCCCAACCTCTGCTGCCTTCTTGCATCGGCGCTCTGAGACGTCGTTTTCCCGACACTCCTACCGTACTTGGCAGCCACCCCTGCGCTGAAATCGTGCGGCGCCTGTTGATGGATGAGTGCGATATCGGCTTCAGCTTGCAGCCATCGGAACAGACCGGGCTCGACTGCCTGCCGCTGGTGCAGGGCAAAGTGCAGTTTCTGGCGCCTCACGGCTGGCTATCGCCCAAGCATAAATACATCGCCCTGCAAGAACTGGCCGGCCAGGCAATGATTGGTCTGCAAGAGCACGACGGGTTGAGCCGCAGCCTCGACAGCAAGCTGCAGGCCTTGCGCCCGGCGCCGGTGGTGCACATTCAGGTGCAGAGTTACCGGATGATGCGCAGCATGGTCGAAGCTGGCGAGGGGCTGGCGCTGGTCGACCCGTTCACGGCCGTAGGGGCCAGGGCCAGCGGGCTGGACGTGTGCCCGGTCTCTCCGGCGATCCCGGTGACGCTCTATGCGCTAACACGCAAGGGCACGCAGCCCGGCCTGGCGCTGGCTGCGCTGATTGAAATTGTGCGGACAAAGGCAGAGGCGTTAATCGCGGATCAGGGCCTGGTGGTGCTTTAAAGCACACCCTGTAGCCGCTGCCGAAGGGTGCGAAGGAAATTGGGGGCGCTTTGGGAAAACGGAGGGCTACGCCCTCCTTCGCAGCCTTCGGCAGCGACTACAGGGCTCTATTCTCGAATATCAGATACCAGAAAATCGCCACTTCGCGGGTCTGCGGGTCAATACCGCGATAGCGCAAATCATCGATACCCCCCACCTGATATCCGCACCGTTCATACAGGCGGCAGGCACCAAGGTTGTTGTTCTGGGTCTCCAGCATGATCCCGGGCAGATTCTTCTTGCGGCTCCAGAACTTGACTACCTCCAGCAATGACCTGGCCACACCGTGGCGACGGGCGCCGGCAATAACGGCCAGTTCGTCGACGTGGGCGAAACCGTTCCAGTTGGTACTGACGACCACATGTCCGACGGGCTGGTTATCCAGATAGGCCATGAAAATGTCGCTGTCCTTGCCACCGCGATAGCTGGCGAACTCGTCGGGGTCGATGCCGTAGCATTTGCGGTAGGGGGTAATCAGGTCCAGCGGCCAGTGCTCGACCTTTTTATGGCGATCGGCACGGGCATAGGCGCCCACTTCAAAGCTGAAATCGTTGCACCATACATACGGCGCGAAACCCTCATCGGCCAGGCGTACCGAGACGTGAGGGTCTTTGGGGTTGATAACCAGATGCATGAAAAATCCTTCTTTCCTGTCGTCGACGCTGACAATAAGCGGCAGCGGCAACAAGGTCGGCGCCAGGTTATTGCAGCGTCTGCCCTTTCGCGTCGAGGAGTTGAGCCCAAAGCGACGGGCCGCCTGCCGATTTGGCAATGGCTTCAAGTCGGGCCGCATGCTCGGCCAAGTCACTTTCACTTGCACGAATAATCCGGCCTGGCTGACGGTCCGCCGACAGACGGCGAATTTCGCTGGCCTGGTTGCCCGATCCCTCGCCCGAGCCATTACCGTCAGAAGCATTGCCAGCCAACGACAGGCTGGTCTGGCCGCCGGTCATGGTCAGGTAAACGTCGGCCAGGATCTCGGAGTCGAGCAAGGCGCCGTGCAGCTCACGGCCCGAGTTGTCGACACCATAGCGTTTGCACAGGGCGTCGAGGCTGTTGCGCTGGCCCGGGTGACGGGCCCGTGCCATGGCCAGGGTATCGAGGATGGTGCAGTGGCGGGTCAGGTCAGCACGATCGGTCTGGCCGATCAGGGCGAATTCGTTGTTGAGGAAACCCACGTCAAACGCAGCGTTATGGATGATCAGCTGCGCGCCCTTGATAAATTCGAAAAATTCATCAGCAACTTCAGCAAAGCGCGGCTTGCCCACCAGAAACTCGTTGGTAATGCCGTGGACGCCAATGGCGCCCTCATCACTTTCACGGTCGGGCTGCAGGTACACATGGAAATGGCGGCCAGTCAGACGACGGCCCATCAACTCGACGCAACCGATCTCGATCACCCGGTGGCCATCGGTGACCGGCATACCGGTGGTTTCGGTATCGAGTACAACACTACGCATGCTTGATTCCCCGCACCTGATCGACCCCGCGATTGGCCAACTGGTCGGCGCGTTCGTTGCCAGGGTGGCCAATGTGGCCGCGTACCCACTGCCATTTCACGGTGTGACGATTGACCTGCTCATCGAGCAGCATCCACAGATCGGCATTTTTCACCGGCTCCTTGGAGGCGGTTTTCCAGCCGCGTTTTTTCCAGTTGACCATCCATTCAGTGATGCCTTTCATCACATACTGGGAGTCGGTCACCAGCAACACTTCGCAGGGCCGCTTGAGTTCTTCGAGCCCGCGAATGGCGGCCATCAGCTCCATACGGTTGTTGGTGGTATTGGCTTCGCCACCCCAGAGTTCCTTTTCTACACCCTGGCAGACCAGCAAGGCACCCCAGCCGCCCGGGCCAGGATTGCCCTTGCAGGCACCATCGGTGAACATCTCAACGCTATCGATCATTGCAAACTATCCAGAAAAGGCTGCTTATGGCCCGACCATCAGCAATGGCCAGCACCTGAGCCGGGCGCACCCGGCCCAACATAAAAATTAAGAGTCTGTGTGGCGCCGATTGACCTTGGCCATCTGCAAGGGAACCAGCTTGCCCATCGGTTCGCGGCGCATTGGGTTGACAGGGCGCAAGCCCACCACCATTTTGCGCGCAACCAGGACATAGAAGCCGCCACCGGCCAATTGCCAGCTACCGGCCTTGCGTTCCCAGCCTGATAAACGGCTTTGCCACGCCTTGGACGCAAGCGGCGGACGATAGCACCCGAAGCGGCGTTTCTCCAGCGCAAAGCCCAGCAGGTTCAACCAGTCGGCAACCCGTGAAGGTGAAATGCAACGCGCCTTGCGCAGTGCATCCTTGGCGAAAACATGGCGCAATCCCCAACTGCTCCAGGGGTTGATACCGACAATCAGCAAGTGCCCGCCGGGGCGCACGCTCCTGGCCGCTTCGCGCAAAAGACCGTGAGGTGAAAGGCAAAAATCCAGGCCATGCTGCAACACCACCACATCGGCCGCATGCTCGCACAACGGCCAGGCCTGTTCTTCACAGAAGATTTCCACACCCGGCAAAGGTGCGCCAAGACGCACGCTGCGGCGCACTTGCGCAGCCTGCGGGGCAGGATCGGCAGCGGGGCCGTAATGCACCAGATAGCCGCCGAAAAAGCGTCCCAGCTCATCCTCGAGTACCCGCTGCTCATCTTCGAGCAACAGTTGCCCGTGGGGGCCGGACAGCCATTCCCGCGCCGAGCTGATCAGCGCCAGCCACTCAGGGTCTGCCTGAGCCAATGCTTTATCGGTCATTGCTCCTCCAACTCGCCATCTACCTGTCGCAAGCCCTGATGACGCGGCTCGCAATTAAACGTCAACAGACCCTAAGATGCGCCATTGTTTCGCACTTGGGAATTGCACCATGTTACAGATCGACGCCCTGCCCGCCTTCAATGACAACTACATCTGGTTGTTACAGGACACTACCCAAATGCGCTGCGCCGTGGTCGATCCGGGTGATGCCGCGCCGGTTCTGGCGTGGCTGGAGCAGCACCCGGGCTGGGTGCTCAGCGACATTCTGATCACCCATCATCACTTCGATCATGTGGACGGCGTTGCACAACTTCACGCACACACTAACGCGAAGGTTTGGGGCCCGGCACTTGAGACCATACCGGCCCGACAAGTGGCACTCAACGATGGCGAGCGCATCAGCGTGCTGGGCCTAGAGTTCCAGATACTGCTGGTACCCGGCCATACACTTGGGCATATCGCCTACTATCACCTGGACCCGGTGGCGCCATTGCTGTTTTGCGGCGATACCCTGTTCGCCGCAGGCTGTGGGCGACTGTTCGAGGGCACACCCGAGCAAATGCACCACTCCCTCGGCCGCCTGGCGGCACTGCCCGGCCACACAGGCGTGTACTGCACCCACGAATACACCTTGAGCAACCTGCGCTTCGCCCAGGCAGTGGAACCGAACAACCCGGATATAGCCGCACGAGTCGCGCAAGTGACGCAATGGCGCGCTGCAGGCCGTATCAGCTTGCCATCATCTATAGCACTCGAATTACGCACAAATCCCTTTCTGCGAGTCAATGAAACATCTGTTAAAGAAAAAGCTGACGAGTGGAATTCCCTCAACAACGACTCGCCCAGTGCGGTCTTTGCCAGCCTGCGCAGCTGGAAAGACCAGTTTTAAAAGCGGGCGCGGTCAGCACAAAAATTCTCAACAGTTGACCGCGTCCCCCCTGCTTTCTAGAATCCCCCGACATTTTTTCCTGAACTTTTTTCAAAACAATGTCGTCATTTAAAGGTAACTCCATCAATTCAGACGCATTGACGCGCTTGGTTAAAGCCATCGCGGTGGTCGTGTCCGCCACTCTCGCGGGCTGCCAGTCCATGGATCATTCGGCGCAAACCACCGAACGGGCCAGCCTTAAAATCGCCAAACGTGTTCCTCAGGATCCACTCTGGCTCAGCCAGAAGCCCAGCCCCCTGCCCCCACAAGATGTATGGGAGCGCATGCGCCAGGGCTTCAAATTGCAGGACGGCCAGAACGTCAACCCCCGAATTGAACAGCAGCGCCTGTGGTTTGCCAGCAACCCGTCGTTTCTCGAAAACGCGGGTGAGCGCGGCAGCCTTTATATCCACTACATCGTGGAGCGCCTCGAAGAACGCAACATGCCGCTGGAACTGGCCTTGCTGCCAGCCATCGAAAGCGCCTACAACCCAATGGCGTACTCCCACGCCAATGCGGTCGGGCTCTGGCAGTTCATTCCCTCGACCGGCCGTTACTTCAACCTGCGCCAAACCCGGGCCTATGACGGTCGTCGTGATATCACGGCCTCGACCCTCGCAGCCCTGAACTACCTGAACCGTCTGCATGACATGTTCAACGGTGACTGGCTGCTGGCCCTGGCGGCTTACAACGCCGGCGAAGGCACGGTCAGCCGGGCCATCGAGCGCAATGAAAAGCTAGGTTTGCCAACCGACTACTGGAACCTGCCGCTGCCTCAGGAAACCAAAGACTACGTGCCAAAACTGCTGGCCCTGTCGCAAGTGGTTCTGGCTCCTGAAGCCTACGGCATCAACCTCAACCCGATCGCCAACGAACCCTACTTCGAAATGGTCGAGATCAAACAGTCCATGGACCTGTCCCGCGTGGCAGCCCTGGCCGAGATCGACGAAGACGAGATGTTCCAGCTCAACCCCGCCTATAAACAGCGCGCCACCACCGATGGCCCGCAGCACCTGCTGGTGCCCACGGCCAAAGCCCAACTGTTGACCGCCAGCCTGTCCAATCTCAGCTCCGATCAACTGGTCAGCCTGCGCCCCAACAAACCGGTGTTTGACAAGGTAGCAAGCACATCCCCAGCCCGCCTGAACCGCAAGTACCGGGTCAAGAGCGGCGACAACCTGACCCTGATTGCCAAGGCCAACAAGGTCGATGTCAAAGACCTGCAGCACTGGAACAAGCTCAGCGGCAACAACCTCAAGGCCGGACAGATCCTGGTCATGCAGGACACGCGCAAGCCATCAGGCCGCAAACCTACGCAATACAAGGTGCAAAAAGGCGATTCGCTGTATATCGTTGCCAAGCGTTTCAACGTTGAGATGCAACATCTCAAGCGCTGGAATCCCAACAGCGCCAAAGCCCTCAAACCGGGGCAAATGCTGACCGTTTCCAAGCCGCGATAAGCACACCACAGATACCCGTGCGGGCAAGCTGATTCCTACAAAAAAGTAGGGCGAAGCTTGCCCGCAGTGCTTTCCTGAGTGGTCTTTTTCCTACAGATACAAGCTGTTACTGTAAGGAAACCTAAAGCCCAATGCCTGGATCGGATCTCTGACTTGACGCGTTCCCTCCTTACGCTATTTATCAGCCTGGCCTTGAGCTTCCCCGCCAGCGCAACCCTGAGCGAAAGCCACGGTTATGCGCAGTTCGGCACACTCAAGTACCCCGCTACCTTTACCCATTTCGACTGGGTAAACCCTGACGCGCCCAAAGGCGGCACATTGAAGGTTATGGCGTTCGGCACCTTCGACACGCTCAACCCCTACACTTTCAAGGGCACCAGCCCGGTCTCGACCCCCAACTTCCTGCAATACGGGGTCAATGAACTCAACGAAACGCTGATGGCAGGCACGGGCCAGTACGCCCCTTCCGGCGATGAGCCCACCTCCAGTTATGGCTTGATCGCCCAGTCGGTGGAGTACAACGAAGACCGCAGCTGGGTGGTTTTTAACCTGCGCCCCGAAGCCCGTTTTCACGACGGTGCCCCGATAACGGCCTACGACGTGGCATTCTCCTACAACCTGCTGCTTAAAGAAGGCCATCCGCAATACCGTACCAATCTTCAGGAAGTCCAGCGGGTCGATATCCTGGGGCCCAAGCGGATTCGCTTCGTATTCAAGCGCGCAGGCAACCCCTTGCTGATTCTGCGCCTGGGCGAGTTGCCCGTGCTGCCCCAGCATTACTGGGCAAAACGCGATTTCAAAGCCACCACCTTTGAGCCACCGCTGGGTAGCGGGCCTTATCGCATCACCAAGGTCACCCCCGGGCGCCAGTTGGTATTCGAGCACGTCAAAAACTGGTGGGGCGCCAACCTGCCGGTCAACCGCGGCAAATACAATTTCGAGCGGGTCGAGGTGGAGTTCTACCGCGACAGCGATGTGGCGTTCGAGGCCTTCAAAGCCCGCGAGTTCGACATTTACATCGAGCACCAGGCCAAGAACTGGGCCAACGGCTATAACTTTCCAGCGGTGCGTCGGGGCGATGTAATCAAAGCCGAAATTACCCACCAGATCCCGACACAAACCCAGGGGCTGTTCATGAACAGCCGCCGCCCTACCTTCGCCCAAGACAACGTGCGTGAAGCCCTGGGCCTGATGTTCGACTTTGAATGGACTAACCGCACACTGTTCAACGGCGCGTACCAGCGAGCCATGAGCTATTACCCCAACAGTGAGTTTTCGGCCAGCGGCATTCCCCAAGGGCATGAATGGCTGATGCTTTCACCCTGGCGCAGCCAGCTTGCCCCCGAACTGTTCAGCCAGGCCTTTGCCCTGCCGCAAACCGACGGGCGCGGGATCCCCCGCGAAACCATGCGCCAGGCGCTGGAGCTGCTCAGTAAAGGCGGCTGGAAACTATCCGGCCAACGGCTGCTCAACAGTGAAGGCAAACCGCTACGGTTCGAAATATTGCTGGTAAACCCCAACCTTGAGCGCATCCTGCAACCCTACGTGGAAAACCTGGCCAGTATCGGTATCGACGCCCGGCTGCGCACCGTGGATCGCGCGCAATACAAACAGCGCCTGGATCAATTCGACTTCGACATGATTCTGATGACCCTCGACCAGACCCTGAGCCCCGGTCTTGAGCAGTGGCAGTACTTCCACTCCAGCCAGGCCAACGTCAAGGGCAGCAAGAATTATGCAGGTGTGGCCAACCCTGTCGTGGATCAGTTGCTGGAACGCTTGCTGGCCGCCCAGACCCGCGACGAGCAATTGTCTGCTGGACGGGCCCTGGACCGTGTTCTGCTGTGGCAGCACTACATCATTCCTAACTGGTATCTGAACTATCACCGCCTGGCGTACCGCAACCGGTTCGCCTTTGTGACTACGCCGCCCTACACACTGGGCCTTAGCGCGTGGTGGCTTAAGCCTACGGAGAAAACACAATGATGCCCTTGCATACCTTGCTAAAGCCCCTTTGCAGCATGCTATTGGCCGGTTTTGCCTGCGCAGCGCTGGCCGCTCCCCAACATGCCCTGACCCTCTACGACGAGCCACCGAAATACCCGGCCAACTTCAAACATGTGGAATACGTCAATCCGGATGCGCCCAAGGGCGGCACATTTCGCAAGTCCGCACTGGGCAGCTTCGACAGCCTCAATCCCTTTATCAACAAAGGCGTGCCGGCCGACGATATCGAACTGACTTACGACACCCTGGCCCGTTCAACCCTGGATGAACCGTTCACGTCCTACGGGTTGATCGCCGAGAAAATCGAAAAGGCCCCGGACAACAGCTGGGTGCGCTATTACCTGCGCCCAGAAGCAAAGTTCAGCGATGGCCAGCCGATTCGTGCCGATGATGTCGTATTCAGCTTCGACACCCTGATGAAGAGCGGCTCACCGCTGTACAAGGGCTATTACAGTGATGTCGACCAGGCCATCGCGGAAAACCCGCTGCAGGTCAAATTCACCTTCAAGCACAACAAAAACCGTGAGTTGCCGCTGATCCTTGGCCAGCTCCCGGTATTGCCCAAGCACTGGTGGGAAACCCGCGACTTCAACAAGGGCAACCTGGAAATCCCGCCTGGCAGCGGCCCCTACACCATCGCCGAAATCAAGCCCGGCCGCTCGATCCGTTACGAGCGCAACAAGGACTACTGGGGCAAGGACCTGCCCATCAACAAGGGCCTGTACAACTTCGACGCCATCACCGTCGATTACTTTCGCGACAACAGCGTTGCCTTCGAAGCTCTCAAGGCCGGTCAGTTTGATTACTGGCTGGAGATCAGCGCGAAAAACTGGGCGGGAGCCTACAACGCCCCGGCATTTACCCAGGGCCGCCTGAAAAAGGAAGAAATCCGTAACCACAACCCGACAGGCATGCAGGGGTTTGTCTTCAACCTGCGCAGGCCAATGTTCCAGGATGTGCGCGTTCGCGAGGCGCTGAGCCTGCTGTTCGACTTTGAATGGGCCAACAAGCAACTGTTCAACGGCGCCTATGCGCGTACCGGCAGCTACTTCGAGAACTCGGAAATGGCCGCCAAGGCGCCTCCAAGCGAAGCCGAGCTGGCCATTCTGGAACCCTTGCGCGGGCAGATTCCCGAGCAGGTGTTTACGGACGTGTTCAAGCCCAGCGTTACCGATGCCAGCGGCATGATTCGCGAGCAACAGCGCCGCGCCTATCAACTGCTGCAAGACGCCGGCTGGCGCATCGTCGATGACAAGATGGTCGACGCCCAGGGCAAGCCGGTGAAAATCGAATTTTTGCTGGCACAAACGGAGTTCGAACGCATCCTGCTGCCGTACAAGCGCAACCTCAGCGATCTGGGCATCGACTTGCAGATTCGCCGGGTCGACACCTCCCAGTATCTCAACCGCCTGCGCTCACGGGATTACGACATGATTGTCGGCAGTTTCCCGCAATCTAACTCACCGGGCAGCGAACAGCGCGAATACTGGGAGTCGCAGAGCATCGACAAACCCGGCAGCCGCAACTTTATCGGCCTCAAGGACCCGGCCATCGACCAGTTGACCGAGGGCCTGATCAACGCAGAGTCCCGGCAAAGCCTGATCAATCATGCCCGGGCACTGGACCGCGTGCTGCAGTGGGGCTTTTATGTGATTCCCAACTGGCATATCAAAACATGGCGCGTGGCTTACTCGAACCATATTGGCCACCCCGAAGTCACGCCCAAATACGATATTGGCACCACCACCTGGTGGGCCAAACCTGACGTCCAACCTGCGCCCTCCAGTAAACCTGCAAGCGCGAGCCAGGAGCCTTAAATGCTGGCTTATATTTTCAGGCGACTGCTGCTGATCATTCCGACGCTTTTCGGGATACTGCTGATTAACTTCATCATCATCCAGGCCGCCCCCGGTGGCCCTGTCGAGCAGATGATTGCCAAGCTCGAGGGTTTTGACGGCGCGACCAGCCGCATCGCGGGCGGCGGTTCGGAAGTCTCGGTGGCCGGCTCCAACTATCGCGGCGCACAGGGGCTCGACCCGGAGCTGGTCAAGGAAATCGAAAAGATGTACGGCTTCGACAAGTCGGCGCCGGAACGTTTGTGGATCATGATCAAGAACTACGCACAACTGGACTTCGGCGAGAGTTTCTTCCGCGATGCCAAGGTCATCGACCTGATCAAGGAGAAGATGCCGGTCTCCATCTCCCTGGGTTTGTGGAGCACCCTGATCATGTACCTGGTGTCGATCCCGCTGGGGATCGCCAAGGCCACGCGCCACGGAAGCCACTTCGACGTCTGGACCAGCTCACTGATCATCGTCGGCTATGCGATCCCGGCCTTCCTGTTTGCCATCCTGCTGATCGTGCTGTTTGCCGGGGGCAGTTATTTCGACTGGTTCCCGTTGCGCGGCCTGACCTCCAACAACTTCGACGAGCTGAGCCTGGGCGGCAAGATTCTCGATTATTTCTGGCATCTGGCATTACCCGTCACGGCGCTGGTGATCGGCAACTTTGCCACCATGACCTTGCTGACCAAAAACAGCTTTCTGGATGAAATCAACAAACAGTACGTCGTTACTGCCAAAGCCAAGGGCCTGACCAACCATCGCGTGCTCTATGGCCACGTGTTCCGCAACGCCATGCTGCTGGTGATTGCCGGTTTCCCTTCGGCCTTTATCGGGATTTTCTTTACCGGCTCGCTGCTGGTCGAAGTGATTTTTTCCCTCGACGGCCTGGGCCTGATGAGTTTTGAGGCGGCGATCAACCGCGACTACCCCGTGGTATTTGGCACCCTGTTTATTTTCACGCTGGTCGGGCTGGTGGTGAAGCTGATCGGCGACCTCTCATACACCCTGGTTGATCCGCGCATCGACTTTGAAAGCAGGGAGCATTGAGATGAAATTATCCCCCCTCAATCGACGCCGTTTTGCCAGATTCAAAGCCAATAAGCGTGGCTGGTGGTCGCTGTGGATCTTTCTGGTGCTGTTCGGGCTCAGCCTCAACGCCGAGTTCATTGCCAACGACAAGCCGCTGGTGATCAATTACGACGGGGAGTGGTATTTCCCGGCACTCAAGCGCTATCCCGAGACCGACTTCGGTGGCGAGTTCCCCCTCGAAGCCAACTACAAAAGCCCGTATATCCGTGAACTGCTGGCCAAGAAAGATGCCTGGGTGCTGTGGCCGCCCATCCCCTACAGCTATCAGAGCATCAACTACGACCTGAAAGTCCCGGCCCCTGCTCCGCCCTCCGCCGAGAACTGGCTGGGCACCGATGACCAGGGCCGCGATGTGCTGGCCCGGGTGATTTATGGCTTTCGCATATCGGTGCTGTTCGCCCTGACCCTGACGGTACTGAGCTCCATCATCGGCGTGATCGCCGGGGCCCTGCAGGGCTTTTATGGTGGCTGGGTCGACCTTGCCGGTCAGCGCTTTCTGGAAATCTGGTCAGGCTTGCCGGTGCTGTACCTGTTGATCATCCTCGCCAGTTTTGTGCAGCCCAACTTCTGGTGGCTGCTGGGGATCATGCTGCTGTTCTCGTGGATGAGCCTGGTAGACGTAGTACGCGCCGAATTCCTGCGTGGGCGTAATCTGGAATATGTGCGTGCCGCCCGCGCCCTTGGCATGCAGGACATGGCCATTATGTACCGTCACATTCTGCCCAACGCGATGGTGTCCACCATGACCTTCATGCCATTTATCCTCACTGGCGCCATTGGCACCCTCACTGCACTGGACTTCCTGGGCTTCGGCCTGCCACCTGGCGCGCCCTCCCTGGGTGAACTGGTGGCCCAGGGCAAATCCAACCTGCAGGCACCCTGGCTGGGGATCAGTGCCTTCGCGGTACTGGCCATTATGCTCAGCCTGCTGGTGTTTATCGGTGAGTCCGCCCGCGATGCCTTCGACCCGAGGAAATAACATGACGCAGGACAATCTGATCGAAGTGCGCGACCTCAGCGTGGAGTTTGTCGCGGGGGAAACCCCGCAGCGAGTAGTGCAAGGAATCAGTTTTGATATCAGGCGTGGCGAAACCCTGGCCCTGGTTGGCGAAAGCGGTTCGGGCAAATCGGTGACTGCGCACTCGATCCTCAGGCTGTTGCCCTACCCGCTTGCGCGCCACCCTACCGGTACGATCAGCTATGGCGGGCATGATTTACTGAGCGCGGACGAAAAAAAACTGCGACACATCCGCGGCAATCGCATCGCAATGATTTTTCAAGAGCCGATGACCTCGCTCAATCCGCTGCACAGCATTGAAAAACAAATCAATGAGGTGCTCGGCATTCACAAGGGGCTCACCGGCAAGGCCGCCACCCTGCGCACCCTGGAGCTTCTGGAACTGGTAGGCATACCCGAACCTCACAAACGCCTCAAAGCGCTGCCACACGAGCTCTCAGGCGGCCAGAGACAGCGTGTGATGATCGCCATGGCCCTGGCCAACGAGCCCGAGTTGCTGATTGCCGATGAACCGACCACGGCACTGGACGTCACGGTACAGCTTAAAATCCTCGACTTGCTCAAGGACCTGCAGGCCCGCCTGGGCATGTCGCTGTTACTGATCAGTCACGATTTGAACCTTGTGCGAAGAATTGCGCATCGCGTATGTGTCATGCAGCGCGGTTTAATCGTCGAACAAGCATCGTGCGAGCAACTGTTCCGTTCGCCGCAACATCCTTACACCCGGGAACTGCTCAGTGCAGAGCCCAGCGGAGGCCCGGCCAACACCGTTGCCGGTCCGCCATTGCTGCAGGTCGAGGACCTGAAAGTATGGTTCCCGATCAAGAAAGGGCTGTTGCGCAAGACCGTTGATTACGTTAAAGCGGTCGACGGCATCAACTTCAGCCTGCCCCAGGGCCAGACCTTGGGCATTGTGGGTGAAAGCGGATCGGGCAAGTCGACCCTGGGGCTGGCGATTTTACGTTTGATTGCCAGCAAGGGTTCGATCAGTTTTGAAGGCAAACGGCTAGACTGCTTGTCGCAGAAAGAAGTACGGCCGCTGCGCCGGGAAATGCAGGTGGTGTTCCAGGACCCCTTCGGCAGTCTCAGCCCGCGCATGAGCGTCAGCGAGATTGTCGGTGAAGGCTTGCGTATTCACCGCATGGGTACCGATGCAGAGCAGGAAATTGCAATTATTGAAGCCTTGCGAGAAGTAGGTCTGGATCCGGAAACCCGGCACCGTTACCCTCACGAGTTTTCAGGCGGACAACGGCAACGAATCGCCATTGCCCGAGCCCTGGTCTTGAAACCGGAGTTGATTTTGCTGGACGAGCCAACCTCGGCGTTGGACCGCACAGTGCAACGCCAGGTGGTTGAGCTGCTGCGCTCACTGCAAACCAGGCACAACCTGACGTATTTGTTTATCAGCCATGACCTGGCTGTCGTCAAAGCGCTGAGCCACCAGTTGATGGTGGTCAAGCATGGCCAAGTGGTCGAACAGGGTGATGCGCAAAGTATCTTTGCCTCACCGCAACATCCATATACACAACAGCTGCTGGAAGCCGCCTTTTTGGCACCAGTGGCTGTCGATTAACCTGATAGAGGAACAACACATGGGTTTTCTCACCGGTAAGCGCGTACTGATCGTTGGTGTCGCTAGCAAATTGTCCATCGCTTCTGGCATTGCTGCCGCCATGCACCGTGAAGGCGCCGAGCTGGCTTTCACTTATCAGAACGAAAAGCTGAAAGGTCGTGTTGAAGAATTCGCCGCAGGCTGGGGCTCGAACCCTGAGCTGTGCTTCCCTTGCGACGTGGCCAGCGATGAAGAAATCGCCAAGGTTTTCGAAGACCTGAGCAAGAAGTGGGACGGCCTGGACTGCATCGTTCACTCCGTAGGCTTCGCCCCTGGCGACCAACTGGATGGCGACTTCACCGACGCTACCACCCGTGAAGGCTTCCGCATCGCTCACGACATCAGCGCCTACAGCTTCGTGGCCCTGGCCAAAGCCGGCCGCCCGATGATGAAAGGCCGCAACGGCAGCCTGCTGACCCTGTCCTACCTGGGCGCAGAGCGCACCATGCCTAACTACAACGTGATGGGCATGGCCAAGGCCAGCCTGGAAGCCGGTGTACGTTACCTGGCAGGCAGCCTGGGCCCTGAGGGTACTCGCGTTAACTGCGTATCGGCTGGCCCGATCCGTACCCTGGCAGCGTCGGGCATCAAGAACTTCCGCAAAATGCTGGCGGCCAACGAAGCGCAAACCCCACTGCGTCGCAACGTGACCATCGACGAAGTCGGCAATGCCGGCGCGTTCCTGTGCTCGGACCTGGCATCGGGCATCAGCGGCGAAATCATGTACGTAGACGGCGGCTTCAACACCACCGCCATGGGCAGCCTCGAAGAGTAACTCCTTCGCTGTAGCCGCTACACAAAACGCCCGGTGCAGTGATTGCACCGGGCGTTTTTTTGTGTCGTGACAATCTGTGGAAGATGACCTGTGGGAGAGGGCTTGCCCGCGATGCAGGCGGCGCGGTGTGTCAGGCACACTGCGTTGATACCATCGCGAGCAAGCCCGCTCCCACAAAAAAACAGGCGAAAAAAAAGGCCGCTCAATGAGCGGCCTTTTTTAATGAAGCAGGCAGAACGCTTAGTAGCGCTCAACCTTGGCTTCGTTTTCCAACTGCTTGCGGTAGGCAGCAAAGTCTTGCTGACCAACACGCGAAGCGAGGAAGCGGCGATACGACGCTTTCTCTTCTTCAGTCGGCGCTACTGCATCGTTGACGCCATTCAGACGCAGCACAACCACAGTGCCATCAGCCAGGGTGACGCTGCCGAAAGTCGGCTTGTCCTTGGCTGCAGGTTTAGGCATGCGGAATACCGCTTGCAGCACGGCAGGATCAATACCTTCCTGACCACGGGCAACCGCTTCCTGAACCTTCCACGACTGACCATCAACTGGCTGGTTCAACGGCAGTTTGCCATCGCGCAGTTCCTTGATGATTTGTTCAGCACGCGTTTTGGCCGCAGCACTGGCGTGCTCCTTGACCAGTTGCGCACGAATGCTTGAGGCCACAGCTTCCAGCGGCAACTGCTCAGGCTTGCGGTGCTCCTTGACGCGCAATACCACTACGGTCTCAGGGTCCAGCTCCAGCGCAGTACTGTTCGCGCCCTCATCCATCACTTCGGTGCTGAATGCAGCCTGGATCACGGCACGGTTGGCAGCAACACCTTCACCGCCCTCACGGCCAAACGGCGCAGAGGTATGTACGGTCAGCTTAAGCTCTTGAGCCGGCTGAGCCAGATCTGACGCTTCAAACGCCGAGTCTTCCAATTGCTTGGTTGCATCGACAAACAGGCGTTCAACCTGCTGGGTTTTCAGGTCATGGGTCAGCTTGTCTTTCAGGCTGGCAAAGCTCGGCACTTGCGGTGCTTCAACGCCCAGCAGCTTGATCAGGTGATAACCGAAGCTGGTACGCACCGGCTCCGAAACCTGATCCTGCTTCAACGCGTAAACAGCTGTTTCGAACACAGGGTCGTAAACACCCGGGCCTGCAAAGCCCAGGTCACCGCCATTGGCAGCCGAACCTGGATCCTGGGAAAACTCCTTGGCCAGGGCCTCGAAGCTTTCACCCTTGGCCAGACGCTGCTGGATCTCGGCGATCTTGGCTTTGGCCTGGTCATCGCTGACCTTGTCGTTGACTTCAATCAGGATATGCGCAGCCCGGCGCTGCTCGGCCAGATTCGCGATTTCCTTTTGATACAAGGCTTGCAGCTCGTCGTCCTTCACCGCTACCTGGTCAAAGAAAGAAGACTTCTTCAACTCGATATAGTCGATCACGACCTGATCAGGAGTCATGAACTCCTTGGCGTGCTCGTCGTAGTAAGCCTTGACTTCGTCATCGGTCAGTTTCACCGCAGCCGGATCGGCCTTGATGTTCAGCGAAGCGAAATCACGGGTTTGTTTTTCCAGACGGGCAAATGCATTCACCTGCTCATCAGTCACGAAACCACTGCCCGCCAGACCGGCACGCAGCTGACCAATCAGCATTTCCTCGCCCAGCATGTTACGGAATTGCAGGCGGCCGTAACCCAGTTGACGGATCACCTGGTCGAAACGCTCAGGGCTGAACTTGCCGTCTTCCTGAAACTCAGGGGTCAGCAGAATGACCTGATCCAAAGCGGCCTCAGAGAACGAAAACTTCGCGTCTTTGGCGCCTTGCAGCAACAGCTTGCGATCGATCAACCCTTTGAGGGCCGCTTCACGCAGCATTTTTTCATCCAGCAACGACGAGTCAAAATCCTTGCCCAACTGCTGCAGCAACTGACGGCGTTGCATGTCGACGGCCTGGCTCAATTCAACCTGGGTGATTTCTTCACCGTTAACCTTGGCGGCATCCTGGCTGGTAGAGGTGGCTTGAAAAATAGCATCGAAACCGGTCAACGCCATTAACGCGACGATGACTCCGATGATGGTCTTGGCAATCCAGCCTTGTGAATTGTCCCTGATATTTTGCAGCATGCTTCCCCCAGAAACGGTCTTGCATAATGAGCAACCGTGGAGCGTGGGTAGAGTCCGGATAGAAGAAAGGCGCATCCGAGGATGCGCCTTCTCGTAACTGGCGGAGCGGACCGGGCTCGAACCCGCGACCCCCGGCGTGACACATCGGTGTTGCCACCGACTGCACTACCGCTCCGCTGCCAAGCCTGGCGTGCGCCTGACCCGGTTGGGTAAAAGGTGTTGCAGAAACTTAGTTAACCGCTTCTTTCAGTGCTTTACCGGCTTTGAAGCCTGGTTTTTTGGCAGCTGCGATTTCCAGTGCTTCGCCGGTCTGCGGGTTACGACCTGTGCGAGCAGGACGATCGGTCACAGAAAAAGTACCAAAACCAACCAGCACCACAGAGTCGCCAGCCTTAAGAGCGCCAGTGACGGATTCGATTACTGCGTCCAGCGCACGGCCAGCTGCAGCTTTCGGGATATCAGCAGATGCAGCGATAGCATCAATCAGTTCCGACTTGTTCACTCTAAGTCCCCTTATATCTGTCTGAGTATGTTTCTAAAGTTTTTTAGTTAAAGCAAAACGACTGCTGAAGCACTTACGGACACTTATAGAGCCGCTTTATAACAAGGGCTCTAAAAAGCGTCAAGAAAGCCCGTCAGGCGAATCCGTATTAATGCGTGCTAATTCTTTCCTTAGAGTCAGACTCTCGCTTGTCGTCCTTGGCAACAATCTCGGGAGCCACATCCGGCAAGGGCTCCGGGGCGTATTGCAGCGCAATTTGCAGGACTTCGTCAATCCATTTAACCGGTTTAATCTGAAGATCCTGTTTGATGTTGTCAGGAATCTCTTTCAGATCACGGACGTTTTCTTCAGGGATAATTACAGTTTTGATGCCACCACGGTGAGCGGCAAGTAATTTTTCCTTCAAGCCACCAATCGCCAACACCTGGCCACGAAGGGTAATTTCACCGGTCATGGCAACATCGGCGCGTACCGGAATCAGGGTCAATGCCGAGACCAGAGCAGTACACATTCCCACACCGGCACTAGGGCCATCCTTAGGTGTAGCGCCTTCCGGCATATGAATGTGAATATCGCGTTTTTCGTGGAAATCCAACGGGATACCCAGACTTTTTGCACGACTGCGCACCACCGTCAAAGCAGCGGTGATCGACTCTCCCATCACGTCGCCCAGCGAACCGGTCTTGATCAGCTGGCCTTTGCCAGGAACAACAGCCGCTTCGATGGTCAACAATTCGCCACCCACCTGGGTCCAGGCCAGACCAGTCACCTGACCGATCTGATCCTGAACTTCAGCCAAACCATAGCTGAATTTTCTTACACCCAAAAAGTGCTCAAGCAGCTCCGGCGTTACGGTGACCGCAAACCGTTTTTCCAGCACATGCTCCTTGACCGTCTTACGGCAGATCTTCGCAATCTGGCGCTCAAGGCCCCGCACGCCGGCTTCGCGAGTGTAGTAGCGGATAATGTCGCGGATAGCTTCGTTATCAAACGCCAGTTCGCCCTTCTTCAAGCCATTGGCTTCGATTTGCTTGGGAGCCAGGTATTTGACAGCGATATTGATTTTTTCGTCTTCGGTGTAGCCAGGCAGACGAATGACTTCCATCCGGTCCAGCAACGCCGGCGGGATATTCATCGAGTTGGAGGTACACAGGAACATCACATCTGACAGGTCGTAGTCGACCTCGAGGTAATGGTCATTGAAATTGTGGTTCTGCTCGGGATCGAGCACTTCAAGCAATGCCGAAGCCGGATCGCCACGCATGTCGCTGCCCATTTTGTCGATTTCATCGAGCAGGAACAACGGGTTGCGCACACCAACCTTGGTCATCTTTTGAATCAATCTTCCTGGCATCGAACCGATATAAGTACGGCGATGACCACGAATTTCCGCTTCATCACGCACACCACCCAGGGCCATGCGCACGAACTTACGGTTTGTTGCGTGGGCAATAGACTCGGCGAGCGAGGTTTTACCGACGCCCGGAGGGCCAACCAGGCATAGAACCGGGCCACGAATTTTCTTCACGCGCTTTTGCACGGCGAGATATTCGAGAATCCGTTCTTTGACTTCGTCCAGACCGTAGTGATCTGCGTCCAGAATGTCTTCAGCGCGCTTAAGATCGAGGCGCACCTTGCTCTGAGCCTTCCACGGCACCTGCACCAGCCAGTCGATATAGGAACGCACCACCGTGGCTTCTGCGGACATTGGCGACATTTGCTTAAGCTTGTTCAGCTCGGCCTGGGCCTTGGCCATTGCATCTTTGGGCAAGCCGGCAGCATCGATGCGCTTTTTCAGCTCTTCGATTTCATTGTGACCTTCGTCACCATCACCCAGCTCTTTCTGAATGGCCTTCATCTGCTCATTCAGGTAGTACTCGCGCTGGCTGCGCTCCATTTGCTTTTTGACGCGGCCACGGATGCGCTTTTCAACTTGCAGCAAGTCGATCTCGGCATCCAGCAGAGCCAGAACGTGCTCGACACGGGCCTGCAAATCGATGATTTCGAGGATTTCCTGCTTCTGCTCGATTTTCAGCGCCATGTGCGCGGCCATCGTATCGACCAGACGGCTTGGCTCATCAATGCTGTTAAGCGAAGACAGAACCTCGGCCGGGACTTTTTTGCCCAGTTGTACGTATTGCTCGAACTGCGAAAGCAGGCTGCGCACAAAGACCTCGGACTCACGGTCCGGGGCAGCCACTTCGTCAATCAGGGAGACTTCGGCGCTCAGATATCCATCTGCCTGGCCAAAATGCTCAACCGCACCGCGCTGCTCTCCCTCAACCAGCACTTTGACCGTGCCGTCCGGGAGTTTAAGCAGTTGCAGGACAGTTGCAATGGTACCGACGCGATACAGGGCTTCTTCGCCAGGATCGTCGTCAGCCGGATTCTTTTGAGCCAACAGCAGAATTTGCTTGTCGCCCGTCATCGCAGCCTCAAGGGCCTCGATCGACTTCTCGCGTCCCACGAACAGTGGGATCACCATGTGCGGATACACAACAACATCACGCAACGGCAGGAGAGGCAATTCGATGGTTGTCTTCATGATTTCGCCTCTACGGCGGCCATAAGGCCGTAATCAGATGGATGTAAGCTTGAAGCCAAGATGGGGGCAGTCTTGAAAAAAAACAAGCGTTGAACGACAGGAAAAACAAAGGGGCCCGAAGGCCCCTTCTTTAACACGCAATGTGCAATGCCCGGCACTGCATTTACGCGTCAGGTGCAACCTTGGCAGTCGCTTCGCTGTTTTCATAAATCAACAACGGCTTGGACTTGCCTTCTATAACGCTTTCATCGATCACAACTTTACTCACCTCGGACTGCGAGGGGATTTCGTACATTGTGTCGAGCAGCACGCCTTCAAGAATCGAACGCAGGCCACGGGCGCCAGTTTTACGTTCCAGAGCACGCTTGGCCACAGCCTTCAGGGCATCGGCACGGAACTCCAGATCAACACCTTCCATCTCGAACAGCTTGCCGTATTGCTTGGTCAAGGCGTTCTTCGGCTCGGTGAGGATCTGCATCAAGGCAGCTTCGTCCAGCTCGTCCAGCGTCGCAAGTACAGGCAGACGACCCACGAATTCCGGGATCAGGCCAAACTTGACCAGATCGTCAGGTTCGACTTCACGCAGGGATTCGCCAACCTTCTTACCCTCTTCCTTGCTGCGCACTTCGGCACTGAAGCCGATGCCGCCGCGAGTCGAACGCGCCTGTACAACCTTTTCCAGGCCCGAGAACGCACCACCACAGATAAACAGGATGTTGCGGGTATCAACCTGCAAGAACTCCTGCTGCGGGTGCTTGCGGCCGCCTTGAGGCGGTACGGAAGCCACGGTACCTTCGATCAGCTTGAGCAATGCCTGCTGCACACCTTCACCGGAAACATCACGGGTAATCGAAGGGTTGTCAGACTTGCGCGAAATCTTGTCGATTTCATCGATGTAGACAATGCCCATCTGGGCTTTTTCTACGTCGTAATCGCATTTCTGCAGCAGCTTCTGAATGATGTTTTCAACATCTTCGCCCACATAACCGGCTTCAGTCAGCGTGGTTGCGTCAGCGATGGTGAAAGGCACATTCAACAGGCGAGCCAGGGTTTCTGCCAGCAGGGTCTTACCCGAGCCGGTCGGGCCGATCAGCAGGATGTTGCTCTTGCCGAGTTCGACGTCGTCGTTTTTCTTGTCACGCTGGTTGAGGCGCTTGTAGTGGTTGTACACCGCTACAGCCAAAACCTTTTTGGCACGTTCCTGACCAATGACGTATTGATCAAGGATGCCGCTGATTTCTTTTGGCGATGGTAATTTATGCGCGCTGCTCTCGGCCTGGGCTTCCTGCACCTCCTCACGGATGATGTCATTGCACAGGTCAACGCATTCGTCGCAGATAAAGACCGAGGGGCCGGCAATCAATTTGCGCACTTCATGCTGGCTTTTGCCACAGAAGGAGCAATAGAGCAATTTGCCGTTGTCCTCGCCGTTGCGGGTGTCAGTCATTCGATCGATCCAAATCCGATAGGCTTGCAACACAAGATGAAGGCAACTGCGGGCTTTTTCAAGCCCGCAGGTGGTCAGTTACCCCAACCACCCCCAATTTGAGCTGCTTAAGCGGGCATTTGACGCTTGCTGAACACAGAGTCGATCAAACCGTATTCGGTTGCACGCTCGGCGCTCATGAAGTTGTCACGCTCGGTATCGCGCTCGATGGTTTCGAGAGTCTGGCCCGTATGGTGAGCCAGCAGCGAGTTCAAACGATGACGGATGTTGAGGATTTCCTTGGCATGAATGTCGATATCCGACGCCTGACCCTGGAAACCGCCCAACGGCTGGTGAATCATCATGCGCGAGTTCGGCAGGCAGTGACGCTTGCCCGGTGCGCCACCGGCCAACAGGAAGGCACCCATGCTGCAGGCCTGGCCGATGCAGATGGTCGACACGTCAGGCTTGATGAATTGCATGGTGTCGTAGATCGACATGCCAGCAGTCACCGAACCGCCCGGCGAGTTGATGTACAGATGGATGTCCTTGTCCGGGTTCTCGGCTTCAAGGAACAGCAGCTGTGCCGCCACCAGGTTGGCCATGTAGTCTTCTACGGGGCCGACCAGGAAGATGATTCGCTCCTTCAGGAGGCGCGAGTAGATGTCGTAAGCGCGCTCGCCACGGGCGGACTGCTCGACAACCATCGGGACCAGGCCGCCAGCGGCGTGGATATCAGAGTTCTGCTGAATATAAGAATTGCGGGACATGTCCGGCAGTCACTCCCAAATAGTCTTGTCTGGATACGCATAAGCCAGCTCGAGGCTGGCTTATGGTTGTGTTTTCTAACGAGTCAGAAATCAGTCGGCTTGTGGAGCTTCCACCGGCTTGACAGCTTCTTCGTAAGAGACCGCTTTATCGGTCACCTTGGCCTTCTGCAGAACAGTATCCACAACTTGCTCTTCCAGCACAACCGAACGAACCTCGTTCAATTGCGCGTCGTTTTTGTAGTACCAGGCTACAACCTGCTCTGGCTCCTGGTAAGCGGAAGCCATTTCCTGAATCATTTCGCGAACGCGATCTTCGTCAGGCTTGAGGTCGAACTGCTTGACCACTTCAGCCACGATCAGGCCCAGCACTACACGGCGACTGGCTTGCTCTTCGAACAGCTCGGCCGGCAGTTGGTCTGGCTTGATGTTGCCACCGAACTGCTGAACAGCCTGTACGCGCAGGCGGTCAACTTCGTTGGCCAGCAGGGATTTAGGCACTTCGATCGGGTTGGCAGCCAGCAGGCCGTCCATTACCTGGTTCTTGACCTTGGACTTGATCGCCTGACGCAGTTCACGCTCCATGTTCTTGCGAACTTCGGCGCGGAAACCTTCCAGACCGGTTTCCTTGATACCGAACTGGGCGAAGAACTCTTCGTTCAGTTCTGGCAGCTTAGGCTCGGAAACAGTGTTCACGGTTACGGTGAACTCGGCTTCTTTGCCAGCCAGGTCCAGGTTCTGGTAGTCAGCAGGGAAAGTCAGTTTCAGAACGCGTTCTTCACCGGCTTTAGCGCCTACCAGGCCTTCTTCGAAGCCAGGAATCATGCGGCCCGAACCCAGAACAAGCTGAGTACCGGTGGCGGAGCCGCCAGCGAATACTTCGCCGTCTACCTTGCCAACGAAATCGATGTTCAGCTGATCATCGTTCTGGGCAGCACGGTCAGTCACTTCAAAACGGGTGTTCTGCTTGCGCAGCACGTCCAGCATTTTGTCCAGGTCGGCATCAGCCACTTCGGCGCTCAGGCGCTCGATAGCGATGGTGTCCAGACCGGTTACTTCGAATTCAGGGAATACTTCGAAAGTAGCAACGTATTCCAGATCCTTGCCTTTTTCGAAAACCTTAGGCTCGATCGAAGGAGCGCCGGCCGGGTTCAGCTTCTGCTCAACCACAGCTTCGTAGAACGAAGACTGGACTACATTGCCCAGAGCTTCCTGGCGCGCATCAGCTTCGTAACGCTGACGGATTACGCTCATTGGCACCTTGCCTGGACGGAAGCCCGGGATCTTGGCCTTTTGGGCAGTCTGTTGCAGACGCTTGTTGACTTCAGCCTCAATACGCTCAGCTGGCACGCCAATGGTCATGCGACGCTCAAGAGCGGAAGTATTTTCAACAGAAACTTGCATGGATATTCCTCGTTGCACAGACATTAGCCGGCCGTTTCCGACCCCATAATCAAGGGCAAGCATTCTAGTGGGTCAAACTCAAGAAGTCACCCTACCGCAAACACCCTGGGAAACGGCCGACAGAAATTAAGTAAAAGCAGCCATCCGCCTCGCCTTCTATATAGATAGAAGACTGCACTGATCAATTGGCGATAACGGGCGGCCTTTGGAGCCACCCCAATCTGCGCGCATTGTCACACAAATCGCAGAGGACGCTAAGCATGCGGGAAACAAGGCGCCGAGCGACACCCTTATGTGCGATTCTCAAACCGCAGATACAAAAAAACGCCAGAGGATTAGTCTGGCGTTTTCTTTTAAATATGGGGTGGACGAAGGGGATCGAACCCTCGACAACGGGAGTCACAATCCCGTGCTCTACCAACTGAGCTACGCCCACCATAGTGCGCTTACAACCCCGCCAGCCCCGAGAAGCCAACAGTTACAACCAAAGAAAAAGCCGCTGTAAGCGGCCCTATCCAAATTTGGTGCGGACGGAGAGACTCGAACTCTCACACCTTGCGGCGCTGGAACCTAAATCCAGTGTGTCTACCAATTCCACCACATCCGCATTTCAAACTCTTGAAGCAAAGACGCCAGACTTTTAATCTGGCGGCTTTCTAAATATGGGGTGGACGAAGGGGATCGAACCCTCGACAACGGGAGTCACAATCCCGTGCTCTACCAACTGAGCTACGCCCACCATATTGCCTGTACCGCTTTACTTGTGCCAAAGCTGCCTAATGGCGCACCCGGCAGGACTCGAACCTGCGACCATCCGCTTAGAAGGCGGATGCTCTATCCAGCTGAGCTACGGGCGCATTGTTAGCCTGTATTCTTTGACGACTACAAACCAATTGCCTTCAGTATCACCAAGCTGGACAACAACTTCGCTCTACCTTCTTAACCAGTGCTAGGCTGTGCCCGACAAGTGCGACGAATGTTATAGGTGAGCCCGTAACCCGTCAACTGTTTTTTAAAAAAAGTTTAGAAATATAAAGGAGTTAGGGCAATAAACAGACCAGGCGCCTTTGCCCTCACGCCATGGCATGCGAGAATGCACGTCCTTTTTCCACCCTTTACGATGGTTAATCACGCGTAATGACTGCACAACTAATCGACGGTAAAGCGATCGCCGCCAGCCTGCGCCAGCAGATTGCCAAACGTGTCGCCGAGCGTCACGAGCAAGGCCTGCGCACCCCTGGTCTGGCAGTGATTCTGGTCGGCAGCGATCCTGCTTCCCAGGTTTATGTTTCGCACAAGCGTAAAGACTGCGAAGAGGTAGGCTTTCTGTCCCAAGCCTATGACCTGCCTTCTGACACCACCCAACAGGACCTTACCGACCTGATCGACCGTCTTAATGACGACGCGAACATCGACGGCATCCTGCTGCAACTGCCATTGCCCGCCCATCTGGACGCCTCCAAACTGCTGGAGCGCATTCGTCCGGACAAAGACGTCGACGGTTTCCACCCTTATAACGTCGGCCGCCTGGCACAGCGTATCCCGCTGCTGCGTCCATGCACCCCCAAAGGCATCATGGCCCTGCTGGAAAGCACCGGTCAGGATCTGTACGGCATGGACGCAGTGATTGTCGGCGCGTCCAACATCGTTGGCCGCCCGATGGCGATGGAGCTGCTGCTGGCTGGCTGCACCGTGACGGTAACTCACCGTTTCACCAAGGATCTGGCCGGCCACGTTGGCCGCGCCGACCTGGTGGTGGTAGCTGCCGGCAAGCCTGGCCTGGTCAAGGGCGAATGGATCAAGGAAGGCGCCATCGTGATCGACGTGGGCATCAACCGCCAGGCGGATGGCAAGCTGGTGGGCGACGTGGTGTACGAGACTGCCCTGCCCCGCGCCGGCTGGATCACCCCGGTACCGGGCGGCGTAGGCCCGATGACTCGTGCCTGCCTGTTGGAAAACACGCTGTACGCGGCCGAAACACTGCACGACTGATCGTGCAAAGCGCTGCAAAATAAACGGCACCTTAGGGTGCCGTTTTTATTGCCACCGATAAAAGACAGACAAACAAAAGCCCGCACTGGGCGGGCTTTTGTTCACACAACGGGAAACCTAGTCAGCCAGCCGCCAGGTTGTCCCGCCCTTACCGTCTTCCAGCACAACACCCATTGCCGTGAGCTGATCACGGATACGGTCAGACTCCGCCCAGTCCTTGGCAGCACGAGCCGCCAGACGCGCTTCGATCAACGCATCCACCTGGGTCGCATCGATCTTACCCTCAGCACCGGCCTGCAGAAAGTCATCAGCTTCAAGCTGCAACACACCCAGCACATCGGCCAACTGCTTGAGGCGCGCCGCCAGACCGGCAGCCGCCTGCAGATCGGTTTCGCGCAAGCGGTTGATCTCGCGAACCATCTCGAACAGCACCGCACAGGCTTCCGGCGTACCGAAGTCGTCGTTCATGACCTGGGTAAAGCGCTCAACAAAGGCTTCACCACCGGCCGGAGCAACCTTGGGCAAGCCTTTCAGTGCGTTATAGAAGCGATCAAGGGCTGCCTTGGCATCCTTGAGATTGTCTTCGGAGTAGTTGATCGAGCTACGGTAGTGGCTCGACACCAACAGATAACGCACCACCTCCGGGTGATATTTCTCCAGAACGTCGCGAATGGTGAAGAAGTTGTTCAAGGACTTGGACATCTTCTCGCCATTGATACGAATCATCCCGCAGTGCATCCACGTATTGGCATAGGTTTTACCCGTTGCCGCCTCGCTTTGCGCGATTTCGTTCTCATGGTGCGGAAACTCAAGGTCGCTGCCGCCGCCGTGAATATCGAACGTCTCGCCCAGGCAGCAGGTGGACATTACCGAGCATTCAATATGCCAGCCCGGACGACCCGGACCCCACGGCGACTCCCAGCTCGGCTCGCCCGGCTTGACGCCTTTCCACAACACGAAGTCCAGCGGATCTTCCTTGGCCTCGTCGACCTCGATGCGCGCGCCGATGCGCAGATCTTCGATCTTTTTGCGCGACAGCTTGCCGTAACCCATGAACTTGGCAACGCGGTAGTACACGTCACCATTGCCCGGGGCATAGGCGTAACCCTTGTCGATCAGGGTCTGGATCATCGCGTGCATACCAGGAATATGGTCCGTGGCACGAGGCTCCATATCCGGCTTGAGGATATTGAGGCGCGCTTCGTCTTCATGCATTGCCGCAGTCATGCGCTCGGTCAGCGCTTCAAAAGGCTCGCCGTTTTTGCGGGCACGATTGATGATCTTGTCTTCGATGTCCGTAATGTTGCGCACGTAGGTCAGGTTGTAGCCGCTGAAGCGTAACCAGCGGGTCACCAGATCGAAGGCAATCATGCTGCGACCATGGCCGATGTGGCAGTAGTCGTACACAGTCATGCCGCACACGTACATGCGCACATTGTTGCCGTCCAGCGGCTTGAAAACTTCTTTGCTCTTGGTGAGCGTGTTGTAGATCGTAAGCACGGCTTGTTCCTTCAAAACTTGATCACTGGCCCCACGAATCACGCAGGGTCACGGTACGGTTGAATACCGGGTGACCGGGTTTCGAGTCCTTGATATCTGCGCAGAAGTAGCCTTCGCGCTCGAACTGGAAACGGTCTTCCGGCTGTGCATTGCCCAGCGAGGGTTCAGCACGACAACCCGTCAGTACCTGCAGCGAGTCAGGGTTGATGTTTTCCAGGAAGCCTGCGCCGTCTTCGGCCTTTTCAGGGTTCGGCGAACGGAACAGACGATCATACAAACGCACTTCGCACTCGACGCTGGCAGCTGCCGGCACCCAGTGCACAACACCTTTGACCTTGCGACCTTCCGGGTTTTTGCCCAGGGTTTCAGGGTCGTACGAGCAATGCAGCTCAACGATGTTGCCATCGGCATCCTTGATTGCTTCGTCGGCACGGATCACATAGCTGCCGCGCAAACGCACTTCGCCCGCAGGCTCAAGGCGCTTGTAACCTTTTGGCGGCTCTTCCATGAAGTCTTCACGATCGATGTAGATTTCACGGGCGAACGGCAATACCCGTACACCCATGTCTTCTTTCGGATGGCAAGGCAGCTCAAGGTTTTCAACCTTGTCTTCAGGGTAGTTGGTGATGATCACTTTCAGCGGACGCAGCACGCACATGGCACGCGGCGCGCTGTGGTCCAGATCGTCACGAATGCTGAATTCCAGCATGCCGAAGTCCACTACGCCGTCGGAACGGTTGGTGCCGACCATATCGCAGAAATTGCGGATCGACTTGGGCGTGTAACCGCGACGGCGGAAACCCGACAGCGTCGACATGCGTGGATCATCCCAGCCGTTGACGTGCTTTTCATCGACCAGTTGCTTGAGCTTGCGCTTGCTGGTGATGGTGTAGTTCAGGTTCAGACGGCTGAATTCGTACTGACGCGGGTGCGCCGGCACTGGCAGGCTGTCCAGGAACCATTCGTACAGCGGACGGTGGCTTTCGAACTCCAGGGTGCAGATCGAGTGAGTGATGCCTTCGATGGCATCCGACTGCCCGTGGGTGAAGTCATAGTTCGGGTAAATGCACCATTTGTCACCGGTCTGGTGGTGATGGGCGTGACGGATGCGGTACATGATCGGGTCGCGCAGGTTCATGTTCGGCGAGGCCATGTCGATCTTGGCACGCAGTACGCATTTGCCGTCTTCAAACTCACCGGCGGTCATGCGGGCGAACAGGTCCAGGTTCTCTTCGACGCTGCGGTCGCGGAACGGGCTGTTCTTGCCAGGCTCGGTCAAGCTGCCGCGGTATTCCTTGGCTTGCTCGGGGGTCAGGTCGCAGACATAGGCTTTACCTTCTTTAATCAGGTAAATCGCCCACTCGTGCAACTGGTCGAAATATTGCGAGGCATAACGCACTTCGCCAGACCACTCAAAGCCCAGCCACTTGACGTCGCTTTCGATGGCGTCGATGTACTCCTGGTCTTCCTTGGCCGGGTTGGTATCGTCAAAACGCAAATGCGTTACGCCGCCGAATTCCTGAGCCAGCCCGAAGTTCACACAAATGGATTTGGCGTGACCGATGTGCAGATAGCCATTAGGCTCCGGCGGAAAGCGGGTCACGATCTGCGTGTATTTACCCGAGTCTAGGTCCGCCTGAACGATTGGACGCAGGAAGTTAGCCGGGACAGCAGGGCCAGCCTTTGGATTCAGAGTGGGGTCGACAGTGGGCTTGCTCATAGGATCCTTGAACGTAACAGGGTGCGCGGCCTGGGTCGGCCGACTAAATCAAAGCGCCTATCATAGCCGATGCCGTCAAGTCACTGACAGAGCAGGTGCTCAATCAAAGCGATTGAAATGCCGGCTTTTAGTCCCCATATGGCAAAAACACCATCGAAATGCCGTGCGAGCACGCTAAACTCCGCCCGCGGCTGTATCTACCCAGCCAGCCCGGGGGATTGAGGTGTGTTCACCCCGCCCCCTGGCCCGACGAATTCTCTGATAGAGCGATACGACCATGACCCAAGTAAAACTGAGCACCAACCACGGCGACATCGTGATCGAACTGAACGCTGAAAAAGCCCCGATCACCGTGGCCAACTTCATCGAATACGTAAAAGCCGGCCACTACGAAAACACTGTTTTCCACCGTGTCATCGGCAACTTCATGATCCAGGGCGGCGGTTTTGAGCCAGGCATGAAAGAAAAGAAAGACAAGCGCCCAAGCATCCAGAACGAAGCTGACAACGGCCTGCCAAACGAGAAGTACACCGTGGCCATGGCTCGCACCATGGAGCCGCATTCGGCTTCCGCCCAGTTCTTCATCAACGTGGCTGACAACAGCTTCCTGAACCACAGCGGCAAAACCGCTCAGGGTTGGGGCTACGCCGTATTCGGTAAAGTCGTTGAAGGCCAGGACGTAGTAGACAAGATCAAAGGCGTTGCCACCACTTCCAAAGCCGGCCACCAGGACGTGCCAAAAGAAGACGTGATCGTCGAGAAAGCAGAGATCATTGAGTGATACTGCTGATTTCAGATTTGCATCTGGAAGAGGAGCGCCCGGACATAACCCGGGCGTTTCTGGATTTCCTGACCGGGCGTGCGCGCTCGGCTCAGGCGCTCTACATCCTGGGCGATTTTTTTGAAGCCTGGATTGGCGACGATGCCATGACACCCTATCAGCGCTCGATCTGTGAAGCGCTACGAACACTCAGCGAGACCGGCACGCAGATTTTTCTGATGCACGGCAACCGCGACTTTTTACTTGGCCAGGCCTTTTGCAAAGCGGCTGGCTGCACCCTGATCAAAGACCCCTGCGTGGTCGACTTCTACGGCGAGCCGGTGTTGCTGATGCACGGCGACAGCCTGTGTACCCGCGACGAAGCCTATATGCGCCTGCGACGCATCCTGCGCAACCCCGTCACTTTGTGGGTCCTGCGGCACCTGCCACTGAGCACACGGCACAAACTGGCGCGAAAGCTGCGCAGCGAAAGCCGCGCACAAACCCGCATGAAAGCCAACGACATCGTTGACGTGACTGCCGAGGAAGTACCCCGGATCATGGCGCAATTTGGTGTGCGTACCCTGATTCACGGCCACACCCACCGCCCGGCGATTCATAAACTGCAGATCGGCGAACAGGCCGCCCGGCGTATTGTGCTGGGTGACTGGGACCATCAAGGCTGGGTACTGCAAGTGGATGAGCAAGGCATGCAGCTGATGCCGTTTGATTTTGCGCCTGCCTAGAGTCAAAAGCCCCTCACCCTAGCCCTCTCCCAGAGGGAGAGGGAACTGATTGGGGGATATTCTGAACTCTCAACAATCTGAAACCCTTGCACTGAATCCAAAAACGACTCGATCAGCCCCCTCTCCCTCCGGGAGAGGGCTGGGGTGAGGGCAAAAGACCTACATCAATGCCCGCTGGTCGCCGGCCCCGCCTTCGCTGCAAACGGCGGTTTGGCCAGCCACACCAGCAGAATCAAGCCCATAAACAGCCAGCCCATCATGGTGAAGTAGTCCACGGTGGAGAACATATACGCCTGACTGGTCAGAATCTGGTCCATCTGGGCATAGGCTGGTGTACTTGCACCGCCCAGGCTTTCGAGCGTATGGCGGGTCACAGGGTCATAGGCACTGATGCTTTCACTCATATAGGCATGGTGCTGGTCAGCCCGGCGAATCCAGATCCAGGTGGTCAGGGACGCCGCGAAGCTGCCGCCCAATGTACGCAGGAAGGTCGCCAGCCCGGCACCATCGGCGATCTGATGCGGCGGCAAATCCGACATCAAAATAGTCAGCGTCGGCATAAAGAACAGCGCCACGCCAATCCCCATAAACAGTTGCACCATCGCGATATGCTGGAAATCCACCTGATTGGTGAACTCGGCGCGCATAAAGCAACTCAGGCCAATGGCCAGAAAGGCCAATCCGGCCAGCAGGCGCAAGTCGAATTTATTCGCGTACTTGCCCACAAATGGCGACATCAAGACCGGCAAGATCCCGATCGGCGCCACTGCCAGCCCGGCCCAGGTGGCGGTATAGCCCATCTGCGTCTGTAGCCATTGCGGCAAAATCAGGTTGATACCAAAGAAGCCGGCATAACCCAGCACCAGCACAATGGTGCCGATACGGAAATTGCGGTGCGCAAACAGACGCAGATTGACGATCGGATGTTTGTCGGTCATTTCCCAAATGATAAAGGCCGCCAGTGCCACTACCGACAACGCCGTGCCCAAAAGGATGAAACTGGACTCGAACCAGTCCAGGTCATTGCCTTTGTCGAGCACGATCTGCAGCGCGCCCACACCAATGATCAGGGTGATAAGCCCCACGTAATCCATCGGTTGACGGGTAATCACCACCGGGCGTGCCTTGAGTTGCTGGCGAACCACCATCACGGCAAAGATGCCGATCGGGATATTGATAAAGAAGATCCACGGCCAACTGTAACTGTCAGTAATCCATCCGCCCAGAATGGGCCCGGCAATCGGTGCAACCACCGTGACCATCGCCAGCAATGCCAATGCCATCCCCCTTTTTGCCGGGGGGTAGACTGCAATCAGCAGGGTCTGGGTCATAGGGTACAGCGGCCCCGCTACCAACCCCTGGAGCACGCGAAACCCGACCAGCTCGGGCATCGACGTCGAAATACCGCACAGGAACGAGGCCAGCACGAACAGCATCGTGGCCCACAGAAACAACTTCACTTCACCGAAACGCCGGCTCAGCCAGCCGGTCAACGGCAAGGCAATCGCGTTACTCACCGCAAATGAGGTAATTACCCACGTTCCCTGCTCCGAACTCACCCCCAGATTGCCGGAGATGGTAGGCAAGGCAACGTTGGCGATGGTGGTGTCGAGCACCTGCATAAAGGTCGCCAGCGACAGGCCGATCGTGGCCATTACCAGGCTGGGAGGGGAAAAAGACGCGTTTGTACTCATCGCAAATCCTTTAAAACCGGGGATGCAGCCCCGCCTGTGCGGCGAGGCTTATGGATTGGCGAATCAGCGCTGGGCAGCCATGTCGCCTGCCCCGGCGCTATTACTGTCAATCAAGCGCGTGATCAGGGCTTCGGCATCGGCCAATTGTTGTGCATACACGTTGGTGCTGAACGAGGCTTTTTGCGGCGGTTGCTGGGCCAGTACCGGGCCGGTCTGGTCGCGCAGATTCACGTCAACAGTCGTCGACAGCCCCACACGCAGTGGATGCTCGGCCAGCTCATCGGCATTGATATGGATACGCACCGGCACGCGCTGGACAATCTTGATCCAGTTGCCCGTGGCGTTTTGCGCAGGCAGCAAGGCAAATGCACTGCCGGTGCCGGCACCGATACTGTCGATAGTGCCGCTGTACTTCACATTACTGCCGTAAATATCCGACTCAATGTCCACCGGCTGGCCGATGCGCATCTTGTGCAACTGGGTTTCCTTGAAATTGGCATCGATCCACAGCTGGTTGAGCGGGATCACCGCCATCAACGCCGTGCCCGGCTGAACCCGCTGACCCAGTTGCACAGTACGCTTGGCCACATAACCGGTTACCGGAGCGATCAGGGTGGAGCGGGCATTGGCCAGGTACGCCTGACGCAACTGGGCTGCGGCAGCCTTGACGTCCGGGTGATCGGCCACGGCAGTGTTGTCGACCAGGGCGCTGGTCGTGTCGAGCTTTTGCTCGGCATTGCGCAGAGCACTTTGCGCCGAAGACAGATCATCGCGAGCGTGGGACAGCTCTTCCTGGGAAATGGCCCCGCCAGCCGCCAGGCTTTTACGACGGTTGTAGTTGTCCTGGTTTTTTTGCACTTCAACTTTCTGCGCAGCAACCTGGGCCTTCATGCCCTTCACATCACTGAACAGCCCACGCACCTGGCGCACGGTACGCGCCAGGTTGGCCTCGGCACTTTGCAGGCCGACCTGCGCATCGCTCGGGTCGAAATTAATCAGCACCTGGCCTTCATGCACCAGATCGCCATCATCGGCCCCGATGCTTACAACCGTACCGGTGACCAGCGGCGTGATTTCAACCACGTTGCCATTTACATAGGCATCGTCGGTGCTTTCGCTCCAGCGACCATACAGCTCATGCCAGGCCCACACTCCCAGCCCGAGCAGGATGACCAGAATCGCCAGCCCGCTCAGCCAGAGCTTGCGTTTGCGCTGGTTGCCAGCGTCCTGGGTTTGTTGCGTTTCATTCGGTGTTTGCACAGTGGCCATGACGGATACCTAAATTATTCTGCCGGCGAGGACTTCAGTGGGAGCGGTCTCGGCTGTAGTGCCGGGCTCAAATCCACCACCCAGGGCTTGCATCAGTTGAATCGAAAGGTCGATCTGCTCGGCATTCAGGTCGGCCAGCTGGCGCTGGGCCTGAAGCAATTGTTGCTCAATGCTGAGCACGTCCAGATAGTTACCGACGCCCGAACCGTAGCGTTGCAACACGGTATCGAACGAGTCCTGGGCGATATGGGTGGCCTGCTGCTGAGCGTTGATCTGCTGCTTTACAGCGCCTAATTGCGCGAGGGTGTCGCTGACGTCGCCCAAGGCGCTCACCAGTGTCTTGTTGTACTGCGCCACCGCCAGGTCGTAATTGGCGTCTTCAGCATCCAGCCCTGCACGCAGGCGTCCGCCATCGAAAATCGGCAACGACACCGCCGGGGCAATGTTGAGGAAGCGGCTGGCGGAGCCGAACAGCGCATCCCCCAGCAACGACTGAGTACCTGCCGCCGCGCTCAGATTGAGATTCGGGTAAAAGCGGGTCTTGGCAGCGGCAATATTCTTGCTGGCCGCCTCTACCCGCCAGCGCGCGGCCACCAAATCGGGACGCCGGCCCAGCAGTTCGGCTGGCAAGGTGCTCGGCAATGCCACGGCGCCCGGGGCGAGAATTTTCGGACGCGCGATATCAACCCCGCGATCCGGCCCCTTGCCCAGCAACACCGCCAATGCGATGCGCGCGCTGTTGAGTTGCTTTTGCGCATTGATCAACTGCTCGCGGGAGCTAGCCTCAAGGCTTTCGGTCTGCTGGTACTGATAGTGGCTGTCGATCCCGGCTTGCAGGCGGCGCTTGCTCAAATCCAGCATTTTACCGGTGCGTTCAAGGTCGTCTTTGGCCAGGTCGAGCACAATAAAGGCATGCCCGAGGCTGCTGTAACCCCGCGCTACATCGGCCGCCAGGGTCAGGCTTGCGGCCTGGCTGTCGACTTCGGCCGCGCGGGCCTGGCCCAATGCCGCTTCCCAGGCATCACGCTGGCCACCCCACAGGTCAAAGGTGTAATCAAAGGTCAGACTGGCGTTGCGCAGCGTGTCATAGCGACCACCCTGCCCCGTCGGATCCTGAGAGCGCGACAGCCGCGAACGCGTAACATCGGCTTCAGCATTCAGGGTCGGCATGCGTGCGGCATCGGCGGCACCGGCGGCGGCGCTGGCCTGATGAGCACGGGCGCTGGCAATTTGCATGTCCGGGCTGTCACGCAACGCTTCTTCGATCAGGCCATCCAGCTGCCCGTCACCCAGGCTTTGCCACCAGTGTTTCTGCGGCCAGGCCGCAGGGCTGATCGTAACGCCCTCAAGGGTCCTGGAAGCTTTGAGGTTCTTCGCATCCTGACTCACGCCCACGGTAGACAACCCGCTGTAGCTTGCACAACCGGCAAGCACCATCGACGTAAATACCAGGCTCAGGCCTGTACGCAGCGTTCTGTTGCTCATTTTTCACCTAAACGCATGACAGTGATCGGGTCGCCCGCTGCCAACAGTATTTTCTTGAGGATCAATTCCAGGCTTTGCAGTTCTTGCGGGCTGATGGCGCTGGCCAACTGATTCATCGCATCGGCACCGACCTTCGGCAGCAGGTCTGCCAGGGCCTTGCCATCATCGGTCAGCACCAGCCGCACCTGGCGCCGGTCAGCCTCGGAGCGCTGGCGAACCAGCAGGTTTTTTTGCTCAAGACGATCAAGCATGCGCGTCATCGAACCACTGTCCAGACACAGGTGACGACAGAGCTCGGCCGGGGTATCGACGTCAAACTGGGCCATGATGATCAGCACCTTGAACTGCGCCGCCGTGATGCCATAAGGCTCCATATGGCGGTCAATGATCTTGTCCTTGAGCATGGCCGTGCGCCCCAGGAGCAAACCCAGGGTGCAATTTTGGAAGTTATCGGGGTGAAAGTGTTTCATCAGGGCACCAGGAAGCTGCCTAGGCAGTAATGTTTCTAAATATTACTGTCTAGGCAGCTAATGTCAAGCCGATTATTAGGCAGCTATCTATCTGGCTGTTTGCATGGGTACGATTTTCTTAGCGCTGGCGAAGGAAACTTCAACAGTGGGAGCGAGCCTGCTCGCGAAGGTCGTTCGCGAGCAGGCTCGCTCCCACAGGGAGGGTTGGACCGGCAACAGGGTATCTACGGGACTCAAGCGGCGGCTGGTACACCGCTATGAAAGCGGAATTCAACATCAGGCGACTCGATCAACTCCTGCTCCGCCGCCCTCACCCGCTCGATAACCTGGGCTATATCCTTGGCTTCACCGTATTGATAAGCCAGTTTCAGGTAGCCCTGAAAATGCCGCGCCTCACTCTTGAGCAAACCGAAGTAGAACTTGCCGAGTTCTTCGTCCAGATGGGGCACCAGGGCCTCAAAACGCTCGCAGCTGCGGGCCTCGATAAACGCACCCACCACCAGCGTGTCCACCAGTTTGACCGGCTCATGATTGCGCACCACCTTGCGCAGCGCCGAGGCATAGCGCCCGGCCGACAGCTGGCGCAGCTCGATCTTGCGCTTTTTCATCAGGCGCATGACTTGTTCATGGTGCACCAGCTCTTCACGGGCCAGGCGCGACATCATGTTGATCAGGTCAACATGGGAGTGGTACTTGGCGATCAGGCTCAGCGCCGTGCTGGCAGCCTTGAACTCACAGTTTTTGTGATCGATCAGCAAGGTTTCCTGATCGGCCAACGCAGCCGCGATCCAGCCGTCAGGCGTGCGGCAGCCCAGGAACTCATGAATTTCAGGAAGAATCACACGCACACTCCCGACAAAGGGGAGTTGCCCGGCAGACCGGCAGAGTTTTGAACGATTGCTGACATGAGGCTCACAAAGACTGAATTGAGGCGAGCCGGGGATTATACGGGCCCGGACGCGCAGCACCAACGGCACAACTTGATATGCATCAACGCAGGGTCAACTGCCAAGCAACTATAGTGAATGCACGCCGCTTCTATTACTTGTGGAGTCACCGGTCATGCACAGCATTAACAGCCTGTTGGTCGTCATCGAGCCTCACCTGATGGAAAGCCTCGCACTCAAGCGGGCCAAGCACATTGCCAGCCACACCAAGGCGCACCTGCATCTATTGATCTGCGATAAAAAAAATGACCACTCAGCCCTGCTGAGCGTGCTTGAAAGCAGCCTCAAAAGTGAAGCCTACAACGTGACCAGCGAGCAGGCCTGGCACGAAAGCCAGCACGCGACCATCATCAAGGTGCAGCAGGCGCACAATTGCGGTCTGGTGATCAAACAGCATGTGCCCGACAACCCGCTGAAAAAGGTCCTGCTGACCCCGGAAGACTGGAAACTGCTGCGCTACTGCCCAAGCCCGGTGCTGCTGGCCAAGACCAGCCGCTCATGGGAGCACGGCGTAGTGCTGGCAGCCGTCGATGTTGGCAACAATGACCCCGAGCACATGGCCCTGCATTCAAGCATTGTTGACCACGGTTTTCGCGTCGCCAGCCTGGCCCACGCCCAACTGCATGTGGTCAGCGCCCACCCGGCGCCGATGCTGGCGACGGTTGATGCGGTCTACCCGCTGGATACCGAGCTGGAGCAGATCTATCGCGCTGAATGCAAAGTCTTCCAGCAACAATGCGAAATAGACGACGATCGCCTGCATATCGAAGAAGGTCCGGCGGACGTAATCATCCCGCGAGTAGCCAAAAGCCTGGACGCCGTGGTCACCGTGATGGGCACCGTCGCCCGCACCGGTTTTTCCGGGGCGCTGATCGGCAATACCGCCGAAGTGGTCATCGACAAGCTGGAAAGCGACATTCTGGTGCTCAAGCCCGATGAAATCGTCGAGCACCTGGAGCAACTGGCGAGCAAGCTCTGAGCGCTTACTCGCCAAACGCGTCCTTCAGAAAGCCCGGAGCGATATAGCGCTGATAATGCGCTTCGGACAGGAGGAAAAATTCCCGATCAATGGCATCGCGAAGATCGGTCAGCGGCCAGCCGCGAAACTCCGGCAACAGCACCATGCCGTACAGCTCCAGCTGATTGATCACCCGCGCCCCGCGGGCAATCAGCTGGTAGGCCCAGCAATACTCGGACTGGGCAGGCACAAAGCGGATTTTGCGCGCCACCAGCTGGTCACGCAGCGTGGCCCGGTCGAACACTTCGACCTTGCCGGCCATCACCTGCACCAAAAGCTGCTCCAGCCGACGCCACACGGCACGCTTTTCTTCCTCGTTGTAACCGTTCCAGTTGATCACTTCATGGTGGAAACGCTTGCAACCACGGCACACAAGGTCACCGTAAACCGTTGAGCAAAGGCCTATGCAGGGGGTCTTGATGGTTTGATTGGACATGGCGAAATAGAGCACTGCAGAACGAAACAGGTGGCCATGTTAGCCCTTTGTCTAACGCAGATCACCCCTCAACCTTCAGGGCCTAACTTACCTTTAACAAGTTTTTACCGTAGAATCGGCCTGCCTTTTAAGGCGCCAATGTCCGTTAGAAGCTGTTTTCAAAGCGTCACGAGCACAGTTGATCCCGAAGAACGGTGTTGGTGAGGGGTGTTTGCACTGCAGATACCCGCACCAACATTCATCATCTCCCCCGTTCGGAAGGCGTAAAACTTTGAAAACAGCTTCTGTTGGGAATCCTTGAAACTCTGGCCAAGCGGCTCATAAAGCCGCGCAGCGCATGAGTGCTCGGCATTCCTGGATGAGCGTCCCGGACACCCATTTGGGACCAATGATGAGGGTAATAACTGTGCTTGAAGCCTACCGCAAACATATCGAAGAGCGCGCAGCACTGGGTATCGTTCCCCAGCCGCTTAACGCCGAACAAACTGCAGGCCTGGTTGAGCTGCTGAAAAACCCGCCTGCCGGCGAAGAAGAATTCCTCGTTGACCTGATCACCAACCGCATTCCGCCGGGTGTGGACGAAGCTGCCTACGTGAAAGCCGGCTTCCTGGCCGCGATCGCCAAAGGCGAAGCCTCCTCCCCGCTGATCAGCAAAAAGCGCGCGGTTGAACTGCTTGGCACCATGCAAGGCGGCTACAACATCGTGACGCTGGTTGACCTGCTGGACGACGCGGAGCTGGCACCGGTTGCCGCCGAGCAGCTCAAGCACACCCTGCTGATGTTTGACGCCTTCCACGACGTCGCTGAAAAAGCCAAGAATGGCAATGCCCACGCCAAAGCCGTGGTGCAATCCTGGGCTGATGGCGAGTGGTTCCAGAACCGCCCTACCCTGGCTGACAAAATCAGCCTGCGCGTGTTCAAGGTAACCGGCGAAACCAACACCGACGACCTGTCGCCGGCACCGGACGCCTGGTCGCGCCCTGACATCCCGCTGCACGCCCTGGCCATGCTGAAAATGGCCCGTGACGGTATCGTGCCGGACGTTCAAGGCTCCATCGGCCCGATGAAGCAAATCGAAGAAATGCGCGGCCAGGGCTTCCCTATCGCTTACGTCGGTGACGTAGTCGGTACCGGTTCGTCGCGTAAATCGGCAACCAACTCCGTACTGTGGTTCTTCGGCGACGACGTCCCTTATGTACCGAACAAGCGTGCCGGCGGTTTCTGCTTCGGCAGCAAAATCGCTCCGATCTTCTACAACACCATGGAAGATGCTGGCGCACTGCCAATCGAATTCGATGTTTCCAACATCAACATGGGCGACGTGATCGACCTGTACCCGCACGCAGGCAAAGTCTGCAAGCACGGTACTGACGAAGTCATCACCACCTTCGAACTGAAAACTCCGGTTCTGTTGGACGAAGTTCGCGCTGGCGGCCGTATCCCGCTGATCATCGGCCGTGGCCTGACCGAGAAGGCTCGCGCTGAGCTGGGTCTGGGCCCTACCGATCTGTTCAAGAAGCCTGAAGCACCGATTGAAAGCACCAAGGGTTTCACCCTGGCGCAGAAAATGGTTGGCAAGGCGTGCGGCGTGACCGGCGTTCGTCCGGGCACTTACTGCGAACCGAAGATGACCACTGTAGGTTCTCAGGACACCACCGGTCCCATGACCCGTGACGAACTGAAAGACCTGGCGTGCCTGGGCTTCTCCGCTGATCTGGTGATGCAGTCGTTCTGCCACACCGCGGCCTATCCAAAGCCGATCGACGTGACCACCCACCACACCCTGCCTGACTTCATCATGACCCGTGGCGGCGTGTCCCTGCGTCCGGGCGACGGCATCATCCACAGCTGGCTGAACCGCATGCTGCTGCCGGACACCGTCGGTACCGGTGGTGACTCGCACACCCGTTTCCCGATGGGCATTTCGTTCCCGGCCGGTTCGGGCCTGGTGGCGTTCGCCGCAGCCACTGGCGTAATGCCACTGGACATGCCGGAATCGGTTCTGGTTCGCTTCAAAGGCGAAATGCAGCCGGGCATCACCTTGCGTGACCTGGTTCACGCCATTCCTTACGTCGCAATCCAGCAGGGTCTGTTGACGGTAGAGAAAAAAGGCAAGATCAACGAATTCTCGGGTCGCATCCTGGAAATCGAAGGTCTGGACAACCTGAGCATCGAGCAAGCCTTCGAACTGTCCGACGCTTCGGCAGAACGTTCGGCAGCCGGTTGCACCATCAAGCTGTCCAAAGAATCGATCACCGAATACCTGAACTCCAACATCACCCTGCTGCGCTGGATGATCGGTGAAGGTTACGGCGATGCGCGCACCCTTGAGCGTCGCGCTCAAGCGATGGAAGCCTGGGTGGCCAATCCTGAGCTGATGGTTGCCGATGCTGACGCCGAATACGCGCACATCATCGAAATCGATCTGGCTGACATCAAAGAGCCTGTGCTCTGCGCGCCAAACGACCCGGATGACGCCCGTCTGCTGTCCAGCGTTGCTGGCGAGAAAATTGACGAAGTGTTTATCGGTTCGTGCATGACCAACATCGGCCACTTCCGCGCTGCGGGCAAGTTGCTGGACAAGGTCAAAGGCCAGCTGCCAACTCGTCTGTGGCTGTCGCCGCCGACCAAGATGGACGCTCACCAACTGACCGAAGAAGGCTACTACGGCATCTACGGCAAAGCTGGCGCGCGCATGGAAATGCCGGGCTGCTCGCTGTGCATGGGTAACCAGGCACGTGTAGAGCCGAACTCGACTGTTGTGTCGACTTCGACCCGTAACTTCCCGAACCGTCTGGGTGACGGCGCGAACGTTTACCTGGCTTCGGCCGAGTTGGCGTCGGTGGCCTCGATCCTGGGTCGTCTGCCTTCCGTTGAGGAATACATGGCCTACGCGGCAGAGATCAACACCATGGCTGCGGACGTATACCGCTACCTGAGCTTTGATCAGATCGCCGAATTCCGTGAAGCGGCTGCAAATGCCAATATCCCGGTTATTCAAGCGTAAGCTGATGCAGTAACGAAAAAGCCCCGGTTCGCAAGAGCCGGGGCTTTTTCATGTCTGGCGTTCAGTGAACTACAGCAGCGGTGACACGACTTGCTGCTCTCGCGGCCAGGCATCGAGCACGGCCTTGAACAAGGTCGCCAGCGGGATGGCAAAGAATATCCCCCAGAAACCCCACAACCCGCCAAACAACAGCACCGCGCAGATGATCGCCACCGGGTGCAGGCTCACCGCCTCGGAGAACAGCAGCGGTACCAGCACATTGCCGTCCAGGGTCTGGATGATCCCGTAGACCGCCATCAGATAGATAAACTGATCGCTCCAGCCCCACTGGAACAGTGCAATCAGCAGCACCGGTACTGTCACTACCACTGCCCCGACATAGGGCACCACCACCGAAACCCCCACCAGCAGCGCCAGCAAGGCCGCATAGTTGAGGCCCATGGTGACAAAGGCGATATAGGTCACGCCGCCACAAATGATGATCTCGATCACCTTGCCGCGAATGTAATTGGCAATCTGGCGGTTCATTTCTTCGGCCACGCGGGTAATCAATGCCCGTTCGCGAGGCAGATAGCCGCGCACCCAACGGCCAATGACCGCGCGGTCCTTGAGAAAGAAAAACACCAGGATCGGTACCAGCACCAGATAGATCATGATGTTGACCAGCAACGGCAGACTGGACAGCGAAAAGGTCAGTGCCAGTTGACCGAACTTGCCGATTTCACCCCGTGCGACTTCGATGGCCTGTAACACCTGTTCATCCGACACCAGATGCGGGTAGCGCTCAGGCAACAACAGCAACAACGATTGCCACTTGGCAAGCATGCCCGGCAGCTCGTTGAACAGCGTGATCAACTGATGCCAGAGCAAAGGCACCACCACTACCAGAAACACCAGCAACAAACCCATAAACAGCGCAAACACCAGCCCGACCGCCGCAGCGGCCGGCACCCGCATGCGCTCCAGTGCCACCACCAGGCCCTGCATCAGATACGCCAGCACCATGCCCGCCAGCACGGGTGCCAACATGCCGCCCAATGTCAGAACGGCAGTAAACGCCAGCACCAGCAATACCGCGAGCACCACCGCTTCTTCATCAGAGAAATAGCGCTGCACCCAACCACGTAAAACCTTGAACATCGATATTCCTTAAAAATAGAGCGGCACGTCTGTGGGAGCGAGCCTGCTCGCGAAAAGATCGCATTAGTTATCGCGACCTTCGCGAGCAGGCTCGCTCCCACAGCGAGGTCTAGCAAGACTCAGGCCTTGCGTAACCAGTAGCGATAGGTGCCAGCGTCCTCTTCTTCACGCAGCAGCTCATGGCCCGCCAGACGTGCGAAGGTACGAAAATCACGTTGTGAGCCTGCGTCCGTGGCAATCACCTTGAGGGTCTGGCCACTGCCCATCTTGTTCAGCGCCATCTTGGCCTTGAGCAGCGGTAACGGGCAATTCAGGCCCGCAGCATCCAGTTCGGCATCATGGGCCAGCACATCAGTCATTGCGTACGTCTCCACAGGGGGCATTTTTTATGCCGGCTAGAATACCCCAAGCAACCCCGCCACTGGTCGCCAGCCGAGTGTCCAGCTACAGTAAGCGCTTTACCAACCAGAGCTTTGTGCATGACTTTTCTGCGCCCTACCCTGTTGACGCTCGCTTGCCTGCTCGCATCACCGAGTTTCGCCGACGATTTACCGTCTCTGGGTGACGCCAGTTCGTCCATTGTCTCGCCGCAACAAGAGTACCAACTGGGCCGCGCCTGGCTGGCCATGTTGCGTAGCCAGGTGTCACAGCTCAACGATCCGCAGCTCAAGGACTATGTCGAGACCAGCGTTTACAAACTGGTCGAAACCAGCCAGGTGCAGGATCGCCGCCTCGAATTCATCCTGATCAACAGCCCGCAGCTCAACGCCTTCGCCGCACCTGGCGGGATCATCGGGGTTAACGGTGGTCTGTTCCTCAACGCCCAGACTGAAGGCGAATATGCCTCGGTCATGGCCCACGAACTGGCCCACTTGTCCCAACGCCACTTTGCCCGTGGCGTGGAAGCCCAGCAACGTATGCAGTTGCCAATGATGGCCGCGTTGCTCGCCGGGATCATCGTTGCGGCCTCTGGCGCAGGGGATGCCGGCATTGCTGCTATTGCCGGCACCCAGGCTGCGGCCCTGCAGGAACAACGGCGCTTCTCGCGTCAGAACGAGCAGGAAGCTGACCGAATCGGCATTCTCAATCTGGAAAAGGCCGGTTACGACCCGCGCTCCATGCCCACCATGTTTGAACGTCTGATGCGCCAATACCGCTTTGATGGCCGGCCGCCGGAATTCCTGCTGACTCACCCGGTCACCGAATCCCGTATCGCCGACACCCGCAACCGCGCCGAACAGGCCCGGCCAGGCGGCACTGAAGACAGCCTGCGCTATCAGTTGATCCGCGCCCGGGTGCAGCTCAACTACGAAGAAACCCCCGGGCTGGCCGCCAAACGTTTTCGTCAGCAACTGGATGAAAACCCGAAAAACGACGTAGCCCGTTATGGCCTGGCGATTGCCTACATCAAAGGCAGCCAGTTCAATGAAGCCCGCGAGACCCTCAAGCCGCTGCTGGATAAATCGCCCAACGACATCACCTATAACCTGGCGCAAATCGAGCTGGACATGGACAGCAACCGCCTGGCTGACGCCCAGCAACGTATCGACCGGATGCGCACCCTGTACCCGGGCAATTATCCGCTCAACCAGGCCCGGGTTGATTTGCTGCTCAAGCAAAACAACCCCAAGGAAGCCGACAAAGCCCTTGAGGCGCTGCTCAAAAGCCGCCCTGATGACCCGGATGTCTGGTATTCGGTTGCCGAAACCCGGGGTCTGTCAGGCAATATCATCGGCCTGCACCAGGCCCGTGCGGAGTACTTTGCGTTGGTGGGGGATTATCGTCAGGCTATCCAGCAACTGGACTTTGCCCAGAAGCTGACCAATAACTTCCAGCTGTCGGCACGCCTGGACGCGCGCAAGCGGGAGCTGATGGATCAGGAACGGGCGCTCAAGGAAATGATGAACTGAGCCTGACTGGCTCAGTTCCTGGGGGAGCGGGCTAGCTAATCAGGCATTCCCCGCCAGCTTCAACCGCGCCGCCTGGGTGAAATCGAGCATGCGCTTGAGCGGGCGAATGGCATGGGGCACCAGTGCAGGGTCAACGAAAATCTCGTTCGTACCCTGCTGCAAACACTCCAGCGTGCGCTCCAGGGTATTCATGGCCATCCACGGACAATGCGCGCAACTGCGGCACGCCGCACCGTTACCCGCAGTCGGGGCCTCGATAAACACCTTGTCCGGGCACAGCTGCTGCATTTTGTAGAAAATGCCGCGATCCGTCGCCACAATAAAGGTCTTGTTGGGCAGGTTCTGCGCCGCAGCAATCAACTGGCTGGTAGAGCCTACCGCATCCGCCAGATCGATCACCGACTCCGGCGACTCCGGGTGCACCAGGATCGCAGCATCCGGGTACAGCGCCTTCATGTCTTCCAGCTGCTTGGACTTGAACTCTTCGTGAACGATGCAGGCACCGTCCCACAGCAGCATGTCGGCACCGGTCTGGCGCTGGATATAACGACCCAGATGCTTGTCCGGCCCCCAGATAATGGTTTCACCGTTATCCATCAGGCTTTCGACGATCTCCAGCGCGCAGCTTGACGTCACCACCCAGTCCGCCCGGGCCTTGACCGCCGCCGACGTGTTGGCATACACCACCACCGTGCGTTCGGGATGCTTGTCGCAAAACGCCGAGAACTCCTCCACCGGGCAGCCCAGATCAAGAGAACAGGTGGCCTCCAGCGTCGGCATCAATACGCGTTTTTCAGGCGTGAGGATTTTTGCGGTTTCGCCCATAAAGCGCACACCGGCAACCAGAATGGTCTTGGCCGGGTGAGCCGCGCCAAAGCGGGCCATCTCCAGGGAATCGGAGACACAGCCGCCGGTTTCTTCGGCCAGGGCCTGAATCACCGGATCACAATAAAAGTGCGCCACCAGCACCGCGTCGCGGGCTTTCAGTTCAGCCGCGATCTGCGCCCGCAGGCTGAGGGCTTGAGCCTCAGTCAACGGCTTGGGCTGCTTGGCATCAAGGTGGGCTTGAACCAGAAGTCGTTCAGAAATTTGCGTCATGTTCGCAAGACCTGCAAGCGCTGTTGCGCGAAAGTCGAGTGTACCACCAGCTCCGGGCCGTCAAGCCCCGCTGGGAGAATGTATGTATCAGGCACGGACAAGCACTGAAGCGCGACAAGGCTACAGAATATCCTTGGGATTCAAAAGTTTAATGTAGGTATTACGCGGGCCGATGCAGGCTGACAGGCCTGCATCGGCTTTAGAAAGGGTGTTTTACTCAATGGCCGCCAGCACCAGCTCCGCTACCGGCCCGCCCGATGCCGGGTTTTGCCCGGTAATCAGGCGCCCATCAGCGATGGCGAACGGTGCCCATGGGGTACCGGCTTTTTGATACAAGGCACCACGCTTCACCAGCTCGATTTCGGTCAGGTACGGCACATGCTGGCTTAGCCCGGCCAAGTCTTCCTCTTCATTGGAAAAACCAGTGACTTTCTTGCCCTTGACCAGCAGTTCACCATTGCTCAGTTTGATGTTCAGTAAACCCACAGCGCCATGACACACCGACGAAACCACCCCGCCGTGCTCATAGATATGACGGCTGAGGGCTTGCAGTTTCTCGTTGTCAGGGAAATCCCAGATCACGCCATGGCCGCCCGCGTAATAAATGGCAATGTAGTCATCCGGGTTGACCTGATCCGGCGTCAGCGTCGCCCCGAGCCGGTTCATGAACGCCTTGTTGTGGTACCACTGCCAGTCGATCGGCGAGGCCATCTCGGCTGCCAGGCTGTGGGGGTCGATCGGCGTGTACCCACCTTGCGGGCTGACATAGTCGACGGCATAGCCTGCGGCCTCGACCTTGTGCACAAAATGCACCGCCTCGCCCAGCCATAAGCCCGTCGCGCGATCAAGGTTCGGGTATTTCTCGACGCTGGTCAGTACCACCAAAATCTTCTTGCTCATGGTCAACCTCCTGTTTGTGCGAACACCGGCAAACCGGTGGGAACAAGAGCATAGACCACGCCAATGCACATTCGTCCTGTGAGCTCAAATCTTGCCAAACACCTTGAACACACTGATGATCGCAGGCCCGATGGCCACCAGAAAAAAACTCGGCCACAGGCAGAAGATCAGCGGAAACACCAGCTTGGTACCGACTTTGGCGGCCTTTTCTTCAGCCAGCTGGGTACGTCGATCGCGAAACTCTTCAGCATAAATCCGCAGGGTGGTACCCACACTGGTACCAAAGCGAATGCTTTGTGCCAACAAGCTGACCAGCCCGCGGATATCTTCCAGCCCGGTACGCTCAGCCAGGTGCTTGAGCGCTTCGGTACTGGGCACACCGGCCCGCACCTCGGCGTTGACCAGGGCCAGCTCCATGGCCAGGTCAGGCTGGCTGACAGCCATTTCCTCCGCCACCCGTTCAATCGCCTGGGGCAAAGCCAGGCCTGATTCCACACACACCACCATCAAGTCCAGGGCATCCGGGAAGGCAATCAGCAGCTGTGACATGCGCGACTCCTTGCGCGAACTGACATAGATCGCCGGCACCAGCCAGCCTACACCGAGCGCCACGGCCAGTATCCCGCACCCCAGCAGCAGTGACATGTTGGGAATAAACGGTAATGCCATAACCGTAATGCCCAGCAGCACCAGGGGCAGCAGTAGACGAATTGCCCAGTACACCTGCACCGCAGACGGCGAGCGATAACCGGCATGAATCAGCAGGATCCGGGTGGCCGATGCCCCCCGGGTCTCACCGGAGCTGAAACGCTGCCCGACCTGTTCAAGCATCATTTGCAGGTTGCTCGGCGGCGCCCGGTGGCCTGCACCGTGACCGCGCTTGATCAGCATCAAACGCCGCTGCACCGGGCTTTGCAGCCCCTTGACCAGCATCGCTAGCGTCGCCACCACCAGCACCACGCTCAGGCCGATAAGCCCGGAAAACAGCATTCGGGTCAGTTGCTCGTCACCCACCATGCGGTTGATCAGTTCCAGTAAATAGTTCATGTCACCCTCCAGGGCGAGCCGTGTTCAAACCTGAATCCGGATGATTTTGCGAATCCAGAAAATCCCGATGATCATGGCCACAAAAGCCCCCATGATCAGCTTCTGACCCATGGGCTCCTTGAACAGCAGGGGCATGTAAGTCGGGCTGGAAATCAGGATGGCCAACGCCAGCACAAAGGGCATCGACACCAGAATCCAGCCGGACATACGCCCTTCGGCCGAGAGCGTCTTGACCTTGCGATGGAAGCGGAAGCGTCCGCGAATCAGGCTGCTGAGGCGGGTCAGCACCTCGGTCAGGTTACCGCCGGTTTCACGATGGATCAGCACCGTGGTCACCAGCATCATCACCGTCATGCTGGGCACGCGCTCCAGCAGGCCGAGCATGGCCCGGCGCACATCATTGCCATAGTTGATATCGGCAAAGGCCAGACCGAACTCGTAAGCCACCGGCCCGTGATGTTCTTCGGCAACCAGTTGCAGGGTTTCGTTAAAAGGATGCCCGGCGCGCAAAGCGCGGCACATGGCATCCAGCGCATCGGGCAAGCCCTCTTCGAACTGGGCGAAACGCTTGATGCGATCGTGGGAAATCTTCCATATGGGTAGCCAGAAGCAGACAAACGCCGCTGGCAATGCCACCCACCACAGTTGCAAGAACGACCACAACACCAGCCCCACCGCCGTAGCCAGCACCAGCCCCAGCAGTAGAACGCGGTAGGCCCTGTATTCATGGCCGGCCTGCTCGATCATCTGCGCCAGGGTTTCCATCATCGGCAACTGCTCGAGGCGGGCCTCAAGGGGTGGCAGACGCCGCAGGTATTTCTGGCGCAGGATCGACTGCATATTGGGCAGGTTACTCGCCCGCTCCAGCAGGTTCAGGCGCCCGCGAATGCGCTTGCGCACCTGATTGGCCTCACCGAACACCGGAATCGTCAAACCCTGACTGAGCAGGAACATGGCCGTGAACACCATGCCCAGGAACGCCAGGATAAATTCGCCAGGAACCTGATTCATGACTGCCCCTCCATCCATTCCGGCCGGAACAGGCTGAGCGGCAGCTCAATACCCCGTTTGGCCAGCACATCACGAAATGCCGGCACCATGCCGGTTGAGCGGAACTCGCCCAGCACTTCCCCTTTCTCGCCCATGCCGCTGCGTACAAAGGCGAAGATCTCGGTCATGGTAATGATGTCGCCTTCCATGCCATTGATTTCCTGCACGCTGACCAGGCGCCGGGTGCCATCCTCCTGGCGCTCCAGCTGGATCACCACGCCGATGGCCGAGGCAATTTGCTGACGCATGGCCTTGATCGGAAAGGTGGCGCCACTCATCGACACCATGTTTTCGATCCGCCCCAGCGCGTCGCGAGCCGTGTTGGCGTGGATGGTCGTCAGCGACCCGTCGTGGCCGGTATTCATGGCCGTCAACATATCCAGCGCCTCGGCGCCACGCACCTCACCGATCACGATCCGGTCCGGGCGCATACGCAGGCTGTTGCGCACCAGTTCACGCTGACCCACCTCGCCACGCCCTTCAATATTCGCGGGGCGGGTTTCCAGGCGCACCACATGGGGCTGCTGCAATTGCAGTTCGGCGGAGTCTTCAATGGTGACGATGCGCTCGTTGTGCGGGATAAAGCTGGACAGCACATTGAGCATGGTGGTCTTGCCGCTGCCGGTGCCGCCGGAGATCAGCACATTGAGCCGCCCGCGCACGATGGCCTTTAGCATCAGGGCAATAGCCGGAGTCAGGGTGCCCATCTGCACCAGGCTCTGGGTATTGAGCAGGTCCACGGCGAAGCGGCGGATCGACATGCTCGGCCCGTCGATGGCCAGCGGCGGGATGATCGCGTTGACCCGCGAGCCGTCCTTGAGCCGTGCATCCACCAGGGGCGAGGACTCATCGATGCGCCGCCCGAGGCTGGAGACGATGCGGTCGATGATATTGAGCAGATGATGATCGTCGCGAAAACGCACATCGGTTCTCTGCAGTTTGCCAAAGCGCTCGACGTACACCGAGTCAAAACCATTGACCAGAATGTCCGATACGCTGCTGTCACCCAATAGTGGCTCCAGCGGCCCGAGGCCCAGCACCTCGTCGGTGATTTGCTTGATGATCAGTTGACGGCTGCTGGTACTGACCGGCGCTGAGTACTCGTCCAGCAGGCGCAAACTGATCTCACGAATCTGGCGCCCGGCGTCGGCCAGCTCCAGGGTGTCGAGCAAGGACAGGTCCATGACCTTGAGCAATTGCTGGTAAATCTTCTCCCGCCACTCGGCCTCCATGGAGCTGAGCTTGGTGCGGGTTTCATACACCACATCCGGCACTACGGCTTCCCAGGCCATCAATACACTGGTGCAATCGGCGCCCTCGACGGGCGGTGCCATCACTTCTGCCGAGGCCAGCTTGCCGGCTTGCTGACGCAGACGATTACGAAAGTCGCTGAGCATGGCTTATCCTCCAAACAGACGGTTGAATGTACGTTTGAGCAAACCCGCTTCAGCGGCCTCGATGCCAATCAGGCTCTGACTCAGTTCACGCAGGCTCAAGGTGATGCTGGCACGGGGAGCATGCAGCTCCAGGGGTACCCCGGTGTTCTGGCTTTCACTGACCACCGCATAGTCATTGGGCAGTTTTTGCAGATCCGCGCAGCGCAAGGCTTCGCTGATGTCCTTGGGTTTGAAGGGCGACGCCTTGTCAAAACGGTTGAGTACCACATGCAGACGATTGCCCTGCACGCCCAGGTCGTCGCGCAGAATGCGCACCAGGCGGTTGGCGTCCTGCAGATGGCTCAAGCTTTGTTGCAGCACGATATAGACCCGGTCCGACTGTTCCAAGGTGATGCCGGTGAGGTGATCGATATGCCGCGGTAAATCCACCACGACCCAGTCATAGGTGCTGCGCGCCAGTTTCAGCAAACTATCCAGCTGCTCCAGGCGGATGTCCTGGGACAGGCACAGTTCATCGTTCCGTCCGCCCAGCACATGCAAACTGGGGCTGAAATGACTGCAAAAACCACGCAACGCCACGCTGTCCAGGGTATCGATCTGTTGCAGCACATCGGTATGGCTGTGGGTGGGCAGCACATCCAGGCTGTGAGCCAGGCTGCCGAATTGCAGGTCCAGGTCCAGCAGCAGGGTTCTGCCGCCCTGCACACTCAATTGATGGGCCAGATTGCAGGCCAGCATCGAGGCCCCCGAACCGCCCTTGGCATTCATCACCGACACCAGCTTGCCCTTGCTCCCCTGCTCGCTGTGCAGCTCCATTTGCACGCGGTCCAGCGCCGACTGCAAGTCGTTGGCCGACACCGGCTCCGGCAAGAAGTCACGGGCCCCGGCCTGCATCGCCAGGCGCATGCCTTCGAGCTCATCCAGCGGCCCGCACACCAAGAGTGGTGGACGTTCTTTAAGCGGGTGCTGCAACAGCGCCGCCAGCTCCTCGCGCCATAAATGGCTGACGCGCAGCAGCAGAAAATCAGGCATCTGCTCCAGGCCATAGAGCGGGTCGGTGTGGCCATTGCTCACCAGCCGCGTGCTCACCTGCAGATGGGGAATGCCCTGGCTCAAAGCCTTGAGATGGTTCAAGGCCACGGCATCACGGCCGCTGATCAACAGGCGCATTCCCTGACGGTCTGATGACACAGCCGCCGTCACCTCTCGGACACTCAACATGGCGTAATCCCCGGTGTAACCGCCGGATCAGGCTGGCGACCAAGACTCTCACGAGGCACGGTCGACCTGAACGTGGGCAGAATGAAGACCCCCCTGAAACCGGGGATCAACAGATTGAAACTGAAGTTGGTGAGCTGCAGTTGCACATAGCGAATGGCGGCAAAACCGCTGGCCCCCACCAGATCATTGGGACTGGCAACCACTGCACCGTTGGCGTCCAGATAGATAAGGTTCAGATTGGCACTGGTCAGGCTGGCTATCAGGCTGCTTGGCCCGGCATTGCCCGCTGTATTGAACATGGCACGACGCAGGATGATCGGGTCCTGGATATTGCACACCGCTGCCAGCCGCGCGCCGCGACGCACCGACTCGCTCAGCACGTTAACGGTGAAGTACAGCCGGCCCATTTCCAGTGCACCAAACAGCAGGGTGAACAGCACCAGAGCGGTGATGGCGAACTCGACGATATACACGCCGCCCATGCGTTTGCGGTTCATCACAAGGCCCTCATTACGACCGTTGAAGTCAGCAACAGGCCCAGTGGCACGCTGCTGCCATACAGCGCAGGAATGGCGCTGCCCAGCGCCGGGACAAAGGTGTAGGCAATGCTGACCCGTACATGGTTGGTGCCCACCGCACTGACCGTGACATTACCGGTGGTCAGGCCCGGTGCCGCCGCCGGGTATCCATTGGGGTTGGCCGGCAGGCCGTAAACGGCAACGTTTTTGGTCTTGGTGACCAGCGCCGCGTTCAGATCCAGCGTACCCAGGGTTGTGTTCCACGCCTGGCTGGCCACATAACGCCCTGCATCACGGCTGGCCTGCTGCAAGCTGTTGTACTGGAACAGCATGCGGCCGAACTCGGCGAAGGCCAGCATCAGCAACACCAGCAGCGGCAGGGTCAGCGCCAGCTCGACCATCGCCAGGCCCCGCTGGGCGCGGGACGACCTGAATCCACAGCGTCTCATGGAGCCTCCTAGGAGTCGGTGCTCGGCGTCTGGTTGTTGTCGATATAGGTTTTGTACAGCTGGATCACCTGTGGCCCGGCGTTGGCCGACGGGTTGGGGCCCGGCACGTTGTCGCCTTCACACACGCTGACGAACTGGCCGAAAATCTGCGCTTCATTACCCTGCTGAGCGGCTGGCTGCATCACGTAATAGCAACCAAAGCCCAGCACCGGAATCGCCGAGGCTCCATCGTTTTTGCCTGAGCAATCGCCGATCACGATTTTCAGAATCCGCCGTTCAAATACACCATTGCCCTGGCAACCGGCGCCGCCTCCCACACAAGCAGCCTCGTCCTGCTTCCAGTCGTTGTAGTCATACAGGGCACCGCTGCTGGTGGACAGGTTGCCGCTGCTGGAAGTGACCGTCTTGCCGTCATACAGAATCGGCGCAGGTGAACCGGCGTAGGTAAACGACTTGGGATTGACCGTAATCACCAGATCCGGCGGATAGTCAGAAGCGCTGAGGCCACCCTTGTATTCGTTAAAGCGCGTATTGAGGCCCTGGGAGGCCGGGCCCACGGTGTTGCCCGGTTTGGTCTGGGCGGTTGCACCGACGATATTGCACTGATTGATACCTCCCGCCAGTGCTTCCCTGACCGTCTTGCCGCCCGAGCCAAAGTCCAGCAGCTGAAAATTCCCCGGGCCAATGGCAGAGTTATTACCCGCAGCAGTTTTCAGCACTTGCAGGTCACCGAACTTGAAACCCCAGAACATCCCCGCTGCCGGGTTGTTTTGTGTAGGGTCGCCGCACACCAGCAACGGGGTCAGATCACAGGGACCGCTGCTCGGGCTGGGCCCGGCAGTGGCCACCGCCGCGACGGCCTTGCCGGTGGCGTTGCCGTTGTCCAGCGCCTGAAATACGCCCCAGAAAAAACTGCTCAGGGGATAGTTGTTCACCGTCACCCGGACAAAGGTCGCATTGGTCGGCCCCGGGAATGAAAACGGCCCGTAGACACTGGTCGCCAGTTCCACCTTGGCAAAGCCTGACGGGTTGGCCGTGACGGCCCTGCCCAGTTCCTCGTTGCCCGTCGCACTGGCGTTGAGGCTCAGGGTATTGAGGGCCGCTGTTTGCGTCAGGCTGGCCGAGCCGGTCGCGCCAACCACCATGCTCAGCGTCTTGGCCCCGCTCAACGCCGCCGCATCCACTGCGTTTTGCAGGCGAGTTTTGTTCAGCAGCATATGGCTGCCGTCCAGAGCCAGGGCGCCCATCAACAAGAGCGAGGCCATGGCAATCACCACCAGGACAAGCATGGCGCCGCGCTGTTGCCGGGGAAATGCGCTGCGGGGCTGTTGGATACGCGCGTTCATGATGCTTCACCTTGATAGTCTTGCGCTGCCGCTGCCCGGCCCTCTACATCGCTTTTTCTACCGTGGCCGCGACACCGCGAATCACGATCACGCTACCGTCATTGGCCGGTGCACGACGGCGAGCAACCGGCTTGGCCATCACGGCCGGCAGTACTGGCTCCGCCATGGCAACGGGTTCAGCCGCAATGGGTGTCTTGTTGTTATCCAGCGGGTTGCGCAAGGCCAGTTGCACCTTGCCAGCGCTCATGCCCTTGACCAGCACTTCGGCCTGGGCGGGAGTCATTTCCAGAGTGACCGCACGCACCACCACCGGTTGGGTCTTGTCAGTGCTGGCGGTCTGGTCAACGGCCAATACCCGCAGGTCCTGGAGAATGGTCTTGGACTCGGCGTTGCCTTCAGTGCCGACCTGCCGGGTTGCCAGCACGTCGACCCGATTACCCGGCAGCAGGAAACCGCCGACGCCAACCACGTCATCCACCCGCACCGAAATGGCCCGTTTGCTGGGCTCGATCAGCGAGGCCAGGGTGCTGCCGCCCATATGCTCGGCCAAGCGTGCCCCACGCAGAATGTCGCCGCGCAGCAGGGAGAAGGTGGCGATTTTACCGACCACTTTTTCAGTGGCGTCGAAGGCGTCTTCGGGGGCTGCATCCTTGGGCATGCGCACCACCGTCACTTGCTGGGGCTCGATCATCTGCCCGAAAGCGATTTCCACCGTGGCAATCACCACGTTTTGCTGGTTGTCGTCGGGGCTGGTGTTAAGCCGTGCCGAGAGCCAGTTGTTGGCCATCCAGGTAGCGCCCAGCCCGAGGATCACGGACAGGACAATCAAAGTCAGCGTGCGCGTATTCATGACGGTAACTCCTTAGCCAAGAAAATCGAGTTGGACGAAATAGTTGCGCCACGCCCACTCAAGCTCCTGAGTAGTCAGTGGCCCCGCCCCCTCCAGATAACGCTGGCGATCGCACGCCATATTCAACAGATCCCGGGGATGACATGGCACCAGGGGCATGTTTTCGGCGCCATAGAGATCGTGAAGCACAAAGCTGAGCAACAGCGGGTCATAGGGAATGCCCAGGCGCTGCGTCTCTTGAATCCAGATGCGTTCGTATTCGCCAGGCTTGAGGTAGCCAAATTGCAGCTTGTAGCCAATGCGCCGCAAAAATGCTTCGTCAGCCAGCTCCAGCGGATTGAGGTTGGTGGAGAACACCAGAATCAGGTCAAACGGCAGCTCGCAGTGGCGTCCGCCCCCCAGGTTGAGGAAGTCGCGGCGCTCTTCCATGGGCACAATCCAGCGGTTCAACAATTCGCCCGGGGTCATGCGCTGACGACCCAGATCATCGATGATCAGCAGGCCGTTACTGGCCTTGAGTTGCAACGGTGCCTGGTACTGACGGGCATAAGGGTCATACCGCACATCCAGCTGTTCCATCGTCAACTCACCGCCGGTGATCACGATCGGCCGTTCGCAGCACAGCAGGCGACGGTCTATGCCCTCATTGAGCATCAAGCCGTTTTGATGTTCGTCATCGCCCAGGCGTTTGTGTACCTGAGGGTCGTAGATCTCGATCACCGATTCATTGATGGCGATGGCATGGGGCACCCAGATCGCTTCGGCAAACAAGCGGATCAACCGGCTGCTGACATAGGTCTTGCCGGTACCCGCAGGCCCGTAAATCATGATGGCGCGCCCGGAGTTCAGGGCAACGCCCAGTTGGTCGAGCATGCTTTGCGCCAGCACCATCGAACCGAAACAGTGAATCGCCCCTAGTTTCGTAGACACCTCCAAGCCTTAAAATGAGGCCCATTAGGAGGTGCCATGAGCAACCAGCGA
>NZ_NQKQ01000016.1 GCF_002269505.1 Pseudomonas fragi | reverse complement strand
CTCCTGACCATGATTAATACCTGTAAACGATGTACCCGGTCTTAAACGTAAACGATGTACCCGGTTTCTACCCACCCCAACCCTCTCCCGGAGGGAGAGGGGGCTTGATTGGGGGGTATTTCAGAATCTCAGCAGTCTGATGGTCCCGAGCTGAATCGCGCATCAACTCGGTCAGTCCCCTCTCCCTTTGGGAGAGGGCCAGGGTGAGGGGGCTTTGTAGGCAGCCCTACATCTCGACCTGCGTCCCCAGCTCAATCACCCGGTTAACCGGCAGCTTGAAGAAGCGCAAGTTACTGTTGGCGTTCTTGAGCATGAAGGCGAACAAACCTTCGCGCCAGCGCGCCATACCCACAAGCTTGGAAGCAATGACCGTCTCCCGGCTAAGGAAGTAAGTGGTGCGCATCGGGCTGAAATCCAGCTCATCGAGATGGCACAACTTCAACGCCTCAGGCACATCCGGCTCATCCATAAAACCGAAGTGCAGGATCACCCGGAAGAACCCGTCACCATAGGCGTCCACCTCGAACCGTCGCGATGCGGGCACTCGGGGCGAGTCTTCGTTGACCACCGTCAGCAATACCACCTGCTCGTGCAGTACCTGGTTGTGCAACAGGTTGTGCAGCAGCGCATGGGGCACGGCATCCGGGCGCGCGGTCAGAAACACCGCCGTCCCCTTCACCCGATGCGGCGGCTGAACCCGGATGCTGCTGATAAACAGCGGCAGCGGCAGCGCATTTTCGTCAAGGCGATCCACCAGCAACTGCTTGCCGCGCCGCCAGGTGGTCATCAGGACAAACAGCACTATCCCCGCCAGCACCGGAAATGCCCCGCCCTGGAAGATTTTCGGCACGTTGGCAATAAAGAACAGCCCATCCACCAACAAAAAGCCGATCAAGACAGGCACGGCCAGAACCGGCGGCCATTTCCACAGCAGCAACATCACTGCCGACACCAGAATACTGGTAATCAGCATGGTCCCGGTCACCGCCACCCCATAGGCCGAAGCCAGGGCACCCGAGGACTCAAAGCCCAGCACCAGCAAAATGACCCCGACCATCAGCGACCAGTTCACCGCACCGATATAGATTTGCCCCTGCTCGGCGCTGGACGTGTGCTGGATATGCATGCGCGGGATATAACCCAGCTGAATTGCCTGATGGGTCAGGGAGAAGGCCCCGGAAATCACCGCCTGGGAGGCAATCACCGTCGCCAGCGTAGCCAGTCCGACCAAAGGAATCAGCGCCCAGGCCGGTGCCAGCAGGTAGAACGGGTTGCGCGCCGCCTCCGGGTTTTCCAGCAACAAGGCGCCCTGGCCGAAGTAGTTGAGCACCAGCGCCGGCAACACCAGAATGAACCAGGCCCTGGCAATCGGCTTGCGGCCAAAGTGGCCCATGTCGGCATACAGCGCCTCGGCACCGGTCAGCGCCAGCACCACGGCACCCAAAATGGCCACGCCCATGCCCGGGTGAGAAACAAAGAAACGCACGCCCCATAGCGGGTTCAGCGCATTAAGCACTTCAGGGTGCTGCACGATGCCGTGGATCCCCAGCCCGCCCAACACCACAAACCACACCACCATCACCGGCCCGAACAGCTTGCCGATACTCGCCGTGCCATGGCGCTGAATCAGAAACAGCAGCACCAACACAATCAAGGCCAGCGGCACAACCCAGTGCTCCAGGCCGTCGAATGCCAGCTCAAGCCCTTCTACGGCCGAAAGCACCGAGATCGCCGGGGTAATCATGCTGTCGCCGTAAAACAGCGCAGCACCGATCAACCCCAGGATCACCAGCACCGAACGTAATCTCGGATAAGGCGACGCCGCCCGCCTGGCCAGTGCGGTCAGGGCCATGATGCCGCCCTCGCCTTCGTTATCGGCGCGCAGGATGAACAACACGTATTTGATCGAGACCACCCAGATCAGCGACCACAGGATCAGCGCCAAAATACCGAAGACACCGTCATGGTTGACCTGCACGCCATACCCGCCGGAAAACACCTCTTTAAGGGTGTACAGCGGGCTGGTACCGATATCGCCATACACCACACCGACCGCTGCAACCAGCATCCCGATAGGCTTGACCTTCGAGTGACCGTCTTCTGCCGCCTGACTACTTGCCTGCCCCATCAACCACTCCTACGACCCTCGGCCGCGATTCTTAATGGCTTGCACTACGTTTGATCAGCAGCATGCGCTGATTTTCCGAATCAGATCCACGAAATTCGGGTGATTAAAAACCCTGTTTTCGCGACGGCGCGCAGCATAGCGCAGCACTCGTCGCAAATCCCCGTATAACGCTGGTCAAGTGCGTTGACCATAGCTAAAATTGCGCACTTTTTTTGATCAGAGGCGCAATAAGCGCCCGTTCGTCGTGCAGCCTTTACGGGCATGTAACGTCACTACATACCGAGGTTCGCCATGTCCACCATTACCCCCAAGTCAGCCAACCCAAAGGTTGGCTTTGTTTCCCTGGGTTGTCCAAAAGCGCTGGTTGACTCCGAGCGCATCCTTACGCAACTGCGTATGGAAGGCTATGACGTCGTCTCTACCTATCAGGACGCCGACGTCGTGGTGGTCAACACCTGCGGCTTTATCGACAGCGCCAAGGCTGAATCCCTGGAAGTGATCGGCGAAGCCATCAAGGAAAACGGCAAGGTCATCGTGACCGGCTGCATGGGCGTCGAAGAAGGCAATATCCGCAACGTACACCCGAGCGTACTGGCCGTGACCGGCCCGCAGCAGTACGAGCAGGTCGTCAACGCCGTGCACCAGGTGGTGCCGCCGCGTCAGGATCACAACCCGCTGATCGACCTGGTGCCGCCACAGGGCATCAAGCTGACACCACGTCACTACGCCTACCTGAAGATTTCCGAAGGCTGCAACCACAGCTGCAGCTTCTGCATCATCCCGTCGATGCGCGGCAAGCTGGTCAGCCGCCCGGTGGGTGACGTGCTCGACGAAGCCCAGCGACTGGTCAAGGCCGGCGTGAAAGAGCTGCTGGTTATTTCCCAGGACACCAGCGCCTACGGCGTTGACGTCAAATACCGCACCGGCTTCTGGAACGGCGCGCCGGTCAAGACGCGCATGACCGAGCTGTGTGAAGCCTTGAGCTCGCTGGGCGTTTGGGTGCGCCTGCACTACGTTTACCCGTACCCGCACGTTGACGAGCTGATCCCGTTGATGGCCGCCGGCAAAATTCTGCCGTACCTGGACATCCCGTTCCAGCACGCCAGCCCGAAAGTGCTCAAGGCCATGAAACGCCCTGCGTTTGAAGACAAGACCCTGGCCCGGATCAAGAACTGGCGTGAAATCTGTCCGGAACTGATCATCCGTTCGACCTTTATCGTCGGCTTCCCGGGTGAAACCGAAGAAGACTTCCAGTACCTGCTCGACTGGCTGACCGAAGCCCAGCTGGATCGTGTTGGCTGCTTCCAGTACTCGCCCGTAGAAGGCGCACCGGCCAACCTGCTGGACGCGGCCATCGTGCCGGACGACGTCAAGCAGGATCGCTGGGACCGCTTCATGGCCCACCAGCAGGCCATCAGCGCTGCCCGCCTGCAGATGAAAATCGGCAAGGAAATCGAAGTTCTGATCGACGAAGTCGACGAGCAAGGCGCAGTTGGCCGTTGCTTCTTCGACGCCCCGGAAATCGACGGTAACGTATTTATCGCTACCGAAAAAGATATCAAGCCGGGTGACAAGATCATGTGCCGCGTCACCGACGCCGACGAGTATGACCTGTGGGCTGAAGTGATCTAAATCGCTCCCCCCCTCAAAAAGCCCTGTCGCTCTGGCGCCAGGGCTTTTTTTACGGCTATCGTTAACCCATTGCCCTCCACACCGGTGTCAGGAGACACGCTCGATGCAACAGCAATGGGTCGTTCATACGCCACGCCTTACGGACTTCACCGAACTAACCGACGTATGGGAAGCATCTGTTCGCGCCACCCATGACTTTTTACCTGACAGCTATATTCAACTGCTACGCGGCCTGGTTAAAGACCAGTATCTGGACGCCGTAATGCTGATCTGCTGCAAGGACCCGGTCAGCAAACGCATTACCGGCTTTGCCGGGGTCGCCGCCGGCAAAGTTGAGATGCTGTTTGTTCACCCGGATTACCGGGGGCAAGGCATCGGCAAGTGTCTGTTGATGTTCGCCATCAATGAACTGAATGCCGAACGCCTCGACGTCAATGAACAAAACCCGCAAGCCATCGGCTTTTACCTCAAACAGCACTTTGAGGTGGTCGGGCGCTGCGAAAAAGACGGCATGGGCCAGCCCTATCCCCTTCTGCACCTGCGGTATAAACGCCCAGCACGTGCATAAGGCAAATGTTGCCGGGCTTAACCGGCGCCAGGCGGGTACAATAGCCGCCCAATTCCTTTACGGCCCCTGTCATGTCTGAACCGATACGTCTCTCCAAACGCCTCATCGAACTCGTCGGCTGCTCCCGCCGTGAGGCCGAACTGTTCATTGAAGGTGGCTGGGTCACGGTAGATGGCGAAGTCATCGACGAGCCACAGTTCAAGGTCGACAACCAGAAAGTCGAGCTGGACCCTGAAGCCAAGGCCACCGCGCCCGAGCCCGTGACCATTTTGCTCAACGCCCCGGCGGGCCTGGATACCGACAGCGCCATGGCGTTGATCGGCCCGGACACCCTGAGCGAAGAGCACCGCTTCGGCAAACGCCCGCTCAAGGGCCATTTCCTGCGCCTGAGCGTAGGCAACGAGCTGCAAGCCAACGCCAGCGGCCTGCTGGTGTTTACCCAGGACTGGAAGATCGTGCGCAAGCTGACTGCCGATGCCAGCAAGATCGAGCAGGAATACGTGGTCGAGGTCTCTGGCGAAATGGCCCCCCACGGTCTGAACCGCCTCAACCACGGCATGACCTACAAGGGTCGCGAGCTGCCTGCGGTCAAGGCCAGCTGGCAGAGTGAAAACCGACTGCGCTTTGCGATGAAAAATCCGCAACCAGGGGTGATAGCCCTGTTCTGCCAGGCGGTAGGCCTGACCGTTATTTCCATGCGCCGGATTCGCATCGGCGGCGTGTCGATGGGCAAGTTGCCTGTTGGCCAGTGGCGCTACATGAGCGCCAAAGAAAAGTTCTAACTACAGCCCCACCCGAACATTTCGACACCGCAGCAATGCCTGCGGTGCTCACTGCTGAATATCAGGATTACCCATATGATTCATAACGACGTACTGCGCAGCGTGCGCTACATGCTCGACATCAGCGACAACAAGGTTGTCGAAATCATCAAGCTTGGTGGCCTGGAAGTTTCCAAGGAAGACGTACTGACCTACCTGAAGAAAGACGAGGAAGAAGGTTTTGTACGTTGCCCGGACGAGGTGATGGCGCATTTTCTCGATGGCCTGGTGATCTTCAAGCGCGGCAAGGACGAAAGCCGTGCACCGATGCCTGTCGAGCTGCCGGTGACCAACAACATCATCCTGAAAAAACTGCGTGTGGCCTTCGAACTGAAAGAAGACGACATGCATGCCATTCTCAAGGCTGCAGGCTTCCCGGTGTCCAAACCCGAGTTGAGCGCCCTGTTCCGCAAATTCGGCCACACCAACTACCGCACCTGTGGCGACCAGTTGCTGCGCAATTTCCTCAAAGGCCTGACCCTGCGCGTTCGCGACTGATCACACAAGCGCTGTTGTAGTCGCTGCCGCAGGCTGCGATAAGATCTGAAGATCTTCAAGTCCTTAACTATCAAGGGCCGCTGTCGCAGCCCATCGCAGCCTGCGGCAGCGACTACAAGGTTTGCAAGCCATGACCTACACAGTCTCCCCTATCGGTTTTGTGCGCTCCTGCTTCAAGGAGAAATTCGCCATCCCCCGTCAGCCGCAACTGGCTCCGGCCGCCCGTGGCGTGCTGGAGCTGGTCGCGCCGTTCGATCAGGGCGATGCGGTGCAAGGCCTGGAGCAGGTCAGCCATGTCTGGCTGCTGTTTGTGTTCCATCAGGCACTGGAAGACAAGCCCCGCCTCAAGGTGCGCCCGCCGCGCCTGGGCGGCAACAAGTCGATGGGCGTGTTTGCCACCCGCGCCACCCATCGCCCGAACGGTATCGGCCAGTCAGTAGTCAAGCTGGACAAGGTAGAGGCCGATCGCCTGTGGATTTCCGGTATCGACCTGCTCGATGGCACGCCGATTCTCGATATCAAGCCCTATGTGCCCTACGCCGATATCATCAGTGATGCCAGCAATGGCATGGCCAGCGCCGCACCGGTATTGATCCCCGTGCAATGGGCCGACAGCGCCCTGCAACAGGCGCACAGGGAAGCCCTGCGCCTTCAGGAGCCGCTGGTGGAGCTGATCGAGCAATGCCTGGCGCAAGATCCACGCCCTGCTTACCAGACGCCCACAGCCGAACGGGAATACGGCGCGCAGTTCTGGGATCTGGACGTACGCTGGCATTACCCTGAGCCTGGTTTGATCCGTGTGCTTGAGGTGATTACCGCCGCCTGAGCAGCAATCGCCAGACAGCAAAAAGCCCACAGTGCCTCAGGCAATGTGGGCTTTTTTGCGCTTCGCTTACTTCTCGACGAAAGCACGCTCGATCAGGTAATCACCCGGCTCACGCATGCGTGGCGAAACTTTCAGGCCGAAGCTGTTAAGCACTTCGCTGGTCTCGTCGAGCATGCTCGGGCTGCCGCACAACATGGCACGGTCGTCCTGCGGGTTGATCGGTGGCAGACCGATGTCGCTGAACAGCTTGCCGCTGCGCATCAGATCGGTCAGGCGGCCTTCGTTCTCGAATGGCTCGCGGGTAACGGTCGGGTAGTAAATCAGCTTTTCACGTAGCGCTTCGCCAAAGAACTCGTTCTGTGGCAGGTGCTCGGTGATGAATTCGCGGTAGGCGACTTCATTGACGTAACGCACGCCGTGGCACAGGATCACTTTTTCGAAGCGCTCGTAGGTTTCCGGATCCTGGATGATGCTCATAAATGGCGCCAAACCGGTACCGGTGCTGAGCAGGTACAGATGCTTGCCCGGCTTCAAGTCGTCCAGCACCAGCGTACCCGTAGGTTTTTTGCTGATGATGATCTCGTCGCCTTCCTTCAGGTGCTGCAACTGGGAGGTCAGCGGGCCGTCTGGCACCTTGATGCTGAAGAACTCCAGATGCTCTTCCCAGTTCGGGCTGGCAATCGAGTAGGCACGCATAAGCGGACGGCCGTTGGGTTGTTGCAGGCCGATCATCACGAACTGACCGTTCTCGAAGCGCAGGCCCGGATCACGGGTGCACTTGAAGCTGAACAGGGTGTCGTTCCAGTGATGAACACTGAGGACACGTTCGTGGTTCATGTTGCTCATGTACGGGGCTCCTAAATTCGCCTGCGCTGACTATGGGCGCGATTGCACAGCATTCTAATGGCGGCGACAATATCTGTTAACTGAATTATCAAGATAAGGGTTATCGGTTATATCGATATGCGATTTACTCTCAGACAACTCCAGGTTTTCGTCGCCGTCGCCCAACAAGAAAGCGTGTCTCGCGCTGCCGGCTTGTTGGCCCTTTCACAATCTGCTGCCAGTACCTCGATCACCGAACTGGAGCGCCAAACCAGCTGCCAACTGTTCGATCGTGCCGGCAAGCGCCTGAGCCTCAATGCACTGGGCAGGCAACTGTTGCCCCAGGCCGTCGCGCTGCTGGATCAAGCCAAGGAAATCGAAGACCTGCTCAACGGCAAGTCCGGCTTTGGCTCATTGACCGTAGGCGCGACGCTGACCATCGGTAACTATCTGGCGACCCTGCTGATCGGCAGTTTTATGCAGGCGCACCCGGAAAGTCAGGTCAAGCTGGTGGTTCAGAACACGGCTCATATCGTGCAACAAGTCGCCCACTACGAAATTGATCTGGGTCTGATCGAAGGCGATTGCGCTCACCCCGATATCGAGGTGCAGAGCTGGGTCGAAGATGAACTGGTGGTGTTCTGCGCCCCTCAGCATCCGCTGGCGGCGCGTGGCCATGCCACGCTGGAAGAGCTGACCCGTGAAGCCTGGATCCTGCGTGAACAGGGCTCCGGCACTCGCCTGACTTTCGATCAGGCTATGCGCCATCACCAGACCGCACTGAATATTCGTCTGGAACTGGAACACACCGAAGCGATCAAGCGCGCGGTTGAATCAGGTCTGGGGATTGGCTGCATCTCACGTCTGGCATTACGCGACGCTTTCAGGCGCGGTAGCCTGGTGGCCGTGGAAACCCCAGAGCTGGATCTGGCCCGGCAGTTTTACTTTATCTGGCACAAAAAGAAGTACCAGACCTCCGCCATGCGCGAGTTTCTGGAAATGTGCCGCGCGTTCACCGCAGGGGTTCAGCGCAGCGACGAGATCGTCTTGCCCACTATCGCTTAAAGCAGGATTACAGCCCACACCACGGCAATCATGGTCAGCACCACAAACTGGGCGGCGCTGCCCATGTCCTTGGCGTTTTTCGACAATGGGTGCAGATCCAGGGAGATGCGGTCAACGACCGCTTCAATGGCCGAGTTCAACAACTCGACAATCAGGGCCAGCAGGCACACCGCGATCAGTAGCGCGCGCTCTACGCGGGTGACATTGAGGAAGAAACTCAGCGGGATAAGGATCACGTTGAGCAGCACCAACTGCCGAAAAGCCGCCTCGCCCGTAAAGGCTGCGCGCAAACCGTCCAGCGAGTAACCGCCAGCATTCAAAATCCGTTTAAAACCGGTTTTACCCTTGAAAGGCGACATAGATAGGCAACTGCGCAAAAAATGAGAGGGGAACGCTAGTTCACGCTTCGTCAAAAAAGCGTGAAGATTCGCAGGTTAATGACTCGAAATTGATTCAAGTTGCTGCAAGAGTAGCGCGGCCTGGGTGCGCGTGCGAACCCCTAACTTGCGGAAAATTGCCGTAACGTGAGCCTTGATCGTTGCTTCGGAAACGCTCAGCTCATAGGCAATCTGTTTATTCAGCAGGCCTTCACAGACCATGGTCAGCACCCGGAACTGCTGGGGCGTCAGGCTGGCCAGGCCTTCGCTGGCCGCTTTGGCCTCAGCCGAGACCTGAACATCCTCAAACGCCTGGGGCGGCCATGACACATCCCCATCCAGTACGGCACGCACGGCCTTCTGAATCTCTTCCAGCGAACTGGATTTGGGGATAAAGCCGCTGGCGCCAAACTCGCGGGAGCGCACCATGATTGAGGCTTCTTCCTGGGCTGAGACCATCACTACCGGAATCTGCGGGTATTGACCACGCAGCAACACCAGTCCGGAGAAACCGTAAGCACCAGGCATGTTCAAATCGAGCAGTACCAGATCCCAATCAGCCTTTACTGCCAGCTGTGCTTCAAGCTCGGCAATACTGGCGACCTCTACCAGGCGAACATCAGAGCCCAGACCCAGGCTCACGGCCTGGTGCAGGGCACTGCGAAACAGTGGATGGTCGTCGGCAATCAGGATTTCGTATGTGGCCATTGTTTAAATGATCCCGTTTTTCAGGCAAGCACTGATCAATTCCAGCACTCGCTAAGGCAACTCGAGCAAAAGCTCAAAGACTGTGCGTCAAAGGGCGCGATTTACGCGAAACGTCGGCAAATATAGGTGTTTTAGCAGCAGCTGTAGCCGAATCGGCGCCAAGCATGCCCAGCGAAGCAAGGGTGGTCAAGTTGAAAACCTGACGCCTGGGTCCACCTGCCAGCTATCACAGCGCCATCATGCAGAAAACAGCAACGCAGCTCGCTTACATCTGTCCGAAAATTGTAGCGCTACTTCTTTAGTCTATTGAGCCCGATTCTGGGGAAGGTCTTTTACAAAAACGCCCAGTTCCTGGTGCGCCACGCTGGCTTCATTCATGGGCAACTGATTTTTAGCGTCCAGATAATGCTGGCTGAACACGTCGAAATAAGCATCCAGCGCCGTTGAAGCCTCGGTATCACCGGCCAGCTCAAGACACAGGCTGGCCACTTCCGCAGTGCACAGATGCTCACTGCGGGTGGAGCGACGCAAGCGGTAGCGAGAGAGTCGCTCAGGCAGCAGGCTTAAAATAGGCAAGGCATCGAAGTATGGGCTTTTGCGAAAGATCTTGCGGGCCTCGGTCCAGGTTGCATCCAGCAGGATAAACAACGGGCGCTTGCTGCTGTCCAGGTCCACCGTGTGCGTTACCCGCTCAGGGGCAACGTACTCGCCGGGAAACACCAGATAAGGCTGCCATTGCGGGTCGGCAAGCAGGGCCAACAAGGCTTCGTCGGTTTCGGTGCGTGACCAGATAAAGGCAAAGTTGTCGCTCACCACATCAGCAATCAGCCATCCGGTGTTGCTGGGCTTGAATACTTCCTTTTTCGTCATGACCAGGCACACGCCCGAACGCGCATCGACCCGGGGCCGCCAGTTGCACAGGCAGTGGCTTTCGATCACACGGCAGGTATGGCAACGCGGAGCTCGTGAGCCACGGGCCAGGTAGGGCTTGGTGCTCTCCTCTTCACGCTCGTCTCGTAAACGGGCTACAGCATTAGGGGAAAAGGTCGTCAAGGTCATGGGTTTTTACTTAAAGGCGCCAAGCGTCCATTCGCCAGAATTGGCGCAGGAACGGATTCACAATGGGTAGGCAACCAGTTTACCAGAGGCGAGAATCCATGACCTTTGGCATTTCCTGTGTGGCTATGCTGACCTATACTCCCGCGCCACTGAACGCACTCATAGCCAGCTTGTCCAAGCCTGCGTCACTGAAATCAGGAGAGATTCATGCTGCGCCATATCATTCCGACCGTTGCCCTGCTGCTTGCATTGCCTCTGGCAGCACAAGCCGCCTCTCTCAAGGATTTTGAGCTGAACAAAACCCTGCTCAAGGTTGCTGAAAAAAGCAATGAAGGCAAACCGCGAGCAATCAATGCGGACCTTCTGGATAAAGGTTTCACGGTAGACGGCACTGTTCTGATCAACAACCTGGAAGCCAGCCCCACACTGGCAGCCCAGATGCGCTCCAACCCTGAAGAAACCGTGCCGCAACTGGGGCGTAGCGTGTGCAGTAACGCTGGTTTCCGTACCCTGATGGCTCAAGGTGCAACGTTGCGCTACAGCTTTCGCGAGTACAAGACCAACAGCCCGGTCCTGATCCAGGATTTCCGCGCTGAAAACTGCCAGCGCAAAAAGTAACTCCCTCTATCACGCCGTACCCGGTACGGCGCATGGGCCTGCCAGCAGGCTCGCCCCGCCTGCGCAGGTCAAACATCATGTACATCAGGCAATTAGCTATTGCCAGTCCGGACATCCCGGGACCATCATCCAAGCATCATGACTGACACTCAGTGTCTCGGCGCCCGCCCAGGCTGCGGCGCCTTCAAGGATGTTGTTTAGAAGGAGAAGTACATGCCAGACCAATCCAATGACACCCTGACGCTGCATTTCCAGGAGCAGGGTCTGGATCTTGCTCATGAAGTTGATGAGCAACTGCAACGGGTAGCCCCCGACAGCCCGAACCGCGCACTCTATCGCGAGATGCTGCTGACCGTACTGCGCATGGCCCATGACGACCTTGATCGCTGGAACGCCAAGATCACCCTGCAAGCCATTCGCGAACTGGAAAAAACCTTTCGTACCCTGGAGCAGTTCAAGGGCCGACGCAAAGTCACGGTCTTCGGCTCGGCCAGAACCCCGGTAGAACACCCCCTGTATGCACTGGCCCGGGAAATGGGCAGCGTACTGGCCAAGTCCGACATGATGGTCATTACCGGCGGCGGCGCAGGCATTATGGCCGCGGCCCATGAAGGCGCAGGCCTGGCCCACAGTTTGGGTTTCAATATCACCCTGCCGTTCGAACAACGGGCCAACCCCACCATCAATGGCACGCCCAATGTTCTGGCGTTTCACTTTTTCTTTACCCGCAAACTGTTTTTCACCAAGGAAGCAGATGCTCTGGTGATGTGCCCGGGCGGTTTTGGCACGCTGGATGAAGTGCTGGAAGTACTGACCTTGATGCAGACCGGCAAAACTCCACTGGTGCCGGTGGTTTTGCTGGATGTGCCAGGCGGTTCGTTCTGGCAGGGAGCGCTGGACTTCATTCACAACCAGCTGGAGGCCCATCAGTACATTCTGCCCAACGACTTGAAGTTGATGCGCCTGGTTCACAGTGCCGAAGAGGCGCTGACTGAAATCAACCAGTTCTACAGCAACTTCCATTCAAGCCGCTGGCTGAACAAGACCTTTGTGATCCGTATGAAGCGGCCGGTCAGTGCGCAGGCTCTCGAGCAGATACAGCAGGTGTTTGCCGATATTTGCCTGAGTGACGGTTTCCATCAACAGCAATACTGCCACTTCGAGCATGACGACCCAAAACTCAACCACCTGACCTGCCTGGGCTTTGCGTTTAGCGGGCGTAATCAGGGACGGCTGCGCGAACTGGTCGACTTTATCAACCTGCCGCAAAACTGGGCTGCAACCAGCAATACGTCTGCGCCACAGGTGCATGAGTCGTAAATCTGCTGAGAGGAAGTTCTGCGCTTTTTAAAACCTGTGGGAGCGAGCCTGCTCGCGAAGGCCTGAAGCAGTTGTTACTGTGGTCAGAGTCCCTCGCGAGCAGGCTCGCTCCCACAGCAGTTGTCAGTCGTCAAACTCTCGCCCACTAAGCAAGCGGCCGATCATTTCAAGCGGGTAACCGCGGTAACTCAAAAAGCGCCCCTGACGGGCACGCTCTTTTGCATCTGCAGGCAACTGACCGGAAAACTTGCGACGCCAGGTCTCTTCCAGCCGCTCTTGCCAGTCGAAACCGCACTCTCGTAATGCCTCCTCGATCTCCCCACGCACCAGCCCACGCTGGCCAAGCTCTTCACGAATACGCAAAGGGCCATAACCGGAACCGGCACGGTAGTTGATATAGCTTTCGAGGTAACGAGACTCGGACAACAGCCCCTCTTCCGTCAAACGGTCAAGGGCCGCATCGATCATGTCGGGGCAAGCCCCGCGCTGACGCAACTTGCGCGTCAGCTCGACTCGACCGTGCTCGCGTCGCGCGAGCAAGTCCATTGCAGTCCGTCGCACCGCGACGGGGGTATCCAGGACGGCAATCATGGCAGTTATCAGTTATCAGTTATCAGTTATCGCCGTCGGTAGCGTTTTCCATTTCTTCAGCTTCAGCCAGTGCTGCAGCTTCTTTGGCAGCCTTGCTCAGTTTTGGCATGACTTTAATTTCTGCCAGCTCAGCGTCAGTTTTTGGCCCGAGCAACTTCTCACGCAGTTGTTTCTCCAGCGCATCCTTGATATCAGGATTGTCGTCCAGGAACTTGGCGGAGTTAGCCTTGCCCTGACCGATTTTGCTGCCGTTGTAGCTGTACCAGGCGCCGGCTTTTTCAACGAAGCCATGCAACACACCCAGGTCAATCATCTCACCGTTCAGGTAGATGCCCTTGCCGTACAGTATCTGGAATTCAGCCTGACGGAACGGCGGTGCCACCTTGTTCTTGACCACTTTGACGCGGGTTTCGCTACCTACTACCACATCGCCTTCTTTCACGGCGCCAGTGCGGCGGATATCCAGACGTACCGAAGCGTAGAACTTCAGTGCGTTACCACCAGTGGTGGTTTCCGGGCTGCCGAACATCACACCGATCTTCATGCGGATCTGGTTGATGAAGATAACCAGGCAGTTGGCGTTCTTGATGTTGCCGGTGATTTTACGCAGCGCTTGCGACATCAGGCGCGCTTGCAGGCCAACGTGGGTATCACCCATGTCACCTTCGATTTCAGCCTTTGGCGTCAGTGCAGCCACGGAGTCGATGATGATTACGTCAACCGCGTTGGAACGCACCAGCATGTCGGTGATTTCCAGCGCCTGCTCGCCGGTGTCCGGCTGGGAAACCAGCAGGTCATCAACGTTTACGCCCAGCTTGGCGGCGTATTCAGGGTCAAGGGCGTGTTCGGCATCGACGAAGGCGCAGGTAGCACCGGCTTTTTGTGCCTGGGCAATCACGGACAGGGTCAGTGTGGTTTTACCCGACGACTCAGGGCCGTAGATTTCAACAATACGGCCTTTTGGCAGACCGCCAATGCCCAGAGCGATGTCCAGGCCCAGGGAACCTGTGGAGATCGCCGGTACTGCCTGACGCTCCTGGTCGCCCATCAGCATCACGGCACCCTTGCCGAATTGACGTTCGATCTGACCCAGGGCCGCAGCCAAGGCTTTCTTCTTGTTGTCGTCCATTAAAGTCCTCTCGTAATCAATAAGGCCCGACGGCCGATAACTGTATAAGTAGCCAGTATTATTCCACAGGGTTAGAAGATCGCCTACCCCTGTTTTTTTATTTCTCGTACCGTTCGGCGTATTAAGCCTTCAAGAGCGGCAATCACCGTTTGCTGACGCACCTCATCACGGTTGCCGGGAAAGTGCCTGCGCTCGCTCGACACCTCGTCACCGGCGCCCCAGGCCAGCCACACCGTACCGACCGGCTTCTCGGGCGAACCGCCACCGGGGCCGGCAACGCCGCTCACCGCCACGGCAAAGCGCGCCCCGCTTTGTCTTTGCGCACCTCGTACCATCGCCTCGACCACCTCGCGGCTGACGGCCCCCACCCGGGCGAATAAAGGCTCGGGTACCTCCAGTTGCCTGGTTTTTTGCTGATTGGAGTAGGTCACAAACCCCGCCTCAAACCAGGCGGAGCTGCCGGCAATACGGGTAATGGCTTCAGCAATGCCACCACCGGTGCAGGACTCGGCGGTCGTCACCTGGGCATTGAGAGCCTTTAACAGCAGCCCGAGTTCAGCCGCATGTTGAGATATTTGATCCACTGTCCTCTCCTGATGGCGGGTCTGCGCCATAACCTACACCAAAAAAGTCCTGGCTACGGCTCGATCCGCGAATCGCCGGACGCCCCGTCGACCCCGAGCCGCTTAGCGGCCCAGCGCTGGTACAGGCTGATTGCCGCATCGGCCCCGGCAAGGGCGGTCAGGCAACCCAGTGCACCGGCCGCCAAAATCGACATCCCGGCCGAGTACAACAGCATAAAGGTCGACACACCGCACACCATGCAAGCTCCCGAACGCAACGCCAGGCGCCGCATCAACGGCCAACCGCTGGCGCCATCCTTATCGGCCCGCCACATCTCGCCAAAAACGCCGCCTACCAAGGCAAGGAGGACGACCAGTAAAACCGGCATTTCCAGCAAAACTTGCGGCTCATTCATCATGTGATCACTCCTGTGTCCTTATTGATAAGCGCCAATTTCCGGTCTGACTGAAACGTCATACCCCCGCCTGAGATCCATCGTTGGCTGCCATTCAACAAAGACTATGCCTGTATGTATATACAGTCAATGCACCAGTGCATATATTTATTCCGGCAATTTCAACAAGTCGGCCAAGGCCCGCAAATACGGTAAGAATTGTCTTCTTGATGGCGTAACAATGACTACTGTGGGAGCGAGCCTGCTCGCGAAGGCTTATTGGCGAGCAGGCTCGTTCTCAAGGATTTTCTGAAACTTGTGGCTAGCGGGCGTACATGCCCCACCAGAACACATGACCGAGAATGACCAGTTGTTCATCCTCCAGATCGTTGTAGGCGTAGTCCTCATCCGGGAATTCGTCGCGATTGAAGCTGCGCAAACGAATGCCGCCCGCCAGGCGATACAACTGCTTCACCCGCAACTGGCCGTTGTGATTGACCGCATACAGGTCGCCATCAATCACCTCTTCAAGAGTGCGCTTGCCGGCATTGACCCCCACCGTTGCGCCATCGCGCAGGACTGGCAGCATGCTGTCGCCGCGTACGGTCACGCACTTGGCCTGATCGAACTCCACGCCGTTGTGGCGCAGGCTGCGTTTGCCGAAACGCAACCTCGCGCGTTCGCTCTCTTCAATGGCAAAGCGCCCTGAGCCAGCGGCCAGTTCAACCTGACGCAGAAACGCAATGGACACTTCATCGTCCGCCACCGGGGTGTCGTCATCCCACAGGCAAATATCATGCAACTCTGGGTGGCGCAGCTCGATTTCAGGCACACGCACATCGTCCCGTCCGCGTAGACGATCGGTGCTGATGTGGAAATATTCGGCGATTTTGGAGATATGCCTGTCGGATGGATCGGCAATTTTGCCGCTCAAAATTCGCGACAGCGTAGGCTGTGGTACCCCGGTGCTGCGGTGCAGCGCCATCGCGCTGATGCCGTGCCGGGCCAGCAGCTCCTTGAGGACGGTTGAAACAGTTCGTTTGGACATGGCGGCAATAGTGCTGGCCGTGTTTATTGAAGGCAAATGCTATTTCTTCTATTTATAGCAAGCTGTCAGCACGCCCGGTGCGCACCTGTAGATGCAGGGGGCTGGCATGTTAACCTTGCGCCCATTGCGAAAACCTCAGGCCACGGCCTGCCTTTCCCCACTTTTGAACGAATCCGCCTAAGTCCTGATGAGTAAAAATACTTCCGACCTGTCCAGCCATACGCCGATGATGCAGCAGTACTGGCGCCTGAAGAACCAGCACCCTGACCAGCTGATGTTCTATCGCATGGGCGACTTTTACGAGATCTTCTACGAAGATGCGAAAAAAGCCGCCAAGTTGCTCGACATTACCCTCACGGCGCGTGGCCAGTCAGCTGGCCAGGCAATCCCGATGTGCGGGATTCCCTACCATGCCGCTGAAGGTTATCTGGCCAAGCTGGTCAAGCTGGGCGAGTCGGTGGTGATCTGCGAGCAGGTTGGCGACCCGGCTACCAGCAAAGGCCCGGTTGAACGTCAGGTAGTTCGTATTATCACGCCAGGCACAGTCAGTGACGAAGCGCTGATGGATGAGCGCCGCGACAACCTGATTGCGGCCGTGCTGGGCGATGAACGCCTGTTTGGCCTCGCGGTGCTGGATATCACCAGCGGCAACTTCTCGGTGGTGGAGATCAAGGGCTGGGAAAACCTGCTGGCCGAGCTTGAGCGCATCAACCCGGTCGAGCTGATGATCCCGGATGACTGGCCACAAGGTTTGCCTGCGGAAAAACGTCGTGGCGTTCGTCGCCGTGCGCCGTGGGACTTTGAGCGCGACTCGGCCCTGAAAAGCCTGTGCCAGCAGTTCTCGACCCAGGATCTCAAGGGCTTTGGCTGCGAAAACCTGACCCTGGCCATCGGCGCTGCCGGTTGCCTGCTCAGCTATGCCAAGGAAACCCAGCGCACCGCCCTGCCCCACTTGCGCAGCCTGCGCCATGAGCGCCTGGATGACACCGTGGTGCTCGACGGTGCCAGCCGCCGTAACCTGGAACTGGACACCAACCTGGCCGGTGGCCGCGACAACACCCTGCAATCAGTGGTCGACCGTTGCCAGACCTCGATGGGCAGCCGTTTGCTGACCCGCTGGTTGAACCGCCCGCTGCGCGACTTGAGTGTATTGCTGGCGCGCCAGTCGTCGATCACCTGCCTGCTGGACAGCTACCGCTTCGAAAAGCTGCAACCACAGCTCAAGGAGATCGGCGATCTGGAGCGGATTCTCGCGCGTATCGGCCTGCGCAATGCCCGCCCCCGCGACTTGGCACGCCTGCGTGATGCCTTGAACGCGCTGCCAGAACTGCAAGACGCCATGCTTGGCCTCGAAGCACCGCACTTACAGCAACTGGCCATGATCACCAGCACTTACCCCGAGCTGGGCGCCCTGCTGGAAAAGGCTATCAATGACAACCCGCCAGCGGTGATCCGTGATGGCGGTGTATTGAAAACCGGCTATGACGCCGAGCTGGACGAGTTGCAGGCACTGAGCGAAAACGCCGGTCAGTTCCTGATTGACCTGGAAGCCCGCGAAAAGGCCCGCACCGGCCTGGCCAACCTCAAGGTCGGCTACAACCGGGTCCACGGCTACTTTATCGAGCTGCCAAGCAAACAGGCCGAACAGGCACCGGCCGATTACATCCGCCGCCAGACGCTCAAAGGCGCCGAGCGCTTTATCACCCCCGAGCTCAAGGCCTTCGAAGACAAGGCCCTGTCAGCGAAAAGCCGCGCGCTGGCCCGCGAGAAGATGCTTTATGAGGCCCTGCTCGAAGAAATGATCGGCCACCTTGCCCCGCTGCAAGACACCGCGGCCGCCCTGGCCGAGCTGGATGTGCTGAGCAACCTGGCCGAGCGTGCGCTGAACCTGGACCTGAACTGCCCGCGCTTTGTTGAAGAGCCGTGCATGCGCATCAGCCAGGGTCGCCACCCGGTGGTCGAGCAGGTATTGACCACGCCGTTTGTGGCCAACGACCTGGGGCTGGATGACAACACCCGCATGCTGGTGATCACCGGTCCTAACATGGGCGGTAAATCGACTTACATGCGCCAAACCGCATTGATCGTGTTGCTGGCTCATATCGGCAGCTTTGTACCGGCGGCCAGCTGTGAGCTGTCGCTGGTTGACCGCATCTTTACCCGTATCGGCTCCAGCGATGACCTGGCAGGTGGCCGCTCGACCTTTATGGTCGAGATGAGCGAAACCGCCAACATCTTGCACAATGCCACCGAACGCAGCCTGGTGCTGATGGACGAAGTGGGCCGCGGCACCAGCACTTTCGACGGTTTGTCGCTAGCCTGGGCTGCGGCAGAACGTCTCGCCCAGTTGCGCGCCTACACCCTGTTTGCCACGCACTACTTCGAGCTGACGGTACTGCCCGAGAACGAGCCGCTGGTCGCCAACGTGCACTTGAGCGCGACCGAACACAACGAGCGCATCGTGTTCTTGCACCATGTTCTGCCGGGCCCGGCCAGCCAGAGTTATGGCCTGGCCGTGGCGCAGCTGGCGGGGGTACCGAGTGAAGTCATCATCCGCGCCCGCGAGCATTTGAGCCGCCTGGAGACCACCAGCCTGCCCCATGAAGTGCCACTTGCCAAGCCCGGCAAAAAGCCTGCGCCGCAGCAAAGCGACCTGTTTGCCAGCCTGCCGCACCCGGTGCTGGATGACCTTTCCAGGCTGGATCTGGACAACATGACGCCACGTAAAGCGCTTGATTTGCTCTACACATTAAAGACACGCCTTTAAAAGCTGCTAGAATCGCGCGCGGTTCGGGATGCTACTGACCTTTTAGCCTGGTCTTTAGATATCACTCCCGAACCCGGCGAACCCGTTCTGGAAGGGCTTCGCTGCCGCCGCCTGAGGAGAGAATTAGAAATGACCTTCGTCGTCACCGACAACTGCATCAAGTGCAAGTACACCGACTGCGTAGAAGTCTGTCCGGTGGACTGCTTTTACGAAGGCCCGAACTTCCTGGTGATTCACCCGGATGAGTGCATTGACTGCGCGCTTTGTGAGCCTGAATGCCCTGCACAGGCAATCTTCTCTGAAGATGAAGTACCTGCCGGCATGGAGAATTTCATTCAGTTGAACGTCGAGCTGGCTGAAATCTGGCCAAACATCACTGAACGCAAAGACCCTCTGCCGGACGCGGCCGAGTGGGATGGCAAACCAGGCAAGATCGTCGACCTGGAACGCTGATTCACGTTTAAGCAAAAAGCCCCGCGAGGGGCTTTTTGCGTTTTAGAGGTAAACAAAAACCTGTAGTCGCTGTCGAGCTGCGCGAGGCTGCGACTACAGAAGCTGCGTTCAACCGTTGATTGCGCAGCCCGTGGCCTCTTGAAGCTGCTCGCGGGTCACGCCCGCCGCCAGTTCAACCAGCTTGAGCCCCTGCCCGGTGACATCCAGCACCGCCAGGTCGGTAATGATGCGGTCAACCACGCCCACGCCGGTCAGCGGCAAGTCGCACTGTTTGAGCAGTTTATGGATGCCGCCCTTGGCCGTGTGCTCCATCAACACCACCACACGCTTGACCCCGGCCACCAGGTCCATCGCCCCGCCCATGCCTTTGACCATCTTGCCGGGGATCATCCAGTTGGCCAGGTCGCCCTTTTCGGACACCTGCATCGCCCCAAGAATCGACAAGTTGATATGACCACCGCGAATCATCGCGAACGAGTCGGCACTATTGAAAAAGCTGCTGCCCGGCAAGGTGGTGATGGTTTGCTTACCGGCGTTGATCAGGTCAGCATCAACTTCGTCTTCTGTGGGAAACGGACCAATACCCAGCAGGCCATTTTCACTTTGCAGCCACACATCCATACCCTCAGGAATGTAGTTGGCCACCAGGGTAGGCAAACCGATACCGAGGTTGACGTAGAAACCGTCCTGCAGTTCTTGAGCGGCGCGCTGCGCCATTTCTTCACGAGTCCAGGCCATGGTCAGGCGCTCCGCACAGTGCAATGTTCGATACGTTTTTCCGGGTTGGCGTTAAGCACCAGCCGTTGTACGTAAATCCCGGGCAAATGCACCTGATCAGGGTCGATCTCGCCAATTTCGACAATCTCTTCCACTTCCACCACACAGACCTTGGCCGCCATGGCCGCCAACGGGTTGAAGTTGCGTGCAGTCTTGCTGAACAGCAAGTTGCCTGACTTGTCGGCTTTCCAGGCCTTGACCAGGGCCACGTCGGCGCGCAGCGAGCGCTCCATGACATACCACTCGCCATCGAACTCACGGGTTTCCTTGCCTTCGGCCACCAGCGTGCCGTAGCCGGTTTTGGTGAAGAATGCCGGGATCCCCGCTCCGCCCGCCCGCAGTTTTTCCGCGAGAGTACCTTGCGGGGTGAACTCCAGCTCCAGCTCGCCCGCCAGATACTGGCGCTCAAACTCTTTGTTCTCGCCTACGTAGGAAGAAATCATTTTGCGGATCTGGCGCGTTTCAAGCAGTTGCCCCAGACCAAAACCGTCCACCCCGGCGTTGTTGCTGATCACCGTCAGCTCGCGCTTGGCGCTATCGCGCAAGGCTGCGATCAGCGCTTCGGGAATCCCGCACAAGCCAAAACCGCCCACAGCCAGGGTCATGCCGTCTTCGACCAGGCCCTGCAAAGCGGATTCAGCACTCGAGTAAATCTTGTTCACTTGTTATTCCTCGAATTGTCCACGACACACCACACCATCGCGGTCTGTTTGCTTGAGTCGGGAGAGGAAAAACAGCTTGGCAGTTACCCGCCCCCCGATTCTGGCCGCTCTGGCCTGAGGCCAAAGCGTTGCTCAAGTGTAGGGGAAGCGAACGCAGGAAGGGTCGATTGAAATAAATAAGCGAGAAAGATGCCGCTGCTCAGTAATCCCTGAACCACTCTGGCATAGGATTAATTACATTGGGCTATGGGACGTTTAACTAAACGATAACAATTTAGCTACAAAATACTTAGCTCGCTAACTTTAAACCCGCGAGCCAGACGTATATAAGTGCTATCTGCCATCAAATGGCCCAAGGAGCTAAATCTTCACTCGCCTTATTGCTTGAGCCTACTAGACTCCCTCTCGGATATTGCCGGGGTTTCTTAGCGTGGGGCTTGTGCGCAGCATGTCCAGCCCCGTATCAACCCAGGATTGCGCGTGCTTGTACAGATCGAAGCTGTTGGGAACCAGCAGCCATTGCCCGAGTATTCCGTCGATATAGGCATGCAGGCAGATGGCAGCACGGCGAACATCCAGAGTTTCAGGGAGCTGTTGACGATGAATGGCATTGCTCAGGGCCAGCTCGATCCTGCTGTTGCAATCGAGCATCGCAACCTGGCGCTGAGCCCGTAAATCACACATTTCGTCAGTGAATTCGCACTTATGAAACAAAATTTCATTGATACGCCGGGTTTTGGGATCAATAGCAACCTGGCGAAACAAATGAATCAGCAATTGGCGCATGCAGCCGAGCGGGTCAACTTCGTTCTCGCTTTCGCTGGCCCTGGCCAATTCATCCAGAGGCTCATGCAGGCTGTCGAGCATGGCTTGCACCAGTTCGGCCTTATTGCTGAAGTGCCAGTAAATGGCACCACGGGTGACACCCGCCAGCGTGGCAATGTCAGCCAGCGTCGTGCGGGCAACACCGCGCTCGTAGAAGGCCTGCTCGGCCGCTTCGAGGATTTTGCTCCGGGTTTCAAGAGCTTCTTCTTTGGTACGACGCACCATGGCAATAAAAACCTCAATCAGAAGGATCCGGAGCTCTACGGTCACTTGCCCGGACCAACATCGGGTGGCGCTTGTTATGCCTTATCCCGGTCTACTACACGCATGAAAAATGGCCCTGTAAGGCTTGGCGAGACAGCGTCCCGCTATTTACAAACAGACATGAATGTAAGTATATTCCTTAGCAAGCTATTTATCCACCCGGAACAGCTTTCTATACCTTTCCACTATTCTTGTGCGCTTTCGCGTGCCTGACCCGAGGATCTTCATGCAATTCAAGCCAGCTGTTACCGCTCTGGTTGCTGCCATCGCCCTTGCTTCGCTGCTCAGCGGATGCAAAAAGGAAGAGGCAGCACCTGCCCCGCAAATCCCTCAGGTCGGCGTTGTCACGCTGAAAACCCAGCCTTTTACCTTGACCACTGATCTACCAGGCCGCACTGCGTCCTATCGTTCTGCAGAAGTGCGCCCGCAGGTAAACGGCATCATCCTCAAGCGCTTCTTTAAAGAAGGCAGTGACGTCAAGATCGGCCAGCAGCTGTATCAAATCGATCCAGCTATCTATGAAAGCTCCGTACTCAGTGCCCGCGCCACCCTGCAATCGGCAAAATCACTGGCTGAGCGCTACAAGCAACTGGTCGCCGAGCAAGCCGTAAGCCGTCAGGAATACGACAACGCCGAAGCCGCCCGCCTGGAAGCAGAAGCCGCGCTGAACACCGCCCAGGTCAACCTGCGCTACACCAAGGTGCTGGCACCGCTGACCGGCCGTATCGGTCGCTCGCTGTACACCGAAGGGGCACTGGTCACCAGTGGCCAAGCCAACGCATTGGCCGTGATCACCCAGCTGGACCCGATCTACGTTGACGTGACCCAGTCTTCGGTGGAAATGCTCGAACTGCGCCGCGACCTGGCCAGTGGCCGTTTGAAGAAGGCCGGTGAAAACGCCGCCAAGGTCAAGCTGACCCTGCCAGACGGCAGCGAATATGCCCAGGAAGGTCGCCTTGAGTTCGCCGAAGTATCGGTTGACGAAACCACCGGTTCCGTCACCCTGCGCGCAGTGTTCCCGAACCCGGATGAAACCCTGTTGCCGGGCATGTTTGTCCACGCACAGCTGGAAGCGGGCATCGACAGCAATGCGATCCTGGCACCGCAAATCGGCGTGACCCACAACCTCAAAGGCCAACCGACCGCGATGATCGTCGGGCCGGACAACAAGGTTGAGCTGCGTGTGCTCCAAGCTTCGCGCACCGTTGGCAGCAACTGGCTGGTTGAGAAAGGCCTGAACCCTGGCGACCGCCTGATTACTGATGGCCTGCAATTCATCAAGCCTGGCATTGAAGTCAAGATCATGGACAAGCCACAAGGCGAAACCCCGGCATCTGCCCCGGCAACAGAAAAAGCTGCAGGCAGTAAAGGGGAGTAAACCATGTCGAAATTTTTTATCGACCGTCCGATTTTCGCCTGGGTTATAGCCCTGGTGATCATGCTGGTCGGGGCTCTATCGATCCTCAAGTTGCCGATCAACCAGTACCCGAGCATTGCACCACCGGCCATCTCGATCTCCGTGACCTACCCGGGCGCTTCGGCGCAAACCGTGCAGGACACCGTGGTTCAGGTGATTGAGCAGCAGCTCAACGGTATCGACCACCTGCGTTATGTGTCGTCGGAAAGTAACTCCGACGGCAGCATGAGCATCACCGCCACGTTCGAGCAAGGCACCGACCCTGACACCGCGCAGGTCCAGGTGCAGAACAAGCTCAACCTGGCTACCCCCCTGCTACCGCAAGAGGTACAGCAGCAAGGTATCCGTGTAACCAAGGCAGTGAAAAACTTCCTGATGGTTATTGGCGTGGTGTCTGAAAACGGCAGCATGAACAAGGACGACCTGTCCAACTACATCGTTTCCAACATGCAGGACCCGATCTCCCGTACCGAAGGTGTGGGCGACTTCCAGGTGTTCGGCGCCCAGTACGCCATGCGTATCTGGCTCGACCCGGTCAAGCTGAACAAATACAACCTGACTCCGGTGGACGTTAAATCGGCCATCAGCGCACAGAACGTGCAGGTGTCCTCCGGGCAACTGGGCGGCCTGCCTGCCGTCAAGGGTCAGGAGCTGAACGCGACCATCATCGGCAAAACCCGTCTGCAAACGGCTGAAGAGTTCAAAAAGATCCTGCTCAAGGTCAACACCGACGGCTCCCAGGTACGCCTGAGCGATGTCGCAGATGTTGCCCTGGGTGGTGAAAACTACAGCGTCAGCGCGCAATTCAACGGTAAACCGGCATCGGGTATCGCGATCAAGCTGGCCCCGGGCTCCAACGCTCTGGACACGGCAAAGGCATTGCGTGAAACCATCAACGGCCTGGAACCCTTCTTCCCGGAAGGCATGAAAGTCGTTTACCCGTACGACACCACGCCAGTGGTTTCGGCCTCGATCGAAGGGGTTGTACACACCCTGGTCGAAGCTGTTGTACTGGTGTTCCTGGTAATGTTCCTGTTCCTGCAAAACTTCCGCGCCACCATCATCACCACGATGACAGTACCGGTTGTACTGCTGGGTACCTTCGGGATCCTGGCCGCTGCAGGCTTCAGCATCAACACCCTGACCATGTTCGGTATGGTACTGGCCATCGGCTTGCTGGTGGACGATGCGATCGTGGTGGTTGAAAACGTTGAGCGGGTCATGTCCGAAGAGGGACTACCGCCCAAGGAAGCCACCAAGAAATCCATGGAGCAGATCCAGGGCGCCCTGGTGGGTATTGCGCTGGTACTGTCGGCGGTATTGCTGCCGATGGCCTTCTTCAGCGGCTCCACGGGTGTGATCTATCGCCAGTTCTCGATCACTATCGTTTCGGCGATGGGCCTGTCGGTACTGGTTGCCCTGATCTTCACCCCGGCCCTGTGCGCCACCATGCTCAAGCCAATCCAGAAGGGTGATCACGGCGAGAACAAGCGCGGCTTCTTCGGCTGGTTCAACCGCACCTTTGACAATGGCGTGAAACGCTATGAAAAAGGTGTTGGCAGCATTCTGCGCCACAAGGCTCCGTACCTGCTGGCTTATGTGCTGATTGTGGTTGGCATGGTGTTCCTGTTCACCCGTATCCCTACCTCCTTCCTCCCGGAAGAAGACCAGGGCGTACTGTTTGCACAGGTTCAAACACCGGCGGGCACCACTGCAGAGCGCACACAGCAAGTGATCGACCGGATGCGCGAATACTTGCTGGCCGATGAGTCGGGCGCAGTGTCTTCGGTGTTCACCGTAAACGGCTTCAACTTCGCCGGCCGTGGCCAGAGCTCCGGCCTGGCGTTCATCATGCTCAAGCCGTGGGGCGAGCGCGATGCGGACAACAGTGTATTTGCACTGGCTGCACGGGCGCAGAAGGTGTTCTCCAGCTACCGCGATGCAATGGTGTTCGCCTTTGCCCCGCCTGCTGTAATGGAACTGGGTAACGCCACCGGTTTCGACGTGTACCTGCAAGACCGCTCCGGCATTGGCCATGAGAAACTGATGGCTGCGCGCAATCAGTTCCTGGGGATGGCGGCTCAGAGCAAGATCCTGGCGGGCGTACGTCCGAACGGTCTGAACGATGAACCGCAATACAAGCTGCTGATCGACGATGAGGCTGCTCGTGCCCTGGGCCTGAGCATTTCGGACATCAACAACACCCTGTCGATTGGTCTGGGTGCCAGTTATGTCAACGACTTCATCGACCACGGTCGAGTCAAAAAGGTTTTCCTGCAAGGCGAAGCTGACTCGCGGATGAACCCCGAAGACCTGAAGAAGTGGTACGTACGCAACGATCAGGGAACCATGGTGCCGTTCTCGGCCTTTGCCAAAGGCGAGTGGATCTACGGGCCACCCAAGCTGTCGCGTTACAACGGCGTAGAAGCGATGGAAATTCTCGGCGCTCCGGCACCGGGCTATACCAGCGGTCAAGCCATGGCTGAAGTTGAAGCCCTGGCCAAGAAGCTGCCAGCAGGTGTAGGCATTTCCTGGACGGGGTTGTCTTACGAGGAACGTCTGTCAGGTTCGCAAGCGCCTGCCCTGTACGCTATTTCCTTGCTGATGGTATTCCTGTGCCTTGCAGCACTGTACGAAAGCTGGTCGATCCCGATTGCGGTGATGCTGGTCGTTCCGCTGGGGATCATTGGTGCGCTTATGGCCACCAGCCTGCGCGGGTTGTCCAACGACGTGTACTTCCAGGTGGGCTTGCTTACGACCATCGGTCTGGCGTCGAAAAACGCCATTCTGATCGTCGAATTTGCCAAGGAGCTGCATGAACAGGGACGAAGCCTGGTGGATGCCGCGATCGAGGCGTGCCGCATGCGTCTGCGTCCGATCATCATGACTTCCCTGGCCTTCGTACTGGGTGTGGTTCCACTGGCCATCTCCACGGGCGCAGGTTCGGGCAGCCAGCACGCTATTGGTACCGGTGTTATCGGTGGCATGATCACCGCCACCGTACTGGCCGTGTTCTGGGTACCGCTGTTCTTTGTAGCCGTATCGTCCATTGGCGGCGGCAAGAATAAAGACACGGAAAAGAAAGTGGATCTGACTAAAACTCCAAACCAAGAGGCTGGCCAATGAGCAAGTCGCTTCTCGCAGTAGCTGTTGCGGCGTTTACGCTCGGCGGCTGCTCGCTGATCCCCGACTACCAGCGCCCTGAAGCGCCGGTAGCGGCGCAATACCCGCAAGGCCCGGCCTACTCGCCAACCGAGGCGGCCAGCAAGGCCGCTGCGGAACAGGGCTGGCGTCAGTTTTTCCATGACCCGGCGCTGCAGCAGCTGATCCAGACGGCTCTGGTCAATAACCGTGACCTGCGGGTCGCGGCGTTGAACATCGACGCCTATGCCGCGCAGTACCGCATCCAGCGTGCTGATCTGTTCCCGGCGGTTTCGGCCTCTGGCAGTGGCAGCCGTCAACGCACTCCGGCGCGCATGTCGCAAACCGGTGAGTCGAGCATCAGCAGTTCCTACTCGGCGACCCTCGGGGTCAGCGCGTACGAGCTGGACCTGTTCGGCCGGGTTCGCAGCCTGAGCGATCAGGCGTTGCAGAACTACTTTGCAACCGAAGAAGCCCGACGCAGCACCCAGATCAGTCTGGTGGCCAGTGTCGCTAATGCCTACCTGACCTGGCAGGCTGATAAAGAGCTGCTCAAGCTCACCGAAGACACTCTCAAGGCGTTCGATGAGAGCTACAAGCTCACCTTGCGCAGCAATGAAGTGGGTGTGGCCTCGGCCCTGGAAGTCAGCCAGTCGCGTACCTCGGTAGAAAACGCCAAGGTCCAGCTGGCCCGCTACACCCGTCAGGTGGCGCAAGACCAGAACAGCCTCGCGCTGTTGCTGGGCAGCACCATCCCGGACAACCTGCCGGCGGCCCAACCGCTGGCAGCCGACCTGTTGAGTGAAGTACCGGCTGGCTTGCCATCGGACTTGCTGCAACGTCGCCCGGACATCCTGGAAGCCGAACACAAGTTGCTGGCCGCCAACGCCAACATCGGTGCCGCGCGGGCAGCCTTCTTCCCGAGCATCAGCCTCACGGCCAATGCCGGGACCTTGAGCCCGGACCTGTCAGGTCTGTTCAAGGGCGGTTCGGGTACCTGGCTGTTCTCGCCGCAAATCAACCTGCCGATTTTCAACGCAGGGGCTTTGCGCGCCAGCCTGGACTACGCGAAGATCCAGAAAGAGATCACCGTTTCTCAGTATGAGAAAACGATCCAGACCGCCTTCCAGGAAGTTTCTGACGGCCTGGCAGCACGTCAAACCTACAACCAACAGTTGCAGGCCCAGACCGACTTCGTCAACGCCAACCAGGATTACTACCGTTTGGCCGAGCGTCGCTATCGGATTGGTATCGACAGCAACCTGACCTTCCTCGATGCACAGCGCTCGTTGTTCAGCGCGCAGCAATCGTTGATCACCGACCGTCTTTCGCAGCTGACCAGTGAAGTCACGCTGTACAAGGCGCTGGGTGGTGGCTGGTACGAGCAGACCGGGCAAAACCGCCCTGTTTCGGATCAGCCACCCAAGGCTTGATGCGTACCCGTTAAACAACAAACCCGCCTTTTGGCGGGTTTGTTGTTTATGAGGGGGCAATCATCGGGTCAGTTGGACTGCAACGGTGCAAACCAATCGACAGGCACAGCCCCCAAAGGCGTCCATAGCCCCGGAAAGTGGCTGGTTTGCAGCACGATTAAATCACCGGCCCGCGCGACTTGGCGAATATAGGAGCGCATGGACCTTGTTTGCGCGATCAGGCCGCTCAGGATTACCGGAGCCTGGGCTATCAAGTTACCTGCGGTGGCAGCACCGAATGAGCGAAACTTGAGTACGGCATTGTCTGGCGCCAACCAATAACCGGCGCATGCCCTGAGCTTGAGGTCCTGCTGAATCATTCGGGCCAGGAACACAGGTGAAAAGAAATTACGGAACACCGCCCGTTCACCGTGGGCATCGGCAATTTCACGGGCACCCGCAGTGTCAGTGGTGCAGTAAGTGCCACAGAAATCGAGATCCGGGTCCAGGGCCAGGACACCCTGCTCATTGAATTCAACCCAGGGGTACCCCTCAATACTTGCCGGACGCGAAATACGGTAATGCTCGAACCCACGGCTGAACACAATGAAACCGCCGAGCATGCTGCCCGGGTTCGTATCAACCGAGGCAGCCAGCGCCAGAACAGCCTGGTCCGCACTCCCGAAGTAGTCAGGTAGCAAATTTAAATTTTCAGTATTCGGCATCGCAACTCATCCTTGAATTAGACATGGCCTGATCAACATCCACGATGTGGCGCTCAGGTTGCGGTCAAGTATTCCGGGATAAAACGGATGAGGTGCACTACATATATCGGACCTGTACAAGACAAAAATGTGGAAGCGAGCTTGCTCGCGATGGCGTCACCTCAGCTTGCCTGACAGACCGTGTCGCCTGCATCGCGAGCAAGCCCGCTCCCACATTTGTCGATTACTTGCGCGACTCAACCCCCAACTCATCCCACACCGATTCAGCCAGGTGAAAAGTCGCGTTGGCCGCCGGAATCCCGCAATAGATAGCACTCTGCATGATCACTTCCTTGATCTCGGCCCGGCTCACGCCATTGTTGGCCGCAGCACGCAGGTGCAGTTTGAGTTCTTCATTGCGGTTCATGCCGATCAGCATCGCGATGGTAATCAGGCTGCGGGTATGGCGCTCCAAACCCGGGCGGGTCCAGATATCACCCCAGGCATGGCGGGTGATCATTTCCTGAAACTCGCTGTTGAACTCGGTCAGGGCATTGAGGCTACGATCCACATGGGCATCACCCAGCACTGCGCGGCGTACTTGCATGCCTTCGTCGTAACGTTGCTTCTCGTCCACAAAAAACTCCTCAGGCCGCTAACAAAAATTGCACTACGCGCTGGCTGAAGGCATCGCCCGCCTGCACGTTGGACAGGTGTGCAGCGTAAAACTCGGCGTACTGCGCGCCACGCACATGTTCCTGAATAAAGTGGCTGCCCGCAGGCGGCGTGACGGCATCTTCAGTACCCGCAATCACCAGCGTAGGTACCTCTATGGAGCCCAATTGTTCACGAAAATCCGCATCACGCACCGCAGCACAGTTGGCGGCGTATCCTTGCGGCGAGGTCGCGGCCAGCATGTCGGTAATCCGCTTGGCCTGAGCGGGATTGGCCTGGGCAAAATCAGGGGTAAACCAGCGGGCAATGGAGGCATCGCGCAATCCGGCCATCGCCTGCGCACCGTCACGCAGGACCATGTCGATGCGCGGGTTCCATATCGCAGGCTCGCCAATTTTCGCCGCAGTGTTGCACACCACCAGCTTGTGCAAGCGAGAGCCGGCATTGATGCCCAGCCACTGGCCAATCAGGCCGCCCATCGACAGCCCGCAAAAATGCGCCCGCTCGATATGCAGCGCATCGAGCAGCGCCAGCACGTCGCCACCCAGTTGTTCAATGCTGTACGGCCCCCCGGTGACCAGAGACTGACCATGCCCGCGGGTGTCATAACGCAACACCTGGAAATGCTCGGCGAACGCCGCCACCTGGGTGTCCCACATCCCCAGATCAGTGCCCAGCGAGTTGGACAGCACCAGTACCGGCGCGCCTTGCGGGCCGTCCAGGCGGTAGTTGAGTTCACCTTCAGCGAGTTGTACACGTCCCACGAGCTTCTCCTTTAGAGGACCAACGCAAAATGTTCAGCCCGCGCACGCTCGACCCACGTCGTCGCCTGGCCAAGGTAATGGGCCGGATCGAGCAGACGATCCAGTTCCAGCGCACTGAGGTGCGCGGTGATTTGCGGCTCATCGCCCAGTACTGCACGCAAATGGAGCTGTTCGGCCACCGCCCGCTTGCAGCACTGCTCCACCAGATGGTGCGCGGTTTCACGCCCTACCCGCTGCGCCAGCACAATGCTCACCGCTTCAGCCAGCACCAGACCGTGGGTCAGATCGAGGTTTCGCGCCATGCGTGCGGCGTCCACTTCCAGGCCGCGGGCGATGTTCAATGCTTGAACCAGCGCACCGGACACCACACAGCAAATCTCGGGCAGGGTTTCCCATTCGGCATGCCACAAACCCAGGCTGCGTTCGTGTTCTTGAGGCATGGCACTGAACAGAATGCTCAGCAACCCCGGTACCCGCGTCGCGGCGCTGATCAATACCGCCGAACCCACCGGGTTGCGCTTGTGCGGCATGGTCGAAGAGCCGCCCTTGCCCGGCGCCGATGGCTCGAACACTTCAGCCGCCTCGGTCTGCATCAGCAGGCTGATATCCCGGCCAATTTTGCCCAACCCACCGGCGATCAAGCCCAGAACTGCAGCAAATTCCACCAGACGATCACGCTGGGTATGCCAGGGCTGCTCAGGCAGGCCCAGGCCCAGTTCATCAGCCAGGGCCTGTGACACCGGCATGGCCTGATCGCCAAGGGCGGCCAGGGTGCCGGAAGCTCCGCCAAACTGCAGGCACAGTAAACGCGGTTTCAACTCGTGCAGACGCTGGCGACTGCGGGTCACGGCCCCCAACCAACTGGCGATTTTCATCCCCAATGTCACCGGAGTGGCCTGCTGCAGCCAGGTGCGTCCGGCCAAAGGCGTCGTGGCATAGCGCTGGGCCTGTGCGGCGAGAACATCCGCCAGCTGCGCCATGTCACGCTCGATCAAATCCAGAGCGGCGCGCAATTGCAGGACCAGACCGCTGTCCATCACGTCCTGGCTGGTGGCGCCCAAATGCACATAACGCTCGGCTTCAGGTGCGCTGCTGGCAATCTGTTTGCCCAGCGCCTTGACCAGCGGGATCGCGGAGTTGCCGGCACTGGCGATCGCCAGGCCCAGCGCTTCGAAATCGTAGAGTTCTGCGCGACACGCGGTTGTAATCGGGGCAACCGCAGAGTGAGGTATCACTCCGACCCGGGCTTGCGCCCGGGCCAGCGCCGCTTCAACGTCGAGCATGGCCTGTACCCGGCCATGATCGCAAAACACTTGCCCCATGGCCTCTGCCGTAAAGTACGCAGCGAACAGCTGATCACTCATAAACCTTCCTTAGAAAGCGCGCGCCACAGCCGGGCGCGCGCGGGCACATCACAAATCGTGGTGCAGGTACTTGGGCTGCTTGGGCAAACGGAAGCTGAACAGGAACGCGATGGCCATCATCACCGTCACATACCAGTAGAAGCTGTTTTCCATGCCCATGGACTTGAGGCCCAGTGCAACATATTCCGCAGAACCACCAAAGATTGCGTTAGCCACGGCATAGGCCAGGCCAACACCCAGCGCCCGAACCTGGGGCGGGAACATCTCGGCTTTGACCAGGCCGCTGATCGAGGTGTAGAAGCTGACAATCGCCAGCGCCAGGGTAATCAGTACAAAGGCCAGAAACGGACTGCTGATGGTTTTCAGGGTCAACAGGATCGGCACCGTACACAGCGTACCCAGCGCGCCGAACCAGAGCATGTTGTTGCGCCGGCCGATCTTGTCCGCCAGCATGCCGAACAGCGGCTGCATGCACATATAAAGGAACAGCGCGCCGGTCATGATGTAACTGGCCGTCTTGGCGTGCATACCGGCGGTGTTCACCAGGTACTTCTGCATGTAGGTGGTAAAGGTGTAGAAAATCAGCGAGCCGCCTGCGGTGTAACCCAGTACGGTAATAAACGCCGCTTTGTGGTCGCGGAACAACGCCCTTACGCTACCTGCATCCTTGTCCTGGCGGGTTTCGGCGCTGGTGGTTTCTTTCAGCGTGCGACGCAGCAACAACGAAATCAGCGCCGCAATGGCACCGATCACAAAGGGGATGCGCCAGCCCCAGGCTCGCAGTTCATCTTCTGACAGGAACTGCTGAAGGATCACCACCACCAGCACCGCCAGCAGTTGCCCGCCGATCAGCGTCACATACTGGAAGGAGGCAAAGAAGCCGCGCTGGCCCTTGAGTGCCACTTCACTCATATAGGTTGCGGTAGTGCCGTACTCGCCACCCACCGACAAGCCTTGAAACAACCGCGCCATCAACAGCAAGGCCGGCGCCCAGGCGCCGATCGAGGCATAGGTCGGCAAAAAGGCAATGACCAGTGAGCCGGCGCACATCATCAGCACCGAGATCATCATTGAGTTCTTTCGCCCGTGCTTGTCGGCCACCCGGCCAAACAGCCAGCCACCGATGGGGCGCATCAAAAAGCCGGCAGCGAATACCCCGGCAGTGTTCAGCAACTGCACGGTAGGGTCATCGGAAGGGAAAAAAGCCGGTGCAAAGTAGATTGCACAGAAGGCGTAAACATAAAAGTCGAACCATTCGACCAGGTTGCCGGAGGACGCACCGACAATCGCAAAAATCCTTTTTTTGCGTTCCTCTCCCGTGTAGTGAGTTTCTGTTGTCATGTTTGTTTACTCATCAGGTTTTAGTTGCAATCAGACACACCTTGCAACATCTAGCGCCATCATCGCAATAAGCCGAACGACTGAGGCAGCAGTCGTCCTGCTTTAACTGTAGCTCTATCAGACCCGTTCGATAGCCAATGCCAGACCTTGCCCAACGCCCACGCACATGGTTGCCAGACCTTTCTTGCCGCCGGTTTTTTCCAGCTGATGCAAAGCCGTCATGACAATACGTGCGCCGCTCATGCCCAGTGGATGGCCCAAGGCTATAGCGCCGCCATTGGGGTTCACCTGCGGCGCGTCATCTGCCAGCCCCAGCTCGCGCAAAACCGCCAGGCCCTGGCTGGCGAAGGCTTCGTTGAGTTCGATCACGTCAAAATCGCTCACGGCCAAACCCAGGCGTTCCACCAGTTTGCGCACTGCCGGAACCGGGCCGATGCCCATCACTCGCGGTGCTACACCGGCGCTGGCCATGCCTAGTACACGGCCGCGGGCAGTCAGGCCATGACGTTTGACCGCCTCGGCCGATGCCAGGATCATCGCCGCGGCGCCGTCGTTGACCCCCGAGGCATTGCCCGCAGTGACGGTTTTGTCCGAGCCGTTGACCGGCTTGAGTTTGCCCAGGGTTTCCAGGCTGGTATCGGCACGCGGATGCTCGTCGTGCTCAACCACGGTCTCGCCTTTTTTGTGAGCAATACGCACCGGCACGATTTCTTCGGCAAAGTAGCCTGCGGCCTGGGCAGCAGCAGTCCGTTGCTGGCTGCGCAAGGCGAAAGCGTCCTGATCGGCGCGGGAAATTTTGTAATCGTCGGCCACGTTGTCGGCGGTCTGCGGCATCGGGTCGACACCGTATTGGGCTTTCATCAGCGGGTTGATAAAGCGCCAGCCGATGGTGGTGTCTTCCAGCTTCATATTGCGCGAGAACGCCGCATCAGCCTTGCCCATCACAAAGGGCGCACGGGACATCGACTCGACGCCACCGGCAATCGCCAGCTCCATCTCGCCGCTGGCTATGGCACGAAACGCCGTACCGATGGCGTCCATGCCCGAGGCACACAGGCGGTTGAGGGTCACGCCGGGAATGCTGTCCGGCAGCCCCGCCAGCAGCGCGGCCATGCGCGCCACGTTGCGGTTATCTTCACCGGCCTGGTTGGCGCAACCGAAGAACACTTCGTCGACTTCGTTCCAGTTCACCCCGGGGTTGCGCTCGATCAACGCCTTGATCGGCGCGGCGGCCAGATCATCAGCACGTACGGCGGCCAAGCCACCGCCAAAACGGCCGATGGGGGTACGAATCGCGTCGCAGATATAGACTTCACGCATCACGCTTCTCCCGGTGCCTGGCCGTGGGCAAGCGCAGTGCGCGCTTCCAGATCACGCAGGGCACCGAGTTCGACGGCACTCGGGGCTGCGGTTTCTTGCACATTATCGGCGAAGCGAATGGCCCAGCCGGTGGCAGCAATGACCTGCTCACGGGTCACGCCCGGGTGCAGTGCGGTGACTACAAATTCGTTGGTCTGTTCTTCAGGTTCCATCGTGCACAGGTCGGTAATGATTCCCACCGGCCCGGCCCCCGGCAGCCCCAGACGTTTGCGCGAGTCGCCGCCCTCGCCGTGGCCCACAGAGGTAATGAAGTCCAGCTTGTCGACAAATGAACGGGCCGACTGTTTGAGGATGATCAGCACGCTTTTTGCGGAACCGGCGATCTCCGGTGCCCCACCCGCCCCCGGCAGGCGCACTTTAGGCTGGTGATAATCACCCACCACTGTGGTGTTGATATTGCCGAAACGGTCGACCTGGGCGGCGCCCAGAAAGCCCACATCCACCCGGCCGCCCTGCAGCCAGTAACGGAAGATTTCACTGGTGGAGACCACGGTGTCAGCCGTTTCCGCCAGTTCACCGTCGCCAATCGACAGCGGCAACACATCAGGCTTGGCCCCAATCGGGCCGGATTCGTAGATCAGCACCACATCCGGAGATGAGGTCAGACGCGCCAGGTTGGCCGCCTTGGAAGGCAAGCCAATGCCGACAAAACACACCGAACCGTTTTTCAAACGGCGGGCCGCCGCTACGGTCATCATTTCATTGGTGGTGTAAGTCATTATTTAGCCTCCGAAGCGCGGGCCAGCTTGGCCTGGAACTCACTGAAATTCGCTGTGCCGTGGATGTATTCATTGATCCAGGCAGTAAAGGTCTCACGGTCGCGGGCAATCGGGTCCCACGCCTGATAGAAGCGGTTATCACGCTCGGTGTAACCATGAGCATAGGAAGGATGCGCCCCACCCGGCACATGGCACACTGCGCTCAAGGCCCAGGTCGGCAGTACACAGGCATTCATGGGCGCTTGCAGGTCATCGACGATTTCTTCAACGGTGACGATGCAGCGCTTGGCTGCCAGTGCTGCTTCTTTTTGGACCCCCAGGATGCCCCACAGCAGCACGTTGCCCTTGCGGTCAGCCTTTTGCGCATGGATCACCGTGACATCAGGGCGTACCGACGGCACTGCGGCCAAAACTTCACCAGTGAACGGGCAGGTCACGGTCTTGATCAGCGGGTTGACCTTGGGCAGATCAGAACCGGCGTAGGCACGCAGCACCGCAAATGGTAGGCCCGAGGCACCCGCAACGTAGGCATTGGCCAGATCGGCGTGGCTGTGTTCTTCAATTTCCAGTGCTTGCGGCCACTGTTTTTCAACGGCGTCGCGCAGACGGTGCAGCGAGCCCACGCCCGGATTGCCGCCCCAGGAGAAAATCAATTTGCGCGCACAACCGGCACCGATCAACTGGTCATAAACCAGGTCAGGCGTCATCCGCACCAGGGTCAGATCTTTCTTGCCCTGACGGATGATTTCATGACCCGCTGCAGTCGGGATCAAGTGGGTGAAACCTTCGAGGGCAACGGTGTCACCATCACTCACAAATTGTTTCACCGCGTCGTGTAACGAAATGATGTCTGCCATCTGGGGTAGCTCCCGTTTCTTGTAGGCCACTGCGGTTGAAGAAGGTGCGCCAGAGCGGCACCGGATGTTCAGCAGATTAAGCCGCAGCTTTGGCCCAAACAATCCGATAATCGACTATGTGTTCGTTAATCGAACACATAGTTAGCATGCTGCCTATCAGGTTGCATCGGCATGGCTGACCATGCCTTTGATCAGTACTGCCGCCGTTGCCAGAGCGGCCGGAATCACCAGCGCGGTCAGCACTTGCTCGAAGTTCCAGCCCAGTCCCAGCAGGGTTGCACCCATCCAGGCCCCCAGAATGGCGCCGAAGCGACCGATGCCTAGCATCCACGACACACCGGTGGCACGACCCTGAGTCGGGTAGAAGCGTGCCGCCAAAGATGGCATCGCCGATTGCGCACCGTTCACACACATACCCGCCACCAGCACCAAGGTGGCAAGCACGGTGATATTGCCCAGGCTCTGGCCTACTGCGTAGGCAAACACCCCGGCCAGCAGGTAGAAAATACCGATCACTTTGTGCGGATTGAACCGGTCCATTGCCCAGCCCACCCCTACCGCACTCAGCACACCGCCAAACTGGAACAATGCACCGATAAACGCCGCCTGCTCCATGCTCGCGCCACTGTCACGCATCAGCGTCGGCAGCCAACTGGTCAGCAGGTAAACAATCACCAGCCCCATAAAGTAGGTGAGCCAGAGCAACAGGGTGCCGGTGCTGTAGGTGCCGGAAAAGATCACGGCAAACACGTTGCGTGCCTTCACGGTTTTCTGCTCCGGCACGCTGAAGCTCGACGCCCGGGCCACCTGCGCAGGGTCGATCGGGGCCAGGGTCTTGCGGATGCGTTCGACACTGCGGTTGCGCACCACCAGGTAGCGCGCCGATTCCGGCAACCAGAACAGCAACACCACGGCAAGAATCAGCGGCAGTACACCGCCGATCAGCAACAGGCTGTGCCAGCCGAACATCGGAATCAGCTTGGCCGAGACAAACCCGCCGCCTGCCATGCCGAGGTTGAAGCCGCAAAACATGCTGGTCACCAGCAACGACTTGTGACGCTCGGGGGTGTACTCCGAGAGCAAGGTGGTGGCGTTGGGCATCCCGGCCCCCAACCCCAACCCGGTCAAAAAGCGCAGTACCAACAGTTGATCGACGTTGCTGGCGTAGGCCGAAGCCAGGCTGAAGCCGCCAAACACCAACACAGCCGAGACCAGTACCACTTTGCGACCAAAACGATCCGCCAATGGCCCGGAGCCCAGGGCGCCAAACACCATGCCTATCAGCGCAGCGCTCATTACCGGGCCCAGGCTGGCGCGATCAATTCCCCAGTCCTGGGACAGGGCAGGCGCAATAAAGCCCATGGCCGCCGTGTCCAGGCCATCGAGGAAGACAATCAGAAAACACAGGATCACCACCCGCCATTGATAACGCGACAGGGGTTGGGCGTTGATAAAGGACTGCACATCGAGGCAGTTGCCGACAGAAGACTGGGGTGAATTCATTATTTTTATACCAGGTAAACATCAGGGCGAACGAAAACCGGCCAAGGGCCAGCGGCTCACACTAAAAGCTATCGGGGAATCAGAAGGTCGGCGGGCGATTGCGCTGTGGCAGCGTCAGGGAGACAGTCATGGCTTGCGGCCTCTTTTCATTATTATTGGGCCTGCCCGTCAAGGACGCTTGAGCGGATTTGCGAGGCAGTGCTAAGGCGACATTAATCAGCCTGCTGCTGCCACGCAATTCGATAAACGCTTAACTGTGCGTTTATCGAACACTTAGTGGCTGCGTATCAGCTGAATAGCTGGGTGCTCAGCTCGCGACTGGCATTGAGCATGATCGGCAAAAAGCGCTGCTCCAGCTCCGTACGCGTGACCCGCCCGGCGTGAGTGCTGACGTTAAGGGCTGCCAGCACTTGCCCCGAAGCGTCGTACACCGGCACGGCAATCGAACGCAGACCTTGCTCCAGCTCCTGATCGACTACACACCAGCCTTGCTCGCGGACCTGCTGCAAGCATTCAAGCAACGCCTCGGGAGTGTGCAGGGTGCGACTGGTCTTGGCCTGAAACTCACCGTGGGCCAGGTATTCGTGCAGGGTCACGTCGTCCAGCGCCGCCAGCAGGATGCGGCCCATTGAGGTGCAATAAGCGGGCAAGCGGCCGCCGACCGACAGATCAACCGAAATCAAGCGCTGGGTGGTGGCCGACCGGGCGATATATAGAATGTCATCGCCTTCGAGGGTGGCCATGTTGCACGCCTCGTGCAATTGCTCGCTCATGCGATCCAGATAGGGCTGGGCCGTTACTGCCAGCGGCGTCGATGAAAGGTAGGCATGGCCCAGGGTCAGGACTTTGGGCAGCAGCGAATAAGTGCGCCCGTCCGTGGTCGCATAGCCGAGCTTGATCAGGGTATAGAGGCAGCGACGAACCGCCGCCCGAGGAATTTCCGTGCGATGGCTGATCTGTGCGATGGTCAGATGCCGTTTGCGCTCCTGAAACGCCTGCACCACCGCCAGGCCACGGGCCAGCGAGGACATAAAGTCAGGATCACCGGTAAACGCCTGAATGCGCTTGGCCGGCGACGCCACAATCGGTGGCGCGATACTGGCAACGGCATTGTGCAGTCGATCATTCATTCCCAACCCCCAGCTTCAGCTATTTATAGTTATGCTTTGTCGGCCGATTATCGAACCACTGGCCGATAATCGCAATCCGTCGTATGCCGGGGCGCTGCAAACATGATTTTGTACGATCTTGAATCATTCTAGTTGAGTGACAATTCTTTCACTTGGGGTTTATTACAATCAGACGCATCCGCTAAATGATAGAAAACGTCTGTCTTATATGTATTCAGGTCAAGTTCAGCTCAGGCCTTAAATAACTTGATGGCCAATTACCCGGGTGCGGTACTAATAGAGGCCTGCATGCTCAGCTCAGGCTAATTCACAAATATTCATAACACATCACACTCCAGCAAGTTGACGCATACGAAGTTATTCGGCGATAGTAGTAGCACTTCTCGGCCATTGAGAAAGGGCAAGTTATCCAGAGCACAAGATCAAGCCTGTGCGGCATATTGGATCCAACCAAGGGGTTGCGTTCGCTGGCGGCTCGCAGCTTGCCCGGCACGTGCATCGCGTGTTGTTCCCTACGGAGTGAACATTTGAAACGGCGACGTTCATGTTCCTGTTAATGACGTGGCCGAGTGCATTATGTGGTGTATGTAAGCGTGACGTTATTTATAGGCCTTTGTCTTATTGCCTGACATTCGTCAAATGAATCAACCTCCACGCAAGGTGATTCACCCGGTTCAAACTCAACTCAATTAGGTAAGACAGTGACAAAAGACGAACTGCGCGCAGAACTTGAGCGACAGGAACAACGATTCAAGGATGTTTACGGTGGTGAAGTGACCACCTACGCTGCCAAACCCGAGCCCGGACGCAAACCCTGGCGCAAACGGGCCAGCCTGCTCGACCAGGCATTCACTGAAGAAATCCAGAAGATCGAAAAAGAGCTCAAGACCGAAGAGCCCTGACCTGTACCTGAAAACCTGCCAGACAGCCCCTGCTGCCCCTTGCGTGCTCACCATTTGCATGAGTGGGTATGGCTGTTTGCTATGCCAGAAGCTGAACCAGCACCGTCGCACCCTCTGATTTAAGAAATTTCATCTATCCAAATCAGACCTGCGCCACGGCGTACGTACGCCCCTGGAAAAGCCCTATAGCCTTTGCTATCAGTGGCTTGAAGGGAATTCCCTACGCTAGCTCTCAGCGGATTCTTACAGGTTTTTTCATTTATAGATGTTACCAACGGGCAGCTAGTGCATTGATTAGCGGGGTTTTCTGGCATAATCCGCCCCCCTTTATGACCGTGTCAGAAAACCTTCATGATCGATCTATTAAGCGGATTGGACGCCTGGGTTCTTATCAGCCTCTTCTTCGCCCTAGCCTTTGTTCTCGCGTTTGAGTTCATCAACGGCTTTCATGACACCGCAAACGCGGTAGCGACTGTCATCTACACCAAAGCAATGCCGCCTCACCTGGCGGTGTTCTTTTCCGGTGTATTCAACTTCCTCGGCGTTCTGTTGGGCGGGGTCGGCGTGGCTTATGCCATCGTTCACCTGCTGCCGGTAGAGCTGCTGGTCAATGTAAACACCGGACATGGCCTGGCCATGGTGTTCTCGTTGCTTGCAGCCGCCATCACCTGGAACCTCGGTACCTGGTACTTCGGCATCCCTGCTTCAAGCTCGCACACCCTGATCGGCTCGATCCTTGGCGTGGGCCTGGCCAATGCCCTGATCAGCGGCATTCCGGTCAGTGACGGGGTTAACTGGCAGAAGGCTATCGATATTGGTGCCTCGCTGGTGTTCTCGCCAATCGCCGGTTTCGTGGTTGCGGGCCTGGTGCTGGTCGGCCTGAAGTGGTGGCGTCCGGGGTCCAAGATGCACAAGACCCCCGAGCAGCGCCGCAAGCTGGATGACAAGAAGCACCCGCCGTTCTGGAACCGACTGGTTCTGGTGATCTCGGCCATGGCGGTAAGCTTTGTGCACGGTTCCAACGATGGCCAGAAAGGCATCGGCCTGATCATGCTGGTCCTGATCGGCATCGTGCCAAGCGCTTTCGTTCTGGATCTGAACAGCACCACTTATCAGATCGAACGCACCCGCGACGCCACCCTGCACCTGAGCCAGTTCTACGAGCGCAACAACGCTTCGCTGAGCGAGTTCCTGGCTCTGGGCAAAAGTGTCAAAGGCGACCTGCCGGATCAGTTCAGCTGCAACCCGCAGCAGACCGAACCGACCATCGCAGCCCTGTTGACCTCGCTCAAAGGCGTGGCGGACTACCACTCGATCCCGGCTGAAAAGCGTATCGAAATCCGTCGCTACCTGCTGTGCCTGGATGACACCGCGAAGAAGGTCAGTAAATTGCCAATTCTTGAATCCCGCGAAAAAGCGGACCTCGAGAAACTGCGCAAAGACCTGACCGCCACCACCGAATACGCTCCGTTCTGGGTGATCCTGGCTGTTGCACTGGCCCTGGGCCTGGGCACCATGGTTGGCTGGAAGCGCGTGGTCAAAACCATCGGCGAGAAGATCGGCAAGCAGGGCATGACCTATGCCCAGGGCATGGCCGCGCAAATCACCACGGCTTTTGCCATCGGCATGGCCAACATCTTCTCCCTGCCGGTATCGACGACTCATATCCTGTCGTCGGGCGTAGCGGGCACCATGGTCGCCAATAAAAGCGGCCTGCAAGGTGGCACCATCAAGACCATCCTGATGGCGTGGGTGCTGACCCTGCCTGCCACCATCGCACTGTCTGCGACGCTGTTCTGGCTGGCTTCCAAAGTTCTCGCCTGATAGCTGCGCTGCACAAAAAAGGTACGACCCTCACGGGTCGTACCTTTTTTTATGCCCAGCCATTATGCAGACCTTGTGGGAGTGGGCTTGCCCGCGATGCCATCGGCTCAGTGTTCCTGACAGATCGTGTTGCCTGCATCGCGAGCAGGCTCGCTCCCACACAAGACAAAACACACAGGCAAAAAAATAGGCGACCGAAGTCGCCCAAAATGCCTTGCGTGCTCATGCCATGAAAAGACTCGGCGCTATTTGCGCTTCTGGGAGTCTTTCCAGATAAAAATGCCCAGGCCAGCGAAGAACAACACCATGAGGCCGACGGTAAGTACTCCGGCGATAACCACATTATCGAGAAACATGACGGCCTCCTGTGCGCTGATTGTCTGTCTGTGAAGCTAGATTAACCAGACACGCAGGCGCACAACTTGACCGGGATCAATAGTGATCCACGGCCAGCCGGCAGTTGAGGGAGTTAGTTGACGCAGATCATCGAAAACGCGGCGGTTCAGCGCTTTTTCGGTTTTTTCTTCGGCTTTTTCGCCGCTTTTACCAACGGCATTGCCTGTTCGAACGCCTTGCGCACTTCGTTCAGGCGTTTTTCGTTGAGGTCGTGCACCCGTTTTGCGCGCTCGGCGCCCAGGTCAACCAGCTTGGTGTCTTGGCTCATAAGCAAATCAGACCACTGTCAGTATGTTTCAGTACGCCAATAATGCGACGCACATCCGGCCCTGACCAGAAAAAACCACCTAGACCTTGATATCGACCCACACACCCTGGCGCTGCATGCCATCAACCTGGGGCTTGTCTGGCGCAATGTCATCACTGCCCGACGCTGTCTCATCGCCCTGTTCCAGAGCCTCACGACGGCGCTTGTCGTGCTGGCGCTGCTGTTCTTCGCGCAATAACAACGTGGCCTGATCGGCATCGCTGTGTTTGAGGTCAATCGCACTCTCGCTGGAAGTGGCCTGCGCAGATGCAACAGGAGGGATGTCCGGTCGCGGACGAACCGGGTCCTGCCCCGAGGTCACAGGGACAACGCCAAGCGGCAAAATGGACGGCAGCATCGTTATTGTTCTCCTGTCGGCAGACTGTCGGTGCCAGCCAGTGGTCACTGGCCACTGGTCGATAACTGCGTTGGGATCCTGGCAAACCGCACAGCTTTTTGTGAGAGTCCTTTGGACTGAGGCCCTTGATCCGTTAATATACTCGGCTTTTTCAAAGCGGGAGTCAGGCAGCATGGCGCAGCAGTATCAACCGGGGCAACGCTGGATTAGTGACAGCGAAGCAGAGCTAGGTTTGGGCACCGTTCTGGCACAGGACGGTCGCTTGTTGACCGTGCTCTATCCGGCCACTGGCGAAACCCGCCAATATTCGCTGCGCAACGCACCGCTCACGCGTGTACGGTTTTCGCCGGGTGACACCATCATCCACTTCGAAGGCTGGAAGATGACCGTGCGCGAAGTCGAGGACGTTGACGGCCTGATGGTCTACCACGGCCTCAACGAGCGAAACGAAGCCGTTACCCTGCCAGAAACCCAACTGTCGAACTTTATCCAGTTCCGTCTGGCCAGTGACCGCCTGTTTGCCGGGCAAATCGACCCGCTGTCCTGGTTCTCGCTGCGCTACCACACTCTCGAACACACCAGCCGCCAGTTGCAATCGCCGCTGTGGGGCCTAGGTGGCGTTCGTGCGCAGCCTATCGCGCACCAATTGCACATTGCCCGTGAAGTTGCTGACCGCATCGCGCCCCGGGTTTTGCTGGCCGACGAAGTGGGCCTGGGCAAAACCATCGAAGCCGGTCTGGTGATTCACCGCCAACTACTCAGTGGCCGTGCCAACCGTGTATTGATCGTAGTTCCGGAAAACCTGCAGCACCAATGGCTGGTCGAGATGCGTCGACGCTTCAACCTTGAAGTGGCGCTGTTCGATGAAGAACGCTTTATCGAAAGCGACGCCAGCAACCCCTTCGAAGACTGCCAACTGGCCCTGGTTGCACTGGAATGGCTGGTGGACGATCCCAAGGCCCAGGCAGCGCTGTTTGATGCCGACTGGGACCTGCTGGTGGTCGACGAAGCGCACCACCTGGTGTGGCACGAAGACAACGTCAGCCCGGAGTACGGCCTGGTCGAACAGCTCGCCGGTGTAATCCCCGGCGTGTTGCTGCTCACTGCCACCCCGGAACAACTGGGCCAGGACAGTCACTTTGCACGCCTGCGCCTGCTGGACCCGAACCGTTTCCACGACCTGGCCGCCTTCCGCGCCGAAAGCGAAAACTATCGCCCGGTAGCTCAGGCCGTGCAGGAACTGCTGGATAAAGGCAGCCTGTCCCCTGAAGCCCACCAAACCATCCACGGCTTCCTCGGTGCCGAAGGCGATGCCTTGCTGGCTGCCGTCAATGATGGCGATGCCGAAGCCAGCGCCCGCCTGGTTCGTGAGCTGCTTGACCGCCACGGCACCGGCCGCGTTTTGTTCCGTAACACCCGCGCCGCAATCCAGGGCTTCCCGGAACGCAAGCTGCACGCCTACCCGCTACCGTGCCCGGCTGAATACCTTGAGCTGCCGCTGGGTGAACACGCCGAGCTGTACCCTGAAGTCAGCTTCCAGGCCCAGCCGGACGCCAGCGATGAAGAACGCTGGTGGAACTTCGACCCGCGCGTCGAATGGCTGATCGACACCCTTAAAATGCTCAAGCGCACCAAGGTTCTGGTGATTTGCGCCCACGCAGAAACCGCGATGGACCTGGAAGACGCCCTGCGCGTGCGTTCCGGTATTCCTGCGACGGTCTTCCACGAAGGCATGAACATTCTGGAGCGCGACCGTGCTGCGGCTTACTTCGCAGACGAAGAATTCGGCGCCCAGGTACTGATCTGTTCCGAAATCGGCAGTGAAGGTCGTAACTTCCAGTTTGCCCATCACCTGGTGCTGTTCGACCTGCCGGCCCACCCGGACTTGCTGGAGCAGCGGATCGGCCGTCTGGACCGGATCGGCCAGAAGCACGTGATCGAACTGCATGTGCCGTACCTTGAGACCAGTCCGCAACAGCGCCTGTTCCAGTGGTACCACGAAGCCCTGAACGCGTTCCTCAATACCTGCCCGACCGGTAACGCCCTGCAACACCAGTTCGGCCCGCGCCTGCTGCCGTTGCTTGAAGCGGCGGACGATCAAGAGTGGCAAGCACTGATCGACGAAGCCCGGGTTGAACGCGAGCGTCTGGAGCAAGAGCTGCACACGGGCCGCGACCGTCTGCTGGAGCTCAACTCCGGTGGTTCGGGTGAAGGGGAAGCGCTGGTTGAGGCGATTCTTGAGCAGGACGATCAGTTCACCCTGCCGATCTACATGGAAACCCTGTTCAACGCCTTTGGCATCGACAGCGAAGACCATTCGGAGAACGCACTGATCCTCAAACCGAGCGAAAAAATGCTCGACGCCAGCTTCCCCCTGGGCGACGACGAAGGTGTGACCATCACCTACGATCGCGACCAGGCGCTGTCGCGCGAAGACATGCAGTTCATCACCTGGGAACACCCGATGGTGCAAGGCGGCATGGACCTGGTGCTGTCGGGTTCGATGGGCAACACCGCCGTCGCCCTGATCAAGAACAAGGCCCTCAAGCCGGGTACCGTCCTGCTTGAGCTGATTTACGTCAGTGAAGTGGTTGCCCCGCGCTCCCTGCAACTGGGCCGCTACCTGCCGCCTGCCGCCCTGCGCTGCCTGCTCGATGCCAATGGCAACGACTTGTCGTCGCGCGTGGCCTTCGACACCTTGAACGAACAGCTGGAAAGCGTACCCCGCGCCAGCGCCAACAAATTCGTTCAGGCCCAGCGTGACCAGCTGACGCCGAAGATCAACGCCGGTGAAGCCAAGATTGCGCCACGTCACGCCGAGCGTGTGGCCGAAGCCCAGCGCCGTCTGGCAGCCGACACCGAAGAAGAACTGGCACGTCTGACCGCCCTGCAGGCAGTCAACCCAAGCGTGCGCGACAGCGAACTGATTGCCTTGCGCAAGCAGCGCGAACAGAGCCTGGCCATGCTTGAGAAAGCGGCCCTGCGCCTCGAAGCCATCCGGGTGCTGGTAGCGGGTTAAAATCCGCAAACATGTAGTCGCTGCCGCAGGCTGCGAAGGGGGGCGTAGCCCCCCGTTTTCTTCAAGCTCGCGCAATTGCCTCGCAGCCTGCGGCAGCGACTACAATCGCGCATCAACACTTACAACTATAAACCCACGCCTTAATAACAAAATGATAACCATCATTTTGCCATCACCCCTGCCTTCCTCAATCCAGCTTCTATACTCGACCCCAAGCTAGCACCTTACGACTAGCGCATCTGGATCGCCGAGGCATGCAATGGAAAGTCCGGGGTTGCAACTTTTGGCCGAATCCGCAGAAAGCGGGCAACTGCTGTTGATCGGCGGCTATAACCCCTATCTGGTTTTTCTCGCTTGGCTGGTTGCCTGCACGGCCTGCGTAGCCACGCTGAATTTGCTCGACCGGGCTGCCAACGCAGAAAAAACTGCAGCAAAGACCGTTTGGCGATGGATAGGTGTCAGTTGCCTGACCATCGGTATCTGGGCCATGCACTGCATCTGTATGCTGGCTTTTTACTCCCCACTCAAAGCTGGCTACAACGCTGCCATCGCGCTCGGCTCATTGCTGATAGCTCTGGTCATTGTGCAAACGCTCAATAGCACAACCGCCTGGCGCTCAACCGGCGGCCTGCTCCATCAGTTTTTCAAATATGCCCTGTGCATGCTTGCGGCTGGCGGCCTGCTCGGCACTCACTTCATCATTGGCGACACACTGGCGGTCAGTCCGGATGCAGGCAGCAATAACTGGCAACTGGCCCTTGTAGTCGGCGTCATCGCCCTGTTGCTGACTGGCAGTTGCATCAGCGCCACGATTGTCGACAAGAAGCTGCAACTCAAGGAGCACGACCTGAGGCGCGTCAACGCCTTGCTCAGCCAGCTCGACCAGGCACGCGCGTCCTTGCAGCAAGTGGCGCATTTCGACCCGCTGACCAATCTGATCAACCGCCGCGGCTTCAATCAGCTGTTTGCTGAAAAACTCATCGACTGCGCCGCCAGGAACACCAGGCTTGCCGTGATGTTCCTCGACATAGACCACTTCAAACGCATCAATGACAGCCTGGGGCACGACGCCGGGGATGAGTTGCTCAAAACCATCGCCACGCGCATCAAGCACGCTATCCGCAGTCACGATGACGTGGTTGCACGTTTTGGCGGTGACGAGTTCTGCATTCTGATCAACATCAGCCAGCGCGATGAAGCGCGAAGCATGGCCCAGCGCATCATGCTCAAGCTCAAAGAGCCCATCGAGCTGTCAGGTCGCCAGATGGTGATGACCACCAGCATTGGCATCAGTGTGTTCCCCGAAGACGGCACAACCAGTGCCGAACTGCTCAAGCATGCCGACCTGGCGTTGTATCAGTCCAAGGGCAGCGGGCGTAACACCCTGAATTTTTTCAGCAGCAACCTCAAGACCCGGGCCTCGCTGGAGCTGCAAATTGAAGAGCAACTGCGTCATGCGCTGGATGAAGACCAAGGGCTGCTCCTGCATTACCAACCCATCTTCGACCTCAAGAGCGGCCGCGTTGCCAAGCTGGAGGCCCTGATTCGCTGGCAACACCCTGAACACGGCTTGCTGGGCCCGGAGCGTTTTATCAGCATCGCCGAAGCCAACGGGCTGATCGCACGGCTCGACCACTGGGTATTGCGCAAGGCCTGCCATGATCTCGCCGCCCTCTCTCGCCAGGGCTGGCAGCATCTGGGCATTGCCGTAAATTGCTCGGCGCTGAGCCTGGTGCGCATTGAATTGGCCGACGAAATCGAAAACGCCCTGCGCACATCCGGTATTACAGCCCAACGACTGGAGCTGGAAGTCACGGAAAATGCCCTGATGTGCAATTTGAACAGCACTTCGCAGCTGCTGCGCCAGATCCGTGCGCTGGGCGTATCACTGTCCATCGACGATTTCGGCACCGGCTATTCATCCCTGGCCTACCTCAAGCGTCTGCCGCTCAACACCCTTAAAATTGATCGTTCCTTTATTCAGGACATCCCGGCATCCAGCCAGGATATGGAAATCGTCCAGGCCATTATCCTCATGGCCCATACCCTGCACCTGCAAGTAGTCACCGAAGGTGTCGAAACCACTCGCCAGTTCGAGTTCCTCAACCAGTTGGGGTGCGACTTCATCCAGGGCTATCTGCTCAGCCGCCCCGTAGCTTTCGAGGCGCTGCCAGAGATTCTTCAACAACTCGACAAACGCCCGATACCCGCTCCCGATCACGCCACCTTTGTACTGACCAGCCAGTAGCGGTACAGCCGGATCGCAGGTACAAAAAAACGCCACAGTTGTAACTGTGGCGTTTCTCTACGGCATATTGCCACTATGCGAAGACGGGTTACTGAGCTACACACTCCGGGCTCTTCACAGCAGTGCAAACAAATGCGCCGGTTTGGTGCGCTGGGTTATTTTTGCGCCCTTTCCTGGACCATCACCCAAGGTGAAACCACCACTGCCCATAGCTGCGGGTCGCGTTCAAGAACGTCTAGCGCCTGCGCCTCAGTCATCTTGCCAAGCAGCCCGGATGCCATCCAGGCCGAGACTTTCTCTGCATCATCCTGAGTCACGGCCTGCGCCGCTTCGATCAAGTCCAGAGCTGGCTCGACCCACAGCAAATCCCCTTTGGCGAAGAAGGGCTGCAGGGCTTTCCATTCAATAGTTGAGGTCTCGCCAAGCAGCTTGGCATAGAGGGTGCTAGGTTCTTGATTCATGGGTTTCACCGGGGAAAAAAATCGGCGTCATGATAACGCTGCACACCCGGTAGAAAAACCCGGTTTTTCAGGTAAAGGAGCGTGGAAAGAGTAGAGCGCCAAGGACAGCAGCGTTGATGTGGCAACATTCTGATAACTATCATCAGCCTAATCCGCCGCCATTCTGTCTCTTTCTTGCGTTTAAGCGACATTTCTTGTTCTTTCCCTCGCCAGTACGCTATTCAAGCGCTGAACCGGCGCTCTACACTGTACCGGTACAGTTGCAGGGGGGATTGACCGGGAATTTCGCTACACGAAGACCCGGTCCGGCTGCCTTGGCTTCCAGGACTATAAAAATTACAACAGAAGAGTGGAGCACCAATAAAGATGGCTACGAAACAGATTACTAAACTGTTTGCCGCTATGGTTTTGGCCGGGTTCGCCAGCCATTCATTTGCCGCAGACACCATCAAGATCGGTATTGCCGGTCCTAAAACCGGGCCTCTGACTCAGTACGGTGACATGCAGTTTGCTGGCGCAAAAATGGCCATCGAACAAATCAACGCCAAGGGCGGCGTTGATGGCAAAAAACTTGAAGCCGTTGACTACGATGACGCCTGCGACCCGAAACAAGCGGTTGCGGTTGCCAACAAAGTGGTCAACGACGGTATCAAATTTGTAGTCGGCCACCTGTGCTCCAGCTCCACTCAGCCTGCTTCGGACATTTACGAAGACGAAGGCATCATCATGATTACCCCGGCCGCCACCGGCCCGGAAATCACCGCTCGTGGCTACAAGATGATCTTCCGCACCATCGGTCTGGACAGCGCCCAGGGCCCTGCCGCCGGTAATTACATCGCGGATCACGTCAAGCCTAAAGTCGTTGCGGTATTGCACGACAAACAGCAATACGGTGAAGGCATCGCCAGCGCCGTTAAAAAGACCCTCGAAGACAAAGGCATCAAAGTTGCCGTCTTTGAAGGCGTCAACGCGGGTGAAAAAGACTATTCCTCAGTCATCGCCAAGCTCAAGCAAGCCAACGTCGACTTCGTCTACTACGGCGGCTACCACCCTGAGCTGGGTCTGATACTGCGTCAGGCCAAAGAGAAAGGCCTGAACGCCAAGTTCATGGGCCCTGAAGGTGTGGGCAACGAGTCCATCTCGCAAATCGCCCAGGGCGCTTCCGAAGGCCTGCTGGTCACCCTGCCAAAAGCATTCGACGCTGATCCTGAAAACAAGGCACTGGTTGACGCATTTGCCGCTAAAAAGCAGGACCCTACCGGCCCATTCGTATTCCCGGCCTACGCCGCAGTTGAAGTGATTGCCGGCGGTATCGAGCAGGCGAAAAGCGAAGACCCGGCCAAAGTCGCTGAAGCCATCCACAAAGGTACGTTCAAAACGCCTACCGGTAACCTGAAGTTTGACGCCAAAGGTGACGTGGAAGATTTCAAATTCGTAGTTTACGAATGGCACTTCGGTAAGCCTAAAACTGAAGTAAGCCCTCAGTAAGGGTCGGTTCCTGACCTGAAAACCAAGCCCACTGCTCAAGCGGTGGGTTTTGTTTTACAGGCCTGCGTCTTATGGAAATGGGGCCGCGCTTTCGTGATCCGGATGCCCGCCCACCTGAAAATCTTTAAAACCGTCACCAGCGGTTCGCTGGCAGAAGACCTGTGCTCCAAGTGGGTGAAAACCCATACGGCCCGGGCCGGAAAATGACTCCACCAGTGAAATGCGTCTCAGGTTTTTAGGAGCTTTGTAATGCCTGACATCTATCACTTCTTCCAAATGCTGGTTAACGGCCTCAACGTTGGCAGCACGTATGCCCTGATCGCCATCGGCTATACGATGGTTTACGGCATTATTGGAATGATCAACTTCGCCCACGGCGAGGTGTACATGATTGGTTCCTATATTGCGTTTATCGCCATCGCCGGCCTGACCATGATGGGTCTGGACAGCGTGCCGCTACTGCTGACTGCCGCGTTTATCGCCAGCATTGTGGTCACCAGCGCCTACGGCTACAGCATCGAACGGGTTGCCTACCGTCCATTGCGTGGCAGTAACCGCCTGATCCCGCTGATTTCCGCTATCGGCATGTCGATCTTCCTGCAAAACACCGTGCTTCTGGCACAAGACTCAAAAGACAAATCGATTCCCAATCTGATCCCCGGCGGCTTCACCTTTGGCCCTGGAGGCGCCAGCGAAGTTATCGTCTCCTACATGCAAATCGTGGTTTTCGTCGTCACCTTCCTCGCAATGCTTGGCCTCACCCTGTTCATCTCCCGCTCCCGCATGGGCCGCGCCTGCCGCGCCTGCGCCGAAGACATGAAAATGGCCAACCTGTTGGGTATCAACACCAACAACGTGATTGCGCTGACCTTCGTGATCGGTGCAGCCCTGGCCGCTGTCGCTGCGGTGCTGATCAGCGTTCAATACGGCGTGATCAACCCCAACGCAGGGTTCCTGGTAGGCCTTAAAGCCTTTACCGCTGCGGTACTGGGTGGCATTGGCAGCATTCCTGGCGCGATGCTCGGTGGCCTGGTACTGGGTGTGGCTGAAGCCTTTGGGGCCGATATTTTCGGCGACCAATACAAAGACGTAGTGGCTTTTGGCTTGCTGGTGCTGGTGTTGCTGTTCCGTCCGACCGGCATTCTGGGGCGTCCGGAGATTGAAAAAGTATGACTAGGAATCTTAAGTCGGCGCTCTTCAGCGCCCTGTTGGTCTGGGCCGTCGCCTACCCGGTACTCGGTCTGAAACTGACTATCGTCGGGATCAACATCGAAGTTCACAACACCAGCCCCATGATCCTGAGCGTGATTGCGATCTGCTCGTTGCTGATGTTTGTGCGCGTGCTTTTCAACCAGCAACTGAGCACAGCCTGGAAAAACTCGCCAAGCCTGCCCAAGGTACCGGCCAAGGCCACCAACTTCCTGACCCTGCCCAGCACCCAGCGCTGGATCATTCTCGGCCTGGTCGTCGTGGCACTGGTCTGGCCGTTCTATGGCTCACGCGGCGCGGTGGACATCGCTACGCTGATCCTGATCTATGTGATGCTCGGCCTGGGCCTGAACATCGTGGTGGGCCTGGCGGGCCTGCTCGACCTGGGTTATGTGGGCTTCTATGCCGTGGGTGCCTACACCTACGCGCTGCTCTCGCATTACTTCGGCTGGAGCTTCTGGGTCTGCCTGCCGCTGGCCGGGATGATGACCGCCACCTTCGGCCTGCTGCTGGGCTTTCCGGTGCTGCGTCTGCGCGGTGACTATCTGGCCATCGTGACCCTGGGCTTCGGTGAAATCATCCGCCTGTTCCTGCGTAACCTGACCGATATCACCGGCGGGCCAAACGGCATCAGCAACATTCCAAAACCCACCCTGTTCGGCCTGAGCTTCGACAGAACAGCCGCCGAGGGCATGCAAACGTTCCACGAATACTTCGGCATCGCCTACAACTCGATCAACAAGGTCATCTTCCTGTACCTGATCGCGCTGGTATTGGTGTTGCTGGTGCTGTTCGTGATCAATCGCCTGCTGCGCATGCCGATTGGCCGTGCGTGGGAAGCGCTGCGCGAAGACGAAATCGCCTGCCGTGCCCTGGGCCTGAACCCGACCGTGATCAAACTCTCGGCCTTCACCCTGGGCGCTACCTTCGCAGGTTTCGCCGGTAGCTTCTTTGCCGCGCGCCAAGGCTTGGTGACCCCTGAATCGTTCACCTTCCTTGAGTCGGCGATCATTCTGGCCATCGTGGTACTGGGTGGCATGGGCTCGCAACTGGGGGTTATCCTGGCCGCCGTGGTGATGATCCTGCTGCCGGAAATGATGCGTGAATTCAGCGAATACCGGATGTTGCTGTTCGGAGCCCTGATGGTGCTGATGATGATCTGGCGTCCACAAGGTCTGCTGCCTATGCAACGTCCTCACCTGGAGCTGCGAAAATGAGCCGCGAGTTATTGAAAGTCAGCGGCCTGAGCATGCGCTTTGGCGGCTTGTTGGCGGTGAATGGCGTGGCCCTGACCGTCAAGGAAAAACAGGTGGTGTCGATGATCGGCCCTAACGGTGCCGGCAAGACCACCGTGTTCAACTGCCTGACCGGCTTCTACAAGCCGTCTGCGGGCAGCATCGTGCTCGATGGCGAGTCGATAGAAGGCTTGCCGGGCCATGAAATTGCGCGCAAGGGCGTGGTGCGTACCTTCCAGAACGTGCGCCTGTTCAAGGACATGACCGCCGTTGAAAACCTGCTGATTGCCCAGCATCGCCACCTCAACACCAACTTCCTGTCGGGCCTGTTCAAGACCCCGTCATTTCGCAAAAGCGAACGTGACGCCCTGGACTACGCCGCGTACTGGCTGGACAAGGTCAACCTGACCGAATTCGCCAACCGCCCGGCGGGCACCCTGGCCTACGGGCAACAGCGCCGTCTGGAGATCGCCCGCTGCATGATGACGCGCCCGCGCATCCTCATGCTCGACGAGCCGGCGGCAGGTCTGAACCCCAAGGAAACCGAAGACCTGAAGGCGTTGATCAGCATTTTGCGCAATGAGCACAACGCCACCGTGCTGCTGATTGAGCACGACATGAAACTGGTCATGAGCATTTCCGACCATATCGTGGTGATCAACCAGGGCACGCCTTTGGCTGACGGGACGCCGGAACAGATCCGCGACAACCCTGAAGTGATCAAAGCCTATTTGGGGGAAGCGTAAAATGCTGCAATTCGAAAACGTTTCGACCTTTTACGGCAAGATCCAGGCCCTGCACAGCGTCAATGTCGAAGTACGCCAGGGTGAAATCGTCACCCTGATCGGAGCCAACGGTGCGGGCAAGTCGACTTTGATGATGACCCTGTGCGGCTCGCCACAAGCCCACAGCGGCAGCATCCGCTACATGGGCGAAGAGTTGGTGGGGTTGACCTCTGCGCAGATCATGCGCAAGAGCATCGCCGTTGTTCCTGAGGGCCGTAGGGTGTTTGCCCGTTTGACGGTAGAAGAGAACCTCGCCATGGGTGGGTTCTTTACCGAGAAGCAGGAGTATCAGGAGCAAATGGACAAGGTTCTGCACCTGTTCCCGCGCCTGAAAGAACGCTTCACTCAGCGTGGCGGCACCATGTCCGGTGGCGAGCAACAAATGCTCGCCATTGGCCGGGCCTTGATGAGCAAACCCAAGCTGTTGCTGCTCGATGAGCCGTCGCTGGGCCTGGCACCAATCATCATCCAGCAGATTTTCGACATCATCGAACAACTGCGTGATGAAGGCGTGACGGTGTTCCTGGTGGAGCAAAACGCCAACCAGGCGCTGAAAATCGCTGACCGTGCCTACGTGCTGGAAAACGGCCGGGTGGTGATGCAAGGCACCGGCGAGCAACTGCTCAACGACCCGAAAGTGCGAGACGCGTACCTGGGCGGCTAAAACCGCCTGTGACACAAAACGGCCCTTCGGGGCCGTTTTTTATAGTCCCAAACTGAGTTTTCTGTAGCCGCTGGCGAAGGGGAAGTGGCAGTTAAAATCAAAAAATAATTCAGATGCTTTGTAACAACTCACGCCCTCGCCTCTCTAGTGGGGTAAGCCGGCAGCAATCGCTACCGGGGTCTTTGGAGAGTCACCATGAACAGCAAAACCACTCGCACCTTGTCCGCTGCTGCCCTGGCACTTGCCCTCGGGTCGGCTCTGAGCATTGCCGCCCTGCCCGCACAGGCAGCTGGCGACATGGAAAAATGCTTCGGGGTGGCCATGAAAGGTCACAACGATTGCGCTGCCGGCGCGGGCACCACCTGCGCCGGCACCGCCAAAACCGATAATCAGGCCAATGCCTGGAAACTCGTTCCAAAGGGCACCTGCGAGAAAACCGCCAGCTCTACCTCGCCAACCGGCTTTGGCCAAATGGCTGCCTTCAAGGCCAAATCCTGATTCGCGCCACCGAGTGTTGATGATGCATAGCCCGCTTGCTTCGCTCATCGCGCCTCCTGCGCCCCAGCTCCCGCCACGTGCGGGGCTAGGGCTCAAGGCCGAGCACTTTGTGGATGTACTTGAGACCCGCCCTGACGTCGGGTTCTTTGAAGTACATGCCGAGAACTATATGGTCGCCGGTGGCCCTTTCCACCACTACCTGGGCTTGATCAGCGACCTTTATCCGCTGTCGATACATGGCGTCGGCCTGTCGATTGGCGGCGAAAGCCCGCTCAATGGCGAACACTTGCAACGCTTGCGCACATTGCTCAACCGCTACCAGCCGCAGATGTTTTCCGAACATCTGGCGTGGTCTTCCCACGGTGGGGTTTTCCTCAATGACTTACTGCCGTTGCGTTATGACACGGCTACGCTGCAGCGGGTTTGTGCGCATATGGATCAAGCTCAGGATGTGTTGCAGCGCCAGATATTGCTGGAAAACCCCGCTACCTATATCGAGTTCGACGCAGCAGATTTCGACGAGGCTGAATTTATTCGCGAGGTCATAAGCCGCAGCGGCTGTGGCCTTTTACTGGATGTGAACAACGTCTACGTGTCCTGTATCAACCACGGCCGCGAGCCTCTGGCCTACATCGATGCTTTGCCACTGCGGGCGGTTGCCGAAATTCATCTGGCAGGCTTTGCCGAAGAGGCTGATAGCTTTGGAGAACGCTTGCTGATCGACAACCACGGAGCGCCGATTGATCAGGCTGTCTGGGCGCTATACCGGCAAGTGCTGAAACGAACAGGCCCGATGGCCACCCTGATCGAGCGCGACAATCATCTGCCCCCTCTCACCGAACTGGTTCAGGAAGCCCGGCTCGCCGACCGCTGCCTGCTCAACGCACAGGTGCAGCCATGAAACTGCAAGAATCATTCAGTGCAGCTTTGCTCAATCCGCGCACGCCACCCCCAACAGGTATTGTCGGCTATAACGACGACATTGACCGTCGTTTCGCGGTCTATAGCAACAATGTACAAAGCGGCCTGATCAACGCGCTGGCCACCAGCTATCCCGTTGTTGCGCAATTGGTCGGTGAAGCCTTTTTTCAGGCCATGGCGCAGATGTTTATTCAGAAATACCCGCCCGACAGCCCCGTCATGAGCACCTATGGCAGCCAGTTCGCGGGGTTTATCAATAGCTTCGCACCGGCCAGAAGCGTGCCTTACCTGGCGGACGTCGCTCGCCTTGAGCGTTTGTGCGTGCAGGCCTTTCACGCCGCAGACATCTGCGCTGTAAACCCCGGGCTGCTGACTCAGGCGCTCGACAATCCCGAGGGGCTGGCCCAACTGCACCTGCAACTGCACCCCGGCGTCGCATCACTGCAGTCACCCTACGCCATAGCCGCCTTATGGGCGGCTCATCAAAGCCTGGGGCAGATACAGGGCCTGAACCCGCGTCAGCCACAAAGCGTTTTGGTACTGCGCAATGAATTGCGCGTGGAAGTATTCACGGTCAGCTCAGGGTGCGCAGTGTTTGTGCACTTGCTCAAGGGTGGAAATACCCTGGGGTTGGCGGCGGGCCATGCCCTGGAAGCCGACCCTGATTTCGACCTGGGCCAGGCCCTGGCGCTGTTGATTAGTCACAACACCATCACTGGTTTACAGCCCACCCACGAGGCTTTGCCATGAATACTCAAACAACAATCCCCCGCGTGTTACACCGCTGGATCGAAGGTGCGATCGGGCTGATGCAGCGCATCCCCCACACGCTGATTGCCTTTGTCGCACGTTTCTCCATCGCGGCGGTGTTTTGGAAATCTGGCCAGACCAAGGTTGAAGGTTTGGCAATCGATCTGGTGGACGGTACTTTTCAACTCGGCATGCCGCACCTGTCTGACTCTGCGCTGTACTTGTTCAGTACGGAATACAAGGTTCCGCTACTTTCCCCCGAGGTGGCCGCCCACGCTGCGGCCTTCAGCGAGCACTTTTTCCCGGTGCTGATCCTGCTGGGGCTTGCGACACGTTTCTCGGCGTTGGCGCTGCTGGGCATGACCCTGACCATCCAACTGTTCGTGTACCCAGATGCCTACCCGACTCACGGCACCTGGATCGCGATCTTGCTGTATTTGATGGCTAGAGGCCCGGGGGCGCTGTCGATTGATCATCTGATTGCACGGCGGTTTCGTTAAAGCTGGTTGATTGCCTCGCCACTGCGCTGGAACCAGCCCACAAGGTAATCGGCCAACACCTGCGTGCGCTTGGGCAAACCGCCCTGATACGGATGAACCAGATACATGGGGTTGCTGCGCGTTTGATAGTCGCGCAGCAGTGCGCGCAAACGCCCGTCTGCTAATTCGGCACTGAGCATGTACGACGGCAAGCGGGCAATACCGGCACCGATTACAGCAGCTTTTTTCAGCAGGCTGTAATGGTTGCTGGCAAAGGGCCCCGAGACCCGCACCCGGTGCAATTCATGTTGCAGGTGGTACTGCCATTCTTCGCGACCACTGTAGTGGCTGTTAAGCAGGCAGCGGTGCTCGGCCAGTTGTTGCGGCGCCGTTGGCTCACCGAACTGCTCGAGATAGCGAGGGCTGGCACAGGTTATCTCGTGCCAGTTGAGTACAAGCCGGGCCACCAGGCGCTCGTGGCTGGCGACCTGCGAGCGGATCGCCAGATCGAAGCCCTCCCGCGCCATGTCGCGATAGCTGTTATTGAGCTCCAGCTCGATCTGCACCTGCGGGTATTGGCTGGAAAACTCCATCAGCAACGAATCAAAGAACGTTTCGCCCAACGATACAGGCACCGTCATACGCACCGGGCCTGCCATATCGTCTTTTAGTCGGGCCAATGCCTGACGCGCCCGCTCAACTTGCACCACCAGTGCCTGGGCCTGAGGCAGCAAAGCCGCGCCAGCAGCGGTAAGGCTTAAGCGTCTGGTGGTGCGATGCAACAACACCACAGAGAACTGCGCCTCCAGCTGGCTGATGCGCTTGGACAACTGCCCCTTGCTGCAGCCCAATTGCTGGGCGGCAAGGGTGAAGCTACCGGCATCGATCAATACCGCGAACGCCGCGAGGTCATCCATTTCACTCATGGATTGTTTCCATATGAAAACCAAAGGTTGCCTATTAGTGCGCTTATCGCGCCAAAAAACCACTACTAGACTGAGCACTCACCTCACCCACAAAGGCTTGCACCATGAAAATTCTGTTGATCGGCGCTAACGGCACCATTGGTTCAGCGATTGACCGTGAACTGTCAGCACGCCACGAGATCGTGCGAATTGGCCGCAAAAGCGGCGATTTTCAAGTCGATATCAGCGACAGCGCATCGATCCGCAACCTGTTCAAGCAGACCGGCCGTTTCGACGCATTGATCTGCGCGGCCGGTAACGTCAAGTTCGCCGCACTGGGCGAGATGAGCGAAAGCGACTTCGCTCTGGGCTTGCAGGACAAGTTGATGGGTCAGGTCAACCTGCTGTTGATCGGCCGTGAGTTTGCCAACGATGGCGCGTCGTTCACTTTCACCAGTGGTGTGATCAACCGCGAACCGATTCGCACCGGCAGCTCGGCGGCACTGGTCAACGCAGCACTCGACGGTTTCGTCAAAGCGGCGGCCATCGAGTTGCCGCGCGGGCTGCGGGTCAATTCGGTAAGCCCTACGGTGCTGGAAGAAGCAATGGGTAAGTACGCGCCCTACTTCCGTGGTTTCAAGCCGGTGGCCGGTGCTGATGTAGCCCTGGCCTACGCCAAAAGCGTCGAAGGCCTGCAAACCGGGCAAACCTACATCGTGGGGTGAGCCCACCTGGCGCCTTACTTCAGCGAAAAACCTGTGGGAGCGGGCTTGCTCGCGATGGCAACACTGCGGTTTAACTGACAGACCGCGCCGTGTGTATCGCGAACAAGCCCGCTCCCACATCAATCGGGCCAGCCCCCTTGTGATGCACCGCGAGGCTAAGTAACGTGGCGACATCCTTCAGGAGTCCCCATGATGCGTGTTGCCCGTACCTTAGTTTTGTTCGCCCTGCTGCCCGTGTTTGCCGGCTGCCAGATGTTCAGCAGCAAACCTGCCGACACCACCGCAGGCCAGACGCGCCTGCAAGGCGAGCTGATTAGTGCCAATGACCAACTGATTTTCCAGCCGTGTGTCGGCCAACAGCGCTATGTGGTGCGTGACAGCGCCAACACCTCCCTGGTGCAGGACGCTTCATATATGCCCAATAAACCGGGCAAGTTGTTCGCCGATATCCGCGGCAATTTTAGCGCCAGCAAAACCCCTGGAACTGACGGTGAAGTACAGGTGCAACAGCTCTACCGCCTGGAGCGCAACAGCAGCGCCTGCCAGGACCCGAATTTCAAGCAACTGACCGTACACGCCAACGGCAATGGCCCGGCCTGGGAAGTGCAAGCCGGCAGCAAGGGCATGGTGCTCAAGCGCGAAGGCCAGCCGGACCTGGCTCTGCCTTTTGTTGAAGAACAGGTCGGCGATGGCCGTTTCTCCCTGTCCACCGAAGCCAACAATCAGCACATCGAGCTGTGGGTTGCCCCGCAACGCTGCACCGACAGCGCCAATGGCAGCGTGCAACACCTGGGCGCCGAGCTGCGTATCAACGGTCAAGTGCAGCGCGGTTGCGGCTATTTTGGTGGCGCGCGTAACGACTAACCGATAACTGTTGCCGCAAATTGCCTCGAAGCAGCTTACAATTGCCGGTTCTGCCAGGGTTTACCTGGCCCCCCGATACTGGACACTGTCATGTTACGAATCACCGAACTCAAGCTGCCAATCGATCATCCCGATGAAGACCTGCGCCCTGCCATCCTGCAGCGCCTGGGCATCGAAAGTGATGAACTGGTCGATTTCACCTTGTTCAAGCGCAGCTACGATGCGCGTAAAAAATCGTCCGAACTGTGCTTTATCTACACCATTGACCTGAGTGTGCGCGATGAAGCGCCATTGCTGATCAAGTTCGCCGACGACCGTAACGTCAATCCAGCACCGGACGTCAGCTATAAGGTGGTCGGTGAGGCTCCGCAGGATTTGAGCGAACGTCCGATTGTGGTCGGTTTTGGCCCTTGCGGTATCTTTGCCGGGCTGCTGCTGGCGCAAATGGGCTTCAAGCCGATCATTCTTGAGCGCGGTACCGAAGTGCGCCAGCGCACCAAGGACACCTGGGGCCTGTGGCGTAAAAACGTGCTCAACCCCGAGTCCAATGTGCAGTTTGGCGAAGGCGGCGCGGGCACGTTCTCCGACGGCAAGCTCTACAGCCAGATCAAGGACCCCAAACACCACGGCCGCAAGGTGCTGCACGAGTTCGTCAAGGCCGGTGCGCCGGACGAGATCCTCTATGTCAGCAAGCCGCATATCGGCACCTTCCGTCTGACCGGTGTCGTGGAAAACATGCGCCAGCAGATCATCGCTCTGGGCGGCGAAGTGCGCTTCCAGCAACGCGTCACCGATGTGCTGATCGATAACGGTCAACTGACCGGCGTGGTACTGGCCGACGGCGAGCAACTGAACTCCCGCCACGTCATCATGGCGCTAGGCCATAGCGCTCGCGACACCTTCCGCATGCTCCACGATCGTGGCGTGTATATGGAAGCCAAGCCGTTCTCGGTAGGTTTCCGTATCGAACACCCGCAGTCGCTGATCGACAGTGCGCGTCTGGGCAAGTATGCCGGCCACCCGAAACTGGGCGCTGCCGATTACAAACTGGTGCACCACGCCAAAAACGGTCGTTCGGTCTACAGCTTCTGCATGTGCCCGGGTGGTACCGTGGTTGCGGCCACCAGCGAACCCGGCCGCGTTGTGACCAACGGTATGAGCCAGTACTCGCGTAACGAGCGCAATGCCAACTCGGGGATCGTTGTCGGCATTACGCCGGAAGACTACCCGGGCGGGCCATTGGCCGGCATCGAGCTGCAAGAGCGCCTCGAATCCCACGCCTATGTACTGGGTGGCAGCAACTACGAAGCACCGGCGCAGCTGGTGGGGGACTTTATTGCGGGCAAGCCGTCCACGGCCCTGGGCAGCGTCGAGCCGTCCTACAAGCCGGGCGTGTCCTTGGGTGATTTGGCCCTGGCTTTGCCGGACTTCGCCATTGAAGCCATCCGTGAAGCCTTGCCGGCGTTCGAGAAACAGATCAAGGGCTTCTCGATGCACGATGCCATTCTCACCGGCATCGAAACCCGTACTTCGTCGCCGCTGCGCATGACCCGTGATGCGTCGATGCAGAGCCTCAACGTCAAGGGCTTGTTCCCGGCGGGCGAAGGCGCTGGCTACGCTGGCGGGATTCTGTCGGCAGGTGTCGACGGTATCCGTATTGCCGAAGCGGTAGCGCGCGACATTCTGGGTATCGAAGCCTAGCCCCTGACTGTGGGAGCGGGCTTGCTCGCGATGCATTCACCTCGGTCTGCCAGACAGACCGCAGCGCCTGTATCGCGAGCAAGCCCGCTCCCACACAGTCACCGACTTATCCTTCTTCAGACTGGATCCTTGCTGAAAAACCGGCAAAAACCAGCCTATTCCCGATAGCCTTCTCAGGCACAAAACAGACTCAATTTGACACACAACTGCTAGGCTTTTGAGCGGTGTGAGAGTACGTCCGTGCTTATAACAAAAAAGAATATAGTTTTTGTTTTAACCACTAACCCCACGGGTTAGGGTGTCGCACCTTTTACCTAATTGATGGAGAGCGACCTTGCCTCTGCGTAGCACTTTCACTCGTTTCTTTCAGTTGGAAGCTGCCAGCGGTCTGCTGTTGATTGCCGCGGCCGCTCTGGCTCTGATCGTCAATAACTCACCGCTTTCCCATTACTACACGGCCTTTCTGGACGTGCCGGTAGCGGTGCAAATCGGCGCCCTGCAAATTGCCAAGCCTTCGCTGCTGTGGATCAACGATGGCCTGATGGCCTTGTTCTTTCTGCTGATCGGCCTTGAGGTCAAACGCGAATTGCTCGAAGGCCAGCTGTCCAAGCCCTCGCAGGTGGTGCTGCCCGGCGCGGCGGCAATCGGCGGCATGGTGGTACCGGCGCTGATCTACTGGTTCATCAACAAGGATTACCCGGACGCACTCGGCGGCTGGGCCATCCCCATGGCCACCGACATCGCCTTCGCCCTCGGCGTACTGGCCCTGCTCGGCAAACGTGTACCGGTGTCCCTCAAGCTATTTCTGATGACCCTGGCGATCATCGACGACCTGGGGGCGATCATCGTGATTGCGGTGTTCTACTCCAGCGAACTGTCAGGCGTATCCCTGCTGCTGGCTGCGACGTGCCTGATCGTGCTGATTGCCATGAACCGCATGGGGGTGATCAAGGTCGCGCCTTATATGATCGTGGGCCTGATCCTCTGGGTGTGTGTGCTCAAAAGTGGTGTGCATGCCACGCTGGCAGGTGTAACGCTGGCGTTCTGCATCCCGCTGCGCACCAAAAACTCCGAAACTTCACCGCTGATGAGCATCGAGCATGCCCTGCATCCCTGGGTGGCTTACGCGATCCTGCCGTTGTTTGCCTTCGCCAATGCCGGCGTATCACTGGCAGGGGTCAGCATGCACAGTTTTGTCAGCCACGTGCCCATGGGCATTGCCGCAGGCTTGCTGATCGGCAAAACCCTGGGCGTGTTCGGCCTGACCTGGATCGCCATCAAGACCGGCATGGCCGCCTTGCCCGCAGGCGCCAATTGGGGCCAGGTGTTTGGCGTCGCCATCTTGTGCGGTATCGGCTTCACCATGAGCCTGTTTGTCGGCTCACTGGCGTTCGTCGCAGGTAGCGATTATGTCGGCATGGACCGCATGGGCATCCTCACCGGCTCGATCCTCGCAGCCCTGATCGGCTATGGCGTTACGCTGTTCTTTAGCCGTAAACAAGCGGTGGCGTAACCCCACCCTACTGTGGGAGCTAGCCTGCTCGCGAAGGTCTCAGAGCATCGCGAGCAGGCTCGCTCACACAGAGGCACAGCTCGCTTGAGTGAATCGCCAAAAGAGAAAAACGTGGTCGATAAAATGCAGATTGTGCAATACGCCGGCATCACGGTGATGTTCCCGGCAGCACTGGTGATTGCGGTATGGCTGTGGCTGAGTGCCTCCAGAAAAATCGCCTTGCTGTGGATGGGCGTGCTGGTGACGGCCTATCTGGTGGTGGGCGTCAGCAAGATCCTGTTCAAGGGCTGGGGCATTGGTCTGCATGACCTGGGTATTGCCGTGTTCAGCGGTCACGCCATGAACGCTTGTCTGGTGTTCACCGTAATGCTCAACCTGCTGTGCCAACAGCTCGACCAGCGCTTGCGCTGGCCTGCGCTCGTGGCCGGCCTGTTGGCGACCTGGTGGTTCGCCATCAATTACGTCGCCCACACCATCCACCCCTTGCCGGAAGCCATCGCCGGAGCCCTGATAGGTTCCGTCGCTGCCTGTGTAATGGTGTTCAGCCTCAGACATTACAATGTCAGTCATGTCCCGCGGCCCGCTCTGGCACTGGGGTTGGCAGTGGTGATGGCGTTCAGTTGCATGCCCAAGTACACGGCAGAGCGCTTGTTGGACCATATTGCCATAACCTTGTCGGGGGCCGACCAAGCGTTCAGGCACTCTTCCTGAACGCAACTTGCAGGCATAAAAAACCCCGGCCAGTTCACACTGGCCGGGGTTTTGTTTTAGCGCTTTAGCCAGGTTTACTGGGTAACGCGGCTGGTGCCATCAACGGTCATGATGCGCACGCGCTCACCGGTACGGAACACCTGGTTAGGCTCAACCTGCTGAACGTAGGCGCGGGTGCTGCCGTCGTCTTCACGCACGGTGATTTCTACACCCTGGGTCTTGGTCAGGCCCGACTCGGCTGCCGAACCCAGCAGGCCACCGGCTACTGCGCCGATCACCGCGGTTACGATGCTGCCACGGCCGCCACCGATGGCACTGCCGCCGACACCACCCACGATAGCGCCGGTCGCAGCGCCGATCGGAGTCTTGGTGCCTTCAATTTGCACAGGACGCAGGGCAACGATGGTACCCATACGAACGGTCTGTACACGTCGAGCTTCGTCACGCGAATAGGTGTCGCCGGTCAAGCTCGATGTGCAGCCGCCCAACAAAACAGTCATGGTAGAGAATGCTGCAACCAACAGAACGGACTTACGCATGGGATCAACTCCAAAATAACAGGGATTCATTAAACTCCGCAGCCGGTGACCTGTCACGGTACAGCGCGGATAAAAAGGCTTTATTCAGCGTCTGTACAGTAAAAACAGAGCTGTTTGCGATCTCAGGGCTTGGCAAAGAGTAGCGCGAAATAACCGATTTGCATTGCGCGCCCTCGTTGCCAGTTGCGTCTCAGGGTGCCAGGCGCTCGCGGACCCAGTCTGCACCCTCACGCCGATAATTGAGGCGATCGTGCAAGCGACTCGCACGCCCTTGCCAAAACTCGATGCGCTCGGGCAGCAAGCGATAGCCGCCCCAGTGTTCAGGGCAATGGGGCTGGCTGTCACTGAAGCGCGCTTCGGTGGCCTTGAGCAGTTCGACCAGTTCATCGCGATCAGCAATCACCTGACTTTGCGGCGAAGCCCAGGCCCCGATCCGGCTGCCCAGAGGGCGCACCTGATAGTAGGCATCGGACTCTTGCGCCGTCACCTTGACCACCTGCCCTTCGATGCGTACCTGACGCTCCAGGGTAGGCCAGAAAAAGGTCATGGCCGCATACGGGCGTTCGCTCAATTGCTGGCCCTTGGCGCTGGTGTAGTTGGTGAAAAAGGTAAAACCCTGCTCATCCAGCCCCTTGAGCAACAACACGCGGCAGTGGGGGCGCCCTTGGGCGTCGACCGTAGCCAGGGTCATGGCATTGGCCTCGACCGGTGGCTGCTCGGTTTTGACCGCGTCGCCAAACCACTGATGAAACAGCGCAAAAGGCTCGGCCGGGGCCTGAGCCTCGGCCAGCCCGTCACGGGTGTAGTCACGTCGCATATCTGCCAGTGCTTGCGTCATGCCCCAATCCTTCCTTGCATCAGTCAGTTCTTGGCCTGATCGTTGGCGGCAACTTTTTTGTCCGCTGCGGCTTTGGCTTTAGCGACAACCGGCTTTTTGGCTGGCGCTGGCTTGGCAGCTTTCTTGGCCGGTGCGGCTTTTTTGGCTACGACGCCTTTCTTCGCCGGTGCTGCTGCGTTCTTTTTAGCAACAGAAGGGGCAACGGCAGGCTGTACCGCCACCAGTTCAGCCGGGGTCAGGGCTGGCTGGCTGTATTTGCTGACCAGGGCGACCATGGTGGCTTGCGGGGTCATCAGGATTTCAACCCGACGGTTCAAGGCACGACCTTCGTTGCTGTCGTTGGCTGCGCGTGGCATCACCGAACCCATGCCACGCAAGGTCAGACGGTTACCTTGCAAACCGCTCATGCGGAAGATCGCGGCCACCGACTTGGCACGGTCCAGGCTTAAACGGGTATTGGCTGCCATTGCGCCCGAAGAGTCAGCGTGGCCCAGTACCAGCACCGCCGTTTTTGGATCGCCTTCAACCACTTTGGCCACCCGGGTGAACGGGCCAAGCATGGACGGCATCAGCAAGTCCGGGCGGGTTGCCTTGAACGAACTGTCAGCCGCAGCCACGATAATCAGCAGGTTCTCGCGACGCTCCAGTTGCAGGTTGGTGTCTTTGATCGCAACGCGCAGGCGTGGCTCGTATTCGTCCAGCCAGGCCTGGGTGATTTTCGGGTCCGGCATCGGGATCACACCGACCGGCGCTGACTTGGAATCCTTGGCATCGCTATCAAACGGCCACCACCAGTTTTTACCCGAGGTAGCAGCGGCAGGGGCGGCAACGGCGGCAACTTTTTCTTTCTCAACCGGGGTGTCTTTTTTGGCCGAGTCAGAGCCAAAAGGCCACCAGCTGGAACCGCTGTCTTTTGCACTGGCTACAGGAGCGGTGGCAGGGGCGGTGGTCGCCTTGGCTACAGGCGGCGTTACTTTGGTGTCTGTCGGCTTGGCCGCAGCACTGGCGGATTTTTCCGCGGGGGTCGACGCTTGGTCAGACGAGCCCATCTGCCACCATTTGTGGCCACCTTCGGCGTCATTCTGTGGAGTTTGTGCGCAACCGGTAATAGCCAGGCATAGAGCCAGAGCGAGGGTCTTATTAGATGACATTGAATATCCACACAATGAATTAAGAATTAAAGAGGCACTAAGCCCATATAAAAAACGTATTGAAAACAGAAAAGCTACCGAGTTCCGACCTACGGCCTACAAAACCCCTTTTATAAGCACTCAGCCAGCGCTGCGACCAGCTTTTGCGCCCGCGGATCCATCAGAATATAAGGCCCCAGGGAGTTGGTGACAAAACCAAAGGCCACCTCTCGATCCGGGTCGGCAAAGCCAATCGAACCCCCTGCCCCCGGATGACCAAAGGCTTTTGGCCCCAGGCCGAATGTCGCGTTGGGTACGGTCGGCTGATCCAGCATGCAGCCCAGTCCAAACCGGGTGTGCGTGAGCAAGGTCTTATCCTCGCCAACGCTGTGTTCGCGGGTCAACTGCTCAAGCATTTCAGCCTCAAGCAGGTGGCCGTCGAGCAAACCGCTGTAGAACCCGGCAAGGCTGCGAGCATTGCCGTGCCCATTGGCTGCAGGCTGCTCCATACGGCGCCATTCAGGTTTATTGGTACTGGTCATAATAGACGGCGGATTGGTGAATGCCCGAGTACTCATCGAGGAGGGCTCGTTCATCATGGTTTTCAACAGCCGCTGGGCCGACTCATCGCCCATCGTACCCTTGGTGCGAGCGATATGGGCAACCCGGTAAAACTCTTCGTCAGCCAGACCGACATGAAAGTCCAGCCCCAGCGGCCTGGCGGTGCGCGCCATGATCGACTGGCCCGCACTGCGACCGTCGGCGCGGCGAATCAATTCGCCGATCAGCCAGCCATAGGTGATCGCGGCATAGCCATGGCCTTCGCCCGGCGTCCACCAGGGTGCTTCGGCGGCCAGTGCATCGACCATGGTCTGCCATTCATACAAGGCTTCGGCGGGCATCATTTCACGCAATGCCGGCAAGCCTGCGCGATGGCTCAGCAATTGGCGCAGCGTGATGGATTCCTTGCCCGCAGCGGCAAACTCGGGCCAGTAGCGAGCCACGGGGGCATCGAGTTCCAGCTTGCCCTCTTCCACCAGTTGCAGCGCGGTGACGGCGGTAAAGGGTTTGGTGCATGAAAACAGATTGACAATGGTGTCTGTATGCCACGGCTGTTCGCCGTCCTTGTCTGCCGTACCCGCCCACAGGTCGAGTGCGGTTTCGCCACCGATCTGGATGCACAGCGCCGCGCCGCGCTCTTGCGGATCATTGAATAGATCGGCAAATGCCTCGCGCACTGTTTCGAACTTGAGGTCGTGAAAACCCTGAATTTGCACCCGCACCTCCCGGTTAAAGCATGGCTCTACAAGGCGTGCATTGTTCCAGCACCAGTAGGATTTTGAAACAGAGCAACGCGCTCTGAGCGCACAATTTTTGTTCGCTGAAGAGCCGGCGCGCAAAGTATCAGCACTGGAGTGGTTTTTTTGTGAAAAGGGACACCAAAAACCTGTAGATACTCTGTTGTAGCTCAAGCCCGCTTAAAAGCCCCTCTCCCGGAGGGAGAGGGGACTAAAGGCAAAAGCAAATCTGCGTAACACTACAGATCAGCCCCCTCTCCCTCCGGGAGAGGGTTGGGGTGAGGGGCTTTTAATATCTACAGTGGGAGCTACAGCGCGGCATACACCAAAGGCGCCAGTTTTTGCACACGCGGGTCCATCAGCACATGGCTGCCCATGGTGGTAGTGACAAAGCCAAAGCTCACGTCACGCTCAGGGTCGGCAAAGGAAATCGGCCCGCCCAGCCCGACATGACCGAAAGCCTTGGGCCCCATGCGATGGGACGCTCCCGGGTCCGCCGGTTGCTCCATCATGCAGCCCAGGCCATAACGCATGGGCCGCAGCAGCGTGCGGTCCATGTCATTACTGTGCTCACGGGTAAACTCTGCAAGCATTTCAGGCCCCACCAGGCGCCCGCCCATCAGGGCGCTGTAAAAACCGGCCAGACCATGAGCCGTACCGTGGCCATTGACTCCGGGATGGCGATGAGCCCACCAGCGCGGGTCCGCTGTTTGCCGGGAGGCATTGGACGGGTTGGTAAACGCAAGGGTCGCGACATGCTCAGGCTCATTGACCATCACCGTACGCAAGTCCACTGCGTATTGGTCCCCGACCCGCCCTTCAGCGCGCTCGAAGCTGGCAATGCGATGGAAGTGCTCGGCATCAACGCCCATATGCACTTCCAGGTTGTTGGGCTCGGAAATTCGCTCGCTAATAAAAGTGCAGGGGTCGCGGCCGTCGGCCCGGCGAATCAACTCGCCAATAATCCATCCATAGGTGGTGGCGCCGTAGCCGACGTCGGTACCAGGTTCCCACCACAAGGGCTCTGCCGCGACGACTTCGGCCATTGCATCCCAGTCGTACATGATCGGTGTGCGGCTGGGCAAACGCAGCGCCGGGATACCGGAGGTATGGCACAACACCTGGCGCAAGGTGATGTCCTGCTTGCCGCCCTGGGCAAATTCCGGCCAATAATGGGCAACAGTCTGGTCCAGCTCCAGCTTGCCCTCTTCGACCAACATCAACGCCGCGATGGCGGTGAAGGGTTTGATGCAGCAATAGGTGTTAACCAGCGTGTCGTGCTGCCAGGGCTGGTTGCCCTCCAGATCCGCCACGCCCGCCCATAAATCGACAACGGTTTCGCCGCCGACCTGCACACAAACCCCGGCTCCACGCTCTTGAGGATCATCAAAGATCGCCTCAAAGGCTTGCTGAACGGCTTCGAACCCACTTGCACACTTCCCTTTCGCTTCCATTTCGAAGACTCCATTCAGTTGGAATGGAAGACCTTAGTTTTAAAGTGGGAATTGAACAGGGAGAACGCCCCGGTGGGCGACGAAATACATCACCGCCCATCGGGTAGGAAAAATCAGTGACCCTTGCCCGAGTGACCGCCTGCATGCCCTGTGCCAGAGCGCCCGCCGCTGCCGTCATCGGTTGCATGCACCGGGGCTTTGACTGACTTCTCGGCCTCGGCCTGGGCCTTGGCTGCCTCCTGACCCAGTTGGTCGAGAGCCTGCAGGTTGGCTTTGCGTACGCTGTCGACAAAGCCGGTAAACGGCAGGTCGGTGATGCCGATCATGCCGAAATGGCCATTTTCACCATCGAGCAAGCGCCCGGTGACAGGCTGGTCCAGGTACTGGAACCAATGCACGCCGACAATCGACGGTTCTGCCACTGCCTGCTTGAGGAACTTGCTGTAGGCCGGGCCACGCGCCTCTTCGTTGGCTACTTCAGTGACGCCGCCCCAGAACGGGCCGCGGTCACGGGAGCCGAAGTTGAACTCGGTAATCATCACCGGTTTGTCCAGCTCGCGCAGTTTGGCGAAGTCATAACCGTCCTGCGGTTGCAGGGTGTAGAAGTTGAAGCTCAGTACATCGCAGTATTTGGCACAGGATGCCACGGCCTCCGGGGTACTGACGGCAAAGCGCCCGCCCAGCAACAAGTGGTTGGGAGCATGCCATTTCAGCGAATCGGCAATGGTCTTGAAGTAGGTATCGGCAAAGACTTTCTGGAAGTACTGATAATCCGCTTCGATTTCCGGGTGCTCGGCGTTGGGCAAAGGCCCTTCGAAACCCGGGTCTTCCATCAGCTCCCACGCCGGGATTTCAACACCCCAGGCCTTGGACAGGCCCTGCTGGTTGCGGTACTTGTCGCGCAGTTGCTTGAGGAAGGCACGCTTGGCGGGTACGTCCGTGGTCATGCGCAACGTGCCGAGGGCCAATGCATAGCGCGATTTTGCATCATCACCGGGGCCGGCCCAGGCCAGTTCGTTGTCGGCAAAGTAGCCGATCAGCCACGGATCATCGCGGTGGTCGCGGGCGGCAATGGCCACGGCGCGTTCGGTAGCCATGGCAAAGCGCGGGTCAAACGGATCGGGCATGCCGCCCCACCAGTCGGTACCGGTGCTGATGCTGGTGTAGTCACCGACAATCGACAGCGGCAAGGTGTAAGGCACGCGGTCGTTGAGGCCCAGTTCAGGGTCGCTCCAGTTGCCGATGGTGTTGAAGCCCCATGCCTGCAAACGGTCCAGGGTGCGGGTTTGCCAGCGTTTGGCATCAAACGCATGCGGCGCACAAGGGGCGGCAGGCTTGCTGGCCGCCTCGGGGCCGGGCTCGGCACAAGGATCGCCGTAGATCCGTTGCAGGTTGGCGCCATAAAAGTTGTACCAGCTGCCCGAGTTGAAAGCCCGGCCCTGGGTGGAGGCATTGCCGCTGTTGTTGTTGGCGACGCCGTAGTAACTGGCCAGCGGTGCGCCTTCATGGGGCAAATCGGTGAACATCCACTCGCGGCCTGCAACGTAGGTCTGGCTGTCGTTGGCCGTCACGGCGTTTAGGCCCAGCGAGTAGAACGGATGACCTTCAGGGGTGATCAGGTTCCAGCGACCATTGCGCTTTTCGGTGCGAAAGAACCCGGTCGCCTCAAACCCCGGGCCTTTCAGCCAGCCGCCATACTTGTCCTGGTCTGCACGGCCGGCCAACCAACCCTTGAGTTGCTGCTGTTCCTTGGCGGCCGCAGCCTTGAGCTGGTCATCATTGGCTACGCGTTCCGGCCATTTGGCACGGGTCGACTGGCCATAACCGTCGACAATCGAGCCGTACACGGCCTTGATCACGCCTGTACCGTCCTGCACGCCGAACCGTTCCAGCAAAATGCTTTGTGCGGCAGTCGGCTGCGGTATCGACAGACTTACTGACACCACCTGGCTCAAGTCAATCTCACCCTGGCTGCTGGCCAGCAGAATGCGCTGCCCATCGAGCGTCATCGGCATGGGCGGGCCGGCACGCATGCCCTGGCTGAGCGGCGAATTGGCCTTGAGTGGCAACAGCAGGGTCTGCGCCGGGCCAGCCGGCAAGTCGACACGGCTGGTCAGGGTTTTGCCGTTGCTGCTCTGGACGGTTACGTCGAGCGTGAGCGCCCAGTTCATCGCGTTCTGGATACGCAGCGTCATCATCCCGGACTGCGACCAGTCCCATACCCCGCTTTGCGGGGTCAAACGCAGGCTGGGGGCGACGGCCGGGTTGAACGTGACGCGGCGCAGCACTTCGCCTTCGGCTGTTTGCTCCGCATTGTATTGCGGCAAGCTCGCATCCGCGGTCGCCACTTGCACCACATCGGCCGGGCGAACGAAATTGAACAGGGTTTGTTGGCCAGCAGGCGCCGCCAACAGCGGAGTCGTGACCAGCAACGCAAAAACAGCAGACAGCGAACGGCGAATCATATGGATCTGGTTCTCCCAAACGGCCGAAAACCGGCCTGTGAGGTGGTGAAAGTCAAAGCATAGACAGCAAAGTCGACGATAACGCCGACTCGCGCTTAAGAAATTTCGCGCCTGAATGGCGGCAGTGCATTCAGAATCGCTTTGCCATAGCGCTGGGTAACCAGGCGCCGGTCCAGCAAGGTGATGGTGCCGCGATCCTGTTCGGTACGCAGCAGACGCCCGCAAGCCTGTACCAGCTTGAGCGAGGCGTCGGGCACGGATATCTCCATGAAGGGGTTGCCGCCGCGCGCTTCGATCCACTCGGCCAGTGCCGCTTCAACCGGATCATCGGGCACCGAGAACGGAATTTTGGCAATCACCACGTGCTCGCAGTAGGCACCGGGCAAATCCACGCCCTCGGCAAAACTGGCCAGGCCGAACAACACGCTGGACTCCCCGCCATCGACCCGCGCCTTGTGTTTGTTGAGGGTTTCCTGCTTGGACAGGTTGCCCTGGATAAACACTTGTTTGCGCCAGTCGCGCTCCAAGCCGTCAAACACGTCCTGCATTTGCTTGCGCGATGAAAACAGCACCAGCGTGCCCCGCGACCCCTCGACCAGGGCCGGCAGCTCACGAATGATCGCCGCCGTGTGGGCGGTGGCGTCACGGGGGTCGGCCTTGAGGTCCGGCACCCGCAGCACACCTGCGTCGGCATGATGGAAGGGGCTTGGCACCACCGCCGTCACGGCGGCCTTGGGCAGGCCCGCACGCATGCGAAAACGGTCGAAGGTGCCCAGCGCGGTCAGGGTGGCCGAGGTGACAAGCACGCCATAGGCGACGTTCCACAAATTACGACGCAGCATCTCGGCCGCCAGTATGGGGCTGGCGTTGACCTCGATATCAAACAGCGAACCGCTTTCCGCCAGGGTCAACCAGCGCGCCATCGGCGGGTTGTCTTCAGGGTCTTCGACAGTAAAGGCGGTCCACAACTCCCAGTTGCCCTGGGCACGGGACAGCAAACTGCCAAACAGCGGGTACCACTCTTCAGCCTGGTTGCTGGTGATGCCGATATTGACCTCACCGTCCATGCCGTCCTTGAGAATCTCGGTCAGACGAGTGAAAAGGTCAGTCAGACGCGAAAAGCCTTTTTTCAGTTCGATGCCCATTTCACGCATATGATCGGGGATCAGGCCGCCAATAAAACGGTGGCGCGGGCGTTCACGACCTTCAGGCTCTTCACCGACTTTAAAGTCGGCAATTTGCTCACAGGCGGTGAACATGAACTGTTGCTGAGCCTTGATCTCTTTGGCCAGCTCCGGCACTTGCTCCAGCAAACGCCCCAGGTCGCCCGGCAACGGGTGCTGGGCCAACAGTTTGGTGAGGTTTTTGGCAGTTTGCTCCAACCAATCGGCGGTAGAACGCAAACGGGTGTAGTGGGCAAAATGGCCAATGGCCTTGTCTGGCAGGTGATGGCCTTCGTCGAACACGTAGACGGTGTCACGCGGGTCGGGCAACACGGCACCGCCGCCCAGGGCAAGGTCAGCCAGGACCATGTCGTGGTTGGTAACAATCACATCGACCTTGCTCATGCCTTCACGTGCCTTGTAGAAGGCGCATTGGCCAAAGTTGGGGCAATGACGGTTGGTGCACTGGCTGTGATCGGTGGTCAGGCGCGCCCAGTCCTGGTCTTCAAGGGCCTGGGGCCAGCTGTCACGGTCGCCGTCCCATTTATTGCCGGCCAGCTTTTCGATCATGCTGGTAAACAGCTTCTGGCTGGCCTCATCGACTTCGATCTTGAAGCCTTCTTCCTCGAACAGCTGCGCCGTCGCGGTTTGCGCGTGGCCCTCTTGCAGCAGCATGTCGAGTTTGGACAGGCACATGTAGCGGCCACGGCCCTTTGCCAGGGCAAAGCTGAAGTTCAGCCCGCTGTTGCGCATCAGGTCCGGGAGGTCCTTGTAGACGATCTGCTCCTGCAGGGCGACCGTCGCGGTAGCGACCACCAGCCGTTTACCTGCAGCCTTGGCCACCGGAATGGCGGCCAGGCAGTAAGCCACGGTCTTGCCGGTGCCGGTGCCCGCTTCTACGGCGACCACGGCGGGGTCGCCACTGCGGTGGTTTTCTTCGTCGGTGTCGATATCACCCAGCACCTTGGCCACTTCAGCGATCATCAAACGCTGACCGTAACGCGGCTTGAGGCTCTTGGATTCGAGAAAACGCGAGTAAGCGCCCTGGATCTGGGTTTTGAGTTCGTTACTAATCATGATTCTTCGGGCGCAAGAAACGCTGGATAAATTTTCAGTGGTTCGATTGGCCGCTATCATACCCCGCTAATTCATCCCGCGCCGAACGGAGTACCCCAATGACCGCTTTTGCCCTCGCCTATAGCCTGCATGTACTGGCCGCCCTGATCTGGGTGGGCGGCATGTTTTTCGCCTGGATGATCCTGCGCCCTGCGGCTGTCACGGCCCTTGAAGGCCCGGCGCGGCTGAAGCTGTGGGTAGAAGTGTTTCAACGTTTTTTTGTCTGGGTCTGGATCGCAGTGGTGATTTTGCCGATCAGCGGTGTGGGTCTTCTGCAAATGCGCTTTAACGGTTTTGAAACGGCGCCGCGCTATGTGCAGATCATGATGGGTTTGTACATCGTGATGATGGCTCTGTTTATCCGTATTCAATCGCTTCAGCTACCCGAGCTGCGCAAGGCAGTCGAAGCCCAGGCATGGGCTGACGGGGCGGCGGTTATGGTGCGGATTCGCCGGCTGGTGGGGGGCAACCTGATTGTGGGGCTGGTATTGGTGGCGATTGCGGCGGCACGGCCGACTTTTTGAAAGCCGGATAGTTATAGACCAAGCCCAATCAAGAACCCCTCAGCGGATGTTGCCTGCCCTGCACAGGTTACAACCGCTGGATAGTCACTGCACCTGCAGTACCTGCTTCCCCCGGCTGCCCGGCCAGGCCCGGCTTGCCGGACTTGCCACCATCAGTGCGATACACCACACAGCCCTTGGCCTTACCGCCTGCGCCAGCGCGTCCGGCCTCGCCGGGCTTGCCGCCCGTACCGCCATCAACCCGCACACTGACCTGCTCGGCCGGGTAGTCGCGAGGCAACTCGACCCGCACCTGCCCACCCGCAGCACCGGATTGTCCGTTGCCACCATTGTCGCCATTGGCTCCGGACCCCGCCGCCCCCCAGGTACAGCCAGGCTCTTCACCGTTGCCACCATCAAGCCCTGCAAAACCGGGCGCACCGGTGCCGCCGCGGGCATCGATGGACAATTGCGGCGCTTGCAGTGACTCAATGCGCAGGCTCAGATTGCGCGCTGGCCGCGCTGGCTTTTCAAAGGTTCCGGTGGCACCACGGGCATTGATCTGGCTGCCTTCATCCAGTTCGGCGCGGGCAACCCGCAACTCGATACCCTGCTCTGCCGGCACCAGGGTGATGCGCGCCTCACGGCCCAGGTGCAATTGATCGATATTGACCTGGGTGACGCCGGCCGGAATCAACAAGGTCCCGTAGTCAGCCACGTCGAGCTTTTCCAAACGCAGAACACTGACATTGGCCGGCAAGCGCATCATCGAATTGGCTGCAACCGACACCACCTCGGCGTGGACAACAGGGCTGCACAAGGCCGCCACTAAACATAACTTACGCATGGCTGGCATCTCGTTCGTGGGAAGCAGGTAGGGTGTGTGCGTGGAAAATCCCAAGCACGAGTATCAACAGGCGATCACGCCAGGGATGCGGGCGGCCGGACAGACTACTGCGCAACAACAGCACCTCTAGCAGGTGCGTCAACAGCAATAGCTCGCCGGCGAGATTAATCAGCACATCAAACGGATTGATCATGGGCTGCAACAGATTGATCAGCACCAGCCCCCAAAACAACAGCGTCAATGCCTTACCCAGCCCCCAAAGCACCTTCATAGCTCCGCCTTTAGCATGTTCTTTGCACGCACATTAACGGCTCGCAGGAGCACGGCGCCAGATACCCTTACAAAAAGATTCACCGCGCGCCTGGCCTTTTCGCTCAAGCCCGCGGAGAACCGCAGCGCAGAGCGTGATTTAGCGGATGATCAGAATCTCGGTACGCCGGTTCAGGGCGCGACCTTCAGGGGTCTGGTTGCTGGCAACCGGGTTCGACTCGCCCGCCCCCACTACCGATACAAACTGGCTGCGCGGCACGCCACTCTCGATCAAGTACTCAACCACCGACTGCGCCCGTGCCTTGGACAGTTTCAAGTTATAGGCTTCGCTGCCCACACTGTCGGTATACCCCGTCACTTTGAGCTGAGCGTTTGCGGCGTGTTTTTTCAGGCGCTCGGCAATTACATTGAGTTTGTCCTTGTCGGCAGCCGTCAACCTGGCGGAGTTGAATTCAAAATTCACATCGCGCACTACGATGGCTTCTTCCTTGACCACCACCACTTCTTCAACCACAACCACGGCCACGATCGGGCAGCCCACTGCATCGACCTTCACGCCCCTCGGGGTGTCCGGGCACTTGTCGCGGCTATCCGGTACGCCGTCGCCGTCCGCATCGCCATCACCGTGAACCCAGCAATAAGCCGCAGCCATACCTGCGCCGAACAAAGCCCCGCCCCCAGCCCAGGCGGAACTGTTGATTGCGCCCAACGCCGCCCCGCCTACACCGCCGACCGCGGCACAGGTGGGCCAGTCTGTTTTTTGCAACCCGGCACATCCCGTCAATACACTGGTGAGAACAACCAGAGGCAGTGCTGTTCTGATGATGCTCATAACGGGGTCTCTCCTGAGGGTCGGCGTTAGGCCGTTGCAACACGAAGTAAAGACTGCGCTCAGGGTATGCGCCAGCAAAGTGACCGCAGCAGCAACAGCCCACTAGGCCGCAGGGCTTGCGCAGGCTAGTCTTGGACGCTCTAAGTGAGGACCTTCGATGACGCCCGGTATTTCTACACGCACACCCCAGCAAGCGCTGGCGGCATTGCTTGATCGTTATGCGCCACAACGCCTGCTCGTGGTCGGCGCCAGCAGTTTCCCGGCACTGGCCGCCTTTGAAGCTGCACACCCCGACGCGCTGGTTGCCCACGCCGCGCCTGGCCCGTTGCCGGAAAACCTGGCCGCGCAACGCTTTGACCTGGCACTGGTCATCGACTGCCTGGAACATTTGCCCAAAAACAGCGGGCTGCAATTGCTGGGTGGCATTCGCAACCTCAATGCCAGCCGGATTGCCGTGTTAGCGGATCTCACAGCCTGCGACTGGAAAGAAACCGACTTTTTCGCCCTTGCACTACAAAGCAATGAGAGATTTCAGCGTGACGAGCAAGTCCTGACACTCTTTACTTATGACTTGCGCGAGTACAAACAAGTACCCGACTGGCTCAATGCCAGGTTTTGGGCCAACCCGGAAAACTTTGGCAAGTATTGGTGGTAACCCGATGAGCACATCCATTTGCCCTTGTGGCAGCGGCAACCTGCTGGACGCCTGCTGCGGGCACTATCACGACGGCCACCCGGCCCCAAGCGCCGAAACACTGATGCGCTCGCGCTACAGCGCCTATGTACTGGGCCTTGTTGACTACCTGGTGAGCACCACCCTGCCTGTGCAGCAAGCCGGGCTGGATCGCCAGTCCATTGCCGACTGGAGCGCACAAAGCACCTGGCTGGGGCTGACCGTTGAAAGCAGCGAAGTGTTCGGCGGCCAGCCAGAACATGCCTTTGTGACCTTTACTGCACGCTGGCACGATGCCAATGGTGAACACAGCCATCGCGAGCGTTCATCCTTTGTGCAAAGCTGCGGGCGCTGGTACTTCATCGACCCCACCGTACCGCTCAAAGTCGGGCGCAATGATGCTTGCCCATGCGCCAGCGGCCTTAAGTTCAAAAAATGCTGTGCCGGGTTTTTCGGTCAATAGGCTGGATTCTGAGGGTTAAACAATGGACGTGCGGGCCCGAACAATAAAAACAATCGCCCTGGCCATGCTGCTGATGGTGTCGGGGTGCACCTCCTGGTTCGACTCGGCCGACAAGGACCCCGACGTGCATCTGGAAAAAGTCGAACTGGTGCAGGCCAAGCTGCTGGAACAGCGCTTCAAGCTGCACTTTCGGGTCGACAACCCCAGTGACTCGACACTGACTGTGCGCGGCCTGAGCTATACCCTGTATCTGGGCACCATCAAGCTGACCGAAGGTGAGAACGAGCACTGGTTCAGCGTGCAACCCAAAAGCAGCGCCCATTACGTGATACCAGTGCGCACCAACCTCTGGCCGCAGGTGCGACCGCTGGCAAAATTGCTTGAAACACCCGACCAACCCATCCCCTACCGACTCGAGGGCACACTGCAAACCGGCCTGTTCTACGGTTACGACGTGCACCTGACGCGCAAAGGCGAGATAATCCCCGGCGATTTTATTCCAGAGTGATTGAGCAATGACCCAACAACCCCACGTTCATGGCCCCGACTGCAACCACGATCATGATCATGGCCACACCCATGACCACGATCACGGTCATGTACATGGCCCGCATTGCGGCCATGCACCTCAAGAGCCAGTGCGCAACGAGCTGAAAGACGTTGGCCGCAACGATCCTTGCCCGTGCGGCAGCAGCAAGAAATTCAAGAAGTGCCACGGCGCCTGATCCCTCGGGACGCGTTGCAAACGCCGCACCTGCCTTGAGCCGGTGCGGCGTTTGCGTTTTTGCTTTATGAAAAAACGCTTCACAAGCTCTGACCTGCTTTCATCCGACGCGCTTTTGGGAGTAAAACTGACATCCCACCGTTGACGCCCCCCTGTGATGGCCGTCAGCCGCTGGGTGAATATTCCCTTCTGGAGCCCTTCATGATCGATCTTTATTACTGGACCACTCCCAACGGCCACAAAGTCTCATTGTTTCTTGAAGAAGCTGGCCTGCCCTACAAGGTTCATCCGATCAATATCGGCAAGAACGAACAGTTTGCTCCGGAGTTTTTGCAAATAGCCCCGAACAACCGCATCCCGGCCATTGTCGATCAGGCTCCGGCTGACGGCGGCGAGCCGCTGTCCTTGTTCGAATCTGGCGCGATCTTGCTGTACCTCGCGGAAAAAACCGAGCAATTCCTGCCCAAGGATCTGCGCGGCCGGCAAATGGCCCTGCAATGGCTGTTCTGGCAAATGGGCGGCCTGGGACCCATGGCCGGGCAAAATCACCACTTCAATCGCTTCGCGCCGGAAAAAATCCCGTATGCGATCAAGCGCTACACCGAAGAGACGGCCCGCTTGTATCGTGTGTTGAACAAACAGCTGGAAGGCCGCGAGTTTGTTGCAGGCGCCGAATACAGCATCGCCGACATGGCGATTTACCCGTGGATCGTGCCCCATGAATGGCAGGGTCAGAACCTGGACGACTTCCCGGCGCTCAAGGCGTGGTTCCAGCGGGTCAAGGCGCGCCCGGCTACAGAACGTGCCTACGCACTGGTGGATAAAATCAACCCGCCCAAGTAGTGCATATAGCGCTTGCACGGTGTCATCGGCCTCACTAACGTAGCGGCTTTCGATGACACCACCCCCGCAGGAGCTTTGCCATGGCCTCGCCAGCCCTTATTCAATTTCTACCCCGGTTCGGCGTTGCCGCGGCAGTGGTCAGCCTGCTGGGCCTGACCGGTTGCCAGATAAACAACCCTGCCACTGAAAGCCTGGTGCCTGCCTCCGGCGTACAACCGCTCAAAGGCCTGGCGCAGAACGTGTCGGTACGGCGCAACAGCCAGGGCATGCCGCTGATCGAAAGCAGCAGCTTCCATGACGCCCTGTTCACCCTGGGTTATGTGCATGCTGGCGACCGTATTAGCCAGATGGTGCGCTTACGCTTGCTGGCCCAAGGCCGCTTGGCCGAACTCAACGGCGTAGATGCTCTGGAAAGCGACCGGTTGATGCGCACCATCAATCTGAAAAAGAACGCTGACGAGCTTTATAAAGGCGCATCACCGCGCCTTAAAAAGTTTTTCGAAGTTTACGCCCGCGGGGTCAACGCCTACCTGTTCCGCTACCGCGACAAACTGCCGGCCGATCTGGCGCAGGCCAGCTACAAGGTCGAATACTGGAAACCCGAGGATTCGGCGCTGATTTTCAGCCTGTTGAACTTCGGCATGTCAGTCAATCTGCAAGAAGAACTCAACGCCCTGGCGCTGGCACAAAAAGTCGGCACCGACAAACTGCCCTGGCTGATGCCGACTTACCCCAACGAAGCCTTGCCCGCCAGCGAGGCCGACAAGCTCAAGGGCCTGGCCCTGGGCAGCCAGCTGCAAGGCTTGAGCGGTGTGACCCAGGCCCTTGCGCAAGTGAAACAACTGAGCCTGCCAGGCGTCACGGCATCCAGCGACTGGGCCATTGGCCCGCAGCGCAGCCGCAGCGGCAAGAGCCTGCTGGCCAACGATATCCATCAGCCCATAGGCGTGCCTTCGGCATGGAGCTATGTGCAGATTCGCGCCCCTAAATACCAGGCTGCCGGGGCAACCATTGCGGGCTTGCCGACCCTGTTTGCCGGGTTCAACGGCAAAGTGGCGTGGGGCATGAGCCTGGCCATGGGCGACAACCAGGATGTGTTCCTGGAGAAACTCAAACGCCAGGGCAGCAGCCTGTACTACATGGCGAACGGCAAGTGGCTACCGGCGACGGTGCGCAACGAAACCTTTTTCGTCAAAGGTCAGCGCCCGATTCGTGAAGTCGTTTACGAAACCCGCCACGGGCCGCTGCTCAACAGCGCCCTGGGCAGCCCCAATGCCCTGGACAGCAGCCTGGGGCTTGCCCTGCAAACCCCGGACTTGCAGGGCGATAAAACCCTCGACGCCTTTTTTGACCTGTCCCGCGCCCAGAACAGCGAAAAAGCCTCGGATGCCAGCCGCGAAATCCGTGCTGTAGCGCTGAACCTACTGTACGCCGACGCCAGCCATATCGGCTGGCAAGTGACCGGGCTCTACCCCAACCGTCGCGAAGGCCTTGGCCTGTTCCCGTCGCCGGGCTGGGATGGCCGCTACGACTGGGAAGGTTACGCCGACCCGATGCTGCACCCTTACGACCAGGACCCGGCCCAGGGCTGGCTGGGCACCGCCAACCAGCGGACTGCCGCCTACGGCTACGGCATGCAATTGTCCAACTCGTGGCTGTCACCTGAGCGCAGCGAACGCCTTGCGCAACTGGCGGGCAGCGGCAAACAGGACGCTCGCAGCATGATCGCGATGCAGTACGACCAAACCACGTTGTTCGCGGCCAAATTGAAAAGCATGTTTACCGCGCCCGGCATGGCGCAGCCGCTCAAGCAGGCTATCGCGGCATTACCCGCTTCAGAACAGGCCAAGGCTCGCGAAGCACTGGGCCGGCTGATGGCATTTGACGGCAAGCTTAGCGCCAGTTCGGCCGATGCAGCGCTGTATGAACTGTTCCTGCAGGAAAGCACCCGGCAGATCTTCCTTGATGAACTGGGCCCCGAGAACAGCGCCAGCTGGCAGGCATTTGTGGCCAACAGCAACCTCTCTTATCCAGCGGTGGCTGATCACTTGCTGGGCCGCGAAGACAGCCCCTTCTGGGACGACACCCGCTCGGCGCAAAAAGAAGACAAACCGGCGATTCTGGCGCGCACTCTCGCAGCCGCCATCAGTAGCGGTGACAGCCTGATGGGTAGCGATCACAGAGCCTGGCAGTGGGGCAAGTTGCATCAGTATCTGTGGCGCAACAGCAACGGCCAGACCGTTCGCGGCCCGGTCATGGCGGGTGGCGATCACACCACCCTCAACACCGCGGCCTACAACCTCGCAGGTGCAAGCTTTGAGGTGACACAAATTCCGGCCATGCGCATGATCATCGACTTCGGCCAGGTCGAACCCATGATGGGGCAAAACAGCACCGGGCAATCGAGCAACCCGGCCAGCCCGCACTACACCGACGGCATCGACCCGTGGCTGAAAGGGCAGTACATCAGCTTCCCGATGCAACCGCAAAACTTCGACAAAACCTACGGCAAAACCCGCCTGACCCTGGTTCCGGGCAAGTAACCGACAACCGCTGGCAGCCCTCTCCTGCACAGAACCGGGAGAGGGATTATGCTAAATGACACTGCGTGATTTTTCAGTTATATGTCGCCCGTAATGTGCCAGGACTGTGGCAATCGGGTACAGCACTACTGCTTAGCCATCCCCCTGGCTCACAAGGACGTCTCCATGCAGCGACATCAAATTCATCCTTTGCTGGCACCGGTTCCCGGCACTGAACGACTTATTCACAGTTTTCACTACGGACCTGCGCAGCCACGGGGCAAGATCTATATCCAGGCTTCATTGCATGCTGACGAATTGCCCGGGATGCTGGTCGCCTGGCACCTCAAGCAACGCCTTGCAGAACTGGAAGCCGCCGGGCGCTTGATCAGTGAGATCGTCGTAGTGCCCGTGGCCAACCCGGCCGGCCTGGAACAGGTACTGATGGATATTCCACTGGGCCGCTACGAGCTGCAAAGCGGGCAGAATTTCAATCGTAATTTCCTTGACCTGAGCGCGCAGATTGGTGATGAGCTTGAAGGCCAACTCAGCAACGACCCCGGGCAAAACCTGCAGTTGATCCGCCGTCACTTGCGCAAACTGCTGGCCGCGCAAGTACCCACCACGCAATTGCACTCCCAACGCCTGACCCTGCAAACACTGGCCTGCGATGCCGATATGGTGCTAGACCTGCATTGTGACTATGAGGCCGTCGCCCACCTGTACACCACACCCGAGGCTTGGGTGCAGGTCGAACCGCTGGCACGTCACCTGGGGGCGCAAGCCAGCCTGTTGGCCACGGATTCAGGCGGGCTGTCATTCGATGAGTGTTTCACCCTGCTGTGGTGGCAATTACAGCAACGTTTCGGCCATTGTTACGCTATTCCCCAGGGCAGCTTTTCCGTGACCCTGGAGTTGCGCGGCCTGACAGACGTCAGCCACAGCCATGCACAGCACGACTGTGAGGCGCTGATTGATTATCTGATTGATTTTGGCGCGATTGACGGCGAGTCCAGGCCTTTGCCTCCCCTCCTGTACCCAGCGACGCCTCTGGCCGGCGTAGAGCCCGTGGCGACGCCTGTAGGCGGACTGCTGGTCTTCAATGCCAGGCCCGGGGAGTATCTCTGCGCTGGCCAATTGATTGCCGAGATCATTGACCCGATCAGCGACAGGCTCACACCGGTTTACTGCACCAGTGCAGGCTTGCTCTATGCCCGCTCTCAGCGGCGAATGGCCACCGCAGGCATGGTGATTGCCCATGTGGCGGGCCGTGAAGCTTATCGTAGCGGCTATCTGCTATCGCCTTGAGCCACTACAGGCTCAGGCAACCGGGGCAGGCGGGGGCTCATCAGGCAGCGTTGGCACGCCCGGTTCGGGTTCGATCGGTTGCGGGGTGTCCGGGTCAGGCTGGCCGGGGATGCCGCCTGCGTGAATCTGCGGAAAAGCCAGCAGAGACCACGCCAGCAGCCCTACCTGGTTGGGCTCAAGGTCTGCCAGTTGGGCGCGGATACTCGGATCAATCTTCATGAGGCACTCCTGAGCGATGATCCGGCTCGCTGGATGCGTAACCGGAAATACACTCAATAGAGTGCTTTATCGCTCAAGAATTCCCTCTGTTCGTCAGGTGCGAGGCAAGGTTACGCCGCGCTGGCCCTGATACTTGCCGCCACGGTCCTTGTACGACACTTCACACTCTTCGTCAGATTCGAAGAACAGCATTTGTGCCACGCCTTCGTTGGCGTAGATCTTGGCCGGCAACGTGGTGGTGTTGGAGAACTCCAATGTCACATGACCTTCCCACTCAGGTTCAAGCGGCGTCACGTTAACGATGATGCCGCAACGCGCGTAGGTGCTTTTACCCAGGCAGATGGTCAGCACGTTGCGTGGAATACGGAAGTATTCAACGGTGCGCGCCAGAGCGAAGGAGTTGGGCGGAATGATGCACACGTCGCTGGTGACATCGACAAAGCTGCCCGCGTCGAAATTCTTCGGATCAACGGTCGCCGAGTTGATATTGGTGAAGACCTTGAACTCGTTTGCGCAACGAACGTCATAGCCGTAGCTCGATACACCGTAGGAAATCAGACGGTTCTCGCCTTCTTCACGCACCTGACGCTCGACGAAAGGTTCGATCATGCCGTGCTCTTGCGCCATGCGGCGAATCCACTTGTCCGGTTTGATGCTCATGGCGGGTGTCCTGAATAGCGAGGTAGAAAATTCTGTTGGGCATCTTACCGCCCCCCAAGGCCCGGTTCAAAAGTCTGGGGCAAAAATATCGAAATTAGCCGCAGATCCCCTGAATACAGGGTGTAAGGGTAACCGTCAGTCACGTTTTTAGAGAAACCTTCGCAAAGACCCTTTGCACGTTCTGAAAAAAGCGTTAAGGTGGCGCCACTGTGTTGCTTGTGTCACTGAGAATCTCTACACGATATGTTGAATTTCGATCCAACCATCTCCAAGAATTTTTCCTGCTCTTTGCACTCAGTCTCGGCCAGGGCTTTTCCTGCGTCGCAGTTATCTTTGTTCAAGGAGTTACACCATGTCTAATCGCCAAACTGGTACCGTTAAGTGGTTCAACGATGAAAAAGGCTTCGGCTTCATCACTCCACAATCCGGTGACGACCTGTTTGTTCACTTCAAAGCAATCCAATCCGACGGCTTCAAAAGCCTGAAAGAAGGCCAACAGGTTTCTTTCATCGCTACCCGCGGTCAGAAAGGCATGCAAGCTGAGGAAGTTCAAGTTATCTAACTTGTGCTGATCCAGTAAAAAACCCCGCCCTTAAAAGCGGGGTTTTTTTATGCCTGCAATAAACACGGGCACGATTTTGTAGTCGCTGACGAGGCACGAGGCGGCGATGGGCTGCGTAGCGGCCCCAACTTTTGAAGGCCCTGCGGGCCTTATCGCAGCCTCGTACCTCGTCAGCGACTACAGGTATTGCCTCGCAATTCAGTCGTCGCTAGTGGTAATGCTCGGCATCGCCTGCGAAGCCGCTTCGTGCAGGACGATACGCGCACCCACCTGACGGGCCAGCTCCTGATAGATCAAGGCAATCGGACTGTTGGGATCAGCCACCGCTGTAGGCTTGCCATTATCGGCCTGCTCGCGGATCTCCATCGACAGCGGCAGCGAGGCCAGCACCTCAACGCCATATTGCGTCGCCAGCTTCTCCCCCCCCCCCTCACCGAACAGATGCTCTGCATGGCCGCAGTTCGAACAGATATGTACCGCCATGTTCTCCACTACACCCAGCACCGGAATGTTCACCTTGCGGAACATCTCGACCCCCTTGCGCGCATCCAGCAACGCCAGGTCCTGCGGAGTTGTCACTATCACCGAGCCAGTCACCGGGACTTTTTGCGCCAGGGTCAGCTGAATATCACCGGTACCCGGCGGCATGTCGATGATCAGGTAATCGAGATCATTCCAGGCGGTCTGCGTAACCAGCTGCAACAGAGCCCCCGAGACCATCGGGCCGCGCCAGACCATCGGCGTGTTGTCGTCAGTCAAAAAGGCCATCGACATCACTTCAACGCCATGGGCTTCGATGGGCACAAACCACTTCTGATCACGGATCTTCGGTCGCGTACCTTCAGCAATACCAAACATCACGCCCTGACTCGGCCCATAAATGTCCGCATCCAGAATGCCCACCAGCGCGCCTTCACGCGCCAGCGCCAATGCCAGGTTGGCAGCGGTGGTGGATTTGCCGACACCACCCTTGCCGGAAGCCACGGCCACAATGTTTTTCACATTGGCCAGACCGGGGATTTGCGCCTGCGCCTTGTGCGCGGCAATCACGCAGTCGATCTCGACCTTGGCCGAGGTCACACCCTCCATGTTTTCGATGGCAGTTTGCAGAATCTGCGCCCAGCCACCCTTGAACAGACCAGCGGCATAACCCAGCTCAAGCTGAACACTGACGCGCTCACCCTGAACCTCAATGTTGCGGATGCATCCGGCACTGACCGGATCCTGATTCAAATAAGGGTCGGTGTATTGGCGAAGGACGGCCTCCACCGCTGCGCGATTGACTGCGCTCATGGGCAACTCCCGTAAAGACTGAGTAAAACAGGCCGCTATCGTACCTGTAATAAACCACTGGCAGCAGGCTTTTGAATCGGTCAAAAACAACACAAACGATCAGATATACCGCCACGGGGTGAAATATATTGCCCGGCGCTTTATAGTGGCCGACCACCGTCTCATCAAGTAGCCGAGCCCCATGTCCGAGCCACGCAATATCTTAGTCACCAGCGCCCTGCCCTATGCCAATGGTTCTATTCACCTTGGCCATATGCTTGAGTACATCCAGACTGATATGTGGGTGCGCTTCCAGAAACTTCGCGGCAATCAGTGCACTTATGTCTGCGCAGACGACGCTCACGGCTCGGCCATCATGTTGCGCGCCGAGAAAGAAGGCATCACCCCCGAGCAGTTGATCGCCAATGTTCAGGCTGAACACAGCGCCGACTTTGCCGATTTCCTCGTTGACTTCGACAACTTCCATTCGACCCACGCCGAAGAAAACCGTGAGCTGTCGAGTGCGATCTACATCAAGCTGCGCGAAGCCGGGCATATCGCCACTCGTTCGATCACCCAGTACTTCGACCCGGAAAAGAAAATGTTCCTGGCCGACCGCTTCATCAAGGGCACCTGCCCTAAATGCGGCACTGAGGATCAGTACGGTGACAACTGTGAAAAATGCGGCGCCACCTACGCACCAACCGACCTGAAGAACCCGAAGTCGGCGATTTCCGGCGCAACCCCGGTGCTCAAGGACTCCGAGCACTTCTTCTTCAAGCTGCCCGACTTCGACGCCATGCTCAAAAGCTGGACCCGCAGCGGTGCCCTGCAAGATGCAGTTGCCAACAAGATCGCCGAATGGCTGGATACTGGCCTGCAACAGTGGGATATCTCCCGTGATGCGCCGTACTTCGGCTTCGAGATCCCGGACGCGCCAGGCAAGTACTTCTATGTATGGCTGGACGCGCCAATCGGCTACATGGCCAGCTTCAAGAACCTCTGCGCCCGTCGTCCAGAACTGGACTTTGACGCGTACTGGGCAAAGGACTCTACCGCCGAGCTGTACCACTTTATCGGCAAGGATATCGTCAACTTCCATGCCCTGTTCTGGCCAGCCATGCTTGAAGGCGCAGGCTATCGCAAACCAACCGCCATCAACGTTCACGGCTACCTGACCGTTAACGGCCAGAAAATGTCCAAATCTCGCGGCACCTTTATCAAGGCCCGCACTTACCTGGACCACCTGGCACCGGAATACCTGCGCTACTACTACGCCTCCAAGCTGGGTCGTGGCGTCGATGACCTTGACCTGAACCTGGAAGACTTCGTCCAGAAGGTCAACTCCGACCTGGTTGGCAAAGTTGTCAACATCGCCAGCCGCTGCGCGGGCTTTATTCACAAGGGCAACGCCGGGGTCATGGTCGAGGGCAATGCAGCTCCCGAACTGACCGAAGCCTTCCTGGCCGCGGCCCCAAGCATTGCCGAGGCTTATGAAGCCCGCGACTTTGCCCGTGCCATGCGCGAAATCATGGCCCTGGCCGACCGTGCCAACGCCTGGATCGCCGAAAAGGCCCCATGGGCAATGGCCAAGGTAGAAGGCAAGCAAGCGGAAGTTCAGGCGGTTTGCGCCCTGGGCATCAACCTGTTCCGCCAGTTGATCATCTTCCTCAAGCCGGTCCTGCCAGTACTGGCTACCGATGCAGAAGCATTCCTGAATGTCGCTCCCCTGAACTGGAACGACCACAAGGTATGGCTGGCCAACCACCAGTTGAACGCTTTCAAGCCATTATTGACCCGTATTGACCCAGTCAAGGTCCAGGCCATGACCGACGCTTCGAAAGAAGACCTGGTCGCCAGCCAGACCGACACCGGCAGCGCTGCACCACAAGGCAATGGCGAACTGGTCAAGGAGCCGCTGTCCGCAGAGATCGAGTTTGATACCTTTGCTGCCGTGGACTTGCGCGTCGCGCTGATCCTCAAAGCTGAAGCAGTTGAAGGCGCCGACAAACTGCTGCGTCTGACCCTGGATATTGGCGACGAGCAACGCAACGTGTTTTCCGGGATCAAGAGCGCCTACCCGAACCCGGCTGAGCTCGAAGGTCGCCTGACCATGATGATTGCCAACTTGAAGCCACGCAAAATGCGCTTCGGCATGTCCGAAGGCATGGTGATGGCTGCCGGCCCTGGCGGTGAAGAAATTTACCTGCTCAGCCCGGACAGCGGCGCAAAACCAGGTCAACGCATCAAGTAACACTGCCCCTTTGCACCGTCTGGTGGCCTGTAGGCCGCCAGACGCTGTTCATCAGTAGCCGCCCTTCCCGTCATGCCGGATAATCAGCCGCATTGGCCACGCTGAACGATCCTGCACGCATGCTTGACCGTATCGCCCCCTATTTATCTCTGCGCATGTTGAGCGTCGCCCGGTTGCGACCCGCTGTAGCTGGACTGAACACACCATGAGCCTGATTCAACGTATTGATGCTTTATTGCCGCAAACTCAATGCGGAAAATGCGGCCATCCCGGCTGTAAACCCTATGCGCAAGGCATTGCCCAAGGCGAAGCCATCAACAAATGCCCCCCCGGCGGAGCCGAAACCATTACCGCACTGGCCAGTCTGCTCGGGGTTCCCGTACTGCAACTGGATACCGATCGCGGCCAGGCCCCAGCGCAAGTGGCCTATATTCGCGAAGCTGAATGCATCGGCTGCACCAAATGCATTCAGGCCTGCCCGATCGATGCCATTCTTGGCGCCGCCAAGCTGATGCACACGGTGATTGTCGATGAATGCACCGGCTGCGACCTCTGCGTGGCGCCGTGCCCGGTGGACTGCATAGAAATGCGCCCGCTGCCTGCCAATATAATCCCGATTGTCGGGGGACTCGCCCACGACGCAGAGCAATACAACGCCCGCAACCAGAAACGCGAGCATGCTCGTAGACGTTACGAGCGGCGCGACGATCGCCTGCGTCGCGAAGAGCAGCACAGACAAGCTGAACGTCTTGCCCGTGCCCAGCGCCCGCCTGCAAGAGCCGCCAGCGTCTCGCAAGCGGACTCCCCCTCGACAGCACCTGGCAGCCTCAATGACGCTGCACTTAAAAAAGCCAAGGTCACCCTGGCCATGGCTCGCGCGCAACTGAACAAATCGCTGAAGGCATTCGGGCATCCTCCGACCGCACAACAGCAATCTCAACTGGTCATTCTGCAACAGCAGTTTGAAGCTGCGCAGCATGCGCTGACGCAACTGGAGTCAGTACCCCAGGTTTTTATGCCCACGCCGCCAGCCAACACTGCCGAGCTAAAGCGCGCAAAAATCCAGCTGGCCATGCGCCGTGCCGAACTTAAGAAAGCCATTAGCCAAGAGTTGTCCAACGTCGAGCTGACACTTTTGACTGACGCTGTGGCTCAGGCAGAATCCACACTCAATGCGCTGGACCCTGCCAAGGCTTGAAAAAATCATTTATGCGCCCCACCGTTTAATTGACAGCTCCTCAGGAACGTTTTTAACCATGAACGCCGCAAAGCGCCTTGAAATATTTCGCCGGTTTCACGATGACAACCCTGAGCCTAAAACTGAACTGGCCTACACATCGCCTTTTGAATTGCTTATCGCCGTGATCCTCTCGGCGCAGGCCACTGACGTTAGCGTCAACAAGGCAATGGCCAAACTGTTTCCGGTCGCCAATACACCAGAAGCCATCTACGCTCTGGGAGTAGAAGGGCTGTCGCAGTACATCAAGACCATCGGCCTGTATAACAGCAAGGCCAGGAATGTCATTGAAACTTGCCGTTTGCTGATTGAACGCCATGACAGCCAGGTTCCGCAGACCCGAGAAGAGCTTGAAGCACTCCCCGGGGTAGGTCGCAAAACGGCAAACGTTGTACTCAATACCGCGTTCCGGAAACTGACCATGGCCGTAGATACCCATATTTTCAGGGTCAGCAACCGAACCGGCATTGCACCAGGCAAAAACGTGGTGGAGGTTGAAAAAAACCTTATGAAGTACGTTCCTAAACCCTACCTGCTGGACGCCCATCACTGGCTGATCCTGCATGGACGCTATGTGTGCCAGGCGCGCAAGCCACGGTGCGGGAGCTGTCGCATAGAAGACCTGTGCGATTTCAAAGAAAAAACCTCTGATGATTGACCGATAGAGGTTTATTGGAGTGATCGATTGAGAAAATCTTTTTTACCCAACCAGCTATTATCGCTATAAGGGGCGCCATTAACTGTCTTAGCCTGGAGTGAACTGAATGAGCACTGGCAAAGAAGAACTGGAAGTAGAGGAAGATTTTGCAGTCGTCGATCCGGACGAAGTCGTGGAACCCGTTGTTGAGGTCGCCAAAACCAATTTGGCCAAACGCCGTACGATTGACGCACTGCTGGAAGAAAAGCGGCTTAGAAAAGAGCTGGAAGATTATGGGTATGACCTGTAATCCCTGAGGCACGGCATCAAAAGCCTCCTGTACCGGAGGCTTTTGCTCAAGAGGCTTTGTGCATCACATTTTTACGCCCCTCTCTTCACACCAGACCATTACGCTGTGCCAGCTCTATCAAATCTACAAGTGAGCGCGCATTAAGCTTCAATAAAAGCCGCGTTTTGTAGGTGCTCACTGTTTTATTGCTCAGAAACATACCATCCGCAATTTCCTTGTTACTCTTTCCACGTGCCAACTGCTGCAACACCATCATTTCTCGCCCAGAGAGGCGATTGACCATATCTGCTTCACTGGCATTCCCCAAGCTTGAACGTACTGAGTGCAAGGCTTGATTCGGGAAATAGCTGTAGCCAGACAGCACAGCCTTGATAGCACTCAACAGTTCAGTCAAGTCCTGCTGCTTGCACACATAACCGGCTGCACCGGCTTGCATGCAACGCATGGAAAAATGACCCGGGGCTTGAGAAGTCAACACCAGCACCTTGATAGGCACTGCCGGTGCGGACAACCGCGCTATAACTTCAAGCCCGTCAAGCCTTGGAATTCCTATATCCAGGATTACGATATCAGGCGCATATTCACGCGTAAGCTGCAAAGCATCCACACCATTATCCGTCTCTGCAATAACCTCGTAGCCATGTCGTTCCATGAGCATACGCACAGCAAGACGAATTACGGGATGATCATCCACGATCAGCACTTTATTCATGGGCCATTCCAATTTATCGCTGTTCGAATTTTCTGAACCAGCACCATAGCCTAGTCGTAACAAACTGGGCATAGCACCCCCTCAAGCATCCACAACCAAAGACATTTCCTACAGATATTGGAGATTAACCCTACAGATATCACCCATTGAAACTAACCTCCCACACTTTCTTCACAGACAGCCAGACATGGGAAGACCGGAATTCAAGACAGTACTGAGAATTAAAATATAAACCCAATATAAAATTGCAGCTCTTTCATACGACCAACAAATTCGTACCATTCAAGAAAAAACCAAAAATCAGATATAAACGCATATTCAAAAATCCACCCAAACAGCCCAACAATTCAACTACATGCCCCACCTCCCACGCCCCTCAAAAAACTCCAGCACCCCATTAAAAACCACAGAAAACGCAGTGACAAACCTCAATCACCCAGACTGAAATCTACTATTTTTCCAAGGGGAAATATTACAATTTCATACTTACAGAATAGGACTACAGATTATTAGGCAAACACCCAGCGCATAAAAATGCCCCCCAAACAAAACCAGGTCTTCTGTTCGAGCAAACTCACTCTAGATTAAAACAAAAAAAACGATAGATATCTTCATCGACCTACAACTCACCACCTCACATTTATTTCTTACTCAGCCCTAGCGAAAAAACTTACGCAACCCCACCAGAAAACTTAATGAGGCTTATAAAACCGCCACAAACAACGGCAGATCGCCTACAAAAAAATCTTATCCAAAAAATTCGAAAACTCCGCTCAACAGGCACGACACCATCTCCTGTAATTCATTTGCGGCTTAAAAAACGGCTAGTTTAAAAAAAAACGTTACTGAATTCCGAACAAAGCACCACCTAAATTACCCGACTTGCATCGAACCAGCACAGGTCTCTCACTGTTGCCATGCCCCCCAAAAAAGCGCCTTCTTCCTGATCACTCCATCTGGTGCAAAAAGGCACTCACATGATAAAAAACACTATAAAAATTAACCGCCCACTTACAGTTATTGCTGTTTTCTCAATGCTGACTGAAGCCTCTGCTGCAGTATCTCTCCCCTACATCGACAGTGAACATCAAAAAATATATGTAGGGCTCCTGATTATCTCCCCCTCACTTTTAATCACGCTGTTTTTCCTGACCTTAAACTTCAACAAAAAAAAACCTTATACACCTGCAGATTTATCTAAAGCCGAAAACACTCAGAAAGGAATTTCTCGTCCTCTGGCCCCTTGCCTGGAGCACGCCATTTCGCTTGGAACTACAAGTCCCTCCGCGCAGTTGTTTATAATCCCCGAAAGAGACCATGCAACTCTCATTGCCAAATGCCATGTATTGGCCGTAGAGTTAAAAACCTCATCTCATTAACCTGAACCATCTACACTCAGCCTCCCCCTAATAAAAGCACTCCCGAAGACGTGCTGCATACATATTACAAAGCAACACGCAAATACAAAAACAACAGCCATAAGCATAACCTACTGCTATTACTCACCAACAAGCACTCCACTATTGCGCCGGAAGCTCTTCGTCTGGCTATCGACAATTTCAAGCATAGGTCGATTATCGACCACACAACCATTATCAGCTACAACACGGACGCACACAGACTGACCCTACTGAACTCACCCTGCCCCTCCACTGGCGCCTGAATTCCACGCAAAAAAAAGCCCCGGCCAAATGGCCGGGGCTTTACCATGCGGGCTCTATCAGAACAACTGACGACCTTTATTTGCAGCAATACGCATGCGCAATGCATTCAACTTGATGAAGCCGGCAGCGTCAGCCTGATTGTAAGCACCACCATCCTCTTCAAAGGTTGCAATGTTGGCATCAAACAACGAATCGTCAGACTTGCGACCAGTAACAATCACATTACCTTTGTACAGTTTGAGGCGAACAACACCGTTAACGTGAGCCTGAGAAGCATCAATCATCTGTTGCAGCATGATGCGCTCTGGGCTCCACCAGTAACCGGTGTAGATCAGACTGGCGTACTTTGGCATCAACTCGTCTTTCAAGTGAGCGACTTCACGGTCCAGAGTAATAGACTCAATGGCGCGGTGAGCACGCAGCATGATGGTGCCGCCCGGGGTTTCGTAGCAACCACGGGACTTCATGCCTACATAACGGTTCTCAACGATGTCGAGGCGGCCGATGCCGTGTTCGCCACCAATGCGGTTCAACGTTGCCAGAACAGTCGCAGGTGTCATCTCAACACCGTCCAGCGCAACGATGTCGCCGTTACGGTAGGTCAGTTCCAGGTACTGCGGCTTGTCAGGAGCGTTCTCCGGAGAGACGGTCCACTTCCACATGTCTTCTTCGTGCTCGGTCCAGGTATCCTCCAGCACACCGCCTTCGTAGGAGATGTGCAGCAAGTTGGCATCCATCGAGTATGGGGATTTCTTCTTGCCGTGACGCTCGATCGGGATTGCATGCTTTTCAGCGTAATCCATCAGCTTTTCACGCGAGAGCAAGTCCCATTCACGCCAAGGAGCAATAACCTTTACCCCTGGTTTCAAGGCATAGGCGCCCAGTTCGAAACGAACCTGGTCATTACCTTTACCCGTTGCGCCGTGGGAAATGGCATCTGCGCCTGTTTCGTTGGCGATTTCAATCAGGCGCTTGGCGATCAGCGGACGGGCAATGGAAGTACCCAGCAGGTACTCGCCTTCGTAAACGGTGTTGGCGCGGAACATCGGGAAAACGAAGTCTCGAACGAACTCTTCGCGCAGGTCATCAATGTAGATTTCCTTGACGCCCATGGCTTGCGCCTTGGCACGTGCAGGCTCGACCTCTTCACCCTGACCCAGGTCAGCGGTAAAGGTTACGACTTCACAGTTATAAGTATCCTGCAGCCACTTCAGGATCACCGAAGTGTCCAGGCCGCCCGAATAAGCCAGAACGACCTTGTTTACGTCCGCCATGCCATCACTCCACGGGTTGTTCGAAAAGCCGAACAGTCTACCGCCCATATCCATTAATTTACAGAGGCGCGACAGCTTAAGACGACAAAGCGACAGTTTATATCAAAGACGCGACGAGACAGTTGTTTCAGGAAATGGCCGCAGAGTTGCTGACGCCTAAAGATGGCGCAGTTTTTTCAGGCACTGAGAGCCGCTCCAGGCGGACGCTAACCCGGCGATTTTTCGCACGGTTTGACCGGCTGGTATTCGCCGCCAAGGGGTATTGTTCACCGTGGAAACGCACCGTGATCTGCGACTCCTGCAGGCCGCTCTGCTTGAAGTACTCCATAACCGCCAATGCCCGGCGCCGGGACAGCTCACGATTGGTCAGACGATTGCCCTGATTGTCGGAATAGCCGTCGAGAATGACGTGATTGACCGTAGGGTCGGCCTTCAAGTACTCGACCATGACTTGCAGATTAATCCGTGCTGCAGCATCCAGCTCGGTACCGCCACCCGGGAAGCCGATCTGGCTTTGTCTGATCTGTTCAAAGTTTTTCGGTAAGAGCTTTGCAGTACAGGCCTCGTAGTCGCTGTAAGCCTGACGAAATCTGACGGGCAACAGGCGTACTTCCGAGACATTACCCTCACGGGAGTAATGCCTTACCAATGGGCTGCGCCCCTCGATCAGGCCGCGAAACAAATTGGCCGCTTGGGCCTGAGAGCTGTTGAACAGTACCTGACCACGGCCGATACGTACCGACCCCAGATCGATATCGCCCCTTCCCGGCTGCCACGGTGCAGCTGCAGCCAACAGCTTTGCCGAGCCCTCACCCAGCATCGAGTTATAGGCATTGAGGCGGAACACCGCCTGCTCTCCTGCCCGCCTTACAAAAGCCCCTGAACCAAAATCGGTGATGGGCTGAATCAGTCGGCATTCGAACTTGTCGCCTTCCACTTTCCACTCGATATTCTCCAGCCGAGTCTGAAAAGTCAGGGCCATGGCTGGCAGGCTGGCAAACATACTGAGCAGAATGAAATAACGCTGGCGCACGGGAGGCTCCACAGGCTTGTACTGCAAAAAAAACAGGCCACAGATTTACGGCATGTCCACCAGATATCGGTCAGCAATCACAAAACTTGATAGCGAGTGCCTGACAGAGTCTTTTCCGGTAGCATTCACCTCAGTTCGACCCGCCTGGAATCCCCAATGTCTGACCGCCTGACCCTGCTGCGTCCCGACGACTGGCATATACATCTTCGCGATGGTGCCGTGCTGCCTCACACTGTCGCGGATGTAGCGCGCACTTTTGGCCGCGCCATAATCATGCCAAACCTGGTACCTCCGGTGCGTAATGCTACCGAGGCCGATGCTTATCGACAGCGCATTCTGGCTGCTCGCCCGGCCGGTAGCCGTTTCGAGCCGCTGATGGTGCTATACCTCACTGATCGTACACAGCCAGAAGACATTCGCACGGCCAAGGCCAGCGGATTCGTACATGCTGCCAAGCTGTATCCGGCCGGGGCAACGACCAATTCTGACTCCGGCGTGACGAGCATCGACGCGATCTTCCCGGTCCTCGAAGTCATGGCTGAAGTTGGCATGCCTTTGCTGATCCACGGTGAAGTCACTCGCGCCGGCGTTGACGTCTTTGACCGCGAAAAAATCTTTATCGACGAGCATATGCGCCGCGTTGTAGAGCGCTTTCCGACCCTTAAAGTGGTGTTTGAGCACATCACCACCGCAGAGGCGGTGCAGTTCGTCAACGAGGCTTCGGCCAACGTCGGCGCAACCATTACGGCTCATCACCTGCTGTACAACCGCAATCACATGCTGGTTGGCGGCATTCGTCCGCACTTCTACTGCCTGCCTATCCTCAAGCGCAACACCCATCAGGAAGCCCTGCTGGATGCGGCCACCAGTGGCAGCGCGAAGTTCTTTCTGGGCACTGACTCGGCGCCTCACGCCCAGCACGCCAAGGAAGCAGCTTGCGGTTGCGCCGGCTGCTATACCGCCTTTGCTGCCATCGAGATGTACGCCGAGGCCTTTGAGCAGCGCAACGCGCTGGACAAACTGGAAGCCTTTGCCAGCTTGAATGGCCCGCGCTTCTACGGTCTGCCCGCCAGCACCGAACAAATCACCCTGGTTCGCCAGGAGTGGACCGCCCCAACCAGCCTGCCTTTCGGCGAGCTGACCGTAATTCCGCTGCGCGCCGGTGAAACACTGCGCTGGCGCCTGCTGGAGGAACAGCTGTGAGTGACGACCATTATGATGACGAACACGAAGGCGGCCATGGTGGCGGATCACGCCACCCGATGGCAGAGCGCTTTCGCGGTTATCTGCCGGTCGTAATCGACGTTGAAACCGGCGGTTTCAACAGCGCTACCGATGCTTTGCTGGAAATTGCTGCCGTCACGATCGGCATGGACGAAAGAGGTTTCGTGTTCCCCGAACACACCTACTTCCACCGTGTAGAGCCGTTTGAAGGCGCCAATATCGAAGCTGCTGCGCTGGAATTTACCGGTATCAAGCTCGATCACCCGCTGCGCATGGCCGTCAGCGAAGAGACAGCCCTGACCGATATCTTCCGCGGTGTACGTAAGGCCCTGAAAGCCAATGGCTGCAAACGCGCCATCCTGGTGGGGCATAACAGCAGCTTCGACCTGGGCTTCCTGAATGCCGCTGTCGCGCGCCTGGACATGAAGCGCAACCCGTTCCACCCGTTTTCCAGCTTCGATACTGCTACCCTTGCTGGCCTGGCCTACGGCCAGACCGTCCTGGCAAAAGCCTGTCAGGCCGCTGACATCGACTTTGATGGTCGCGAAGCACATTCGGCACGTTACGACACCGAGAAAACTGCAGAGTTGTTCTGTGGCATCGTCAACAGCTGGAAACAAATGGGCGGCTGGAAAGACTTCAACGACTGATTCTGTCGTAAAGGCCTACAGCGCAGCATAAAAAAACCGGACACTGGGTCCGGTTTTTTTATGCCAGAAGCGACCCTTACAGCTGGTCAGCATTCTCGGTCAGGTAAGCAGCAACGCCTGCAGTCGACGCAGTCATGCCCTTGTCGCCTTTTTTCCAGTTGGCCGGGCAAACTTCGCCGTGCTCTTCGTGGAATTGCAGAGCATCAACCAGACGCAGCAGCTCGTCCATGTTACGACCCAGTGGCAGGTCGTTGACGATCTGCGAGCGTACAACGCCTTTGTCGTCGATCAGAAACGCGCCGCGCAGTGCAACACCGCCTTCGGTTTCAACGTCATAGGCCTTGCAGATGGCGTGGTTGATGTCGGCAGCCATGGTGTATTTCACCTGGCCGATACCGCCATTGTTCACCGGAGTGTTGCGCCATGCGTTGTGGGTGAAATGGGAGTCGATCGACACGGCAACCACTTCAACGTTACGCGCCTGGAAGTCAGGAATGCGGTGATCCAGAGCGATCAGCTCGGACGGGCAAACGAACGTGAAGTCCAGCGGGTAGAAGAACACCAGGCCATATTTGCCTTTGATGGCGGTGGACAGCGTGAAGCTGTCAGCGATTTCGCCATTGCCAAGTACGGCGGCGACGGTGAAGTCAGGGGCTTGTTTGCCTACGAGTACGCTCATTGGATATCTCCTGGTGTGCTGCGTGAAGAACAGGACCCGGCCAGGTCCGCCATTGGATGGCAACTACCTTGTGGCCAGCTCTTGCGTGAAAATGACCGGACATCATACACCGCTCGTCGGGAGCGACCTTAACCCTTTTTGTACCGGGCAACCCGGCGCCGGCAAGACCGTTCGTCAGCACGGCGGCGCAGAACCTCAATTGAGACTCAAGGTACTTTGACAATCATTCTCGTTAACATTAAGATCCCAGTCATTGAATCCCAACCAGCGATGGTTCTTATTTATGTACGTTTGCCTTTGCACTGGCGTCACTGATGGAAAAATTCGCGACGCAATCTACGACGGTTGCTGCAGCTACCGCGAAGTACGCGAAGCTACAGGTGTCGCAAGCCAATGTGGCAAATGTGCCTGCCTGGCCAAGCAAGTAGTTCGCGAAACCCTCTCCTCGCTGCAAGCCAGCCAGGCTGTTATGAGTTTCCCGGCAGAATTTTCAGTCGCCTGATTAACGAATTCCAAAGAACCGGACATAGCGTCCGGTTTTTTATGCCCAAAATTCAAGTGCTTAGCCCCAAGACGCGGAACACAAACATTCTTATTCCGATTAATTTTCATTTATTATTCAAATACTTAGGTTTGACAGTCTGCAAGGTGCGGATCAAACTCTGCCCTATATACAGTTAATTAAGGCAGGCCCCAGCCATGAAAGGCGACATTTCAGTTATTCAGCACCTCAACAAAATTCTCGGCAACGAACTGGTGGCAATCAACCAATACTTCCTGCATGCACGCATGTATCAGGATTGGGGGCTGGAGAAGTTGGGCGCGCATGAGTACCACGAGTCCATCGACGAGATGAAACACGCGGACAAGCTGATCAAGCGCATCCTGTTCCTGGAAGGCCTGCCAAACGTGCAGGATCTGGGCAAGCTGCATATCGGCGAGCACACCAAAGAAATGCTCGAGTGCGATCTGCGCATCGAGAAGACCGGCCACGCCGACCTCAAGGCCGCCATTGCCCATTGTGAAGTTGTTGGCGACTTTGGCAGCCGCGAAATGCTCGAAGATATTCTTGAATCGGAAGAAGAACATATCGACTGGCTGGAAACTCAGTTGGGCCTGATCGACAAAGTGGGTATTGAGAATTACCTGCAATCGCAAATGGGTGAGTAACTAATACCCATTAAAAAGCCCCGCCCTGTTTATCACAGCGGCGGGGCTTTTTTATGCGTGTTACATAACAACTGTAACGACGCGACTGATATTAAGCTTCAGTCTTGTTTGCAGCGGCTTTCTCGACAGCTTCTTTGATCAAAGCCTGCAAAGAACCATCAGCGGCCATTTCAGCCATGATGTCGCTACCGCCTACCAGCTCGCCGCCAACCCACAGTTGCGGGAAAGTTGGCCAATTGGCGTACTTTGGCAAATTGGCACGAATTTCAGGATTCTGGAGGATGTCCACGTAAGCGAACTTCTCGCCACAGCCCATGACTGCCTGAGCAGCTTTAGCCGAAAAGCCGCACTGCGGGGCATTCGGGGAGCCTTTCATGTAGAGCAGAATGGTGTTGTTGGCAATCTGGTCTTTAATAGTTTCGATGATATCCATGGAGCACCTCGGCTGAACTTTCCGACGCAGATGTCGGCACGGTGGCGCATTGTAACGGAAAGCCGAGCGCGACGCTCGGTCTCCCCGACAGACAATAGTCTGCCCCCGCCCCTTTCACAGAGTCTGTAGTCGCTGCCGGGGAACGAAGGCTGCGAGCCGCTAAACCCCGCCTTATGATTGGAATGCTGCCAACATCATCGTAGCCAGCGTTCCTCGGCAGCGACTACAAATACGACAACCCCGCCCCCTCGCAATTGCCAAGCAGCGCCACGGCAGTGTACAAATGAGCAGCTGAGGTGAGGCTAACCGCCTGATGCGACTCATGCAGCGCCAAACCCGCTCACACCTCGATACACATGACCCTTATTGGCAAGACGCGACATTTCCTTATAAGATCGCGCCTTCCCCTATTTCGTCGCCCCGTGCGGCTTTCGCCGCAGGTCTCGCCCGTTTTTCCGAAAACCCCGGCTTTGAGCATCTGCGATCGTTGCAATAAAAGGTAGTTAATGATGAGCGCAAGGCACTTTCTCTCCCTGATGGATTGCACTCCCGAAGAGCTAGTCAGCGTGATTCGTCGCGGCATCGAGCTAAAGGACCTGCGCCAGCGCAGCGTTTTGTTCGAACCCTTGAAAGGTCGCGTACTGGGCATGATTTTCGAAAAGTCATCGACCCGCACACGCCTGTCATTTGAAGCAGGAATGATCCAGCTGGGTGGCCAGGCCATTTTTCTGTCACCTCGGGATACTCAACTGGGTCGTGGCGAGCCGATAGGCGATTGCGCCATCGTCATGTCGCGCATGCTCGACGCCGTCATGATCCGTACCTTCGCCCACAGCACCCTGACCGAGTTTGCGGCCAATTCCCGCGTACCGGTTATCAATGGCCTGTCGGACGATCTGCACCCATGCCAGTTGCTGGCCGACATGCAAACCTTCCTTGAGCACCGCGGATCGATCAAAGGCAAAACCGTTGCCTGGATCGGCGACGGCAACAACATGTGCAACAGCTATATAGAAGCGGCCATCCAGTTTGACTTCAACCTGCGTGTTGCCTGCCCCGAAGGCTATGAGCCCAACCCCGAATTCGTGGCCCTGGCAGGTGATCGCGTGACCATCGTGCGCGATCCGCGTGATGCCGTGATTGGCGCCCATCTGGTCAGCACCGACGTGTGGACATCAATGGGCCAGGAAGAAGAGACCGCCAAGCGCCTCGAACTGTTTACCCCGTATCAAGTCAACCGTGCCCTGCTCGACCTGGCAGCCGATGACGTGCTGTTCATGCATTGCCTGCCGGCTCACCGCGGCGAAGAGATCAGCATCGATCTGCTGGACGACCCTCGCTCCGTGGCTTGGGATCAAGCTGAAAACCGCCTGCATGCGCAAAAAGCGCTGCTCGAATTCCTTGTCCAACCGGCGTACCAACCCGCATGAGTCAGCCGCTACTGCTAAACCTTCGTGATCTGGCCTGTGGTTATCAGGGCCAGAGCGTGGTGCAGAACCTCAACCTGCATCTCAATGCCGGCGATATCGGCTGTCTGCTGGGCTCGTCGGGCTGTGGCAAAACCACGACATTGCGCGCTATTGCCGGTTTTGAACCCGTACACCAGGGCGAAATCAGCCTGGCAGGCGAGGTGATCTCCAGCGCCGGCTTCACCTTGGCACCAGAAAAACGTCGTATTGGTATGGTGTTTCAGGACTACGCTCTGTTCCCGCACCTGAGCGTGGCTGACAACATTGCCTTCGGCATTCGCAAGCACCCGAACAAAGAACGGGTGACCGAAGAGCTGCTTGAGCTGGTCAATCTGAAAAACCTCGGCAAGCGCTTCCCGCACGAGTTATCCGGTGGTCAGCAACAACGCGTCGCCCTCGCCCGCGCCCTGGCGCCCGAGCCGCAACTGCTGTTGCTGGATGAGCCGTTCTCCAACCTGGATGGCGAACTGCGCCGCAAGCTCAGCCACGAAGTGCGCGACATTCTGAAAGCCCGTGGCACCAGTGCCATTCTGGTGACGCACGATCAGGAAGAAGCCTTTGCTGTCAGCGACCATGTCGGCGTTTTCAAGGAAGGTCGCCTTGAGCAGTGGGATACGCCCTACAACCTCTACCATGAGCCTCAGACGCCCTTTGTCGCGAGCTTTATCGGTCAGGGCTACTTCATCCGCGGTCAGTTGCTCACACCCGAGTCGGTACAAACTGAACTGGGTGTCTTGCGTGGCAACCGTGCCTACACCTGGCCAACGGGCGGGGCAGTGGATGTATTGCTACGCCCCGACGACATCGTCTACGCACCGGACAGCGATTTGAAGGCGCGGATCATCGGCAAGACATTCCTCGGCGCATCGACCCTTTACCGCCTGCAACTGCCTACAGGCAGCCAGTTGGAGTCGATTTTCCCGAGCCATGCCGACCACTTGCCTGGCGCACAAGTGGGCATTCGCGTTGCCGCCGAGCATCTGGTGATGTTTCAAACCAGCGGCAGTATCGCGGCACAAATTCCCCAATCCGAAACAGGTGTAAGGCGTTTCAGCGCAGCGCACTAAAACCTGTGGCAGCGTTTACGCTCTGCCTACCTCTGCGAACTTCGCCTGCGTATGCTCTGCCAGCACCGCAGGCGCCAGTTCCACCTCCAGCCCGCGTCGTCCGGCGCTGACATAAATAGTCGAAAAACCCTCGGCACTTTTATCAATAAAAGTACGCAGGCGCTTCTTTTGCCCTAGCGGGCTGATCCCGCCCAGCAGATACCCGGTTGATCGCTGAGCAGCTGCAGGGTCAGCCATTTCGACTTTCTTGACCCCGGCAGCGTGGGCCAGCGCTTTCAAATCAAGACTTCCGACGACCGGTACAACAGCCACCAGCAACTCGCCCTTTTCACTGCTGGCCAATAACGTCTTGAACACTTGTGCAGGCTCCAGCCCGAGCTTCTCTGCAGCCTCAAGGCCATACGAAGCCGCCTTGGGGTCATGTTCATAGCTATGTACCCGATGTTCGGCGCGAACTTTTTTCAGCAGATCAAGTGCAGGCGTCATGTCAGCTCCAGTCCTGAATGAGTGTAGGTAAACCGATGCCCGATTTTAGGCTATTAACCGGCTAAAAGGCGCAGCTACGGGGCTTTGCGCGGTGTTTTTAGCTGAATCGTTACAAGCACACCTACCAATTTGTAGTGTTTTCTTACAGAAAAACCAATACCAAACCACGCTTCTATAGTCAGAATGTGAATACCCGTTCACTTTCGACCTTTGACAGCAGTGTTTCTTGTCTATATTTTTTCGAATCTGAATATACTCATACGACTTTGCCTGACCGCATAAAACGCTAAAGCGCAACTCCCGGTCCTGGCCAAGACGCACTGCCACCCTGATTGACGACGTCAAAAAACAACAATAACGAGGTTTTACATGTCGACTGCATCGCAGCACCCTACACTTTCAGGCCAGTGCCTGGCCGAGTTTCTCGGCACCGCACTTCTAATTTTCTTCGGTACCGGTTGCGTTGCGGCTCTCAAGGTCGCGGGCGCAAGTTTTGGCTTATGGGAAATTAGCATCATTTGGGGCATTGGCGTCAGCATGGCGATTTATCTGACGGCGGGCGTTTCCGGCGCGCACCTGAACCCGGCAGTCAGCATCGCGCTGTGCCTGTTCACCGACTTCGAAAAACGTAAACTGCCTTTCTATATCCTTGCCCAGGTCGCGGGAGCCTTCTGCGCAGCGGCGTTGGTTTACACGCTCTACAGCAACCTGTTCTTCGATTACGAACAAGCCCACCAAATGGTTCGCGGCAGTCAGGAAAGCCTGGAATTGGCGTCGGTATTTTCTACCTACCCGCATCCTTCGCTGACAACCCTGCAGGCCTTCCTCGTCGAAGTAGTGATTACCGCTATCCTCATGGGCGTGATCATGGCCCTGACCGACGACAAGAACGGCTTGCCCCGTGGCGCACTGGCCCCTTTGCTGATCGGTTTGCTGATCGCCGTGATTGGCAGCTCGATGGGGCCGTTGACCGGTTTTGCCATGAACCCTGCGCGTGATTTCGGGCCCAAGCTGATGACTTTCTTCGCTGGCTGGGGTCAAGTTTCGTTCACCGGCGGGCGTGATATTCCGTATTTCCTGATACCTATTTTTGCACCGATCGTAGGAGCCTGCCTGGGCGCAGCCATTTATCGCGGGATGATTGCCCGCCATTTGCCTGACGTAGCTGCACCCGATGCGGATACCCAAGCCGCTGCACCTGCAAAAACCCAGGCATCCTGATACCGACTTATGAAACGGGGCGCACGAGACCTACTGCCCGTTACCTGTCTCGCGCCCGCAACCTCCCTCATTCTGCAAGGCACTTTCACATGACCGACACTCAGAATAAGAACTACATCATTGCGCTGGACCAAGGCACCACCAGTTCGCGAGCGATCATCTTTGATCGTGACGCCAACGTGGTGTGTACCGCACAACGCGAGTTCCAACAGCATTACCCGCAGCCGGGCTGGGTCGAGCACGACCCGATGGAGATTTTTGCCACCCAGAGCGCGGTAATGGTCGAAGCCCTGGCGCAAGCCGGCCTGCATCACGACCAGGTTGCCGCCATCGGTATTACCAACCAGCGTGAAACCACAGTGGTCTGGGACAAGGAAAGCGGTCGCCCGATCTACAACGCCATCGTCTGGCAATGCCGCCGCAGCACCGAAATTTGCGAACAGCTCAAGCGTGATGGCCACGAGCAATACATCAGCGACACCACTGGCCTGGTGACCGACCCGTACTTCTCCGGCACAAAACTGAAGTGGATCCTCGACAACGTCGAAGGCAGCCGCGAACGTGCACGTAAGGGCGAATTGCTGTTCGGCACCGTCGACAGCTGGCTGATCTGGAAATTTACCGGCGGCAAAACCCACGTTACCGACTACACCAACGCCTCGCGCACCATGCTCTTCAACATCCACACCCTAGAGTGGGATGCCAAGATGCTCGAGGTGCTGGATATTCCGCGCGAAATGCTGCCGGAAGTGAAATCCTCTTCCGAAATCTACGGCCGCACCAAAAGCGGTATTGCCATTGGCGGTATTGCCGGCGACCAGCAAGCCGCACTGTTTGGCCAGATGTGCGTAGAGCCAGGCCAGGCCAAAAATACCTACGGCACTGGCTGCTTCCTGCTGATGAACACCGGCGCCAATGCCGTCAAATCGACCCACGGCATGCTGACCACCATCGCCTGCGGTCCACGTGGCGAAGTTGCCTACGCCCTGGAAGGCGCCGTATTCAACGGTGGCTCCACCGTGCAATGGCTGCGTGACGAACTGAAGATCATCAATGACGCCCACGACACCGAATACTTCGCCAATAAAGTCAAAGACAGTAACGGCGTGTATCTGGTGCCTGCCTTCACCGGTCTCGGAGCCCCTTACTGGGACCCGTATGCCCGTGGTGCGCTGTTCGGCCTGACTCGCGGCGTACGCGTAGATCACATTATTCGTGCAGCGCTCGAGTCGATTGCCTACCAGACCCGCGACGTACTGGACGCCATGCAACAGGACTCCGGTGAACGCCTCAAAGCCCTGCGCGTAGACGGTGGCGCCGTAGCCAACAACTTCCTGATGCAATTTCAGGCCGACATCCTCGGCACTCAGGTTGAACGCCCGCAAATGCGCGAAACCACTGCTCTGGGTGCTGCATACCTGGCCGGTCTGGCTTGCGGTTTCTGGGGCAGCCTGGATGAATTGCGCGGTAAGGCGGTAGTCGAGCGCGAATTCGAACCTGCACTCGACGAGGCCAGCAAAGAGAAGCTGTATGCCGGCTGGAAAAAAGCCGTGAGCCGTACCCGCGACTGGGAACCCCACGAAGAAAACAACTAAGCACGTGACAATAACAACTGCGCGCGCCTCTGGCGCGCGCAGTTGCTTACGGCACCTGCGAGTAGCAGGCTGCGCTTTCCTGCGGCATCATGGATGAATTTGCGTCGCCGCCCAAAGGAAACTCCATGAATCTGCCTCCACGCCAACAGCAGATCCTCGAACTCGTCCGCGAACGCGGTTATGTCAGCATCGAGGAAATGGCTCAGTTGTTCGTCGTCACACCGCAGACCATTCGCCGTGACATCAACCAACTGGCAGAAGCCGATCTGTTACGCCGTTACCACGGTGGAGCCGCCTATGACTCCAGCGTTGAAAACACTGCTTACGCCATGCGCGCCGACCAGATGCGCGATGAAAAACGCCGCATCGGCGAAGCCATCGCCGCCCAGATTCCTGACCACGCCTCGATCTTCATCAATATCGGCACCACCACCGAGTCGATTGCCCGGGCGCTGCTCAACCATCACCACCTCAAAATCATCACCAACAACCTGCATGTTGCGTCAATCCTTAGCGCAAAAGATGATTTCGAAGTACTGATCGCCGGCGGCAATGTACGCCGCGATGGCGGTATCGTGGGCCAGGCCAGCGTCGACTTTATCAACCAGTTCAAGTTTGACTTCGCGTTGGTAGGTATCAGCGGTATCGATTCAGACGGCAGCCTGCTGGACTTTGACTACCAGGAAGTACGGGTTTCCCAGGCGATTATCGCCAATGCCCGACAAACTATCCTGGCAGCGGACTCCAGCAAGTTCGGCCGTAATGCGATGGTCCGTCTTGGCCCGATCACCCTGATCGATTGTCTGGTCACTGACCAGCCGCCCGTACCGGAGCTGGTACAACTGCTGGCCCAGAACAAGATACGCCTGGAAGTGGTGTAACCTTTCAGTAGCAAAATGTTCGAAATTCTTCCTTTTAACCCCCTTCGATGAGTTTTTTCAATCGAAGGGTGCTGGCTGTGTTCGTCTTTATCCGCTAATATTTTCGAAAATGAACATTAATGTTCACATTCAAATATGCGTAAAGAACGCGAGGCCAACACATGCCCCTGACCACCTTGCCTGCCACTCCCCTCGCTGAGGTTTACGACGTTGCCGTTATTGGCGGCGGCATCAATGGCGTCGGGATTGCGGCAGACGCTGCCGGTCGCGGCCTGTCCGTGTTCCTTTGCGAAAAGGACGACCTCGCCAGCCACACCTCTTCCGCCAGCAGCAAGCTGATCCACGGCGGCCTGCGCTACCTCGAACATTACGAGTTCCGCCTGGTGCGCGAAGCACTGGCCGAACGCGAAGTCCTGCTGGCCAAAGCCCCGCATATCGTTAAACCGATGCGCTTTGTATTGCCGCACCGCCCGCACCTGCGCCCGGCGTGGATGATCCGTGCCGGCCTGTTTCTCTACGACCACCTGGGCAAGCGCGAAAAACTTGCAGGCTCCACCAGCCTCAAGTTCGGTGCCAACAGCCCGCTGAAAGCTGAAATCACCAAAGGCTTTGAATACTCCGACTGCTGGGTCGATGACGCCCGCCTGGTGGTGCTCAATGCGATGGCTGCGCGTGAAAAAGGCGCCCATGTTCACACCCAGACGCGCTGCGTCGGTGCGCGTCGTAACAAAGGGCTGTGGGAATTGAATATGGAACGCGCTGATGGCAGCCTGTTTTCGATTCGCAGCAAAGCCCTGGTCAATGCCGCCGGCCCTTGGGTTGCCAAATTCATCAAGGACGACCTGAAGCTGGATTCGCCTTACGGTATCCGCCTGATCCAGGGCAGCCACTTGATCGTGCCGAAACTGTATGACGCGCCCAATGCCTTTATCCTGCAAAACGAAGACCAGCGGATCGTGTTTACCATTCCGTATATGGATCAGTTCACCATCATCGGCACTACCGACCGCGAGTACACCGGCGATCCGGCCAAGGTCAGCATTACCGAAGAAGAAACCGACTACCTGCTCAATGTGGTCAATGCCCACTTCAAGCAGCAAGTGAGCCGCAGCGACATTCTGCGCACTTATTCCGGCGTGCGTCCGCTGTGCAATGATGAATCCGACAACCCTTCGGCCGTGACCCGCGACTACACCCTGGCATTGTCTGGCGCACCGGGCGAAGCCCCGCTGCTGTCGGTGTTTGGTGGCAAGCTGACCACTTACCGCAAGCTGGCAGAGTCGGCCATGGCCCAGCTGACGCCGTACTTCACCCAGATCAAACCAAGCTGGACCGCCAGCGCTACACTGCCGGGCGGCGAAGACATGACCACGCCAAAAGCCCTGAGCGAGGCCCTTGTCAGTCAATACAGCTGGCTGGATGCCGCGATTGCCAGACGCTGGGCAATCACCTACGGCAACCGCTCCTGGAGCTTGCTGAAGGGTGCGCAAGGCCTGAGCGATCTGGGCGAGCACATCGGCAGCGGCCTTTACAGCCGTGAAGTCGATTACCTGTGCAGCCAGGAATGGGCGCTGGATGCACAGGACATCCTCTGGCGCCGCACCAAGCTAGGACTGTTTACCACAGCAGAAGAGCAGGCCCATCTGAGTCAATACATGGCCACTCTTGACCTGAAACACCGCAAGGTTCAAGCCGCTTAGTCCGCGTTTACATGACCTGCGGGAGCAAACCCGCTCCTGCAGGCTTTCATTATCCCCCCGTCTATACCGCCTTTCATTCGGTTTCCCGAACGCACTTACCCTCAATGATTCGGCTTTCCGGCCCAAGCCCGTTTCCAAAGCCTTGGAATTTATTATTAATTCGTTAAAAATCAGATGCTTATGCTTAATTTACAGGTCTGGCACGACTCATGCTCTACACTCTCAGCCGAATGCTTAAACAGAGCGTTTAGCCTGTTGAGACGTTCGAAGTACAAAAGGGCCCACAAACGGGCTCAATAAAAAAAACAATGTCGAGGAAACATCGATGCGCATCGTTCCGCAACTTTTGGGCGCAGCAATTGCTGCAGCTCTGATTAGCACTCCAGTTTTTGCAGCCGAATTGACCGGCACACTGAAGAAAATCAAAGAATCCGGCACCATCACCCTTGGGCATCGTGACTCCTCCATTCCGTTCTCCTACATCGCGGACGCTTCCGGCAAACCGGTTGGCTACTCCCACGACGTACAGCTGGCAATCGTTGAAGGGCTGAAAAAACAGCTCGACATGCCGGACCTGAAAATCAAGTACAACCTGGTCACCTCCCAGACCCGCATCCCGCTGGTGCAAAACGGTACCGTTGACGTTGAATGCGGCTCCACCACCAACAACGTTGAACGCCAGCAACAGGTTGACTTCTCGGTCGGTATCTTCGAGATCGGCACACGCCTGCTGTCCAAAAAGGACTCGCCTTACAAGGACTTCGCTGACCTGAAAGGCAAAAACGTCGTGACCACCGCCGGCACAACCTCCGAGCGTATCCTCAAGGCGATGAACGCCGACAAGCAGATGGGCATGAACGTGATCTCTGCAAAAGACCACGGCGAAGCCTTCAACATGCTGGAGTCGGGCCGTGCTGTCGCGTTCATGATGGACGATGCCCTGCTGGCCGGTGAAATGGCCAAGGCCAAGAAGCCAACCGACTGGGCCGTGACCGGCACTCCACAGTCCTACGAAATCTACGGCTGCATGCTGCGCAAGGGCGACCCGGACTTCAAAAAAGCCGTGGATGACGCCATCGTTGCCTACTACAAGTCGGGCAAGATCAACGACACCTACAAAACCTGGTTCGAATCGCCTATTCCTCCAAAAGGCCTGAACCTGATGTTCCCGATGAGCGAAGAGCTCAAGGCGCTGATTGCCAACCCGACCGACAAGGCAGCAGACGACAAGCCGGCAGAAGAAAAGAAATCCTGATTTCTGGCCTTTGATACTCCCGGGCGTGAGCCATCACGCCCGGGAGGGTTGTCGACCACCTTTGGACTAAGCTTCTTATTGCATTAGAGAGCACTCGAACCGCTGGTTATCGAGCGGGTTTTGTGTGCCCGGCGACCCTGTCGGGTGAGAACGGATTCCCTGAAGCAAGTGCTTGTTTATAGACCCACCTGAGGGGAGACCCTGCATGAATTACAACTGGGACTGGAGCGTGTTCTTCAAGTCCACCGGCGTAGGCAGCGAGACGTATCTCGACTGGTTTATTTCCGGCTTGGGCTGGACCATCGCTATCGCTGTTGTCGCCTGGATTGTCGCGTTGATTCTGGGTTCGCTGCTGGGCGTCATGCGCACCCTGCCGAACCGTTTTATCGCAGGCATTGCCACGGTTTACGTAGAAATCTTCCGTAACGTTCCGCTGCTGGTGCAACTGTTTATCTGGTACTTCCTGGTGCCCGATCTGCTGCCGCCCAACCTGCAGGAATGGTACAAACAGGATCTAAACCCAACGACCTCGGCCTACCTGAGCGTTGTCGTGTGCCTGGGCCTGTTCACCGCTGCGCGGGTTTGCGAGCAGGTACGTACCGGTATCGAAGCCCTGCCACGCGGCCAGGAGGCTGCGGCCCGCGCCATGGGGTTCAGCATGGCGCAGATCTACTGGAACGTGCTACTGCCACAGGCCTACCGGATCATCATTCCACCGCTCACCTCCGAGTTCCTCAACGTGTTCAAGAACTCGTCCGTGGCCTCGCTGATCGGTTTGATGGAGCTGCTGGCACAAACCAAGCAGACCGCCGAGTTTTCCGCCAACCTGTTTGAAGCCTTCACCCTGGCCACACTGATCTACTTCACCTTGAACATGAGCCTGATGTTGCTGATGCGCCTGATCGAGAAAAAAGTAGCCGTACCCGGCCTTATGTCTCTGGGGGGCAAATAATGGACTTCTTCGATTTCAGCGGTATTGTTCCTGCCCTGCCTGGCCTGTGGAACGGCATGATCATGACCCTCAAGCTGATGGTCATGGGCGTAGTCGGTGGTGTAGCCCTGGGCACAGTGCTGGCCCTGATGCGTTTGTCGTCGAGCAAGTGGATGGCCAATCTGGCCGGCGCTTACGTCAACTACTTCCGCTCCATCCCGCTGCTGCTGGTGATTACCTGGTTCTACCTGGCCGTACCGTTCGTGCTGCGCTGGATCACCGGCAAGGACACCCCGATCGGTGCCTTCGAGTCATGCATGGTAGCCTTCGTCATGTTCGAAGCGGCTTACTTCTGCGAAATCGTTCGAGCTGGCGTACAGGCCATTCCCAAGGGCCAGATGGGTGCTGCCAAGGCACTGGGCATGAGTTACGGCCAGGCCATGCGCCTTATTATCCTGCCCCAGGCCTTCCGCAAAATGACCCCGTTGCTGCTGCAACAGAGCATTATCCTGTTCCAGGATACCTCGCTGGTATACACGGTTGGTCTGGTGGATTTCCTCAATGCTTCGCGTTCCAGTGGCGACATCATCGGCCGCTCCAATGAGTTCCTGATCTTCGCCGGTCTGGTGTATTTCATCATCAGCTTTTCCGCCTCGCTGCTGGTCAAGCGTCTGCAAAAAAGGTTTGCCGTATGATCTCGATCAAGAACATCAACAAGTGGTACGGGGACTTCCAGGTACTGACCGATTGCAGTACCGAAGTCAAAAAAGGCGAAGTGGTTGTAGTCTGCGGGCCGTCCGGCTCGGGCAAATCGACCCTGATCAAGTGCGTCAACGCCCTTGAACCGTTCCAGAAAGGTGACATCGTGGTTGACGGCACGTCCATTGCCGACCCGAAGACCAACCTGCCAAAACTGCGTTCACGCGTAGGCATGGTGTTCCAGCACTTCGAACTGTTCCCGCACATGACCATCACCGAAAACCTGACCATTGCCCAGGTCAAGGTTCTGGGGCGCAGCAAGGCCGAAGCCACCAAAAAAGGCCTTGAGCTGCTGGAACGCGTCGGCCTGTCGGCACACGCGCACAAGCATCCTGGCCAGCTTTCCGGTGGTCAGCAGCAGCGTGTAGCGATTGCCCGCGCCCTCGCCATGGACCCGATCGTCATGCTGTTTGACGAACCGACCTCGGCACTCGACCCGGAAATGGTCAACGAAGTGCTCGACGTCATGGTGCAGTTGGCCAACGAAGGCATGACCATGATGTGTGTGACCCACGAAATGGGTTTTGCCCGCAAGGTGGCCAACCGGGTGATCTTTATGGACCAGGGCAAAATCGTCGAAGACTGTGAGAAAGAAGAGTTCTTCGGTGATGTATCGGCCCGCTCCGAGCGCGCCCAGCACTTCCTCGCCAAGATCCTGCAGCACTAAATTTGGTGCAAACCAAATACCTGTAGTCGCTGCCGAAGGCTGCGAAGGGGGCCACAGCCCCCGTTTTCTGGATACCACAGGGTATTCTTCGCAGCCTTCGGCAGCGACTACAGGTTTCGCAATACCACTTGGCACAGTGGTTGACCCAAGGCATCTGTGATGAAATGCGACCCCACTCTTTATCGCGGTGCTCCGCCCTCACTTGCCGTGAAACCTCGCCTGCTCCGTCATTTCCTGCTGCCGCTGCTGATCATCCTGCTGACGATCGGGCTGGGCTACGCAGGCTATCGCATCAGTGAACACTTCGGTATTCGCACCTTGAGTGAAACCGGCGAACGCCAGCTGGAACTGCATGCCCGCACCGTTGAGAGTGAACTGGGTAAATACACCTACCTGCCCAGCCTGCTGGAACTTGAATCCAGCGTCTCGCGCTTGCTGGCCGACCCGACCGTGCAGAACCGGGTCACCGTCAATCAATACCTCGAAGGCCTCAACCGCCGCAGCCGCAGCCGGGCCATCTATGTGCTCGACACCACCGGCCGTGTAATGGCCACCAGCAACTGGCGTGATACCGACAGCTACCTGGGTGAAGACCTGTCATTTCGTGCTTACTTCCAGGACGCCGTACGCGGCCAGCCCGGACGTTTCTATGGCATAGGCAGTACCTCGGGCGAACCCGGCTACTACCTGGCCCACGGCCTTGAAGAGCAGGGCAAGATCATTGGCGTGGCCGTGATCAAGGTACGCCTTGAAGCCCTTGAAGAGCGCTGGCAACGCGCCCGCCTCGAAGCCTACGTCAGTGACGAGAACGGCATCATCATTCTGTCCAGCGACCCGACCCGGCGGCTCAAGTCAATCCGTCCGCTCAGCGCCGACACCAAGGAGCGCCTGGCCCGCAGCCTGCAGTATTACTGGTGGCCACTTAACGAGCTGGAGCCACTGGAGCGGGAAAACCTGGCCGAAGGTGTCGAAAAAGTCACCTTCGCCAGCAGCAGCGAAGTGGCTACCGACCACCAGGACGTCAGCTACCTGGCGCAAACCCGCAGGCTCAACGACACCCCCTGGGACATCACCCTGCTTACCCCCCTGCAGGACCTGCGCCGTGAAGCGGCGAATCAGGGAACGCTGGTGGCGGTGGCCTTTGCCCTGCTGGCCTTTTTGCTGATTGCCTGGAACGAACGGCGCAAAGTGATCGCCACCCGCCTGGCCGCACGCGAAGCCCTGCAAGAGGCCAACAACCAGCTGGAACGCAAGATCACCGAACGCACCACTCACCTGCGCGCCAGCAACGAACGGCTCAAGGGCCAGATTCGCGAACGGCGCCAGGCTGAAGACACGCTGCGCCGCGCCCAGGACGAACTGGTGCAGGCAGGTAAACTGGCCGCCATCGGGCAAATGTCCACCAGCATTGCCCATGAGCTGAACCAGCCGCTGGCAGCATTGCGCACGCTGTCGGGCAATACCGTACGCTTTCTTGAACGGGGCGATCTCAAGGTTGCCGCAGACAACCTCGGCACCATCAACAATCTGGTCGACCGCATGGGGCGTATCACCGCCAACCTGCGCTCATTTGCCCGCCGTGGTGATGACCAAGGCCAGGCCAGCCTGGGCAAGGCCGTTGACGCGGCCTTGCAACTGCTTGCCAGCCGCCTGGAAGAGTCGGGGGTACAACTGCATCGTGACTTCACTGATGTGCAGCTTAAAATTGATCAGACCCGACTTGAGCAGATCCTGGTCAACCTGATTGGCAATGCGCTGGACGCCATGCAGGGCCAGGCATCAGCGCCGCAACTGTGGCTGGCGGGGGAACTCAACGACACCAAATACCGCCTGCGCGTGCGCGATAACGGCCCCGGCATCGAGCCGCAAGCACGCAAACATCTTTTCGAACCGTTCTTCACTACCAAACCCGGCGAACAGGGTCTTGGCCTTGGCCTGACCTTGTCGGCCAGCCTGGCTGCTGCTGCCGGCGGCAGCCTCAGCGTCGAGTTCCCGGTCATTGGTGGTGTCGCATTTGTCCTTCTTTTACCGCTGGTGCAACCCGCCAAGGCCGAGCCGATATGAATAACGACCTGACCGTCCTGATTGTTGAAGACGATCCCCATGTTCTGCTCGGCTGCCAGCAGGCGCTGGCACTCGAAGATATTCGCAGCGAAGGCGTCGGCAGTGCCGAACAGGCTTTGGCACTGGTGGGCGATAACTTCCCCGGCATCGTTATCAGTGACATTCGCCTGCCGGGGATGGACGGTCTTGAGCTGCTCAAGCAGCTCAAGGCCCGCGACCGCACCCTGCCGGTGGTATTGATTACCGGGCACGGCGACATTTCCATGGCCGTTGGGGCCATGCGTGATGGCGCTTATGACTTCATGGAAAAACCGTTCTCTCCCGAGCGCCTGGTGGACGTGGCGCGCCGCGCGCTGGAGCAACGCAGCCTGGCCCGCGAAGTCTGGTCGCTGCGCCGTCAACTGGCCGAACGGGATTCCCTCGAAGGACGCATCATCGGCCGATCGCCAGCCATGCAGCAATTACGCGAATTGATCGCCAACGTCGCCGATACATCGGCCAACGTATTGATTGAAGGCGAAACCGGTACCGGCAAGGAACTGGTCGCCCGTTGCCTGCACGACTTCAGCCGCCGTCAGCCCCAGCAGTTTGTGGCCCTGAACTGCGGCGGCCTGCCGGAAAACCTGTTTGAAAGCGAGATTTTTGGCCATGAAGCCAACGCCTTCACCGGTGCCGGCAAACGTCGTATCGGCAAGATCGAACATGCCCATGGGGGTACGCTGTTTCTCGACGAAGTCGAAAGCATGCCCCTCAACCTGCAGATCAAACTGCTGCGGGTATTGCAGGAACGCACCCTGGAGCGCCTGGGCTCCAACCAGAGCATCGACGTTGACTGCCGGGTGATTGCGGCCACCAAGTCCGACCTCGACCAACTGAGCAAGGCCAGCCAGTTTCGCAGCGACCTGTATTACCGCCTGAACGTGGTCACACTTGAGCTGCCTCCCTTGCGCGAACGCCGCGAAGATATTCTGCAACTGTTCGAATATTTCCTGCAGCAATCGTCCCTGCGTTTCGACCGCGCCGCCCCTGAACTGGACAACCAGACTGTCTCCAGCCTGATGGGCCACGACTGGCCGGGTAACGTGCGTGAACTGCGCAACGTGGCCGAACGCTTTGCCCTGGGCCTGCCTGCATTCAAGAAACCGGGCAGCAACGTGGCCCAGGGGCTGGGGTTTTCCGAAGCGGTTGAAGCCTTCGAGCGCAACCTGCTCAACGACGCCCTGCAGCGCAGCGGCGGCAACCTGACCCAGGCCAGCCAGGAACTGGGCATGGCCAAGACCACCCTCTTCGACAAAGTCAAAAAATACGGGCTCGCGCACTGATGGATCTGATCTTAAAAGCAGCGCTGGGTGCTGGAGTGGTGATCATTCTGGCAATGCTGGCCAAGACCAAAAACTACTACATCGCAGGCCTTGTGCCGCTGTTTCCGACCTTTGCCCTGATTGCCCACTACATCGTCGGCAAAGGTCGCTCGGTGGACGACCTGAAAACCACCATTGTGTTCGGCATGTGGTCGATCATTCCGTACTTTGTTTACCTTGCCGCGCTGTATGTGCTGGTCGACCGCATGCGCCTTGAAGCGTCATTGGCGCTGGCTGCGGTGGCCTGGCTGATGGCCGCGACGGTACTGGTCAGTGTGTGGGTGCGCTTGCACTGATTTTTGCACACAATCAAAAGCCCCTCTCCCCAAGGGAGAGGGGGCTTTAGAACTTGTAACTCACTGCCGTCTGCACTGCCCCCTGATTCACCTGCCCGATCTCTTTGACAATGCTGCTTTGCGCCGCCGAACCCAGCAGATGGGTAAAGCCGGCGCTGGCCACCCATGACCAGTGTGGCGCCAACGGGATTTCTACGTTCTGGGTCAGGGTCAAACGCTGAAAGCCACCGCCCGCCTTGTAGGCTGAAATACCTGATGCTTGCGCCTCACTGTCACTTACAGCAAAGAATGTCGACATCTGACGCCCATCCGCAAAGTGCGCTGCCAACTGGCTGCTGCCGACAATGCCCAGCCCCAATGGGTAACCCAACTCCCCGCCCACCTGCCCCAATAC
>NZ_NQKQ01000015.1 GCF_002269505.1 Pseudomonas fragi | reverse complement strand
GCGGGAGGCGAATTCTACAGCGTTACACGCTGCTGTCAACACCTCATTTCCTGCTTCGATGACTTGAAGCTTGCACCGCCGAAAACCATCCAACTCATTGAAACTCAAGGAGTTTTCCGTTTCGACTGCGCCGGAAGTGGGGCGAATTATAGACAGTTAAAAATCTGAGTCAAGGACTAATTGAGCAAGCCTATCAATTAATCCTGACCCCTCCTTACTCGGCTTTCAGCGTGATGCGCGCAAAGGCCTTCTTGCCTGCCTGACACACATGGGTCGAGCCCAATGCATATATATAGGTACGATCAACAACCTCGCCATCAATACGCACACCACCAGAACCTAGCAGATCTCGCGCCACTGCAGAGTTCTTCACCAGACCGGCTTTATTAAGGACAGCTGCAATCGGCATATCCTCAGTAGCAGTCAGCTCAACCTCCGGCAGATCATCAGGCAGCTCGCCATCCTTCATCCGGTTACCGGCGCCGCGATGCGCATTGGCAGCAGCCAATACACCATGGAAACGGGCAACAATCTCTTCAGCCAGCTTGATCTTGATATCCCGAGGATTGGCACCGGCTTCGACTTCAGCCTTGAATGCATTGATTTCGGCCATGGAACGAAAGCTCAGCAATTCAAAGTAGCGCCACATCAAGGCATCAGGTATGGAAACCAGTTTGCTGTACATCACGCCCGGCGCTTCCTGGATACCGACATAGTTACCCAGCGACTTGGACATTTTCTTGACGCCATCCAGACCTTCGAGCAAAGGCATCGTCACAATGCACTGAGCTTCCTGACCATAGCCGCGCTGCAACTCACGCCCCATCAGCAAGTTGAACTTCTGATCAGTACCACCCAACTCTACGTCCGCCTTCAGCGCAACCGAGTCATATCCCTGCACCAGCGGATAAAGGAACTCGTGAATGGCGATAGGCTGATTGGTGGTGTAGCGCTTGTCGAAGTCATCGCGCTCAAGCATACGAGCAACGGTGTATTGGGATGTAAGACGAATGAAGTCGGCAGGCCCCATTTGATCCATCCAGGTGGAGTTGAATGCCACCTCGGTTTTTGCCGGATCAAGGATCTTGAACACCTGAGTCTTGTAAGTCTCGGCGTTCTCGAGCACCTGCTCACGCGTCAGCGGTGGACGCGTTGCACTTTTGCCACTCGGATCACCGATCATCCCGGTGAAATCACCAATCAGGAAGATCACCTGATGACCCAGCTCCTGGAACTGGCGCAGCTTATTAATAAGCACGGTATGGCCCAAGTGCAGATCGGGCGCCGTAGGGTCGAATCCGGCCTTGATACGCAACGGCTGGCCGCGCTTGAGTTTCTCGACCAATTCAGACTCGACCAGTACCTCTTCGGCACCTCGCTTAATTAGCGCTAGCTGCTCTTCAACCGACTTCATATCAGACCCGTAAGGCTCAAATTCAAAGGGAACCAACGATACAAGATCAGGGACTAATTACAAGTTCCGGCAGGCATACGGCTGACTATCCGCGCGCGAATAGCTCGCAGACTTGCTTCAAGGGCGATTTGGTTATATTTTATACAGTTATTTCATATTCATTGTGTCAGTCATCTTTTCCAATTCATCCTTTAATTCAAAGTCAAAATCATCTATGACCAGTCAACCGCCTAAAGCGCCACCGCTTTATCCGAAGACCCACCTGCTCGCCGCAAGTGGTATCGCCGCTCTCTTAAGCCTGGCCTTGCTGGTATTTCCCTCCAGCGAAGTAGAAGCCAAAAGAACGACCCTGAATCTGGAGCTGGAAACCCCTGCAGAACAACTCACACAAGATCAAGACGCTGCAGACCTCGTTCAAGCCACAAATGAAGCGAATCCTTCGCCGTTTGCCCAGATCGAACAGCAGGACAGCGCCCCGGTCGAGACCGCCAAAGTCGAGGCACCGGCCCCCGCCGCGCCTACCCACCGCGAAGTGATCGTCAGCAAGGGCGATACGCTTTCGACCCTGTTCCAGAAGGTCGGCCTGCCAGCCACTTCAGTGCACGAAGTGCTGGCCAGCGACAAACAAGCCAAGCAATTCAGCCAGCTCAAGCACGGCCAGAAACTCGAATTTGAAATGAGCCCCGACGGCCTGCAGTTGAACAAATTGCATAGCCAGGTAAGCGACCTTGAGACCATCACCCTCAATAAAAACGCCAAAGGCTATACCTTTCGCCGGGTAACGACCCAGCCGACCATGCGATCGGCCTATGCCCACGGCGTCATCAGCAGCTCCCTTTCCGTATCGGGCCAGCGCGCAGGCTTGCCGCACAGCACCACGATGGACATGGCCAAGGTCTTTGGCTACGACATCGACTTCGCTCAGGACATCCGTCCAGGCGACCAGTTTGAGCTGATTTACGAGCAAAAAGTGATCAACGGCAAAACCGTAGGCACAGGCAATATCCTCTCTGCGCGCTTCACCAACCGCGGCAAAACCTTCACCGCCGTGCGCTATACCAACAAGCAGGGGATCAGCAATTACTACACGGCTGATGGCAACAGCATGCGCAAGGCATTCATCCGCACACCAGTGGATTTTGCCCGTATCAGCTCGCGCTTTTCCTCAGGCCGCAAGCACCCGATCCTGAACAAGATCCGCGCCCACAAAGGTGTGGATTACGCAGCGCCACGCGGTACTCCGATCAAGGCTACCGGTGACGGCAAAGTACTTCTGGCCGGCCGTCGCGGTGGCTATGGCAATACCGTGATCATTCAACACGGCAACACTTACCGCACCCTTTACGGGCACATGCAGGGCTTCGCCAAAGGCGTCAAAACCGGCGGTTCGGTCAAGCAAGGCCAAGTGATTGGCTACATCGGCACCACCGGCCTTTCGACTGGACCGCACTTGCACTACGAGTTCCAGGTTAACGGCGTACACGTTGACCCGCTGGGCCAAAAACTGCCGATGGCCGACCCGATCGCCAAAGCCGAACGCACCCGCTTCCTGCAGCAGAGCCAGCCATTGATGGCGCGCATGAACCAGGAAAAGGCCACCCTTCTGGCCTCGAGCAAGCGTTAAGCCATGGCCCTCTATATAGGTGTGATGTCCGGTACCAGCCTGGACGGTATGGACATCGCTCTTATAGAGCTGGGAGCAGCCATCACGCTGCGCGCCACCCATTACATTCCCATGCCTCATGCTCTGCGCAGCGAGTTGCTTGGCTTGTGCGCCAGCGGTCAGGATGAAGTGGCTCGCTGCGCAATTGCCGAAAACCACTGGGTCGAACTGGCGGCGCAAGGCGTCAACGCGCTCCTTGCACAACAGCATCTGTCCCCGGCAGACATCCGCGCGATCGGCAGTCATGGTCAGACCATACGCCACGAGCCCGCGCGGGGTTTTACCGTGCAGATCGGCAATCCGGCACTGCTGGCCGAATTGACAGGTATCTGCGTCGTCGGTGATTTCCGTCGTCGTGATGTGGCTGCCGGGGGCCAGGGCGCCCCCCTGGTTCCAGCTTTCCATGAAGCCTTGTTTACCGATGAGAGTGGCAACAGAGCAGTGCTCAACGTAGGCGGCTTCAGCAACTTAAGCCTGATAACCACAGAGAACCCTGTCGCCGGATTCGATTGCGGCCCTGGGAATGTTCTGCTTGATGCCTGGATACTGGAAAAGCGCGGCGAACTCTATGACCGCAATGGTGACTGGGCGGCCAGTGGCAAGGTTGAGCCGCTGTTGCTCAATGCCCTGCTCAGCGATCCGTTCTTCCAGACCAAGGGGCCAAAAAGTACAGGCCGCGAGGTATTCAACCTCGCATGGTTGCAACAGCATCTGTTCAGTCTGCCTGCCTTCCCTGCCGAAGACGTCCAGGCAACCCTGCTGGAGCTCACAGCACAGACCATCGTGCAGTCCCTGCAGGCAGCCCAGCCGCACACGGACGAGCTACTGGTCTGTGGTGGCGGCGCGCATAACGCGACGCTGATGGCCCGCCTCAGCGACTTGCTCGCTCCGGCCCGGGTCAGCAGCACACAGGCCAAGGGCGTTGACCCTGACTGGGTGGAAGCAATGGCCTTTGCATGGCTTGCCCACTGCTGCCTGGAAAACATCCCCACCAACCGCCCCAGCGTCACGGGCGCACGCGGTCTTCGCGTACTGGGTGCGATCTACCCCGCCTGACGCACCCACCCTCAAAAGCCGCATAGCAAAACGCCGCGAATCTACGCGGCGTTGAGTTTAAAGCCTGTGCGCGGGTATCAGATCGAGAACGACGAGCCGCAACCACATGTTGTGGTGGCATTCGGGTTCTTGATCACGAAGCGCGAACCTTCCAGACCTTCCTGGTAATCCACCTCGGCACCTGCCAGGTACTGGAAGCTCATTGGGTCGACCACCAGGCTTACGCCTTCGCGCTCAACCAGGGTGTCGTCTTCGGCCACTTCTTCATCGAAGGTGAAGCCATACTGAAAACCGGAACAACCGCCGCCCGTAACGAATACGCGCAACTTCAAACGATCATTACCCTCTTCATCGACCAGGCTCTTCACCTTGTGCGCAGCACCTTCGGTGAATTGCAAAGCCATGGGGGTGAAGGATTCGACGCTCATGCTGACTATCTCCCGGCGTTATGCCGCCATAATGCGTGATGACGCGCATTATCCGCTTCTCCTAGAAAAGCGGTCAACTATTCATAAGTAGCAGCGCCAAGCTATTAGCTACAAGCGGCAAGAAAAGACGATTCTCCCTTGCAGCTTGCAGCTCGAAACTCGCAGCTGTTTTTAAGGCAACATCCCGGCATGGGACAAGCCCAGACGCTCATCCAGACCGAACATGATGTTCATGTTCTGCACTGCCTGGCCGGACGCACCCTTGACCAGATTGTCGATCACCGACAGCACTACGACCAGGTCGCCGTCCTGTGGACGATGCACCGCAATGCGGCACACGTTGGCACCGCGTACGCTACGGGTTTCCGGATGGCTGCCGGCCGGCATCACATCGACGAAAGGCTCGTTGGCATAGCGCTTCTCGTACAGGGCCTGCAGATCAACCGAGCGATCCACCACGGTTGCGTACAGCGTGGAGTGAATACCACGGATCATCGGAGTCAAATGAGGAACAAAGGTCAGCCCCACATCCTTACCCGCTGCGCGACGCAGACCCTGACGAATTTCTGGCAAATGACGATGACCTTTAACAGCATAGGCCTTCATGCTTTCTGACGTTTCAGCATACAAGGCACCGACACTTGCACCCCGGCCAGCACCGCTTACACCCGATTTGCAGTCAGCAATCAACTGCGAGGTCTCAGCCAGACCAGCTTCCAGCAAAGGCAAGAAACCCAACTGGGCTGAAGTCGGGTAGCAGCCCGGTACGGCGATCAAACGGGCCTTTTTGATTTGCTCGCGGTTGACTTCCGGCAGTCCGTAGACAGCCTCATCCAGCAGTTCTGGTGCACCGTGCGGCTGGCCGTACCACTTGGCCCATTCTTCGGCGTCCTGCAGACGGAAGTCGGCCGAAAGGTCGATAACCTTGGTACCTGCTGCCAGTAGTTCGCCAGCCAGGGCATGGGCTACGCCGTGAGGCGTGGCAAAAAACACCACATCGCAGGCACCCAGTGTTTGCGTGTCCGGCACGCTGAAGGCCAGGCCATCGTAGTGGCCGCGCAGGTTGGGATACATGTCGGCAACTGGCAGGCCAGCCTCGGATCGAGAAGTGATGACCACCACTTCAGCCTGCGGATGCTGTGCCAGCAAACGCAGCAGTTCGACCCCGGTGTAACCTGTGCCACCGACAATACCGACCTTGACCATAACCTGCCCTCAACGAAACCACTGGAAAGCCTTTGATAATAGGGTCAGCGCGCCCCTGCGACAACCGCCAAGGTGACTCACAGACGCTCTACTACTACTATTTGATCTACCGTGAACCTGGGAATAACTAAAAATGCTTTATCTATGGCTCAAAGCCTTCCACATCATCAGCATTGTCTGCTGGTTTGCTGGCCTGTTTTACCTGCCCCGTCTATTTGTTTACCACGCACAAAGCGAAGACTCTGTCAGTAAAGAGCGATTCAGCATCATGGAACGCAAGCTGTATCGCGGCATCATGGGCCCGGCAATGATTGCGGCCCTGATATTCGGCGGCTGGCTGTTGTGGCTAAGCCCCGGCTTCCTCAGCCAGGGCTGGATGCACGCCAAGCTGACACTGGTGTTTCTGCTGATCGGCTATCACCACATGTGCGGCGCGCAGGTAAAGCGCTTTGCCCGCGGCGAAAACACCCGCTCTCACGTGTTCTATCGCTGGTTCAACGAAGTGCCGGTGGTGTTCTTGCTGGCTATCGTAATTCTGGTGGTGGTCAAACCGTTTTAAACTCACTTCCTGACGATCCGAGGTTATCCAATGTCGCTGCCCGCCCTGCTTGAACAACGCTTGCGCCTGCCGGTAGTTGCCGCGCCCATGTTTCTGATTTCCAACCCGCAACTCGTACTGGCCTGTTGTCGCAACGGTGTGGTGGGCAGTTTTCCTGCACTCAACCAGCGCGATAGCAGCGGGTTCAAGGCATGGCTTGAAGAGATCGAAGCCGGGCTCGCAACATTGGATAATCCGGCGCCCTACGCCGTAAACCTGATCGTGCACAACAGTAACCCACGGTTGCAGGCGGATCTGGCGATCTGCATCGAGCACAAGGTACCTGTGGTGATTACCAGCCTGGGCGCCGTCAAGGAGGTCGTTGATGCCGTCCACAGCTATGGCGGCCTGGTATTCCACGATGTCACCACCCGCCGTCATGCCGAAAAAGCCGCAGAAGCCGGGGTCGACGGGCTGATTGCCGTTGCCGCAGGAGCCGGTGGCCATGCGGGTACCTGGAGCCCTTTTGCACTTGTAGCCGAAATCCGCCAGTTCTTCGACAAAACCGTGCTGCTCTCGGGCTGCCTGAATCACGGCCACGAAATCCTGGCCGCCCAGGTTCTGGGCGCAGACCTTGCCTACCTCGGCACACGCTTTATCGCTACCCAAGAGAGCCATGCACCTGACGCCTACAAAGAGATGCTGCTGGCATCCCGCGCTGCCGATATCATCCACACCCCGGCGGTATCAGGCGTGCCTGCCAGCTTCATGCGCCAAAGCCTGGAAAACGCAGGTTTCGACCTTGCGGCACTCCAGGGCAAAGGTGAAATCAAGCTCAAGCCACTGACCGATGAAGCCAAGGCATGGAAAACCGTCTGGTCTGCAGGCCAAGGCGTAGGTGATATCCACGACTTGCCAACAATTGACCAATTGATCGCGCGTCTTGATGAGGAATACCGCAAGGCGCAGCACCACGCCTCAAGCCTTGCCCGGCACTGGCCGCATCAGTGACATTACCCAGCCCGCCAATCCCGGCGGGCTTTGTTAAACACATCCAGACAAGGAAGCCACCATGCCCGAGCTGAGCCTGGACAAAACACCTCAACAACAATACGCACCACTCGACCCTTTGGGCTTCAGTGGCCGGATCGGGCGTTTGCGGCTGCTGGCCTGGAGCATGGTCATCAGTTGCATCGCCATGATCACGTCACTGCTGGTGCTGCTTGCCGTCAAGGTGTCACCCACACTAGGCATCACCTGCGGTGCAACGCTGACACTGGCCTACTTCATTATCAGCCTGCGAATCGGCGCCCAGCGTTTGCATGACCTTAACTGGTCCGCCTGGATGTTGCTGCTGCATCTGGTGCCGGTGGCCAACCTTGTCCTGTCCCTCATGATGCTGTTGATGCCCGGCACTCCCGGCCCGAACAAGTACGGTCCGCCGCCACCGCCCAACAGCCGGGCAGTCAACGTAGTGGCGGCCATCACGATATTTTTGATTGGATTGAGCATCTGCCTGATGGTTGCCGTACTGGCTTTGGGCCTGATGACTGCGGTGATCAACGCAGTCAACGGCAACAGCCTGTAGACTGCGTGCCTTAATGAACGCGTTAACGCCAGGGACATCATTGTCACCGGACTGTACCGTTGCAATGGAGAACAGCATGACCCGTTACGCTTTAATCACTGGTGCCACCAGCGGCATTGGCCTGGCCCTGGCTGAAGCCCTTGCCCGACGTGGGCGAAGCCTGATTTTGGTGGCCCGCCAACGGGACGCGCTGGAAACCATTGCCCTTGAGCTGACCCAGCGTTTTGGCGTCGAGGTCCTGTTCCGCGCCTGTGATCTGGGCGAACCCCTGCGCCTGTCCGGTTTTTTGCTGGAGCTCGAAGAAGGTGACCGCCAGATCGACCTGCTGGTCAATTGCGCCGGCATTGGCACCTGCGGCCCGTTCCTGGCACACGACTGGAGTGCCGAACAAGACTTGATCGAGCTCAACGTCCTCGCACTCACCCGCTTGTGCCATGCCATAGGCAACATGATGGCCGTACAGGGCGGCGGACAAATTCTCAATGTTTCCTCGATCGCAGCCTTTCAGCCTGGGCCGTGGCTTAGCACCTACTTTGCCAGCAAGGCCTATGTGCTGCATTTTTCCGAAGGCTTGCGCGAAGAAGTGAAAAAAACCGGCATCAAGGTTTCAGTACTTTGCCCTGGCATCACCCGCACCCGCTTTTTTGATGCGGCCAAAATGAATACCGACGCCATCAAGCAAAGCACCAGCGCCATGACCCCCGAAGAAGTGGCGCTCTACACCGTGCGAGCTCTCGACAAGAACAAGGCGATCATCATTCCCGGGCGGCGCAATCGCTGGATTACTCGCTTGCCGCGACTGCTCTCACGCTGGATGACGCGAAAAATAGCTGCCTCTGTTAACAAATCCTACTGCCCACGTTAACGAGACTGGGCGTAACTGGCTGCCCTGAGTACACTCAGACCGGACTTCACTCACGGAGACACAGCTTTGGATACTCTGTTCACCAAGATCATCAATCGCGAAATACCCGCCAAGATCATCTATGAAGATGATCAAGTGCTGGCTTTTCACGACATCGCCCCACAAGCGCCGATCCACTTTCTGGTTATCCCGAAAAAACCGATCCGCACGCTCAACGACCTGACCGAAGAAGACAAGCCGCTGGCAGGTCATATTTTGTTCACGGCACAGCGCCTGGCCAAGGAACTGGGCTGTGAAGACGGTTTCCGCGTGGTAATGAACTGCAATGAAAAGGGCGGCCAAACCGTCTACCACATTCATATGCACGTGCTGGGTCAACGCCAGATGAACTGGCCGCCGGGCTGATTGACCTCTGATTCTGACGCGCGAGCCCCCGCGGCTCTCGCGTTACCCCATGATCCAACGCAAACCCCGGCCGCCCGATTGGGGTAAACTGACCGCCGTGATTTTTTCCGGAGGTAAGCATGACTACCCAACGTCACTACTCGCCGATTGACCGTCTTCTGTTACAAGCCGATACCGCCTTGCGCACGCTGCTGCCCTTCAGCGGCCAGCCTCACCGTCCATCGCCGGCCATCGTCAAACCTGAAAACCCGCTGGCCCCACAGGCCAAGCGTCATGTTGCCGGCCTGATGCGTATCAACCATACCGGTGAAGTCTGTGCCCAAGCCTTGTATCAAGGCCAGGCGCTGACCGCCAAGCTGCCCCATGTGCGTGAAGCGATGGAGCATGCTGCTGAAGAAGAAATCGACCACCTGGCCTGGTGCGAGCAGCGCATCCGTCAATTGGGTAGCCACCCCAGCGTGCTCAACCCGTTGTTTTACGGCATGTCATTCGGGATCGGCGCCGCAGCCGGGCTGATTAGCGACAAAGTCAGCCTGGGATTTGTGGCAGCGACTGAAGACCAGGTCTGCAAACATCTGAACGAGCACCTTGAGCAACTGCCGGCGGAAGACGAAAAGTCCCGGGCAATTCTTGAGCAAATGCGCATCGATGAAGAACAGCATGCAGAATCCGCGCTCAATGCCGGGGGCTTTCGCTTCCCTGCCCCGGTGAAGTTCGGCATGAGCCTGATGGCCAAGGTCATGACCAAAAGCACCTACCGCATCTGACACAGCAGCCTTTGCGGGACATCTGCGAAGCACAAAAAAGGCGACTACCTTTCGGTAGCCGCCTTTTTTATTGCCGAGAATTTACGCCATGTTGCGTGCGTAGAAAATCTCGAGCATTTCGTGCTTGACCCGCTCAGTTACCTGGGCGCGCTGTTCAACCGACAGGTTGCTGGTGGCATCGCCGAACAGGTAGTTATCCAGTTCGAACTCCTTGAGCAGCATCTTGGTATGGAACAGGTTTTCCTGGTACACATTCACGTCGGTCATCTGGTAACCGTCACGGGTGTCTTCGGAGAGGTAGTTCTGGATCGAGTTGATCTCGTGATCGATAAAGTGCTTTTTGCCTTCCACGTCACGGGTAAAACCACGCACGCGGTAATCGACAGTCACGATATCCGAATCAAACTGATGGATCAGATAGTTGAGAGCTTTAAGCGGTGAAATAACCCCGCACGTCGACACATCAATATCCACACGGAACGTTGCAATACCGTCAACCGGGTGAATCTCCGGGTAGGTATGAACCGTGATATGACTTTTGTCGAGGTGAGCCAGGATGGTCTCGGGCAGCGGGCCTGGGGACTCTTCGATCTGGCTTTCGGTAGGAATTACCGGCTGCTCGGAGATCAGAATAGTCACGCTGGCGCCTTGTGGGTCGTAATCCTGACGGGCAATGTTCAGGATGTTGGCACCAATGATATCAACCACATCTGTAAGGATCTGCGTCAGGCGCTCTGCGTCGTACTCTTGATTGATGTACTCAACATATGCCTGCTGGTCTTGCGGGGTTTCCGCATAACAGATGTCATAGATGTTGAAGCTCAAGGTCTTTGTCAGGTTATTGAACCCGTGGAGCTTGAGTTTGCTTTTCACCGTTATAAAACTCTCTATGTCGATGCGGCTCGGCCGCGTGATCCAGCATGCCCGTCAAGTGCGTAGGACGCACCTGCGTAGGACGGTTAACACCTCTTCGCGATGGCGATTTTGGTTATCTGTTCGGACATGCGGCCGGGAATCAATCCCCGCCACTACCCTGAAAAAAGTGGCGCATTATGCAGACGTCAGCGACTGATCGCCAGAGTCTGCATTGCATTTATGAAAATTGAATGTCGACTCAGGCCAGTTCAATAATTTCATAGTCGTGGGTAATGGCAACACCCGCGGCGCCAAGCATGATCGATGCCGAACAGTACTTTTCGGCCGACAGTTCGATGGCGCGTTTAACCTGGGCTTCTTTCAGGCCACGGCCCTTGACCACAAAGTGCAGGTGGATCTTGGTGAACACCTTTGGATCTTCAGTGGCGCGCTCGGCTTCCAGAAACGCTTCACAGCTCTCAACCGGCTGACGCGACTTCTTGAGAATGCTGACAACGTCAAAGTTGCTGCAACCGCCAAGACCCAACAGCAGCATTTCCATCGGGCGTACGCCCAGGTTGCGACCGCCGCTCTCAGGCGGACCGTCCATCACAACAACGTGGCCGCTGCCGGATTCGCCCAGAAACATGGCTTCACCAGCCCATTGAATGCGTGCCTTCATCGCCCAGACTCCACTGTTTTAAAAGGGGCGCCAGCTTAGCACAGGGCCAGAAACTGATAACTCGCAACACTGAAGCGTTTCTCTGACAAACCACTCGGAAAATTCTGCAACCCCACAGAACCTGTCTGGTAAGCTGGCGCCAAATCGCTGGCGCCAGCCAGCTAGCACTCTATATAAAAATAGATCTGACCCTTACTGTGCCAGCTTTCCGGGAAACAACCATGGTTGCTCTTACTCCCATACCCAAGATCAAAAACCTCGACAAGTTTTTGACTTTTTGCCAGCGCAAACGCTATCCAGCCAAGAGCAATATCATTTGCGCTGGCGAGTCTTCGCACACCCTGTTTTTCATTATCAAAGGCTCGGTAACAGTTTTGATTGAAGACGAGGAGGGTCGTGAAATGATCATTGCCTACCTCAATAGCGGCGACTTTATCGGCGAGCTGGGTTTGTTTGAACAGGCAGGACAAGAGCAGACGCGCAGCGCATGGGTTCGAGCCAAGACCGAATGCGAAGTTGCGGAAATCAGCTACCCGAAATTCAGAGAATACACACAGCAAGAACCAGAGATTCTTTACGCTCTCAGTGGCCAAATCGCACAGCGTCTGCGTAACACCACGCGCAAGGTCGGTGATCTTGCGTTCTTTGATGTCACCGGGAGAGTCGCGCGATGCCTGCTGGAGTTGTGCAAGCAACCTGACGCCATGACCCATCCCGATGGCATGCAGATCAAGATCACCCGCCAGGAAATCGGCAGGATTGTCGGCTGTTCGCGAGAGATGGTAGGACGCGTACTCAAAAGCCTGGAAGAACAGAACCTGGTCAACGTCAAAGGCAAGACCATGGTGGTGTTCGGCACGCGTTAAGGCTTGAGCAGGGGCGCCAGGAGCTCTTGATAACTGGCACTCAAGCGCTCAAAGAAATCTGGAGCGGCAAAAGCTTCGTGCAGCGCAATATGGCTGTCGGCAAGGCAACGTTGCTCCAGATTGCACAGCACGTTGAAGCGATTGACCGCAGCCACCATCGATTCACGCTCGTATTCCACCAGCAACGCACCGTGCACCAGACCGACAGGCCGCTGCCCGCCCTGGCTCTGGCGCCAGCGTTGAGCAGTACCGACCAGTTTTCGCGCATTGAGATTGACGTTGAAGCGGCCGTCACAAAATGCGCCTTCAACCTCACCCAAAGACGCGACCCCACCCAACTGAGTCAGCAGATCACAAATGGGCTCGCATAAACGCCGGTATGCCGTTTCGATGCGACCATGATCACCTTCGCTGCGCAAAGGCGCATACACCAGTGCGATGTTCACCGTAGAAGCAGACTGAGGGACTGGCTCGCCGCCGGTTTCACGCAACAGGATCGGCCAGCCACTGGCAGCCAGTTCGAAACTGGCCTGTTCAAAACCCGCCAGGCGACTCAAGCGCCGTGGCATGACCAGCGCCCGGTCGGTGGGCTGCCAGAACAGCACACCCGCCTCGTACTCACCGGCACACACGGATGCCAGTAAATCCTGCTCGGCCTTGAGGCCGGCTTCGACGGTGAGGTGTTTGATCAATGGCATGCGAATCCTTTCGAACGCAGAACAACAATGATTGTGGGAGCGAGCCTGCTCGCGATGGCATCACCGCAATTAACTGATAGGCCGCGCCGCCTGCATCGCGAGCAGGCTCGCTCCCACAGGTGGAGATCAGGTCAATCCAGAGTCGAACCGGTTACCGCCACCGCACGCTCCGGGAAGAACAGACGCTGCAGTTCATTGCCCGGGTTTTCGGCACGCATAAAGGCTTCGCCAACCAGGAACGAATACACTTCGCTGATTTCCATCAGCTCGACATCCGCACGGTTGAGAATGCCGCTTTCGGTAATGACAAGGCGGTCACGTGGAACACGCGGCAGTAGATCCAGCGTGGTTTCCAGGCTGACTTCAAAGGTGTGCAGGTTACGGTTGTTGATACCCACCAACGGTGTATCGAGGGTTTTGAGCGCACGTTCAAGCTCATCGCCATCATGCACTTCAACCAGCACATCCAGCCCGACGCTTTTGGCAACAGCCGCCAGCTCGGCCATTTTCACATCATCCAGAGCGGAGACGATCAGCAGCACGCAGTCGGCGCCCAATGCCCGGGCTTCTACGATCTGGTAAGGATCGATCATGAAGTCCTTGCGAATCACCGGCAGGGTACAAGCGGTACGCGCCTGCTGCAGGTAGGCGTCGGCGCCCTGGAAGTAGTCGATATCGGTCAGCACGGATAGGCAAGTAGCACCGCCCGCCTGATAGCTTTTTGCAATCTCGGCAGGCACGAAGTTCTCGCGAATCACACCTTTGCTCGGCGATGCCTTTTTGATTTCAGCAATCACCGCAGGCTGCTTTTTCTTGGCCTGTGCCAGCAACGCATTGGCAAAGCCGCGTACAGGATCCGCCTGAGCCGCCAATCGTTCAAGTTCAGCCAGGCTTACACGCGCACTGCGCTCGGCAACTTCCTGAACTTTACGCGCCAGAATATTCTCCAGAACGGTAGGCACACTCATGCTTCATTCTCCTGCTTGAAAATAGCGGTAAATGCACCCAGCTCTTCGAGCTTTTCCCGGGCCAGTCCGGTGTGTAGCGCGTCGTGGGCCAATTCCACACCTTCTTTAAGAGTGTAGGCAAGGTCCGCGGCATAAAGTGCAGCGCCGGCATTGAGTACAATCATTTCAGCCGCTTTCTGGCCGGCTTCGGTTTTGCGCCGCCCAAGGGCATCACGGATCAGTTCCAGCGATTGCTCCGGACTGTCGACCACCAGGCCAAACAGGCTCTGGCTCTTGATGCCAAGGTCTTCAGGCTGAACCCAATATTCCTTGATTTCACCTTTATGCAATTCCGCCACAAAGGTCGGTGCTGCCAGGCTGAACTCATCCAGGCCATCCTGCGAGTGCACCACCAGCACATGCTTGCTGCCCAGACGCTGCAACACTTCAGCCAAAGGCCGGCACAGCGCCTGGTTGAACACGCCGACCACTTGATGCAATACACCAGCCGGATTCGTAAGCGGGCCAAGCATATTGAACAGGGTACGCAGGCCAAGATCCCGACGCGGGATAGCCGCATGCTTCATGGCGCCATGATGGCATTGCGCAAACATAAAACCGATGCCCACGCTGTCAATGCAGCGGGCAACTTGAACCGGGGTCAGGTTCAGATACACACCGGCCGCTTCCAGCAGGTCGGCACTGCCGCTTTTACCGGATACTGCGCGGTTGCCATGTTTGGCCACCGTGCAGCCGGCCGCAGAGATCACCAGCGCCGAAGCGGTGGACACGTTGAAAATATTCGCGCCGTCGCCGCCGGTGCCGACGATATCGACCACGCCGTCCAGGGTGTTGAGCTCAACCTTGTCTGCCAGCTCGCGCATCACGGTGACGGCACCGACGATTTCGTCGATGCTTTCGCTCTTCATGCGCATGCCCATCATGAACGCGCCAATCTGCGCCTCGGTGCATTGACCGGTCATGATGTCGCGCATCACATCACGCATTTCATCGGTGGTCAGGTCGAGGTGCCCGACGATACGGTTCAGGGCTGTCTTGATATCCATAAAAAGTCCTTAGCGCGTGCCGCCGGTTTGTTTGAGAAAGTTCGCGAACAGCTCATGACCTTGTTCGGTCAGGATCGACTCAGGGTGAAACTGTACCCCTTCGATATTCAGCGTTTTATGGCGCAGGCCCATGATCTCGTCGACCGATCCATCTTCAAGCTGCGTCCAGGCAGTCAGCTCAAGGCAGTCCGGCAGGGTGTCGCGCTTGACCACCAACGAGTGGTAACGGGTCACGGTCAACGGATTGTTCAGGCCCTGGAACACTCCGGTATCGAGGTGATACACCGGGCTGGTCTTGCCATGCATCACCTGGCGCGCGCGAACCACATCACCACCAAAGGCCTGGCCGATGGACTGGTGACCCAGGCACACGCCCAGGATCGGCAGCTTGCCGGCAAAGTACTTGATGGCTTCAAGGGAGATGCCCGCCTCATTCGGCGTGCAGGGGCCGGGCGAGACCACAATGCGCTCGGGCTTGAGCGCGTCGATCTGGGCCACGGTCAATTCATCGTTGCGCACCACTTTGACCTCGGCACCCAACTCGCCGAGGTACTGCACAACGTTGTAAGTAAAAGAGTCGTAATTATCGATCATCAGCAACATGTTGCTAAACCTCTGACTTCACTGACATTCAAAACTGTTTTCAGAATTCATTACCCGCAGTTTCGATTGCTGGATTGAACACACCAACCGGGGGGCAGCCATTCATGAAAACGCAGGGGGCAGGTCCGGCGTGGCCGGCAGAGAAATATTAGGCGCGCCAACGCCAACGGCCGTTGGCCTTGAGAACTCGCATAAAGAGTTTGCTGATGATCAACACAGGAAGGGTCCCATTTCTACGTCACGGCACAGTAACGTAGCCTTGCGACAGGTGCAACACGGGGTAGCAAATACGGGGAAAAACACCCATTAAGTACTTTGTGACTTTTTATTGCATGAAACATTTAATACGATTTGTTTTGATAATGTCTGCGCCCCAAACAATAAAAACAGGCCATCACATGCGCAGGCTTTCCGTACTCATTCCTCTGGCGGGGTGCATCTTGTCCATCGTCAGTGAGCGTGTCATTGCAGCACCCTCGCCGTATTCCACCATGATTGTGTTCGGCGACAGCCTGAGCGACTCGGGGCATTATCCAGGGGTAGGCAGTGGCCTGCGCTTCACCAATCGCACCGGGCCTACGTACAAGGAATACCGGGGTGAGGAATATGTTGCCGTAGCGCCCACGCGGCTGGGCACAAAGTTGGGCATCGCACCCGCAGACATGCGCCCGTCCACTTCGCCGGATAATACGCTCACAGGAGAACCCGACGGTAATAACTGGGCGGTCGGCGGTTATCGTACGGACCAGATACTCAATTCAATCAAGACTGTGTCGAAGGTCGCGATACCTGATGACTGGTCTTTGGTCGGCGGTTACGTGCTGCGCAGCAAGCCTGGTTATCTTGTGCAGAACAACTTCAAGGCTGACCCCAAGGCGCTGTATTTCATTTCAGGTGGCGGCAATGACTTCCTCCAAGGCAAGGTCACCAGCCCCGCCGAAGCAGGCCAAGCCGCACAAAGGCTGGCGGCAAGCGCACACACCCTGCAACAGGCCGGAGCACGCTACATCATGGTCTGGCTGCTGCCCGATCTGGGCCTGACGCCAGCCGTTTACGGCACACCCACCCAGGCTGGCACCAGCTATCTGAGCGCCCTGTTCAATCATGAGCTAACCCAGCAACTGGCGCAGATAGACGCCGAAGTGATCCCCCTCAATATCCCGCTGCTGCTGCGTGAAGCCATGGCAGACCCCGCCCGTTATGGCCTGGCACTGGGGCAGGACCTAGTCGCGACCTGCTTCAGCGGCGAAGAGTGTACGGAAAACCCGCAGTACGGCCTCAACAGCGCAACCCCCAACCCGGCCAAACTGCTGTTCAACGACTCGGTACACCCCACCGAAACAGGGCAACAGCTTATAGCCGACTATGCCTACTCACTGCTGGCCGCCCCTTGGGAACTGACCTTGTTACCCGTCATGGCCCAAGCATCACTAAATGCCCATCAAGACCAGTTGCGCAACCAATGGGCGGGCGACAACGGTCAATGGCAAGCCGTTGGCCAATGGAGGACTCTGCTCGCCGGTGGCGGGCAACGCCTTGAAATCGACAAGCAAACCACGGCCGTGAAGGCAGATGGCAAAGGCTATAACCTCAATATCGGCACCAGCTACCGGCTGGATGAAAACTGGCGATTTGGCATTGCAGGCGGGTTTTACCGGCAACGCCTGGAGACCGGTAGCAATGAATCGGACTACAAGCTCAACAGCTACCTGGGTAGCGTGTTTGCCCAATACCAGCACAATCACTGGTGGGGGGATGCGGCACTGACGCTGGGCAGGCTGGACTACGACAGCCTGAAGCGAAAATTCGCGCGGGGTGTTGGTAGTGGTCTGGAGCAAGGGCAGGCTGACGGCCATCTGCGAGCATTGAGCACTCGCCTGGGTTATGAAATCGCACAGGCTTCTGACCTGTGGCAGCTCTCCCCCTTTATCAGCGCCGATTACTCACGGGTGGAAGTTAACCGCTATGAAGAAAAGGGCCGGCGTTCGACTGCATTGAACTACGAAGAGCAGACTCTTGTTTCAAATCGCCTGGGCGCGGGTTTGCTCGCCAGTTACCAGGCCACCCCACAGACGTTGTTGTTTGCCGAGGCTGCTCATGAACATGAGTTCCAGAGCGAGACCCAGCGCCTGAACATCGCGCTCAACAGCCTGCCCAACAATCGATTCAAACTCGAAGGCTATACGCCGCCAAGCAACCTTGCCCGTGTAAGCCTGGGGGTCAGCCACAATTTGACTGCCGACCTGAAGCTGCAGGCGGCTTATAACGCGAGAAAGAGTGACGGGGTCATGCAACAGGGAGTGAATATAGGGGTTAGCCTGAATTTCTAAAACCTGTGGGAGCGAGCCTGCTCGCTCCCACATAGTCTGCTGCAGGCTTTAATCTCGCGGAGTTTGCTCGGCCAGAGCCACAGCGCGGAACATTGCACGACGCTTGTTCAGCGTCTCTTCCCATTCCAGGGCCGGGACCGAGTCCGCGACAATACCGCCACCGGCCTGCACATGCAGTTCACCGTTTTTGATCACTGCAGTACGAATGGCGATCGCCGTGTCCATATTGCCGTTCCAGGCGAAGTAACCCACTGCACCGCCATACACACCGCGCTTGACCGGTTCCAGCTCGTCGATGATTTCCATCGCACGGATTTTTGGCGCGCCGGACAACGTGCCCGCCGGCAAAATCGCCCGCAGGGCGTCCATCGCCGTCAGCCCGCTTTTCAGCTGGCCTGTCACGTTGGACACAATGTGCATCACGTTGGAGTAACGCTCGATCACCATCTTCTCGGTGAGTTTGACCGAACCGATTTCAGAAACACGGCCCGTATCGTTACGGCCCAGATCGATCAGCATCAAGTGCTCGGCGATTTCCTTGTCATCACTGAGCAAGTCTTCTTCGAGCGCCAGATCGGCCTCTTCGGTAGCGCCACGCGGGCGCGTGCCGGCAATCGGGCGTACGGTAATCAGATTGTCTTCAACCCGCACCAGCACTTCCGGCGAACTGCCCACGACGTGGAAGTCGCCAAAGTTGAAAAAGTACATGTACGGCGTCGGGTTGAAGCAGCGCAGCGCGCGATACAGATCGATCGGTGCTGCCTTGAAGTCGATGGACATGCGCTGCGACGGCACCACCTGCATGCAATCGCCTGCGAGGATGTAGTCCTTGATGGTGTCGACAGCTTTTTCGTAGTCGTCCTGCGTGAAGCTGGAACGGAACACCGGGTCAGCCGCCTGCTGGGCCGTAAAGTCCAGGCCGCGACGTGGGGTGATCGGTTGGCGCAATTGTTCAAGCAGGGCCTCAAGCCGGGCCTGGCCTTCTTCATAAGCGTCAGGTTGTGCCGGGTCGACCAGCACGATCGCGTGCATCTTGCCGGCCAGGTTGTCGAATACCACCACGGCGTCCGACACCATCAGCAGAATATCCGGCACACCCAATGGATCAGGGTTCGGACATTTGCCCAGACGCTTCTCCACGTAACGCACGCAGTCATAACCAAAATAACCCACCAGGCCGCCGTTGAAACGCGGCAAACCGGCGATGGTCGGCACATTGTAGCGAGCCTTGAATTCTTCAACGAAAGCCAGCGGGTCTTGCGCTTCGCAGGCTTCGATCTCGACACCGTCATGGGTCACGCTGATCTGGTGATCATGCACACGCAGTACCGTGCGGCATGGCAAGCCAATGATCGAATAACGCCCCCACTTCTCACCTCCCTGCACCGACTCCAGCAAATAGGAGTTGGGCTGATCGGCCAGTTTCAGATAGATCGACAGCGGCGTGTCGAAGTCAGCCAGGGTTTCGCGGGCAAGGGGGATACGGTTATAGCCGGCAGCGGCCAAACGCAGGAATTCTTCGCGGATCATGAGGTGCCTCGTGGTCTGAGGGTAAAACGGTCAGGTTTGCAAACGTGCCGACAATGCGGCCAGATTCAAGTCAGGCGCGCCAACGCCAGCGGGCCAGGGCCTTAATGACTTTCATCCAGAGTTTGCGGGTGACCACCACGATGGAATCTCTTCGAGAGGGGGAAACAGAATTGCCCAACGTTATCTCAGGCGCAGAATCTAAGCAACCGGCTATCAGTTCTTGCAGGTTGCCGATCACCATATCTGGTGACTCTTCTTCAATCGGGCGACCGTGGTTGTAGCCGTAGCTCAACGCGACGCAACGAACGCCGGCAGCCTTGGCCGCCAGTACGTCATTGCGTGAATCGCCGATAAACATCGACTGGGCTGGGGTCGCGCCAGCCATTTTCATCACAAACAATAATGCTGCAGGGTCGGGTTTTTTCTGTGGCAGGGTGTCGCCACCGATAATCCAGCGAAAAAACCGCCCCAGCTTCAGTTCATCAAGCAAGGGCGCGACAAAGCGCTCGGGCTTGTTGGTGATCAGGGCCATTTCAACGCCCTGCTTTTGCAGCCACTTGAGGCTTTCACGGACACCGGGGTAGACCTTGGTGTGTGCATGGCCACCGTCGTAGGCCTGCATGAAAATCTCCAGTGCCTGCTCGGCCTGCTCATCATCAACGCCACTGCCGTCCATATTGCCGGCCAGGGCACGGCGCACCAGCATCGGCGCGCCATTGCCGATCCACAACCGCACGTTTTCAATCCCGGCGGGTGGTCGACCCAGCTTGAGCAGCATGGTCTCAACGGCCTCTGCCAAATCCGGTACCGAATCAATCAGGGTGCCATCCAGATCGAACATCACCAATTTTGGCAGCTGGCCCTGAAGTAGCTGCTCAAAGCGGCTCATGGGCGGGCCAACGCAAGCTCGGCGCGCATTTTCTGAATCACTTCTTCATAGTTTGGCGTGTTGAAAATGGCGGAACCAGCGACAAAGGTGTCGGCACCGGCTTCAGCGATTTCACGGATATTGCCAACGTTTACGCCGCCGTCGATTTCCAGGCGAATCTCGCGACCGCTGGCATCGATCAGTGCACGGGCTTCGCGCAACTTGTTGAGCGTACCGGGAATGAATTTTTGCCCGCCAAAGCCCGGGTTCACGCTCATCAGCAAGATCATGTCGACCTTGTCCATCACGTACTTGAGCACATCCAGCGGGGTCGCCGGGTTGAACACCAGACCTGCCTTGCAGCCGCCTTCGCGGATCAATTGCAGGGAGCGGTCGATGTGCTGGGTGGCTTCGGGGTGGAACGTGATGTAAGTGGCGCCGGCTTCGATAAAGTCGCCGATGATGCGGTCGACCGGGCTGACCATCAGGTGCGCATCGATGGGTGCGGTGACGCCGTACTTGCGCAGGGCGGCGCAGACCATCGGGCCGATGGTCAGGTTGGGTACGTAATGGTTGTCCATGACATCGAAGTGAACGATATCAGCACCCGCGGCGAGTACGTTGTCCACTTCTTCGCCGAGACGGGCGAAATCGGCGGAAAGAATCGATGGGGCAATAGCGAAGGGCTGCATGACGCACCTTTTAGTGGGCTAAACACGGTGGCGCGCATTGTATACCGCTGGCTATGTGCCGCACACCGCCTTGCGGTCGCTTCGCGACCGATCGCAGCCTTCGGCAGCGACTACAAAGACACACATAATCTGTAGTCGCTGCCGAAGGCTGCGAAAAGGACCGAAAGACCTATCTGCAATATCTTGCGAATAAAGGATCAAGCCGCTCCCTCGTTAGCCATCTAGGTTAAACAAACACCTACTGCGTCGAGGGCAAAGGAATGCCAAAAGTATTTACCAGCAACCAACTACTAAAAGGCCGCTACTCCGAACATGGCCGCGTTTACCTGCTCACAACCGTCACCGATCATAGACGTCCGATTTTCAGCGACTTCCATTTGGGTCGCCTCGTCGTCAATCAACTCAGGCAAGCCCATGAAGACGGCATCGTTCATTCAATCGCCTGGGTGGTCATGCCTGACCATTTTCATTGGCTGGTAGAGCTGCGCCGTAAAACCTTGGGTGAGCTGATGTGCCGCATCAAGTCGCGCAGCTGCGTCACCGTCAACCGGGCTAGCCAATCTGCCAGCCGGTTATTGCAAAAGGGTTATCACGACCGGGCCTTGCGCCAGGAAGATGATCTCAAGGCCGCTGCCCGCTACATCATCAAAAACCCGATTCGCGCCCAATTGACCACGCGGATCGGTGATTACCCCTTGTGGGATGCCTGCTGGTTCTAGACCTGCACAGAGAGCAAAAACGTCTCATCCACACGCTCACACCCTGACAAATACGGATCAACCCATTACGCTGCCGGTACTACTTCTGGCCTGGAATAACCGATGCTTTCTTATCGTCTGGCACTGCCGGCTTTGTGCCTGTTCCTGATGTTGCCGCTAGCCCTGCCCGTGCTCGCAGCAGAACCCGAGCCCGAACCCGAGGCCAAGCCAGTCGTGCGCGAACCACTGCCCGAGCGCAGTCAGGAAGATGCCACAGCTCTTGAACGACAACTCCCGGAGCATGAGCAGCAACAGTTGCAAGCGCCCAACGACAGTTTTCTCGCCTTGTGGAAACCTGCCAACAGCAGCGCTCCCGAAGGTGCGGTGATTATCATCCCCGGTGCTGGCGAGACCGCTGACTGGCCGCGGGTAGTCGGCCCGCTGCGCAACAAGCTGCCGGACGCCAACTGGGCCAGCCTGAGCCTGAGCTTGCCGGATATGCAAAGCGATGCCAGCCAGGCACGGGAAGCCGAGCCAGAGAAACCTCCCACTACAATTGCAACAGACAGTAGCAGCAAGGCAGCCAGCACCACAGCCAAACCCATCGAGCAGGCCGCCAGTGCCGGTACCGAAAGTCCGCAGGACGAGGTTGCGCAAACGGCACAAGCGCTGGACAAAGCCGACGCCGAGCGCATCTTTGCCCGCATCGATGCCGCCATCGCCTTCGCCCAGCATCAAAACATGCGCAGCATTGTGTTGCTCGGTCACGGTTCGGGTGCCTACTGGGCCTCGCGCTATGTCAGCGCCAAACACCCGGCCCAGGTTCAAAAACTGATCATGGTCCAGGCCCGCAAACCTGTACTGGCGCAGCCAGACTTGAGCCAACTGACACCCGCGCTTAACGTATCAATGCTGGACATCTTCTATAACGACCAGGCACTGGCCCGCGAAGCCGCCTTGCAACGATTGCAGGCAAGCAAGCGCGCCAACAGCGCGAATTACAAACAAGTGGGGTTGATCGCCACCCCGGGTAACCGGGAAGGCGAACAGGAACAACTGTTCAGGCGAGTTCGCGGCTGGCTCAGCCCGCAGCCTGTGGATAAGTAGCTGCGGCTAAAAACCGCGACGCTCACGGATCAGGGCGTAAGCTTGATGCAACTCGCGGGTTTTTTCCGTAGCTTCACGCACCTGCGCCGGGCTGGCTCCGGTGCCAGCAACCTTGTCAGGGTGGTGACGACTGAGCAGGCGCCGGTAAGCACGTTTGATTTGCTCAGAATCACTGGCATCCGTCACCCCAAGCAACATCAGCGATTGCTGATAAGTGCCGCTGCGCGTCGCCAGGGGTTTTTGATGGGCTTCATGCTCACCTCCCAACGCCAGCACCCTTTGCCGGGGCCAGCCCAGCCAGCCACCCCAAAGCACGATCAGTTCGCGCTCCTGGGGGGCGACCCGGCCATCGGCCAGAATCATCCGCCAACAGGCACGCAACACACCTTCAGCCGCATGGGGCTGGGCTTTGAGGCGCAGCAGATAACCACGTAACGAATCGCTGCCCGACTTGCCGCGGTTGAACGCCGCGATGGCCCGTTTTTGCGCCGCGGGCGCCATGTCGAGCTGACGCATTTCCAGCTGCGCCTGCTCGATGTGCCGGTTTGTCACGCGCCCGGCGCTTTTGGCCAGGCGACCAAGCAGCACAAACAGCAATTCATCATTACGCAGCACCGGCCGGGCGCCAATGCGCTCCAGCAGATGTGCCCAACTGTGCAGCTGCAGGCGCCGGTCCAACGCCTGCCCCAACAAAGCGCCGAGCATGGCCCCCGGAATACTGGCAATGAAAAAGCCTGCTCCGGCTCCAATCAGAGTCCCTGGCCACAACATGTCAGCGGGTGCCCTTGATCAACGACTCGACCTCGGCCAGGCGCTCGTGCGTCCCCACATCTACCCAATGTCCTTGCAATTGTTCACCTGTCACTTGCCCTGCGGCCATCGCCTTGCGTAACAGCGGGGCCAGCTTGAAAGCACCGGCGGTGCAGCCCTGGAACAACCCGGGGTCGAGCACCGCGATTCCACTGTAGGTCAGCGTATCGGCACCCGGCACGCCATCTTGAACCCGTCCGGCATCCAGGCTGAAGTCCCCGCTGGCGTGGTGCTCAGGGTTGCCCACCAGCACCAGATGGGCCAGGCCGGACAGCGGTTGGCGCAAGGCAGCAAAGTCGTAGTCGGTCCAGATATCACCGTTGACCACGGCAAACGGGCCATCACCCAGTAACGCCAGCGCCTTGAAAATTCCGCCTCCGGTTTCCAGCGGTTCACCTTCCGGGGAGTAGCTGATACTCACGCCAAAACGCGAACCGTCGCCCAGGTGATCTTCAATTTGCTGACCCAACCAGGCATGATTGATCACGATCTCGGTAAAACCTGCCGCTGCCAGCGCCCGCAAGTGGTGCTCGATCAGCGGCACGCCGCCCACGCGCACCAAGGGTTTTGGCGTATGCAGGGTCAGCGGCCGTAGGCGCTCGCCTTTACCGGCGGCCAGAATCATCGCTTTCATGCATCGGCCTCGCTGACCAGCCCCAGGCTGGCGAACAGCTCACCCAGCTCTGCCAGCTCAGGACGACGCGCCAACACTGCTTCTATATAAGAGAAGAAGCGCGGTACATCGGCCAGATAGCGCGGTTTGCCGTCGCGATGGCAAATACGGGCAAAAATGCCGATCACTTTCAAATGCCGCTGCACACCCATCAGGTCGCTGGCGCGCAGGAACTCTTCAAAATTCGGCTGCACCGGGATGCCCAGCGGCAATGCCAGTTTCCAGTAATCCTGCAGCCAGTTACGCACGCGCTCTTCAGGCCAGCTCAAGAAGGCGTCCTTGAACAAGCAGGTAATGTCGTACGTCACCGGGCCATACACCGCATCCTGGAAATCCAGCACACCGGGGTTGGGAATACTGAGCATCAGGTTGCGCGGCATAAAGTCGCGGTGCACCAGCACTTTGGGCTGCGCCAGAGCGCTGTCGATCAACAGTGTGCTGACCCGTTGCCATGCGGCCTGTTGCTGTTCATTGAAAGCCACCCCAAGGTGAGCACGCACGTACCACTCGGGGAACAGCTCCAGCTCGCGGCGTAGCAAGGCCACGTCATAGCTTGGCAAAGGCTCGGTCATCGGCAGTTGCTGAAAGGCCAGCAGGGCTTCGATGGCATCCTTGAACAATTCGTCGGCATTGGTGCTGTTGATCACGTCCAGGAAGGTCTTGTTGCCCAGATCGTTGAGCAAAAGAAAGCCGCGATCGAGATCCTGAGCGTAAATTTTCGGGACGTTAATCAGGCAAGTCCGCAAAAAATCAGCAATATCGACGAAAGGTTTGCAGTTTTCCTGGGGCGGCGGAGCATCCATGACCACAAAACTGCGGCCATCGCCCTCCCAGCGGAAATAGCGTCTGAAACTCGCATCGCTACTGGCAGCAGTCAACGTGGCCGGGGGGACAGCACCCCAACCCTCGTTCTCGAACAGGGTTGCCAACTGCTCATCCAGCCAAACTTTCAGGTGTTGCAAGCGTACATCTTGGTCAGGCATTACAAGGGTCTCCGACGGCGCTAGCCGTCAAGCGGGTCATGCTTTATTATCCAGAATCTTTTCCAGACCATCGATAGGCGTGCGGTCCCCCACCGCGGGCTGATGGCACGCAGGAAGCCCGGACTAATAAGATGGCATTGAAATCCCCCGCGTTTCGTAAAAAATTTCCGTTGCTGGTAACCGGCAGTTTGCTGGCCATGCAACCTTTAGCCACGCCGTTCGCTTTTGCCGAGGAGCAGTATGACTGTTCCGTGTCGGCTACGGGTGGCTGGGATTGCGCACCAAAAACCAACGTGGCGCAACTGCCACCGCGTCCGTCGCACAGCGACGGGACTGCAGGTGCCAGCGGCGAGCCCAGCGAGCAGGTCCAACAGACCCCGCTGGTAACCGAGGCCAAGGGCCGCGGTCTCAAGGCGCGCAGCGACGACTACAGCCACCTCGACTGGGTACCACGCGACAAGCTGACCCCGGCCCAGCTGGCCGAAACCGGTCCGTACTGCTCCGGCTCGTACGTGGAGCCCATCCGTCCGGGCATGAACGACCCGACCAGCAAAAGCGACGCCCCGACCTTTATTGGCGCCAAGGCCTCCCGCTATCAGCAGGATGAGCAGATTGCGACCCTGGCCGGTGACGTCGTGATGCGTCAGGGCAGCATGCAGATCGAAGCCGACGAAGCCAGCCTGTATCAGGCTGAAAGCCGTGGCGAGCTTAATGGCAAGGTACGCCTGCGTGACAACGGTGCCCTGATCGTCGGCGACCACGCCGATGTGCAACTGGACACCGGTGCGGCCAAGGTCGACAACGCCGAATATGTACTGCACAAGTCACGCATCCGCGGCAGCGCGCTGTATGCCAAACGCGCTGAAGACTCGGTCATTCGTCTCAAGGACGGCACGTACACCACGTGCGAACCAAGCAGCAACGCCTGGCAGCTCAAGGGCAACAACATCACGTTGAACCCGGCCACCGGTTTCGGTACGGCCACCAACGTGACGCTGCGGGTCAAGGACATTCCGGTGTTCTATACCCCTTACATCTATTTCCCGATCGACGATCGCCGTCAGTCCGGTTTCCTGCCGCCGTCCTTCAGCAGCAGCACCGACACTGGCTTTATGCTCGTGACCCCGTACTACTTCAACCTGGCACCCAACTACGATGCCACGTTGTACCCGCGCTACATGACCAAGCGCGGCCTGTTGATGGAAGGCGAGTTCCGTTACCTGACCGAGTCCAGCGAAGGCCAGTTCGGTGCCGCGTACCTCAACGACGATAACGACGACCGCAAGCGCCAGACCGATTACACCGACAAGCGCTACATGCTCAACTGGCAGCACAAGGGTGGCCTGGATTCCCGCGTACTGACTGAAGTCGACTACACCAAGATCAGCGATCCGTATTACTTCCAGGACCTGGAAAGTGACCAGATCGGCGTTGAAAGCCGTGACTACCTGAACCAGCAGGGCGCCGTCAGCTACCGTGGCGATGACTACACCGCCAAGCTGAACGTGCAGGCCTATCAACTGGCCACCGTTACCCAGATCACGCCTTACGACATGTTGCCGCAGCTCACCCTCAACGGGATGCTGCCAACTCACCCGGGCGGCCTGAACTTCGCGTACAACACCGAGCTGGTGCGATTCGATCGCGACCTGAAAACCGGTGACTTCACCAACGAAGACAACACCTCGTCTCCGCGTCTGGATACATACGTCAAGGGCCTGGCCCGAGCGAACGGCACACGCCTGAACCTGGCGCCTGCCATGAGCCTGCCGATGACCACTAGCTATGGTTTCGTGACGCCGACTCTCAAGTACATGTATACCCAGTACGACTTGGATCTTGATAGCGAAGGTAAAAATACTCTGCTGGCCGGTGAGAATTACAAGAGCTCACAAAACCGTAGCGTGCCTATCGCCAGTATCGATAGCGGCCTTTACTTCGACCGCAATACGAACTGGTTCGGCACCAATTACCGCCAGACTCTGGAACCGCGGGCGTTCTACCTGTATGTGCCCGAGCGCAACCAACAAGACATCCCAGTCTTTGACACCAGCGAGAGCACCTTTAGCTACTCCTCGCTGTGGCGTGACAACCGTTTTACCGGCTCCGACCGTGTCGGCGACGAGAACAAGCTGTCGCTGGGCCTGACCAGCCGTCTGATCGAAGACAACGGCTTTGAGCGTCAGCGTATCAGCGTTGGCCAGGCTTACTACTTCAAGGACCGCAAAGTTCAGTTGCCGGGCATTGACGCAAACCGCAAAGACGCTACATCCAGCGTATCCCCTTATGCCCTTGAATACGCTTATCGCTTCAACCGCGACTGGCGTGCGACTGCTGACTACAACTGGGACCCGGAAACCCGCAGCCCGCGCTCAGGCAGTGCGATGATGCATTACCAACCTGAGGACAACCCGAACAAGGTGGTCAACGTCGGCTATCGCTATCGTAATGACCAGGTTCGCTATGACCAGTACACCGGCAAGTGGATCATCGGTGGCGGCGACTTTGGTACGCCAGGTCAACCGGGTTACATCAAGGATTATTACAAAATTCAGCAGCACGACTTCTCGGTTATCTGGCCGATCGTGCCGCAATGGAACGCCATCAGCCGCTGGCAGTACGACTACAACCGCAACCGTACCCTGGAAGCCTTCGGTGGCTTCGAGTACGACAACTGCTGCTGGAAGCTTCGTCTGATCAGCCGTTACTGGGTATCCAACGACGAGTACACCCAGGAAGCCCCTCAAAACGAGAAGGGCGACCATGGTCTCTTCCTCCAAGTTGTGCTGAAAGGTCTCGGTGGCGTTGTTGGCACCAAAGTAGAGAGCTTCCTCGACAAAGGCATCCAAGGTTATCGTGAACGTGAAGATCAAGCTTTCTGAGTGTCTGCGCCCGCTAATGCTGGGCGCGTTGTTCCTGGGTACTGCAGCCAGCGCTGCAGTACAGCCCCTGGATAAAGTGGTGGCCATCGTCGACAACGACGTGATCATGCAGAGCCAACTGGACCAGCGTGTCCACGAAGTTCAGCAAACCATCGCCAAGCGCGGCCAGGGCGTACCGCCTGCCAGCGTTCTGGATCAGCAAGTGCTTGAGCGCCTGATCGTCGAAAACCTGCAACTGCAGATCGGCGAGCGTTCAGGCATTCGCATCACGGACGAAGAGCTGAACCAGGCCATCGGCACCATTGCCCAGCGCAACAACATGACCATCGAGCAGTTCCGTCAGGCCCTGGCCCACGACGGTCTGTCTTATGAAGATGCCCGTGAACAGGTGCGTCGCGAGATGATCATCAGCCGTGTGCGTCAACGCCGCGTGGCTGAGCGCATTCAGGTAACGGATCAGGAAGTGAAAAACTTCCTGGCATCGGACCTGGGCAAAATGCAGATGTCCGAAGAGTATCACCTGGCCAATATCCTGATCCCGACGCCTGAAAGCGCGAGTTCGGAAGCTATCCAGAATGCGGCAAAGCAAGCTGAAGAGGTCTACAACAAGCTCAAGCAAGGCGCTGACTTTGCACAAATGGCCATCGCCCGCTCCGGCAGCGACACGGCACTGGAAGGCGGCGACATGGGCTGGCGTAAAGCTGCTCAACTGCCACCACCTTTCGACCGCATGCTCAGCGAAATGCCTGTAGGCGACGTTACACCTCCAGTACGCACGCCAGGCGGCTTCATCATCCTCAAGCTGAACGCAAAACGTGGCGGTGGATCCGTGGTGGTGGACGAAGTCCATGTCCGTCATATCCTGATCAAGCCAAGCGAAATTCGTACTGAAGCGCAAACCAAAGAACTGGCCGCCAAAATCTACGACCGCATCACCTCGGGCGAAGACTTTGCCACCCTGGCCAAGACTTATTCGGAAGACCCGGGTTCCGCCCTCCACGGTGGCGACCTGAACTGGGTTGACCCCAACTCGCTGGTACCGGAATTCCGCGAAGCCATGGCCGACACTCCGCAAGGCGTGCTGTCCAAGCCATTCAAGACCCAATACGGCTGGCATGTTCTGGAAGTCCTTGGCCGTCGTGCCACTGACAGCACCACCCAGGCTCGCGAGCAACAGGCCATGAACGCCCTGCGTAATCGCAAATACGATGAAGAGCTGCAATCCTGGCTGCGTCAGATCCGCGACGAGGCCTATGTAGAAATCAAGCTGCCAGGCGCAACCGGTACTGACAGCGCAGGCCAGGCCGCGCAGTGAACACACAGCGTTTTGCCCTGACACCCGGCGAACCGGCAGGTATAGGTCCCGACCTGTGCCTGCTGCTCGCCTCGCAACACCAGCCACACCCCCTGATTGCCATCACCAGCCGCGACCTGCTCCTTGAGCGGGCCGCGCAGCTCGGTGTGGCTGTCAGCCTGCTACCGGTCGGGCCAGGCAACTGGCCCGATCAGCCGGCTCCGGCAGGCAGCCTGTACGTGTGGGACACCCCGCTCAATGCTGCGGTTACCGCTGGCAAGCTGGACAAGGCCAACGCAGCCTTTGTGCTGCAGACCCTGACCCGCGCCGCACAAGGCTGCATGAAGGGTGACTTCGCCGGCATGATCACCGCCCCTGTGCATAAAGGCGTGATCAACGAAGCGGGTATCCCGTTCTCCGGCCACACAGAATTCCTCGCTGACCTGACCCGCACCGAACAGGTCGTGATGATGCTCGCCACGCGCGGATTGCGCGTGGCACTGGTCACCACGCACCTGCCGCTACGTCAGGTCAGCGATGCAATAACCCCCGAGCGACTGATGCGGGTCACCCGCATTCTGCACGCCGACTTACAACAAAAATTCGGCATTGCCCGGCCGCGAATCCTGGTATGCGGGCTCAACCCCCATGCAGGTGAAGGCGGCCATTTGGGCCACGAAGAAACAGACATCATCGAACCAACCCTGGAGCGCCTGCGCAGCGAGGGCATGGACCTGCGTGGCCCGCTGCCTGCCGACACTCTGTTTACCCCAAAATATCTGGAACACTGCGACGCAGTGCTGGCGATGTACCACGACCAAGGCCTGCCCGTACTCAAGTACAAAGGGTTTGGTGCCGCCGTCAACATCACCCTGGGCTTGCCGATTATCCGCACCTCTGTCGACCACGGCACCGCCCTGGATCTGGCGGGTAGTGGCAAGATCGATACCGGCAGCCTGCAAGTCGCCCTGGAAACCGCCTACCAGATGGCCGAGACCCGTATATGAACGAGCAATACCAACACAAGGCGCGTAAGCGCTTTGGTCAGAACTTCCTGCACGATGCCGGGGTTATCGACCGCATCCTGCGCGCCATCAACGCCAAGGCTGGCGAACGTCTGCTGGAAATCGGCCCGGGCCAGGGTGCCCTCACCGAAGGCATCCTCAACAGCGGTGGTCAACTCGACGTTGTGGAGCTCGACAAGGATCTAGTGCCGATCCTCAACCGCCAGTTTGCCGGCATGAGCAACTTCACCCTGCACCAGGGTGATGCACTGAAGTTCGACTTCAAGAGCCTCAACGCGGCACCGCGCACCCTGCGCGTGGTCGGTAACCTGCCGTACAACATCTCCACCCCGCTTATTTTTCACCTGCTGAAAAACGCCGACCTGATCCGCGACATGCACTTCATGCTGCAAAAAGAAGTGGTCGAGCGCATGGCAGCAGGACCTGGCGGTGGTGACTGGGGTCGTCTGTCGATCATGGTTCAGTACCACTGCCGCGTAGAACACTTGTTCAACGTAGGCCCGGGTGCATTCAACCCGCCGCCAAAAGTTGACTCGGCGATTGTCCGCCTGGTGCCCCACGAAGTTCTGCCGCACCCGGCAAAAGACCACCGCCTGCTTGAGCGCGTGGTTCGCGAAGCCTTCAACCAGCGCCGCAAGACCCTGCGCAACACCCTCAAAGCCTTGCTCAGCAACGCTGAAATCGAAGCCGCAGGCGTCGATGGCAGCAAACGCCCGGAGCAACTCGACCTGGCCGCCTTCGTGCGCCTGGCCGACAAGCTCAGCGAGCAACCGGTCGTGGCGCCCGCCGCCGACTGATCGCCGAGAAAAAACGGGGGCCAGGCCAGACGCCACGTCTGGCCTAGTACCCGTTGTTTGGCCTAGACTCAGGCATCAGTTTTATCCCGAACTGTGTCTTCGCTTTCAAGTAAGGCCTCTCGCATGCACGATCCCCGCTATCTGGTCGACGTCAGCGTCGTCACACGTTATCTGCCAGAACAATCGCAGCCCGAACATCAGCGCTTTGCCTTTGCGTACACCATTACGGTGCGCAATAACGGCTCAATACCCGCCAAGCTGCTGTCCCGGCACTGGGTAATCACCGACGGCGATGGTCATGTTGAAGAAGTCCGTGGCGCCGGTGTTGTAGGGCTGCAACCCAGGATTGATCCCGGCAGCGAGCACATTTACAGCAGTGGGTCGGTCATCATGACCAAAGTCGGCACCATGCAGGGCAGCTACCTGATGCATGCCGATGACGGCCATGAGTTCAAGGCCATTATTGCGCCCTTTCGCCTGGCGGTGCCCGGAGCCCTGCACTGATGGCGGTGTATGCTGTTGGCGACCTGCAAGGTTGCCTGAAACCGCTCAAACGCCTGCTCGAACGTGTGGCCTTCGACCCCACCAAAGACAAGCTATGGCTGGTGGGCGACCTGGTCAATCGCGGCCCCGAATCGCTGGAAACCCTGCGCTTTCTGTACCGCATGCGCGAATCGCTGGTCTGCGTGCTGGGCAATCATGACCTGCACCTGCTGGCCGTTGGCCGCAATATCGAGCGTCTGAAAAAAGGCGACACCCTGCGCGAAATTCTTCAGGCTCCCGATTGCGACGAGCTGTTGAACTGGCTACGCCAGCAGCCGCTACTGCATTACGATGCCGAGCGCGACATTGCACTGGTGCATGCCGGAATACCGCCACAGTGGACACTGAAAAAAGCCCTCAAATGCGCCAGCGAAGTCGAGCAAGCCCTGCGTGATGACAATCTTATAGGGCCTTACCTTGACGGCATGTATGGCAACGATCCTGCCAAATGGGACAACGAGCTGACCGGCGTGACCCGCTTGCGGGTTATTACCAACTATTTCACCCGGATGCGTTTTTGTACCCGAGACGGCAAACTCGACCTCAAAAGCAAAGAAGGCGTAGGCACTGCACCGCCCGGCTTCGCGCCGTGGTTCAGCTACAAAGAACGCAAAACCCAGGGCCTCAAGATCATCTTCGGGCACTGGGCAGCACTGGAAGGCAACTGCAAGGAACCCGGCATCTTCGCACTCGACACCGGTTGCGTTTGGGGCGGGGCCATGACCCTGCTCAATGTTGACACGGGCCAACGCCTGCTCTGCGACTGTGACGACCCGGCCCTTGCCGCACCCTCCATTGCTCCGCACACCGAGCCACCTTCCCACCCCTTGGGCGCAGGCTAACCGCGCCCGCAGTCAGGCCACAGGAATTTCCCATGACCGAATTCAAACGTATCCCGCCAGAGCAAGCCCAGGCCCTGCGCGAACAAGGCGCCGTCGTCGTCGATGTACGCGACCCGCAAGCCTTTGCCGCCAGCCACATCAGCGGCGCGAAGCACCTGGACAACCACTCGCTGCACGACTTCATCGCCAACGCCGACCTCGACGTCCCGCTGATTGTCGCCTGCTACCACGGCAACTCCAGCCAAAGCGCCGCTGCGTACCTGGTAAGCCAGGGCTTTAGCGAGGTCTACAGCCTGGATGGTGGCTTCGAGTTGTGGCGTGCCACTTACCCGAACGAAACCGCCAAAAGCCCCACCGAATAATATTTTTATCAGCCCCAGCCCCCGTGTTCAGAGGGCTTGGGGCCTGCCTGACCAACGGTCGAGAGCAACAATTCACGCATCTGACCTTGACCTCCCGTATTACCAACTATCCTTTACCTCAGGCCATCCAAATCTGGGGAGAGCCGGTACACCGGCGAATGGATCATCGGTAGTAACTTCAAGGGTTTAGCCACCTTGATGGTGTCCTGGGGGGTACACAGCAGCTGAAATGCTGCTGCATGCCAGCACTCGAACTGACCGATCTATCGCCGACTCCACGTATCGAGCGAGGTGACGTCATGAGTATTTTTAGCCACTTCCAACAACGCTTTGAATCCACACGCCAGGAAGAGCTTACGCTCCAGGAATATCTTGAGCTGTGCAAACAGGACAAAAGCACTTACGCCTCTGCCGCTGAACGGCTGCTGCTGGCTATTGGTGAGCCTGAACTGCTGGACACCTCAACCGACTCCCGACTGTCGAGGATTTTCTCCAACAAGGTGATTCGCCGCTATCCGGCCTTTGAAGACTTCCATGGAATGGAAGAATGCATCGACCAGATCGTTTCCTACTTTCGCCATGCCGCACAGGGCCTGGAAGAGAAGAAGCAAATCCTCTACCTGCTGGGCCCGGTAGGTGGCGGCAAGTCATCGCTTGCCGAAAAACTGAAACAACTGATCGAAAAGGTACCCTTCTACGCAATCAAGGGTTCACCGGTCTTCGAATCGCCTTTGGGCCTGTTCAACGCCACCGAAGATGGCGCGATCCTCGAAGAAGACTTCGGCATCCCCAAACGCTACCTGAGCACCATCATGTCGCCGTGGGCCACCAAGCGCCTGGCAGAATTTGGCGGTGATATCAGCCAGTTCCGCGTGGTCAAACTCTACCCGTCGATCCTTAACCAGATCGCCGTGGCCAAGACTGAACCCGGCGACGAAAACAACCAGGATATTTCTGCACTGGTGGGCAAGGTCGATATCCGCAAACTTGAAGAATTCCCGCAGAACGACGCCGACGCCTATAGCTACTCCGGTGCGCTGTGCCGGGCCAACCAGGGCCTGATGGAATTCGTCGAGATGTTCAAGGCCCCCATCAAGGTGCTGCATCCACTGCTGACCGCGACTCAAGAGGGCAACTACAACAGCACTGAAGGTCTGGGCGCTATTCCGTTTACTGGCATCCTGCTGGCTCACTCCAACGAATCCGAGTGGCACACCTTCCGCAACAACAAGAACAACGAAGCGTTTATCGACCGGATCTACATCGTCAAAGTACCGTACTGCCTGCGCGTCAGCGACGAGATAAAGATCTACGACAAACTGCTGTTCAACAGCTCGCTGGCCAAAGCCCATTGTGCTCCTGACACCCTGAAAATGCTGGCCCAGTTCACCGTGCTCTCACGTCTCAAAGAGCCGGAAAACTCGAACATTTACTCAAAAATGCGGGTCTATGACGGCGAAAACCTGAAAGATACCGACCCGAAAGCCAAGTCCATCCAGGAGTACCGTGACAACGCGGGCGTCGACGAAGGCATGAACGGTCTTTCGACCCGCTTTGCGTTCAAGATCCTGTCCAAGGTATTCAACTTCGATCCGCACGAAATTGCGGCCAACCCGGTTCACCTGCTCTATGTGCTCGAACAGCAGATCGAACAGGAACAGTTCCAGGCTGAAACCCGTGAGCGCTACCTGCGTTTCCTCAAGGAATACCTGGCACCGCGCTACATCGAATTTATCGGCAAGGAAATCCAGACCGCATACCTGGAGTCCTACAGCGAGTACGGGCAAAACATCTTCGATCGCTATGTGCTTTACGCAGACTTCTGGATCCAGGATCAGGAATACCGCGACCCTGAAACCGGCGAAATCCTCAACCGCGTGGCGCTTAACGAAGAACTGGAAAAAATCGAAAAACCGGCAGGCATCAGCAATCCGAAGGATTTCCGCAACGAGATCGTCAACTTCGTACTGCGTGCCCGGGCCAACAACAACGGCAAAAACCCGACCTGGCTCAGCTACGAGAAGCTGCGCGTAGTGATCGAGAAAAAAATGTTCTCCAACACCGAGGACCTTCTGCCGGTCATCAGCTTCAACGCCAAGGCGAGCAAGGAAGACCAGCAAAAACACAACGACTTCGTTACCCGAATGGTCGAACGCGGCTATACCGACAAACAGGTACGCCTGCTCTCCGAGTGGTACCTGCGGGTCCGCAAGTCGCAGTAAGGCAGCTGTAAGCCCCAGGCCTCAAGCTGCAAGAACATGGAAGCTCGCGTACGGGCTTCCGCTTGCAGCTTGCTGCTGACCACTTGAAGCTGCCCGGAGGGCTCCATGAGCTATGTGATCGACCGACGCCTCAATGGCAAGAACAAGAGCACGGTTAACCGTCAGCGTTTTCTGCGGCGCTACCGTGACCATATCAAAAAGGCCGTAGAAGAGGCCGTAGGCCGCCGCTCCATTACGGATATGGAACATGGCGAGCAAATCAGCATCCCAGGTCGCGATATCGATGAGCCGGTGATGCACCATGGGCGCGGTGGCAAGCAAACGGTGGTGCACCCAGGCAACAAGGAGTTCACCAGCGGGGACCACATTCCGCGCCCGCAAGGGGGCTCAGGTGGTGGCGGCGGGCCTGGCAAAGCGGGCAATTCCGGCGAAGGCATGGATGAGTTCGTGTTCCAGATCACGCAGGAAGAATTCCTCGAATTCATGTTCGAAGACCTCGAACTGCCCAACCTGGTCAAACGCAACCTGACCGGCACCGACACGTTCAAAACCGTACGCGCCGGTATCAGCAACGAGGGCAACCCGTCGCGCATCAACATCATTCGCACCTTGCGTTCAGCTCACGCTCGACGCATCGCCCTGTCCGGCAGCAGCCGGGCAAAACTACGCGAGGCCAAAGCCGAGCTGGAACGGTTAAAACGCGAAGAGCCGGATAACTTCGGCGATATCAAAACCATTGAAGCCGAAATCGAGAAACTCAGCGCACGCATTCATCGCGTTCCGTTCCTCGACACCTTTGACCTCAAATACAACCTGCTGGTCAAGCAACCCAACCCCAGTTCCAAGGCTGTCATGTTCTGCCTGATGGACGTTTCAGGTTCCATGACCCAAGCCACCAAAGACATTGCCAAACGCTTTTTCATCCTGCTGTACCTGTTCCTGAAGCGAAACTACGACAAGATTGACGTGGTGTTTATCCGCCATCACACCAGCGCACGGGAGGTGGACGAAGAGGAGTTTTTCTATTCCCGGGAAACAGGCGGCACCATCGTGTCCAGCGCACTCAAACTGATGCAGGAGATCATGGCCGAGCGCTACCCCACCAATGAGTGGAACATCTACGCAGCCCAGGCCTCTGACGGAGACAATTGGAACGACGACTCTCCCATCTGCCGCGACATTCTGATCAACCAGATCATGCCATTTGTGCAGTACTACACTTATGTTGAGATCACTCCGCGCGAACACCAGGCGCTCTGGTATGAGTACGAACGCATCAGCGAGGCGTTTTCCGACACCTTCGCTCAACAGCAACTGGTCTCGGCCGGCGATATTTATCCGGTCTTCCGTGAACTCTTCCAGCGCAGGTTAGTGACATGACCGCCAAAGAGAATAAGCGCCAACCCATCTCCACCGGCTCAGAGTGGACCTTTGACCTGATCCAGGCGTATGACCGCGAAATCGGCCGCCTGGCTGGCCGCTATGCGCTGGACACTTACCCCAACCAGATTGAAGTCATCACCGCCGAACAAATGATGGATGCCTACGCTTCGGTGGGCATGCCGCTGGGCTACCACCACTGGTCCTACGGCAAGCACTTCCTTAGCACTGAAAAATCCTACACACGGGGCCAGATGGGCCTGGCCTACGAAATCGTTATCAACTCAGACCCCTGCATTGCCTACCTGATGGAAGAAAACACCATCTGCATGCAGGCATTGGTGGTGGCCCATGCCTGCTATGGTCACAACAGTTTCTTCAAGGGCAACTACCTGTTCCGCACCTGGACTGACGCCAGCTCGATCATCGATTACCTGGTGTTCGCCAAGCAGTACATCATGCAATGCGAAGAGCGCCACGGCATCGACGCGGTCGAGGACCTGCTCGACTCCTGCCACGCCTTGATGAACTACGGTGTGGACCGCTACAAACGGCCTGATCCGATTTCAGCCGAAGAGGAGCGCCGTCGACAAAAGGAACGCGAGGAGCACCTGCAAAAGCAGATCAACGATCTGTGGCGCACCATCCCCAAAAGCGCAGGCAAACTCAGCGAGAAGGACAACGCCCGCTTTCCCGATGAACCTCAGGAAAACATCCTCTATTTTCTGGAAAAGCACGCGCCCCTGCTGGAACCCTGGCAGCGCGAAGTCGTACGTATCGTGCGCAAAATAGCCCAGTACTTTTACCCACAACGGCAAACGCAAGTGATGAACGAGGGGTGGGCAACTTTCTGGCACTACACCCTGATGAACGACCTCTATGATGAAGGCCTGGTCACCGAAGGCTTTATGATGGAGTTCCTTATTTCCCACACCAGCGTGGTGTTCCAGCCCGGCTTTGACAGCCCTTACTACAGCGGCATCAACCCCTACGCGCTGGGGTTTGCGATGTATTGCGATATCCGGCGCATATGCGAACACCCGACCGAGGAGGATCGCTACTGGTTCCCGGACCTTGCAGGCAGCGACTGGTTGTCGAGCATCAAGTTCGCCATGAGCAGTTTCAAGGACGAGAGTTTTATCCTGCAGTACCTGTCACCCAAAGTGATCCGCGACCTGAAACTGTTCAGCATCATGGACGACGATCAAAAAGATGACCTGCTGGTACCTGCCATCCACGACGAAAACGGCTACCGCATCATTCGCGAAACCCTTGCCGCGCAATACAACCTGGGCAATCGCGAACCCAATATCCAGATCTGGAGCATCGACCGCCGGGGTGACCGCTCACTGACTCTGCGCCACCAGCAACACGACCGCAAACCGCTGGGCGACTCGACCGACGAAGTTCTCAAGCACCTGCACCGCTTGTGGGGTTTCGACATCCACCTTGAAACCCTGCAGGGCGATCAGGTCATGAAAGTCCACCACGTACCGCCAAAAGGCGATCATGGCGACAATGATCGCGGCCGCCAGGATATGGGACCCATACACCTGTAACAAACCCAAGCCTCCGCTAACGCGACACACAGGCTATCCTGTCGCGCTAACGGAGGTTTTTTATGCAGATCTATAAAGTTGGCGGCGCCGTACGGGATCGCCTGCTGGGCAAGCCCGTCACCGATATTGACTGGGTGGTGGTAGGTGCAACTGCCGAGCAAATGCAGGCCTTGGGTTATCGCCCGGTAGGCTCCGATTTCCCGGTGTTTCTTCACCCCAAGACTGGCGACGAATATGCGCTGGCCCGCACTGAGCGCAAAAGTGGCCATGGCTATGGCGGCTTTATCTTTCATGCCAGCCCCGACGTTACCCTCGAAGAAGACCTGATACGCCGCGATCTGACCATCAATGCGATGGCGGAGGATGAAGCCGGCAATGTGACCGATCCTTACCACGGCCAACGCGATCTTGAAGATCGTATTTTACGCCATGTTTCCCCCGCGTTCGCCGAAGATCCACTCAGAGTCCTGCGGGTGGCCCGGTTTGCTGCGCGCTACGCCAGCCTGGGTTTCAGCATCGCGCCCGAAACACTGGAACTGATGCGCCAACTGTCGCACTCCGGCGAGCTGCAAGCCCTGACCCCGGAGCGCTGCTGGAAAGAAATTTCCCGCGCCTTGATGGAAGATCAGCCTCAGGTTTTTATTGAAGTGCTGCGCAGCTGCGACGCTCTTGAAGTACTGCTGCCCGAAGTAAATGCCTTGTTCGGCGTGCCGCAGCCTCCGGCCCATCACCCGGAAATCGACAGCGGCTTGCACACCCTCAGCGTTTTGGAGCAATCCGCACGCTACAAGCAACCGCTGACCGTACGCTGGGCCTGCCTGCTGCACGATCTGGGCAAAGGGCTTACGCCTGAAAAAGACTGGCCAAGGCATATTGCCCACGAACACAAAGGGCTGCGCCTGATCAAGGCGGTCAATGATCGCTACAAGGTGCCAAGGGACTGCCAGGAACTGGCATTGCTGGTGGGCGAATATCACACCCACGGGCATCGCGCCCTTGAGCTCAAGGCATCGACGCTACTGGAATTGCTGCAGCGCTTTGACGTGTACCGTAGGCCGCAGCGGTTCGAGGAGTTTATCGTAGCCTGCGAGATGGACGCCAAAGGGCGCCTGGGGCTGGAAGATCGGCCATACCCTCAAGCCGACTACCTGCGCGGCGCCGCGCGGGCAGCTCTTGCGGTAGCAGTGCAGCCGCTACTGGAACAGGGTTTTAAAGGCCCCGAGCTGGGTGAGGCACTCAAGCGCGAACGGCTTAAGGCACTGCAAGCCTACAAGGATGCCGCGTAGTGCAAACCTTGTGGGAGCGGGCTTGCTCGCGATTAGGGCACCACGGTCTTTCAGACAGACCGCATCGACGCCATCGCGAGCAAGCCCGCTCCCACAAAAAAAAGCAGCAACCTGCAGCCCATTCAATCGACTCTCAGCCCGCCAGCATCTCCAGCGGCGTCAACTGCTCCCCCCGCCACTCAAAGGCAGCAGGTGCCAGAACCTGATCGATCTGCGCCTCGGCCCACATCTGGGAAAGCGTCTTGCCCACACCGGGATGGACTTTGTCTGGCGCTATCAAAGACAGCGGCCACAACACAAAAGCATTTTTGAGAATTTCGGCACGCGGCAGGGTCAGCCCCTCGAAATTGCCCTCCAGATCGCCGTAAAACAACACGTCGATATCCAGAGGCAAACCCTTGCGATCGTGGGCATAACGACCGTTATCGGCTTCGATCAGCTTCAAACGCCGACTTAGCTCAACCAGCGGCAAATCGGTTTTCGCCGACACCACCAGATTGAAAAATGGCCCGCTCTTGATCCCTACCGGCTGGCTTTCGAACACGGGCGAACACTGCATGCCCAGCAAAAAACCGGCCAGCGCATCCAGCCCCGCCTGCAGATGTGTTTCGCGCTCGACATTACTGCCCAGCCCAAGATAAACCCGAGTTAGCGACATCCGCGCTCAATCTCCACGCCCACCCCTGTAGCCGCCGCAACGGCGCCAGGCTTGGTCAGCTTGAGGTGCAGCCAGGGAATATTGAACTCGCTCATCAGCACCTCGGCCAGACGCTCTGCGAATGTCTCTACCAACTGGAACTGAGCCTGCTCGGCAAACGCCTGAATACGCGATGAAACACTCGCATAATCCAGTGCTAGCGTCAGGTCATCGCCAGCCGCAGCAGGGCGATTGTCCCACGCAAAACTTAGATCAAGGCGCAGGCACTGACGGATGCCACGTTCCCAGTCATAAGCACCGATAACGGTGTCAACTTCCAGGCCTTCGATAAACACTCTGTCCAAGCACTCTTCTCCGCAGCACGACAAGGGCGCAATGCGCCGTTAGAATCAGGGCGTCCTCGCCCGGAATAGTTAGCATGTTTTGGTTACTGGCGATCCTCGCCTACCTGCTCGGCTCTCTGTCCTTTGCCATTTTGCTCAGCCGCCTGACGGGAACTCCCGACCCGCGAATGAGTGGATCGGGCAATGCGGGCGCAACCAACATGTTGCGTCTGGCCGGCAAAAAACTTGCCGTCCTGACCCTGCTCGGCGACCTGCTCAAGGGGCTTTTGCCCGTCATGCTGGCCCGCCAACTGGATTTTTCGCTCCAGGACCAGGCCTGGATTGGCGGCTGCGCCGTCGTAGGGCACATGTACCCTGCTTACTTCCGCTTTCGCGGCGGCAAAGGTGTCGCCACTGCTGCCGGCATGCTACTGGGCCTGTATCCGCCCGCCGCACTGCTGGCTGTCGCCGCATGGCTGCTGACCTTTCAGCTGACCCGTACCAGCTCGCTGGCGGCGCTGATAGCCACCCCCTTGACCCTGCCATTGCTGGCCTGGCAAGAGCCTGCTGCACTGCTGCCCATGAGCGTCTTGACGGCGCTGATTGTATGGCGACACCGCGGCAATTTACGCGACCTGATGGCCGGGCGCGAACGGCATTTCTGAATCTAGCCCGTGAAAAGCCTTCACGTTTGACTCAACCCTGCTCTCACAGGGGCTTCAACTGCTCCATCGGCCAGCGTGCCTGCACGCTGATCGCCAATGTCTCGTGCTGTCCGGCCTGCAAGCGCTGGCAACCGGCAAACGCAATCATCGCGCCATTATCCGTACAAAATTCCGGACGGGCGTAATACACGTTGCCATTCATCTCACCGAGCATTTTCTCAAGCGAAACGCGCAACGCCTTGTTGGCACTGACCCCGCCTGCAATCACCAGGCGCTTCATGCCTGCGTGCTTCAAGGCGCGCTTGCACTTGATGGTCAGTGTTTCAACCACAGCCTGCTGGAACGCCAGGGAGATATCACAGCGCGTCTGCTCAGTATCGTCGCCTGCTGCCACGCAACGCTGCCAGGTGTTCAGGGCAAACGTCTTGAGGCCGCTGAAGCTGAACTGCAGCCCCGGACGGTCAGTCATGGGCCGCGGGAACACAAAACGCCCGGCAACGCCCTGAGCGGCCAACCGGGCGATCTCAGGACCACCCGGGTAGTTGAGCCCCATCATCTTCGCGGTCTTGTCGAACGCTTCACCCGCAGCATCATCCAGCGTCTCGCCCAACAACTCGTATTGGCCGATGCCATCAACGCGAACCAGCTGCGTATGACCGCCCGAGACCAACAAAGCGACGAACGGGAACTCCGGAGGCTGCTCTTCGAGCATCGGAGCCAGCAAGTGGCCTTCCATGTGGTGCACGCCGAGGGCAGGAATACCCCAGGCAAATGCCAGCGCCTGAGCGCAAGAAGCCCCAACCAGCAGGGCCCCGACCAATCCTGGGCCTGCCGTGTAGGCAATCGCATCGATCTCGGTCGGCACGCAGTCAGCCTCGGCCAGCACCTGACGAATCAGGGGCAGCATCCGCTTGACGTGATCCCGTGAAGCCAGCTCCGGAACCACACCGCCATAGGCGCGGTGAAGGTCGATCTGACTGAACAGTGCATCGGCCAAAAGCCCGCGTTCACTGTCGTATAGCGCGACGCCGGTTTCGTCGCAGGAGGTTTCTAATCCCAGTACTAGCATGGGTTTACGCCTTGTAGAGGCTAAATTCGAAGGCGCGCATAATAGTCGCCACTCCCGCCCCCGGCCAGCGGTTTTCGATCAGAGGCTTTGCATTCCGGGCGATGAGGGGTTAACATCCGCAACCCTTAAAAACCGACGTCTTCCAACGCGATTTTGCCTTGAGACGTTGACCCCGGTAATGAATGAAGGTAGCTCTGGATGCCAGCCGTCAAAGTAAAAGAGAACGAACCCTTCGACGTAGCTCTGCGTCGTTTCAAGCGCTCCTGCGAAAAAGCCGGTGTTCTGGCTGAAGTTCGCAGCCGCGAATTTTACGAGAAGCCGACTTCTGAGCGTAAGCGTAAAGCAGCAGCTGCTGTTAAGCGTCACGCGAAGAAAGTTCAGCGCGAGCAGCGCCGCGCCGTTCGTCTGTACTAATACACAGACGTTCGTTGCACGCTTCTGCCAAGCCCGGCCTAAAGCCGGGCCGTAGGCAGTTGTTGCAAGTTACATGCTTTATCGTCAAGGCCGCAGATGCGACCGCGACAAGCGTTACAACACGTCAGACCTGGCCTAATAGCCAGCGGTGCACGTCTTTACTGACGAGCCTTCCAAGGCTACCGACGAGCACACCTCTCTGATTTTCCTTAAAGACGATCAGCCCAAGGCACCTCTCCAGTGCCTGCTTATGAGCTATCCGAGACCAGCCACTGGTCAGTGCCGGACTCAGAGCGTGACGTTTATCGATCCCATCGACTCTGATTAATATGAGTAGAGCGGATTTCGACAGATACACTTCCCCGAGATAATTGAGCAGACGCCCCACGATCGAGCAGAGCTTTTGCCTGCACGCACGACGACCAAGCTCTTTATACGGACCCACTTCTGCGCAGTGATGACGAGAACGCCATGGCCGGGTTAATCCCCCAGAGCTTTATTGACGACCTTCTGAACCGTACCGATATCGTCGATGTCGTCAGCTCGCGCGTGCAAATGAAGAAAGCCGGCAAGAACTACACTGCCTGCTGCCCCTTCCACAAAGAAAAAACCCCGTCGTTCAGCGTCAGCCCGGACAAACAGTTCTATTACTGCTTTGGCTGCGGCGCTGGCGGCAATGCCCTCGGCTTCATCATGGATCATGACAACCTGGACTTCCCCCAGGCTGTCGAAGAACTGGCCAAAGCCGCCGGCATGGAAATCCCACGGGAAGAAAGCGGCCGCCCGCACAAACCTCGGCAACCGACTGACTCCCCGCTCTACCCGCTTCTGACTGCCGCTGCTGACTTCTATCGCCAGGCCCTGAAAAGCCATCCGGCACGAAAAGCGGCGGTGGACTACCTGAAGGGCAGAGGCCTGACCGGCGAAATAGCCCGCGACTTCGGTTTGGGCTTTGCGCCACCAGGCTGGGACAACCTCTACAAACACCTGAGCAGTGACACGCTGCAACAAAAAGCCATGATCGACGCCGGCCTGCTGGTCGAAAACGCCGAGACCGGCAAACGCTACGACCGTTTTCGCGACCGGGTCATGTTTCCGATTCGCGACAGCCGTGGCCGCATCATCGCTTTTGGCGGCCGAGTGCTGGGTGACGACAAGCCCAAATACCTGAATTCCCCGGAAACCCCGGTCTTTCACAAAGGCCAGGAACTCTACGGGCTGTTCGAAGCGCGCAAATTCAATCGCAGCCTCGACGAAATCATCGTGGTTGAAGGCTACATGGACGTCATCGCCCTGGCCCAGCAAGGCCTGCGCAATGCTGTCGCGACACTGGGCACCGCCACCAGCGAAGAACACATGAAGCGCCTGTTTCGCGTGGTGCCCAGCGTGCTGTTCTGTTTTGACGGCGACCAGGCTGGCCGCAATGCAGCATGGCGCGCACTTGAAGCCACGCTGCCCTGCCTGCAGGACGGGCGTCGCGCCCGCTTCCTGTTTTTGCCCGAAGGCGAAGACCCGGACACCCTGGTTCGCTCCGAAGGCACCGACGCTTTCAAGGCGCGCATCAACCAGCATGCCCAGCCGCTGGCAGATTACTTTTTCCAGCAACTGACCGAAGAAGCCGACCCGCGCTCGCTCGAAGGCAAGGCCCATATGGCCACGCTGGCAGCACCGTTGATCGACAAAGTCCCGGGCGCCAACCTGCGGGCCCTGATGCGCCAGCGCCTGAGTGAAATCACCGGCCTTACCAGTGAAACCGTCAGCCAGCTGGCGCAAAACGCGCCCGTAAAAGCCCAGGCACAGCCGGCCTACGATCCGGGCATTGATTACGATGCAATGCCCGACTACAGCGACTTCCAGCAACCGGACATGTACATCCCCCAACAGGAATGGACCCCGAAAAAGCCTGGCGCTGGCGGCAAAAAGTGGGAAAACAAGCCCTGGGACAAAAAAGGCAAGCGTGGCGGCGAACGCGAGCAGGCCTGGATCCCGGTAGGTGTTGAACCCCCTACCCTGACGGCCCTGCGCACCCTGCTGCATCACCCGCAACTGGCCAAGAAAGTTGAGGATGCCGGGCACTTTGCTGCAGAAGACCAGACTAATAATCAGCTACTGATTGCTCTGGTCGAGGCCGTACAGAAAAATCCTAGGCTAAGCTCTATTCAGCTACTGTCCCGTTGGCACGGCACTGAACAGGGCCGTTTGCTGCAAAGACTGCTGGAAAAGGAATGGCTAATTGATGCCGATAACCTTGAACAACAGTTTTTCGACACCATAACTAGTCTGTCAGCTCGCCAACGCGAGCGAAATCTTGAACAACTTCTTCGAAAAGCACGTCAAGGCGAGCTAAGTAGCGAGGAAAAAAATCAGTTACGCGACCTTCTAAGTCGCAATAATCCCGCATCAAACCCGACCTCAACTGGCGCGTGAGGTCATAGCTAAGGTATAATCCTCGGCTTGTTTTTTGCCCGCCAAGACCTTCAGTGGATAGGGTGTTATGTCCGGAAAAGCGCAACAGCAGTCTCGTATCAAAGAGTTGATCACCCTCGGCCGTGAGCAGAAGTATCTGACTTACGCAGAGGTCAACGACCACCTGCCCGAAGATATTTCAGATCCGGAGCAAGTGGAAGACATCATCCGCATGATTAATGACATGGGGATCCCCGTACACGAGAGTGCTCCGGATGCGGACGCCCTTATGTTGGCCGATGCCGACACCGACGAAGCAGCGGCTGAAGAAGCGGCAGCAGCGTTGGCGGCAGTAGAGACCGACATTGGTCGTACTACCGACCCTGTGCGCATGTATATGCGTGAAATGGGCACGGTAGAACTGCTGACACGTGAAGGCGAAATTGAAATCGCCAAGCGTATCGAAGAAGGCATCCGTGAAGTGATGGGCGCAATCGCGCACTTCCCTGGCACGGTTGACCATATTCTCTCCGAGTACACTCGCGTCACCACCGAAGGTGGCCGCCTGTCCGACGTTCTGAGCGGTTATATCGACCCGGACGACGGTATTGCGCCGCCCGCAGCCGAAGTACCGCCTCCTGTCGACACCAAGGTGAAAGCCGAAGGTGATGACGAAGAGGACGATAAGGAAGAGTCCACCGAGGAAGAGGAAGAGGTCGAAAGCGGCCCCGACCCGATCATCGCGGCTCAGCGCTTTGGTGCTGTTTCCGATCAGATGGAAATCGCTCGCAAGGCTTTGAAAAAGCACGGTCGTGGCAGCAAGCAGGCAATTGCCGAGCTGGTTGCACTGGCTGAGCTGTTCATGCCTATCAAACTGGTTCCGAAGCAATTCGAAGGCCTGGTTGAGCGTGTTCGCAGCGCCCTGGAGCGTCTGCGTGCACAAGAGCGCGCCATCATGCAGCTGTGTGTACGTGATGCACGCATGCCGCGCACCGATTTCCTGCGCCTGTTCCCGGGCAACGAAGTCGACGAAAGCTGGAGCGACGCGCTGGCCAAAGGCAAAAGCAAATACGCTGAAGCCATTGGTCGCCTGCAACCGGACATCATCCGTTGCCAGCAAAAGCTCTCTGCTCTGGAAGCAGAAACCGGCTTGAAGATTGCCGAGATCAAGGACATCAACCGTCGCATGTCGATCGGTGAGGCCAAGGCCCGCCGCGCGAAGAAAGAGATGGTTGAAGCGAACTTGCGTCTGGTGATCTCCATCGCCAAGAAGTACACCAACCGTGGCTTGCAGTTCCTCGATCTGATCCAGGAAGGCAACATCGGCTTGATGAAAGCGGTAGACAAGTTTGAATACCGCCGCGGCTACAAATTCTCGACTTATGCCACCTGGTGGATCCGTCAGGCGATCACTCGCTCGATCGCCGACCAGGCCCGCACCATCCGTATTCCGGTGCACATGATCGAGACGATCAACAAGCTCAACCGTATTTCCCGCCAGATGTTGCAGGAAATGGGCCGTGAACCGACCCCGGAAGAGCTGGGCGAACGCATGGAAATGCCTGAGGATAAAATCCGCAAGGTATTGAAGATCGCTAAAGAGCCGATCTCCATGGAAACCCCGATCGGTGATGACGAAGACTCCCATCTGGGTGACTTCATCGAAGACTCGACCATGCAGTCGCCAATCGATGTAGCCACTGTTGAGAGCCTTAAAGAAGCGACACGCGATGTACTCGGCGGCCTCACAGCCCGTGAAGCCAAGGTACTGCGCATGCGTTTCGGTATCGACATGAATACCGACCACACCCTTGAGGAGGTTGGTAAGCAGTTCGACGTTACCCGTGAGCGGATTCGTCAGATCGAAGCCAAGGCGCTGCGCAAGCTGCGCCACCCGACGAGAAGCGAGCATTTGCGCTCCTTCCTCGACGAGTGACAACAAAACCCCCGGCCCTGCCGGGGGTTTTGCTTTATAGCTAAAAACCCTCTCGCCCCTCACCTCTGCCACAGCCCGACTACACTGGATGCATCCAGGTGTATTGAAGGGACGCGCATGTCACGTTTGCTGGCTACCCTGCTTTTGTCGCTTGTCGTTTGGACCTCTAGTGCCCAGGCCCTGACGTTCACCGATGAAGAACAACAATGGCTCAAAGACCATCCCGAACTGCTCCTGGGCATCGATACTACATGGCCGCCTTTCGAGTTCCGCAACGCCCAGGGCGCCTATACAGGCCTCGCTGCCGACTATGTGAACCTGATCACCAACCAATTGGGTGTAAGCATCAAGCAGGTCGCAGGATCAAACTGGAGCGAAGTTCTGGAGCAAACCAAAGAAGGCAAACTCGACTGGCTACCCGGCGTCATGTCGACACCCGAGCGCCAAAAGCGCCTGGCCTTTACCCGGCCCTATCTGGACTTCCCCATTGTCATCCTCGCCCACAAGGGCGGCGCGGCGCCTAAAAACATCCAGGAGCTCTACGGCCTCAGAGTTGGCGTAATCGAAAACTACGCCCCTCACGAACTGCTGCGCGCTCAACACCCCGACCTGAATATTGTCGCCCTGCCCAACGTCAGCTCGGCATTGCAGGCTCTGGCCACGGACCAGGTAGATGCCATGGTGGGTGATCTGGCTTCCAGCGTATGGAGCTTGCGCCAGCTCAAACTCGATGGCCTGTACGTGAGCGGCGAAACCCCGTACCGCTTTCAACTGGCCATGGCGGTTCCTAAAAACCAGACCGTGCTGTTAGGACTGCTGGACAAGGTGCTCGCCAATATAAGCCCGAGTGAAACCCAGCGCATTCAGCAGCAGTGGGTAGGCGATATCAACGATTACCGCCCCCTGTGGCGCACCGTGCTGCTCTATGTCCTGCCGGGCATATTGCTACTGATCATTATTCTGTTCGTAGTCATGCGCATCAATCGACGCCTGCGCTCCGAGATTTCGCGGCGAACAGCCCTCGAACAGGAACTGCGCAGCAGCGAGGATCACTACAAGGGGTTGATTGAAGGTCTTTCAGCCATCGCCTGGGAAGCACATCTGGACAACGACACCTTTACCTATGTCTCCCCCCAGGCCGAAGCCTTGCTCGGCTATCCAGTCTCTGACTGGCTTACCCCGGGGTTCTGGAAACGGGTCGTACACCCCGATGATCTGCCCCGCATCCAGGCATGGCGCAAAAAGGAGATCAGCGCAGGCCACGATCACAGCCTGGACTATCGCGTGATCACTGCAGATGGCAGCATCCTCTGGCTACGCGATATTGCCAGTATCACAACCCACAACCAACAAGCCGTGGTTCGCGGCCTGCTGATCAATATCAGCGAAACCAAGCAGACTGAAGAAGCCTTGCTCCTTTCCGAAGAAAAGTTTGCCAAAGCTTTTCACGCATCCCTGGACGGCCTTTTGCTGAGCCGTCAAAGCGATGGACTGATACTCGAGATAAACGAAGGTTTCAGCCGCCTCATCGGCTATGACAGTGCCAGCGCCCTGTACCACTCAACGCTGGAACTGCAATTGTGGGTCGATCCCCATGAGCGCCACGAATTGCTTGCGACCCTGAAAAAAAACGGCTTTGTGCGCGACTTCACCTGCCATATCCGACACAAGGAAGGGCAAGTGCGCCTCTGTGAAATCTCCAGCTATCCGCTGCTGATCGGCACTGACGACTGCATTTTGACCATCGTCCATGACATTACCGAACGGCATCAGATGCAGGAAAAGCTTCTGCAAACAGCCACCGTATTCGAGAGTACCGCCGAAGGCATCATCTTTACCGATCCCGAGCAAAAAATTACCGCGGTCAACCGGGCCTTCAGCGAAATCACCGGTTACTCCGAAAGTGAAGTACTGGGTCAGACTCCGCGCATTCTGGCCTCTGGCCGGCACGACAAACTGTTCTTTGCGTCCATGTGGTACCAACTGTCGAGCGCTGACAACTGGCAGGGCGAAATCTGCAACAGGCGCAAAAACGGAGAAACCTACCCCAGCTGGATGACCATCAGCGCCGTGCGCAACAACAATGATGTGGTGACGCATTTTGTGGCCGTATTTTCTGATATTTCCACCCTCAAACTGGCCCAGGAACGCCTTGATCACCAGGCCCACCACGACCCGTTGACCAACCTGCCCAACCGTTTGCTGTTTGAAAGCCGGGTGCGCCAGGTACTCACCGATCAGCGACGCAACGATCAATACAGCGCCGTGCTATTTCTGGACCTTGATCGCTTCAAGAACATCAATGACAGCCTCGGGCATCCTGTGGGTGACCAATTGCTCAAAGGCATCGCAGCACGCCTGACGGAACAACTGCGCGACATCGACATGGTTGCCCGTCTTGGCGGCGATGAATTTATCGTCCTGTTGCCCGGACTCAAACACCCGGACGCTGCACAGATGATTGCCGAAAAGCTGCTGAGCAGCTTCAACGAACCCTTTTTGACCGACGAAAGCGAACTGTTTATCAGCGCCAGTATCGGCATCAGCGTCTACCCGGACGATGGTGGTGACGTGGCCACACTGATCAAAAATGCCGATATCGCGATGTACCACTCCAAACTCAAAGGGCGCAATCGCGTCGAACGTTACAGCCACGACCTCAACTCCCAGACCAGCGCCCGAATTCTTCTGGGGCAAGAGCTGCGCCGCGCCCTGGAGCGTGGCCAGGTATCACTGCTGTATCAGCCAAAAGTCCGTTTGCGAGACCATTCGCTGGCTGGCGCCGAAGCATTGCTGCACTGGAACCACCCTCTACTCGGAGGAATCTCACATGAGCGTTTGATTCATCTGGCAGAAGAAAACGGCATGATCATACAAATTGGTGACTGGATGCTCGAGCGTGCATGCCATCAACTGTGCTCATGGAATCAGTTGTACAAGCCCTTTGGACCAATCTCGGTCAACCTTGCCAGCGCTCAATTGCACCAGCCGGGGTTGATGGCGCACATCCAGCAACTGCTCGAAACCTGCGAGCTCAAGCCCGAGAGCCTGAAACTGAAAATCACTGAAACCTTTCTTACGGGCCAGACCGAAGAAGCGTTTGACGCCCTGCATCGGTTGAAGAAACTGGGGGTGAAACTGTCCATCGACAACTTCGGCACTGGCAACTCGTCCCTCAGCTACCTCAAGCGCTTGCCACTGGATACGTTGAAAATCGACCCGTCATTTGTGCAGGGCTTACCCGACGACACCCATGATGCTGCAATTGTGAATGCCATCATCGCACTGGGGCACAGCATGCACTTCACCATCATTGCCGACGGTGTTAAAACCCGAGAACAACAGATTTTTCTGGCGCAGGCTGGTTGCGAACTGATCCAGGGCGACATTGTCAGCCCGCCACTGCCTCCCGAAAAATTCGCAGCGACCTTCCTTCATCTCGCAATTTCAGATCTTTCGGATAGCACTACTTAGAATCCGTCGTTATAATCCGCGACCTACTGAGGGCCTATAGCTCAGTTGGTTAGAGCAGGGGACTCATAAGTGCGCCGTAAGATGGCGCAAAAACGTTGTGGTTAATAGCCACCCCCTTGTGACAATAGGGGTAAAGCAGCGGCTTACCGGAAGGGGAAACCCCGCAAGGGACAAGAGCATGCCGTGAAAAGGCTTCCTGCGGAGGATCTCAACTCCAATAGAGGGGGTCAGCTAGGGCAGGTCATGGTTAAGGCTGGATTGCTTGAAGCCAAGGTGAAGCGTGGGTAGGTCGTAACTGGGGTGGCACTGAGATTGACGCCACTCCCTTCGGTTGCGGGAGGACGATTATGAGTCTCCTGCATGTCACACCGGAGGCGCTAGCACAGGTAGTGTGAAAGACAACCGAAATGGCAACCTAAAACCTGAGCACGTTTTTGCGTTAACTGCGGGATCACCTAAAGGGAGTAATCCCCATGGTGACGGAAGGCTCGTAGTACCCGATAGACCTGGGCCGGTAGCATAACGGTTAATGCAGCGGACTCATAATCCGTTGAGTGGGGGTTCAAATCCCCCCCGGCCCACCACTTTTAGTGATTGGCTCATGACATCGCCACGCCGCCGCACCCGGATCTCATGCGACCGACTAATCCTCGGTGAAGGGGAAGGGGCCTAGGATATTTAGTCTCTAGGATCGTGGAGGTATGCGTGATGCAGTTAAAAAGCTTCACGAGAATCGAGGCAATCAGGAAGGCGAACGCCGACCCTACCTACGTGAATGATCGACTTTACCGCCTGATGTTCAAGGAAGACTTGTACATCGCGGCCTACGAGAAGATCAAGAGCAAACCGGGCAACATGACGCCGGGTGTGGATAAAACGACCCTCGACCAGTTCTCGACCACTACAGTCAAGAATATGATCGAGAAAATGAAGAACGAAAGTTTTTCATTCAGGGGCGCCAGACGGGTACTCATCCCTAAGGCCAATGGCAAAACACGAGCATTATCTGTTGCGCCACCCACCGACAAAGTCGTTCAAGAGGTCATGCGAATGATCTTGGAGGCCATATTCGAACCAACGTTTAGCAGTAACAGCCACGGATTTCGGTCGGGAAGGAGTTGTCACACCGCTCTAAAGCAAATCCGCGACACGTGGTCGGGAGTAACCTGGATAATCGAGGGAGACATTAAAGGCTGCTTCGACAACATTCAGCATGACCTCCTAATCAACGCGCTACGGACACGCATTAAAGACGAGAGATTCATCACTCTGATAAGGAAAGCGCTGAACGCGGGCTACTTTGATAACGGGGTCTTTTTCTCTGGTTCACTCGGGACGCCTCAGGGGAGCATTATCTCTCCCATGCTGGCCAACGTGTTCTTGCACCAGCTTGACCAGAAAGTGGAAGAGCTGATCAAAGAACACAACATCGGGGAAGAAGATAGAAAGGCAAGAAACCCGGAATATCGTCGCCTAGTATCGAGACGCGAATTCCTACAGAAGAAGGCAGACACGGCTCAGGGAGCCGAACGTGATCTGTTGATCGAGCAAATCCGCGAGATCAAAAAGGCCACATTGAAACTCCCTCCAACACTTGTGTCTCGCAATGGATTCATTAGAGTGAAGTACGTTCGGTACGCCGACGATTGGGTCGTAGGCATCAACGGGCCGAGGGAACTAGCTGACCGACTGCGTGTGGAGATTGGTGATTACCTTCAAAATCTGGGACTCGAACTCAGCATGGAGAAGACCCATATCAGGCATGCGAAATCGGAGCCGGCAAGATTCCTAGGAACCTCCTTCAGGGTAGGCTCCACAAGTCCGAAGATCATGCGGGTCAAGCGAAACGGCAAATGGTTCACCAAACGGGTGGCAGGTTGGACACCATTGATGTACGCCCCTGTGACGGACATCGTGGCAAAACTAAGCTTGAAAGGATTCTGCAATCCTCAGGGCGAGCCTACTACCATCAATAAGTGGATCTATCTGGACGACTACCAAATCGTTGAGCAGGTGGGGAGTGTGTGGAGAGGTATCTGTAACTATTATTCCTTCGTGGACAGGTTCAGTAACCTAAGTAGAATCCAGTACATTCTGCAACACGCAGCAGCCAAAACCCTGGCAACCAAACATAGGTCGTCAAGGAGTAAAATCTTTTCGAAGCACGGGGCGAAACTCCGAGTAAGAGTGATGAATGCGGCTGGCGAGGAAGTGAAACAAGTGGCAATGCCGCTCGTGAGAAGTTGGAACGCAAAACCAAACCGATTTATGATCGGCGAAGTGGACACCAACTTCCTGGAGAGGAACCTGCGCTTGCGAACGCGATCCAAATTAGGATCACCTTGTGTTATCTGCGATAGCGACGACAGAGTAGCAATGCACCACGTGAAACATATTAGGAAGCTGGGAAGCAAGGTGGCGGGGTTCACAAGGGTCATGGCCGTCCTTAACCGGAAGCAGATCCCTGTATGTCATGAGTGTCACCACAAGATCCACCGTGGCGAATACGATGGCATATCCCTATCCAGCTTTGCGCACCCACACGTGGCAGCAGCCTGATGAATATCTGGAGAGCGCAGTGCTTGGAAACCTGCACGCTGCGTTCGGAGGAAGCTAGTTGATGTCCATGAGTCTCGATGACCTCAACATCGTGGCTCCGGGATCCGGTTAGCCATCCTACTCCCTTGGTCGTAGGTTCGAGTCCTACTGGGCCCACCATACTCAAAGCCGCGCACTGCGCGGCTTTTGTGTTTCCGGGGTTTGGGATTTTGTTTTTCAAAAACGCCCAGAAAACCGGTTTGCGTCCACAAAAACGTCCACAGGCCAGCTCTATAGCCCTTTCGTCGGCTTACCCTGCATCCCAGGTTAGACAGTGAGCCGATTAGCCGGCATTATCGGCTCATTATATGAGCCGAATAGATTCGTTAATCGGCTCACAGACGAGTAAAGCCCATGAACGATTCCCCCTGGATCTGGCAACAGCCCGGCTGGCCAAACTTTAGCTGGCAAGCTGAGATGCTTAACCCGCTATTGCGTGCCTGTACCCAGGCTCAGGGCCGTTTGCTGGGCATGATTGGCGCTGTCGGAAGTGATAGTGAAGCGCTCAACAGCCTGGACACCATGCTGCAAAACATCGTCACCTCATCAGCCATTGAGGGCGAACAGCTGAATGCAGGCTCTGTACGTTCATCCCTGGCTCGCCGCATGGGGCTGACCGGAACAGGTAGCACAACTGCACGCTCCGAAGGCCTGGCACAATTGTTGTTCGATGCCACAAGTGCGCACCAACGCTTGCTGGATCTTGAACGCCTCTATAAGTGGCACTGCTGGCTATTCCCCGGCGAGGACAAGCTGTTGGCCCGCCCACTGCACATTGGCACGCTGCGCGGCGAAGAACCCATGCAGGTAGTATCCGGGCCCCTCCACCACCCCACCGTGCATTTTGAAGCACCACCACGTGCAGGGCTGGAAGAGCAACTGGGCGATTTCCTCACTTGGTTCGAGAGCAGCAGAATCGATGTCAGCCTTGATCCTTTACTACGTGCTGGCATTGCCCACTTTTGGTTCGTTACCTTACATCCGTTCGATGACGGCAACGGTCGCCTCACTCGCACGATCACCGATTTGGCATTGGCCCAGAGTGAGCAGCAATCCATCCGCTTCTATGCCATGTCAGCCAGCATTCTTGATGACCGCACCGGTTATTACCGAATTCTGGAGTCCAGCCAGAAAGGCACACTGGATATCACCCCATGGTTGCAGTGGTTTCTAGCCACGCTGCTTAAAAGCCTGGAGCAAGCCCTTGCCCGGATTGAACGAGTATTGAGCAAGGCCCGCTTCTGGCAACTACACCGCGACCAGGCCCTGTCAGCCGAACAGCTCAAGGTGCTCAACCGCCTGCTCGACGGTGGCGAACGCGGCTTCGAGAACGGTATAAACGCCGCTCAATACCAAGCCGTGGCCAAAGTCTCCAAGGCTACCGCGACCCGCCACCTGGGTGACCTGCTTGCGAAAGGCTGCATCACTCGCCTGCCTGGCAGTGGGCGCAGCACACGCTACCAAATTCAGTACGGCGTCAGCCTCCAAAGTGACCAGAAACTGAGTAGCAAACTCGACTAAAACCAACAATCACCCAGCCCCTGGAGCCAACCTTGCCTGACACCCGCCCCCCTGCACTGGATGAAATCGACCGTCAATTGATCGCGGCTTTGCAGCTCAATGCCCGGGAAAGCGTGGCAATGCTGGCACGCCAATTGGGAATTGCCCGCACCACCGTGACATCACGCCTGGCGCGGCTGGAGAAAACCGGGGTGATTACCGGCTACGGGGTTCGTTTGGGCCAGCGCCTGATTGATGGCGGCCTGCAGGCCTATGTCGGGATTACCGTGCAGCCACGCTCCGGCAAGGAAGTGGTGCGACGCTTGAGTGCGATGGCCCAGGTGCAACAACTGTGCGCAGTCAGTGGCGAATTCGATTACGTGGCCTGGTTGCGCAGCGATTCGCCCGAGCAACTGGACCAGTTGCTCGACCAGATCGGCAGTGTCGAAGGCGTCGAGAAAACCACCACCTCAATCATCCTCAGCAGCAAAGTTGATCGCGGATAAGTCATTTCGACTGTCTGATTCGTCACATCGACTAAATAAAAGCCATAACGACGACAATTTGCGTCTTATTTACGTGTTCTGCGCTGCCTATCATGGTGCCTGTCTTTTTCTATACTCAAGGTTACGCTTGGGTCGCCAGCAAGGTCAGCCATGAACAAGAATAATCGCCACCCTGTCGACGGTAAAAAACCCGTCACCATCTTCGGCCCGGACTTCCCGTTTGCCTTCGATGACTGGATCGAACACCCCGCTGGCCTGGGCAGTATTCCCATACATAAACTTGGCGCTGAAGTGGCGATTGTCGGCGCCGGCATGGCCGGGATGGTGGCGGCCTACGAACTGATGAAGCTGGGCCTTAAACCCGTGGTGTATGAAGCCTCGAAAATGGGCGGGCGCCTGCGCTCGCAAGCCTTTGAGGGCAGTGAAGGGGTGATTGCCGAGCTAGGCGGCATGCGCTTTCCGGTGTCCTCAACAGCGTTTTACCACTATGTCGACAAGCTGGGGCTGGAGACCAAACCCTTCCCCAACCCGCTGACGCCTGCGTCGGGCAGTACGGTCATCGACCTCGAAGGCCAGACGTTCTACGCACAAAAACTGGCGGACTTGCCTGCCCTGTTTCAGGAAGTGGCCGACGCCTGGGCAGACGCCCTGGAAGAAGGCTCGCGCTTTGGCGATATTCAGCAAGCCATCCGTGACCGTGACGTCCCTCGCCTCAAAGAGCTGTGGAACACCCTGGTTCCACTGTGGGACGACCGCACGTTCTACGACTTCGTCGCCACCTCAAAAGCCTTCGCCAAATTGTCCTTCCAGCACCGCGAAGTGTTTGGCCAGGTTGGGTTCGGCACCGGCGGCTGGGATTCGGACTTCCCCAACTCGATGCTGGAAATCTTCCGCGTGGTCATGACCAACTGTGACGACCACCAACACTTGGTAGTGGGCGGTGTCGAGCAAGTGCCACTGGGGATCTGGCGTCATGCCCCTGAGCGCTGTGCCCACTGGCCCGCCGGCACCAGCCTGAGTTCACTGCACAACGGCGCACCTCGTACCGGGGTCAAAGCCATCTCCCGCGCGCAGGACGGGATGTTTTCCGTTACTGACATTCTCGGTGTCACACGCCCCTACGAAGCCGTACTGGTCACGTGCCAAAGCTGGTTGCTGACCACCCAGATCGAATGCGAAGAGTCGCTGTTCTCACAGAAACTGTGGATGGCTCTGGACCGTACGCGCTACATGCAATCATCGAAAACCTTTGTCATGGTCGACCGCCCGTTCTGGAAGGACAAAGACCCGGAAACCGGCCGCGACCTGATGAGCATGACCCTTACCGACCGCCTGACCCGTGGCACCTACCTGTTCGACAACGGCGACGACAAGCCAGGGGTGATGTGCCTGTCGTACTCGTGGATGAGCGATGCGCTGAAAATGCTCCCGCATCCTGTAGAAAAACGCGTGAAGCTGGCCCTCGATTCGCTGAAAAAGATTTATCCGAAGGTGGATATCGCCAGCCGTATCATCGGCGACCCGATCACCATTTCGTGGGAGGCCGATCCGCATTTCCTGGGCGCCTTCAAGGGCGCACTGCCGGGACATTACCGCTATAACCAGCGGATGTATGCGCACTTCATGCAACAGGACATGCCCGACGAGCAACGCGGGATCTTTATTGCTGGCGATGATGTGTCGTGGACCCCTGCCTGGGTTGAAGGCGCGGTGCAGACTTCATTAAACGCGGTCTGGGGCATCATGCACCACTTTGGCGGCAGCACCCATGCGGCCAACCCGGGGCCAGGGGATGTGTTCCACGAAATCGGCCCGATTGCCCTGCCGGATTGACGCCGGAGGGTGAATTAATTCCAGTGGGAGCGGGCTTGCTCGCGATTCAGGCAACGCGGTGCATCAGGCATATCGAGTTGATGCCATCGCGAGCAAGCCCGCTCCCACACAAACAGTCAACACCAGGAGAACCCCATGCGCGTCGCCCTTTACCAATGCCGGCCTCTGCCATTGGATGTCGCGGGCAATCTGCAGCGTTTGCGTGAAATTGCCCAACAAGCCGAGGACATTGACCTGCTGGTACTGCCCGAAATGTTCCTTACGGGCTACAACATCGGCGCCCAGGCCGTAGCCGAACTCGCACAAGCCCACGACGGCGACGCTGCACAGCAGATTGCCCAACTGGCCAAAGCCACTGGCATGGCCATTGTGTACGGCTACCCCGAGCGCGGTGCTGACGGGCATATCTACAACAGTGCACAGTTGATCGACGCCCACGGCAAAAGCCTGTGTAACTACCGCAAGACTCACCTGTTCGGTGAGCTCGACCATTCAATGTTCAGCAAAGGCCCCGATTCATTCCCGGTCATTGAACTCAACGGCTGGCAGCTCGGCCTGCTGATCTGCTACGACCTCGAATTCCCGGAAAACACCCGCAGGCTGGCCCTGGCCGGAGCTGAAGTGATTGTGGTGCCTACCGCCAATATGGCGCCCTACGACTTTATCGCTGATGTCACCGTGCGTTGCCGCGCCTTCGAAAATCAGTGCTATGTGGCCTACGCCAACTACTGCGGCCATGAAGGCGAGATCCATTACTGCGGCCAAAGCAGCATCGCCGCACCCAATGGCAAGCAGATTGCACTGGCCGAACAGGACGAGACCCTGCTGGTTGCAACGCTGCAACGCCAACAATTGGCTGATGCCAAAACCGGAAATTTCTACCTCGCAGACCGTCGCCCCGAGCTATATGGCGAGCTGAGCAAGCGCTAAATCCGCTAGCATGAGCGCTTCTCTGTTCCGGAAGTGCCCATGCCTGCGCTGAATCACCCTCACACCCAACGTCTGACGCTTGAAAACGGTCTGACCCTCTGCGTGCGCCATGAGCCGCGCCTCAAGCGTTGCGCGGCCGTTTTAAGGGTTGCCGCAGGCAGCCACGACGTGCCCGCTGCCTGGCCCGGCCTCGCGCATTTCCTGGAACACTTGCTGTTTCTGGGCACCGAACGCTTCCCGGCGGCAGACAACCTGATGGCCTGGGTACAGCGCCACGGCGGTCAGGTAAATGCCAAAACCTGCGAGCGTCATACCGACTTCTTTTTCGAATTGCCCCTCGGTGCTTTCGAAGGCGGTCTTGAACGTTTGTGCGACATGCTCGCCCAACCGCGCATGAATCTGGCTGACCAACTGCGCGAACGTGAAGTGCTACATGCCGAATTTATCGCCTGGGCCCGTGAGCCTTCGGCGCAGCGTGAGATCAAACTGTTCCAGCCATTGAATCCGGCCCATCCGCTACGGGCATTTCATGCCGGCAACCGTTACAGCCTGCCCGTGCCGCGGGCGAATTTTCAGCAAGCCCTGAAAGACTTCTATCAAAGGTTCTATCAGACCGGGCAAATGACCTTAAGCCTGAGCGGCCCGCCAGCAATCCCCGAGCTGATCACCCTCGCCGAGCGCTACAGCGCTGTGTTGCGCCCCGGCAAAGCCGTGCAACAAGCCGATGCGCCCGCCTTGATGACCGGCCAGCAGCACTATCAACATATAGACGGCCCGCGCCTGAGCCTGGTGTTTGCCCTGGAGCATCTGCCACCAGCGTCTGAAAAGGCGCTGGAATTCCTGTGCCACTGGATCAATGCCGACAAAGCCGGTGGTCTGTGCGCACAGTTAAGCCAGCAGCAACTGATTGGCACTCTCAAGGCCACGCCGCTCTACCACTTCAACAGCCAGGCACTGCTGCACATTGAGTTCACTGCAGCCAATGATATTGCCCCGCACGCCACACTCATCCGCGACACCTTCCATGACTGGCTGAGGTTTTTCCGGGCACAACAGGATTGGCCGACGCTACGCGAAGAATTGCGCCTGCTGCAACAACGTCAGCAAGACACCAGCAGCGCACTGGAACTGGCTCGAAATGACTGTAAGCAACATGTACCCGGTTTGTCGGATCAAGGCGTAACAACCCTCAAGGCTATACTTGGACAGCTGCAGCCTGAGGCGTTGCAGCCAGCGCAACATGCCTGGCAATTGCCCGCGCCCAATCCGTTTCTGCAACCGCCTGAAGAGCCCGTAAGTGCCGGCCTGATTCGCGGGCAAACCAGCGCTCACCGAGGTTTGCGCACCTTTGCCCAAGACCGCTTACGCAGCCGTCGCGACCTTTCAGCGATGCGTTTTAGCACCGCTCTACCAAGCCTGGGCGGCGAGGCTGCGATTTACCTGCGTTGGCGTTTGCCTGCGAAGCCTGCAGACAACCCGCTGCCCGCACTGGAAAACAGCCTGCGTTCGCTGATCCTGGATGCTCGCCATGCCGGGGTCGAGCTGTCACTCAACGCACAGGGCAATGACTGGCTGCTGAAAATGCACGGCTACCACGCGCCAATGCCCGCCATTCTGGAGCAGGCCTTGCGCACACTCAGCGCTCCCGCCGAGCCAGCCACCCCGCCTGCTGAAGCTGCATTGATGCCGATCCGCCAACTGCTCAAGCGCCTGCCTGAGCTGGGCCAGCCGATGGACGAAGCGACCCTGCCACACGATTGGGCCAATGTCCGCTGGGATGGGCTGGCAGTGGGCCTGCCTGGTGCCACACAGGCCCTGATCACCCCCGTTCTGAACAAGGTACCGGGCACGCCGGATGCACAACTGGCACAGCAAACCCGGCTCCCGACCCAACGCCATTGGTACACCGAACCTTGCGACTCCAGCGAGCACGCACTGATCCTGTTTTGCCCGACTCCCGAGGCAACACTGGCCGACGAAGCGGCCTGGCGCCTGCTCGCCCACATTGCGCAAACCCCGTTCTATCAACGCCTGCGGGTTGAATTGCAACTGGGCTATGCGGTGTTCAGCGGTCTGCGCCAAATCAACGGTCAAACCGGCCTGCTGTTCGGTGTGCAATCGCCCCACGCTTCAACGACGCAAATCTTCGAACACATTGAGGATTTCCTCGCGCATTTGCCGGATCTGGTATCGGATATGGATGAAATATCTTTCACCCAGGCGCGCGCTGCCTTGGCACAACAATTTTCGACCGAGGCCCTCGGCGTGTCTCAAGCCAGTGAATTGCTGTGGCAGGCCACGTTGGCCGGCCACCCGTCGGATTACCTCACAGCCCTCTATTCGGCCCTTATGGCGATGGATCAAGGCACTACACTCAAGGCTGCACGGCAGATCAGCCAAGCCGACAGCCGCTGCTTGTGTGTGGCCACGAGCCCCGCAACTGAAACGTTTTATCCAGGGAGAAGCTGATCGTTACCAACTGTGCAACGAGCTTTCTTCGACATCGGGCGTTCAAAAAGCGTCAAATTTAGTAACATAGCCACCTAAGCTTTTGAACAACTCCTTCGGGAGCTGGACTAATCAAGAGACACCACCCACCCACCCGCTGAAGGAGTCACGATATGGCCTGGACTAAACCTGCTTACACCGACCTGCGTATTGGCTTTGAAGTCACCATGTACTTCGCTAGCCGTTGATCTGCGTCTTCACTGAGCAGAGCAACCCAACGCCTCGGTTCGCCGGGGCGTTTTTATTTTCAGATTTGCAAGAGAACACGCCATGTTTGTCCAGATTCTAGGTTCCGCCGCTGGCGGCGGTTTCCCGCAGTGGAACTGCAACTGCGTCAACTGCGCGGGTTTTCGTGATGGTTCGTTAAACGCCAAGGCGCGTACCCAATCGTCGATTGCGATCTCCGACGACGGCGTGAACTGGGTGCTGTGCAACACTTCGCCCGACATTCGTGCACAACTCCAGGACTTCGCTCCGATGCAACCGGGCCGTGCCCTGCGTGATACCGGGATCAGCGCCATCATCCTGATGGACAGCCAGATCGACCACACCACCGGCCTGCTGAGCCTGCGCGAAGGCTGCCCGCATGAAGTCTGGTGCACTGACATGGTCCACGAAGACCTGAGCACCGGCTTCCCGCTGTTCACCATGCTCAAGCACTGGAATGGCGGCCTGAACTGGAACCGCATCGAGCTGGAGGGAACATTCACCATTCCCGCCTGCCCCAACCTGCGATTCAGCCCGCTGCCCCTGCGCAGTGCCGCACCGCCGTATTCGCCGCACCGTTTCGACCCGCACCCGGGCGACAACATCGGCCTGATCGTCGAAGACCTGCGCACCGGCGGCAAACTGTTCTATGCCCCGGGTTTGGGCAAGGTTGACGCGCCCTTGCTGGAAATCATGGCTGGCAGCGACTGCCTGCTAGTGGACGGCACGATGTGGGACGACGACGAAATGCAGCGTCGAGGCGTGGGCACCCGTACCGGCCGCGAGATGGGCCACCTGGCGCAAAACGGCCCCGGCGGCATGCTCGAAGTACTTGAGCAACTGCCCGAACAGCGCAAGGTGCTTATCCATATCAACAACACCAACCCGATCCTCGACGAAGACTCCGCCGAGCGTGCCGAACTGGTTCGCCGGGGGGTTGAAGTGGCCTTTGATGGCATGAGTATCGAGCTTTAAGCCACACCACAACCCCTGTGGGAGCAGGCTTGCTCGCGATGCAAACGGCGCGGTGCATTTGACACACCGCAGCGATCCCATCGCGAGCAAGCCCGCTCCCACCCTGGAGAACCCTGATGACCCAAGCCCCACTCTCCATCGCCGAATTCGAGGCCGCCCTGCGGGCCAAAGGCGCTTATTACCACATCTACCACCCCTACCAGGTGGCGATGTACGAAGGCCGCGCTACCCGCGAGCAGATTCAGGGCTGGGTCGCCAACCGTTACTACTATCAGGTCAATATCCCGCTTAAAGATGCCGCGATCCTGGCCAACTGCCCTGACCGTGAAGTGCGTCGCGAGTGGATTCAACGCATGATCGACCACGACGGCGCGCCCGGTGAAGACGGCGGTATCGAAGCCTGGCTGCGCCTTGGCCAGGCCGTCGGCCTGGACCCGGATCAACTGCGCTCTCAGGAGCTGGTCCTGCCCGGCGTTCGTTTTGCCGTGGATGCCTACGTCAACTTCGCCCGCCGCGCCACGTGGGAAGAGGCCGCCAGCAGTTCGCTGACCGAAATGTTTGCGCCGCAAATTCACCAGTCACGCCTGGACAGCTGGCCGCAGCATTACCCGTGGATCGACCCGGCCGGCTACGAATACTTCCGCACCCGCCTGGGCCAGGCCCGACGCGACGTAGAGCACGGGCTGGCAATCACCCTGCAGCACTACACTACTTATGAAGGCCAGCAGCGCATGCTGGAAATCCTGCAGTTCAAACTCGATATCCTGTGGAGCATGCTCGATGCCATGACCATGGCCTACGAGCTGGACCGCCCGCCCTATCACAGCGTGACCAGCCAACGTGTCTGGCATAAAGGAATCACCCTATGAGCTTCGATCGCAGCAAAATCCCGACCTGGCGCACCGGCTATCGTTACCAGTACGAGCCCGCGCAAAAAGGCCATGTGCTGCTGTACCCCGAAGGCATGATCAAGCTCAATGACAGCGCCGCCCTGATCGGTGGTCTGATCGACGGCCAGCGCGACGTCGCGGCCATTATTGGCGAACTGAACCAACAGTTCCCCGGCGTACCTGAGCTCGGCGCAGATATCGAGCAATTTATGGAGGTTGCTCGTGCAGAGCACTGGATCGAACTTGCCTGACAGCCGTATCCCGCCCAAGCCAGAGGTCGGCCTGCCGCTGTGGCTGCTCGCTGAATTGACCTACCGCTGCCCGCTGCAATGCCCCTACTGCTCAAACCCGCTGGACTTCGCCCAGCAGGGCAAAGAACTCAGCACCGAGCAGTGGATCAAGGTGTTTCGCGAGGCACGGGAGATGGGCGCGGCACAGTTGGGGTTCTCCGGTGGCGAACCGCTGGTGCGTCAGGATCTGGCCGAATTGATTGGCGAAGCACGCAAGCTGGGCTTCTATACCAACCTGATTACCTCGGGCATCGGCCTGACCGAGCAAAAGATCAGCGACTTCAAAAAAGCCGGGCTGGACCATATCCAGATCAGCTTCCAGGCCAGCGATGAACAGGTCAACAACCTACTGGCCGGCTCAAAAAAGGCCTTCGCGCAAAAGCTCGAAATGGCCAGGGCAGTCAAGGCCCACGGCTATCCGATGGTGCTGAACTTCGTCACCCATCGGCACAACATCGACAAAATCGACCGCATCATCGAGCTGTGTATCGCCCTTGAGGCCGACTTTGTCGAGCTGGCCACCTGCCAGTTCTACGGCTGGGCCCAGCTCAACCGTGTCGGCCTGCTGCCAACCAAGGAGCAACTGGTACGGGCTGAGCGCATCACCAACGAATACCGGGCCAAACTTGAGGCTGAAGGCCACCCCTGCAAGCTGATCTTCGTCACCCCGGACTATTACGAAGAACGCCCAAAAGCCTGCATGAACGGCTGGGGCAGCATTTTTTTGACCGTAACACCTGACGGTACGGCCCTGCCGTGTCATGGTGCCCGGCAAATGCCGGTCGAGTTCCCCAATGTGCGCGACCACAGCATGCAACACATCTGGTATGACTCGTTTGGCTTCAACCGTTTTCGCGGTTATGACTGGATGCCCGAGCCCTGCCGGTCGTGCGACGAGAAAGAAAAGGACTTCGGCGGCTGCCGTTGCCAGGCCTTTATGCTCACCGGGGACGCCAGCAATGCGGACCCGGTGTGCAGTAAATCGCCACAACACGACCTGATTCTCAAGGCGCGCGAAGAAGCCGAGCACGCCACCCAGACCATCGAACAATTGGCCTTCCGAAATGAACGAAACTCACGTCTCATCGCCAAAAGCTGAACCCTTCAGCGCCGCACTCGCCGTGGCCGCCGGGGTTGATTTCGCAGAATTGCGGGTCGGCCCACGGGGCCTGTTCTGGAACGAATATCGTCCACAGGATGCGGCCTCGCGTATCTGGCACTGGCGCGAAGGCCAGGCCCACTGCCTGACGCCCGCCGGTTTCAGCGCGCGCAGCCGGGTCTATGAGTATGGCGGTGGCAGTTTTTGCTTGAGTGATGACGCGGTGGTATTCGTCAACGAAGCCGATCAACAGTTGTACTTGCAACCCCTGGACGGCGCGGCACCGCAAGTGCTGACCCAGGGCACTTGCCGTTACGGTGGCGTGCAGTTTGCCAGCGGGCAGGTGCTGGCGGTCGAGGAAACCGGCGATCAACATCGACTGGTCAGCATCGACCTTGCGACCCTTGAACGCCAGTTGCTGGCCGAAGGCGCTGATTTCTATGGTGCACCGGCATTGAGCCCCGACGGCCAGCGCCTGGCCTGGATTGAATGGAGCCGCCCGCACCAACCGTGGACATCAACCCGCCTGATGCTCGCCGAAGGCCAAACGGCCGGACGCTGGAACACCGCCCAGTGCCTGGCCGGTGATCTTGATGAAGAGTCGCTGCAACAGCCGCGCTTCGACACAGATAACCGCCTGCATTGCCTGACCGACCGCGCAGGTTTCTGGCAACCCTGGGCCGAGTCCGGCGAAGGCCTGGTGCCCGCACCCAGCGCGCGCGCCGATCACGCCCCGGCCCCCTGGCAACTGGGCACCAGCACCTTTGTGCCGCTTGCCGAGCAAGGCTATCTGGCCAGTTGGACCGAGGACGGCTTCGGTCGCCTGGGCATCCGCACAGCTGACGGCAACCTCGAAGACTTCACGGGTGACTACAGCCACTTTCGCAGCCTGGCACTGGATAAGGCATTTATTTATTGCATCGCAGCATCACCGATACGCCCTTCAGCCGTGATCCGCATCTGTCGCGCCGACCATAAGGTCGAGGTACTGGCAGGTGGCGTTGCGCCGCTGCCCCCTGAACGTATCAGCCGCCCGAGAACCCTGCGTTATCCCTCTGGATCGGGTCATGCCCACGGCTTTTTCTACCCAGCGATGAATGGCGAGACAAAACCGCCACTGCTGGTATTCATCCACGGCGGTCCGACTTCGGCCTGTTACCCGATGCTCGACCCGCGCATTCAATACTGGACCCAACGCGGCTTTGCCGTGGCCGACCTCAACTATCGCGGCAGCACCGGCTATGGCCGTGAGTATCGTCAGGCCCTGCATCTGAATTGGGGCGTTGCGGATGTCGAAGATGCTTGCGCAGTAGTCAGTTATCTCACCGAGCAAGAACTGATTGCTCCCCGCACTGCGTTTATTCGCGGCGGCAGCGCAGGGGGCTACACCACCTTGTGTGCGCTGGCATTTCATAAAGTCTTCCGGGCGGGTGCCAGCCTGTACGGAGTCAGCGATCCGATTGCGCTGGCGCGAGCCACCCACAAGTTTGAAGGTGACTACCTGGACTGGTTGATTGGCGACCCGCAGCGCGACGCTGAACGTTATGCGGCGCGCACTCCGTTGCTGTACGCCAACCAGATCAGTGTGCCGGTGATCTTCTTCCAGGGCGAGCTGGACGCCGTCGTGGTGCCGCAACAAACCCGCAACATGCTCCAGGCCCTGCAATACAACGGCATCCCGGCCCAGGCCCATTACTACCCGGACGAACGCCACGGCTTTCGCAAAGCCAGTAACCAGGCCCACGCACTGGAACAGGAATGGCTGTTTTACAGCCAGGTGATGCAAGCTGATACATAACTGTAGTCGCTGCCGCAGGCTGCGAAGGGTGCCCCAAAGGCCACACTGGTTGAATGAGCAGGGCCTTCGGCCCTTATCGCAGCCTGCGGCAGCGACTACAGGTCGATATCCTTTGCCAGTTAACGCTTGGCGATAATCCACACCGCATGCACGATCCCTGGAATATAACCGCACAGGGTCAGCAGAATATTCAGCCAGAATGCCCCGGCAAAACCCACTTGCATAAACACGCCCAGCGGCGGAAGCAGAATGGCAAAGATGATTTTAATAAGATCCATATGCGCAGCTCCCTAGTAGTGGCGGGCCAGAACTGGCCCTGCTACCAATCGACTCCGGGCGCTGGCCAAAGGTTCAGCCAGAACTTATCCACAAGCAAAAAAAACGCCCTGTGCCGAAGGAAACAGGCACAGGGCGATGCGTTATACCGCGAGACGGTTCTTTAAATTCTGTGTGACCGATGCAGTCAGACGGCAACTCCGCGACGGCACTGCAACTGGGCCGTGCGCACACGGGCAAAGGCCCGGGCCAGACGCAGCAGCATTTCATCGATATTGCCCTTGCTCACGCACAGGGCCGGGGTGAACCGCAGGCAGTCGGGCTGTGGAGCACTGATCAGCAAGCCTTCGTACAATGCCGCCTTGACCACCGCATCTGCCGAGTTATCCGACAAGGTCAGGCCCCAAAGCAGGCCCTGGCCGCGCAATTCGCCCTGTGCATAACTATTCGCCAACCGGCCCAACCCCTCGCGCAGGTGTTGCCCCGCGTCGCGAACCTGCTGCAAAAAGCCTTTGTCCAGCACCGTGTCCAGTACCGCCAACCCTGCTGCGCTCATCAAGGCATTGCCATGATGGGTACCGCCCAACTCGCCGGGCTCAAGGCAGCAGGCCTTGCCCCGAGCCAGCAATGCGGCCAATGGCACACCGCCGCCCAGGCCCTTGCCTAAAGTGATGATGTCGGCGCGAATGCCGTAATTCTGCTCTGCCAGCAAGGTGCCGCAACGTCCCATGCCGGTCTGGACTTCATCCAGGATCAACAAAATGCCCAGCTCACGGCACAAACGCTCAACACCCTTGAGGTAATGCTCAGTCGCCGCAATCACCCCGGCTTCGCTTTGTACCGGCTCCAGCATGATGGCCACGGTCTGAGCATCGACTGCCGCATGCAGCGCCAGCAAATCGTTGAACGGCACATTGATAAAGCCCGGCAACTGCGGCTCGAAGCGGTTATCCACAGAGGCGCCGCCCGAAGCTGACATCGCGCCAAAGCTGCGACCGTGGCAGCTGCGGCTGGCCGTAATGATCCGATGGGCGCCACCGCGATGCAGCTGACCCCATTTACGCGCCAGCTTGATCGCGCCCTCATTCGCCTCGGCGCCGGTGTTGAGCAAATGCACCTGATCGCTGCCGGTGCTGTCACACAAGCGCTGCGCCAGATTCAACATCCCGCGATTTAAAAAGCCTGCGCCCGGATTCAGCAAAGACTGCGCCTGCTCGGCCATCGCCTTGACCAGCACTGCCGGGCTGTGGCCCAGGCTGTTGGCGGCACTGCCCTGAGTAAAGTCCAGGTACGCACGGCTGTCGCTGTCCCACATCCACGACCCCTGACCTCGCACAAACACTTGGGTCTCACGCTCAACGCAGGGCATCAGGCAATCCTGGGACGGATGGTTGCCAGCCTTCGATGGCGCAGAATGCGCAGCCATCTCTTCAAGGCTGGGGGAATGGCGACGCAGGTTAAACAGGTTCATGCACGCGGACCTTGTGACCATAAACAGATTCGATTTGCAACTGCCGGCGCTTCTTACAGTAGGTAAACCTCTGATTGGGTTTATTGCCCTGCCTATGTAAAACGCCACTGCCTATCAACATCTCTGGCTCGATGAGCCTTGTGGAATGCGCGTAGACTAGGCGCCAGCGGGCCGTTGAGCCATTTCGTTTTTTAAGCAATTTCGATAAGTATTACTTATGGATTTCAAGCAACTGCGTTATTTCGTCGCGGTCTATGAAGAAGGCCATGTGGGCCGTGCCGCTGAGCGTCTTTGCATCTCGCAGCCAGCCCTGTCGCAGCAGATTCGCCAGCTCGAACACAACCTCGATGTGAGCCTGTTCGAGCGCAGCAGCAAGCGTCTACTGCCAACATTGGCAGCGCACACGCTGTACAACCACGCGCTGCCGCTGCTCGACGGGCTGCAACGGGCCAAAGAGGCTTTGCACAATTTCCAGGGCCAGGCCCTGCGCACCATCGCCATCGGCGTGTTGCAAACCGTGCATACCAGCCTGGTGCCGCAAATGCTGGAGCGGGTGCGCCAGGCCCAACCCCATTTGGTGGTGCAGATCTACGAGCTCACCGGCATCGAGATCGAGCGGCGTCTGCTCAATGGTTCGCTTGATATCGGCATCAGCTACCTGCCGCCACGCCAGCCCGGGTTGCACGGCATGCTGCTGTATGAGGACGAACTACAACTGGTAATCCCGGCGGATCATCCACTGCGCGAATTCAAGAAGGTGTCTGTGAGCCAGGCGGCCGAGTTGCCGATGCTGCTACTGGGAGAAGAGTTTCAGGTACGCCAGATCTGGCAAACCCAGCTCGCCAATCTGGGCCGCCGCCCGCAGGTGCAGGCCGAACTGAACACCATGGCAGGGATTCTCGACAGCCTGCCCCATAGCAAGCTGGCCACCGTATTACCTGGGCGTTCGCGCCATCAGCACGACGACCAGGCACTGCTATGGAAACCGTTGAGTGAGCCGAGAGTACCGCTAAAGGTGGGGTTGGTGTGTCGCGATGTGCAACGTCAGCAAGCCACATTGGCGTTGCTGCGCACGCTGCTGGAGGATGTGATGCAGAGCGATGAAGGCTCTTTGTAGCTGCCCACCTTGTGGGAGCAGGCTGGGGGAAGTCGCAAAAATTCTGGTGCGCAAAAAAGAAAACCCCGCCGAGGCGGGGTTTTGCAGACTGTTTCCCTGACATCCTTTTCACTCCGCCATCCTGGCAGAATCCTACGTGTCCGTGTTGTTGCTTTGAGCTTCCTGCTCTACGTCCATGGAAAGTAGATTACCCCTGGATCCAATCTGCCGATATGGGAGATTGTCAGCATGTAATGTAAGCAAATGCTTACAAAACACTAAACAGGTTAAAAGTGTGCTTCGTCCAGCAGGTAAAGCGACTCGCTACCGGCCTTGACCGATGCGCTCAGCGAGTGGATACGCGGCAGCAAACGTGCGAAGTAGAAGCGCGCCGTGCCCAACTTGCTGACATAAAAGGCTTCCTGGGCTTCTTTGCCCAACGCGGCCTTGGCCATCAACGCCCACATATACGCATACGTTGTGTAACCAAAAACCTGAAGGTACTCAACCGAAGCGGCACCGATCTCATTCGGGTTGTTTTGCGAGCGATCCAGCACCCAGGCTGTCAACTGGTCAAGTGTGTCCAAAGCTGCAGCCAGTGGCTGGGTAAACTCGTTCAGGTCACTGCTGGTCGTGGCAATGAACTGACGAATCTCTTCGGCAAACTGGCGGTAGTAGGCCCCCTGGTTGCCGACGATCTTGCGCCCCACCAGATCCAGCGCCTGGATACCGTTGGTACCTTCGTAGATCTGGGTGATGCGCACATCACGCACCAACTGCTCCTGACCCCACTCGCGAATATACCCGTGGCCGCCGAACACCTGCTGGCCATGCACGGTGGTTTCCAGGCCCAAGTCGGTCAGGAATGCCTTGGCCACCGGGGTCAGCAAAGCCACCAGGCCATCAGCGCGCTCGCGGGCTGCGGGGTCTTCACTGAACTTGGCAATATCCAGCTGGTTGGCAACGTAAGTCGAAAACGCCCGACCGCCTTCGTTCGAGGCCTTCATGGTCAGCAGCATGCGCCGCACATCGGCGTGAACAATGATCGGGTCGGCCACTTTATCCTTGGCCACCGCGCCGGTTGCTGCGCGCCCCTGCAGACGGTCGCGGGCATATTCCACGGCGTTCTGGTACGACCGTTCTCCCGAGGCCAGGCCCTGAATGCCAACCCCCAGACGCTCGTAATTCATCATGGTGAACATCGCGGCAAGGCCGCGGTTAGGCTCACCCACCAGGTAACCGACCGCTTCATCGAAGTTCATCACGCACGTTGCGGAAGCCTGGATACCCATTTTGTGTTCAATCGAACCACAGGTGACCGGGTTGCGGTCACCCAGGCTGCCATCGGCATTAACCATGAACTTGGGCACCAGAAACAGCGAGATACCTTTAGGCCCCGCAGGCGCATCCGGCAATTTGGCCAGTACCAGATGGATAATGTTTTCAGTCAGGTCGTGCTCGCCACCGGTAATGAAGATTTTGGTGCCACTGACTTTGTAGGAACCATCCACTTGAGGCTCGGCTTTTGTCCGAATTATCCCCAGATCAGTACCGGCATGGGGCTCGGTCAAACACATGGAACCTGCCCACACACCCGAGTACATATTCGGCAGATAGGCCGCTTTCAATTCTTCGCTGGCGTGCGCGTTGATCGACACACAGGCCCCCGCGGTCAACATCGGGTACAGGCCGAACGACAGGCTGGATGAGTTGATCATTTCTTCGACCTGCGCCGACACGGCCTTGGGCATGCCCATGCCGCCGAACTGCGGGTCGCCGCCTACACCCACCCAGCCGCCTTCGGCGTAGGTGCGATAGGCATCGACAAAACCGGCCGGGGTGGTCACTGCACCATTGTCCCAGTGGCAGCCTTCCTCATCACCACTGCGGCTCAGCGGTGCGATGCTTTTCGCGGTGACCTTGCCCGCTTCTTCAAGAATGGCTTCAACCGTTTCAGCATCTACCGTCTCTGCCAACACAGGCAATTGCGCCCAAAGTGTAGCGACCTCGAACACTTCATTGAGGACGAAGCGCATATCGCGCAGGGGCGCTTTGTAGTCAGCCATGGCAAACCTCGTAATCTGTAAACGGCGTTTAATGTGGGACCCAGTCTAGCTTAACGACGATAGCGATACATAGGGTCATGCTGTGACTAATATATACGTTTTGGTCGAGAGCATATCTGATGTGGGAGCGAGCCTGCTCGCGAGGGCTTTCGCGAGCAGGCTCGCTCCCACAGAAAGTTAAGGCGCACCAAAACTAAAAAAGCCGCTTCCCCAAAGGAGAAGCGGCTTTGCAAGATGACCCGCCGGGACTTAGTAGCCCAGGTCGAAGTCTTCTTCTTTCATGTCCATCAGGTTGGCAGCGCCCGACAGCATGGTGGCAACGTGTGCGCGGGTGCGCGGCAAGATGCGCTGGAAGTAGAAGCGTGCCGTTTGCAGCTTGGCTTTGTAGAACGCTTCTTCGGAAGTGCCGGCCGCCAGCTTTTCAGCTGCCAGACGCGCCATGTCAGCCCAGAAGTAGGCCAGGCAGGCATAACCGGAGTACATCAGGTAGTCGACCGAGGCCGCACCCACTTCTTCACGGTCTTTCATGGCGGCCATACCGACCTTCATGGTCAGCTCGCCCCATTCCTTGTTCAGCGCAGCCAATGGCGTGACGAACTCGTTCAGAGTTTCGTTGCCTTCGTTGCTCTGGCAGAACTTGTGCACGATCTTGGTAAAGCCTTTGAGCGCTTCGCCCTGGGTCATCAGTACTTTACGGCCCAGCAGATCGAGTGCCTGGATACCGGTGGTGCCTTCGTACAGCATCGAAATGCGGCTGTCGCGAACGTTCTGCTCCATGCCCCATTCGGCGATAAAGCCGTGGCCGCCGTAGATTTGCACGCCGTGGTTGGCAGACTCAAAACCGACTTCAGTCATGAATGCCTTGGCAATCGGAGTCATGAATGCCAGCAGTGCGTCGGCTTTCTTCTTCTCTTCTTCATCAACGCCGTACTTGACGATGTCAACCTGCTTGGCGGTGAAGTACACCATCGCACGGTTGCCTTCGGCGAATGCCTTCGTGGTCAACAGCATGCGGCGTACGTCCGGGTGAACGATGATCGGGTCAGCCGCCTTCTCAGGGGCTTTCGGGCCGGTCAGCGAGCGCATCTGCAGACGGTCACGGGCGTATTTCAGGCCGCCCTGGAAGGCGATTTCAGCGTGGGACAAGCCCTGCAGCGCGGTACCCAGACGTGCGGTGTTCATAAAGGTGAACATGCAGTTCAGGCCTTTGTTTGGCGGGCCGATCAGGAAACCCGTGGCGCCGTCGAAGTTCATCACGCAGGTGGCGTTACCGTGGATGCCCATTTTGTGCTCAAGCGAGCCACAGGACACGGCGTTGCGCTCACCGATGCTGCCATCGGCGTTGGCCTTGAACTTGGGCACGATAAACAGCGAAATGCCTTTGGTGCCAGCCGGTGCATCCGGCAGGCGAGCCAGCACGATGTGCACGATGTTATCGGCCATATCGTGTTCACCGGCCGAGATAAAGATCTTGGTGCCGGAAATTTTGTAGGAACCGTCAGCCTGAGGTTCAGCCTTGGTACGCAGCAGGCCCAGGTCGGTACCGCAGTGCGATTCGGTCAGGCACATGGTGCCAGTCCATTCGCCGGTCACCAGCTTGGTCAGGTAGGTCTCTTGCTGCTCGGGGGTGCCGTGCTCGGAGATGGTGTTCATCGCACCATGGGACAGGCCCGGGTACATGCCCCACGACCAGTTGGCCGCACCGACCATTTCGCTTACCGCCAGACCCAGGGATTCCGGCAGGCCTTGGCCACCGTGCTCCACGTCGTGAGCCAGGCTCGGCCAGCCGCCTTCTACGAATTGTTTGTAGGCTTCTTTAAAACCTGTAGGAGTCTTAACCCCGGACTCGCTCCAGGTGCAGCCTTCAATGTCACCCACACGGTTCAGAGGTGCCAGCACCTGCTCACAAAACTTGGCGCCTTCTTCGAGAATGGCGTCAACCATATCTGGAGTAGCGTCCTGGCAAGCCGGCAGGCTCTGATAGTGCGCTTCGTAACCGAGCAGTTCGTCACGAACGAAGCGAATATCACGCAAGGGGGCCTTGTAGTCAGGCATAGCGATAAACCTCTGCTGATGAATCCGGGGATGAACAACCGCGTGGATTTGTTATGGCGGTCAAACAGGTGTTTGAAACATACGTTTACGCCTATTTATTGTCAAGCAGCGCGAAGCGTCCGTTCGTCTTGGGTCGGATTTATCAGGCAAAGGGAAAAGGGCTTGTGGGAGCGAGCCTGCTCGCGATACAGGCAGTGCGGACCGCCTGTCAGACCGAACCGATACCATCGCGGGCAGGCCCGCTCCCACACTAGATCGGGCCTGGACTGGAGCGGTTTTTCAGTCCAGCAAATCGAGCTGCAGGTATTCAGCCACGGACTGCGCCGACGCCGATTTAAGCTTTGGCACACGCCCGAGGCAAGGCGCAGGCAGGCGCTCGGCCAGGGTGGCGAGGTTTTCTTCCAGGCGTGAGGTTTTCGGGCCGATGATATTGGCCACCCAGCCCGCCAGTTGCAGGCCATCACGGGCAATCGCCTCTGCCGTGAGCAGGGCATGGCTGATACAGCCCAGGCGCACGCCCACCACCAGAATCACCGGCAGATCCAGCGCCTGGGCCAGGTCCGACAAGCTGTCTTGCCCCGATAACGGCACTCGCCAGCCGCCAGCGCCTTCAATCAGGGTGAAGTCGGCTTGTTTACTCAGGATGTGCTGCATCGGGCCCAGCAACGAGCGCACCGTCAGCACCACCCCGGCTTCGCGCGCCGCAATATGCGGAGCGATAGCCGGCTCGAACGCCACCGGGTTGACCTCGTCATAACTCAACTTGATCGAGCTTTCAGCCATCAAGGCCAGGGCGTCGGCATTGCGCAGCCCCTGCGGGGTGACTTCACAACCCGAGGCCACCGGTTTGCCCGCAGCCGTGCTTAGCCCGGCCGCGCGGGCGGCATATAAAAAGCCCGCTGCTACTGTGGTCTTGCCTACATCAGTATCCGTGCCGGTGATGAAGTACGCCGGGTTCATCGCGTTTTCTCCAGAATGCCGTAGACCACCTGGTACGTCGCCGGTAGCCCGAGCGGCTGACGAAATTGCTCATAGGCACCCACCAGCCCCTTGATCCGCGCCCTGCCGGTCAGCCCCTCGGGGCGTCCCGGGTTCAGATTGTGTGCACCGAGCGCTTTAAGCTCATGAGTCAGCTGGCGAACTTGCGGGTAGTGCAGCACATGCGGCTGATTCTGCAAGTCGAGTACCTGCAAACCGCTGTCGGCACAAAGCTGCTGATAAGTCTGAAATTCACGAAAGCGATTGACGTGAACCTGGCCATCGACCGCTCGCCAACTGTGACGCAGCTCACTCAAGGTGCCCACGCACAAACTGGCGAATGCCAGCACACCGCCGGGTTTGAGCACACGCTGGGCCTCGTTCAGCACCGCCCGGAAATCCGCACACCATTGCAGCGCCAGACTGGAGAAAATCAGGTCGCAACTGTTCGATTGCAGCGGCAGGCTTTCGGCATCGCCCGCAATGAAATGCTGTGCCCCGCCCAAGGGCCGGGCATAGGCCAGCATGCCCTGGGCGATGTCCAGGGCCAACCCCTGGCTATGGGTAAAGCGCTCGCCCAACAGGCGACTGAAATAGCCCGTGCCACTGCCCAGATCCAGCCAGCGCTGCGGGCTCAAACCCTGCGGCAATCGGGCTATCAGCTCACGGCCAACAGCGCGTTGCAGCTGCGCGACGCTGTCATAACTGGCCGCCGCGCGGGAAAACGAAACTGCCACCTGACGCTTGTCCGGCAAACTGGCCGCAAGCATTGCAACACTCAAATCATTCATCGCCCGACTCGTGTAAAAAAACCTGGATGGCCGCCGCCAGCTCGTGGGGGGCTTCCAGTAAAAAAGCATGACAGGCCTGTTCAATCAGACCCACTTCGACATCGGGTAACAGCGCCAGCACATCGCTCGCCGCCTGCACCGGGACCAGGGCATCAAGCCCCGCGAACAGGTGCAATTGCGGGCCGTTGAAACGCTGCAAGGCGGCGCGCGTATCCAGCTTGCCCAGCAGTTCAAGGCCGGCCAGCAGGGTATCGGGCTGCGCTTTCGGTGCACCGGCCAGCAGCAGGCTGGCAAGCGCCCGCGCCTCAAGCGAACCTTGGCTGCACAGCAGGCAAAAGCGTTTGAGGGTCGTGTTGGGCGCATCGCCAAAACCGTTGAGGAACGGCTCGAAGGTCGAGGCAGGCATGGCGCTTGGCCAATCCTCGCGGCTGACAAAGCTCGGATTGCTGGCCAGGGTCACCAGCCCGCAACAGCGATCACCGCGACGCGAAGCCAGCTCGCTGGCGAGCATCCCGCCCAACGACCAGCCACCCAGCCAGACGTTGTCGGGCAGGGTGGCTTCGAGTTCATCGAGCCAGTCGTCAAGATCGGCGGACAACAGCACCGGCAGTGGTTCGATTTCCACCCGCAAGTGCTCGTCCAGCCCGCGCAGGGCCACGGCAAGCGGCTCCAGAGGTGAAACCCCCAGGCCCCAGCCCGGCAGCAAAATCAAGCGATCACGCATGAGCAGGCTCCAACGTACGCCAACAGTCGTCGAGTGCTGTTAACAATAGCTGCACCTGTGCTTCTGTGTGGGCGGCCGACAGGGTCACGCGCAGGCGGGCGCTGCCCGCAGGCACGGTGGGCGGGCGGATTGCAGTCACCAGCAGGCCGCGCTCGCGCAGCCTCTGCGACAGGCGGATGGCCCGGCCGCTGTCGCCGATCATGATCGGCTGGATCGGCGTGAAGCTGTCCATCAACTGCAAGCCGATCTGCTCGGCACCCCGGCGAAATTGCGCTATCAGGTTGTTCAGGTGCTCACGGCGCCAATGCTCGGTGCGCAGCAGCTCAAGGCTTTTCAGGGTTGCGCAGGCCAATGCCGGCGGCTGGCTGGTGGTGTAGATGTAGGGCCGGGCGAACTGGATCAGGCTTTCGATCAGCTCTTCGCTGCCCGCAACAAATGCACCGCTGGTGCCAAATGCCTTGCCCAGCGTTCCGACCAGCACCGGCACATCGTCTGCGCTCAGACCAAAGTGCTCGGAAATCCCGCCGCCATTGGCACCCAACGGGCCAAAACCATGGGCATCGTCGACCATCAACCAGGCACCTTTGGCTTTGGTTTCACGGGCGAGCGCAGGCAGGTCGGCGAGATCGCCGTCCATGCTGAATACGCCATCGGTGACCACCAGCGTACTGCCGCTGGCTTTTTCCAGACGCTTGGCAAGGCTACTTGCATCGTTATGCAGGTAGCGGTTGAAGCGCGCCCCGCTCAACAAGCCGGCATCCAGCAGGGAGGCATGGTTGAGGCGGTCTTCCAGCACCGTATCGCCTTGCCCCACCAGGGCCGTGACGGCGCCCATGTTGGCCATATAACCGTTGCTGAACAGTAGCGCCCGCGGGCGACCGGTGAACTCGGCCAGGGCTTCTTCCAGTGCGTGATGAGGGGTGCTGTGACCGATGACCAGATGCGATGCACCGCCGCCCACCCCCCAGCGCGACGCACCGATTTGCCAGGCTTCGATGACTTGCGGGTGATTGGCCAGGCCAAGGTAGTCGTTATTGCAAAAGGCGAGCAAAGGCTTGCCATCGACCACCACCTGCGGGCCTTGCGGGCTTTCCAGCAAAGGCCGCTGGCGGTACAGATTTTCGGCACGGCGAACGGCCAGGCGGGCGTTTAGATCAAATGACATGCTGGCTATAATCCCTTGTAGCCGCTGCCGCAGGCTGCGATGGGCAGCGAAGCGGCCCCGGCTTCGGTATTGAAAGCGAAGGTCCTGCGGACCTTATCGCAGCCTGCGGCAGCGACTACAGATCGGCGCTGTGGTTAAACCACAGCGTTATAAAACTGCTCGCTGGACTTCTGATCCCGCAGCGCATGCTCGATCACCGCCTGATGCACCTCGTCGGCGTGATCTTCACGCTCTTCGGGCAAGATGCCCAAACGACTGAACAACTGCATGTCCTTGTCCGCCTGCGGGTTGGCGGTAGTGAGCAATTTGTCACCGTAGAAAATCGAGTTGGCTCCGGCAAAAAATGCCAGCGCCTGCATTTGCTCGTTCATTGCCTCACGCCCTGCCGACAGGCGCACATGGCTCAAAGGCATCATGATTCGCGCTACCGCCAGCATGCGGATGAAATCAAACGGGTCGATGTCTTCGGCGTTTTCCATCGGCGTACCGGCCACTTTCACCAGCATATTGATCGGCACCGACTCCGGGTGCTCAGGCAGATTGGCCAGCTGGATCAGCAGATTGGCGCGGTCGTCCAGCGACTCGCCCATGCCCAGGATGCCGCCGGAGCAGATTTTCATCCCGCTGTCGCGCACATAACTCAGGGTTTGCAGGCGTTCGCTGTAAGTGCGGGTGGTGATGATGCTGGTGTAGAACTCAGGGGAGGTGTCGAGGTTGTGGTTGTAGTAATCGAGGCCAGCGTGGGCCAGCGCGGCGGTTTGCTCCTGATCGAGCTTGCCCAGGGTCATGCAGGTTTCCAGGCCCATGGCCTTCACGCCTTTGACCATCTCCAGCACATAGGGCATGTCTTTGGCCGACGGGTGTTTCCAGGCCGCCCCCATGCAAAAGCGGGTGGCACCGATGTCCTTGGCCCGTTGTGCTTCTTCAAGCACCTTCTGCACCTGCATCAGCTTCTCTTTGGCCAGGCCGGTGTTGTAGTGACCCGACTGCGGACAATATTTGCAATCTTCCGGGCAAGCACCGGTCTTGATCGACAGCAGCGTCGAAACCTGAACCCGGTTGGCGTTGAAATGCCTGCGGTGAACGGTCTGCGCTTCGAAAAGCAGGTCGTTGAAGGGCTGGGTGAACATCGCCCGGACTTCGGCTAATGACCAATCATGTCGCAAGTTGGCAAGGCTGCTGGCGCTCATCGGCGTTTCTCTTGTTTATGCTTTGACTAGAACCCGAGGCAAAAAAACCCAGGCACGGCACGGATATCGGCATGTTTAAGGATGCGACATGAACTGTCAACCACTATGGACAAGGCTGGTTTACAACTGGTTATTAAACAACCAATCATGTTTGTTGTGTGACGAGCGCGCCAGCCCGGAGTTGGCCCTGTGCGTCGCCTGCGAACTGGAGCTGCCCTGGCTGGGTGACCGCTGCCAGCGGTGCGCTTTACCGTTGCCGATGGAGGGGCTGATGTGCGGCCATTGCATCAGACAGCCGCCAGCCTTCGAGCGTGTCCATGCGCCTTGGGTGTATGGCTTTCCAATCGACAGTCTGATCGTGCGCTTCAAGCACCACAGCAAATGGCCTTATGGACGACTTTTGGCCGAAATTCTTGGCCAATCGCTGCTAGATAGCTTCAACTCGGGTGAGCCTAGACCCGACGCCCTGCTGCCAGTGCCCCTGTCCAGCAAACGCTTGCGTGAGCGTGGCTATAACCAGGCCGGCATGCTGGGTGACTGGCTCAGCAAGCAGTTGTGCCTCCCCTGCCAACCGCACTGGCTGCTGCGTACCCAGGACACCGCTGCGCAACAGGGTCTGGACGCCAAAACCCGCAAACGCAACCTGCGCCACGCCTTCCGCCTTGCACCCGGGGTACAGGTCAATGGTTTGCATCTGGCCCTGATCGATGATGTGCTGACCACCGGCGCCACGGCAGAAAGCCTGGCGCGCCTGCTGCTCAAGGGCGGGGCGCGGCGGGTCGATGTGTATTGCCTGGCGCGCACGCCAAAACCCGATGGGCTTGCTTGACGCCACCCTGCGCAGCAGGCACTTTTCGGGCACACCCCGTCTTGCGAACCTGCCTTCATGCACCTGCCTGCCCTGCTTGCCCAACATATCGTCCACCGCCCGCAACGTATTGCCCTGTTGCAACACATCGCCGAGCAGGGCTCGATCACGGCTGCCGCCAAAAGTGCGGGCATCAGCTACAAGGCTGCGTGGGATGCCATCGATGAGCTGAACAACCTGGCGCAAACCCCCTTGGTAGAGCGCAGCATAGGTGGCAAGGGCGGAGGCGGCGCCCGGTTGTCCGTGGCAGGTCTACGGGTGCTGCGGCTTTATCAGCGCTTGCAGGCAATACAGGCTCAGGTGCTGGACGCCGCCGAAGACGCCCGGGATCTCGACCTGCTGGGCCGCCTGATGTTGCGTACCAGCGCCCGTAACCAGTTGCACGGTACCGTTACTGCCATCCACAGGCATGGTCACAACGATCTGATTGACCTTGAGTTACCCGGTGGCCTGACCTTGCAGGCGCAAATCACCCACGACAGCACCCAGCGCCTGGAACTGGCCATCGGCAGCCCGGCGGTAGCGCTGATCAAAGCGGGCTGGCTGCAGTTGATCGACGTCGCACAACTGCCCAGTCCCGAACACAATCACCTGCACGGGCAGATCGAACAGATCCTACACATCGCCGACGGCCCCAGCGAAGTGCGCATCAGCCTGCCTGGCGGCCAGACGTTGTGTGCGCTGACCGAACCGCAACACCTTGAAACACTTGGTCTGAGCGTGGGCAGCGCGGCGCAAGTGCAGTTCGCGCCGTCGCTGGTGTTGCTTGGGACAGCGCTCTAGTCCGCCCCCCCCAACCCTCTCCCTTTGGGAGAGGGTAAGCGTGAGGGCTTTTCAAACAAACACTGAAACATCTCTGTCATACCCGCTGCTTAAGGTGTCTGCCAAAACCGTCAGAGCCGAGCCCGCCATGAGCCTATTAGAAGAAAACCAATCCACCGACCTTGAGCAGATGGTTGGCCTTAGTCGACGTGGCTTTATCAGCGCTGGCGCCTTGTGCGGCGCGGCGATGTTCCTCGGCGGCGGCCTGCTCGGGCGTAGCGCACTGGCGGCGGGTGTCAGCGCTGCCAACAGCAACTTGCTGGGGTTCGACAGTATCAACGCAGCCACCACCGATACCATCAGCCTGCCACCTGGCTACCGCGCCTCGGTGCTCATCAGCTGGGGCCAGCCGCTACAGGCCAACGGCCCGGCGTTTGACCCGGCCGGCAACGGCACTGCCAGCGAGCAGGAAGTGCAATTTGGCGACAACAACGACGGCATGAGCCTGTTTGCCTTCGCGGATGACTCGGACCGCGCCCTGATGGCAATCAACAATGAATACACCAACTACCGCTACCTCTACCCCCACGGTGGCACCCCCATCTCTGCCGAAGAAGTACGCAAGGCCCAGGCCAGTGAAGGCGTGTCGGTAATCGAAATCCAGCGCAAGGGCAACGGCTGGCAGTTTGTCCAGGGCTCACCCTTTAACCGGCGCATCCACGGCAACACCCCTATCCGCCTCAGCGGCCCCGCGGCGGGCCACGAGCTGCTGCGCACCCAGGCCGACGCTACCGGCAGCCGCGCATTGGGCACGTTCCAGAACTGCGCCAACGGCAAAACGCCGTGGGGCACCTACCTGACGTGCGAGGAAAACTTCACCGACTGTTTTGGCAGCTCTGATCCCAAACAGGCCTTCGACGCTGCACAAAAACGCTATGGCGTCGTCGCGGCCAGCAAAGATATCAACTGGCACCTGCACGACCCGCGCTTTGACCTGGCGCACAACCCCAACGAACTCAACCGTCACGGCTGGGTGGTGGAAATCGACCCGTTCGACCCGCTCTCAACACCGGTCAAACGCACTGCCCTGGGCCGTTTCAAGCACGAAAACGCCGCACTCGCCGAAACCGGCGACGGCCGTGCCGTGGTCTACATGGGCGACGATGAGCGCGGCGAGTTCATCTATAAATTCATCAGCCGCGACAGGATCGACCACCAGAACCCCAAGGCCAACCGCGATCTGCTCGACCACGGCACGCTTTATGTGGCGCGTTTTGACGGTGGCGACAGCAATCCCGATCGCCCTAAAGGCCACGGCCAGTGGGTTGAACTGAGCCACGGCAAAAACGGCGTCGATGCGACCAAGGGGTTTGCCAATCAGGCCGAGGTGTTGATTCATGCACGTATGGCGGCAAGCACCGTCGGGGCCACGCGTATGGATCGCCCGGAGTGGATTGTGGTCAGCCCCAAAGACGGCCAGGTCTATTGCACCCTGACCAACAACGTCAAACGTGGCGAGGATGGACAGCCGGCTGGCGGGCCCAACCCGCGTGAGAAAAACGTCTACGGGCAAATCCTGCGCTGGAAAGCCAAGAAGGGTGATCACGGCTCGGACACCTTTGACTGGGACCTGTTTGTGGTGGCCGGCAACCCGGCAGTGCACGGCAAAACGGCCAAAGGAGGCTCGGCCAACATCACCCCGCAAAACATGTTCAACAGCCCAGACGGCCTGGGTTTTGACGATGCAGGGCGCCTATGGGTCCTCACCGACGGCGATGCCAGCAACAGCGGCGACTTTGCCGGCATGGGCAATAACCAGATGCTCTGCGCCGACCCGGCCAGCGGTGAAATCCGCCGCTTCATGGTCGGGCCGATTGGCTGTGAAGTCACCGGCATCAGCTTCTCGCCCGACCACAAAACCCTGTTCGTAGGCATTCAGCACCCCGGCGAAAACGGCGGTTCCACCTTCCCCGAGCACCTGCCCAACGGCAAACCGCGTTCTTCGGTCATGGCCATTAGCCGGGAAGACGGCGGTATTGTAGGCGCGTAATACAAATCCCTTGTGGGAGCGAGCCTGCTCGCGATACAGGCGACATGGGCTTTCTGGATAACCGCAGTGATGTAATCGCGAACAGGTTCGCTCCCACAGGTTTTGTGCCAGCTTGTACCCGGTCTGCGCTAACATGCATGGCCGGACGCGGCAGCCTGCTGCGCGCAGGAGTCAGCATGTCTCATCCGTTTGCAACACTTACCCCTGATCTGGTGCTCGACGCCGTCGAGAGCATCGGTTTCCTGAGCGATGCCCGCGTGTTGGCGCTCAACAGCTACGAAAACCGCGTGTATCAGGTCGGCATCGAAGACTCGCAGCCGCTGATCGCCAAGTTCTATCGCCCTCAGCGCTGGACCAACGAAGCGATCCTCGAAGAACACCGCTTCACCTTCGAACTGGCCGACTGCGAAGTGCCCGTGGTGGCGCCGATGATTCACAACGGCCAAAGCCTGTTCGAACACCAGGGTTTTCGCTTTACCCTGTTTCCACGCCGTGGTGGCCGTGCGCCAGAGCCGGGCAATCTCGACCAGTTGTATCGTCTCGGGCAACTGCTTGGCCGCCTGCATGCCGTAGGTGCAACCAAGCCGTTCGAACACCGCGAAGCGCTGGGGGTGAAAAACTTCGGTCACGACTCGCTGACCACCCTGCTTGAAGGCAACTTTATTCCGCGCAGCCTGCTCCCGGCTTACGAGTCCGTCGCCCGCGACCTGCTCAAGCGCGTTGAAGACGTCTACGCCGCCACTCCGCACACCAACATCCGCATGCATGGCGATTGCCACCCCGGCAACATGATGTGCCGCGACGAAGTGTTCCATATCGTCGATCTTGATGACTGCCGCATGGGCCCTGCGGTACAGGACTTGTGGATGATGCTGGCCGGTGACCGTCAGGAATGTCTGGGGCAGCTGTCAGAATTAATGGACGGTTACAGCGAATTCCATGACTTCAACCCCCGCGAACTGGCGTTGATTGAACCGCTGCGCGCTTTGCGCCTGATGCACTACAGCGCCTGGCTGGCGCGACGCTGGGACGACCCGGCCTTCCCGCACAGCTTCCCGTGGTTTGGCAGCGAGCGCTATTGGGGTGACCAGATCCTGGCGTTACGCGAACAGCTTTCGGCACTCAATGAAGAGCCGCTGAAGCTGTTCTGACGCCATGCATGTGGCTCTTGTGGGAGCGGGCTTGCTCGCGATTGGGGCGATTGCGGTTTAACTAACAGACCGCAGCGCCTGCATCGCGAGCAAGCCCGCTCCCACAGAAAAACCGGGGCCGCTGCTGGTGCAAAAAAACATGCCCGCCTTGCAGATCTCCTGCACGACACGTCTGCAAAACCTGCTTACACTCTTGGCTTCTTCCGTGTCTGTTAGTTGCCTAAGCAAGGATTCTGCATGCAAGCCGCCAACCCGCGTCGCGGGTACATTCTAGGCCTCACGGCCTATGTCATCTGGGGCATCTTCCCGCTCTACTTCAAACTGCTGGCAAGCGTCCCGGCGGCCGAAATCATTGTTAACCGGGTGCTCTGGTCCGCCTTGTTCGGCTCACTGTTGCTGCTGGTATGGAAGCACCCCGGCTGGTGGCAGGAGCTGCGCGACAATCCCAAACGCCTTGGCGTGCTGACCATCAGCGGCCTGCTGATTGCCGCCAACTGGCTGACCTACGTGTGGGCAGTGAACAACGACCGCATGGTCGAAGCCAGCCTGGGCTATTACATCAACCCGCTGGTCAACGTGCTGCTCGGCATGTTGTTGCTGGGCGAACGCCTGCGACGCTTGCAGTGGATTGCCGTAGGCCTGGCCGCTGCGGGCGTGGCCCAGCAAGTGTGGCAAGTGGGCAGCCTGCCGTGGGTGTCGCTGGTGCTGGCACTGACATTCGGTTTTTACGGGCTGATCCGCAAACAGGCGCCAGTCAAGGCACTGCCGGGGCTGGTGGTGGAAACCTGGATTCTGGTGCCGGTGGCTATTGGCTGGTTGCTGTTACACCCCGAGGCCAACAGTGCTCATGTTGAGTTCTGGAGCACATCAGAAGCCTGGCTGCTCGTACTTGCCGGCCCGGCCACGCTGATTCCCCTGGTCAGTTTCAACGCCGCTGCACGGCATCTGCCCTACACCACTCTGGGCTTTATGCAGTACATCGCACCGACGCTGGTGTTGATTCTGGCGGTCTGGGTGTACGGCGAGCACTTGTCCGAAAGTACCTTGATCGCCTTTGCGTTTATCTGGGCCGGCTTGGTGGTGTACAGCCTCGATGCCTGGTTCAGCATGCGTCAGCGCAGCTGAACCGGCGGGGTTATTCCTCGGTACTGAACTTGAGGTCCACCAGCAGTTCATCCGCCAGGGTTTCCAGACGCTTTTGCAACACATCCAGCGACAGGGTCAGGGGCACAGCCAGAATGGCCTCGGCATGAAACAGCGGCTCGTTGCTCATGGGCGCGGGCCGCACATCGGTCACCAGCCGCTCCAGGCTCACCCCCTGCTCCGTCAGCACCCGAGTGATGTCACGCACAATACCGGGGCGATCGTTGCCCACCAGCTCCATGGCAATGGGCTTCCAGGTGCAGGACTGCTCGATGCCGCTTTCGGCGATCAACACCCGAATCCCTTCTTTTGACAGGCGTTGCAACGCATCGACCAGCTCATCGTGGGCTTCGGCAGGCACGCCGACACGCAGGATCCCGGCAAATTGCCCGGCCATGCGCGACATGCGACTCTCCAGCCAGTTACCACCATGCTCGGCGATGCACTGGGCAATGCGTTCGACCTGCCCGGCCTTGTCCTGGGCAAAGACCGTAATCACAAGATGGTTCATGGCGGGGGCTCTCTTATTAGGGGGAATCGAATGAGTATAGGCCGCCATGAAATGCCCGTAGTCGCTGCCGAAGGCTGCGAAGGGTTTGGTGCGCCACTGCGACGCAGCAACCCGTTTTCCAAAGAGCGACACAACCCACTTCGCAGATCAAAACAGACCGCCAACCATTAAATTGTGTACTGTTTTTAGAATTATCTGGAACAACCTGCCTGTTTCTTGAGAACATCCTGTTCTTGCGTGTGACCGTTAGCGTAAAAACGGTCGCAGAACGACGTGATCAGTCTGATTTTCACATCTGCAATTGATCATGTAGTATGCCTCGGCAGCCACTACATAACTTGCAACATAGTCTGCCAAGGCGTCTGCAATCCCCGTACAAACCCGCTCTGGCGGTGTTTTGAGAAGCGCTCCAGGCTTTAAATAAAAATGAGTGAGGCAAGCAATGACTGAACACGTTCACGTCGGTGGCCTGCAGGTCGCCAAAGTCCTGTTCGACTTCGTCAACAACGAAGCTATCCCCGGTACCGGCCTCACCGCCGATCAGTTCTGGGCCGGTGCCGACAAGGTCATCAATGACCTGGCACCCAAGAACAAAGCACTGCTCGCCAAACGCGATGATTTGCAGGCGCGGATCGACGCCTGGCACCAGGCCCAGGCCGGCAAGGCCCATGACGCCGTGGCTTATAAGGCCTTCCTCCAGGACATCGGGTATCTGCAGCCAGAAGTTGCAGATTTCCAGGCAACGACGCAAAACGTCGATGACGAAATCGCCCGCATGGCCGGCCCGCAATTGGTGGTACCGGTGATGAATGCGCGCTTTGCCCTCAACGCTTCGAACGCCCGTTGGGGTTCGCTGTACGACGCCCTGTATGGCACCGATGCCATCAGCGAAGCCGATGGCGCCGAAAAGGGTAAAGGCTACAACAAGGTACGCGGCGACAAGGTCATTGCCTTCGCCCGCGCCTTTCTCGACGAAGCTGCGCCCCTGGCCAGCGGCTCCCACGTTGACTCCAGCGGCTACGCCATCGTTGACGGCGCCTTGCAGGTGACCCTCAAGGGCGGTGCCAGCACCGGCCTGCGCGACACCGCACAGCTGATCGGTTACCACGGCTCGGCCGCAGCGCCGACGGCCGTGCTGCTCAAGCACAACGGCCTGCACTTCGAAATCCAGGTCGATGCCAACAGCCCTGTCGGCCAGACCGATGCAGCAGGCGTCAAAGACGTGCTGATGGAAGCCGCCCTGACCACCATCATGGACTGCGAAGACTCGGTCGCTGCGGTCGATGCCGATGACAAGGTGGTGATCTACCGCAACTGGCTCGGCCTGATGAAAGGCGACCTCAGTGAGCAAGTGTCCAAGGGCGGCCAGACCTTCACCCGCACCATGAACCCGGATCGCGAGTACACCGCACCCAACGGCGGCACCGTCAGCCTGCATGGCCGTTCGCTGCTGTTCGTGCGCAACGTGGGTCACCTGATGACCATCGACGCGATCCTCGACAAAGACGGCCACGAAGTGCCCGAAGGCATCCTCGACGGCCTGTTGACCAGCCTGGCAGCGATCCACAGCCTCAACGGCAAGGCCACGCGCAGCAACAGCCGCACCGGCTCGGTGTACATCGTCAAGCCGAAGATGCACGGCGCTGAAGAGGCCGCGTTCACCAACGAACTGTTCGGCCGCATCGAAGACGTGCTCAAGCTGCCACGCAACACGCTCAAAGTCGGGATCATGGACGAAGAGCGCCGCACCACCGTCAACCTCAAGGCGTGCATCAAAGCCGCCAGCGAGCGTGTGGTGTTTATCAACACCGGCTTCCTTGACCGTACCGGCGACGAGATTCACACCTCGATGGAAGCCGGCCCGGTAGTACGCAAGGCCGACATGAAAGCCCAGAAGTGGATTTCGGCCTACGAAAACAACAACGTCGATGTCGGCTTGAGCACTGGCCTGCAAGGTCGTGCACAAATCGGTAAAGGCATGTGGGCCATGCCCGACCTGATGGCGGCGATGCTCGAACAGAAAATCGCTCACCCGCTGGCCGGCGCCAACACCGCGTGGGTGCCATCACCGACCGCCGCTGCGTTGCACGCACTGCACTACCACAAGGTTGACGTGTTCGCCCGTCAGGCCGAGCTGGCCAAGCGTACACCGGCTTCGGTGGACGACATCCTGACCATCCCGCTGGCGGTGAACCCGCAGTGGACCCCGGAACAGATCCAGAACGAACTGGACAACAACTCCCAGGGCATCCTGGGCTACGTTGTGCGCTGGATCGACCAGGGCGTGGGTTGTTCGAAGGTGCCGGATATCAATGACATCGGCCTGATGGAAGACCGTGCCACGCTGCGTATTTCCAGCCAGCACATCGCCAACTGGCTGCGTCACGGCATCGTCAACCAGGACCAGGTCATGGCCAGCCTCAAGCGCATGGCGCCGGTGGTCGATCGCCAAAACGCCAACGACGCGCTGTACCGTCCGCTGGCGCCAGACTTCGACAGCAACATCGCCTTCCAGGCGGCCGTCGAACTGGTGATCGAAGGTAGCAAGCAGCCTAATGGCTATACCGAGCCGGTACTGCACCGTCGCCGTCGCGAGTTCAAGGCCAAAAACGGCCTGTAACCCGCAGTCATAAAAAAGCCCCGAACATTCGGGGCTTTTTTTTTGACCTGTGGGAGCAAACCTTACATCCCCAGTTCCTGGCGGATCAGCTTGAGCAGTTTTTCGGTATCAATGGGCTTGAGCAGAAAATCCACCACGCTCAGGTGCATGGCATCGATGGCGTCACGCACGTTCGCATCGCCCGACATGATGATGATCGGCAGGGCCGCTCGCTCTGATTCACGCACTTTGCGAATCAGATGCAAGCCATCGTGGGGCAGCATGCGCAAATCGGTGAGCATCAAATTAATCGGCTTGCCCGATGCCAACAGCGCCAGCGCCTGTTCTTCATTGCTGGCCTTGAGGCACTCAATGGCATTGAGTTCCAGAAACTCGGCCAACAACTCACGAGCTACCGGGTCGTCTTCAACAATCAACACACATGACGAGGCCGAAGCAGGTGTCTGCATGACCTCTTGCAAGGCCTCACGTTCGGCGTCAGTCAAAATGTCGTGTTCGGTCATAGGCTTCTCGAAAGCGGCCTTGCAGGCGAAATATCCTAACAGCGTAGTCGGTTATCTATATCTGGCTGCCAATGTGCGCTCAGAGGCAGGTAATTCCAAGACTGTAAGCACAAGAAATATGCAAAATCTCTGTACGACTTTTCAAAAACAGCAGCACAACGCTGCCCCATAGACTTACGTCCAATGGGCACCCGCGCGCAGACCGCCGAGCATGAGGGATAGAAATACACCATGGGGCGCAGCCCTGTCCGGTCATAACAACAACGGCTCACAACCTACAACGCGGTATCAGTAATGAGTAAATCGGATGCGTTTCTCCAGGCAGGGAAAACCGCGGTGTTGCAGAACATTCACGGCACCATGCAGTTTTTGCAGCGATTCCCGCCGTTCAACCAAATGGAAAACACTCACCTGGCGTATCTGGTCGAGCAGTGCCAACTGCGCTTCTATGCCCCGGGCGAAAGCATCATCCGACCGACTGACGGGCCGGTGGAACACTTCTATATCGTCAAGCAGGGCCGAGTGGTCGGCGAGCGTACCCACGCCGGGCGCGAAGAGGCCCAGACGACCTTCGAGATCACCGCTGGCGAGTGCTTCCCCCTTTCCGCACTGCTGGGCGAGCGCGCTACGCGCACCGAACACCGCGCCGCCGAAGATACGTTCTGCCTGCAACTGAACAAGGCCGCGTTCATCAAGCTGTTTGCCCTGTCTGACGAGTTCCGCGACTTTGCCCTGCGCGGCGTCAGCAGCCTGCTCGACAAGGTCAATCAGCAAGTGCAGCAAAAAGCCGCGCAAACCCTCGGCACGCAATACTCGCTCAACACCCGCCTGGGCGAACTGGCCATGCGCCACCCGGTAACTTGCGCCCCTCATGTTGCACTGCGCGAAGCCGTTCGGCTGATGCACGAACAGCAGGTGGGCAGCATTGTCGTGGTCGACGAGCACAAGGCTCCGCTGGGGATTTTCACCCTGCGCGACCTGCGTCAGGTGGTGGCCAATGGCATTGAGGACTTCGAGCAGGCCATTGATCTGCACATGACCCCCGAGCCGTTCTACCTGAGCCCCGACCACAGCGCTTTCGACGCCGCAATCGCCATGACCGAGCGGCATATTGCCCACGTGTGCCTGGTTAAAGATCAACGCCTGTGTGGCGTTGTTTCCGAACGCGACCTGTTTTCCTTGCAACGGGTCGACCTGGTGCACCTGGCGCGTACCATCCGCCATGCTCCACGACTGGATACCCTGATCAACCTGCGCGGCGAAATCGGCCAGCTGGTTGAACGCATGCTGGCCCACGGTGCGTCTTCCACGCAGATCACCCACATCATCACCCAGCTCAACGATCACACCGTATGCCGGGTGATCGAACTGGTACTGGCCGACAAGGGCGACCCTGGTGTGCCGTTTACCTGGCTGTGCTTTGGCAGCGAAGGCCGACGCGAGCAAACCCTGCACACCGACCAGGACAACGGCATCCTGTTCGAAGCCAAAGACGCCGCCGAGGCCGCCGACATTCGCCTGCGCCTGCTGCCCATTGCCCAGCAGATCAACCATCATCTGGCAGCCTGCGGCTTTACCCTGTGCAAGGGCAACATCATGGCCGGCAACCCCGACCTGTGCCTGTCCCGTGCCGAATGGGCACGCCGCTTTGCGGCCTTTATCCGCGAGGCCACTCCGGAAAACCTGCTGGCCAGCACCATCTATTTCGACCTGCGCGTGGTCTGGGGCGATGAACGGGGCTGCGCGCAGCTGCGCCGCGGCATCCTTGAGCAAGTGGCCGACAACCGTCTGTTCCAGCGCATGATGGCCGACAACGCGTTGCGTCACCGCCCGCCGGTGGGGCGTTTTCGCGAGTTTGTGCTGGAGCGCAAAGGCAGCGACAAGGCCACCCTCGACCTCAAGGTCCAGGGCCTCACACCTTTTGTCGACGGCGCGCGCCTGCTGGCGCTGGCCAACGGTGTCGAAGCCAACAACACCCTGGAACGCTTGCGCCAACTGGTTGCCCTGGACGTGATTGAAGCGCTGGACGGCGCCGCCTACGAGGAGGCGTATCACTTCATCCAGCAAACCCGCATGCAACAGCACCAGTTGCAAACCCGGGAAAACCGCCCGTACTCCAACCGCGTCGACCCCGACAGCCTGAACCAGCTGGACCGCCGCATCCTGCGTGAAGCACTGCGTCAGGCCCAGCGTCTGCAAAGCAGCCTGGCCCTGCGGTATCAGCTATGAGCCTGTTGTCCTGGTTGTTGCCGCGCAAAAAACCGCTGTTAAGCCTTGAGCAGCAGCAACGCCTGCAGCAACTGGCGCCCGCTCCGCCGTTGAGCGAGAAGCCATTGCGCTCGCAGCGCTGGGTTGTGGTGGACCTGGAGACCAGTGGCCTGAACCTTAGCCGCGATCAAGTGCTGTCGATGGGTGCGGTAGTGATTGAAGACGGCGCGATCGACCTGGGCCAGGCGTTTGAACGAACCCTGCAGCGTCCCGACAACACTCTGAGCCCCAGCATATTGCTGCATGGCCTGGGGCCTGCGGCCATTGCTGCAGGCAGTGACCCGGTGGACGCCCTGCTCGATTTCATGGACTTTGTGGGTGATAGCCCGGTACTGGCGTTTCATGCGCCGTTTGACCAGCACATGCTCACTCGCTCCCTCAAAGACAGCCTGGGCTACCGCTTGCAGCACCCGTTTATGGATGTGGCTGCACTGGCACCGATGCTGTGCCCGCAGGTGCATCAGCGCGAAGCCGGGCTCGACCAGTGGATCAACCACTTCCACCTGCAAGTGGAAGACCGCCACAACGCCAGCGCCGACGCCCTGGCCACTGCCGAACTGGCCCTGATCCTGTTCAGCCGCGCCCGGGCACAGGGCATCGACAGCCCCCTGGCCTTACAGCAGCGGCTCAACCAGTGGCAGCGGCGCAAGCAGATGCACGGCTTTTAAGAGCGCCCTCACCCTGGCCCTCTCCCGGAGGGAGAGGGGACTGATATGTGGTGTTACGCAAAATTGCTTTTGCCTTTAGCCCCCTCTCCCTCCGGGAGAGGGTTGGGGTGAGGGCAGCTAGCTGCAACGGTCAAAAATCATCCGATGAGCGTCAATTGCGTAGGGCCATTCCCTCTGCCACAATCGCGAATAATTATCGTTAGTTAAAACTTGCAGTCGGTGATGCCCTTGTCGTCAGTCCAAAACCCCCACAGTGAGCTGGTTGGAGCGCTTTATCGCGACCATCGCGGCTGGCTGCTGGCGTGGTTACGACGCAACGTGGCCTGCCCTCAGCGCGCAGAAGACCTTAGCCAGGACACCTTCGTGCGCCTGCTGGGCCGTACCGAACTGCAGGCTCCCCGCGAGCCCCGGGCCTTTTTGGCAGCCATCGCCAAGGGTCTGCTGTTTGACTACTTTCGGCGCGCTGCACTGGAGCAGGCCTGGCTCAACGAATTGATGCTGATCCCCGAGGCCGAGCAGCCTTCGCCTGAGGCCCAGCAACTGATCCTTGAAGACCTCAAGGCCATCGACCGCATGCTGAGCAAGCTGTCGAGCAAATCCCGTGCGGCCTTCCTGCACAGCCGGCTCGACGGTATGACCCACGCCGAAATCGCCGAACGCCTGGGCGTGTCGGTGCCCCGTGTGCGCCAATACCTGGCCCAGGGTATTCGCCAGTGCTATATCGCCCTGTATGGCGAACCAACATGAGCCAGGCCAATACCAAACCGGTCTCGGCCCAGGTCCTGGACGCCGCCATTGCCTGGCAACTATGCCTGGATTGCGGTAACGGCAGCGCGGTGGAGCAGGCCGAATTCGCCAAGTGGTACAGCGCCAGCGAAGAACACGCCCGCGCCTGGTTGCAGCTGGGCATGCTCGATCAACGCTTCAGCAATACCAGCATCCCCGCACGCAATGCCCTGCTTAATGCACGCAATGGCGCGCAACAGCGGGCGCGCAAGATCGGCAGCGGCCTGGCGAGTATCGCGCTGGTGTGCGGGCTGGCCCTGTTCGCCGGTAAAAGCTACCTGCCCATCGATTACTGGATGGCCGACCAGCGTACCGCCACCGGCGAACAGCGGCAGATGCGGCTGGCCGATGGCACGCTGCTCAACCTCAATACCCACAGTGCAGTCGATGTGCGTTTTGACGACAGCACCCGGCGCATAGTCCTGCAAGAAGGCGAGATCATGGTCGAGACCGGCCACGGCGACCCTCGCCCCTTTATCGTACAAACCCGCGATGGCAGCTTGCTGGCCCTGGGCACACGCTTCATGGTCAAACGTGAAGACGACGGCACGCGCCTGAGCGTGCTGCAATCGCGGGTACAGGCCCAACCTGAAGACAGCATCGAACACACCATCTACAGCGAAGGCCAGCAAGTACTGATGCACCGCGACCACCTGGGCCAGATGTTCGCCATCAGCCCCGGAGCCGACGCCTGGACACGCGGCATGCTGGTACTGGATAACGTGCGCCTGGCTGACATGGTGGGTGAACTCAACCGCTACCACCGCGGCCACCTGGGTGTTGACCCGCAAGTGGCCGACTTGCGCATTACCGGCAGCTTCCCGCTGAACAACATCGAACTGGCACTCAACGCCCTGCTGCCGACCTTGCCGGTCGAGATCCGGCAGCGTACGCCGTGGTGGGTAACAGTTGGCGCCAAGCCGCAAAACCACTGAATCTAAATTATTTTCAATTAGCCCTATCACTTTTCCAATCTCGTCCGGCAGATAGGCATTGAGAAACATTTTCATTCAGGAACCCGCCGAATGTCCCGCACCCTCGACACATTTTTGCGTCCCAGCCTGTTGGCTGTCGCCATCGCCCTTAGCGCCCCGCTGGCCAGCACCGCGCTGATTGCCGCCGAGCAGGCCTCGTCTGCGCGCAACTACAATTTGCCCGCCGGGCCATTGGCGGCCACCCTGAACCAGATCGCCAGCCAGGCCGGCATCACCCTGGCCATCGACTCGTCCTTGCTGGCAGGCAAAACCTCGGCGCCGGTCAACGGTACGTTCGAGGCAACCACCGCGCTGCGTGAGGCGTTGCAGGGGAGCGGGTTGCAGTTGGTGCCGGGCAGTGCTGGCAGCTTCACACTGATCGAAATCCCCCAGGGCGCATTGGCTCTGGGGGCAACGACCATCTCCGGCCAGGGCACTTACGAAAGCGCCTGGGGCCCGGTGGAAGGTTATCTCGCCCAGCGCACAGCGTCAGGCACCAAAACCGATACCTCACTGGCAGAGGCTCCGCGCTCCATCTCCGTTGCTACCCGTAGCCAGATGCAGGACCGGGCGGTGCAAAACCTGGATGACGCAGTTCGCTATATGCCTGGCGTTACGGCCAGCAGCTACGGCAGCGACAGCCGCTCGGAGTGGCTTAAGGTTCGGGGTTTCGAACCGACCCAGTTTCTCGACGGTCTGCCCCTGCCCAAGGGTTCCTACACCATGCCCAAGCTGGAAACCTGGGACCTAGAGCGCGTAGCCCTGCTCCGTGGCCCAGCGTCATCGGTCTACGGCCAGACCCCTGCCGGTGGCTTGCTGGACATGGTCAGCCGTCGCCCGCAAGACACCCCAAGCCATGAAGTGCAGGTCCAGGTCGGCAGCTACCAGCGCAAGCAAATCAGCTTCGACAGCACCGGCCCGATCGATGATGAAGGCCGCTTTCTGTACCGTATCAGCGGCCTGGTGCGCGACAGTAATACGGCAATCGATCACAACGAAGACAAACGCTACAACCTCGCACCGAGCCTGACCTGGAACATCGACCCGGACACCAAGCTGACCTTCCTCAGCCAGTTCAACCGTGACGACACTGGTATCACCAGCCAGTTCTTACCGATCCAGGGCACCAAGGTCGACTCACCGGCGGGCAAGGTGAAGTATCACGAGAACCTGGGTGATCCGAAGTGGGAGTACTACGACAAAACCTACTACGCACTCGGCTACGCTTTTGAACACCGTTTTGACGATGTGTGGCAGTTCCACCAGAACCTGCGTTACACCAAAAGTGACCTGTCCTTTCAGGGCATCACGGCTGGCGGTTACTACGGTTCTGTTGCCGACGACGGCACCTTGCAGCGCGGCGCCAACATCGTGAATGAGGACATCAGCCAATTCGCCGTGGATAACAACTTCCAGGCGGACTTCAACACTGGCGCCCTCAAGCACACTGTTCTGATCGGGCTCGACCACCAGCGCGTCAACACCAACTACAAGTGGCAATACGGCGCGGCTCCGGCCAGCAACATCATCAACCCGATCTACGGGCAAGACTTCAGTAACGTCAAATACACCGCCTATAACGACTACAACCAGAAAACCCGCGATACCGGCCTCTACCTGCAAGACCAGATGGCACTGGATAACTGGCGTTTGACCCTGGGCGGACGCCAGGACTGGTTGCACACCGACACCACGTTCTACAACGAGAACAACGCGCGCGACAAACGCGATGACAGCGCCTTCACCGGCAATGCCGCGCTCAGCTATGTGTTCGACTCGGGCTTCACACCTTATGTGTCCTATGCCGAATCGTTCCAGGCCGAGCCAGGCGGCTTTGGCGGCAAGGCCTTCAAGCCCGGCACCGGCAAGCAATACGAAGTGGGCCTCAAGTACCAGCCACCCGGCACCGAGATGCTGTTCACCGCTGCCGTGTATGACCTGACCCGTAAAAACATCGTGCTCAGCGACACCCTTGGTGTAAGCCGGCCACTGGGTGAAGCTAACGTGCGCGGCGTGGAACTGGAGGCCGTGGGCAACGTCAACGATAACCTTAAGCTGACTGCTGCCTACACCTATGCCAACACCAAGATGACCAAGGTCTCCGACCCGCTGGACAAGAACCGTCCACTACCCCTGACGCCTGAACATCAAGCCTCGATCTGGGCGGACTACACCTGGCACAAAGGCGCTCTGGATGGCTTCGGCGTCGGCTTTGGTGCCCGTTACATTGGCGAAACCGACAATATCGCGATCGGCAGCATGGCCTATGTGCCCGACGCCTCTTATGGCCACACAGACGCTTACACCGTCTACGACGCCGCGGTGCATTACGACTTGGGCAAGGTCAGCAAAACGCTCAAAGGCGCCACGGTTTCTGTGAACGCCAACAACGTATTCGACAAGGAATACCTGTCGACCTGCGACGGTTTCTACTGCTACTACGGCGACCGCCGCAACGTAATGGCCAGCGTCAACTACAAGTGGTAACCCGCTAAGGGCTGCACCACCTTCCCCCTGTGGGAGCGGGCTTGCCCGCGATGGCATCACCTCGGCTTTTCCAGACACACCGAGTTGCCTGCATCGCGAGCAAGCCCGCTCCCACCGGGGGTTTACGCATTCAGGATCTTCATGAAAAGCAAAACCATCCGCCGCTGGTCCTTTATCCACACCTGGACCAGCCTGATTTGCACCGCGTTCTTGCTGATGCTGGCACTGACCGGCCTGCCGTTGATTTTTCATCATGAAATCGACCATCTGCTGGGCGATGCGCCACAGGTCAAGGAACTGCCCGCCGACACCCCGACCCTGGATCTGCAACAACTGGTGCGCGCCGCCGAAGCCCATCGGCCGGGTGAAGTCATGCAGTACTTCGGCTGGGAAGAAGACGAGCCCAATGCCGTCCTCACGATCATGGCGCCCACCGCCGGCACCGAACCCAATTCGTCCCACACCTTTATGCTCGATGCTCGCACCGGCGAAGCCATTGAGGTGCCGTCAGCCAATGGCGGGCTCATGATGGTCATGCTGCGCCTGCATGTGGACATGTTCGCCGGGCTGCCCGGCAAGCTGTTGCTGGCCTTTATGGGGCTGTTGTTTGTGCTGGCGATCATCTCCGGCACAGTGCTGTACCTGCCCTTTATGCGCCGCCATGAATTCGCCACCGTGCGCACGGACAAATCCACCCGCTTGCGCTGGCTCGACCTGCACAACCTGATTGGCGCCGTAACCCTGACCTGGGCCTTGGTGGTAGGTGTGACCGGGGTTATCAGTGCCTGTGCCGATCTGATTATTGCCGCCTGGCGTAATGACAGCCTCAGCGCCATGATCGAACCCTACCGCGACGCCCCGCCACTGACCCGTCTCGCCCCGGCCAGCCAGTTGCTGGAGATCGCCGCCAAAGCCGCGCCCGGCATGCGCCCGGATTTTATCGCGTTCCCGGGCACGCGGTTCTCCAGCGAGCACCATTACGCAGTCTTTATGAAAGGCAGCACGCACCTGACCTCGCACCTGCTGACCCCGGTATTGATCGATGCCAGTACCCTGGAGGTCACCGCCGTGGCCGGACGACCGTGGTACATGGACGCCATGGGCATGTCCCAACCGCTGCATTTTGGCGATTACGGCGGCATGCCGATGAAAATCCTCTGGGCGGCTCTCGATGTGCTGACCATTGTGGTGCTCGGCAGCGGGCTGTACCTGTGGTGGGTGCGCAGACGCGCGGCCAGGGAGAGCGCACGATGAGGCCGCGTCAGTCGAACTTCTGGAAAGTGTTTTCCATCCCGCTGGCCATTGGCCTGGTCAGCGTAACGGGCTTGTTCAGTGCGCTATTGGGTGACGACGCCTGGGATGTATTGAGCTGGATTGGCTTGGGTATTCCTGTGTGGATCAGTGTACGCGGGCTGCTCAAGCGCTGAGCCAAGCCGCTGCCCTCACCCCAACCCTCTCCCTCGGGAGAGGGCCATAACTGACACCCACAAAAAAGCCCGCATCGCTGCGGGCTTTTTAGTACGCGCCGGTCTTAGTTGACCTTGGCGTTCAGCTCACCTTTGAGGTAACGCTGGTACATGACTTCCAGAGAGATCGGTTTGATCTTCGAAGCATTACCGGCAGTACCGAAGGCTTCGTAACGGGCAATACACACGTCACGCATGGCCGTTACGGTGGCGCCGAAGAACTTGCGCGGGTCGAACTCGCTCGGGTTGGTTGCCATCAGACGACGCATCGCGCCAGTCGATGCCAGGCGCAAGTCGGTGTCGATGTTGACCTTGCGCACGCCGTGCTTGATGCCTTCAACGATTTCTTCTACCGGCACACCGTAGGTTTCTTTGATGTCGCCGCCGAACTCGTTGATGATCGCCAGCCACTCTTGTGGCACAGAAGACGAACCGTGCATCACCAGGTGAGTGTTCGGGATACGCTTGTGGATCTCTTTGATACGGTCGATTGCCAGTACGTCGCCAGTAGGTGGCTTGGTGAACTTGTAAGCGCCGTGGGAAGTACCGATGGCAATGGCCAGGGCATCTACTTGGGTGCGCTTGACGAAGTCAGCCGCTTCTTCCGGGTCGGTCAGCATCTGGCTGTGATCCAGAACGCCTTCTGCACCGATGCCGTCTTCTTCGCCAGCCATACCGGTTTCCAGAGAACCCAGGCAGCCCAGCTCGCCTTCAACCGATACGCCGCAAGCATGCGCCAGGGCAACGGTTTGCTGAGTAACGCGAACGTTGTAGTCGTAGTCAGTCGGGGTCTTGCCGTCTTCGCCCAGCGAGCCGTCCATCATGACCGAGCTGAAACCCAGCTGGATCGAGCGCTGGCACACGTCAGGGCTGGTGCCGTGGTCCTGGTGCATGCACACCGGGATATGCGGGAATTCTTCGATTGCAGCCAGGATCAGGTGACGCAGGAATGGAGCACCTGCGTACTTGCGCGCACCGGCCGAAGCCTGAACGATCACCGGGGAGTCGGTCTTGTCAGCGGCTTCCATAATGGCGCGCATCTGCTCAAGGTTGTTTACGTTAAAGGCTGGAACGCCGTAGCCGAATTCGGCGGCGTGGTCCAACATCTGGCGCATGCTGATAAGTGCCATTGTGTATGTCTCTCCCGGACAAGGGTCGTTAATCGTGCAAGCCTGCCGTAGCGGCGGCTGCTATTCAAGTTATTGCAGATCGGGGGTTTGCCCCGATTTGACCAATTCGATTTAGCTGAAACGTTACAGCTTCAGCTATAGCTATGCGGCCCATAAGGTGGGCCGCATATCACATCAAGGGCACCCGCGCTCTTGTGAAGCCTTGGGCGACTCGTATTTTTCCAGCGCCTCAGGCCCTGAGCGTTTATTGACCAGCGGCACACTTTGCGCCTGCCAGTCAGCCTGGTAACAACCACTCTCTTCAGGGGTTGCAGCCTCGGGCGCCGGCTTGCTCGAGCCGGCGCAACCGGCCAAAAAGCCCGCGATCATCAACAGCGGTAACAACTTGACCATGTCCATGCTTCCTTTCAGGGCCTGAAACACCTTCAGGCTTTGGCGCGGCTTTCCAGGATCTCAACGGCAGGCAGTACCTTGCCTTCGACGAACTCCAGGAATGCACCACCGCCGGTGGAGATGTAGGAGATTTGATCAGCAATGCCGTACTTGTCGATAGCCGCCAGGGTGTCGCCGCCGCCAGCAATCGAGAACGCCGAACTGTCAGCAATGGCCTGGGCCAGAACCTTGGTACCGTTGCCGAACTGGTCGAACTCGAACACACCCACCGGGCCGTTCCACAGGATAGTCTTCGAAGACTTGAGCAGCTCGGCAAAATGCGCAGCGGTTTGCGGGCCGATGTCCAGAATCATGTCGTCGGCAGCCACATCAGCGATCAGCTTGACGGTTGCAGCAGCACTTTCAGCGAACTCTTTGGCCACGACTACGTCGGTAGGCAGGGGCACATTGACCTTGGCAGCGATGGCGCGAGCGGTTTCCAGCAGGTCAGGCTCGTACAGCGACTTGCCCACCGGGTGACCGGCAGCAGCCAGGAAGGTGTTGGCGATACCGCCACCCACGATCAGCAGATCGCAGATCTGGCTCAGGCTGTTCAGCACTTCCAGTTTGGTCGACACCTTGGAGCCGGCAACAATGGCTGCCATCGGCTTGGCCGGAGCGCCCAGCGCCTTGCCCAGGGCTTCCAGCTCAGCGGCCAGCAACGGGCCAGCAGCCGCAACCTTGGCAAACTTGGCCACGCCGTGGGTCGAGCCTTCGGCGCGGTGAGCAGTGCCGAAAGCGTCCATCACAAACACGTCGCACAGGGCGGCGTATTGCTTGGCCAGTTCGTCGGCGTTCTTCTTTTCGCCCTTGTTGAAGCGCACGTTTTCAAACAGCACGATGTCGCCGGCTTTGACGTCGACGCCATTGAGGTAATCGCTGACCAGCGGCACTTCACGGCCCAGGGCCTTGCTCAGGTAGTCGGCTACAGGCTTGAGGCTGTTTTCAGCCGAAAACTCGCCTTCAGTCGGGCGGCCCAGGTGCGAGCAGACCATAACCGCCGCGCCTTTTTCCAAAGCCAGCTTGATGGTCGGCAGCGAAGCGAGGATACGCGCATCGCTGGTGACTACACCGTCCTTGACTGGGACGTTGAGGTCTTCGCGGATCAGTACGCGTTTACCTTGCAGATCGAGGTCGGTCATCTTCAACACGGTCATGGGTCACAATTCCTGAGTTTCTAATGTTAGAGAGCGGGTTTTGGGTGGGTAACGTGCAAGTAATGCTCTGCCACATCGATCATTCGATTGGCAAAACCCCATTCGTTGTCGAACCAGGCCAGCAGGTTCACCAGGCGTGGGCCGGAAACGCGGGTCTGGCTGGCATCGACAATCGCCGAATGCGGGTCATGATTGAAATCACAGCTGGCGTGCGGCAACTCGGTATAGGCCAGCAAGCCTTTGAGCGGACCGCTGGTGGCAGCCTCGCGCAGCAGGCGGTTCACTTCTGTGGCATCGGTGTCCCGCGCCGTGGTCAGAGTGATGTCCAGGCACGACACGTTCAAGGTCGGCACCCGTACCGCTTTGGCCTGAATCCGGCCAGCAAGTTCCGGCAACAGACGCTCGATGCCCTTGGCCAGGCCGGTAGACACCGGAATCACTGACTGAAACGCCGAACGTGTACGACGCAGGTCTTCATGATGGTAGGCATCGATTACCGGCTGATCGTTCATCGCCGAGTGAATCGTGGTGATCGACACGTACTCAAGGCCAAGGGCCTGATCCAGCAGACGCAACAGCGGCACACCGCAGTTGGTGGTGCAGGAGGCGTTGGACACCAGGCGTTCTTCGCCGGTAAGGCTGTGCTGGTTGACGCCATAAACGATGGTGGCGTCGACATCGGCGTCGCTGGCCATCGGTTGCGAAAACAGCACGCGAGGTGCCCCGGCATCCAGAAAACGCTGGCCATCGGCGCGGGTGTTGTAGACGCCGGAGCATTCCAGCACCAGGTCAACGCCCAACGCGGCCCAGTCGATCCCCTCGGGGGTGGCACTGCGGAACACTTTCACGCAGTCGCCATTGATATGCAGGCAGTCGCCTTCGATCCGTATCTCGCCGGGGAACCGGCCATGAGTGGAATCGAAGCGCGTCAAATATTCGAGGCTGGCCATATCGGCCAGATCATTGAGTGCAACAATTTCAAACCCGGCAGCAGCTCCTCGCTCGAACAACGCACGCAAGACGCAACGACCAATCCGGCCGTAGCCATTGAGTGCAACTTTGTAGGGACGCGGTTGAGGCATGGGGTTCTCGATTACCAAGGTGAATCCTTCACCACTACTATTTCGCGAGCAGGCTCGCTCCCACATGGACTATTAGATCCTGTGGGAGCGAGCCTGCTCGCGAATAAGGCAGCCACTTTGTTACTTAGTCTTCCAGCAGTTCGTCAGCCTGACCCAGGATGTTTTCCAGGGTGAAACCGAACTCTTCGAACAAGGCAGGCGCAGGCGCCGACTCGCCGTAGGTGGTCATGCCGATCACGCGGCCTTCCAGGCCCACGTACTTGTACCAGTAGTCTGCGTGGGACGCTTCGATCGCGATACGGGCGCTCACCTGCAGCGGCAGAACCGACTGCTTGTAGCCTGCATCTTGAGCTTCGTACACGCTGGTGCAAGGCATCGATACAACACGAACCTTGCGGCCCTGTTCGGTCAGTTTTTCCCAGGCCTGAACGGCCAGGCCCACTTCGGAACCGGCCGAGATCAGGATCAGTTCAGGCTCGCCTGCACAATCCTTCAGCACGTAACCACCACGGTTGATGTCGGCAATCTGGCCAGCATCACGGGTTTGGTGGTTGAGGTTCTGACGCGAGAAGATCAACGCGGACGGGCCGTCGTTGCGCTCCAGGGCGTATTTCCAGGCAGCTGCGGATTCCACCGCATCGGCTGGGCGCCAGGTGTCCAGGTTCGGCGTGGTACGCAGGCTGGTCAGTTGCTCGATCGGCTGGTGAGTCGGGCCGTCTTCGCCCAGGCCGATGGAGTCGTGGGTGAACACATAGATTACGCGCTGCTTCATCAGGGCCGACATGCGGATGGCGTTGCGGGCGTATTCCATGAACATCAGGAAGGTTGCGCCGTAAGGCACCAGGCCGCCGTGCAGGGCAACACCGTTCATGATGGCGCTCATGCCGAACTCGCGTACGCCGTAGTACACGTAGTTGCCGCTGGCGTCTTCAGCCGAAACACCTTTGCAACCTTTCCAAATGGTCAGGTTGGAACCGGCCAGGTCAGCGGAGCCGCCCAGCAGTTCAGGCAACAGCGGGCCGAAAGCGTTCAGGGCGTTCTGGCTGGCTTTACGGCTGGCGATGGTTTCGCCTTTGGCCGCGACTTCAGCGATGTAGGCGTTAGCCTTGGCATCGAAGTCAGCTGGCAGTTTGCCGCTTAGGCGACGGGACAGCTCAGCGGCCAGTTCCGGGAACTCGGCAGCGTAGGCAGCGAAACGTTTGTCCCACTCGGACTCAACAGCAGCGCCGACTTCCTTGGCATCCCATTCGGCGTAGATATCAGCCGGGATTTCAAATGGGCCGTGGTTCCAGTTCAGAGCCTTGCGGGTCAGGGCGATTTCGTCGTTGCCCAGTGGCGCACCGTGGCAGTCTTCCTTGCCCTGCTTGTTCGGCGAACCGAAACCGATCGTGGTTTTGCAGCAGATCAGCGTTGGTTTGTCGCTTTTGCGTGCAGTTTCGATCGCAGTTTTGATTTCTTCCGGATCGTGACCGTCAACGTTACGGATCACTTGCCAGTTGTAGGCTTCGAAACGCTTTGGCGTGTCGTCGGTGAACCAGCCTTCAACTTCGCCATCGATGGAGATGCCGTTGTCGTCGTAGAACGCGATCAGTTTGCTCAGGCCCAAGGTGCCGGCCAATGAGCCAACTTCGTGGGAAATGCCTTCCATCATGCAGCCATCACCCAGGAACACGTAGGTGTGGTGATCGACAACGTTATGGCCAGGACGGTTGAACTGCGCGCCCATGACTTTTTCGGCCAGGGCAAAGCCCACAGCGTTGGCCAGGCCCTGACCCAACGGGCCAGTAGTGGTTTCAACGCCCGGCGTGTAACCCAGCTCCGGGTGGCCCGGGGTGCGGCTGTGCAGCTGGCGGAAGTTTTTCAGGTCGTCGATCGACAGGTCATAGCCGGTCAGGTGCAACAACGAGTAGATCAGCATCGAACCATGGCCGTTGGACAGCACGAAGCGGTCACGGTCAGCGAACGAAGGATTGCTCGGGTTGTGCTTCAGATAATCGCGCCACAGTACTTCGGCGATATCCGCCATACCCATAGGGGCACCTGGATGGCCGCTGTTGGCTTTTTGCACGGCATCCATGCTGAGTGCACGAATGGCGTTGGCACGCTCACGACGGCTGGGCATCGCTGTTCTCCTGGGTATTGAAAGTTAAATCGAAACGGAAAAAAGGCGAGCATTTTCCCTCACCCACCGCCCTCGGGGCAATGACAGATAGTCAGCTGAAACGTTTTTCCTTTGATCTGGCAGCCAATCTGTTAAGGATCGGACATTTCATTTCGTTAATAAGCACACCTCACCCGACAAACGCGCCACTTATCGACCAATATCAAAAAGTTTTGATATTGAACTTGCGAGTGCTTGAGCGGGTAACTAGACTGCGGCCCCATGAACTTACGCGTGCCTTCAATCCGCCATGACGATTGCGACGAGCTCTCCGCCCTGTGCAAGGCTGGAGGCGATCCGCTGCGACTCAATGTGCTGCGCGCGTTGGCCAACGATTCGTTTGGTGTGCTGGAGCTGGCGCAGATTTTCGCCACCGGCCAATCCGGGATGAGCCACCACCTCAAGGTGCTGTCCCAGGCGCGACTGGTCGCAACCCGGCGCGAAGGCAATGCGATTTTTTATCGCCGCGCCCTGCCCCATACCGAACAACTGGGCGGCAAATTGCATGCAGCACTGCTGGAAGAGGTCGATAACCTGACCTTGCCCGCCGAAGTACAGGCGCGCATCAGCGCCGTACACAGCCAACGTGCAGCCGCCAGTCAGGACTTTTTCTCACGCATCGCCGAAAAGTTTCGCGCTCAACAGGATTTGATCGCCGGCTTGCCGCAATACCGGGACAGTGTTTTAACCCTGCTCGACAAACTGAGCTTCAGCCCGGCGGCCACGGCCCTGGAAGTTGGCCCCGGCGATGGCAGTTTCTTGCCTGACCTGGCCCGTCGCTTCCATCAGGTCACGGCACTGGACAACAGCCCGGTGATGCTTGGGTTGGCCCGCCAGCTGTGTGAACGCGAGTCACTGAACAACGTCAGCCTGATCCTGGCCGACGCGCTGCATGAAGCACCGATCCAGGCCGACTGCGTGGTTGTGAATATGGTCTTGCACCATTTCGCCGCACCGGCTGAAGCACTCAAGCAACTGGCAACCTTGCTGCAACCAGGCGGTAGCCTGCTGGTAACAGAGTTGTGCAGCCATAATCAGGCGTGGGCCCGCGAGGCTTGCGGTGATTTATGGCTGGGTTTTGAACAAGATGATCTGGCCCATTGGGCCACCGCTGCGGGACTCGTTCCCGGGGAAAGCCTCTATGTAGGCTTACGTAATGGTTTCCAGCTTCAGGTCCGCCACTTTCAGCGGCCAGCTGGCGACACTCACCATCGGTAAATATTAGGAAACCGTCGAGATGAGCGAATACTCCCTTTTCACCTCCGAGTCCGTGTCTGAAGGGCATCCGGACAAAATCGCCGACCAGATTTCTGACGCGGTGCTGGACGCCATCATTGCTGAAGACAAGTTCGCCCGTGTGGCGTGCGAGACTCTGGTGAAAACCGGCGTAGCAATCATCGCCGGCGAAGTGACCACTTCGGCCTGGGTAGACCTGGAGCAGATCGTTCGTGACGTGATCACCGACATCGGCTACACCAGCTCCGACGTCGGTTTCGACGGCGCGACCTGCGGCGTGATGAACATCATCGGCAAGCAGTCCCCTGACATCAACCAGGGTGTTGACCGTGCCAAGCCTGAAGATCAGGGTGCCGGCGACCAGGGTCTGATGTTCGGCTACGCCAGCAACGAAACCGACGTGCTGATGCCAGCACCGATCACCTTCTCTCACCAGTTGGTTCAGCGCCAGGCAGAAGCCCGCAAATCCGGCCTGCTGCCGTGGTTGCGCCCGGACGCCAAGTCCCAGGTCACTTGCCGCTACGAAGGCGGCAAGGTTGTAGCCATCGACGCCATCGTGCTGTCGACCCAGCACAACCCTGAAGTGTCGTACAAGGACCTGCGCGAAGGCGTGATGGAACTGATCGTCAAGCATGTGCTGCCAGCCGAGCTGCTGCACAAGGACACCCAGTTCCACATCAACCCTACCGGCCAGTTCATCATCGGTGGCCCGGTTGGCGACTGCGGCCTGACCGGTCGCAAGATCATCGTTGACACCTACGGCGGCATGGCCCGTCACGGTGGCGGCGCGTTCTCGGGTAAAGATCCATCCAAGGTTGACCGTTCGGCAGCCTATGCCGGTCGCTACGTAGCCAAGAACATCGTGGCTGCAGGTTTGGCTGATCGTTGCGAGATCCAGGTTTCCTACGCTATCGGCGTCGCTCAACCGACTTCGATTTCGTTGAACACCTTCGGCACTGGCAAAATCTCCGACGACAAAATCATCAAGCTGGTACGTGACATATTCGACCTGCGTCCATACGCCATCACCACCATGCTTGACCTGCTGCACCCGATGTACCAGGAAACTGCTGCTTACGGTCACTTCGGCCGCACCCCGCAGACCAAAACTGTTGGCGACGATACCTTCACCACGTTTACGTGGGAGCGTACCGACCGCGCCGAAGAACTGCGCGCCGCTGCTGGCCTGTAAGTAAACCGGCGGCACAAAAAGCCCCGCACAGGTGACTGTGCGGGGCTTTTTGCTGCTGGCGGGAAATGCCCGACGGCTTGTTTGCACGCGGATGCTGCTAACATCCACGGTTTAGATCCGCCGAAACGCTCTTGTGCAGCGTTTTTTCAGCCTTATTTAATTGTCATCTTTGGTCATGGAGCTATTTATGAAATTACTTTCACCGCTCGCCCTGTTTACTGTTTGCGGCCTGCTGGCCTCCCCGCTGATGGCTGCTGATGCAGCCCCGGAACTGACCGGTTGTGCCGCCAAGAAACAAGCCATCACCCTGCAACTTGAGCAGGCTCGCGCCCACGGCAACAGCAACCAGGTGGCCGGTCTGGAAAAAGCCCTGAGCGAAGTTGAAGCTCATTGCACCGACGCGGGCCTGCGCAAGGAACGTGAAAACAAGGTGCTGGAAGCCAAGCATGAAGTCAGCAAGCGCCAGGCGGATCTGGACAAGGCCATGAAGAAAGGCGACCCGGAAAAAATCGACAAGCGCAAAAACAAGCTGGCCGAATCGCGCAAAGAACTACAGGAAGCGCTGGATCAGCTGGACAAGTAATACGCTAAAGCGCCCTCACCCCAACCCTCTCCCGAAGGGAGAGGGGGCTGATTTGTGGCGATCTTGAAGCCGCGTGCGTTAAGTTCCCTCTCCCTCCGGGAGAGGGCCAGGGTGAGGGGCTTTTGATCTTTACTCAGTGGTTCCTGAACGCCTTGTGGCACGCACTGCAGGTGTCTTCGACTTTCTGCACCGCAGGGGTCAGGTTGCTGGCTTTGTAGGGCTGCACCTGGCTGGCGATTACCAGCTCACCCGTGGCGGCCTCCAATTGACGCGCCAGCTCCTGAAAACGGGCCTGCTTTTGCCAGACATCATCAGTAGCGCTGGTTTGATCAGTCTCTTTAACCTGTGGGAAATGCTTCCAAGGTTCATGAGCCAGGGCATCCAGCTTGATGGCACCCTCAGTAAAGCGCGGGCCATCGAACGGAATTCGGCCCCGCAACATGCCGCCCAGGTCTTCGCTGGTCTTGAGCATTTGCTTGAAAATCGCTTTACGCTGGCCCAGCGGCGAATCGGGATCAACCCCGCCACACGCAGTCAGCGTCAGGCAGGCGAGCACTACAACAGTCAGGCGTTTAAGAGTCATGGTGGCTTCAGGTCACGGAAATCGGTCGCCAGTATCCTCGCGTCACCTGCAAAGACCAATACCCTTATTAAATATACGGTTTGCCTTGACGGCCATCAGACCTCGGCAACCTTGAAGGAACCGCGTCAATGAACAGAGTTTTCAAACCACTGGCCTGGATGCTGCCCGTTGCCATGTTACTGGCCGGATGCAACGGCACCGACAAAGACGCAGACAAGAATGCCGTCAAACCTGAACCGCACACCACTTACAGCAAAGCTGACTGGAGCGCCCTGCCTGAAGTGACAGGCAGTGACCTGCAAAGCGGCTTCGCTTCATGGCGCAGTGCCTGTACCCGCCTCAAGACGGATGCCAACTGGGGGCCGGTATGCAGTGACGCTGCGGCATTGCCTGCCAGCCCGAGCGTGGCCGAAATCAGCAATTTCCTGCAAACCCACCTCGACGTGTACAGCCTGCGCTCGGCAGAAGGCAGCAGCGACGGCCTGATCACTGGTTACTACGAACCCGTTTACCCAGGCAGCCTCAAACCCACCCAAGCGGCCAATGTCCCGATCTATGGTGTGCCGGCTGATCTGATCGTGGTCAATCTGGACAGCATTTACCCCGAACTCAAAGGCAAGCGCCTGCGCGGTCGCCTCGATGGCCGTGTACTCAAGCCTTACGACACTGCTGAAACCATCAACAGCAAAGGCCTGAATGCTCCGGTGCTGGCGTGGCTGACCGACCCGATGGACCTGCAGTTTCTGCAAATCCAGGGCTCTGGCCGGGTCCAGCTCGACAATGGCCGTCAACTGCGCATCGGCTATGCCGACCAGAACGGCCACCCGTACAAGCCGATTGGCCGCTGGCTGGTCGAGCAAGGCGAATTGAAGAAAGAAGACGTGACCATGGGCACCATTCACGCCTGGGCCATGGCCAACCCGCAGCGCGTCCACGAGATGCTGGCCAGCAACCCGAGCTACGTGTTCTTCACTCAGAACCCCGACAGCAACGAAGGCCCGCGCGGCTCGCTGAACGTGCCTCTGACGGCCGGTTACAGCGTGGCAGTTGACCGTAAAGTGATCCCGCTGGGCAGCCTGTTGTGGTTGTCGACCACCCAGGCCAACGGCCAGCCCATCGTGCGCCCGGTTGCCGCCCAGGACACCGGCGGCGCCATTGCCGGCGAAGTGCGGGCCGACTTCTTTGTCGGTACGGGCCCCGAGGCAGGACAAATTGCGGGCGACATGAAACAGAAGGGCAATATCTGGCTGCTGTGGCCTAAAGGGGCGGCGTTGCCGTTGTAACTGCCCTTGTGGGAGCGAGCCTGCTCGCGATGGCATCACTGCGGCGCATCAGGTAAACCGCATCGCCGACATCGCGAGCAGGCTCGCTCCCACAGGCAGTGTGGTGATTGCGTTACATCGACACAAAAAAGAAGCTGACAACCAGCCCCATGCCGATAAACCAGATGATCGAACGCAGAATCGCCCAGTCAGCCAGGTAGCAGATGATGTACAGCATGCGGCTGGTCACGAACAGCACCGCCAGCACATCAATGGTCACCGGCTGAGCGTTGCCCACGATGTCGGCAATGATCACCGCCGCGGCAAACGCGGGGGTCACTTCGAAGCTGTTGAGCTGGGCACTGTGAGCGCGCTTGGCAAACCCTTGCAGGCCATCGAGAAACGCACGCGGATCATGGTTCTGTTTAGGCCCGAACTTGCCATCACTGAACTTGGCAAACGCGGTGCACACATAGGTCAGGCAGAAGGCAATCAGTACGCACCAGAAGGCAACCGTCATTGGAATTTCCTTTTTAGAGTTTCATCACGAGCATGCCGATCAGCACCAGCCCACAGGCTAAGAGCCTCGGTCCGCCGAAAGGTTCTTTGAGGTAACGCATACCGAACAGCACCACCAGAATCACACTGACCTCACGCAAGGCCGCCGCCTCGGCAATCGAGCCCAACTGCATAGCCCACAGCACCAGGGCATAGCTGGCCAGCACACAGACTCCCACCGCGACTCCCAACCGCCATTGCGTGCGCCAGAACAGCGCAAATGCTGCCCGCTTGCGGGTAACGGCCAGCAGCGGGAACGGCCAGGCACTGAGTAATGTGACCCACACCAGATAATCCAGCGGATGAGACCAGCGCCGGATCGCCTGCCCGTCCAGGAAGGTATAGCAACCGATACACAGGCCGATAAGCGCCACCACCGGCAGCATCGACCAGGGCAGGCGATCACCGCCACCGCCCTGCCACAGCAAGCAGGCCATGCCGCACGGAATCAGCAAAATACCGATGATCTGCTGCCCCGTGAGCACTTCTCCGGCAAAGGTCAGGGTCAGCGCCAGCACCACCAGTGGCGAAAGGCCGCGCATCAGCGGGTACACCAGACCCAGATCCCCCACCCGATACGCGCGGATCAACAGCACCCGGTACACCAGCTCGAAAAACACCGAGGCCAGAATCCACGGCCAGATATCCGCCGGCGGCCATTGCGCAAACCCCACCAGCGCGGCCACCACCACCAGCGCCACCGTGTCCATGCAGGCGATCACCAGCAAACGCTCACCGCTGAACTTGATCAGGGTATTCCAGATCGCGTGCAACACGGCCGCGACCAACACCAACGCCGTTGCCAGCACTGCAGACTCCTTATTGTTATAAACCTGCGCTCACCGCCAGGTGCTCCATGCAACCTCAGCGCGAAGGCGTGGTCAATGACCTGGCACTTCGCGTCCCTTTGCCACACCCCGTGGATGTGCCCCTGGCCCCCGTTTTTGCATCCAAACATGACCCGACCCGATCGGGTTTCCATTCACTCTCGCCACCACAGGATCCCGGATGCTTGAGCTTGTTGCTGCGTTTATCTGCCTGACTTCACTACTGACTTATGTGAACTTCCGCTTTATCGGCTTGCCGCCGACGATTGGCGTGATGGTCACTGCCCTGATGTTTTCCCTGCTGCTGCAAGGCTTGAGCTTCCTCGGTTATCCGGGGCTGGAAGAGCGTGTGCAGGAGCTTATCGGCCAGATCGACTTCGGCGACCTGCTGATGAACTGGATGCTGTCGTTCCTGCTGTTCGCAGGCGCCTTGCACGTGAATTTCAACGACGTGCGCAGCTACCGCTGGCCCATTGGCCTGCTGGCCACGGTCGGTGTGTTGATCGCCACTACCGTGATCGGCAGCCTGGCGTACTGGATTTTCGGCCTGTTCGGCTGGCATATCAGCTTCCTTTACTGCCTGCTGTTCGGCGCACTGATTTCCCCTACCGACCCGATCGCGGTACTCGGCGTGCTGCGTACCGCCAATGCCTCCAAACCGCTGAAAACCACCATCGTAGGCGAAAGCCTGTTCAATGACGGTACCGCCGTTGTGGTGTTCACCGTGTTGCTGGGCATCGTGCAACTGGGCGAAACCCCGAGCCTGAGCGCCACGGCCATGCTGTTTGCCCACGAAGCCATTGGCGGCGTGGTGTTCGGCGGTCTGATCGGTTATCTGGTGTACCGCATGATCAAGAGCATCGAGCAATACCAGATCGAAGTCATGCTGACCCTGGCCCTGGTGATCGGTGGCTCGGCCATGGCCAGTGAGCTGCATGTGTCGGCGCCGATCGCGATGGTGGTTGCCGGTTTGATCATCGGTAACCTGGGCCGCAACAAGGCCATGAACGAGATGACCCGTCGCTATATGGACGGTTTCTGGGAACTGCTTGATGACATGCTCAACGCACTGCTGTTTGCGTTGATCGGCATGGAGCTGTTGCTGCTGCCGTTCTCGTGGCTGCACTTGCTGGCGGCCAGTGGCCTGGCCTTGGCCATTTTGCTGTCGCGCCTGCTGACCGTGGCTCCGGCCATTGTATTGCTGCGCCGCTGGCGCACCGTGCCGCGCGGCACCATCCGCATCCTCACCTGGGGCGGCCTGCGCGGCGGTGTTTCGGTAGCCCTGGCGCTGGCCTTGCCGCTGGGCCCGGAGCGCGATTTGATCCTGAGTATTACTTACATCGTGGTGCTGTCCTCGATCCTGTTCCAGGGCCTGACCATCGGCAAACTGGTCAAGCATGTGACCAAGGATGCGCCGGTGGAGGCTGAGCAGGCGCACTGATCCCGCTCCCGAACCCCCTGTAGTCGCTGCCGAGGAACGAAGGCTGCGATCGATCGCAATCGCAGCCTTCGTTCCTCGGCAGCGACTACAGGTGCTTGTCATCCCGGCGATTTCCCCCGCCTTGGCTACACTCACTTTCCGTAATGCCCTCGGGCATGAATCGCTAAGGAGAAAGGGATGAGTACTTCTGCTGCCTACGCACCGCCCAGGCGCCGTCTTGGCGCCAATATCATGATCATCGCGGCTCTGGCTGCCCTGGCCATTACGGCAGGGAGATTCTTGATGCCATTGTCTGGCGTGACAGGTTCCGGCGGGGCAATGACCACGATGTTTGCCGAATTGGTGCTGCTTGTTCTGGGCGTGTTGCTGCTCAAGACCGGGGCAGGCGGCATGCGTAACTTCATCCTGTTCCTGGGCTGGGCCGGGGTCATCGGGACCCTTTTTGCCGCCAGCCTGCTGCATGGCTGGTGGACTGTGGTTGCCCTGCTGGTCTACGCCGTGGGTGTGGTCATTGAAACCTTTGGCCCCAAGCCAACCAGGAGCGCGCTATGAACGGGATCAATAAGCACTTTTTGACAGCACCGGCGCTGTGCTTGCTGGCTGGTGTGTCCAACGCCTACGCCCAGGACACCTACACCGTACCGCCGCCCTTGCTGGCCCCGTCCAGCATCTCGGCCGAAGCCGCCAAAATTCCGATCCCCAGCGGTAAGGAATGGGACAGCTTCCACGGCCAGCTCAGCTCGCAGAAGTACTCGCCCCTGACTCAAATCAACAAGGACAACGTCGGCAAACTGACCAAGGTCTGGCAGTACTTCACCGGCGACATGTCCACCGGCAAGGGCAAAATCCCACCGTCGGTGTGGTCCGCCACCCCGATTTTTGCCAATGACACGTTGTATGTCGGCACCCCTTTTTACCGGATCATCGCCCTTGAGCCCGAGACCGGCAAAGAGAAATGGACATACGACACCAAGTCACCTCTGGTGGCCGAAACCCAGCCCGCGCTGAAGTCACGCGGCGTGGCCTACTGGCAGGAAAAAAACCCGCAAGCAGGCGTGGCCTGCCAGAAGGTCGTGTACCTGGGCAATATGACGGCGCAGCTGTACGCGGTGGATGCCGATACCGGCAAACCCTGCGCAGGCTTCGGCAAAAACGGCGTGGTCGACGTCAACCAGTGGAACAAGGTCAACGCCAAATGGCCGCTGTCGCAGTTGCAACCCCCCACTGTTATCGGTGACAAGCTGATCGTCGGCTGGGCCGGTAAAGACTGGGAATACGAAGTTGAGTCACCGGGCTCGCTGTTTGCCCTCAATGCCCGCACCGGCGAGCTGGAGTGGGAATTCAAGCCGATCCCGGATGAGGAGGCTGGCAAAACCGGTACCGCCAACATCTGGACCGCGATGTCTTATGACCCGGCTCTTGGCTTGCTGTACATACCCGTGTCCTCACCCTCACCCAACTACTGGGGCGGCAACCGGACCCAACCGATTCCACTGGGCACTTCAACCACCGCCCTGGATATCAATACCGGCAAGGTCGTCTGGTCTCGTCAGTGGGTTCACCATGACTTGTGGGACTACGATATCAACTCTGCGCCGACGCTGATGGACATCACCGTCGATGGCAAGCCTGTAGCGGCGTTGGTACAAGCGACCAAAATGGGCTTCCTGTTCACCGTCGACCGCCGTACCGGCGAAGACGTGTGGCCGATCGAAGAACGCCCGGTGCCCAAAGGCGACGCCGACGGCGAGGTGTATTCGCCAACCCAGCCGTTCCCGACCAAACCAGCTCCGTTGCTGGATCAGTCGAAAAAACCGGCCATCTGGAAAATCGCCGATATCGTCGGTTTCGGCCAGTGCAGCAAAATGTGGGACGGCTTGGAATACAACGGCATGTACTCGCCGCCATCCACCAAGGGCAACGGCGTACTGGCTTACCCGGACAGTGCCGGTGGCGTGCAATGGGGCGGTGTAGCGTTTGACCCGGTGAGTCAGGTGGCGATCGTCAACACCTCGCACATCGTTCAGATGATCAAGCTGTGGGATCGCGCTTCCTACGATAAACAGCCTAAAGATTCTGGCAACGAAAACGGCTTCTACCCTCAAATCGGCGCGCCTTACGGCATGAGTTTGCTGAACGCGCAAAACTGGGCTGGCATGCCGTGCTGGGCACCGCCTTTTGGTGAAATCGTGGCAATCAACATGAACACCGGTGACGTGAAATGGCGTCGGCCGATGGGTGCCGTGCAGCAGTGGGGCTGGTACATGCCTGAAAGCATGGGCTCACCGACCATTGGTGGTCCAGCGGTGACCGCAGGCGGCCTGGTGTTTATCGGTGCATCGATGGATGCCAAGGTGCGCGCCTACTCCCTGGATGACGGCAAGGAACTGTGGTCGGACATCGTTATGGCGCCTGCCGTGGCCAACCCCGCCGTCTATGAATACAAGGGCCGGCAGTACGTGGCGTTTGTGGCGGGCGGCAACTCGATCCTGAAAGATCAGGTGGGCGATCAGGTGGTGGTATACGCCTTGCCGAAGTAACCCCCCCACCCTGTGGGAGCGGTTAAATCGCGCTATCAACCCGCCAACCGCTGCAACTGTTCGCTGGCACGCTCTGCGAACAGTTGCAGCAACCCTTCCAGGGTATGCGCCGGGGCCTCATCTGCCCGGGTCAATGCATACAACGTTATCGGCAGTGCCGGGGTCAGTGGCCTGATCAGCGTACTCGCCCGCGACGCCCCCAGCGCCGTAAACGGATCAATTACCGCCAATCCCGCACCCGACTCCACCATCGCCCGCGCCAGTGAATAGGTCTGCACCGCGATACTGATGCGTGGCGGCGGCTCTACCGCCTGCAGGTAATTGTCCAGGCGGGCAAACAACGGATCGGCACTGCTCAGCCCGATCAACGGCGCATCCGCCAACTCATTCAAGGCCAGCGGCATGCCCTCGCTTTCATCTGCCCAATACCCTCTCGGTGCCAGCGCCACCAGTACACCGTGGGCCAATGCCCGAGCCTTGAGCCCGGGGTGATCAGGCAACTTGAAGGTCAGGGCCACATCCAGCTCGCGCATCAACAGGTTTAGTACCAGTTCCCGGCTATGGGCACTGGCCAGTTCACAGTTGATATCGGGGTAGCGCTGCGTCCACTCACTGATCACCGGCGGCAACAGCGACAACGCCAGCGCGGGCGTACTGCCGATCCGCAAACGCTGGCCCGGCTCACGGCGCAGGCTTTGCGCCAGGCGCTGCACGCCTTGCAGGCTCTCGGTCACCTTGTCGACTTCGCGCTCCAGCAACAGCGCCTCGGGGGTGGGCTGCAACTTGCCGCGCACGCGTAAAAAAAGCGGGAAGCCCAACCGCTGCTCGGCGTGTTGCAGCACCTTGCTGACCGCAGGCTGCGAAACATGCAGCAACTGCGCAGCCGCACTCACAGAACCGGTTTGGCGAATCGCCTGGAACACTTCGATATGACGCAAGCGCATGGCAGCAGTCCATAACCTTTGTTTATGGGAGATCCATCTTTATTCATTGTTCGCCGCCTGTCACCTGCCCCTAATCTGAAGCCCGAACAACAAGGGTTAAGGACTGTTATGGCACAGCGAGTTTGCATCATCGGCGGGGGCGTAATCGGGCTGGCCACAGCGTATGCCCTGGTGCGCGACGGCTTTGAAGTGACGGTTATCGAGGCCCGACCTGCCCTAGGCAGCCAGACCAGCTTTGCCAATGGTGGCCAGCTCTCGTACCGCTATGTAGCACCGCTGGCCGATGCCGGCGTGCCGTGGCAAGCGATGGGCTGGATGTTGCGCGGCGACTCGCCCCTCAAGCTACGCCCGCGCCTGGACACGGCCCAATGGCGCTGGCTCGCTTCGTTTATTGCTGCCTGCCGTGGCTCGGTCAATCAGCGCAACGGCGCGCATTTGCTGCGCCTGGCGTTGCTCAGCCAGGCCACGCTGCAACAATGGCGCGAAGACGATCAGCTGGGCGATTTCGCCTGGCAGCGCAATGGCAAGCTGGTAGCGTTCCGTGAGCGCGGCAACTTTGAAAAGGCCCGGAAAAAAGTTATCCACAGCTCATTTCAACAGGCGCTGACTGCCAGCGAGTGCGTCAGCCTGGAACCCGGCCTGCATGGCTCGGCGTTTATCGGCGGCATCTACACCCCTAGTGAAGAAGTCGGTGATTGCCATGCGTTCTGTCAGCAAATGGCCGCCCGCCTGCAGGCCAGTGGCCGTTGCACTTTTATGCTGGGCAAGACCGTCACCCGCCTTCGCCACGCCAACGGGGCGATACAGGCAGTGGAAATGGGCGATGAGGTTCTGGCCGTGGACCAACTGGTGCTCGCTGCCGGGCACAACAGCCCTGCCCTGCGCCTGCCGGGGTTGCGCCTGCCGCTGTATCCGCTCAAGGGTTACAGCCTCACGCTGGCTCTTACCGACCCGCAAAAGGCACCACAAGTGAGCATCACCGACTACGACCGCAAGATCGTCTACGCGCGTATCGGCGATCAACTGCGCATTGCCGCGATGGTCGACATCGTCGGCTTCGATCCCGCGCCGGACCCCAAACGCCTTGCGCAAATGCGGCAACTGGCCGGTAGCACCTTCCCGCAGGCGGGCAATTATAACGACGCCATCGAGTGGGCTGGCATGCGCCCTGCAACCCCCAGCGGCGTGCCGATCCTGGGTGCCAGCGGCTATCGCAACCTGTGGCTAAACCTGGGCCACGGTGCGCTGGGCTTCACCCTGGCCTGCGGCAGCGGGCGCTTGCTCAGCGAGCTGATTGCACAACGCAAACCCTCCATTGACATGCAAGGCCTGGCTGCCTGAGTGCGTCATCCCGTCCAGAAGGAAAGCCCTATGACCATCCAACGCATCAACAGCAATGACCGTTTGAGCGCCGCCGCGACGTTTGAAGCGCTGGTGTTCCTGTCCGGACAGGTGCCTACACAAAGCGAGGACATTACCGCGCAGACGCAAGAAGTGCTGAGCAAGATCGACGCCTTGCTGGCCGAAACCGGCAGCGACAAAGACCACATCGTTAACGCCACCATTTACCTGCAAAACATTCAGCGCGACTTTGCGGCCATGAATGCCGTGTGGTCAGCCTGGCTATCAGCAGGCAAGGCGCCCACCCGCACCACCCTGCAAGCCGAACTGGCGCGACCTCAGGTACTGGTGGAAATAAGCGTGATTGCTGTTCGTCATTAATCTGTTTTAGGGGAAAACAACAATGAAAAAATTTGCCTTGATCAGTTGCACGCTGGGCCTGTTGATCAGCCATGCCGTACAAGCCAACGAAGCCCCGTTGCAGGGCACACTGAAAAAAATCGCCGACTCGGGAAGTATTACCCTGGGTTATCGCGATGCGTCGGTACCGTTCTCCTATGTCGGCGATAACAGCGGCAAGCCAATGGGCTATTCGGTAGAGCTGGCCAACAAGATCGTAGAGCGCATCCAGCAGCAAGTGGGCGGCAAGCCGCTGAAGGTCAAATTCAACCTGGTGACCTCGCAAACCCGCATTCCGCTGGTGCAGAACGGCACTGTCGATCTGGAGTGCGGCTCAACCGGCGTGACTGCCGAACGGCAAAAGCAGGTGGCATTTTCCTATGGGTTTATTTACGTCAAAGGCCAATTGCTGACCGCCAAGGACAGCGGCATCAAGGGCTTCGATGATTTACGCGACAAGAACGTGGTGACCACGGCGGGTACCACCAACGAACGCTTTATCAAAAGCTACAGCGCCGACCACAAAATGGGCATGAACGTGATCAGCGCCAAAGATCATGGCGAAGCCTTCAAGATGCTCGAAACCGGCCGCGCCGTTGCGTTTTATATGGACGATGCGCTGCTCTACGGCGAACGCGCCAAAGCCCGCGACCCACACAACTGGGTCGTGGTGGGTGACGAACAATCGAGGGAGATCTACAGCTGCATGGTGCGCAAGGACGATCCGCAGTTCCTGGCAGTGGTCAACAAGACCCTGGCCGATCTGTATCAGTCCGGGGAAATCACCAGCATTTACCAGCGCTGGTTCGAGCAACCGATCCCGCCCAACGGCCTGAACCTGGAATTCCCGATGACCGCCGAGCTGAAGAAAATCATCGCCACACCGATCAGTGCTCCTGTGGAATAAACGGGCAAATGCTTGCCTGAATCAGAAATCGCCCCACAACTGCTGCGCCACGGCCAGGGCCACAACCGGTGCGGTCTCAGTGCGCAATACCCGTGGACCAAGGCGTGCAGGCTGGTAGCCGGCGGCCTGGGCCTGATCGATTTCGTTATCGGTCAGGCCGCCCTCCGGGCCGATCAGGAACGCCAGACGCGCGGGTTTTGCGTGGCTGGCCAAGGGCTCGGACACCGGGTGCAGCACCAGCTTGAGGTCGGCCTCTGTGGTTTTGATCCAGTCACTGAGCAACACCGGCGGATGAATCACCGGCACCCGCGAACGGCCACATTGCTCACAGGCACTGATCGCCACTTGCCGCCAGTGGGCCAGGCGCTTGTCGGCACGTTCGTCCTTGAGCCGTACTTCGCAGCGCTCACTCATGATCGGGGTGATCTCGGTCACGCCCAGTTCGGTGGCCTTCTGAATGGCCCAGTCCATCCGCTCGCCACGGGACAGGCCCTGGCCGAGGTGTATGGCCAATGGTGACTCGACTTGCCCGGCAAAGGTTTCCTCGAGCAGCACGCGCACGCGTTTTTTGCCGACTTCCAGCAAACGCCCCAGGAACTCCTGGCCCGAGCCATCGAACACTTGCAAGGCATCGCCCTCGGCCATGCGCAGTACGCGGCCAATGTAATGCGCCTGGGCTTCAGGCAACTCATGTTCACCAAGGCTCAAGGGAGCATCGATAAAGAAGCGGGACAATCTCATTTATATTCTCTGAAAATTCGGGTGCTAATGTGGGAGCGAGCTTGCTCGCGATTGTATCTACGCGGTGATTCAAACACACCGCGCAGCCTGCATCGCGAGCAAGCCCGCTCCCACAGGAGATTCAGTACGACCCGGCTTAACCCGGATCACGGAAGTCCGGATGAAAGTTCGATGGTACGGCCACGCTGATGTCACTGCGGGTCGCAATATCGATCCCTTCACTGGCCACTTCAGCCAAAAAGTCGATCTGCTCGGGGGTGATCACGTAAGGCGGCAAGAAATACACCACGCTGCCCAGAGGACGCAACAACGCGCCCCGCTCCAGAGCGTGCTGGAAGACTTTCAGGCCACGGCGTTCCTGCCACGGGTAAGCGGTTTTGCTGGCCTTGTCCTGAACCATTTCAATAGCCAGCACCATACCCGTATGACGTACTTCCGAGACATGAGCATGATCAACAAGGTGGGCAGTCGCACTGGCCATGCGTTGAGCCAAGGCCTTGTTGTTCTCGATAACGTTGTCTTCTTCGAAAATATCCAGCGTGGCCAATGCTGCCGCACAGGCCAACGGGTTGCCCGTGTAGCTGTGGGAATGCAGGAAGGCGCGCAAGGTCGGGTAATCGTCGTAGAACGCGCTGTACACCTCGTCCGTGGTCATGCAGGCCGCCAGCGGCAGGTAACCGCCGGTCAACGCCTTGGACAGGCACAGGAAGTCGGGCGTGATACCCGCCTGCTCGCAGGCGAACATGGTTCCGGTACGCCCGAAGCCCACGGCGATCTCGTCGAGGATCAAGTGCACGCCGTAACGGTCACAGGCCTCGCGCAACAATGTGAGGTATATCGGGTGGTACATGCGCATGCCGCCAGCGCCCTGAATCAGCGGCTCGACGATAACCGCAGCGACGGTCTGGTGATTTTCGGCAAGGGTCTGTTCCATCGCCAAAAACATCGTGCGCGAATGCGCTTCCCAGCTCACGCCTTCAGGGCGCAGGTAGCAGTCGGGGCTCGGCACCTTGATGGTGTCCAGCAGCAACGCCTTGTAGGTCTCGGTGAACAGCGGCACATCGCCCACGGCCATCGCGGCCATGGTTTCGCCGTGGTAACTGTTGGTCAGGGTCACGAAGCGCTTTTTGTTCGGCTGTTCACGGTTGAGCCAGTAGTGAAAGCTCATCTTCAACGCGACTTCGATGCACGACGAACCGTTATCGGCATAGAAGCAACGAGTCAGGCCTGCGGGCGTCATCTTGACCAGCCGCTCGGACAACTCGATTACCGGCTGATGGCTGAAACCTGCAAGGATCACGTGCTCCAGCTGATCGACCTGATCCTTGATGCGCTGGTTGATACGCGGGTTGCAGTGGCCAAACACGTTGACCCACCAGGAACTCACGGCATCGAGGTAACGCTTGCCTTCAAAGTCTTCCAGCCACACGCCTTCACCGCGCCTGATCGGGATCAAGGGCAGTTGTTCGTGATCTTTCATTTGGGTGCAGGGATGCCACAACACGGCGAGGTCGCGCTGCATCCACTGGTTATTCAGGCCCATTTCCACTCTCCTGACGCTGGTTGCCAGCGTGTGCGGGCAAATAATCGCGCAAGACTATGCAATGCACAGGACCGTAACAAGTCATTACGCCTGGAGATGCACCCAAGAGATCAGGAAATGTCGAGTGGAGTTTACAAACCGTTACTTATAAACCATCGACGCAAACGCTCAATCATAAGTTCTAGCCTGGCCGGACTCTGGACCAATGCAATACGAACATAGCCTTTGCCCGCCAGACCAAACAAACTGCCGGGCGTCATTAAAATGCCCGTGTCGTTCAGCAGCTTTTGAGTAAACGTGACGTCATAATCCGCTGTGCAGCAGTCGGGCAATTTAGCCCATAAAAAAAACCCGCCTTCAGGTGGTGCAACTTTCCACCCCATCAGATTTAAGGCGTCGACGACCATGACGATACGCTGGCGATAGTCCTCGCTGATAAGGTTTGCGACCGGTTCCAGTTGTTCGAGCATTTCGCTGGCGACACGCTGAAACGGTAAAAACATACCAAAATCACTATTGGCCTTCAGCCCCTTGAGTGCCTCAATCATGGAGGCCGCCCCTACCGCGAATCCAATGCGCCAGCCAGCAAGACCACACGATTTGCTCAAACTGTGGAGTTCAATCACGCACTCCATTGCACCTTCAAGCGGTAAGGCAGAGCCCTGCAAATAGTGGGAATTACCGCTGGGCAGACGAAAACCCAACTCGACGTAAGCCCTATCCAGCACCACTTTCAAATGATGCTGGCGTGCAAAACGTACGATGCGTTGCAAAGTTTGTTCAGTCACCACTACCCCGGTGGGGTTGTTCGGCGAACAAAGCACCAGCAAACGTGCATTTCTCAACTGCGCAGCCGTGATCTGTCGAACGTCAGGCTGTCCAGACTCATCACAGGGGAAGTACTCCACTCGCACCCCACGCTGCAAGGCACACGCCTGGTAAACACTGTAAGACGGGTCGGGCAAGAGCAGTGTCTCGCCCGGCTTCACAAACGCCAAAAGCGCTAAAAAAATACCTTCTTTACTACCCAGCAAATCCACCACGTGATGGTGCGCGCTGAGCTCAATAGCGGCAGAGCCCAAAAAGCGACGCTGGTGATAAGCCACAAACTGCTCACGCAGGGCCAGGTTTATGTCGCCTCTAAGCTCCCCATAACCGTGCAGGCTTACATCATTGATGTAATGAGCCAAACGCTTAAGCCAATAGGCTGGGGGATGAACATCCGGATTTCCCACCGACAGATCTATAAGGCAGGGCATTGGTCGTTCGCAGGTCTGTTGGCGCTCGCAGTAAAGCTCAATCATCTGCTTGAGAAGGGCAAAGCCAGTAGGCGACTGTTCAGTAATCGCGGTGACATCAAGGTTCGCTGCGCCCTTCATTTGATGGGGCGCTCGAAATGCTCGCTCACTTGGCTGATTTGACGCTGGCGATACCGCGTTTCAAAAACGACCTTTTGCTCGGCGATTTGCCTGAGCACCCAATCCCAATCATCGTTTGTTAATTCTGTATGGCAGGGCGTCAGCAAAAAGGCCGTGGTAACGTCTGCCGGATCATTATTAATTCGATAATTGGGCACGATACTGAAAAGCGGGAACTGCACCCCCGTATTGGTCAATTGCCAGCAATGCTGCATAAATGCCTTGGCCAATTCATCATTCGTCACACACCTGCTGGACAGGTCACTGGCAAACGGAATTAAAAACACAACTTCATGCCCTAATGTTTTCTCGTTTAACTGCGTAAACAATGCCTGCCGCTTAATAGCAGCGACGAGCGTCTCTCTACCTTGTTGAAGTCTAAATATGTAAGCACCCAACCCTTGCTTGCCAAACTTCTTCAAAGCAACCCAACTTGAAAGAATGCCAGAAGCACCGCGTGAATTTTCAAACGTATAACGGTAGGCACGCAGTTGTCCAGGCTCAAAATCCCTCTCACTAAACCGATACTTTCCGTCACCCAGTTCATCCATAAAACGACGATCTTGGCTAACAAAGTAACTATTGTTATACGGGCATAAACCGGTTTTATGGAAATCGACTCCGAATGAATCGAAGTGAGCAAGCCCCGAAAAACGTTCACAGATCGCCTCAAGACGCTGCGCAACGGCATTGCCTGGCAACTGTGTCGCTGGCAGACGCTTCAGCCCGCCTTGCAGCAAGGTGAAATAAACCCAACCAATCACGCTGTCCAGGTGCAGGTAAGGTCGATAGCTCAATGCTTCGCGGCTGACGAAACCCTCCACGACCTCATGGATGACACGCGTGTCTTCGCAGTTGAAATTGATCGTTGTCCCACCCGCACAAATAATGGCTGCTATTTTTTTTCCTTGAGCATGAGCCCGCTCCATTAGCAGGAGCAAAGCCTTTGGGCACATTTGCCCAGCGTTGTTACTCGGTACACGCCAGCAGTTGTCAGAGCCCAGGCCTAATTGGCTTGCGATGTGCTCCACGCAGTAATGCCCGCCCTCGCTACTGAAAACGACTGTCTCACCTGTCAATCCCTGGCATTGGGAATCTGGCAAAAGTCGGCTGAGGGCCGAACGAATCGCGTACATCAGGGTTATTTTTCCACCATTGCAGGCGATTCCCATGGCTTGATCCCACCCCACCCATTTCCCCAGGGTTCGGGCGACTTTCTGCTCGACCAGCAAACTTTCGCCACCAAAGGCTTCCATCAAACTGTTGATGTTATAGGCATTGGCCAGATTAGCCGCGGCAACAGTGGGCGGTCTCAAGGAACAAGTGCAACAGTCAGTTAATTTTTCTGAGCATGCTAATCACGAAACTGGGCATTCCCGCCT